>CAWKIT010000017.1:0-34386 GCA_963849695.1 uncultured Solirubrobacteraceae bacterium
GGTCGGACCCCCCTGCGGCGCTTGCCCGGCTTGACCGCGGCAAGCGCCTTTTTTATGCCCGCACGAGCTACTCGACGGTGACGGTCTTGGCCAGGTTGCGCGGCTGGTCGACGTTGAGCCCGCGCAGCCGCGCGATCCGGTAGGCCAGCAGCTGCAGCGGGATCACCGCCAGCAGCGGCTGCAGCATCCAGTCGGCCTCTGGCACGCGGAGCACCGCGTCGGCGTGCGGGAGCACCGAGTCGCCGCCGACGGCGATCACGGAGGCGCCGCGGGCGCGCACCTCCTGCATGTTCGACACGACCTTCTCGAGCACTGGCGAGTCGGTGGCCACGACGACCACGGGCGTCCCCTCCTCGAGCAGCGCAATCGGACCGTGCTTCATCTCGCCGGCGGCGTAGGCGTCGGTGGCCGTGTACGAGATCTCCTTGAGCTTGAGCGCTCCCTCGAGGCACACCGGCAGGCCGGCGTGGCGGCCGAGGTAGAGGAAGAACCGCGCGTCCTTGAACCGCTCGGCGACGCGATCGACTTCCTCCGAACCGCGTTCGAGCAACTCTGCGATCGCGTGCGGCAGGCGCTTGATCTGCGAGACGAGCTCGCGCCGGCGCTCGGTGGCCATCTCTCCGCGCACCTCGGCCATCCGCAGCGCGAGCAGGTACATGGCCGCGACCTGGGCCGTGAACGTCTTGGTGGCGGCGACCGAGATCTCGAGGCCGGAGCGGGTGAACAGCACGCCATCGCTGTCGCGCGTGGCCTGCGAGCCTTGGATGTTGGTGACCGCGATCACGTTCGCCCCGCGCCCGCGGGCGAGCCGCATGGCCGCCAGCGTGTCGGCGGTCTCACCCGATTGCGTGATGCCGATGACCAGATCGCCGGGGCCGACGATCGGGTTGCGATAGCGGTACTCGGACGCGATGTCCATCTCGACGGGCACGCGCGCCCATTCCTCGATCGCGTAGCGGCCGATCAGGCCCGCGTGGTACGAGGTGCCGCAGGCCACGATCACGATCCGGCGGGCCGAGCGCAGCAGCGCGTCGTCGAGCTCCGGCAGGTCGACCCCGTCCGGGCGCACCGTGCGGTCGGCGATCGTCTCGGCCACGGCGTCCGCCTGCTCGTGGATCTCCTTGAGCATGAACGTCTCGTAGCCGCCCTTCTCGGCCTCCTCGGCGTCCCAGTCGATCGTCTCGATCGGACGGTCGACCGGTTCGCCGGCGGCGGTGAGGAACTCGACGCCGTCGGGCCGAACGACCACGATGTCGTCGTCCTCGATGTACTGCACCTGGCGGGTGTGGGCGAGGAAGGCCGGTATGCCGGACGCGAGGAACTGCTCGCCGTCACCGCGGCCGACGATGAGCGGGCACTCCTTGCGGGCGCCGACGATCACGCCCGGCTCGTCGGCGGCGACGGCCACGAAGGCGTAGTGGCCGCGTAGGCGGTTGTAGGCGCGCCGGACCGCCTCGGTCAGGTCGCCGGCCTCGTCGAGCTCACGGGCGATCAGGTGAGCCATCACCTCGACGTCGGTCTCGGAGGTGAACTCGGCGCCACCGGCGATCAGCTCCTGCTTGAGCTCCATGTAGTTCTCGACGATCCCGTTGACCACGATGTGCACGCGGTTGTCGGAGTCGAAGTGCGGGTGGGCGTTCTCCTCGCAGACACGCCCGTGGGTGGCCCAGCGGGTGTGACCGATGCCGGTGGTGGCCGGCGGAGCCGCGACGGCGACGCTGCCGCCGTGCTCGTGCGCCCCGGCTGCGTCGACGGCGGCGCGCAGCGCGGCCAGGTTTCCCACCGCGCGCACGGAGCCGAGCTGACCGTCGGACTGGATCGAGATCCCCGCCGAGTCGTAGCCCCGGTATTCCAGCTTCTGTAGACCTTCGAGCAGGATCCCCTGCACCGGGCGCTGTCCGACGTAGCCGACGATGCCGCACATGGCCCGGCCTCCTTTCGCTCTCCATTCGTCCTGCTCTGGCCGGGCGCCATTCTAGATCCGAATCGTTAGTCCTCCATGAGGACTGGTCGTCCGCCTAGGTCAGTTCTGATTCAACCAGCGCGACAAGCCGGGAGGAGACGCTCTCCGCCTCCTCCGCCGTCGGCGCCTCGACCATGACGCGGACCAGCGGCTCGGTGCCGCTGGGCCGCAGCAGCACGCGCCCACGGCCCTCGAGGGCAGCCGACTCACGCTCGACGGCGGTATGGACGGCAGCCGCCTCGTCGAGCGCGCGGCGATCGCGCACTCGCACGTTGACGAGGGTCTGAGGGAGCTTCTCCATCGCGTGGCGGTCGTGCAGGTTCCCGTCGCCGAGCGCCTCCATGGCCAGCAGGGCCGCGGCGATGCCGTCGCCCGAGGGCACGAAGTCCATGTCGATGATGTGACCGGACTGCTCGCCGCCGAGCCGCCAGCCCCGCTCGCGCAGCGCCTCGAGCACGTAGCGGTCGCCGACGGCGGTGGTCGCGATGTCGATGCCGGCCTCGGCCATGGCGGTGTGGAACCCGTAGTTGGACATCACCGTCACTGCTACGCCGTCGACGTCGAGGTGCTTGGCCGCCAGCGCCATCAGCTCGTCGCCGTCGACGACCGCGCCGGTGCGGTCGACGGCCAGCACGCGGTCGCCGTCGCCGTCGAACGCGAACCCGGTGTCGTGATCTCCCGCGGCCATCGCCTCGCGCAGCGCGTCCATGTGCGTGGAGCCGCAGCCCGCGTTGATGTTGCGGCCGTCGGGCGCCGCCGCGAGGACGTCGACGTGGGCGCCGAGGCGGCGGAAGATCTCCGGCGCCGCCTCGTACGTAGCGCCGTTGGCGCAGTCGAGCAGCACGCGGCGAGCGCTGAGGTCGAGCGCGGCGAAGCGCTCGTGGAGGGCGCGCAGGTAGTCCTCGAGCGCGCCGTGGAAACGCCGCACGCGGCCGACCCGCGGCGCGTGGGCCGGCGCCTCCATCCGGGCCTCGATCTCGGCCTCGGTGGCGTCCGAGAGCTTGAAGCCGTCGCCGCCGAAGAACTTGATCCCGTTGTCCTGGTACGGGTTGTGCGACGCCGACAGCACGGCGGCGAGGTCGAAGCCGTAGCGGCCGATCAAGAGCGGCGCGCCCGGGGTCGGGAGGACGCCTCCGAGCAGCGCCTCGCCACCGGCCGCGGCGATCCCCGCGGCGACCGCCGCCTCGAGCATCTCCCCGGACTCGCGCGTGTCCCGGATCACCAGCACGCGCGCCGGGTCGTCGCCTTGGATACGGCCCGTGGCCGCTCGCGCCAGCGCGAGTGCCAGCTCGGCCGAGAGGAACTCGCCTGCGACGCCGCGAACGCCGTCGGTTCCGAAGAGCTTGCGCGTCGGCGTCGTGGCCGAGGCCACTAGCGCTTGGAAAACTGAGGCCGCTTGCGGGCCTTCTTGAGACCGGCCTTCTTGCGCTCCTTCACACGCGCGTCGCGCGTGAGGAAGCCGCGGCGCTTGAGCTCGGAGCGCAGGTTCGGATCGGCCTCGATCAGGGCGCGCGAGATGCCGTGCCGGAGAGCGCCGGCCTGGGCCGAGACGCCGCCGCCGTGCATGCGCGCGACCACGTCCATCCGGCTGTCGTAGCCGACCTGCTCGAGCGGCTGGCGGATGTTGCGCTGCAGGGTGAAGCGCGGGAAGTGCTCCTCGAGCGTGCGGCCGTTGATGACGTAGGCGCCCGTGCCGGGCTTGAGGATCACGCGCGCGACGGCTGTCTTGCGCTTGCCGGTGGCGCTGTAGCGGGCCCCGGCGGCGAGGTCGATCGCGGCGTCGGCGATCGGCTGCGGCTCCAGGTCCTCGGCGTCCTCGGCCTGGTCCTCGGCGGGCTCGTCCTCGCCTTCCTCGCTCCAGCGCGACTCGCCGCGATAGTCCTCCTCGCGAACGATGTCGACCTCGAGGTCGGCGCCCGGGATCTCGGGCTTGACGCGGGGCGTCGCCTCGACCTCGACCTCGGCCTCGGCGGCCGGCTGCGGAGCCTCGACCGCCTCGGGCTGCTCCGGCTCTGCCTCGGCGGCGGGCTGCTCCGGCTCGGCGGCGGGCTGCTCCGGCTCGGCGGCAGGCTGCTCCGGCTCGGCGGCGGGCTGCTCCGGCTCTGCCTCGGCGGCGGGCTGCTCCGGCTCGGCGGCGGGCTGCTCGGGCTCGGCGCCCTCGAGCTCTTCCGGCTCGTTCGACTCGTTCCGGTCCTCGGCGCTCAAGTCTGGATCTCCATCGGTTGCGGCTTCTGCGCCTCGTGCGGATGCTCCGGGCCGGCGTAGATCTTGAGCTTGGTGAGCTGCTTGCGGCCGAGCCGGTTCTTCGGAAGCATCCCGCGCACGGCGAGCCGGATGACCTCCTCGGGCCGGCGCTCGAGCATGTCGTTGAGCGTGCGGGTCCGCAGCCCGCCCGGGTAGCCGGAATGGCGGTGGTAGAGCTTCTCCTGCCGCTTGGCGCCGGTCACGGCGATCTTCTCGGCGTTCACGACCACGACGAAGTCACCGGTGTCGATGTGCGGCGTGTACGTCGGCTTGCGCTTGCCGCGCAATGCGTCCGCGATCTGGGTCGCTAGCCGCCCGAGCGTCCGCCCCTCGGCGTCCACGAGCAGCCAGTTGCGCTCGCGGTCCTGCGGTGTGGCCACGTAGGTCTTCACGGCGGCGGACCATGATAGCCGCACCGCCCGCAGGGCTTTCATATACTGCCCGCCGTTCACAGAGAAGGCCGAGTCCGCCTGGGACGGGCGGAGCGGGGGAACCGAAGGTTTGGGGCGAATCCAGGCAGTGCCGCCTGGTAGCGCTGGTCAGAGCGCGCGCGAGCCCGTCAGCTAACCCCGTAGGCCCGGATACAGCAGGAGCGCATGGGGCGCAAACGGGGGAGCGCGGCGACACGTCGCGCGCGGACAAGCTCATACGTGGGTCTCTGGCGCGCCGTGGCGGCCGCCGGGTTCGCGACCCTCGCATTCGCCCCCACCGCCCTCGCCCAGTCGAGCGGCGGCACCCCGGCCGAGGTCCCCGCCTTGTCCGATCCGCCGTTCGGCGTCGTGATGCGACCGGCGCCGATGCTGCGCTCGTGGCGCTGCGTGCGCGAGTGCACGGGTCCCACGACGGCGACCGCGGGCTCGCTCGTCCGCGTTCGCGGGCGTGCGCTCGAGCGGACCTACGAGGTCGTCTTCCTCGGCGCGGAAGGCGAGGCCGACGACGTCGCCACGGCGCCGCGGCTGCGCACCCGCCGCAGGGTCGACGTCCGAGTGCCGCTCGGGGCGACGGCGGGGCCGCTGCTCGTCGCCCAGCACGACGGGCCGCAGTCGCCACCGAGCGAGGCGACGCTTGCGGTGTCGGCCGCGTCGGCGCTCCGGGACGCGCATGCCGGGCCGAGCATCGATGTCCAGGTGCAGTCGCGGCGGGCGTTCTTCGATGCGGCGCGCCCGGCGAAGGTGTCGTATGTGCTCCACGGCGACGCCCCGGCCCGGGCGCTCATCGAGCTCGTGCGCTCGAGCGACGAGACCGTCATCGCCAACTGGGACGGCGGCAACGTGGCACCGGAGAGGACTCAGAGCCTGACCTGGGACGGGACGGTCGCCGGGCGGGTGCAGCCGGAGGGAAGGTATTCGTTCCGCGTCTCCGCGGTGAGCGCGAACGGCCTGCGCGCGGTGAGCGCCCACGCGCCGCTGAAAGCGCGCGATCCGGCGGAGATCCAGTTCCTCAGGCACGAGTTCCCGATCCGTGGCCCGCACTACTACGGCGAGTCCGCCGCGCGCTTCGGCGGCGGCCGTGGCCACCAGGGCCATGACACCTTCGCCGCCTGCGGAACGCCGGTCGTGGCGGCGCGCGGCGGCGTCGTCAAGTTCAAGCAGTACCACGGCGCCGCCGGCCACTACATCGTGATCGACGGCGAGCGCACCGGCACCGACTACTCCTACATGCACCTCCGCGATGCCGCGCTGGTGGACGAGGGGGAGCGGGTCCGGACCGGCCAGCTGGTCGGCTACGTCGGCCAGACCGGCAGCGCCAGCGGCTGCCACCTCCACTTCGAGATGTGGCGCGCGCCGGGCTGGTACGACGGCGGCAGCCCGATCGACCCGCTGCCGTCGCTCCAGAGCTGGGACCAGACGTCCTAGGTCGGCAGGCCGGTCAGCAGCGCAACTCCGGACTGGTCGAGCGTGCGGCGCAGGCCTTCGCGCAGCTCGACCCGAGGCTCCCAGCCGAGCAGGTCGCGCGCAAGCGTGATGTCGGGCTGGCGGACCTTGGGATCGTCGGTCGGCAACGCCTCGTGCACGATCTCCGACCGGGAGCCGGTGACTTCGACCACCGCCTGCGCGAGCTCCAGCAGCGTGAACTCGTTCGGGTTGCCGATGTTCACCGGATGATGCGCCGCGGACTCCGCGAGGCGGATGATCCCGTCCACCAGATCCGACACGTAACAGAACGAGCGCGTCTGCGACCCGTCCCCGAACACCGTGATCGGCCGATCCTGCAACGCCTGGCGCATGAAGGTCGGGATCGCCCGCCCGTCATGCGGGCGCATCCGCGGCCCGTACGTGTTGAAGATCCGCACGATCGCGGTGTCGACGCCCTGCTGGCGGTGGTAGGCCATCGTGAGCGCCTCCGCATAGCGCTTGGCCTCGTCGTAGACGCCGCGCGGGCCGATCGGGTTCACGTGCCCCCAGTAGGTCTCCTGCTGCGGGTGCACCTGCGGATCGCCGTACACCTCGCTCGTCGACGCGAGCAGGAACCGCGCCCGGTGCTGCTTGGCCAACCCCAAGGCGTGATGGGTGCCGTAGGAGCCGACCTTCAGCGTGTGCAAGGGCAGCCGCAGGTAGTCGATCGGCGACGCCGGCGACGCGAAGTGGTAGACGAGGTCGACCGGCTCATCGACATAGAACGGGTCGATGATGTCCGCGTGCAGGTGCACGAACTCCGGCACCCGGATGTGGGCGATGTTGGCCAGGGACCCGGTCTCGAAGTTGTCGACGCAGATCACACGATGACCGCGCCGCAGAAGCTCATCGCACAGATGCGACCCCAAGAACCCCGCACCACCGGTCACCAAACAGGTCGGCATACGTCGCTCCTTTCTATGGCCAGACTGTGCCCGAGCGCTGCCTCCGCCGATTCGGCGTCGAGGACCAGCGGCGCGTTCGTTTGGTAGCGCGGCACGAATGAGAAACGCGGCGCGGATGCATGGCCTTTCATCCCAGCGATAGGTGATACATACACGGACGGGACCGCAAGGCGACCGACAACTGCAGTCTAGTGCTGAAATCCCTGGTAGGCGTATGTTTGGCGTTTTTCACCAGTAGCAAAGCTGGATCGCCGCGCATAGCGTCTCGCCATGGCGCTCATGTGGCGTAGCGCGCTGCTGGTCACGCTGGCGGTGCTTCTGTCAGCCCCCGCGAAGGCGGCTTTCGACGCCTCGGATGCGACCGAGCGGCTGCTCGCGGCGCCGCCCGTCGGCTTCGAGGACACGGTCGCCCTGAGCGGGCTGGAGCAGCCGACGGCGGTGCGGTTCGCGCCCGACGGCCGGATCTTCGTCGCCGAGAAGGCCGGCCGCATCCAGGTGTTCGACGACTTCGGCGACCCGACGCCGACCCTCTACGCGGATCTCAGCCGGCAAGTCCACGACTTCTGGGATCGGGGATTGCTCGGGATGGAGCTCGACCCCGGTTTCGCGACCGGGCGGCCGTACGTGTATGTCCTCTACGCCTACGACAAGGACCCGAATTCGGCGGCGTTCCCTCGCTGGGGTGACGAGTGCCCGTCGCCGCCGGGCGCGATGGAGGACGGCTGCGTCGTGACAGGCCGGCTGTCGCGCCTGAGCGGCGGCTTCGAGCAGGTGCTGATCGAAGACTGGTGCCAGCAGTACTCGAGCCATTCGCTCGGATCGCTGGCGTTCGGCGCCGACGGTGCGCTGTACGCCAGCGCCGGTGAGGGTGCGAACTACAACATCGCCGACTGGGGGCAGGACGGGATTCCGCGCAACCCGTGCGGAGACCCGCCGGCGGTGGTCGGTGGCGCCCAGACGCCGCCCAGCGCGGAGGGTGGTGCCCTGAGAGCGCAGGACGTGCTCACCCCCGGGGACCCGACCGGCCTCGGCGGCACGGTCCTGCGCGTGGACCCGGACACGGGCAACCCGCGGCCGGACAACCCGGGCACGGGCGATGCCAACGCGCGCCGGGTCGTCGCCTACGGCCTGCGCAACCCGTTCCGCATCGCGACCCGCCCCGGCACCAACGAGGTCTGGGTCGGGGAGGTCGGCTGGCACGACTGGGAGGAGATCGACCGCATCCCCAACCCCGCCGCCACGGTGCGCAACTTCGGCTGGCCGTGCTACGAGGGCACGGGGCGCATGGAGAGCTACGACGCGATCGACCTGAACGTCTGCGAGACGCTCTACAGCGCAGGGCCGTCCGCCCACGCCGGCCCGTACTACACCTACAACCATCAGTCGCGCGTGGTCGCCGGCGAGTCGTGCGGGGTCGGCTCGTCGTCGATCTCCGGGCTCGCGTTCACGCCGCCGGACAGCAGCTTCCCGCCCGCCTACGACGGCGCGCTGTTCTTCTCCGACTACAGCCGCGACTGCATCTGGGCGATGCTGCGCGGCGCCGACGGGCTGCCGAACCCCGCCAACATCCAGACCTTCGTCGCGGGCGCGGAGAACCCGGTCGAGCTCCAGTTCGGGCCGAACGGCGACCTCTACTACGTCGACCTCGAGAACGGCAGGGTCCGCCGCGTCCGCTCGGTCACGACCAACCACGCTCCCGTGGCGCGGGCGAGGGCGGACAGGACGAGCGGCGACGTCCCGCTCACCGTGAGCTTCGACGGCAGCGTCTCGAGCGATCCCGACGGCCAGGCGATCGGCTACGCCTGGGACCTCGACGGCGACGGCGCGTTCAACGACTCGACCGCCGTCAGCCCGACCTTCACGTACACGGTCGCCGGCACCTACACCGCCCGTCTGCGGGTGACCGATCCGGACGGGCTGTCCGACACCTTCAACGTGCCGATCGTCGCCGGCCGGCCGCCGGTGCCGGTCATCACCATCACGTCGCCGGCGCCGGGAACGACCTGGAAGGTCGACGACACGGTCGGCTTCAGCGGCGCGGCGACCGACGCCTCGGGCGCCCCGATCCCGGCCGGCGGTCTGACGTGGGAGATCCACCTGCGCCACTGCGACCGGGCGAGCGGGTCCTGCCACACGCACACGCTGCAGAGCTTCGGCGGCGTGGCGAGCGGCTCGTTCCCGGCGCCCGACCACGAGTTCCCGTCGTACCTGGAGATCGAGCTCACGGCACGCGACGCGCGCGGGCTGTCCGCGACCGCCACCCGCCGGCTCGACCCCCAGACCGCAGCGCTCACGCTGGCGAGCCGGCCCGCGGGCGCCAGGCTCACGCTCGGCGGCGAGACCGCGACCGCGCCGTTCACTCGCAGCGTGATCCGCGGCTCGACCAACAGCATCGGCGCCGAGAGCCCCCAGAGGATCGCCGAGACGCCGTACGCGTTCGAGTCCTGGAGCAACGCCGGCGCGCGCACCCACACGACGCAGGTGAACGCCGACACGACCCTCACGGCGACGTTCAACCCCTCGTACCTGCAACGGATGGCCGGTCACCGACGATCGTCGGCGACGATCGACGCCGTCGCGGCTCCGGGCCAGGGCGAGGTCTACCGGACCGTCGCCGCGGAGTCGGGCACCGCGACCGAGCTGTGGCTCAGCGTCGACAACCTTTCCTGCGCCTCCGACCTCGTGCTGGGCCTGTACGCCGACGGCGCCGGCAGGGCCACGACCCTGCTGGGAGCGGGGCGCATGAAGCACCCGCAACCGGGATGGAACAAGGTCGACGTGAACATCCCCGGGATCGAGGCCGGCAAGCCCTACTGGATCGGCGTGCTCAATCCGCGGGACGGCACGTGTGGCCTGCGGTGGCACGAGCTGAACGACGGCTCACCCGAGCAATGGAGCGCGAGCGGATCGCTCGCCCAGCTCCCCACCGCCTGGGTGCCCGGCCGCGACTGGAGCGGCGGGCCGGTCTCGGGCTACGTGGCCGGGACGGTCGTGCCCCGGGCGCGCGGTCCACAGCCGCAGCCGGACAACCGCGGTGCCCCGCCGTCGCCGGCGGCCGTCACCGCGCCGCCGCCGCTCGGGCCCGTCGGTGAGTGGGGCTTCGACGAGCGCGTCGGGCGGCAGGTGCTCGACTCCTCCGGCGCCGGCAACCCCGGGACGCTCTCCGGCGCGACCCGTACGCGCGGCCGCTTCGGCGGCGGCCTGTGGTTCGACGGCCGCAACGACTGGGTCACGGTCGCCGCCGACCGGTCGCTCGACCTCTCCGGCGGCATGACGCTCGCGGCGTGGGTACGGCCCTTGGCCCGCGGGCGCACCGTCGTCGTCAAGGAGTCGCTCAACCGGCTGTCGTACGGGCTCTACGCGCGCCCGAGCGGGCACGTGTTCACCACCGCCGAGCACGCCCTGCGCGGCCGAGCGCTCAAGCGCAACCGCTGGTCGCACCTGGCGATGACGTGGGACGGGCTGATCATGCGCGTGTACGTGAACGGCGCCGAGGCCTCGCGCGCCACCCTCATCGGCACGGCGAAGACCGCGGCCGGCCCGCTGCGGATCGGCGGCAACGCGATCTGGCCGGAGTTCTTCAAGGGCACGATCGACGAGGTGCGGATCTACGACCGCGCCCTCGCAGCGGCCGAGATCGTCCGCGCCCGCGACACCGCGATCACGCCCGGAGCCCCGCAGCCACGCGCGCACGAGACCACGAGCCGGGGCAAGCCGCGCAAGACCAGACGCGCCACCCACCGCGCACGCGCTGGCTCAGCGCCGCCGGCGCCGCTGGCGATGCCGGGTGAGCACGATCCCGGCCAGGAGCCCGCCGCTCGGATAATCGTCCACGAACCCGACCGGCCGCGCAACGTCTGGCCCTTTAGCCAGTAGGCGCGTCGCACTCGCGCCCTACGGTCGCCGGATGCGTTCGTGCGTGCTCGCTCTCGCCGCCCTGCTGCTCATCGTCGCGCCGGCCCAGGCGGCAGAGCGCAGCACTGCGTTCGGCTCGCTGCAGTCGACAGCGCTCGCGGCGGCGGCTCCGCCGGCCGGGTTCACGGAATCCGTCGCGGTGAGCGGCCTGGCCGCGCCCGCGTCCGTCCGCTTTGCCCCGGACGGTCGCATGTTCGTCGGCGAGAAGCGCGGGCGGATCCTCATGTTCGACAGCCTGAGCGATCTCACCCCTACCGTCTGGGCCGACTTCAGCACGAGCGTGCACGACTTCTGGGACCGCGGGTTCCTGGGCATGGCGCTCGACCCGAACTTTGCGACCCGGCCCTACGTGTACGCGCTGTACGCGTACAACAAGGACCCGAACTCGGCCCAGTTCCCGCGCTGGCCGGACAGCTGCCCCAGCCCGCCGGGTGCGACCGGCGACGGCTGCGTGATCGGCGGTCGCCTGTCGCGCTTCAGCGCCGGCGGCGTCGAG
The DNA here is from genome assembly GCA_963849695.1 of uncultured Solirubrobacteraceae bacterium. Lineage (GTDB taxonomy): Bacteria > Actinomycetota > Thermoleophilia > Solirubrobacterales > Solirubrobacteraceae > DASSUW01. The sequence goes on from CAWKIT010000017.1 coordinate 11,419, forward strand.
CAGGTCTTGATCGAGGACTTCTGCCAGCAGTACCCAAGCCACTCGACCGGCTCGCTCGCCTTCGGCGCCGATGGCGCGCTCTACGTCTCCTCCGGCGACGGCGCGAGCTTCAACTTCGCCGACTACGGCCAAGACGGCAACCCGGTGAATCCGTGCGGTGACCCGCCGGGCGGCGTCGGCGGCGCGATGACGGCGCCAACCGCCGAGGGTGGCGCGCTGCGCAGCCAGGACGTCCGCACGACCGGAGATCCCACCGGCCTCAACGGCGCGATCCTGCGCGTGAACCCCGACACGGGCGCCGCACTCCCCGACAACCCCAACGCCGGCAGTCTCGGACCCGAACGCGCGGCGAATCGTGGCCCACGGCCTGCGAAACCCGTTCCGCATCGCGGTCCGCCCGGGTACGAACGAGGTGTGGTCGGGTGACGTGGGCTGGAACGCCTGGGAGGAGATCAACCGGCTGCAGAACCCCACCGGCTCGCTCGCCAACTTCGGGTGGCCGTGCTACGAGGGCGGCGGGCGCCAGAGCGGCTACGACAACCTCGGCCTGAACTTGTGCGAGACGCTGTACGCGCAGGGCCCGGCCGCCCACGCGGCGCCGTACTACGCGTACAACCACAGCTCCCAGGTTGTCGCCGGCGAGACGTGCCCGACCGGCAGCTCGTCGATCTCCGGACTCGCGTTCTACACCGGCGGCAGCTTCGGGCCGGCCTATGACGGGGCGCTCTTCTTCTCCGACTACAGCCGCAACTGCATCTGGGTGATGATGCGCGGCGCGAACGGGCTGCCCGATCCGGCGACGCGGCAGACGTTCGTCGCCGGCGCCGCCGGGCCGGTCGAGCTCCAGATCGGACCCGACGGCGACCTGTACTACGTCGACATGGGCGGCGGCACGATCCGGCGCATCCGCGGGTCCTTCTCCAACGAGGCGCCGACGGCTGTCGCCGGCGCGACGCCGTCGTCCGGCGCCGTGCCGCTGCCCGTAGCCTTCGACGGCCGCGCCTCGACCGATCCCAACGCCGGCACGACGCTCACGTACGCGTGGGACCTCGACGGGGACGGCGAGTTCGACGACTCGACGTCCGCCACCCCGAGCCGGACATACACCTCGCCCGGTGTCGTGACCGTGCGGCTGCGCGTCTCGGACGGCGAGCTGACCGACACGACGACGCTCAGCGTGACCGCCGGCACGCCGCCGGACGTGTCGATCGACTCGCCCGTCGCCGGCACGACATGGGCGGTCGACGACACGATCACCTACGACGGAAGCGCGACCGACTTCCTCGGCGCACCGATCGCCGCCGGGTCGCTGAGCTGGCGCGTCCTCATGCAGCACTGCAACCGCACGGGCGGCAGCTGTCACACACACGTCCTGCAGACGCTGCCCGGCATCGGCGGCTCGCTCGTCGCGCCCGAGCACGAGTACCCGTCCTACCTCGAGCTCGAGCTGACGGCGACGGACGCCTACGGGCTGAGCCGGACCGTGACGCGGCGGCTCGACCCGCGCACGGTGCCGATCACGGTCGCCTCCGACCCGGCCGGCGTCGCCCTGACGCTCGGCACCGAGACCGCGATCGCGCCGCTCACGCTCGAGGTCATCGAGGGCTCGCAGCTCCCGGTGACGGCGCCGTCGCAGGCAACGGTCAACGGGGAGACGTACGAGTTCGCCGGCTGGAGCGACGGCGGAGGGCGGACGCATGACATCACGGTCGGAACCGCCCCCGCGACCTTCACAGCGTCCTTCCAACCGCCGCCCGCGGCCCTCGCCGTCACGCCGGCAACCCTGAGCTTCACCGCCACGGCGGGCGGGGCGAATCCCGCCGGCCGGACCCTGTCCGTGGCCAACACCGGAGGCGGGACGCTTTCGTTCACGGCGAGCTCCGACGCTCCATGGCTGTCGGTGTCGCCGGGTAGCGGCACGGCACCCGCCGAGCTCATCGTCTCGCCCGAAGTCGCCGGGCTGGCTCCCGGAACGTACAACGCCACGGTGACCGTGAACGCCCCCGGAGCCGATGGCTCGCCCCGGGACGTGCCGGTCACGCTCGCCGTCGCCCCGCAGGCCACCGGCCTCGTCGGCGCCTGGGGCTTCGACGAGCGCGTCGGGCGGCAGGTGCTCGACGCCTCCGGCGCCGGCAACCCCGGGACGCTCTCCGGCGCGACCCGCACGCGCGGCCGCTTCGGCGGCGGCCTGTGGTTCGACGGCCGCAACGACTGGGTCACGGTCGCCGGCGACCGGTCGCTCGACCTCTCCGGCGGCATGACGCTCGCGGCGTGGGTACGGCCCTTGGCCCGCGGGCGCACCGTCGTCGTCAAGGAGTCGCTCAACCGGCTGTCGTACGGGCTCTACGCGCGCCCGAGCGGGCACGTGTTCACCACCGCCGAGCACGCCCTGCGCGGCCGAGCGCTCAAGCGCAACCGCTGGTCGCACCTGGCGATGACGTGGGACGGGCTGATCATGCGCGTGTACGTGAACGGCGCCGAGGCCTCGCGCGCCACCCTCATCGGCACGGCGAAGACCGCGGCCGGCCCGCTGCGGATCGGCGGCAACGCGATCTGGCCGGAGTTCTTCAAGGGCACGATCGACGAGGTGCGGATCTACGACCGCGCCCTCGCAGCGGCCGAGATCGTCCGCGCCCGCGACACCGCGATCACGCCCGGAGCCCCGCAGCCACGCGCGCACGAGACCACGAGCCGGGGCAAGCCGCGCAAGACCAGACGCGCCACCCACCGCACGCGCTGGCTCAACGCCGCCGGCGCCGCTGCTCGAGCCGGCTGAGCACCATCACCAGCACGATCCCCGCCAGGATCCCGCCGATAATCCCGGGCAGCCAGTCGCCCCTGAATCCCATCCCGCCCGCGTAGAGGATCGCGATGAACGCGCCCGCGGCGATCTTCGCGCGCAGCGAGAGGCCGCCGGGGGGCTCGGGCCGCGGGCGCGGCTCATGGTCCCACGGGGTCTCGGGGCGGTCGCGCCGCGGCTCGTGGTCCCGCGGCGTCTCGCGCGGCCCTACTCCCACTCGATCGTGCCGGGCGGCTTGCTCGTGATGTCGAGCACCACGCGGTTGACCTCGCGGATCTCGTTGATCATGCGTGACGCGATCTGCTCGAGCAGGTCGTACGGCAGGCGCGCCCAGTCGGCGGTCATCGCGTCGTCGGACGTCACCGCCCGGATCGCGACCACGTAGCCGTAGGTGCGCTCGTCGCCCTGCACGCCGACGGTGCGGATGTCGGGCAGCACGCAGAACGACTGCCACAGCTCGCGGTAGAGGCCGGCCTTGCGGATCTCGTCCTGGAGGATGTAGTCGGCGTTGCGGAGCGTGTCGAGCCGCTCCTTGGTCGCCTCGCCGCCGACCACGCGGATCGCCAGGCCCGGACCCGGGAACGGCTGCCGCCACACCAGGCGCTCGGGCAGCCCGAGCTCGGCCCCGACGGCGCGCACCTCGTCCTTGAACAGCGCCCGCAGCGGCTCCACGAGCTCGAACTCGAGGTCCTCGGGCAGGCCGCCGACGTTGTGGTGCGACTTGATCGTCGCCGCGCCGGTGCCGCCACCGGACTCGATCACGTCCGAGTACAGCGTGCCCTGAACCAGATAGCGGGCGTCGCCGATCTTGGCCGCCTCCTCCTCGAACACGCGGATGAACTCGGCGCCGATCGCCTTGCGCTTGGCCTCAGGCTCGCTCACGCCCTGCAGCCGGTCCAGGAAGCGGTCCTCGGCGTCGACGGCCACCAGCGGCACCTTGAAGTGGTCGCGGAACGCGGCGATCACCTGGTCGCCCTCGTTCTTGCGCATCAGCCCGTGGTCGACGAACACGCACGTCAGCCGGTCGCCGACCGCGCGATGGACGAGCAGGGCGGCGACCGACGAGTCGACGCCGCCGGACAGCCCGCAGATCACCCGCCCGGCGCCGACCTGGGCGCGGATCGTGGCGATCTGCTCGTCGATGATCGAGGCCGGGCTCCAGTCGCGCGCGCAGCCGCAGACGTCCTCGAGGAAGGTGGTGAGGATCTGCTGGCCGTAAGGCGTGTGCACGACCTCGGGGTGGAACTGGATCCCGTACAGCCCGCGCTCCACATCCTCCACGGCGGCGACCGGCGACTCGGTCGAGCTCGCCAGCGCCGCGAACCCGGGCGGCGCCTCGTACACCGTGTCGCGGTGCGACATCCAGCACGGCTGCTCGGGCGGCGTGCCGGCGAGCAGGCGGCCGCCTTCGCTCACCGTCAAGGTCGAGCGCCCGAACTCCCCCACCTCGGCACCCTCGACGCGGCCGCCCAGAGTGAGCACCAGGGCCTGCATGCCGTAGCAGATGCCGAGCACCGGGATGCCGAGCTCGAGCAGTGCCGGGTCGAGCCGCGGGGCGCCGGGCGCGTACACGGACGCCGGCCCGCCGGACAGGATCAAGCCCTTCGGACGGCGCCGGCGGACCTCGTCGACGCCGACGTGGTGCGGCAGCAGCTCGCTGAACACGCCGCACTCGCGCACGCGGCGGGCGATCAGCTGCGAGTACTGGCCGCCGTAGTCGAGGACGAGCACCTCGTCGTGCGCGACGGCCCGCTCGAGCGCCAGCTCCTCGATCGGCTGATCGGCGACGACGCCGGAGCCATGGCCCCGGCTCTCGAGGTCGGAGTCCATCGCAGGATCGGCCGCATCCGGGCGTGCCGACGCCTGGGATGGGCTTCTAGTCTGCGACAAGCGCGACCGCCCCGCTCGCCGCCGCCATCCCGATGTGCTGCTCGCGCTGGAGCTGCTTGCCCTCGGTCTGCAGCGCCGGCGCGATCATCAGCTCGGCCCGGTTGAACTCCGCGATGTCCTGATAGCCGCAGGTGGCCATCGAGGTCCGCAGCGCGCCCATCAGGTTGAACGTGCCGTCGTTCTCGCGGGCGGGGCCGGTGATGATCTCCCGCAGGCTGCCGTTCTGGGTCGTGCGCACGCGGGCGCCGCGCGGGAGCGACGGGTGGAAGGTCGCCATGCCCCAGTGGGAGCCGTGGCCGGGCGCCTCGTAGGCGCGCGCGAGCGGCGAGCCGATCATCACCGCGTCGGCCCCGCAGGCGAACGCCTTCGCGACGTCGCCCCCGTTGCGCATCCCGCCGTCGGCGATCACGCGGCAGTACTCGCCGGTCTCGAGCATGTGCTGGGAGCGGGCGGCCGCCACGTCGGCGATCGCGGTCGCCTGCGGGACGCCGATCCCGAGCACCCCGCGGGTGGTGCAGGCGGCTCCGGGGCCGACGCCCACGAGCACCGCGGCGGCCCCGGTGCGCATCAGGTGCAGCGCGGTCGAGTAGCTCGCGCAGCCGCCGAGCACGACCGGCACCGGGAGCTCGCGCACGAACTCCTTGAGGTTGAGCACGTGCCCGGCGCTCGAGACGTGCTCGGCCGAGATCACGGTGCCCTGGATGACGAGGATGTCGAGCCCCGCGTCGAGCGCGAGCTCGTACCAGCGCTCCACGCGCTGCGGGGTCAGCGACGCCGCCGCCACCACGCCCTGCGCCTTGATCTCCTCGATCCGCTGGGCGATCAGCTCCTCCTTGACCGGCTCCAGGTAGATCTCCTGCATCTCCCGGGTCGCTTCCTCGCGGTCGAGCGACGCGATCCGCTCGAGCTGGGCGTCGGCGTCCTCGTACCGCGTCCAGATGCCCTCCAGGTTCAGGACCGCGAGCCCGCCGAGCTTGCCGATGATGCCGGCGGTCTCGGGCGACACGACGCCGTCCATCGCGGAAGCGAGCAGCGGGAGCTCGAACCGGTACGGGCCGAGCGTCCAGGTGACGTCGACGTCGTCGGGATCGCGCGTGCGGCGCGAGGGGACGATGGCGATGTCGTCGAATCCGTAAGCGCGGCGCGCCTTCTTGCCGCGGCCGATCTCAACTTCCATTGGTAGATCCTAGGGGCGAGGGCGGACGGTCACCCCAGGCTATCGCGGGTCTCAGCCGACTTCGGCGGGGAGTTCCGGACGTTCCACCTGAATCTCGCCGAGCATGCGCTTGACACGGTCGGGATCGACGAGCCCGGCGCCCAGGTGCTGGGTCGATTCCGCGCCGCAGGCGACGCCGAACGCGAGGCACTCCTCGGTCGAGGAGCCGCTGTAGCGGGCGGCGACGTAGCCGGCCAGGAAGGCGTCGCCCGAGCCGACGGTGGCGCGCGGCTCGACCGCGCCGGGAGCGACGCGGACCCGGTACAGGCACGGGTGGCCGTTCGGCTCGGGCGGGAGCGTCTGGGCGAAGCAGCCGTCGGGCATCGTCATCATCGCCTCGCGCGCGCCGAGGCCGACCATCTCGCGCACGGCGATGAGCCGGTCCTCGTCGTCATTGAACTCGTGGCCGACGAGCTCCTCGGCCTCGAGCACGTTCGGGGACACGACGTCGGGCTCCGCCCGCACGGCGCGGCGCAGCGGGTCGCCGTCGGTGTCGACCACGGTGGCGACGCCGAGGCGGCGCAGCTCGCGGATCAGCCGCGCGTAGATGTCGATGTCGACCTCGCGCGGGAGCGAGCCGGCGAACACGCACATCGAGGCGCCCTTGGCGAGGTAGAGCAGCTTGTCGACGAACAGCTCGATCTCCTGCTCGGACACCTTCGGCCCGCGCTCGTTGATCTCGGTCTGCTCGCCGGTGGTGGGGTCGATCACGGCGGTGTTCGTGCGCGACTCCTCGCGGATGCGCACGAAGTCGCTCAGCACCGACAGCTGGGTGAGCTGGTCGACGATCCGCGTGCCGGTCGGCCCGCCGGTCAGGCCGGTGGCGATCACCGGGGAGCCGAGCGTCTTCAAGACGCGCGCGACGTTGACGCCCTTGCCGCCCGGCATCGTCGTCTGCTCGACGGTGCGGTGGCGGCGTCCGAGCCGGAAGTTCGGCACGGAGAGGGTCTTGTCGATGGCCGTGTTGAGGGTGACCGTGATGATCATGCGGTCCGGGCCTCCTCGCGTGCCCGCCTGGGGCCCGGTCCGCGCGGTCGCCGGCGCCGCCGTGCCACCAAGACCGTACCGCTAAGGACGGCGAACGCGAGCACGACGGCCAGCGGCCGGCTGAACCAGGTCTTGGTGCGCTGGGCCAGGTCGGGCCTGGGCACCTCGGTGGCGGCAACGAGTGCGACGGTGGCGATCCTGCGCCCGTCCTGCATGACGTCGGCCTCGCCCAGCTCCTTCCCGTAGGGGATCGGGCCCTCGACCTCGGACGGGTAGCTGGTCGGGACGACTTTGACGCTGTCGCGGTCGCCGCGCCGGACGACGGTGCGCTCGCCGTTGGGCCCGACCACGAGCTCGAGCTCGGCGCCGCGGCCGTATCTGATCGGTACGCGGACGCCGGCGCTGCTGCGGGGCGGCGCGGCGGTGATGCGCTGGAAGCCGCGGCGGCCGAAGGTGAGCAGGCGCAGCGTGTCGGCGTTGCGGGCGGCCTCGCTGGGCGTCCCGAGCACGGCTGACACGACCTGGATGCCGTTGGCTCGGCCGGAGCCGACCAGTACGTAGCCGGCGCTGCGCGTATGGCCGGTCTTGACGCCGTTGACCCAGGGCTCGGTGATGACGAGGGTGTTGCGGTTGTCGAAGCGGCGGCGGTGGTCGCCGGACGTGAGCTCGACGACCTCGGAGTCGACCGTGCGGCGGAAGAACGGCTTGGTGCGCAGGAAGGTGGCCAGCCTGACGAGGTCGCGGGCACTCGAGTAGGCGCCCGGCTCGTCGAGCCCGATCGGGTTGCGGTACCGGGTGTTGGTCAGGTCGAGCTGCTTGGCACGGCGGTTCATCTGCCTGACGAACGCGCGCTCGGAGCCGGACACGCCCTCGGCGAGCGCCATCGCCGCGTCGTTGCCGGACTCGACCAGCAGGCCCTTCAGCAGGTCGCGCACAGTCATGCGCTCGCGCGGCAGCAGCCCGATCTGGGACTCGTAAGAGGCCGGGCGGTAGCTGGAGGCGCGGAACTTCTCGTCGAGCTTGGCGCGCTCGAGCGTGAGCAGCGCAGTCATCAGCTTGACCGCGGAGCCGACGGGCCGCCGCTGGTCGGCCCTGCGCGCGCACGCGACGTGGCCGGTGGAGGTCTCGATGACGATCGCGTTCTGAGCGTCGACCGCGGGCGGGCAGTCGCGCGCTTCGGCCGAGGCCGGCCCGAGGGCGACGGCCGCCGCCACGGCGACCGCGAGCTTCCAGCGCCTCACTGGCGCAGCTTGATCCGCTGGCCCGGGCTGAGCGTCTGCGGGTCGAGGTCCGGGTTCAGGCGCAGGATCTCCTCGAGCGGCACGCCCGTCTCCTCGGCGATCGACGACGGCGTGTCACCCGGCTCGACGGTGTAGCGCCGTGGCCCCTTGCGCTCGCGCCGCTCGCCGTCGCCGTCACCGTCCGGCGTGCCCGTGGGTTGCGTCTCGGTCGCGCGGTTCGGCGCGGTGGTTTCCGGCTCGGTCGAGGGGGAGGTGACGACCATGAAGAGAGCGATACCGACGGCCACCAGCGCCAGCGGTGCGAGGAACCGCGCGGGACTGCGATGGCCCATCGAGGGCGATGATAGCGGCGCCTCAGGCGGCTTCGCCGGGGCTCTCAGGCGAGCGCCCAGGCTGTGGTGCGCAGTCGCTCGGCCTCCCGGCGAGCGGCGGCGGCGGGGTCTTCTCCGGTCTGCTCGTGCGCGTGGGCGATCGAGCGCGAGGCGGTGACGAGACCGGCGGCGCGCCCGGGCGCGAAGGCCGGCCGGAGGGGGCCGACGTCGCCGCCCTGGGCACCGACGCCGGGGAGCAGGAACGGCGTCTGCGGCATCAGCTCGCGCATGCGGGCCAGGTGCTCAGGGGCGGTCGCGCCGGTGACGGCGCCGACGTCCTTGAGTCCGGCGGCGCCGGTGCGGCCGAGGCTGTCGGCGAGCCGTGCGAGGCGCTCCCACAGCGGCTCGCCGGTGCTGAGCGGGAGGTCCATGAGGTCGGCCGCGCCCGGGTTCGAGGTGCGCACGAGCACGAACACGCCCGCGCCGGCAGCACGGGCGCCGTCGATCAGCGGCTCGAGCGCGTCCTGCCCGGGGAGCGGGTTGGCGGTCAGCGCGTCGACACCGAGCCCGGGAACGGGGCCGAACGGCGACGGCGTGCGGCCGGTCAGCGCCTGGGCGTAGGCGGTTGCCGTCACGGGGACGTCACCGCGCTTGCCGTCGGCGAGCACGAGCAGGCCGGCGGCCCGGGCGCGCGCGACGACGGCCTCGAGCGCGAGCGCGCCGGCGAAGCCGAGCCGCTCGAAGCACGCGAGCTGCGGCTTGGCGGCAACGCAGGCGGGCGCGGCGGCGTCGATCAGCGCCAGCGAGTGGGCGAGCACGGCGGCGGCCGCTTCCAGGGCGGGCGGGTGGAGCTCCGGCGCCCCGAGCCGCCACCTCCTCCGCCGCGGACGCCGGCTCGCGCGCGGCGCGCTCGTCCGCCGCGGCGATCACGCCGCGCGCGCTCTCGTGCGCGCCCGCCAGCGCCTGGGCGAGTGAGGCTCGAGCCTCCGACGTGCGCTCCAGCGCGCGCGGCCAGAGGCGAGCGGGATCGGGGTCGATCCCGAGGACGATCTGGGACTCGCGCGCCGCGACGGCGGCGGCCAGCCGGTCGCCGAACATCGCCGGGCCGGGCGCCGGCGAAGCATCGCCGGCGCCCGACACTGACATGACGGCGCCGGCTACTTGACGGCCTTCTTGAGGCCCGACCCGGCGGTGAAGCGCGGAACGCGGCTGGCGGCGATCGTCATCGTCTCGCCGGTACGCGGGTTGCGGCCCTCACGGGCGCCGCGCTGGGCGACGTGGAACTTGCCGAACCCGGTGAAGATGACTTCCCCGCCCGACTTCAGTTCGTCCTCGATGGCGCTGATGACCGCATCGACCGCAGTATTGGCGTCCTTCTTGCTCAGGCCGCTTTCCGCCGCGACCTTGTCGACGAATTCCGACTTGGTGGTCATGACTCCTCCTTGTTCCCTCGCAGTTGGGGATCTGGATGACCGCGCGAACTTAACAGCGGTATCGGACGCGCCAGAGCCAAATTCGGCCGCTTCGCCGCATTTTGCGACATTCGGGGGACCGTTTCAGCGCCGAGAACGGCTCTGGACAGCGGAAATCAGCCGTTCCGCGGCCTCCAGGAGCGGTGCCGCGGCGGGGTCGTCCGGCGCCAGCGTCCGCGGGTGCCCGCCGCGGTCGGTCAGCACCACGCGCGGCTCGCGCGCCGCCTTGCGGCGAGCCAGTCCGGCCGCCACGGCACCGACCGCTCCCCGCGGGCGCGGCGCCGTCGGCTTGCGCGGCAGGCGCGGCATCAGGCCGCTTCGGGGCGGTCGCCGCCGGCCAGGTCCCCGAGCACCAGCCGCAGGTCGTAGCGGATCAGCGACGGCAGAGCGAACCGCCCGCAGACCACGGCGACCGCGTGGCTGTCCGACCGGGCGGCGTAGACGGCCCCGTCGGCGGTGGTCACGTGAAGCTCCGCGGCGTCGCCGGCCGCTGCCAGCAGGTCGCGCGCCGGCTCGGCGAGCTCCTCGGGGCCCGCGAGCAGCTCGCTGTCGCGAGCGAGCACGACCCCGGCTCGGATGTCGGCCGACAGCTCGCGCAGGTAGTCGAGCGCCAGCGACGGCGTGAGGGCCGGCCCGGCGGTCACGACGTGGCGGCCGGGCCGCGGGGCGGGGCGGCGGCCACGCTGCGGCGCGGCGGGACGGTCAGCAGCGCCGCGCGCGGCGGCGGTCGTGCGGCGCGGCGCGGCGTTCACGGCGCGGATCGAGGCAGGGCTCATGGGCCGTGGGCGAGAATAGCCGCCCTGTGCCCCTGTCCCGTATCGCCTGGCTGGTCACGGTCGCGATCTGCGTGATCGCGAGCGGGATCCTGCTGCTGTCCGACTACTACGGCTATGCGGGGGTCGTGCTCGCCGTCGCGCTGGCGGCTGCGATCAACCTTCGGTAGCGGCTTGATGCTCGGCCTGTGGCTCGTCGTGGCCGGCAACGCCGCGCTCGCCGTATCTCGTGCGCCACCTAACGAGGCGCGGAATCAATCATTCAGCCAGGCCTGCAGCGCCCGGGCCGCGCGGCCGCGGTGCGAGATCGCGTCCTTCTCGTCGTCGGAGAGCTCGGCCATCGTGCGGCCGTCCGCCTCGCCGGGCACGAACAGCGGGTCGTAGCCGAAGCCGCCTTCTCCGCGCGGCTCTGCGGCGAGGGTGCCGGCGGTATCCGCCTCGAAGGTGTGCTCGGCGCCGTCCGGCCCGACGTGCGCGATCACGCAGACGTAGCGCAGGCCCGTGCCGGCGGGCGCCTCGGCGGCGAGCTTGGCGAGGTTCTCGGCGTCGGTCGCGTGCTCGCCCGCGAAGCGCGCCGTTCGGACGCCGGGCGCGCCGCCGAGAGCCTCGGCTTCGATGCCGGAGTCGTCGGCGATCGCGGCGCGGCCGGTGGCGACCATCGCCGCGCGGGCCTTGATCAGAGCGTTGGCGGCGTAGGTGTCGCCGTCCTCGGGCGGGGTCGGGAGCCCGTCCGGCAGCGGGTCGAGCTCGATCCCAGGCAGCAGCCGGCCGAGCTCGCGGAGCTTGTGGGAGTTGCGCGTCGCGACCAGCAGGCGCACGGTCAGCCGACGGCGGCCGCCTGGATGCCCTGCAGCTCGTCGATGCCGTGCTGGGCGAGCGCCAGCAGGTCGTCGAGGTGGGCGCGGGAGAGCGGCGTGCGCTCCGCGGTCGCCTGCACCTCGACGAGGCCGCCGTCGCCGGTCATCACCACATTGGCGTCGACCTCGGCCGACGAGTCCTCCGGGTAGTCGAGGTCGAGCAGCGGGACGCCTTCGACCATGCCGCACGAGACGGCGGCGACGCTGCCGGTGAGCGGCGACCGCTCCAGCTGACCGTCGTCGATCAGCCGGCGGACGGCGAGCGCGAGCGCGACGTAGCCGCCGGTGATCGACGCGCAGCGGGTGCCGCCGTCGGCCTGGAGAACGTCGCAGTCGATGTAGATCGTGCGCTCGCCGAGCGCCTCGAAGTCGACGATCCCGCGCAGCGAGCGCCCGATCAGGCGCTGGATCTCGACGGTGCGGCCGTCGGGCCGGCCCTTGGCCACGTCGCGCTGCTTGCGCTCCCCCGTCGAGGCCGGGAGCATCCCGTACTCCGCCGTCACCCAGCCGCGGCCCTTGCCCATCAGCCAGCGCGGGACCGACTCCTGCGCGGACGCGGTGCAGATCACGCGCGTCTCGCCGCACGAGATCAGCGCGGAGCCGGTCGCGGTGCGGACGAAGCCGGGCTCGACGGTGGTCGGTCGCAGTGCGTCGGGCGCGCGACCCCCGCTGCGCTCGGCACTCACGCGCGGCCCACCAGCTCGTGGGTCACGAGGCTGACCGGCTCGACGTCGTTCAGCGGCAGCTGGAGGAAGCGCGTGCCGAGCGCGCGGAACGCCTCGACGTCGCCCGTGCACAGGAACGAGTAGCGGCCCTCGACGACCCGGGCGGGCTCGTCGCCGCGCGGATTCGCGAGGCCGCGGGCGCCGAGCACGTGCTCGACCTGGTGCGCGAGCGGGTCGCCGGAGACGATGATGTTCACGCCGCGCCCGAGCATCCGCTGGAGCATCGGGCGGACCAGCGGGTAGTGCGTGCAGCCGAGCACGACGGTGTCGACCTCGGCGGCGCGCAGCGGCTCGCAGTAGGAGCGGACGGTGTCGACGACGTGCTCGTCGAACGGGAAGCCGGCCTCGATGATCGCCGCCAGGTCGGGGCAGGCGACCGAGGTGAGCCGGACGAACGGGTCGGCGTGCGCGATCGCGCGGCCGTACGCGTCGCTCGCGACGGTCGCCGGCGTGGCGAGCAGGCCGACGCGCCCGTTGCGGGTCGCGGCCACGGCCTGCACGGCGCCGGGCTGGACCACGCCGAGCACGTCGACGCCGAGGGTGGTCTGCATCAGCCGCTCGCGGAGCGCGGGCAGCGCGGCCGCGGTGGCCGAGTTGCAGGCGACGACGAGCAGCTTGACGCGGCGGGCGATGAGCTCCTCGGCGACCTCGAGCGCGAACCGCTCGAGCTCCTCGCCGCGGCGGGCGCCGTACGGGAAGCGCGCCGAGTCGGCGAGATAGACGAAGTCCTCGGCCGGGAGCTGGACGAGCAGCTCGTGGAGAACCGTCAGCCCGCCCACGCCGGAGTCGAAGACCCCGACGGGGCGCCTGCGGACCTCTTCAGGCGCCGGCGGCTGCGGGGACTCCCTCACGCCCGGCAGTGTGGCAGGCGTTCCCGCGGGAACGCCCGACCGACGATTCGCCGACCGTCGTGCGTCGCCCGGCGGGATGACACTCCCACCGGGAACGTCAGTCAGGACTGCGGGCGGCGTCGAAAAGCGCCGTCCGGGGCGGATTCCACCCACGGCATGCCGATGAAGGCGAAAAGGAGCAGGATTCCGGCCATGCCGCCGTAGAACTCGAGGAGGTTCCATTCGAGCGACAGTCGACCGTAGATCGCGCCCACCGGAAGCGCAGTCGCGAGCAGCACGTACCAACGTGCCTTCATGCTCATGGCCCGGATTCTACGCCGGTCGCCAGCAGGACTCCCAGACCGACCACACCGCCGAAGGCCGCTCCGTTGCGCGCCCACTCATCCGGATCGGTCTGCGGCCGGAGGTCGTGGACGATCGAACCAGCGATGAAGCAGAGCGTGGCGCCGAGCGCAGCGCTGCCACCGACTACCGCTCCCGCCTCCGCGAGGAAGTCGCCGAGGTCGCCGCTCACCCCTTCCCGACGCCCTTGATCGCCCCCTTGAGCTTGTCGACCACCGCGTCGGCGATCCCGGTGTCCGAGAACCCGCCGCTCGCCTTGACCACGCCGGCGATCAGGACCGCGACGAGCAGCACGAGCCCGACGTACTCGACCGTCCCCTGTCCGCGCTGGGCGGCAAGGGCCCCCGCCAACCGCGCGTGCGTTCCTCCCAACAGCTCGTACCGCATCTCCACTCCCGGTCGCTCCCGCCCCGGCTGCCCCGGAGCCCGGCGCTCCGCGGTCGCGCGGAGCCCTGCCAGTGTCCGGCGAACGGTGTGACCGATCCAGACGCGATCGCCTCAAGTCTGCGACGGCAATGTGAAAGGTCTGTGCGGCGGCCGGACGGGCCGCAACCGCGCGCGGCGGCCGCCCCGCGTACCCTCGGCGCGCGATGCGCGCGCTCGTCGTCACGAACATGTACCCGACGCCCGAGCGGCCGGCGCTCGGCGCGTTCGTGCGCGACCAGGTCGAGGCGCTGCGCCGGCGCGACGACGTCGAGGTGGACGTGTTCGCGTTCCCGCCGGGACTGCGCGCCTATCCACAGGCGGCCCGCGAGCTGCGCCGCCGGTATCGCGGCGAGCGCTTCGACGTCGTCCACGCCCACTTCGGCCTCACCGCCTGGCCGGCGGTCGCCGCGCGGCTCGGCCCGGTGGTCGTCACGCTGCACGGCAACGACCTGTTCCATCCGCGATCGAACCGCCTCACCCGCGCGATCCTGCCGTTCACGGCGCTCCCCGCCGCGGTTTCGCGCGAGTTCAGCGAGCTGCTCCGCGGCGCGGGGACGACCCGCCGGGTCGCGGTCCTGCCCGTAGGCATCGACCTCGAGCGGTTCGGGCCGATCTCGCGAGCTGAGGCCCGCGAGCGACTCGGCCTCGATCCCGGCGGGCGCTACCTCCTCTTCCCCCACGATCCGGCGCGGCCGCTGAAGCGCTTCGACCGCGCGCAGGAGGCGGCGGCGGGGACGACGCTGCTGACGATGGGCAACGTCGCGCCGGCGGACGTTCCCCTCTGGATCAACGCCTGCAACGCCGTGCTCGTCCCGTCGCAGGCGGAGGGGTTCGGCCTCTCGGTGATCGAGGCGCTGGCGTGCGGCGTGCCGGCGTTCGGCACGCCGGTCGGGATCCACCCGCTGGCTCTGGCGGACGTGGACGGCGCGTACTGCGCGCCCTGGGATCGCGAGGCCTGGCGAGCCGCGCTGCGACCGGTGCTCGAGGCGGAGGATCCGCGCGTCGACGGGCGCGACCGGGCGGCGATCTTCTCGGCCGATCGGATGGCCGCGCGGGTGGTCGAGGCGTGGCACGACGTGGCCTCATAGCGCTCCGCTCGGCCGGCCACGGGGTTGCTATCCGCGTGTCCTCGGATCACGACCCTATACTCGAAGGTCCGGGGTGTACGCCGATCGTTCGCCCTTGCCACGTATGAGCGGCCTGCTGCGACGCCTGACACGCCGAGGCCCTGCGACCGCCGACGAGAGCCGGCCCCCAACGGCCGGGTCTTCCGAGACGGCCGCCGCGCCTGCTGACGCCCCTGCCGAGCCGGGCAGCGGTCGCCCCGTGCCCGCGGACGAGCAGCAGACAGGGGTTCTGGCGCCGACCGGCGACCAGTCGGTGTCTGCCGAAGGGCAGCCGGCCGCCGAGCCGGACTCGCCCGGGGCCCGCTGGGCAACGGGAACGACCGACGAGCCCGCGGCCAAGGAGGCGACGAAGGAGCTCGACGCGACGACGGCGCCGGCCGATGCCGAGGCCGAGGCCGCGACCACCGACCAGCCGACCGCGTCCGGGCCCCAGCGGCTGCCGGTGCGCGACCTGCCGGCCGGGCTCGACCCCGGGGAGCTCACGTTCGCGCCCCCCGGGAGCGCCCGGCGCGGCAAGCTGCGCCGGCGGCTGCGCTATCTGGACCACGTACGCGAGCTGCTGCTGCGCGACCTCGGCGGGTTCACCTACGAGGTCCACCGCACGGCAGGCGGCACGCCGGAGGAGGGCCACCGGAAGCTGGCGGAGGCGAAGGCGAACCGAATCGCGGCGCTCGACGCGGAGGTCGGCGCGATCGAGGCGCAGCTCGGCGCGACGCACGCTGACACGGTGCTGCGCGAGCCCGGGATCGGCGGAACCTGCCCCGAGTGCGGCGAGCTGCACGCCAGCGATGCCCGCTTCTGCGCCCGCTGCGGCCTACCGCTCGACGCGAAGGCGCGCGCGCAGCGCGAGGCCTCGATCGCCGCCGCCGCGCAGCCGACGCCCGAGCCCCAGCCCGCGAGCGTCCTCTGGGCCGGCGGACCGCGGCCAGCGGCGGGGCGTGAAGCGGAGGAGAAGGCGCAGGAGTCCGAGGTGACGAGCCGTTGGCTGCTCGGCCGCGACGAGCCGACGACGGCCGACCGCGCCGCCCAGCCGGACGAACCGGCTGAGCCGGGTGAACCCGGTGACGACAAGCCGGTCGCGGCGGACGCACCGGCCGCTACCGGCGAACCGGCCGCGCCACACGAGCCGGCCACGGACGACGAACCGGTGCCGACACACGAGCCGGCCGCTGACGACGAACCGGTGCCGACACACGAGCCGGCCGCCGCCGAGAGCGGCTCGGCGACGGATGAGCAGCCGACCGCGGACCAGCCGATCGGCGACTCGCCCACGACGGATGCGCCGAAGGGCGATGAGACGGGTGCCGGCGACGCGCATGGGACGGCGCCCGATGAGGCCGCGACCGGGCCGGCCGACGACCCATCCGAGCAGCGCTTCGAGCCCGGTCCCAACGGACGCCGGGACGAAGACGTTCGTTCCCCGCTGCGCGACCCGCTGACCTCGCGACGCGGAGAGGAGGGGCCGTGACCGCCGTCGAGACACCGCCGCCCCCCGCGCAGGAGACCCGCCGCTGCCCTCGCTGCGGCGGCGAGTTGACGACCGAGCAGGAGTGGTGCCTGAACTGCGGCGCCGACGTCAGCTCCACGATCGCCGCGCCGCCGAGCTGGCGCGGGCCCGCGGTGCTCGTGAGCGTGCTGTTGACGATCGCCGCCGTGGCGCTGATCCTCGCGCTGGTCGAACTCGCCGAGGACCCGGAGCAGGTCGCCACGCAGCCGGCCGCCACGCCGACCCCGGCCGCCACCGTCGCGCCGGAGCCCACGACGATCCCGCCCGCCACCGACGACGGGACCGGCACGCCGGAGGTCGCCGACTGGCCGGCCGGCAAGGACGCGTGGACCGTGGTGCTGGAGTCCTCCGCCACGCGCAGCGCCGCCGAGACACGCGCGAACGAGCTCGCCCAGCAGGGTGTCGCCGTCGGCATTCTCGAGTCCGACGACTACAGCTCGCTCGAGCCCGGGCGCTTCGTGGTCTTCTCCGGGCAGTACGACAGCCGGCGCGCGGCCGACCAGGCGCTCGAGGACCTCTCCGGGCAGGTCGAGGGCGCCTACGTCCGCCACGTGGTGCCGGAATCCTCGTCCGGCGGCGCGGGCGCCGCGCCGTCGGCGACGCCCAGCCCGACCGTCAGCCCGACCGCGACTCCGGACTCTCTCTAGCGAGCTGCGGCCAGAGCGGCCGCAGACGATCCACCGCCTCCGCAGCCAGCGGATGCCGCTCGACCACACCCGGGTCGGGCGTCGAGGAGTCCACCAGCACGGGCATCAGGGCCGCCATCGAACCCGCCAGCGCACCCAGGTCGTAGCCGCCCTCGAGCACCAGCCCCACGGGCACCGCGATCGCGTCGCAGGCGGCGCGGAGCGTCGCCGTCATGCCCGCGAAGCCCGCCTCCGTGACCGTGCACGAGGCCAGCGGGTCGGACCGGTGAGCGTCGAACCCGGCGGATATGAGCACCAGCTGCGGCTCCCACGCCTCGATCAGCGGCGCCACCACGTGCGCGACGAGCGACCGGAAGACCGCGTCCCCGCTTCCGCCCGGGACCGGCAGGTTCACGGTGTACCCCTCCCCCGCCCCCGTCCCGAGGTACGACGCCGGCCCGGTGCCGGGATACAGGGGCCATTCGTGGATGGAGACGAACAGGACGGAAGGGTCGGCCGCGAAGATCGCCTCGGTTCCGTTGCCGTGGTGCACGTCCCAGTCCAGGATCAGCACCCGCTCGAGCCCGTGCGTCGTCAGTGCGCGCTTCGCCCCCACCGCCACGTTGCCGAAGAAGCAGAAGCCCATCGCGCGACCCGGCTCGGCGTGATGCCCGGGCGGCCGCAGGGCCGACACGCCCGTCCGCGCCGTGCCGCCGAGCAGCCCGTCGACCAGTGCGACCGCCCCGCCCGCCGCCCGCAGGGCGGCCTCGAAGGTCTCGGGGATGGCGACGGTGTCGGCGTCGATGAACCCGCCGCCTCTCAGGCAGAGCTCCTCCAGCCCCAGCACGTACCGCCCCGGATGGACGGCCTCCAGCAGCGCCCGGTCCGCCTCCGGCGCCTCGAGCAGGGTGGCCCCGAACCAGTCCTGGCGGCCCATCTCCGCCTCCAGCGCGCGGACCCGCTCGGGCCGCTCGGGATGGCCCGGGATGTCGTGGGCGAGCGAGGCGTCGTGACGCAGCCAGAGCGCAGGCACGCCGGTACCGTACGGCGTCCGTGAACGCGGAGGGGCCAGCCTGGATCCATCGATCATCCGTGGATGCCTCGGCGCGGGAATCGGTGGAGTCAGGCTCAGACCTCGTGGTGGTCGGGGCGGGCGCGGCCGGGCTGTTCGCCTGCCTGTGCGCAGCCCGCGAGGGGGCGCGGGTGGCGCTCGTCTCGGCGCGACCGCTCGCCGAGACGGCGTCCTACTGGGCGCAGGGAGGCCTCGCGGCGGCGCTCGCCGTGGACGACTCGCCGGAGCGGCACCTGCAGGACACCGTCGCGGCGGGACGCGGGCTCGTCCGCCGCTCCGCGGCCGCGGTCCTGGCCGACGAGGCGCCGGCCCGCTTCCGCGACCTCGAGGAGCTCGGGGTGCGGTTCGACGCCGATCGCCACGGCAGCCTCGCCCTCGGCCTCGAGGGCGGTCACGGCGCCCGCCGCGTCGTGCACGCCGGCGGCAGCGCGACGGGCCGCCGGATCCTGCGTCAGCTCTCCGCCGACGTCGCCGAGGAGCCCGCGATCGACGTGCTCGAGGGCGCGCGGGCGGCACACCTGCTCGGCGAGGGACGGGTCACCGGGGTCGCGCTCGACGGCGGCCGCCCGCTCACGGCTCGCGGCACCGTCCTCGCCACCGGCGGCGCCGCCGCGCTGTGGTCGCGGACCACCAACCCGCCGGGGTCGTTCGGCTCCGGCCTGCTGCTCGCGCGCGCCGCCGGCGCCGCGCTCGCCGACCTCGAGTTCACCCAGTTCCACCCGACGGCGGTGGTCGGCATCCCCGGTCGCGAGGGCTTCCTGATCACTGAGGCGATCCGCGGCGAGGGCGCCACCCTCCACGACGCCCACGGCGAGCGGTTCGTGGACGAGCTCGCGCCGCGCGACGCCGTCGCCCGCGCCATCTTCCGCATCCTGCGTGAGCAACAGGTCTCGGCGGTGATGCTCGACATGCGCCACGTCGACCCGGGCCGCTTCCCGAACGTGGTGGGCGCCCTGCGCGAAGCCGGCCTCGACCCCACCCGCGAACCGGTCCCCGTGGCGCCCGCCAGCCACTACATGATGGGCGGGATCGTCACCGACCTCGACGGGCGCTCCGGCGTCCCGGGGCTGTACGCGGTCGGAGAGTGCGCCTGCACGGGCCTGCACGGCGCCAACCGGCTCGCGTCGAACTCGCTGTCGGAGTGCTTCGTGTTCGGCCGCCGCGCCGCGCTGCGCGCGCTCGACGAGCCCGCGCCCGCCGCCGGCGCGCCCGCTCCGCTTCCGGACCAGCCCGTCGCCCCACCGCCGACGCGCGAGACCCGCAAGGCGATGTGGCGGCACGCCGGCCTCGAACGCGACGCCGAGGGCCTGGCTCCGCTGCTGGACGACCCGCACCCGCTGGCCCGCCTGGTCGCACGCAGCGCCCTGTTCCGCGAGGAGAGCCGCGGCGCCCACCTCCGCGCCGACTTCCCGGACGCCGATCCGGCGCTGGAAGGACGCCACACGGTGCTCGACGGGGCCGCCCTGCACCTGGAGGCATGGTCCTGACCGGTCAGCCCTAACCGAACGTCGGTTCGCGTCTTAACTTCAAATGAATACAGTCGGCGTTCTAAATTGAACGCCATCGGCTATTAGTGCACGTGGGTTTCCTGGGGAACCCTGTACCGCGCAGGCCCGAAGGGGAGAACGCATGTATCGCTTCAGTCGTTCCATCTATCGCGAGCTCGCGCCCGACATCCTCGAGGAGAGGCCGGGCCGCGAGGGCCCGACCAACCACGAACGGGTGCTACGGGCCTGCGAGGCGACCGTCTACCGGCTCGCCACGGACTGGCACTACTTCGCCAAGCCGACGAAGACGCTCTTCAACGACATCCGGATCTACTTCCCGATGTCGGCCCAGGAGCGCGTGTACCACGTGGTCGACCGGTACATCGCGTTCGCGAGGGAGTACTTCTCGTCGCTGCCGATGACCGGCTATGACGTCGCCGGCAACCGGATCGAGTGCCGGGCGACCACGCGCCGCGGCACACGTTGTCAGCGCACGCCGCTGCCGCAGAACGGCTACTGCCCGTCGCACCAGCACCTGGCCGAGCCCATGGAGATGCCGCTCGCCGCTTAGAATGACCCCGCATGCGGCCTACTCGCACTCGCAAGCTCGTGCGAGCGCCTTAGCATGACGGTCGGCTTCATCGGGCTGGGCATCATGGGGTCGCGCCAGGCGGCGAGCCTGCGGCGCGACGGGCTTCGAGCTGACGGTCTTCAACCGTACGCATGAGCGCGCCGAGGAGTGGGCGGCCGAGCACGGCGGGCACGTCGCCGCGTCGCCGCGCGAGGTCGGTGAGCGCAGCGACGTCGATCATCACGATGGTGGTCGACGGCGCGCAGGTCGAGGAGATGCTGCTCGGCGACGACGGCGCCGCGGCGGGCGCCGAGCCCGGGACGCTGTTCGTCGACATGTCCACGATCGGGCCGGTCGACGCCCGCCGGATCGGCGGCGCGCTGGCGGAGCGCGGCCACGGCTTCGTCGACGCCCCCGTCACAGGCTCGGCCCCGAAGGCCGAGGACGGGACGCTGACGATCATGGCGGGCGGCGGCGACGCCGACCTGGAGCGCGCGATGCCGCTGCTGAAGGCGATGGGCGAGATCATCGTGCACGTCGGCGAGGTCGGCACCGGCCAGCAGGTCAAAGTGCTCTCGAACGCGGTCAGCGCCGTCAACTGCGCGACGCTCGCGCAGGCGCTGGTGGTGGGGCGGCGCGCCGGGGTCGACCTCTCGGCACTGCTCGAGGTGATGGGCGCCGGCTCCGCCAACTCGACGATGCTCCAGCTCAAGGGCGAGCCGATGCTCGCGCACGACTTCGCGCCGCTGTTCAAGCTCGACCACATGCTCAAGGACGTGCTGCTGTGCCTCGAGGACGCGCGTGCCGCCGGGGCCGCGTTCCCGTTCGCGGGGCTGGCCGGCGAGCTCTACTCGGCCGGCGCCGGCCGCGGACTCGGCGACCAGGACTTCGCAGCCGTGCTCGAGGTCGTCGAGGACCTCAACGACACGCGTTTGTGAAATCGCCTAACGTCCGGAATCTGCCCTATTTGCAGGGAGATTTTGCGATTTCGAGACTTTGTGCATAGTATGTGACGCTGTCGCCGGGGGTTATCGGCGGCGGTTACAGGGCAGGGTGCGGTGGGCCGCCTCTTTGAGCCGGGGCCGCATCCTCGTACATCACACTCTTCACCTTCCCTATGCCTATCGCATTCAAGGAATGGGCCGTCACTGTGCGTGCGCTCGCCGAGGGCGAGCAGCTGGTGACGCTCCGCAAGGGCGGCATCCGCGAGCCGGACAAGCACTTCGCGCTCGAGCACGACCGCTTCTTCCTGTACCCGACCTTCGACCACCAGCGGGGCGACCTCGTTCGCGAGTCGCACCAACCCGAGCTTCGCCGGGCACTCGAGGAGGGCGTGTGGGCGGAGGGCGAGCCGCCGGCCCATGCCGTGATGCGGGACGGCGGGATCGCGCAGCCGGACCGCGTGCGGATCCGTGCCTGGGCGGAGGTGGCGAGCGCCTGGACGGTGACCGACCGGCGCGTCGTCGACGGCCTGGCGCCGTTCTACGTGTGGACTCCCGACTACGCCGAGAAGCGCCTCGCCTGGAAGCGCCGCCATCCGCTGCACGTGCTGCTGCTGCGCACGTACCGGATCCCGCGGCCGGTGACGGTCCGGGTGCGCGACGACTACGGGGGATGCCGCTCGTGGCTGGAGATCACGCGCGACCTCCCGTTCGAGGGCACGCCGGTGCTCTCCGACGAGGAGTTCGAGCGGGCCTCCGAGGAGATCGCCGCGATCGTGCACCCCGACGGCGCGCTGGCGTACGCGTAGCGGTCCGCCCGGCCCACACGTGAGGGCCTGGGGCGTGCGACGCTAGGCCGATCTGGGTCGAGACCACATCGGAGACGTTCGTCGCCCGCCATGACGAGCGCGACGGGCCGGACGTGAGAGCGCGTGCTGGCGCAGCTCGAGTACGCCCGCGGGCGGCTCGAGCGGCTGCTGGAGGTCGAGCTCGGAGAGCTGGCGGTCGTGCTGCACGGCTCCCCGGCCCAGCTCGACGCCGCGCAGCCGTGGCTGCCGGTGCAGCGGCGTCTGACGGCGCCGGCGGCGCGCCGCTACGTGGTGGGCTGGGCGGGTGAGTTCGAGCTGCACGTGCTCTCGCCGCGGCTGCTGGCGCAGCGCGCGTCGAACGTCGAGGGCTCGCTCGAGCTGCTGATGCTGGCGCCGGCGGGGCTGCTCGCGCGGCGGGCGCTCGCGGCCCGGCATCCGGGGTTCCCGCCGCCCTTGGGACCGCGGCGGCTGCAGCGCTGGATGCGGTCGGCGTGGTTCCTGGAGGGCGCTGCGCAATGGCTCTCGGGCCAGACACGCCACCTGCGGCCGGCGGTGGCGCGGCGCATGCGCGAGGGCCGCCCGCCCGCATTCCCGCCGGGGCGCGCGGACGCGCTCCTGCTCGGCGGGACGGTGTTCGACCTCGTCGCCCGTGAGGAGGGCGACCGCGCCGCCGTGGCGGTGGTGCGCGCGGGCCCGGACCAGGCGCTCGAGCAGGCCTTCGGCCGCCGGCGCGCCCGGGACACGGAGGCGGCTTGGCGCTCCCACCTCACCCGCCTCGCTCAACCCTGAACGTTTCTTCCCACATCGCCCAGGCCCGGGCCGTCGGCGCCGACGGCCCGGCCGCGCGGGCTGCTCCGCCGCTTCCCCACCCAGCCGCATCGTTGGCCGCTCGCAGCGAGATCTGGCTGTCGTTTGTTCGCCGAAGCCGGGGGCTAGC
>CAWKIT010000018.1:0-223602 GCA_963849695.1 uncultured Solirubrobacteraceae bacterium
GCCGAAGCCTCAATCCACCGATCCCCGCGGCGCCTCGCCACCGTGGCCGTTCGCCAGAGCCGATCGGCCGCGAACCGAATGGGTCACCACGCAGAGACGCGGCCGATCGGCTCTGACTCGGCCCACGGCGCCGAGGCATCCACGGGTCATCGGTGGATCGAGGCTGATATGGACGCCCATGTCAAGGCGACGTTCGGACTCCGGGGTGTTGGTGTTCGTGGTCACGCGGGACTTGGTGGTGTAGAGCCGGTTGTGGTCGTTGTGTGGTGGTCGC
The DNA here is from genome assembly GCA_963849695.1 of uncultured Solirubrobacteraceae bacterium. GTDB lineage: Bacteria > Actinomycetota > Thermoleophilia > Solirubrobacterales > Solirubrobacteraceae > DASSUW01. Next base: position 275 of record CAWKIT010000018.1, read on the forward strand.
CGGTGCGCGTCAGCGCGGCTTGATCGCGGTCCTCAGCGGAGCCTCGTCGGGCGGGTCCGGGGCAGCCCGTCAGGGCCGAGCGCAGCGAGCCGCGCAGCGGTGTCGCTTGACCGCGCGGCGGGGCGTAGCTATGTGGTGGCGGGGGCTGGGCGGCCGGTGCGGCTGTTTGTCGACGGCTGGTCACGCTGATATTCGCGGGTCGGGCCGCATGGCAGTGTCCGGTGTCGTGAGCTGCCTCACACTAAGAGCGCGAGTCCGGGTGGTCGCATAGCCTGCGTCGAGGGCTCTCGGACAGCCTCACCGGCCGCCCAGCGCCCGCCACGGTTGTCGGGGGAGGCGTGCTGCGATGAAGTTGGGTCAGGCGGCGGCGCGCTCCTCGCGCAGTGGCTGGTCGGTCATGGCGGCCCACAAGAAGCCGGCGAGTTCGCGGGCGACGGCGACGTTGGTGACGGTCGCGCGCTTATTGCGGTCGCGGGTCAGGACGCGGTGGCGGTGGTTCAGGCGCACTTGGGCCTGCCAGGCGCGCGCCGCGACGAGCGGCGCGAGTTCCTCGCCGGCGGCGTGCGCTGCGGTCTCGGCTTCGCGTTGGCGCTCGGTCAGGCGGGGCGGGTGCCGGTAGTGCCAGGCGGCCTCGATCAGCAGCCGGCGCGTGTGCACCGGCCCGGCCTTGGTGATGTGCCCGCGGTGCTGGGATTCGCCGCTGGAGTACTCCGATGGCGTCAGCCCGAGATAGCTCATCAGCTCCCTGGCCGATCCGAAGCGCCTGAAATCGCCGATCTCGGCCAGCAGACTCAACGCGGTCAGCGTCGCGATCCCCCGAAAGCTCGTCAACACGCGCACTCCGGGCTTCCAGCGGTCCGCATGGGCGAGCCGCTCGAGCTGCGCGTCGACGGTGCGCATCTGGGTCTCGATCATCTCCAGGTGCGCGCGCATCGTCTCCAACGCGAGCTGCGCGACCGGATCGCCGAGCTGCTGTTGGGCCACCCAGGTGCGGTGCTTGATCGTCCAGTGCTTGCCATCGGTGAACACATGCCCGTAGCGCAGCAACGCCTTGATCACGCGGTGTCGTGCCCGGGTGCGCGCGTCGCGCAGGTCCTCGCGGCAGCGGATCAGATCCCTCAGGCCTTCCTGCTCCGGGCTCGGCGGCATCACGAACGTCAGCTCGGCGGCCCGGAACAAGCGGACCAGCTTCTTGGCGTCGCGCCGGTCGGTCTTGACCCGATCGCCGGGCCGGACCGGCACCAGCGAGGGCGCGATCACGTCACACGCCACACCGAGCTCGTCGAGCAGCCGCTTGAGCGCCCAGCCCGTCGGCCCCGCCTCATAGGCGACCGCCAACCCCGCCGCGCCACCCAGCCGATCGATCAGCCGGCGGATCGCCTTCGGCGTGTTCTCGATCCGCGAGACCTCGGGCCGGCCACCCGACGGCGGCAACGTTGCCACCACGATCGAGAGCTTGTGCGCATCCAACGCGACCCACAGACGCACCTCCGCTGGCGCGCACGAGCTAACGTCCGGCATGGCTGGTCCTCCTTCGCTTGCGGCTCTGGCCGAGACGGCCTCTCAACGACCGGCGAGGCTAACCCGCGCCCCAGCGAACGTTGAGGACCAGCCCCTCAAGCGTCCATGCTGACTAAGGCACGGGACGCAGTTTGGAGCGGCGGCCGACGACGGCGACGGTGCGGTTCCACGACGGGCGGTTGGTGCCGTGCGCGTGGAGGACCGCGTAGTCGGGATGGCGCACCCAGGTCGGCGTGTACCTGATCCGCGTGACGCGCTCGTGTCTGCGGGTGACGCGCAGGTGGAGGCGCACGAGCATGCCGTCCTGGCTGGCGGCGGTGCAGCAGGCGGCGGTCTGGTTGGAGAGCAGGTTGCCCTCGCCGAACACGACCCACAGCCGGCCTATGCGGCGGATCGGCTGCACGACGTGGGCGTGCTGGCCGACGACCGCCGTGATCGCCTCCGAGCGCGAGAGGCGTCTCGCGAGCTTCGCCTGGAAGCCGTCGGGCGAGTGGGCGAACTCGGTGCCCCAGTGGAGGTTGACGATCACGACCCTGGCGCCGGCCTTGCGGGCGCGCCTGGCGTCGCCGAGGATGCGCTGCGCGCTCGCGAGGTTGACCGACCATGCGTGCGGGAGCGGGATCCCGTTGGTGTGCTGCGTGTAGGCGAGCAGCGCCACCTTGACGCCGCGGGCTCGCAGGATCAGCGGCTTGCGGCGCTGGCGGGGGCTGGAGAAGACCCCGGTGTGGCGGACCTTGGCGCGGTTGAGCGAGCCCCGGGTGGCGTCGATGCCCGCCTGGCCGCGGTCGACCGAGTGGTTGGAGGCGGCGCTGCACGCGTCGAAGCCGGTCGCCTTGATCGCGCGCGCGAGCGCGGGCGGCGAGTTGAAGACGGGATAGCCGGCCGGCGGCGCGGGCGTCAGCGGCGTCTCGACATGGCAGAACGAGAGGTCGTTCTTGCGCACCCAGCCGCGGATCGGCCGCAGCATCGGGCGGAAGTCGTAGCCGCGGCCGCCGGCGTGCGCGGCGGCGCGGGCGACGATCGGCATGTGCGGCAGCAGGTCCCCGCTGACGCCGACGGTCAGCCGCTTCGGGCGCGGCGGCCGCGGGGCGGGCGCGGGCGTCTCCGTGGGCGTCGGTGTCGGGGTCGCGGTCTGCGCCGCGCGCGGCCGGCTCGCCTCGTCTCCGCAGCCGGCCGCCACCACCGCCGTCACGAGCGCGGCAGGCACGATCGGGGCTGCACGCATGAGTGCCGACCCTACGGCAACCCCCGGGTGCGTTGCCGACCAACCCCGGCCGCACCGGGGCTTGCCGCTCCGCAGCGCTCCCCGGCGCGCGCTGACCGCGTCGCCGCGTTTGACTCGCCGCGCGCGCGGAGAGGGGACGGTCATGCGCGCGCTCACGGTGGTGACCATGGTCCTGATCACGGCGGCGGCCGGCGCCGCCCCGGCGGCCGCTCAGCAGCCGGATCCACCGACGCTGGCCTCCGTAGGCGTGGGCAGGGCCCTGCTGGTTCCCGACCAGGCGGAGATCTTCCTCTCCGCCGGCCGGGTCGCACCGACCTCCCGCGCCGCCCGCGCTGCCGTGAACCGCCTGATGCGCGCGGCCCGCCGGGCGATGCTCCGCCACGGCGTCGAGCCGCGGGCGATGCGAACCACCGGCATCTCGATCACACGCGAGCGCCGGCGCGCGCGCCGAGGCCGCCCGGCCCGGATCCGCTTCCGCGCCTCCTCCGACCTGGTCGTCCTCACCCGCGACGTCCCGGGCCTCGGCCGTCTGATCGACGCTGCCGCCGACACCGGCGTCGACGTCTTCGGCCCCGACTTCAGCTTCAGCGACCCGACCCGAGGCAGCATCCTCGCCACCCGATCCGCCCTCGCCGACGCCCGCCGCCGCGCCGACGACGCCGCAGCCCAGCTCGGCCAGCGCATCACCGGCGTCCTGTCCACCGACCTCGCACCGGAGCTCGGCGGGGGTTTCGGCGTCGACGACGAGTCGGGCGCCGGCGGCGGCCTCGAGCGAAGCTCGACCCGCGTCCTGCCCGGCGAGGAGGAGTTCATAGTCGTCGTCCGCGTCGTCTACACCGTCGCACCCGCGACCTGAAGCACCTCGGCCCACCCGCCGGGGAACAGCCGGTACACGGTGCTCTGCGTCGGTGCATCGACCACCGACTCGAGCCGCCAGCGGAAGAACTCGCCCGCCCCGGGCCGCCGGCCGTGCTCGCGCTCGAACCGTTGCACCGCGGCCGCGACCTTCGCCCGCTGCTCGCGGCGATGCGCTTGCCGCCGCTCCTCGCCGCCGGCCGGACGCGGAGCCCTCGCAATCCGAGCGCCGAGCCCGGCGGCTGCCAGGGCCTGATTCCAGCTGCCGAAGTGCCGCACGATCGTGTTGCGCGTCGGTTGCCTCGACCCGCGTGCGCGCCAGCGCGCGTACTTCGCGCACGACAACGGACCGTCTTCCTCCAGACTCCAATGCCGGAGTGCCTCAAGTGACTCCGATTGGACATCGCGTCCCGGCAGCTCGAGCAGCTCCGTGCGTTCCGGCGGTCGATACGCGCGCGCGGCGGCGAGGCGCTCCCGGGCTCGCTCGATGAGTGCGCGACGCGGCGCACGCCCGAAGCGCTTGGCACGCGCGTATTCGTCGACCGCCGCTCCCCAGATCTCCATTTCGCGGAGCTTGCGTCCGGGAAGGCCGGCCTTCCAGAGCAGGTCGCGCAGCTCGCCGAGCTCCGAGCGACGGGTGATTGTCCACGTAGCCGACGGGTTGAGCGGTGGGCCGGGCCGGTAGCGCGTTACATTGCCGAGCCCCGTTTCCTCCGACAGAAGCTGCAGCAGCGACTCGTCGTCCTGCGCGTAAGTGGACTGAGAACCGAGGACGGCCGTCGGAGAGTCCGAAGCACCCCTCGGCGCAGACGAAGCCGCTTATGTAGCCCAAGAACTGCCTGCGGGTGTCCCATCTCGAGGCGCATTGCTCGCCGCCGCCGAACCGCCGGGCGGCTGCAAGCCCGGTCTTCAGGCGGCGAAGCTCCGAGCGGCGCGCCGCACCTCCCGATCCGGTCCACACGCGCACAGCGTCGCTCCAGAGCCGGAGCTCGGCCGCCCGCCGACCGTGGAACCCGCACGACTCGATCATTCCGAGCAGCTCGAGGCAATCCTCCTGGGCGTCGATTGCCCAGCAGAGCTGCGGCTTGGACGTTGCGCGCGCGGGGACGCGATGCATGCGGCCAAGGCCTGTAAGCGCGAGCAGCCACTCCATCGTGTCCTGCTCGTCGTCGCGCTGCCTCAGGTACATCGAGCACGAGAGCGACTGTCCGCCGTTCATCTCCGAGATCGAGAGCGTCGCCTCACCTTCGAGGAAGCCGGCGAGAAGGCTCCGCTCGTACTCGCTGATCGAGACCGCGAAGTACATGGCGAGCGAACGCTACCGCGGCCACCGGCGGAAAACCCCTGCAAACCGAAATATCCTGCGCTTCATAATATACGTTGGCGAGCGCAGCAATAGCGCCGTGGCCTATCGTCCGGCGCGTGATCCCCGGCCGCGTTGTGTCCGTCAACGTCGGCCGCCCCGCCCAGGTAGGCGTGCGGCGCGGGCGGGCGGTGATGAGTGCGATCGGCAAGGTTCCCGTGAGCGGGCGCGTGCGCGTCGCCGGCGTCAATGTCGCGGGTGACGATCAGGCCGATCGGCGCGTTCACGGCGGTCCTGACAAGGCGGTCTACGCGTATGCGTCCGAGGACACCGCGTGGTGGTCGGCTCGGTTGGCGCGGCCGCTCGCTCCCGGCGCCTTCGGCGAGAACCTCACAGTCGCGGGTGTCGATGTGACCGGCGCGGTGGTCGGTGAGCGGTGGCGGATCGGGAGCGTCGAGCTTCAGGTCTGCCAGCCCCGGCTGCCCTGCTACAAGCTCGGGCTCCGGTTCGGCGACCCGCAGATGCTCAAGCTGTTCGCGCAGGCCGGCCGCCCGGGCGCCTATCTGCGGATCCTGGCCGAGGGCGAGCTCGAGGCCGGCGACCAGGTTGACATAAGCGATCGTCCCTCCCACGGGGTGACGGTCGGGCTCGTGGCGCGGGCGATCACGCTCGACGAGACGCTGCTGGCGCAGGCGGCCGCGGCGCCCGAGCTGCCGGAGAGCCTGTCGCGCTGGATGCTCGAGCGGGCGGCGTGATTCGCTAGTCTCGACGGTCCGGCGGATCGCCCACTCGACCGCGGGAACCGCACCGGTTCCCAGCCGTGGCAACGCGCCGGCCTCGTGCCGGCGGCCTGTCCAGGTGGTCGGGAGTGTCACGCCGCCCAGGCAGACACTCAAGTCCTGGGACGTAGTAGTTCAGTGGTGATCCATGACCGGGCACGAAACCCCGTATCAGCGGGGTTTTCGTGCATCTGGAGACGTTGAGGGCGCTCGAACGGGCTCGGGGAACAACGGGGCAACGCCGAACAGCCCTACGCGATTCCGGCCTCCTCAGGGCACCCGAATGCCCGTGTCGAGACCATCCGACGCAGCGTTGCTGCCCGGCGAACCCGATGCCAGCTCGAATCCAGCCCAACTGGTCAGCGGGCCGACGTAACTGACGGTCGACGGATCCGTGTTGTGGTCATTGCGGGCGGCGGTAGAGCCGTTCCCGAAGTCCACTTCGCCCACGTTGTCGTATACCTGGGTACCGACCCCCACGGCATCGTGCAGCTTGCGGGTCAGCTCGATCTTTCCGCACGTCTGGCCGGTGAACGCGCACGGACCCTCCGCGTAGAAGCGAACCGTGTTGTGGCGGACGATCGACCCGTCGTCCGAGTAGATCTCGATCCCGCCCGGCCGGGTGGTGTCGACCACGTTGTCCTCGATCAGCGCATTCTCGGTACCCGAGTCGTAAGACGCCAACGCCTGGCCGTAACCTCCGCAGCCCACGAAACTGATGTAGTTGCGGCGAACGATGGCGTTGTGGCCCGAAGTGTTCGACGTATCGGGGGTGTCGACACCATTCGGGTCCTCGTACTGGATCCCGTCCGTATGGTTGCCGGTCGGACCCTCGCACAAGTTCACGATGCGGTTATTGTCGATCGTCACCCCATCCGAGGCGATGAACACACCATCGGAGTCGCCGCCCTGCATCAGCGAGTTCCGGACCGTGACGCCGGAACCGGCCATGTGCAGCCGCGCGTTACCGCACGTCGCGTCGATGTTCAGGTGCGTGTTGTTCGTCGAACACGATGCTGCTGTTCGACCCGCTCGAAGTCCATGCAGGTGTTGAATGCCGAGTTCTTCACGGTGACATTCGACACCCCACCGCCGAGGCTGCCGCCCGCGCCTGACACACCATCGACGATGAAGTTGGCGTCGCCCGAGCCGAAGCTGAACCGCATGGTCGGCATGGCACCATCGGCCTTGCGAACCGTGATCGCCTTGTTCGTACCGGACCAAGTGCCGTAGTTGCCTGAGGCGAGGCAGATCGTCTCGCCGGCGGTCGCGGCCGTCACCTGGCCGGCGAGGTTCGACGGCGTCGCACTCAAGTCGCAGTCACGGGAAGGCGGCGGCGGATCGATCACGTTCGCCTCATCCCCATCAGACCCGCTTGAACAGCCCGGATCTGACGGATAGTCGACCTGGCCATCCCCGTCATTGTCCTGGCCGTCCGAGCAGGCCGGAGCCGGCAGCGGAGCCTCGACGAGCTCAAACGATCTCTGGACGCTCGCGACCCGACCCGATGCGTCCGTTACCCGAAGCGTCACCTGGCGCGGTCCGAGGGTGCCGACATAGGTGAACGTCGCGGTCTCGCCGGAGCCGAACTGCACGCCGTCGACATGCAGCCACGCATACGAGCACGGCGCATTCGGACAAGAACTCGTCGACCTGAACGAGGTTGGCTGCGTGCGCACTGCCGGATCCGGGCTGTGCGTGAAGGTCGCGACCGGCGGGTCGGGCGTCTGTGTGGGCGGGGGCAGAGCAATCGGGCAGCCGCTTGCGTCGACCCGTGTGCCGGCCGGCGTGCCGAGGCACCGATCGATAGCGTCCGGAACCCCGTCACCGTCGCCGTCCGGAGGCGCCTGGTCGGCGTAGATGCTGGCCTGGTGGGCACCGCTGGATCGAGATGCGTCCCTCCAGGGCGAGGGCAGTGATGGCAGGCTCCTGTTCCTTGACAGATAGCTCGCCGGGGCTCCCGACACTTGCCCCTCACGGTACTGCAGCTTGCCCCTCGAGGCAGATGGGTGAAGCAGCGCCAGCCAGTAGTACGAGCCGCCACTGACAGAATAGGCCCTGAACGAGCAGCTGTTCCAAGCGTTGGCCTGCGGGCTGTAGATCAGGCACTGCCTGCGCAGCGGGCCTGCGCTCGATCCCGAGTCGCTGTACAGCCCGACTTCCACTCTGCTCGCCGTGCTCGCGCCGTCCACGAAGACGTTGAGGCGATCGACCGGCCCGGTTGACGCAGCCGCGAAGCGATACGCCTTGGCGACACCCTTCGTGAGGCTCGCCTCGCGCGAATGCACGGTGGCTGTGCCGACCGTCGCCGCGCCAACCGTGGCGGGAAGGATGAGCGCGAGCGCCATTGTGGCGGTCGCCAGCAGCGTCTTCATGGTTCTCCTCAGCGACGGTGGCGGGAGGACGTACCCGTAGGTCTGATGTCGCGCCGGCCAGGCCATGACGGCGAGCGTCGACGCCTAACTTCGCCTGCCCCTGTGTGGGTGTCCATGCGCCGCGGGGATGGCTTCGAGCGCCGCCCCTCGTAGCCGTCAATCAGCCCGTCGCCCGCGCGTCTTCCCTGAGCGGGTCCGTGTGCGATCGATGCACTGTGAACCCAGCGCCCACTCCGGCTGGGCTGGTACCTCACCCAGTCCGGGCTCGAACGGTACCACGACCTCGATAACTAAGCTAGAGCTGATCAATAAGTGTGATCGATGGGTCCGCCGACCCGGCGGAGGCGGTATGACCGGGCGGTACGGGCGGGCCGTCGCAGGCCCGCCCGTACCGCAATCTCATCGTCCGCTGTGGGAGAAGTGCACCGGGTCGCGCGCCCCGAGTGCGTTGTGGATCCGCGGCTCCAGCGGGCAGCGCCGCATCAGCTCGCCGAACCGCGCGTAGTCGCTGACGTCCAGCGAGCCCGCCGGCTTGACGCTGCCGGCGTGGTTCGAGGCGCGCCCGGCGCAGCGGCCGGGGCAGCTCGGCGCGCCGCAGATGTTGCGGCACAGTTGCTCCGAGTACGCCGGGCTGCGCCAGCCGCTGTTGAGCGTCCCCCGCCAGCCCTGGTTGCGCGCCCACACCAGATACGGCTTCATCCAGGCGGCGACCGGCCTGCCGTCGAACGTCGCCACGCCGGCCCGTGGTGCCAGCAGCTCCTTGGCGGCCTTGCGCTGTTTGCGCCTGACGGGACAGCGCCCGGGCGAGCATCGCCGGGCGCGAGAACCGCGCCGACCCCGGGTGCCGCAGGCGGCGCGTGAACTCGGCGTCGACGCGGACCGTCTTGAGCTCGGCGCCGGTGTAGCCGAGGTAGAACTTCGCCTCACGGATCCGCTTCTTGGTCGCGGGGCCGACGATCCCGTCGGTCATCAGCGGGCCGATCGCCTTCAGGTGCTTCTCGGTGAACGCGTTCAGCGCCCGCTGCAGCGCGGTCACCTGGTCGCGCGACATCGTCGACGGCCGTGTCGGTCGCGGCTTCGGCTTCGGCTGCGGCTGCGGCCGTGTGCCAGGCGGGACCGGGACGTCCGGCTCGCGCCCGTTCGCGTGCTCCGGCGCGATCGCCGCCAGCTCTCGCTCGACCTCGACGAAACGCCCGATCATCGCCGCCCGGGCGCGGTCGAGCGCCCGGTCGAGCCCTCGATCCGCTCGAGCAGCTCGGCGTCGGACAGGTCGGTCAGCCGGCGCGGCGTCCGCGGCACGGCGGCCGGCGACGGCGGCGCCGGACCCTCGGGAGCCGGCGGCAGAGGCGGCGCGGCTTGGACGACGGTCGCCCCGTCGGGAGCCGGCGGCAGAGGCGGCGCGGCTTGGACGACGGTCGCCCCGTCGGGCGCGTCCACCGCGGGCGGCGCGCCGTGACCGCCGGCCGCCTCGGGAACCGCGGCCACCGCTGCCGGGGCGACCTCGGACGCCGCCTCCGCGGAGACCAGCGCGTCGAGCTTGCCGTCGATCTCCTGCAGCGCCGCCGTCACGGCCGCGAACCCTTCCGCGACCGTCGACTGCAGCGCGGCTTCGCCGGCCGCTGCCCTCCCCTTCTTCGCCTTCAGGTGGGCGAGTAGCCGCCGCCGCTTGGCGGCGCGGGCCACGAGCGCCTCCCACGCCTCGCCGGTCTCGGCGTCGTGTCGCAGCACCTCGACGACCAGCGGCTTGAGCCGCGTGCGCCGGCGCTCCGCCGGCGCGGCCGAAGGCTTCACCGGCTTCTGCTGCAGCCGCAGCACGCGATTGAGCTTGCGCTGGCTGTGCGGCCCGTAGATGCCGTCCGGCTCGAGCCGGTGCTCGGCTTGGAACGCCTTCACCGCCGCCTCCACCGTCGCGTCGAGCTCGCGCCGCGGCTTCGCCAGATACGGCGTCCCGGCCTTCGAGCGCGCATGCGCCAGACGGCGCGTGAGGCGCACCACCCGCGGGCCGCGGTCGCCCCGCCGCAGCGGGCCGTTCGCGCTCGGCGCCGGCGCCGCGCCGTGGAGCCGCGCCTTCCACGCCGCGGCCTTCCTCAAGAGGTCGGCGCTGTACGCGACCGCCGCGTCGCCGCTGCCGTTGTACATGCGCGCGCCGACCGAGTCCCCGTGCGTGCGCACGAGGCTCGCCAGCCGCTGGAACCCGACGCGCATGTTGACCTGCGGCTTCCAGCAGCCCCCGAGCTTGTCGGCGTCGTCCTGGAAGGAGAACCACGTGAGCTGGCACGGGCCGACGCCCTGCATGGCCTTGTCGCCGCTCGCGACGCGGCGGCGCTTGTACTGGAGGTACAGCTCCTTGGTCACCTTCACGCTGCCGTCGCGGGCCGGGAAGATGTACTTGCCGCTGCGGTCGCGGTCGTGCCCGAAGACGTTGTGGCCGCCGGCGGACTCCTTCTCGAGCAGCGCGGCCGCGAGCTCGAGCCGGAGCCCGGCTCGCGCCGCCTCCGCGACGCAGGCCTTGGGCATCACGATGCCTCCGCCCCGCAGCCGCTCGATCACGGTCTCGGACGTCATGGCTCAGCTCCCGGCCGGGACGGACTGCTCGTCCTCGAAGATCGACGTGTCCTCGAACTCGTCGAAGTCGTCGAGCTCGTCCAGGTCGAGGTCCTCGAACTCCTCGTCGAGCAGGTCCAGGTCCTCCTCGCGTGCCTCGGCGACGACCTCCTCGGGTGCCACGGCGACGACCGACGTCGTGTCGAAGCCGGTGGAAGCCGCGAGGAGCGCCGCGTCCTGGCGCGCCTCGTACTTCTGCCAGCCGTGCAGCCATTGGGCGGCCGGGGCGAGCGCGATGAGGGCGCCGGCGATGAACACCTCCTCGATCTTGTCGGGGGGCACGGTCACGCCGGGCAGGTTGTTGGCCGCCCACGTGGAGATCACGCCCGCCAGTGGCGCGAAGACGAGCGGAGTCAGCAACGCAACGATGCGATTTAACGTCATGGCTCCTCCTTGAGACGTTCGTGGTTCACGGTTCTTCCATGAGACGTTTCGAAAATAGGCGCGTTGAAGCTCACGTCGGCCGACCCTACGCACATGTGCGAGAGCGCGTCAAGGCGCACGGTTATCGTCCTTTCGGCGATGATCACGCAGACCTGCGAGTCCTGTGGCCGCGAATTCGGATGCGGCGCCCGGGACAGCACGTGCTGGTGCTCGGAGGCGGCGCTCGACCGGGATCGCCTCGCGATCCTGCAAGAGCACTTCGAGCGCTGCCTGTGCCCGGACTGCCTCGCGGTCGCCTCAGGCGCGCCGGCTCGCCGGCCGGGCGGCTAGCAGCCCGGCGGCGGCGGCCTCACTCAGGTGCCGCTCGATCGCCGTCGCGGTGTGCGGCCGCAGGTCGGCGAAGCTGTGGCGGCGGCCGGCGATCGTGCGAAGGCTGAGCGTCGCCGCGCGCCGGCGCCGCCGCAGCGAGACCGCCGCGACTTCCCGGAAGGCGACCGACCGGACGCGGTTCACCGGGGCGTCGTCGAGCAGCCACAGGAGACGGCGCTCGGTGACCGCGAGTACCGACCGCGGGCTCGCCCACGTGCTGGCGGGTGTGACAAGCCGCACGGCCTCGGCGTCGGTCAGCGCGTCGAGGAGCTCGGGACCGAGTGCACGGCGGACGTAGTCGGGCAGCCAGCTCCCCCGGCCGCCGCGGCGGCGCTGCCGCGGTGCGGGCTGGTGCGCCGCGGCCGCGCGCAGCAGGTCGTAGGCAGCGTTGATCTCGGCCATCCGCCGCTCGGCCTGCGCGCCGCCACCGCGATCCGGGTGCCAGCGCTTCGCCTGCTCGCGGTACGCGGCAGCCACCTCGCGCGGCGGGACGCCTTCCCGGATCCCGAGAATCGAGTACGGATCCACGGGGAAAATTCTGACGCGCCGAGGCGCCATCCGACCGGAGGACGCGGTAGCTTCCCCGGCGATGGTGCCCGAGGGCGTGCATCTGGTGGAACTGACCGCCCGCGAGAGGGAGATCCTGGTGCTGACCGCCGACGGCCGCTCCGCGCCCGACATCGCCGGGCACTTGCAGGTGACCCCCGCGACCGTGAACACGAACCTGCTGAGCTCGTTCGAGAAGCTCGGCGTGCGCGACCGCGCGGGCGCCGTGGCGGTCGCGCTCCAGACCGGGCTGCTCGAGCAACACCACGTGCACTAACGGGCGAGCGCGCCCACGACCTCCTGCCACCACGCCCGGTCGCCCGGCGTCTCGGCGCGCGCCAGGCGCCTCCGGGCGACGCTCTGCAGCTCCCCCGCCGGGCCGACCGCGAGCAGGCGGCCGGTGCAGGCGAAGCGCCCGTCCGCGAGCGCGACCAGCGCCCCGGGCTCGTCACGACGGGTGCGGAGCTGGTCGACGACGTCCACGCCGAGCACCTGCGACGGGCGCGCCGGGTCGCCGTCCTCGTCCTGCCACGGGCGGGTGGTGGTCACGGCCGGGCGGCTGAGCACGCGCGGGCGCGGGCGCCGATGCGCCTCGAGCGGCCCGGTCCGCCACAGCTCGAGCAGGTTCTGGAACTCGACCGCGACCTCCTGGCGCACGATCAGGTGCAGCTGGTCGCCCTGCTGGATGATCGTCGAGCCGCGCGGCGGGATCGCCCGTTCGCCGCGCACGATCACGTTCAGCAGCGCCTCGCGCGGCAGCCCGAGCTCGCGCACCGGGTGGCCGACCACGGCGTAGCCGTCGCGGACCGGGAACTGGACCACCTCCGCGCCCAGGCGGCTGAGCAGCACCGGCTCCACCAGAGGGACGGGGAGCGCTGCCTCGGACGATGCCACGCCGAGCGCGCGCGCCACCGGCTCGATCGTCGTTCCCTGGATCACCGTCGATATCAGGACTACGAAGAAGGCCACGTTGAAGAACTGCATCCCTTCGGCGGGACCCAGCGCAGTGACCGGGAAGATCGCGAACACGATCGGCGTCGCTCCGCGCAGTCCCCCCCAGCCGAGCATCAGCCGCTCGCGCAGGTCGAAGTCGGCGCGCAGCGTGAACAGCACGGCGGACAGCGGCCTCGCGATCGCGGCCGCGACGATCGCGATCGCCGCTCCCTCGGGGATGATGTCGAGCAGCTCGCTCGGGAACACGAGAAGTCCGAGCATCAGGAAGAGGCCGAGCTGCGCCACCCAGGCGAGGCCCTCGTGGAAGGTGGCGATCGTCCGCCGCGCCGGTGTCGACGCCGTGCCGAGCACGAGCCCGGCGAGATATGCCGCGAGGAAGCCCGAGCCATGCAACGTCAGCGCGAGGCCGACGGCGAGCGCCCCGGTCGCGATCGACGCCACCGGGTACAGGCCGGCCGACGGCAGCGTCACCCGGCGCAGGAATAGCACCGCGGCGGCCGCCACCGCGAGGCCGACCACGAAGCCGATCGCCAGCTCCTGCACCACGAGCAGGAGCGCGTCCTCCAGCCCGTAGGTGTCGTCCTCGATCGCGTGGATGCAGCCGACCACGAGCAGGATGGCGATCGGGTCGTTGATGCCCGACTCGCCCTCGAGCGTGCGCGCCAGCTTGCGCCGCAGCGTGGAGGTGCGCAGGACGGCGAAGATCGCGGCGGCGTCGGTCGCCGCGACCGTCGAGCCGAGCAGCAGCGCCTCGACCGGCTCGAGCTCGAGCAGCAGCCAGGCGACGACCGCGGTCAGCGCCGCGGTCCCCAACGTGCCGAGGGTGGCGAGCGCGATCGAGGTCCCGAGCACGGGCCGGATCTCGTCGAAGCCGGACGACAGGCCGCCCTCGAACAGGATGAAGGCGAGCGCGACGACGCCCGCCTTGCGCGCCAGCTCGAAGTCCTCCTCCTGGTTCGGGGGCTCGCCGAAGTTGATCCAGTCGAGCCCGTCGGACCCGAGCACCATGCCGAGCACGAGCACCAGCACGAGGCCGGGCATCCGCAGGCGCCCGGCGGCGAGCGAGGCGGCCAGTCCGGCCGCCAGCAGAGCCCCGACGACCAGGACGAGTTGACCCTCGCTCACGGAGGGGGAACCCTGCCAGAACTCAGGTGTCGAGGCTGAGCTGCGCGGGCTGCTCGGCCTGCGGTGGCGTCAGCAGCTCGGGACCCTCGACGCCGGCCTTGTTGACCGCGGGGTTGGCGGCGGCGACCGTGGTGCGCTCATCCGCGAGCGGCACGAGCAGCCCTTCGCTCTCCCCCGCCAGCCACGCCGCCTCCTCTTCGGGGCCGGCGAGCACGCACGGCATGCGGTCGTGCACCGGCGCGGCGACCGCGTTCGCCGGGCAGGTGAGGAGGAGCGCCGAGTGGACGAGCTCGGAGCCGATCCGGCGGCGGCCCCACAGGCCGGCGAACGCGAACGGCTCGCCGCCGTCGACCGTGTAGCGGAACGGGATCCGCTCCGCGCCCTTCTTCTCGGCCTTCAGCCACTCGTACCAGCCGTCGGCGAGCACCAGGCAGCGGCGCTCGGGACGCGCCCACAGCTCCGCGAACGGCGGCTTGTCGGCGGCCGTCTCCGCGCGCGCGTTGATCGGCTGGAAGCCCTTGCCGACCTCGCGCGCCCACGGCGGCACGAGCCCCCAGCGCACGGCCTGGGCGTTGCGCTCGCCGTCCTCGGCGACGATCGCGATCGGCTCGGTCGGGCACACGTTGAAGCGCCCGAGCGTGGCCGGGTCGAGCGCCTCGGGGTCTGCGACGTCGAAGCGCTCGGCCAGCGCCCGGCCGCCGGGAGTGGTGAGCGTGTACCGCCCGCACATGACGAGCAGGCTACGAGGTCAGCGCAGCGTCGCGGCCGGGACGGTGCCGCCGGTGGCCTGGAGCGTGCCGTCGACCCACTCGAACCGCACCTTCTCGGTGCTGCCGGTGGTCAGCCCGTAGGCGAGCGTGATCGCCTCGTCGCCGACCGTCGACACCCGCAGCCGGCTGCTCGTAGCCGCGTCGTCGTTGCCGACGAAGTCCCGCTTGACGAAGAAGAACGCCCGCATCGCGCCCGTGTCGGTCTCGCCGATCAGCACGCGCAGGTCGTTTCCCGGCTGCCAGTCGGCCAGCTTCACCGGCGCGTAGCCCTGCTCGGCGAGCGTCTGTACGGCGGCGCGGCGGGCAGCGCGCTGGGACTTCGTCAGGCCGCTCTTCGGAGGCCTTGGGCTGCTCGGCGGCGGGCGCCGGCGTGTTGCCGGCGGGCGCCTCCTTCTCCTCCTCCTTCGGCATCACCATCATCGCGATCGCCACGCCGGTGCCGAGGAACGCGGCTGTCGCCAGCACGCCGAGGATGCGTGAAGGCCACCGCCGCCGACGGGGCGCCGGCGGGTATCCCATCGCGTGTGCCGCCATCCCGGCCGGATGGTCGTCCTGTGCAGCGGGGAAGTCAAGCAGAGCTAGGCGAACGTCTGAATCAGCAGGAAGGCGTTGAGGGCGATGATCAGCGCCGCCACGACGGTCGCGGCGACCGTGGTGACCGGGCGATTGACCAGCGCGCCCATGATCGAGCGCCTGCGCGTGAGCAGGACGAGCGGCACGAGCGCGAACGGGATGCCGAACGACAGGACGACCTGGGAGAGCACCAGCGCGCGTGACGGGTCGACCCCGACGGCGAGCACGACGAGCGCCGGCGCCATCGTCACCAGCCGCCGCAGCGCGAGCGGGATCGTGCGGTTGATGAAGCCCTGCATCACCACCTGGCCGGCGTAGGTGCCGACGCTCGAGGCCGCGAAGCCGGACGCCAGCAGGGCCAGCGCGAAGGCGAGCGCGGCGCCCGGCCCGACCATCGCGCCGAACCCGGCGTGCGCGCCCTCGATCGAGTCGATGCCGGTGCCCGCGAACAGCGACGCGGCGATGACCAGCATCGACATGTTGATCACGCCGGCGACGCCCATCGCGATCATCACGTCGACCCGCTGGAACGACATCAGCCGGCGCCGCTCGCCGTCGCTGCTCGCCTGGGTGCGGCGCTGGGTGAGCGCGGAGTGCAGATAGATGACGTGCGGCATCACGGTGGCGCCGAGGATGCCGGTGGCGAGCAGCAGCGAGTCGGTGCCCGCGAAGCCGGGAATGAAGCCGCTCGCGATGCCTGCGGCGTCGTGCGGGACCAGCAGCGCGTCGACCAGGAAGCCGAGCAGGATCACGCCCAGCATGCCGGCGATCACGAGCTCGAACCGGCGGTAGCCGCGACTCTGGAGCGCGAGCAGGGCGAACGCCACGACCGCGGTGACGAGCCCGGCGGGCAGCAGCGGCATGCCGAACAGCAGGTTGAGCGCGATCGCGGCGCCGACGAACTCCGCCAGGTCGGTCGCCATCGCGATGACCTCGGCCTGGACCCACAGCCCCCACGACACCGGGCGCGGGAAGTGCTCCCGGCACAGCTCCGGCAGGCTGCGGCCGGTGGCGATGCCGACCTTGGCCGACAGGAACTGGATCAGCATCGCCATCAGGTTCGCGGCGACGATCACCCACAGCAGCAGGTAGCCGAACTGCGCCCCGCCCGCGATGTTGGTGGCGAAGTTGCCGGGATCGACATAAGCGATCGCCGCCACGAACGCCGGTCCGAGGTACGGGAGCGCGGCGCGCACGCGGCCACGACGCCGGACGCGGGGCGCCAGCGGGAGCGGTGCGGTTGCTTCATGGGCGGCCATCACTGTGATTATGGCATGCCTAAACCATGACTTCGGCGAGCGAGAAGGGGGTCTGACCCCTCGCGGGGTCAGACCCCCTTTAAGTTGCTCGAGGGTTGGGTACCTAGCCTCGACTGCGCCCATGAGCCGCACGCTCCAGCTCGCCCTCGTCATCGTCCTCGCCGCCGCCGTGGTGGTCGGCGCGATCGTGCTCTCGAGCAACGGCGCGGAAGAGCCGGCCGCGACGAGCTCGCCGGGCGTCACGCCGGCCGAGGAGGTCCAGGAGCTGTACGCCGGCATCCCGCAGCGCGGCATCCGTCTCGGCGACGCGGACGCGCCCGCCACGCTGGTGGAGATCGCCGACCTGCAGTGCCCGTTCTGCGCCCAGTACTCGAGCGAGGCGCTGCCGAGCATCGTCGAGGACTACGTCCGCACCGGCAAGCTCAACTACGAGCTGCAGATCCGCAGCTTCCTCGGGCGCGACTCGGTGCGCGCCGCCGGCGCGGCCGCAGCCGCGGCCGACCAGAACCTGATGTACCAGTTCTCCGACCTGTTCTTCCGCAACCAGGGGCCGGAGAACAGCGGCTACGCCGACGACGACTTCATCCGCGGCGTCGCGAGCCAGGTCGAGGGCCTCGACGTCGAGGCCGTCGTGGCCGCCGCCGACGACCCGCTGGCGCAGCCGGCGGTCCGCCGCGCGGAGCAGTTCGCGCGCGATCTCGGCTCGACCGCCACGCCCGACTTCTATGTCCGCAAGGGCGACCGGCTGACGCCGGTGACGCCCCAGGGCACCTCGCCCGAGGCGTACGCCGCGGCGATCGACGCGGCGCTGGCAAACCGGTGAGCCTGCGCGGCGCCACCGCCGCGCTGGCCGTCGCGGGAGTCGCGATCGCCGGCTATCTCACCTGGGTCCACTACGCGGGGCTGGACCCCGTGTGCGTCGGGGGCGGTGGCGGCTGCGAGCGCGTCCAGACGTCGGAATGGGCGGAGCTGGCGGGCGTCCCGGTCGCCCTGCTGGGCCTCCTCGGCTACCTGACGATCCTCGCCAGCCTCGCCCTGCCCGAGGACCCGGGCGCCGCGGTCGCCGCCTTCGTCTCGCTCGTCGGCTTCGGCTTCAGCGCCTGGCTGACGTACGTGGAGCTGGTGAAGATCGACGCGGTGTGCCAGTGGTGTGTCGCGAGCGCGGTGGTGATGACGGCGCTGGCCGCGGTGTCGGTGGCGCGGATGCTGCGCGGCGCCGCGGTCGCTTCACCTTGAGCTCCTGCGCGACGAAGTAGGAGCCGATCACGAACACGGCGGCGATCGCCTGCGCCGCGAGCGTCTCCCACGTCGGATAGACGCCGAACCACACGCCCAGCCAGTACGGCGGCTCGGCGCCGATGGGGCTGATCGAGAGCCACCCGACGCCCTGCATCGTGCGCGCGGTCTGCCCCACCATCACGACCAGCACGAAGCCGATCATCACGCCGGTGACGATCAGCATCCGCTTGTACGGGAGCTTGCGCTGGAGCAGGAAGGTGACGGCCCCGACCGCGAAGGTGAGCGCAAGCCCGAGCGCCGCCCCCTCGACCACGGTGGCGGTCCCGGCGCTGACCTGGAGCGACTGCAGGAAGAGCACGGTCTCGAACCCCTCGCGGTAGACGCTCGTCAGCCCGAGCAGCACGAACCCGACGGCCTGGGCGGAGAGGAAGCCGGTGCGGTCGATCCGCTCGAGCGCCTTGCGGCGCCGGTGGAAGCGCCCGATCCACTCGCTCCAGTAGACGCGGTGGAAGAACCAGTTGGTGACGAGCAGCAGCACCGCGATCGCCAGCAGGCCGGTGATCGCCTCCAGCCGCTCGCCCGAGCCGGCGAGCGAGTCGATCAGCGTGCTGGCGAGCGCCCAGGTGAGGATCGAGGCCAGCAGGCCGAGCAGCGCACCGGCCATCACCGGCCGCCGCAGCCGCCGCCGGGCGCCCACGAACGAAGCCGTGATGGCGGCGAGGATGAGCACCGCCTCGAGGCCCTCGCGGAAGACCAGGATCGCCGAGTTGGTGACCACCGTGGCGCTGCTCGCGCTGTCGCCGAGCGTCGCCGCGGCGTCGGCCAGCCGGTCGTCGAGCGCCCGCCGCGCCTCGCGCAGCTCGCGCCGGGGCGCGCGGTCGGCGATCAGCGTCGCGAGGCCGGGCTGGTCTCCGGCGCCGAACCACATCGCCCCCTCGACGTCGAGCGCGAGGCCCGGGTCGAACGCCTTCAGCCGCCGCTCCGGGCCGAACTCGAAGAACGCGTACGCCTCGAGCCGCGCCTGCTCGGCCTGGCCGTACTGGCCGGCGCCGGCCGCGGCCTCCATGCGGTCGAGCGTGAGCGCGATCAGGTCGTAGTCGGACTCGTCGGTGCCCTCCTTCCAGGGCTCCGGCATCGCCGCCTGTAGCGCGGCCTCGACACGCTCGGTCTCGGCCTCGACCTCGCCCGCCTCCGGCACGCCCTCGGTCCGCTCGGCGGCGACTGCGACCAGCCGCCCGAGCCGGTCGATGCCGGCCGCGGCGGCCTGCGTGCGCGCCGCGTCGCGCTTGGCGAGCTGGTCGCGCAGGTCGGCGAAGGCGGCCGCGGCGCCGGTGCGGAAGGCGACCGCCTCCTGGATCTCGAAGTCGAGCGTGACGCGGGCATCGCTGACGCCGCGGTCGTACTCGACCGGGACGAGCGCCAGGAACCGCAGCAGCTGCTGGGCGCGCCGCGCCGCCTCGTCGGGCGTGAACGGCGCCGCGGTGAAGCCCTCGAGGGCCGCCGCAGCGGCCTCGACCCTCCCCGCCGCGAACGCCGAGCGAGCGCCTTCGGTGGCGGCCGCGCCCCGGTCCTCGCGGTAGCGCGCCGCCAGGATCTCGAAGTAGCCGGCGGCCTGGGCGGTCGCCTCCGCTCCCCGCTCCGGCAGGTCGCGCTCACGGGCGCGTGCTGCGTCGTCGAGCAGCTCGCGCAGGCGCGCCTGGTAGGCGTCGAGCAGGTCCTTGGCGACCGCCTCGCGCGCGCGGGCGGGATCGAGCTTGCCGCGCTCGAGCTGCTGCACGGCGATGGTGGCGTTCGCGCCCGGGCGGGTGAAACGGGTGGCGGTCCGGAACTCGCGCAGCAGCAGCCAGCGGCGGGCCGCGGCCGCGTCCCCGCGCTCCACCGCGGCGAGCGTGGCAGCGTACGAGCCGCGCAGGACCGCCGCCCGCGCCGCCCCGCGAGCCGCTGCGAGCCGAACCTCGTCGCCGCCGCGGGCAGCGGTCGCGGCGGCGCGCAGCGCGCGCACCACCGCCGCGTCCGCGAGCGGGTCCGTAGCCCGGATCCCGGCCCGCAGTGAGCCGCGGTACCTCGCGCGCGCCCGCGCGACCTCGCGCGCGGCGGTCGCCTCCGAGCCGAGGATGAGCTCCGCCTGCGCGGCGAACAGGCCGTCGCGCACGGAGTCGGCGGAGCGCCATGGCGCCGCCGCCCCGGCCGTGGCCGGGGCGAGCGCGAGGATCGCCGCCGCGAGTGCGAGCGCGCGGCGCACTAGTTCTCCAGCGTGATGCCGAGCCCGCCGGCGGCCTGGCTGACCTGGCCGGCGATGGCCTCCGCGCGGTCCTGCGCCTCGGACCCGAGCGTGTCGGCCTCGCGAGCCGTGAAGCGGCGCCCGCTCGCCTCTTCGTCGCGCAGCCGCGCGGCGAACGACTCGAGGTCCTCGAGCTCGCTGCCGGTCTGGCGTGCCTGCTGGGCGTCGGTCTCGGCGACCGCGGGGCGCACGTTGTCGTAGATCAGGACGAGGCCGCCGAGGATGTCGGCGATGTCCTGGAGCCGCGAGGCGGCGACGAACGAGCTCTCCTCGGCGTCGGCGCCGGCGACGAAGCGCGAGTTCTTCCACGCCTCGAAGTACTCGGACATCGTGGGCGTCATCACCACCAGCGCGGTGAACGCGTCCTGCGGCGTCGGCCGCCACTCGCGCGCCGCGGCCTCGAGCTCGGAGGCATTGGCGGCGAAGTCGCGCGCGGCCGCCACGAGGAAGTCGGCGTCGGGCAGCGCCTCGCCGAAGCCGGCCTTGCCGTCGCCGTCGAGGTCGGGCTCCACGCCCCGCGCCGCGAACCGCGGCTCGGTGCCCCACAGCGAGGTCTCGAGCAGGAAGAAGAAGTTGCCGGGCTGCTCGTAGGTCTTGCCGGCGGGCGTGCGGATCGAGAACGGCACGGCGTTCTCCGGGTCGGACTGGTCGCCGCCGGCGTCGATGATCACGTCGAAGTCGGCCAGCGACGGCACGCCCGCCACGACGCCCTCCATCTCCTCGTAGGCGGGATTGGCCTTGCGGAACGTCGCCTGCATGCGCTCGACCAGCGCCGCGACCTCCTCGCGCCGCTGATCGAGCAGGCGCTGGTAGTCGAAGCCCGTCTCCTCGGCCGCCGCGTGATAGGCCTCGGCGTCGGCCGCCAGTGCCGCAGTGTGCTGTTGCAGGGTCGCCGTATGCGCGAGCAGGTAGTCCTTGATCGCGCCCAGGTCGGCCTCCGCCGCCGGCGGCGTCTCCGCACTCGGTTCGGGATCCTCACTGCCGCACCCCGCGAGTGCGGCGACGGCGACGAGCGCCGCCACTAGCTTCCTGGCCATCGTCTCCTCGGTGTTAGGGTCACCTAAGCTTAGGGAACCCTAACGAACCGAGGAAGACCATGACGGCCGCCAGGGCGACCGACGCGCCCGCCGCCACCTCGAAGTGGTAGGAGGCGATCAGCCCGAGCACCCCCGCCAGCGCTGCCAGCAGGGCTGCGACGGGGAGCGCGACCGGCAGCCGCGCAGCCACGTTGAGCGCGGCCGCGGCCGGGGCGAGGATCATCGCCACCACGAGCAGGTTCCCGAGCCCGCGCACGGCCGCCACGGTGCAGACGGCGAGCAGCACGAGCAGCACCAGCTCCCACCGCCCCGGGCGCACCCCGAGCGACGGGGCGGCGGCGCGATCGAAGGCGCTCAGCGCCAGCCGGCGGTGGCCGAGCGCGAGCGCCAGCACGACGCCGCCGGCCAACACGGCGGCCTCGGCGAGGTCGCGGTCCGGTGACGCCGAGCAGGTCGCCGAACAGCAGCTCGCCGAGCCGGGCCGGGACCTCGGGCGAGAGCGCGAGCAGCGCTCCGAGCCCGAACAGCGCGGCGATCGCCACCGCGACGCCCACGTCGCCGCCCAGCCGCTCGTCGCGCCCCGCGAGCGCGATCGCGACCGCCGCCGCGATCACGCCGCCCGCGGCGCCCAGCAGCAGCGGCGCCCCCGCCAGGACCGCGATCACGAGCCCGGGCAGCATCGCGTGCGAGAGCGACTCGGCCGCGTAGCTCTGCCGGTACAGCAGCACCCACACGCCGAGCGGCCCGCACGCGAGTGCCAGGATCAGCACCTCCGCCAGCGCGCGCTGCATCAGCCCGCCGGCGAACGGGTCGGTCAGCCACTCGAGCATCAGTGCTCGTGGTGCTCGACCGCCACCGCGCGCTCGCCGCCCGCGAGCACCACCAGCTCGGGCCCGTACGTGCGCCGCAGGACGTCGGTGGTGAGCACCTCGTGCGGAGCGCCGACCGCGATCTGCTCGCCGTTCAGGCACACGACCCGGTCCCACCGGCGCGCCTGCTCGACGTCGTGCGTGGCCACCAGCAGCACGCGGCCCTCCCCCCGCAGCTCCTGGAAGACACCCTCGATCCGCACCGCGCTGGCGGCGTCGACGCCCGACAGCGGCTCGTCGAGCAGCAGCACCGGGCTGTCCTGGAGCAGGGCGCGCGCGATCAGGACCCGCTGGCGCTGGCCGCCGGACAGGGCGCCGAACCGCCGGCGCGCCCGGTCGGCGAGGCCGACGCGGTCGAGCGCGGCCCGTGCCGCCTCGCGGTCGGCGCGCGCGACCCGCCGCCACGCCGGCGTCCGTCCGTAGGCGCCCATCAGCACCACGTCGAGCGCGCTGACCGGGAAGTCGAGCCGCGTGCGGTCGGTCTGCGGCACGTACGCCGGCGGGCCGTCGAGCTCCACGATTCCTTCCCGGACCGGCAGGTCGCCCAGCAGCGCGCGGAACAGCGTCGTCTTGCCGCCGCCGTTGGGACCGAGGACGGCGGTGATCGTG
This sequence comes from uncultured Solirubrobacteraceae bacterium, assembly GCA_963849695.1. Classification (GTDB taxonomy): domain Bacteria; phylum Actinomycetota; class Thermoleophilia; order Solirubrobacterales; family Solirubrobacteraceae; genus DASSUW01. The sequence continues at coordinate 22,952 of CAWKIT010000018.1, forward strand.
CCGCGTTCGAGCGCGAACGACACGCCGCGCAACACCACCGCGCCGGGCGCGTAGCCGGCCGACAGGTCCGCGACCCTCATCGCGTGACCGCCGCGACGATCGCGAACACGGCGCCGCCCAGCACCGCGGTGGCCGGTCCCGGCCCGACGTTGAGCTCGTAGGCGAGCCACAGCCCCGCGACGCCCTCGACGGCGGCGAGCGCGGCGGTGCCGGCCTGCAGCGCCCCCACGCTCGGGGCCACGAGGCGGACCGTGGCGGCCGGGATCACCAGCACCGCGGTGACGAGCAGGGCGCCGACCGCGTCGAGCGCGACGACCGCCGCCGCGGCGACCGCCACCATCAGCGCCGCCTCGGCAACCGCGGGCCGGGCCCCGAGCGCACGGGCGGTGGCCGGGTCGAAGCCCTGGGCGAGCCACGACCGCCGCAGCCCGAGCTCGAGCGCCGCGACCAGCCCCAGCACGCCCGCGGTCAGCCACAGGTCGCGGTCGCTGAGCCCGATCAGGCTGCCGAACAGCAGCCGGTCGACCCCGGCGCCGGACTCGAAGACGTCGGAGGCGAGCACGACGCCGAGCGCTAGCGCGCCGACCAGCATCAGCCCCGTCGCGGCATCCTGCGCCACGCGCCGCGTCCGCCGCAGCCCCTCGATCCCGCCGGCGTACAGCAACGCCGCGGCGAGGCCGGCGAGCTGCGGCGCCACGCCCGCCGGCCCGGCGACGACCACGCCCGGGAACGCCGCCGTGCCGACCCCGTGCGTGTAGAACGCGAGCCGCCTGAGCACGATCCACGAGCCGAGCACGCCGGCGAGCCCCGCCAGCAGCAGGCTCTCCAGCAGCGCGCGCTGCATGAACGGCGCGTCGAACGGCTCAGGCATCGATCCGGCAGGCCACCTCGCCGCCGCTGAAGCCCTCTACAAGCGCGCGCGTGTTGGCGGCGATCGACCCGGCGTACGTGGCGCCATCCGACCCCGGCGGCCCGAGCGTGTCGGCCCACAAGGGCCGGCCGACCGTCGCGCCGGTCTCGCGCGCGATCGCCTGCTCGACCTTCGCGTCGACGGAGCTCTCGGCGAAGATCGCCTTCACGTCCTCGTCGCGGATCGTCCGCACCAGCTCGGCGATCTCCCCCGCGGACGGCTGCCCGCTCGTCGACAGCGACGGGATCACGGCGCCGATCACCTCGATCCCGTAGCGCCGCGCGTAGTAGCCGAGCGCGTCGTGGGTGGTGACGAGCTTGCGCTGCGCCGCCGGCACCTTGGCCACGCAGGCGGCGATCGCGCGGTCGAGCCGCTGCAGGCGCGTCGTGTAGCGGCCGGCGTCCGCGGCGTAGGCGCCGGCGCGCTCCGGATCGACGTCGCTCAGGGAGCGTTCGATGGCGGCGACGGCGCGCATCGCGTTGCGCGGGTCCTGCCACCAGTGCGGGTCATCCCCGCTCGCGCGCACGTGGTCGCTCAGCGTGAGCACCGGCGCGTCGCCGCCGGCGCCCTCGATCGCCTCGCCGAGCCACTCGTCGAGGTCACCCCCGGAGCGGACGACGAGGTCGGCCCGCGCCAGCACCTCGAGATCGCGCGGGCGCACCTCGTACTCGTGCGGGTCGCTGTTCGGCGCCAGCAGGCCGACCACCTCGACGTTCTCGCCGCCCACGTTGCGGGCGAGGTCGGCGGCCTGGGTGGTGGTCGCGACCACGGTGACGCTACCGGCCGCGGCGCCGCCGTCGTCCTCGCCGCAGCCCACGACGGCGGCCACGACGACCAGGAGCAGGGCGATGGCGAGCCGGAGGAGCACGGCGGCGGAATCTTACTGAAAATCATTCTCGTTCATAGCTCGCGGCGCTACCATCCCGGCGTGGCCTCCTGGACCGACCACGCGCATCGCGAGCTGTCGCGCGCCGGGCATCGTGCCGGGGGCGCCCGCGAGGAGGTGCTCGCGCTGCTCGCCCGCCAGGACTGCTGCCTGAGCGCCCAGGACATCCACGACCGGCTGCGCGGCCGGGGCAAGGCCGTCGGCCTCGCGAGCGTCTACCGCGCTCTCGACGTCCTCGCCCAGCTCAAGCTCGTGCACCGCATCGACGTCGACGGCGTCGCCTGCTACGAGCAGGCCGACCCGAGCGGCGAGCACCACCACCACGCGATCTGCGACCGCTGCGGCAAGATGGACTCGTTCGCGGACGCCGAGCTGGAGCGGCTGATCGACGGCGTCGGCGAGCGGCTCGGGTACGACCTCGGCGCGCACGACATCGTGCTGCGCGGCGCCTGCCCGGACTGCGCCGCCCGCTGATTTCAGCGAGGATCGGCGATCCGGTCCTTTCCACCGGTACGTGTGTTGAAGCTGTTCGTGCGCCCCCTCACCCGCAGGCAGGCCCTCAAGGCCGGCGCGCTGACGGCCGCGGCCGCAGGCCTCCGCCCCGGCGCCCCGGCGCTCGCGGCCGGGGTGGGTGGGGACGGTCTCCTGTTCGAGATGCGGCTCGACGGCCACGTCGGCGCCCGCGCCGCGAGCGCCGGCTGGCGGACCACGGAGGTGATCGCGGCGCCGCGGCGGTTCGATCTCGTCGGGCTGGTGTGGGCGCGCGGGCCGGAGGCCGAGGCGCAGCTGCGCGCGCGGCGCCGCGGCGGCCGCTGGACGCCCTGGGTCGAGCTGCACCCGAGCGGCGACCACGGCCCCGACCGCGGTCGCGTGCCGTCCGGCACCGACCCCGCGTTCGTGGGCGCCGCCGACGAGTTCCAGCTCCGCCTGCGCGGCGCCCCGCGCGCCCTTCGCGCGCGGTTCGTCCGCGCGCTGCCGACGGCCCGGCTGGCGACCCGCCTCGACCGCCGCCGCCGTCGCCGTCGCCGCGCCCGGGTAGCCCAGGCCGGCGCGCCGCCGGCGATCATCCCGCGCGCGGCCTGGGGCGCCGACTCGGTCCCACCGCGCGAGCCGCCGGCCTACGGCGCGGTCCAGATCGCGTTCGTCCACCACACCGTCACCGCAAACGACTACCTGCCCGAGGACTCGGCCGCGATCGTGCTCGGCATCGCCCGCTACCACCGCAACTCCAACGGGTGGAACGACATCGGCTACAACTTCCTCGTCGACAAGTACGGCCAGGTGTTCGAGGGCCGTGCCGGGGGCATCGACCAGGCCGTCGTGGGCGCGCAGGCGCAGGGCTACAACAGCGTCTCGACCGGGATCGCGTGCCTCGGCGACTTCACGGCGATCGCCCAGACGCCGCAGGCGATGGACGTGCTCGCGCGCCTGATCGGCTGGAAGCTCTCGCTCCACGCCGTGCCCACGCAGGGCCGGGTCACGGTCACCTCCGCCGGCGGCCCGTCCAACCGCTTCCCGCTCGGGACGCCCGTGACGTTCGAGCGGATCTCGGGCCACCGCGACGGCAACAGCACCGCGTGCCCCGGCAACGTCCTGTACACGCAGCTCCCCCAGCTGCGCACCGCCGCCGCGCGGTTCGCCGGCCCGACCGCGGGGCTCAGCCTGTACGCGGCGCGCGCGGTCCGCGGCGTCGAGCCGACGACGGTCTCGGGCTACCTGCGGTTCCCCGACGGCTCACCGGCCGGCGGGGCGGCGATCACCGTCGAGCACCTGGTGAGCTCCGGAGCGGCGGCGTGGGAGCCGGTGGCGTCCGCGGTCGCCAACGCCGACGGGACCTGGGGAACCACCGTCGCGCTGCGTGCCGGCGGACAGCTGCGGGCGGTGTTCGCGGGAGACGCGACGCGCGCGCGGCTGGAGAGCGCGCCACGCAGGATCACCGTCCTGGCGCGGCTCAACCTCTCGCTCGACCGCACCCGCGTGCGGCTCGGCGGGCGCGTGAACGTGAGCGGATTCGCCGACCCCGCCACCCACGTGCGGCTCACGCTGCAGCGGCGCAGCGGCCGCCGCTGGCTGACGTCGCGCCGCCGTCTGATCCGCGTTCGCGAGAGCACCTATCGGGCGTTCGTGCGCCCGCGCGGGCGCGGCAGGTACCGCGTCAGCGCCCAGGTCGGGCGGATCGTCCGCCGCCGGGCGATCAGCGTCTTCTGATCCCGACCAGCCGCACGCCGACCGCCGGCAGCTCACCGGCGGCGATCAGTTGCTCCTCCGCCTCGCGCAGGCCGGTCGGCACGTCCCAGCGGTGCATGTACGCGCCGCGGACCGGCTCGCCGAGCGCGAACCACTCGCCGAGCACCTCGCGCATGCGCGCGAGCGAGTGCAGGTGCCCGCGCAGGTTGGCGACCACCTCACCGGGCTCCGCCTGATGGCTGCCGTGCTCGAGCCACCAGCTCGCGGCGCGCTCGTCGAGGCGCTCGACGTCGATCTCGTCGATCGCGAGCACGCCGCCGGGCCGGACGAGCTCGGCGAGGCGCCGGAACGACTCCTCCAGCGGCTGGACGTGGTGCAGCGAGACCACCGCGACCGCGGCGTCGAAGCTGGCGCTCGGCTCGTCGAGCTCGTGCAGGGCGACCGGCCGCACGGCGGGTGTGTCCGCCGCCGGGTCGATCGCCACCACGTCATAGCCCGCGTCCGCGAGCGCGGCCGCCAGCACGCCGTCCCCGGCGCCGACCTCGAGCACCCGCACGGGCGGAGCGGGCAGCGCGGCGCGTACGAACGCGGTGACGTCGGGCGTCGGCAAGCCGCGAGGGTCAGCGGCGCTCGCGCAGCCAGTCCGAGAGCTTGTCGGCGGCCTCGCCGACCTTCTCCGTCGCCTTGTCCACGCTCTCCCCCGCGTCCTTGAAGAAGGCCTTGAACCGCTCCGCGTAGTGGTCGGTGGCGTCGTTGATCTGGTCGCTCGTCTTGACCGGGTCGCCGCGACGGACGTACTCGCCGTTCATGACGTGGTCGTACTCGCCCGAGCGCACCCACTTCATCAGCTCCGACACCCGCCGCACCGGCGCCGCATGAGTCTGCCCCAGCTCGGTGCGCAGCCGTGAGAGGCGGTCCCAGCCCGGCTCCCACTCCTCGTACTCGGTCGCCTGCTTGAGGAACGTGTCGAGGTTCAGCTTCTTCGACCGCACGCCGGCCGCCATCACCATCAGCGTGCGCGAGGTGACCAGCGGATCGCGGTTGACGAGCGTGGAGGCGCGGTCGCAGCTGAGCTCGGAGGCGCGGAACCACTCCAGCAGCGCGTACCTGGCGGCCAGCAGCGGCAGCCCGGCCATGAGCGGCAGCCCACGGGTGCCGATCGCGAGCAGGATCATCAGCGCGGTCCGGTAGAGGACATGGTCGGACAGGATGTGGCCGGCCTCGTGCCCGAGCACGGTCCGCAGCTCGTCCGCGTCGAGGATCTCGACGGTGCGCGAGTTGACCAGGACGATCGGCTTGCCGGCGCCGATCGCCGCGGCGTTGGTGATCGGGAACTGGGTCAGGTAGACGTCCGGGATGTCGGCGATGTCGAGCCGCGCGCAGGCGGCGCGATGGGAGGCCCACACCTCGGGGACCTGGTCGGGCCCCAGCTTGAGCGAGCCCGCCAGCAGGATCTGGCGCAGCGCGCGCTCGTAGCCGAACTCGATCAGCTTGCGCACGACGACGTCCATCATCGGGATCGAGTTGAGCGCGGCGGTGGCGGCGCGGTCTGCCGGGTGCTCGTACGCCTTCGGGGAGATGTCCTTGAGGCGCTGATCCTCGGGAAGCGGGTCCGTCATGCGATCAAGCTAGCGGTCGCGGAGCCGGATCACCAATCGGAGCCCGGACCACTTCTCGTCGAGCGCCGCGACCTTGTTGTCGACCAGCGTGTTGGCGAGCGCCAGCTCGCGTACGACGTCCTCGGTGAGGTCGGTCGGCACCTTCGACGCGCGCTTGGGCCAGGCGATCCACAGGCCGGCCGCGGGCTGCATGGCCCTGCGCAGGACCGGCATGCGGCGGGCGAGGTCGGCGCGCTCGGTGTGGAAGGAGACGATCACGTCGGCCTTGCCGCGCGCCTGCCGGGCGATCTGCACCTCCTCCGGCAGCTCGCCGAGGTCGAAACCGTCCGGCATGGAGAGCAGCAGCAGGCGATGACCCGGCTTGATGCCGAGCTTCTTGGGCAGCGGCGTGCCCGAGTAGCCGGCCATTGCGCAATCCCATCACACGGCGCCGTGGCGCTCTGAGAGGATCGCCCGGACCCCAAGGAGGAGGAGTTCAATGCACACGGTCAGGTGCCTTTTGCTCGCCGTCGCGGCGAGCTTTGTCGTTGCCGCCCCCGCAGGCGCCCGCGGGCTCGACGTCGATGTGATCGCCGACGAGCTCGACAACCCGCGCCACGTGGCGGTTGCCAAGAACGGCGACGTGTACGTCGCAGAAGCCGGTGAAGGCGGCAACCACGCGACGGCGCGCTCGTGCTTCGACACCGCCGAGGGCTTCGCGTGCACGGGCCGGACGGGCGCCATCACGCGCATCAGCCGCCACCGGCAGGAGCGGGTGGTGGACGGCCTCGCCTCATTCGCCCCGGCAAACGGCGACAGCGCGATCGGCCCGCATGGCGTGTTCGCCGACGGCAATGACGTGTACTTCACCAACGGCGGCCCGACGGGGCCGACGCGCGGCGACCCGCCGAACGATCGTGCTGCGTGACCCGACGCTGGTGTCCGAGGAGCCGATCTCGGCCCTGTACGGCCGCGTTTTCAAGCTGCGCCGGTAGCGGCGGCATCCGGCCGGTCGCGGATGCATGGGCGTTCGAGAACAGGTTCAACCCGGACGCCGTGGTCGGCAACGACCGTGGTCGACAGCAACCCGGTCGACGTGCTCGAGGACCGTGGGCGGTTCGCTGATCGCCGACGCGGGCGGCAACAGCATCCTGCGCACCAATCGCAGGGGCCGCCTCGAGGTGCTGAGCCTGTTCTGGAACATGCCGACGCACGAGGCCGGGCGTGCCCGGCATGATCCCGATGCAGGCGGTGCCGACCGGCGTAGTCAAGGGCCCGGACGGCTTCTACTACGTGAGCCAGCTCACAGGATTCCCGTTCCCGGCGGCGGCGCGAAGCGTGTTCCGCGTCGATCCGCGCACGGGCGAGTACACGACGTTCGCCTCTGGCTTCACGAACATCATGGACCTCGACTTCGGCGCACGACGGCACGCTGTACGTGCTCGAGATCGACAGCGACTCGATCCTCGGTCCCGGAGGTACGACAGACGGCGGCCTGTGGACGGTCTCACGTCGCGGCACCGCGTCAGGAAGATCGCACTGCCGGCCGGGACGCTGACGGCTGCCGGGAGGCATCGCGGTGGGGCGCCAGGGCAAGCTGTACGTCTCGAACCGGGCGACGGAGAATGACGTCGGCGAGGTGTTGCGGATCGACTCGGGCGGCGGTAAGGGGTCGGTCGGCAGCGAGTAAGGGAGACATACCTCAAGTCGCTCCTTGTTCCCGATGTAGGACGCGCGCCGGCGGCGCATCATGCTTCTCATGCTGCTCACCGGGATGCCCGAGATGGATGCGGAGCGGGCCTTCGCGCGCGAGGCCCGCGCCCGCCGGCGCGCCGCGCTGGTGCGGCGACTGCGGCGCGTGCCGGCCGCTTGCGCGCGGCTGGCGGTGTACGACGAGCGGTCGCTGCCGCGGGCGGGACGACGCGCGGTGCGCGAGATCCCGCTCGACGCGATCACCGGCACCGTCGAGCCGAGCCGCGTGAACCTGTTCGACGGCGACTTCCGCCCTTCCCCCGGCGCCCGCTCCCGCTGGCAGCGGCTGTGGGTGGCGGAGTACCGCGGCGCCGTGCTGCCGCCGATCTCCGTCGTGCGCGTCGGCGACGCGTACGCGGTGCGCGACGGCCACCACCGGGTGTCGGTGGCGCGCGCCCGCGGGGCGCTCACGATCGATGCCGCGGTCGAGGCCGCCTAAGCACGGCTGCGGCGATCACGCGGAGCGGGCGCACGCGTCCGGTATACCGGTCGGCGTGGAAGACTGGCTGGGCGCCGCGCCGCGCGACGCTCGCTGCGCGCGGTTGCTCGTTTGAACTGCGGCTGGGTAAGGGTGCGAGGGCGCCGCCCGCGCGGCTGGGATCGCGGGGGGTGACCCGGATTTGTTGCCTGTGAGGCAACAAATCCGGGTCACCCCCCCAACATGTCCGCCGTTCGGCGACCGGACGCGCTGCGGACCCGGCCGCGCGGCCGATCTGCCGCTGCCCTACCCAGCCGCAGTTGACGTTCGCCGGACCCTAAGCGCGGCCGGCGGCCTCCGCGATCACCCGCGACAGCTGCCCGCCCTGCCACGCCAAGGGCGACTTGCCGGGCTCCTCGCTCTCCAGCCGCGCGCCCGGGATCGCCTCCGCGTACCGCTCGGCGGTCGCGAACGGGTGCTCGGGATCGGCCTCGTCGCGGCTCGCCACGACCGTCACGGGCAGGTCCAGCCGCGAAAGCTCCTCCCACGAGCCGAACGCGCGAGAGCGCGGCACCTCGCGCAGCGCGTCGGCCACCGCCTCCGGGTGCTCGTGCGCCGACAGCCGCTGTCGCAGCACGGTCCGCACGGTCTCCCGGAACGACTCCGGCACGCGCGGCTCGCCGTAGGCCTCCAGGAAGCCGTCGACCCCGCCCGTCCGCAGGCCCTCGGACAAGGCATCCCACCGGCTCGAGGCCGCGCTCGGGCTGCTCCGGGTCGAAGGCCGGCGTGATCAGGACCAGCGCCGCCGCCCGCCCCGGATGCTCCAGGGCGAACCGCGCGATCGTGTGGGCGCCCATCGAGGCGCCGGCCAGCACGGCGCGGTCGATCCCGCGGTCGTCGAGCACGGCCAGCAGGTCGGTCGCCAGCGCGTCGTAGCCGTACGAGTCGGCCGGCTCCGAGCGCCCGTGGCCGCGCGCGTCGTACATCACCACGCGATGCCCGTTGCGCTCGAGGTTCTTGGACCCCATCACCACGTAGCGGCGCGTCGCGGTGAGGCCGTGCAGCAGGACCACCGGAACCCCCTCGCCCGCCTCCTCGCCCGGCCAGGCCGCCGATCTTGATATCTCCCATGGCGCTCTATTCTCGTAGACGTGATCTTCGACACCACCGAGCAGACCTTCGAGCAGGACGTCATCGAGCGCTCGCGCGAGCGGCCGGTCGTCGTCGACTTCTGGGCCGAGTGGTGCGCCCCGTGCCGTCAGCTCACGCCCGTGCTCGAGCGGATGGTCACCGAGCGCGAGGGCAAGGTCGACCTCGCCAAGCTCGACACCGACGCCAACCCCAGCCTGGCCGCCGCGTTCGGCATCCAGGGCATCCCCGCCGTCAAGGCGTTCAAAGACGGCCGCGTCGTCGACGAGTTCGTCGGCGCCCAGCCGCCGCCCAACGTCGAGCGGTTCCTCGAGGCGCTGATGCCCTCGGAGGCCGACGCGCTGGTCGCGAGCGGCGACGAGGAGGCGCTGCGGCAGGCGCTCGACCTCGAGCCCGGCCGCGCAGACGCCGCCGTCCCGCTCGCCCGCCTCCTGCACGAGCGCGGCGAGGACGAGCAGGCGCTCGAGGTGCTCGGCAACGTCGGCGGCTCGTTCGCGGCCGACGGCCTCGCCGCCCGCATCCGCCTCGAGGACGACCCCGCCCTGCGCGAGGCCTTCGAGGATCTCGACGCCGGTGAGACCGAACGTGGCCTCGACGCGCTGATCGCGGCGATCGCCGCCGATGGCGACGACCGCCGCGAGGACCTGCGACGCGCCGTGGTGGGGGTGCTCGACGACCTCGGCGTCGAACACCCCCTGGCTCGCGAGTCACGGCGCAAGCTGGCCAGCGCCCTGTATTGACTAGAGCTCGAGCGCGAGCTGGCCGGCCGTGGCGGCCGGCGCGCGGCGCGGCTCGGGCTCGACGTCCTCGAAGCCGGCCAGCCGCACGCCGAGCAGCCTCACGGGCCTGGCCGGCGCGTAGGCGCGCAGCAACTCGACGGCGACCTCGATCACGGTCGCGACGTCGCTGGTCGGCTCCTCGACCGTGCGGGCGCGCGTGACGGTGGTCCAGTCGTCGAGCCGCACCTTGATCGCGATCGTGCGCCCGCGCCGGCCGCGGCGCTGAACGCTCTCGCACAGCTCGCGCGACATCTCGCGGAGCAGCCGCTCGAGCTCGCCGAGGTCGGCGATGTCGACGTCGAAGGTGCGCTCGGTCGAGACCGACTTGGCGGCCCCGGACTCGGTCTCGACCGGAGAGTCGTCCTCGAACCGGGCGCGCGCCTTCAGGAAGCCGGCGGTGTTGGCTCCGAAGCGGGTGGCGAGGCGCGCCTCGTCCGCGTTCTGGAGCTGGCCGATCGTGCGCACGCCGAGCTCGGCGAGGCGATCGGCGGTCTTCGGGCCGATGCCGGGGATGCGGCTGGTGGGCGCGGTGGCGAACCGCACGCACGCCTCCTCGCGGCCCATCGCCACGAACCCGGCCGGCTTGCCGAGGTCGCTGCAGCACTTGGCCACCAGCCGCGACGGGCCGATGCCGACCGAGATCACGATCCCGGTCTCGACCTTGACCGCGTCCACGACCTCGCGCAGCACCCGCAGCGGCTTCTCCACGCCCGTGAGCTCGGCGTACGCCTCGTCGAGCCCGAGCTGCTGGACGCGGTCCAGCCGCTGCCCCACGACCTCCCAGACCCGCTTGGACGTCTCGCGGTAGGCGGTGAAGTCGGGCGGGATCACGATCGCCTCCGGGCACAGCCGGCGGGCGCGCGAGGCCGGCATCGCCGAGCCGACGCCGAACCTGCGCGCCTCGTAGCTTGCGGTCGTGACGACGGCGCGCGGCCCGCTGCCGGCCACGATCACCGGCTTGCCGGCGAGCTCGGGGCGGCGCAGGAGCTCCACCGTCGCGTAGAACGCGTCGCAGTCGAGGTGGGCGATGACCCGCTTGCGCACCCGGCTAACGGTACGCCGGGCGCCGGACCTCTAACGCGTGGTGAGGATCGGCCCGTGGCCGCGGAAGTGCAGCCTGCGCGCCGTCGCCTCGGTCAGGTCGTATTCGCGCCCGCCGACGTACGGTCCGCGGTCGATCACGCGCACGCGCACCGTGTGGCCGCGGTGGCGGAACGTGACCTTGCTGCCGCACGGCAGCGACTTGTGGGCGACGCCGAGCCTGCCGGGCATCAGCCTGCCGCCGCAGCCGAGGTGGTTGCCGTACAGGCCCGGCCCGTACCACGAGGCATGGGCCCAGCGGTAGACGTTCATCCGGCCCAGCGGTCGCCTGACCGCGCCGACCTTCAGCCGAGCCGACGCGCTCATGGCCCGGTGACGCCGGTCACGGAGTACATAGCGGCCGGAGCGGGCGGTCCGGTCGCGGTCGATCGTGCGCCAGCGGTTGCGCACCCTCACCTGCAGAGCGGCGACATGACCGCGGGCGGCGGGCCTGGCCACGCCGACCACGGCTACGCGGTCGCCGGCCCGCACGTGCAGGCGCTTCTTCACGACGCCGGCAGAGGCAACGCCGGCTGCCGGTCCTTCGGTCTGCGCGGCGGCCGGTGCCGCCGTGGATAATGTGAAGGCGCCCGCCAGCATGGCGGCGCGCGGCATCCCTGTCCGCAAGGAAGCCCCTTTCAGGTCGCGAGCAAACGGCTCAACGTAGCCGCGCGCCGCCGAGATGATTGTGAGTGCAATCACACTCACGGCTCTGACTGGTCGCGGCCGCTCGAACGCGACACAATCGGCAACCGTGGCCAACCCCGACCGCCTCACAGGCCTCGACGCGTCGTTTCTGGCGCTCGAGAAGAGCGGCGCGCACATGCACGTCGGCTCCGCGCTGGTCTTCGACGGCGAGGCGCCGCCGTACGAGGACCTGCTCGATCAGATCTCCGCCCGCCTCCACCAGGTCCCGCGCTACCGGCAGAGGCTCGCCTATCCGCCGCTGTCGCAGGCGCGGCCCGTGTGGGTCGACGACCCGCACTTCAACGTCGCCTACCACGTGCGCCACACGGCGCTGCCGGCGCCGGCCGGAGACGAGCAGCTGCGCAAGCTGGCCGGCCGCGTGTTCTCCCAGCAACTCGACCGCAGCAAGCCCCTGTGGGAGATCTGGCTCGTCGACCGCGTCGGCGACGACCGCTTCGCGATGATCTGCAAGACGCATCACGCGCTCGTCGACGGCATCTCCGGCGTCGACATCATGACCGTGCTGTTCGACCTCGAGCCGGAGCCGCCCGAGCGCGAGCCCGGCCCTGCCTGGTACCCGCGGCCGGAGCCGGTCGGCAGCGCGCTGTTCGGCGACGCGCTGCTCGAGCGCGCCGGCACCCCGGTCGACGCCGCACGCGCCGCCGCCCGCCTCGTCACCGCTCCGCGCGAGACGGCCGGGTCGGCGGCGAAGACGCTCGCCGGCCTGGTCTCGATGGCGTCGGCGGGCCTCAGCGCAGCGCCCCCGAGCCCGCTCAACACGCGCATCGGCCCGCACCGGCGGTTCGCGTGGGTGGACACCGACCTCGGCCGCTTCAAGGCCATCAAGGGCGCCCTCGGCGGCACCGTCAACGACGTCGTGCTCGCGGTCGTCACCGGCGCGCTGCGAGACCACCTGATCCGCCGCGGGCGCGCCACCGAGGGGGTCGAGCTGAAGGCGATGGTGCCGGTGTCGGTGCGCGCCGAGGAGCAGCGCGGGGCGCTCGGCAACCAGGTGGCCGCGATGTACGCGCCGCTGCCGGTCGGCCTCGCCGACCCGCTCGAGCGGTTCCGGACCGTGCACGAGGCGCTCGGCGACCTGAAGGCCTCGGCGCAGGCGATCGGCGCCGAGCGGCTGACGAAGCTGGCCGGCTTTGCGGCGCCGACGATCCTCGACCAGGCGGCGCGGCTGCAGTCGCGCCAGCGGTTCTTCAATCTCACCGTCACCAACGTGCCGGGGCCGCAGTTCCCGCTCTACATGCTCGGCCGCAGGCTGCGCGCGTTCTATCCGAAGGTTCCGCTGGTGCTGAACACCGCGCTCGGCATCGCGATCATGTCCTACGACGGGCGGCTCGCGTTCGGGCTGCTCGGCGACTACGACGCGATGGCCGACCTCGACGACTTCGCGGCCGACCTCGCGCACGCGATCGACGAGCTGTCGGCGGCCGCCGGTGTGCCGCCGGACGGCTCGCGCCCGCGCGGGCGACGGCGACCCGCGAGCCGGCGGACGAAAAGCGCCGCCTGAGGGACAATGGGGGCATGGCCCTGATCCCGCCCCTGCGCGTCGCGCTCGCCCAGATCAACAGCCGTGTCGGCGACCTCGAGGGCAACGTCGCCAAGATCGCCGAGCGCATCGCCGGGGCGCGCGACGCGGGCGCCGAGCTGGTGCTGTTCCCCGAGCTGGCGATCACCGGCTATCCGCCCGAGGACCTGCTGCTGAAGGAGCACTTCCTGCAGGCGGCCACCGAGGCGGTGTCCGAGCTCGCGGTCGAGGCCGAGGGGATCGTCGCGCTGGTCGGCTTCCCGGAGCGCGCCGACGACGTCCACAACGCGCTCGCGGTGCTGGCCGAGGGCGAGCTGCAGGCCGTCTACCGCAAGTCCGTGCTCCCCAACTACGGCGTGTTCGACGAGCAGCGCTACTTCCAGGTCGGCGAGGGCGGCGCCGTGCTCCAGCTCGGCGACGCGCGCCTCGGGCTGACGATCTGCGAGGACATCTGGACGCCCGGCCCGCCGGCGTCGGACGAGGCGCTGGCCGGCGCCGCGCTGATCCTCAATGCCTCGGCTTCGCCGTACCACGCGCGCAAGGGCCGCGACCGCGAGCGGATGCTGATCCAGCGCGCGCGCGACAACCTGACCGCGATCGCGTTCACCAACCTCGTCGGCGGCCAGGACGAGCTGATCTTCGACGGGCACTCGCTGCTGCTCGACCACGAGGGCTGCGTGCTGGCGCGGGCGCCGCAGTTCGCCGAGGCGCTGGTGGTGGGGACCGTCGACCTGCAGGCGGCGCTGACCGCGCGGCTGCGCGACACACGGCTGCGGCCGCCCGTGCGCAAGGCGCTGCCGGAGGTGCGGCGGCTGGGGCCGCTGACGCGGCGCGACGACACCGGCGAAGCGGTGGTGGGCGGTGAGGTGACGCCGCTGCTCGAGCCGGAGGCCGAGGTGTATGCCGCTCTGGTGCTCGGCACGCGCGACTACGTGGAGAAGAACGGCTTCGGCCATGTGGTGATCGGCCTGTCGGGCGGGATCGACTCGACGCTGACGCTGCTGGCCGCGGTCGACGCCCTCGGCGCCGACCGCGTGACGGCGGTGACGATGCCCTCGCGCTACTCGTCGTCCGGCACGCGCGACGACGCCAAGGTGCTGGCGGACAACCTCGGCGTCGACCTGCGCGAGATCGCGATCGGGCCGGCGATGGAGGTCTTCGACGAGCTGCTGGCCGAGCATTTCGAGGGCCGCGAGCCGGACATCACGGAGGAGAACCTCCAGGCGCGGATCCGCGGGAACCTGCTGATGGCGCTGTCGAACAAGTTCGGCTGGCTGGTGCTGACGACCGGCAACAAGTCGGAGAACTCGGTCGGCTACTCGACGCTGTACGGCGACTCGGCCGGCGGCTTCGCGGTGATCAAGGACGTGCCGAAGACGCTCGTGTACCGGCTCGTGGACTTCCGCAACGCGCGCGACGGCGCCCATCCGGTGCCGCGCTCGATCATCGACCGGCCGCCGAGCGCCGAGCTGCGCGAGGACCAGCGCGACGCCGACTCGCTCCCGGACTACGACACGCTCGACGCGATCCTCGAGGGCTACGTGGAGGAGGACCTCGACCCCGAGCAGCTCGAGCGCGCGGGGCTCCCGGGCGAGGCGATCGAGCGCGTGGTGTCGCTCGTCGACACCGCCGAGTACAAGCGCCGGCAGGCGCCGCCCGGGATCAAGATCACGCCGCGCGCGTTCGGGCGCGACCGGCGGATGCCGATCACGAACGCCTACCGGCCGGGACGCAAGCCGCCGGTCGTCCTCTAGCGCACCGCGATCGTCATCCGCACGAGGGCGCACAGGCGGCCCTCGTCGTCGGTGATGTCGACCTCCCACACCCAGGTCGTGCGGCCCTTGTGGCGCGCGCGGGCGACGGCATGGATCGTGCCGGCCGTGATCGGGCGCAGGAAGCTCGTCTGGTTGGACATGCCCTGCGCCGTCCGGCCGCCCTCGTGCACGGCCTTCCAGGTGCCGAACGAGGTGATCGACTCGGCGATCGAGGCGAACACGCCGCCGTGGACGAGCCCGGCGGGCTGGAGCAGCTCGTCGCGGACCTCGACCTGCGCGCGCACCTCGCCGTCGGTGAGGTCGAGCAGCTCGAGTCCGTAGAGCCGGTCGAACCCGACCGGCCAGCCTTCGAGGGAGGTTTCCACGAGGCGCGGCACACTACCCTGGAGCCCGGCATGACGCCGCTCGACACGCTTGCCCCGGACCAGCGCGCGGTGCTGGAGCTGGTCCTGCGCCAGGGCCGCTCGTACGGTGAGCTCTCGGAGCTGCTCGCGATCCCCGAGCGCGAGGTCCGCGCCCGCGCCGACGCCGGCGTGCGGGCCCTGGCGGGCGAGCCGGCGGCCGGGGTCGACAGCGGCCGGATCGCCGACTGGCTCCTGGGCCAGCAGCCCGGCGGCGAGGCCGAGCGCACCCGCGCCGCGGTCGCACGCAGCGACGACGCGCGAACGTGGGCCCAGGCCGCCGCCGAGCGGCTCGGCGACCTCGGCGGCGCGATGCCGTCTGTGCCCGCGGGCTCCGACGATCATGCGCCGGCGGCGCGGGACGAACGAGCGCCGGCGGCGCGCGACGATGGCGGGCCGGCAGCGCGCGGCGAGTCGCCGACCGCGGCCGCGCCGCGTTCGTCTCGCCTCGGCGGCGCGATCCTGATCGCCGTCGTGGCTGTGGTCGTCGCGGCTGGGCTGCTGTGGATCTTCGTGCTGCGCGACGACGAGGAGCCGGCCGCAACCGCGCCGCCGGCGGCCACGGGGACCCCGGCCGCAGCCGAGGCGACCGGCAACGACATCGTGCTCCAGGGCCCCGGCGACTCCCAGGCCGAGGGCCTGATGCGGCTGGTCCGGCGCGAGAACGGAGCGGTCCAATTCGCGATCGCCGCCCAGAACGTGCCGCCGAACCGCGGCCGCGACGTCTACGCGGTGTGGTTCACGCGCGAGGGCGGGGAGCCGCGCCGGCTCGGCTTCGCGCAGACGCCGGTCGGCCAGGACGGGATCCTCACCACGGGCGGGCCGCAGCAGGGCGACGAGGACGAGTTCCCGAGCTGGTTCGCGACCTACGACAAGATCGTCATCACGCGCGAGACCAACGCCAGGGCGCGCGAGCCCGGGCCGGTGGTGCTCGAGGGCACGCTGCCTGCCGGTTAGACGATTGATTCGGTTGGGCCGCGGCGGCGTCGCCGCCGCGGCCTACGCTTCGCGCTGATGAGGCCCGAGATCCTGCCGCCCAACGTTCTCCGCCACTTCTACGCCGGCGGGGAGCGGATCGCGCGGCTGCGCGGGCTGACGCTGGAGTCCGACCACATGCCGGAGGAGTGGCTGGGCGCGGTGAACACGACGTTCGACGGGACGCGCGGTCTCAGCCGCCTGGAGGACGGGACGCTGGTGCGCGACGCGATCGCCGCCGATCCCGCGGCCTGGCTCGGCGACCGCTCCGACCCCGGCCTGCTCGTCAAGCTGCTCGACGCCGGCCAGCGCCTGCCGGTCCACTTCCACCCCGGGCGCGAGTTCGCACGCGACGCGCTCGACAGCCGGTACGGCAAGACCGAGGCATGGCTGATCGTCGAGGCCGAGCCGGACGCCGCCGTGTGGGTGGGCTGGACGCGTGACGTGGAGCTCGGCGAGGTGCGCGGCTGGATGCGCGACCAGGACGCCGCGGCGATGCTCGCGACGATGCACGAGCTGCCGGTCTCGGCGGGCGACGCGATCTACGTCCCGGCCGGCACGGCGCACGCGATCGGCGCCGGGATCCTCATGGTCGAGCTGCAGGAGCCGACCGACTTCTCGATGCTGCTCGAGTGGGAGGGCTTCGAGCTGAGCGAGGACGAGGGCCACCTGAACCTCGGCTGGGACCGCGCGCTCGAGGCGCTCGACCGCCATGCCGCGCCGTCGCCGACGACCACGCTGCCGCCCGAGGCCGGGACCTTCTTCCGCGCCGACTGGCTCGACGGCGACGCCGAGCTCGACCCCCGCTTCTCGATCGTCGTCGGCCTCGAGGGCACCGGCACGCTGGCCGGGATCCCCTTCGGCCGCGGCACCGTCGCGCTGGTGCCGCACGGCGCCGGCACGGTCGAGCTGCGCGGCGACGTCAGGGCGCTAAGAGCTTCCCCGGGTTCATGATCCCGGCCGGGTCGCACCGGTCCTTGAGCGCGCGCAGCACGCCGACGCCCAGGTCGCCGGCCTCGGCGGTCATCCACGGCGCGTGATCGCGGCCGACCGCGTGGTGGTGCGTGATCGTCCCGCCCGCGGCGACGATCGCGTCCGTGGCGGCGGCCTTGGCGGCGCGCCACTGGGAGGCCGGACCGGCGCCGCGGCGGGCGAAGACGGTGAAGTAGAGCGACGCGCCGGTCGGGTACAGGTGCGAGACGTGGCAGCCGACATGCATGCCGGGCAGCGCGGCGCGGACCGCCGCGTGGAGCGCCCCGAGCCGCGACCATGAGGTCGCCGTCTCGAGCGTCTCCACCATCACCCCGCGGTCGAGCAGGTGGTCGCGCAGGTGCGGGCCGGCGAACCGCGACCGCGCCCACAGCTGCCCCGGCCGTTGGGTCGCGTAGCGCGCGCCCGCCCCCCGCAGCACACGCGCCGCCTCGCCGCGACGGCGGGCGATGCCCTGCACCGCACCCTCCCAGCCGCAGATCATCAGGCAGCGATCGCCGACGGCGCGGCGGGTGACGGCGGAGGCGCCGGCGAAGGCGAGCGTGTGGCGCGTCTCGTCCTCGTCCGACAGCCGCGTCACGTCCGGCGCCGCCCCCGCCTGCTCGAGCGCGCGCAGCGCCTCGCAGCCGGCCTCGAAGCCGGGCACGAGCCAGCCCTCGTACCGCGAGACCTCCGGCCGCGGGTGCACGCGCAGGGTGGCCGCCGTGATCACCCCGAGCACGCCCTCCGACCCGGCCACCAGCTGCCGCAGCGCCGGCCCGGCGGCGCTGGCCGGCGCGTCGCGGGTCGAGAGCTCGCCGAGCGGCGTCGCGCAACGGACGGCGACGAGGTTGTCGTCGATCCGGCCCCGCCCGGTCGAGGCCTGGCCCGAGGAGCGCGTCGCGACGCAGCCCCCGACGCTCGCCCACTCGTAGCTCTGCGGGAGGTGTCCGAGCGTGAAGCCGTGAGCGCCCAGAGCCCGGTCGGCCTCCGGCAGCCGCAGGCCGGGCTCCAGCACCGCGGTCAGCGAGTGCGCGTCGACGGCAAGGACGCCGTCCATGCGCCCGAGGTCGAGCGAGACCAGCGCCTCGAACGGCCCGCGCAACGGCTCGAGGCCGCCCACCACGCTGGTGCCGCCCCCGAACGGCACCACCGCCACGCCGGCCTCCGCGCAGACCTGCAGCACCGCCAGCACCTGCTCGTGATCGGCGGGTGCCACGACCGCGTCGGGCGCGTCCTCGCACGCCCCCGCCCGCTGGGCGAGGAGATCGAGATACGACTTGCCGCGACACCGCAGGACGCGCGCCGACCGGTCGTCGCGGAGCTCCGTGATCGCCTCGAGTCGGCGGCGCACGGCCGGATCAAGAGCCGGTTCGCGGAGCCGCACCTCCCGAAACGCGACGGGGCGGTCGACGACGGCGCCGTCGATTCCGATCTCGTCGCGGAGGAACGAGACGGCGTGCTCGGGCAGCGATGGCCCCGCCCCCGGCTCGCCCCAGCCCCAGAAGACCTGTTCACGCCGCACGATGCCGCTCCGCCCTGGGGATCGTGTGGCCACGGGACGAGTCGCGGGTGCTCACCGGCTCGTCGCCCGCGCCAGCCCGTCGAGCGCGCCGTCGAGCTCCTTGCGGGCCGCCCGCCGCAGCATGAACCGACCGAAGCGCGCCATCCCCCTCCCCCGCTGCCGCAGCTCGATCGTCACCCGCGTGCCGTCGCCCGCGGGCTCGAGCCGCGCCTCCACCCGCCGCTCCGCCAGCACCTTCGCGAACGGCGTGCCGTCGATCTCCTGCGCCCACGCCCGCGACCGGCCCGCCTCCTGCCCGTCGAGCCGCCAGTCCGCCCGCACGGCGCGGCCGCGCGACGAGCGCAGGACCGCCGTCCAGCCATCCCCCGTCACCCCCTTCACGCGCTCGACCCGCGGCCACCAGCGCGCCAGCGCGCGTGGGTCGGCGATCAGCCTCCACACCGCGTCGGGCGCCGCGGGCAGCGTGCGGGAGCGGGCGACGATCACTCGTCGTAGCTGAGCAGCGCGTGCACGTCGTAGCCCGCCAGCCGGTCCCGCCCGCCCAGGAACGCGAGCTCGACCAGGAAGGCGCAGCCCGCGATCCGCGCGCCGGTGCCCTCGATCAGCTCGGCGAGCGCGCGAGCGGTGCCGCCGGTCGCGAGCAGGTCGTCGTGGAGCAGGACGCGGGCGCCGTCCGCGAGCGCGTCCGCGTGCATCTCGAGCGCGTCGACGCCGTACTCGAGGATGTACTCCGCCGCGATCGTCTCGTGCGGCAGCTTGCCGGGCTTGCGCGCCGGCACGAAGCCGACGCCGAGCTCGCGCGCGATCGCGCCGCCGAGGATGAACCCGCGCGCCTCGGCGGCGACCACGAAGTCGACCTCGAGCGGCCGCGCCCAGTCCGCCAGCTCCCCGATCGCGTCGGACAGCGCGTCGGCGTCGAGCAGCAGCGGCGTGATGTCCTTGAACAGGATCCCCGGCTTCGGGAAGTCCGGGATGTCGCGGATGTGCGCGCCGAGCTCGCTCACTTTGCGATGCGCCGCAGGTCGCGCACGAGCAGCAGGTGCTTGAGGTGCGACGCGACGGCGGCCAGGTTCTCGAGCGCCTCGATCGCCTCCTTGCGGCGCTCCGGGTTGCGCGAGCGCAGCGACGGCGCCAGGATCTGCTGCAGCAGCGCGGCCTCGCGCTCGGCCGAGGTCTTGAACACGCGCAGGTTGCGCCCGGCGACGCCGTAACGCGCCAGCTCGGTCACCGCGCGCACGATCTCGCGCTCGGTCTCGTCGTAGTACGTCGTGCCGCCGCGCACCTCGCCCTTGACGATCCCGAAGTCCTCCATCTCCTTGACCAGCCGCGGCTCGGCGCCGGTCTCCTCGACCACGTCGTCGAGCGAGTACAGCGCGCCGCGGTCGCGGAGCGAGAAGGTCAGGCGGCGCAGCGCGGCGCCCGGGCGCACCGTGTCGGCCGGCGGGGCGGCCGCCGGCGTCTCGTCCTCGGCGCGGCCGGCGGCCAGCTCCTGGCGGATCACCCGCAGGGGCAGGAACTCGTCCCGCTGCAGGCGCAGGATCGTGCGCAGGCGCGAGACGTCGGACTGCGCGTACAGCCGGTAGCCCCCGGGCGTGCGGCGCGGCGACAGCAGCTTCTGGTCCTCGAGGTAGCGGATCTTCGAGATCGAGATGTCCGGGAACTCCTGCGACAGCGCCTTGCAGACGGCGCCGATCGTCAGCGACTTGCGCGGCTTCTCGTCGTCGGCGGGCGAGGCCAGCGGCGCCTCGGTGGTGAGCGAGTCGTCCGTCACCGCGCCAGGTACGTCAGCTTGTACTTGCCGATCTGGAGCTCGTCGCCGTCCTCCAGCCGGTGCGAGTCGATCCGCCGGCGGTTCACGTACGTCCCGTTGAGCGAGCCCGAATCGTCGAGGTACCAGGCGCCGCCGCGGCTCACCAACACGGCGTGGTCGCGCGACACCGTGACGTCGTCGAGGAAGATCTCGGTGTCGGGCGACCGGCCGATGGTCATCCGCTCGCCGCGCAGCGGGAACGACTGGCCGACGCGGCCACCGCCGGAGCGGATCACGAGCGCGCCGCTCTCGGCCGCCACGTCGCCGACGTCGACCGGCCGCAGCTCGCCGGTCTGCTCGTCGATCACGTACGTCGCGGTGGTGACGTCGTCGCGCGGCTCACGCGTGCCGACGAACGCCCCGCACTTGGGACAGTAGTTCGCGCCCTCCGTGAGGACGAAACCGCATTCCGGGCAGTGGCGCGCCACTCGGCGCTCCGCGCTCGCTAGAGCTCGTCGCCGGTGCCCGACGCGCGCCCGGCCAGGATGTCGGTCAGCCGCTGGACGTCCGCGCCGGAGATGACGTCCTCGCCGCCCTCGTGCTTCTTCCGCAGCCGGTTGACCAGCTCGGCGCGCAGGATGTCGATCTTCCCGTGCAGGATCCGGCGGCGGTAGGACACTTCCTGCTCCTCGTCCGTGAGCTGCTGGATGAGGTCCTTGAGCTCCTGGTCGGAAAGGGAGCCGAGATCGGGAAAGGTGTCCATGGCGCGAGCATAGCAATCATCAACCTGTACTTGAGGGTCTTGACGCGAGCCCGTCGCGCACGTAGTTCGCGGTTGCCGCGAACACCAGCGCAAGCCCGATGTAGAGCAGGATCTCGCCCAGCGCCTCGAGTCCCACCATGGCGAAGAACAGGGCGCCCAGGACCGGCCAGATGCCCAGCCGGCCGAGCCAGTTGACCTTGATGTCCGCACCGTGGCGCATTCCCCAGCGGACGAGGCCGAGCATGAACACCTCGCGCGCCGCGAGCAGCGCGAGGCCCCAGCGCGGCAGCAGCTCGAAGTGCCAGCAGACGACGGCGCCGGACAGCACCAGCAGGCGGTCGATGAGCGGGTCGAGCAGCGCTCCGAGCCGCGAGTACTGGCCGGTGAGGCGCGCCGCGATGCCGTCGAGGTAGTCGCTCCAGCCGACGATCGTGAAGATCAGGACCGCTCGCCAGTCCTGGCCGTCGCCCGACGAGAAGGCGATCACGAGGAAGACCGGGATCAGGGCGAGGCGGACGTAGTCGATCGCGTTCGGGATCGTCCACGGCTGCAGGGGCTGGCCGCGCTGGGTCTGCGGCGGGCTCGGCCCGGAGCGGTCGAGGCCGGTGAGGCGGCGGAAGGTGAGCCGGGCGCGCTCGGCGCCGCCCGCTAGGGGACGGTCCGCCACAGGTCCGCGGCCGCCGCGACGGCCTCCTCCAGCGGGATCGTGCGCGCCTGGCGCCCGCGTCGCACCTGCACCTCGACCTCGCCGCTCTCCAGCGTCCGGCGCCCGACCGTGAGCCGCACCGGCACGCCGAGCAGCTCGGCGTCGGCGAACTTCTCCCCCGGGCCGGCGTCGCGGTCGTCGTACAGGATCCGCAGACCGGTCTCGAGCAGCTCGCCGTACAGACGCTCGGCCAGCTCGCGCTCCTCGCTGCCCGCCTTGCCGAGGCCGACCAGGTGGATGTCGAACGGCGCCAGCGCGCGCGGCCACGAGATCCCGTGCTCGTCGGCGTACTGCTCGATCGCGGCGGCCGAGATCCGCGCCGGGCCGATGCCGTAGGACCCCATCCAGATCGGCCGCGCGGTGCCCGACTCGTCGAGGTACGTGGCGCCGAGCGGCTCCGAGAAGCGAGTGCCGAGCTTGAAGATGTTGCCGACCTCGATCGCCGGCTCGACCCGGATCTCGTGCCCGTCGACGGTGTCGCCGGCCTCTACGCGGCGAACGTCGCCGCGCTTGAACGGGAAGTCGCGGCCGGGCTCGACGCCCTTGAGGTGCGCGTTGTCGCGGTTGGCGCCGGCGATGTAGGCGCCGGGCTCGACGGCGTCGTCGAGCAGGATCGGCACGTCGATCCCGACCGGACCGATGAAACCTGCGGGCCCGATCCGCTCGGCGAACTCGTCCTCGCGCGCGGGGCGGAAGGCGGCGCCGAGCGTGTTCGCGAGCTTGATGTCGTTCACGCGATGGTCGCCGCGCACCACGACCATGGTCAGCCCGCGGTCCTCCACGATCACCGGGTACGCCTTGAGCAGCGTGCCGGGCTCGACGTGCTGGTGCTGCGCGACCTCGGCCACGGTCGTGAGGCCGGGCGTGTCGATCCGCGCCGGCGCATCGCTGCCGTCCGGCAGCGCGACGGGTCGCGCCTGCGCGCTGGCGACCTCGACGTTGGCGGCGTAGCCGGGCGCGAGGGCGACGTCGTTCTCGCCCGCCGGGCACGGTGCCATGTACTCGTGCGCCCCGAAGCCGCCCATCATCCCGACGTCGGCCTCGACGCGGTACCACTCGAGCCCGACGCGGTCGAAGATGCGGTCGTAGGCCTCCCGGAAGCGCTCGTAGTGGGCGTCGAGCCCCTCGCGATCGCGGTCGAAGGTGTAGGCGTCCTTCATGATGAACTCGCGCGTGCGGAGGACGCCGGCTCTCGGCCTGGGCTCGTCGCGGCCCTTGGTCTGGAAGTGATAGAGGCTGAACGGCAGGTCGCGGTAGGAGCGCACGGCCGGCGCCACGTGGGTGGTCACGACCTCCTCGTGCGTCATCGCCAGCACGAGATCGGCGCCGCGGCGGTCCGTGAGCTTGAACAGCTCCTCGATGTCGTACCGGCCGCTTCGCTGCCAGATCTCGGCCGGGTTGATCACCGGCATCAGCATCTCCTGGGCGCCGATCGCGTCCAGCTCCTCGCGCACGATCTGCTCCGCCGCCCGGTGGACGCGCCATCCCGCCGGCAGCCATGTCCACAGGCCGCTGCCGAGCTGGCGCGCAAGGCCCGCGCGCACCATCAGCTTGTGCGAGGGTGCCTCGGCGTCGGCCGGCGCCTGCTTCTCGGTGGGCAGGAAGTACGTCGAGAGGCGGGTCACGGGTCCGAGAGCCTAGTGTGTCGGCCTTCATGGAGGTCACGGCAGTCGCGGACGGGGTGTTCCGGTTGGGCCGGCCGCTCGACCGCTCGTTCGCCGTGCTCGACCCGGCCGCCTCGCTCGGTTCGCTCGAGACGCCGGCGGGCAGGGCGGTGGTGGGCGCGGACGGCGTCTCGTTCTATTCCGAGGACGAGGGGCTGGTCGCTTCGTTCGACGGGTTCGTGAAGCGGCGGCCGCCGCTCGAGCGGTACTTCGCCTGCGGCGAGCGCACCGCCGGGCTCGAGAAGACCGCCACGCGGCAGGTGTTCTGGAACGTCGACCCGCCGGCCGGCCACACCGCCTCCTTCAACAACCTCTACACGTCGATCCCGTTCGTGCTGTGCCTGCACGACGGTCGCGCGCACGGCGTGTTCTACGACCATCCGGGGCGGCTCGAGCTCGACCTCGGGAAGGCCGACCCGGACCGCGTCACGGTCGAGGCCGCCGACGACCTGGTGGTCTACGTGCTGCTCGGCCCGACGCCCGCCGACGTGCTCGACCGCTACACGGCGCTGACCGGCCGCACGCCGATGCCGCCGCTGTGGGCGCTCGGCAACCAGCAGTCGCGCTGGTCGTACATGAGCGCGGACCAGGTGCTCTCGATCGCGCGCGGGTTCCGCGCACGCGAGATCCCGTGCGACGTGCTCTACCTCGACATCGACTACATGGACGGCTACCGCGTGTTCACCTGGGACCGCGAGCGGTTCCCGGACCCCGCCGGCCTGATCGCGGAGCTGCGCTCACTCGGCTTCCGGGTGGTGACGATCACCGACCCCGGCGTGAAGGTCGACGAGGAGTACGACCTGTACGCCGAGGGGCGCGAGCGGGGGTTCTTCTGCCTCACCCGCGAGGGCGGCGAGTTCCGCAACGTCGTCTGGCCGGGGCTGTGCGCGTTCCCCGACTTCACGGATCCCGCCGTCCGCGAGTGGTGGGGGTCGTGGCACTCGGTGCTGCTCGACGCCGGCGTCGCGGGAGTGTGGTGCGACATGAACGAGCCGTCGCTGTTCGTGCCGCAGCAGTCGACGATGCCCGAGGACGTGGTGCATCCCGGCGGAGGGCGGGCGCGCCTGCACGGCGAGTTGCACAACGCGTACGGGTCGCTGATGGCGGAGGCGGCGCGGGCGGGGCTGTCGCGGCTGCGGCCCGACGCGCGGCCGTTCGTGATCTCGCGCGCCGGCTACGCGGGCCTCCAGCGCCATGCGCTGCAGTGGACGGGCGACAACTCGTCCTGGTGGGAGCACCTGTGGATGGGCATGCCGCAGCTGCAGAACCTCGGGCTGTCGGGGATCGCGTGGACGGGCGTCGACATCGGCGGGTTCTTCGGGGACGGGAACGGCGAGCTGCTGGCGCGCTGGACCGAGTTCGGCATCTTCCAGCCGTTCTGCCGCAACCACACGGCGATGGGGACGGTGGCGCAGGAGCCGTGGGCGTTCGGCGAGCCGTGGGAGACGGTGTGCCGGGCGATGCTGCAGCTGCGGATGCAGCTCGTGCCGTACCTGTACACCCTGTTCGAGGAGTGCCACCGGACGGGCGCCCCGATCCTGCGGCCGCTGCTGTTCGCGTATCCGGACGATCCGACGACGTACACGGCCGACGACCAGTTCATGGTCGGCGACGCACTGCTCGTCGCCCCGATCACCCGGCCGGGCGTCGAGCACCGTCATGTCTACCTGCCGGCCGGCGCCTGGGCGCAGTGGTGGACCGGCGAGGTCATCGAAGGCCCGGCTCACGTGCTGGCGCACGCGCCCCTCGGCCGGCCGGCCATCTACGCGCGGTGCAACACGCCGATCCCGATGTGGCCGGTGGTCCAGCACACGGGCGAGGTCCCCGACTCGCTCACCTGGAAGGTGTTCGTGGGTCCCGGCTCGGGCGCGGGCGCCCTCTACGAGGACGCGGGCGACGGGTACGGGCCCGGCTGCCGGCGGACCGCGCAGGTGGAGTGGGCGGGCGGCGGTCGCGTCCGCTTCTCGCTCTCGTCCCGCTCGGGCGAGTTCGTCCCCCCGCCGCGAGACACGTTCGTCGAGCTCGCCGGCGGCGACCGTGTACGCCTCGAGGAGACCGGGGAGTCCGTGGTGATAGAACGAAACGTGACGAACGACGACTGACAGGAGCTCCTACATGGCTTACGAGGTCCCCCCGCTCCCCTACTCCTACGAAGCGCTCGAGCCGCACATCGACGAGGCGACGATGCGCGTGCACCACGACAAGCACCACCAGGCCTACGTCGACAAGGCCAACGGCGCGCTCGAGGGCACCGAGTGGGACGGCAAGCCGGTCGAGGACGTTCTCCAGAACCTCGACTCGCTCCCGGCCGACAAGCAGAAGGCGGTCCGCAACAACGGCGGCGGCCATTACAACCACTCGCTGTTCTGGGAGTGGATGAGCCCGGACGGCGGCGGCGAGCCGAGCGGCGCGCTGGGCGACGCGATCAAGAGCGCGTTCGGCTCGTTCGACGACTTCAAGGCCAAGCTCAAGGAGACCGGCGTCAACCAGTTCGGCTCGGGCTGGGCGTGGCTCGTGCACGACGGCTCCGGCCTCGCGGTGGTCGGCACGGCGAACCAGGACAACCCGATCTCCTCCGGCCAGACGCCGCTGCTCGGCGTCGACGTCTGGGAGCACGCCTACTACCTCAACTACCAGAACAAGCGCCCGGACTACATCGACGCGTGGTGGAACGTGGTCGACTGGGACAAGGTCGCCGCGCGCTACGACTCCGTCGCCTGACCATTCGCGAGTTCTACGAGGCGGGGTACGCGAGGACGGACGCCGCCGAGGCGGAGCTGATGGGCCGGTGGCGCGCGGTCGGGGCACGCTCGAAGGCGGCGCACGTCGAGACGCTCTGTGGCCGGCTGGGGCTGCGCCCGCAGACGGTGGTCGAGATCGGCTGCGGCGATGGGGCCGTGCTGGCCGAGATGGCCCGGCGCGGCCTCGCCGGCGTGCTCGACGGCTTCGAGCTGTCACCCACCGCGGCGGGCTACGCGCGCGATCGCGGCGTGGCCCGGCGGGTCGAGGCGTTCGACGGCGAGCACGTTCCCGCGGAGACGCACGAGTACGACCTCGCGGTGCTCTCGCATGTGGTCGAGCACGTTCCCGACCCCCTGCCGCTCCTGTCCGAGGCGGCGCGCGTGGCGCCCCACGTGCTGGTGGAGGTGCCGCTCGAGGACAATCGCTCGGCGCGCAGGCCGGCCAAGCGGCGGCTGTCCGAGCAGTCCGGCCACCTGCACGCGTTCAACCGCGCCGGGATCAAGGCGCTGTTGACCGACGCCGGTCTCGAAGCGCGCGCCGAGCTCACCGACCCCCTCCCCCACGAGCACCACGCGTTCTTCGGCGGCCGCGCCAAGGGAGCCGTGAAATGGACGCTGCGGTCGGCGATCCACCGGCTCGGCGCGGCGGAGCGGCTCTTCACCGTCCACTACGCGGTGATCGCTACGCGCGCGTGAAGCGCCGGCCGGTGACCGGCGACAGCGCCTCGTCGATCGCGTCGGCGTCGGCGCGCGCCGACTCGGCCTCGAGCTTGGCGAGCCGCTCCGGGGTCAGCTCGCCGACGTTCTCGTCCTCGATCCGCTGCAGCCACTCGGCGCCCGCGGCCTGCTCGCCGGCGTCGACGTCGATCTGCTTGGTCTTGGCGTACTTGTCGATCTCGAGGAACAGCTCGTCGACCAGCCGCTCCTGGGGGACCTTCTTGAGCGCCTTGCCGCGGGAGAAGATCAGGCCCTCGTTCTTGGCGCCGGTGATGCCGAAGTCGGCGTGCGAGGCCTCGCCGATCCCGTTCACGGCGCAGCCGAGCACCGCGACCTCGACCGGGTCCTCGTAGGCCTCGAGCCGGCGCTCGATGTCGGCCACCACGGTGTCCATGTCGAACTGCAGCCGCCCGCAGGTCGGGCACGCGATCAGGACCGGCCCGCGCTCACGCAGCTTCAGGGCCTTGAGGATCTCCCACGCCACCTTGACCTCCTCCTCGGCGTGGAAGGTCGACAGCGAGATCCGGATCGTGTCCCCGATCCCGTCCGCCAGCAGCGTCCCGAGTCCGACCGCCGACTTCAGTGAGCCCGACCACTTGGTCCCCGCCTCGGTGATGCCGAGGTGGAGCGGGTACGGGATCCGCTCGGACAGCAGCCGGTTGGCGGCGATCGTGTACGGCACGTTCGTGGACTTGATCGAGACCTTGAAGTCGGTGAACTCGAGGCGCTCCATCAGGCCGACGAACTCGACCGCGGCGGTCACCAGCGCCTCGACCGGGTTCTCGCGCTCGAGC
Source organism: uncultured Solirubrobacteraceae bacterium (assembly GCA_963849695.1). Taxonomy (GTDB): domain Bacteria; phylum Actinomycetota; class Thermoleophilia; order Solirubrobacterales; family Solirubrobacteraceae; genus DASSUW01. Next base: position 50,718 of record CAWKIT010000018.1, read on the forward strand.
TCGTGCAGGTGCTTCGGCAGCGAGCCGGAGTTGACGCCGATCCGCATCGGCGTGCCGGCGGAGCGCGCCCGGTCGGCCACCTCGGCGACCTTCTCGGGGCCGCCGATGTTGCCCGGGTTCAGGCGGATGCAGTGCGCACCCACGTCGATCGCCTTCAGCGCCAGCGTGTGGTTGAAGTGGATGTCGGCGATCACCGGGATCGGCGACTCGACCACGATCGTCTTCAGAGCCTCGACGTCCTTGTCGCGCGGGACCGCGACGCGCACGATGTCGGCGCCCGCGTCCGCGACCTTGAGGATCTGCTCCATGGTCGCGGCAAGGTTCGCCGTCTCGGTCTTGGTCATGGTCTGGACGACGACGGGCGCGCCGCCGCCGATCTGGACCCCGCCGACGTTCACTGAGCGCTCGGAAGCCATCGGCCACGAAGGATAGAAGCGGACTCGCTTACCCGGACCTGACGATCGCCCGGCAAGCCTGGATGCGGTCAACGACCACAGGAGGTTCGCATGACGCGCACCACGCTGGCGATCGCGCTCGCCACTGGCGCACTCGCAGTGCCTGCCGTCGCCCTCGCCTCAGGCGGGGCCGGCGATACCGCACCGTCGTCGACGACGCCGGTGCAGCAGCAGGAGCAACAGCCGGAGCAGCGGCCGCAGCAGCCGCGCGACCAGGACCGGCCGGGCCACCCGTGCCCGGAGGACCAGGGCGGCGGCTCGGGCGGTGGCGGCTCGAGCGAGGGCTCGGGCGGCAGCAGCGACACGCAGCTCTAGGGGGTGCCCAACGGGCCATCGCACCACACGGAATGGCCCGTTGGGTGGGGCCCCCAGGCTCAATACATCGCTGCGATCTCCCCGGCGTACTTGGAGGCGATGGGCTTGCGCTTGAGCTTCATGGTCGGCGTGAGCTCGTCGCCGCCGGGGAGCCAGTCCCCCTCCACGAGCGTGAACTTCTTGATCTGCTCCACCCGCCCGAGCTTCGCGTTGGCGTCGTCGACGCCCTTCTGCACCGCCGCCCGCATCCGCTCGTCGTGCGCCAGCGCCGCCAGGTCGGCCCCGTCGATCCCCTGCTGGGCCGCCCACGCCGGTCCGAAGTCGGAGTCGAGCACGATCAGCGCGCGTGTTGTACGGGCGCCCGTCGCCGATCACGCACGCCTGCCCGATCAGCGGGCTCGCTCCCTTCAAAGCCGCCTCGATGTTCGAGGGCGACATGTTCTTGCCGGCGGCGTTGATGATGATCTCCTTCTTGCGGTCGACGATCCGGACGTAGCCGTCGTCGTCGATCTCGCCGATGTCGCCGGTGTGCAGCCAGCCGTCGTCGTCGAGCGCCTCGGCGGTCTTGTCGGGCGCGTTGCGGTAGCCGGTCATCAGCGTCTCGGACCGCACGAGCAGCTCGCCGTCGTCTCCGAGCCGCACCTCGATGCCCGGCGCCGGCGGCCCCACGGTGCCGATCTTGATCTTCGCCGGCGGGTTGCAGCACCCGGCCCCGCAGCTCTCGGACAGGCCCCACAGCTCGGCCACCGGGATGCCGATGGCGTGGAAGAACACCAGCACGTCGCGCGGCGTGGGCGCCGCCCCGACGTACACCGCGACGACCTCGTCGAGCCCGAGCATCGCCCGCAGCCCCGCGAACAGCTCGCGATCGGCCTCCTCGACGGTGGCGGCCAGCTCGTCGGGCACGGGCTCGCGCGCCTGCTCGTGCTCGACCTTGCGGGTCGCGGCCTGCAGCCACTCGCGGTTGCGCTCGGCGTCTTCGCCTTGCAAAAGGAAGCTCTCCAGGCCGGCCTTGAGCTTCTCCCAGATCCGCGGGACGGCGAAGAACCAGGTCGGCCGGACGGCGGGCAGGTAGGCGGCGATCGCCCGCGGGTCCGGGCAGCAGGTGATCGTCATCGCGACCGCGACCGGCAGATAGTGGTTCGCCATCCGCTCCGCGATGTGCGCCGCCGGCAGCCACGAGATCACCTTCGCCCCAGCCGGGAACTCGATCAGGGCGCGCGTGGTCTCGATCGTGGCCATCACGTTGCGGTGTGTGAGCTGGACGCCCTTCGGCGGCCCCGTGGTCCCCGACGTGTAGATGAGCGTGACCAGGTCGTCCGGCTCGATCGCGCGCCAGCGCGGCCCGGCGTCGAAGCCGGGCTCCGACGGCCAGCCGTCCTCCAGCGCCAGCACGTGCTCGAGCGCCGGGAAGCGGTCGGCGAACTGCGCCTCGATCAGCCCGACCCGCGCCCCTGCGTCGGAGACCACGTATTCGACCTGCTCGCGCGTGAACGTCGCGTAGATCGAGAACGGCGTCGCGCCCAGCGTCGCCACGGCGAGGTCGGCGACGTGGAACTCGGGCCGGTTCGACAGCAGCAGCGCGACGGTGTCGCCGCGCCGCACTCCGAGGGCGGCGAGGCCGCCTGCCAGCGCGTCGACGCGCTCCGCCAGCTCACTCCACGTCCACGAGACCTCGTCGTCCTTGGTGCGGACCGCGACCCGGTCGGGATGCTCGGCGACGGTGGTGCGGAAAGCGCGCGCGAGGGTCATCGCGCGACACTACCGAACGCCGAACCCGTCCCCGGTGAGCCGGCCGACGTCGTTCGTGAGGCCGATCATGAACAGGGCGATCACGAGCACGAAGCCGACGAACCCGGCCCGCTCCATCACGCTGAAGGGGATCGCGCGGCCGCGCGCCTTCTCCGCCAGCGCCCAGAAGATGTGCCCGCCGTCGAGCGGCAGGAACGGGAACAGGTTGATGACCCCGAGCGACAGCGAGATGATCGCCAGGAGATAGAGCGCGCGTTCGAAGCTCAGCTCGATCGTCTGGCGCGTGACCTCGTAGGAGCCGACGACGCCGGAGATGTCCTCGCGCTTGTCCGCCTGGAAGACGCCCGCGATCGTCTCGACCGTCTTCGTGGTGAAGAGCCACATCTCCGAGCCCGACACTCGCGCTGCCTCGACCGGCCCGACCGGTCGCGGGACGGAGCCGACCGAGAAGCCGATCAGCATGTCCTCCTGGCCGGCGTCGTAGACCGGCCGCAACCGCACCGTGCGCTCCTCGCCGCGCAGCGACACGGTGATCGTCGCCGGCGTGGTGGCGACGCAGCCGCCGACCTCCTCGCCCGCGCACCGGTGCGAGGCGATCCGCGCCTTGAGCGTCTCGAAGTCGCCGCGCACCCCGTCGACCTCCACGATCCGGTCGCCCGGCGCCAGCTCGCCGCGCGCGGGTGGACCGTTGATGAGCTCGATCCGGTTGGTCGGCTCGCCGATCCCGTTGGCCCAGATCAGCACCCACAGGATCAGGAACGCGAGCACGATGTTGACCGCCGGCCCAGCGCCGATCACCACGATCCGCTTCCACACCGGCTGGCGGTAGTACGCCTGGTGCGCCACGGCCGGAGGGATCTCCTCGGCCGGGTTCATGCCGGTGATCTTCACGTAGCCGCCGAGCGGGATCGCCCCGATCGCGTACTCGGTCTCGCCGCGCCGGTGACGTGCGATCAGCGGCGGGAAGAACAGCGAGAAGCGCTCGACGCGCATGCCGACGGCCTTGGCCGCGGTGAAGTGGCCGAGCTCGTGCAGGATGATCAGCGCGGCGAAGCCGAGGAAGGCGAGCAGGAAGCTCATGCGTGCACCGCGACCAGCTCGCCGGCGACCGTCCGCGCCTCGGCGTCGGCCTGATAGAGCGAGTCGAAGCCGTGCACGGTGGCGGCGCCGACGCGCTCCAGCGTCGCCTCGATCACGGCCGGGATGCCCATGAACGGGAGCCGGCCGCCGAGGAACGCGTGCACGGCGACCTCGTTGGCGGCGTTCAGCACGCACGGGCCGGTGCCGCCCGCCTCGGCCGCCTTGCGCGCGATCGCCAGGCACGGGAACGCGTCCTCGTCGGGCGGCTCGAAGGTCAGCGACCCGATCTCGGCGAGATCGAGCGTGCGGACCGGCACGTCGACCCGCTCCGGGTGGTGCAGCGCATAGGCGATCGGCACGCGCATGTCCGGATGGCCGAGATGCGCCAGCGCGGCGCCGTCGCAGAGCGTCACGAGCGCGTGGACGATCGACTGCGGGTGCACGACGACCTCGATCCGATCGTACGGCGTGCCGAACAGGTGGTGGGCCTCGATGACCTCCAGCCCCTTGTTCATCAGCGTCGCCGAGTCGATCGTGATCTTGCCCCCCATCGCCCACGTCGGGTGCTGGAGCGCCTGCTCGACGGTCACGCCCTCCAGCTCGGCGCGCGAGCGGCCCCGGAACGGGCCGCCGGAGGCCGTCAGCACGAGCCGGTCGATCGTCCCCACGCGCTCGCCGGCGATCAGCTGGTACAGCGCCGAGTGCTCGGAGTCGACCGGGATGATCTGCGCGCCGGTGGCCTCCGCCAGCGCGGTGACCAGCTCGCCGCCGACCACCAGCGACTCCTTGTTGGCCAATGCCAGATCGATGCCCTCGGTCAGAGCCACGATGGTCGGCCCGAGTCCCGCCGAGCCGACGATCGCGTTCAGCACCAGATCGGCGTCCGACCCCGCGACCAGCTCGACCAGGCCCTCGGGCCCCGCGAGCACCTCCCCGCTCGGTCCACGCCTCCGAGGCGCGCGCGGCCGCGTCGGGGTCCGACAGAGCGATCCGCTTCACCCCGTGCTCGCGCGCCTGCGCAACGAGATCCTCGTGCGCCGTGCCCGCGGACAGGCCGACGAGCTCGAACTCGTCACCGAGGACGTCGAGCGCCTGCGTGCCGATCGAGCCGGTCGACCCGAGGATCAGGAGTCGCTTCATCGGCGACCCATTGTGGCAACGAGGGGCTAAGGACCGGATGAATCCGTGCGCGCGAGCGGGCGCATGAACCACAGAACGCCGAGCACGACCGCGATCAGCGCCGGCCAGACCCAGCGCAGTGCTCCGTCATACAGGAAGTCCGTGATCAGGGTTACGGCGCCGAAAATGGCGAGCGAGAGGAAGACGAGGCCGACGATTATCTGCGTGTTCGCCGACTCGATCACGTACTTTCGGTCGCGCTTGTGGAAGCGCAGGCGGTGAGTGGCGGTGGGCGCGATGAAGCAAGCCGTCGAGATCGCGGTCACGAGCAGGGTGGCGAAGAACAGGTTCTTCTGGAAGTTCGTGACGCGCTCGAAGCCCTGCGCGAACGGCACCGTGAGCAGGAACGCGAACAGGATCTGGACGCCGGGCAGCGCGACGCGCAGCTCCTGCAGGAGCTCGGCCATCTGCCGCTCTGTGCGCTCGCGCTCGTCCATTTGCTAAAGCATTGTGAGCCAGACGTAATACCCGGTGACGAGCGTGAAGAACGCGGCGTCGAGCCGGTCGAGCGCCCCGCCGTGGGCGCCGAACAGCGTGCCGGCGTCCTTGGCGTGAGCGTCGCGCTTGACCGCGGACTCGAACAGGTCGCCGAGCGGTGCCGTGGCGCCGACCGCCACCCCGAGCAGGAGCGCCTGGCCGTGCGTGAGCCAGTCCTGGTACAGGCCGGCCGCCCAGGTGGCGATCACCGCTCCCGCGAACCCGATCACGAGGCCCTCGACGGTCTTGTTCGGCGAGATCCGGGGCGACAGCTTGCGGGTGCCGAACGTGCGGCCGCCCAGGTAGGCGGCGCTGTCCCCGATGAACGTGCCGACGAGGATGTCGATGACGATGCCGTCGCCGTGCGGGGTCTCGCGCAGCAGGATGGCGTGCGCGATCGCCATCCCGACCCACACGACCCCGAACATGGTGATCGACATGGCCGCGGTCAGCGAGGGGCCTTCGCGGCGCGGCATCGCCAGGCCGAGCAGGAACATCACCGGCACGAACGCCACCAGCGCGAGCAGGATCTGCCGCTCTCCCCCCTCCAGGGCCGCGACGGCGAAGCCCCCGAGCGCGAGGAAGCCGGCGAGTCTGATCGGCCGCACGTGGTCGTACATGCGGAACAGCTCGTGCAGGCAGACGATGCCCAGCACGAGGATGCCGAGGGCGAAGATCCAGCCGCCGGCGACGATGATGAAGATCGCGTAGGCGATCGCGGGGATCGCGACCAGGATGCGGACGCCGAGGTCCGAGCCGCCGCGGCGGCGGCGCGGGCGGGCGCTCATCGGCCGCCGAACCGGCGCCGGCGTACCTCGAACTCTCCGAGCGCGGCCTCGAAGTCCTCGCGCGAGAAGTCGGGCCACAGGACCTCGGTGAAGTGCAGCTCCGAGTAGGCCGACTGCCACAGCAGGTAGTTCGACAGCCGCTGCTCGCCGCTCGTGCGGATGATCAGGTCGGGGTCATGCATGTCCGGCGCGTAGAGCAGCGCCCGGAACTCCTCCTCGGTGGCGCCCTCGAAGCGACGGGCGGCGTCGATGATCTCGGCGCGGCCGCCGTAGTTGAACGCCACGTAGAGCGTGATCCGCTCGTTGGCGGCGGTCTGCTCCTCCGCCCACGCCATCTGGTCGAGCAGCTCGGCCGCGACGCCCTCGCGGCGGCCGATGAAGCGCATCCGCACGCCCTCGCCGTCGAGCTCGGGGGTCTCGGCGAGGATCCGCTCGGAGAACATCGCCATCAGCGCCGCGACCTCCTCCGGGGGGCGCGACCAGTTCTCGGTCGAGAACGAGTAGACGGTCAGCTCCCGCACGCCGAGGTCGACGGCGTCACGGAGGCGGGCCTTGACGGTGTCGGCGCCCGCGCGGTGCCCCTCCTCGACGGGCAGGCCCCGCTGCCGGGCCCAGCGTCCGTTGCCATCCGTGATGATGGCGACGTACGAGGCGCTCACACCTCGAGGATCTCTTCTTCCTTGGCCTTGAGGACGCCGTCGAGCTCCTTGACCTTCTCGTCCGTGAGCTTCTGCAGCGCCTCCTCGGCGCGGTGCTCGTCGTCCGAGCCGGCGTCGCCGGCGTCGCGCAGCTCGCGCAGGTCGTGCATGGTGTCGCGGCGGATGTTGCGGATCGCCACCCGGCCCTCCTCGGCCAGGTTCCGCACCACCTTGACCAGCTCCCTACGGCGCTCCTCGGTCAGCTCCGGTACCTGCAGCCGGATGATCTGGCCGTCGTTGTTGGGCGTCAGCCCGATGTCGGACTCCAGGATCGCGCGCTCGATGTTCTTCATCGAGCTCTTGTCGTAGGGCTGGACGGTGAGCAGCCGCGCCTCGGGAGCGGACACCGTGGCGAGCTGCTTGAGCGGCGTCTGGGCCCCGTAGTAGTCGACGGTGATGCGGTCCAGGAGCGCGGTGCTCGCGCGTCCCGTGCGGACCGACCCGAACTTGTGCCGGGTCGCGTCCACGGACTTCGCCATGTGCTCCCGGGCGTCTTGTAGGAGTTCGTCGATCATTCCGGCTTCACCAGCGTTCCGACCCGCTCGCCGGAGACTATCCGGTCGATGTTGCGCTCGTCGTTCATGTTGAAGACGGCGATCGGGAGGTGGTTGTCCATGCACAACGACAGCGCCGTCGAGTCCATGATCTTCAGGCCGCGCTGGATCGCCTCGCGCGCGGTGATCTCGGGGATGAACTCCGCTTCGGGGTCGTGCTTCGGGTCGGCCGTGTAGACGCCCTCGACGCCGTTCTTGGCCATCAGGATGATCTCCGCGTGCATCTCCAGCGCGCGCAGGGCCGCGGCGGTGTCGGAGGTGAAGAACGGGTTGCCGGTGCCGGCCGCGAAGATCACGATCCGGCCCTTCTCGAGGTGGCGCATGGCGCGCCGGCGGATGTACGGCTCCGCGACCTCGGAGATCGTGATCGCCGACTGCACGCGCGTGTGCACGCCCTGCTTCTCCAGCGCATCCTGGAGCGTGAGCGCGTTCAGCACGATCGCGAGCATGCCCATGTAGTCCGCCGTGGCGCGATCCATGCCGGCGGCGGCGCCCTGCAGGCCGCGGTAGATGTTGCCCGCCCCCAGCACGACCGAGACCTCCACGCCGCGGTCGCGGACGCCCTTGAGCTGCCGGGCGATCCGCTCGACGGTCCCCGCGTCGGTGCCGAACTCGAGGTCGCCCATGAGCGCCTCGCCCGACAGCTTGACGAGGACCCGCTGAAAGGCGGGCTTGTCCGTCACGCCCCGACCTGGAAGCGCGCGAAGCGGCGGATGACGACGTTCTCGCCGGTGCTGCCGACGAGCTCCAGCCGCAGCTGCTCGATCGTCTTGCCGTCGTACTTGTCGGTGTTGACGTGCGGCTGGTTGAGGAGCACGACCTCGTCCATCCACTTGCGCAGCTTGCCCTCGGCGATCTTCGGCCGGACGTTCTCGGGCTTGTCGGCCGCCTGCTGCTCGAACACGCGCAGCTCGGCGCCCTTGTCCTCCTGCGGGACGTCGTCCTCGGAGACGTACTTCGTCTGCGGCGAGGCCGCGATGTGCATCGCGACCTCGCGCGCGAAGGCCTGGAAGTCCTCGTTGCGGGCGACGAAGTCGGTGTTGCAGTCGACCTCGACGAGCACGCCGATCGTGCCGCCGTGGATGTAGGACGCGACGGTGCCCTCGGTGGCCTCGCGGCCGCCGACCTTGAGCGCCTTGTCGCCCAGGCGGACGCGCAGGAGCTCGACGGCGGCCTCGATGTCCCCGTTCGTCTCCTGGAGGGCGTTCTTGCAGTCCATCATGCCCGCGCCCGTGCGGTCGCGCAGCTCCTTGACCTGCGCGGCGGTGATCGTGGCGCTCACTGGTTCTCCTCGGTCTTCTCGGTCGTCGCTTCGGTCGCGGCCGGCTCCTTGCTCGTCCCGGCCGTCTCGGGGGGCGGCTTCGGCGCCCGCTTCGGCTTCGCCTTCGCCCTTGGCTTGGCCTTCGGCTTCGGCTTGGGCTTCGGCTCCTCGACCGGCGCCGCGGCCTCCGCGGCGGGCGCCTCCGCCTCCGCGGCGGCCGGCGCCTCCGGCTCAACGGCGGCGGGCGCCTCCGGCTCAACGGCGGCCGGCGCCTCCGGCTCAACGGCCGCGGGCGCCTCCGGCTCAACGGCGGCGGGCGCCTCCGGCTCAACGGCCGCGGGCGCCTCCGGCTCAACGGCCGCGGGCGCCTCCGGCTCAACGGCCGCGGGCGCCTCCGGCTCAGCGGCCGCCGCCTCAGGCTCCGCGGCCGGCGCCGCCTCGGCGGCCGCCTCCGGCGCCCCCACGGCGGTGTCGCTCGCCGGCGAGCCCTCGCCGGCGGGGGCGCCCGCCTCCTGGGGCACGCGGTCGCCCACGTTCGGGTTCAGGATCGCCTCCCGGCGGCCGGGGCCGACGTTGCCGGCGGCCGGCATCGCCGGCTCGTCGGCGGCCTGGGCGGCGGCGCCGGCCTCGGCGGCGCGGCGGCCCTCGACCTCGCGGCCGGCCACCTGGGCGGCCTCGGCCACCTGCGCCTCGGCGACGTCGCGCGGCTGGCCCGTGCCGGCGTGGGTGAGCGCCTCGGCGGCGGCGCGCTCCTCGGCCTCGCGGCGGGCATGCTCCTCGGCCTCACGCGCCGCCTGCTCCTCCGCCTCGCGCCGGGCCTGCTCCTCCGCCTCGCGCCGCGCCTGCTCCTCCGCCTCCCGCCGCGCCTGCTCCTCCTCGGCGCGGAAGCGGGCGCGGCCCGCGGAGACCACGTCGCCGATCGCACGCGTGACCAGGCTGCAGGCGCGGATCGCGTCGTCGTTGCCGGGCACGACGTAGTCGATCCCGTCGGGGTCGCAGTTGGTATCGACCAGGCCGATGATCGGGATCCGCAGGCGCTGCGCCTCGCGGACGGCGATCGCCTCGGTCTTGAGGTCGACCACGAACATCGCGTCGGGCACGCGCTGCATGTTCTTGACGCCGCCCAGGTTGGCCTGGAGCTTCACGAGGTCGGCCTCGGCGGACAGCCGCTCGCGTGTCGGCAGCAGCGCGAGCTGACCGTCGGCGGCGTAGCGCTCGAGGTCGTGCAGGCGCTTGATCCGCAGCGAGATCGTCTGGAAGTTGGTCAGCAGGCCGCCGAGCCAGCGGTGGTTGACGAACGGCTGGCCGGCCGCCTCGGCGACCTCCTTGATGCCGTCGCGCGCCTGCTTCTTGGTGCCGACGAACAGCACGGTCCCGCCGCGGTGGGCGATCCCGGACGCGAAGTTCTGGGCCTGCTCGAGCAGCTGCTCGGTCTTGAGCAGGTCGATGATGTAGATCCCGCCGCGCTCGCCGTAGATGAAGCGGCGCATCTTCGGGTTCCAACGGCGTGTCTGGTGGCCGAAGTGCACGCCGGCCTCCAGCAGCTCTCTGATTCCTACCTGAGCCACGGACAACTCCCTTGATGGATGTGATGGTGCAGCCCGGGCGATCGAGGCGTGCGGACCCGGCATCACAGCCGGGCAGGGCCGCGGCCTCGGGACGGTGTGAACTGAGGCCGCCCGGGGTCGTGTTACGAGTCGGGTACCAGTCTACGAAAGTTGTGAAAGAGCTCGTGCGAGCGCCTTGGATAGATCGTCGGGGAGCGGTGACCTGACATCTATGGCCTCGCCCGTCACCGGATGCCGGAAGGCGAGCCGCTCGGCATGCAGGAACTGCCGCTCGAGGCCGAGCAGCCCCGCGCGGCCGTACTCCGGATCGCCGGCCACCGGATGTCCGATCGCCAGCAGGTGCGCGCGGATCTGGTGCGTGCGGCCGGTCTCGAGCCGCACCCGCAGGAGCGTGAAGCCCTCGTGGATGGCCTCCACCTCGAAGTGGGTGATCGCCTCGCGCGGCTCGTCGGTGTCGGTCGAGATCCGCGTGCGGACGCGCCGGTCGCGGCCGAGTGGCGCGTCGATCGTCCCCGCGCGGGCCGCGGGCCGGCCCTCGACGAGCGCGAGGTACTCGCGCGCGACGTCGCGCCGGCGGAGCATCTCCTTCAGGGCCGCATGCGCCGCCTCGGTACGAGCCACGACGAGCAGCCCCGAGGTGTCGCGGTCGAGCCGGTGGACGATCCCCGGTCGCCGCGGGTCGTCGCCGCCGGCGACCCGCCCCGCCAGCGCCTGCACCAGCGTGCCCGCCCGGTGCCTGCGGGCCGGGTGGACGACCACGCCGGCCGGCTTGTCGATCACCAGCAGGTGCTCGTCCTCATACGCGATCGCGTAGGTCGCGTCCGGGACCGCCGGCTCCTCCGCCTCCGGCGCCGGCCTTACCATCACGCGCTCGCCCGCCGCCACGGCGTGCCGCTTGCGCACCACCGCGCCGTCGACCAGCACGAGCCCGGCCTCGATCAGGCGCTGCGCCGCCGCGCGCGAGCCGGCCGCGGGCGTGAGGAAGACGTCGAGCCGGTCCCCGGCCGCGTCGGGGCCGACGACGAGCTCACGTTCGTCCATGGCGCGGCGGCCCCTCGAGCACGTACAGCAGCGACAGGACGCCGAGCGTGATCGCGATGTCGGCGATGTTGAACGCCGGCCACGCCGGCAGGTCGATGAAGTCGGTGACCGCCTGCTCGCGCGCGCGGTCGATCAGGTTGCCGGTGGCGCCGCCGATCAGCAGGCCGGTCGGGAGCCACACGAGCGGGCGGTCGCGGTGGCGGGCGAAGAACACGAGCAGCGCGACGAGCGCGGCGAGCGCGAACAGCACGAGCAGCACGCCGCCGTTGGCGAACAGCCCGAACGCGATCCCGCGGTTGCGCACGTTGACGATCTCGATGCCGAGGAACAGCTCGACCGCGTCGCCGCGCTCGATCGACGACCGCACCAGCGCCTTGACGGCCTGGTCGGCGGCGACCGTCGCCACCGCGACCAGCGCGGCCCGCCCCGCGGGGCTCACGGGCCTGGATCGATCAGGCCCACGATGATGCCGCCGACGATCCGCAGCACGAGCAGCGCCACGATCGGCGTCAGGTCCAGAGGCCCGATCCGCAACGGCAGCCGCCGGAACAGCCGCAGGTATGGCTCCGTCACGTCGCGCAGGAAATCGAGCACCGCGTTGAGCGGGCGCGAGTACGGCACGCGGACGCCCATGGCGAACACGAACGACGCGATCACCCAGCCGATCACGATGATCGTGTAGACCCAGATCAGCGCCCCCAGGAACTCCGCGATCTGCTCGCGTGCTTCCTCCACGCTAGGCCCCCACCACGTCGTCCATCGCGCTCGCGAGCGCCGCCCGGATGCCGCCGCGCTCGAGTGCCGCGAGGCCGCGCGCGGTGGTGCCGCCCGGCGAGGCGACCTCGCGCCGCACGGTTAGCGTGTCGCGCGCGCGCAGCAGCTCGGCCGAGCCGGCCATCGTCTCGCGCACAAGCGTGCCGGCCATCGCGGCCGGCATCCCGGCCTTGACCGCGGCGTCGACCCACGCCTCGACCAGCAGCGCCCAGTAGGCGGGCCCGACTCCGGAGCACGCGCCGGCGACGGTCATCAGCCGCTCGGGGACGTCGACCACCGTGCCCGAGCGGGCGAACAGCTCGCGGACCTGCTCGCGCAGCGCCGTGTCCTCCTGCGCGTCGGCGATCGCGAACGCATGGACGCCGCGTCCCACCTCGGCCGTCGTGTTGGGCTCGATCCGGAACACCGGAACGCCCGGATAGGCCGAGCGCACGTCGGCCTGCGGCGTGCGCGCGAGCAGGGACACGACAGCCTTGGCCGCGCCGGCCGCCTCCCACGCCACGTCGGCGAGCTGCGCCGGCTTGTGGGCGAGGATCACGAGGTCGGCGCGCTCGGCGAGCTCGCGGTTCGAAGCCGGCGCCTCGCCGCCGAGCTCGTCTGCGAGGGCCTGCGCGCGGCCGGACCCGGAGTCCGTGCACAGCACGGGATCGCCCCAGCCGCGGGCCAGGGCCCGCGCCATGTTGCCTGCGCCGATGAAGCCGACCTGCATGGCGGCCAAGGTTATGCGGCGCGGCTCAGGATTGGTTGAAGAAGCCCTTCTCGATCAACCGCGCGCGCTCCTCGGCGGACACCTCGACGTTGCGCGGCGTGAGCAGGAACACCTTGTCGGCGATCCGCTGCATCCCGCCGTCGAGCGCGTACGTGAGGCCGGACGCGAAGTCGATCAGGCGCTTCGAGAGGTCGGTGTCCGACTGCTGGAGGTTGAGGATCACCGGGATCGAGTCCTTGAACTTGTCCGCCACGTCCTGGGCGTCGTTGAAGGACTTCGGGATCACGAGGTGCACGCGCACGTCCCCGCGGCCGTTGGGCGGCCCCTGGCTGCCCCCGGCGCCGACCGGGCGCAGGGTCGCCGTGCGCCGCTCGGACGGCGCATCGTCGGCGAAGATGTCGTCGATGTCGTCGCGCCGGCGGCGCGAGGTGAGGCGGCGGACGTTCGGTCGCTCGCGGTAGCGGCTCTCGAGCTCCTCCTCGGGCTCACGGTTGTCCGTCTGCTCCTCTTCGTATGCGTCGCGATCCTCGGCCAGGCCGAAGTACACGAGCGTGCGGTGCCAGGTATCGCGGAAGGCCATGCGCGGAGTTGGTTCGCGGCAGGGCGGCATTTCCCTGCTGCCGGGGAGTTTACGCGTAGAGGCTCGTGCCAAGCCGCACGATCGTCGCCCCCTCCTCGGCGGCCACGCGGTAGTCCTGCGAGGTGCCCATCGAGAGCTCGCGCAGGCCGTGCTCGGCGGCGAGCTCGCGCAGGGCGGCGAAGTAGGGCCGGCTGGCCTCGGGATCCTCGGTGAACGGCGGCATCGTCATGAGGCCGGCCACGCGCACCGGGCAGCGCTGGATGAACGCGCCGAGCTCCTCGGGCGCGATCCCGGCCTTCCCCTCCTCCCCCGCCGTGTTGACCTCGACCAGCACCTCGGTGTCCGGCGTGCCGTGCTTGGAGAGCTGACTCAGCGCGGAGTCCGACGCGACGGAGTGGATCAGCTCGACGTGCGGGAGGATCGCCTTGACCTTGCGGCTCTGGAGCTGGCCGATGAAGTGCCAGCGGAAGACTGCCGGGGTAGGCGTCGGCCTTCGCGGCCAGGTCCTGGGCGCGGTTCTCGCCCACCAGCTCGATCCCGGCCTCCGCGAGCGTCCCCAGCTCCTCGAGCGGGACGTACTTGACGGCCGCCAGCACCTGCACGCCCTCTGGCAGTTGCTCGCGCACGCGCGCGAGGTTCTCGCGGATCCGGCCGGCCTCGAGGCCGGTGATCAGACCCGCCACACGACCCCCGCCTGCCGCCCGGTGTCGCCGCCGTCGCGCCGGTGCGAGAAGAACAGCTCCGGGTGGCACATCGTGCAGAGCCCGACGTCGTGCACGGTGGCGCCCTCGAGCTGCGCCCGAAGGATCTTGGGCAGGTCGAGGTTCCGGCCCTGGCGGGCGTCGTACCGCTCGAACGCGGCGTGCACCTCCTCGCCGACCTCGTAGCAGCAGCCGCGCGCGCCGGGTCCGATCAGCGCGGTGATCGGACCCTCGCCGCCGACCTCGCGCAGCGCGGCGATGCCCTCGGCCAGGATCCCGGCCGCGGTCCCGCGCCAGCCTCCGTGGAGCGCGGCCACGGCGCCGTCCGCGACCAGCAGGACCGGGGTGCAGTCGGCGACGAAGACGAGCGCCGGATGGCCGCTCAGCGCCGTCGCCTGGCCGTCCTCCTCGGCGGGCGGCCGCGCCGCGCCGGGCGGCTCGGTGGCGCGCCGCACCTTGGCGCCCGTGGACCTGCCTGCCGTACAGGAACCGCTCGCGTGGGCAGCCCGTCAAGGCCGCCACCCGCCGCCGGTTCTCGTCGACGTTGGCGCCGTCGTCGGCGGTCAGCCGGCCGAGGTTGAGCGACGCGAACGGCCCGCCCGAGACCCCGCCGCGCCGGGTCGTGAACAGCGCCCGCGCGCCCGGCACCTCGGCGACGATGTGCTCGCCGTCCCAGCGGAACGGCGCGCGCAGCTGTGGAAGCGTGGCGGTCGCCATGGCGGTCATCCTAGGGCTCGGATTCAGGCCAGGGCGGCGGCCAGCTGTTCCTCGCGGGTGTCGGCGCGGCCCTCGAGCATGGCCTCCATCGCGGCGGCGAGCCCGGCGCCGACCGCCGGCCCCTGCAGGCCGGCGGCGACCAGGTCGTTGCCGTCGATGGCGAGCCGCCGGTGGCGGAGGTCGTCGAGCCAGCGCCGCGCCGCGTCGACCTGTCCCAGCGCGCCGGCGACCGCGACCGTCTCGGGGCGCTCGCGGCGAAGCGAACGCCACAGGCCTGCGTCGGTCATCGGATGGCCCGTCTCCATCGCGTACCGGTCCGGGTCGATCAGGTCGACCACGTGCCACGCGCGCCGCGCAGCGTCCGCGACGGCGGCGCGGTCGTTCGCCGGGAACGCGAGGCGGTCGAGGACCGGGCGCATGTCATCCGCGCCGACCAGCGTCGAAGCCAGCGCGGCGAGCGGCCCGCCGAGCTCGTGCGCGACCGCGATCCGGCGCTCGTCCGGGTCGAAGGCGTCGTCGAGCAGCGCCCGCCCCAGTCCGTGCCGCTCCAGCCCCATCAGCGCGGCCGGCTGCGGCTCGCGGAGGAGCAGGCGCAGCTCGGCGCCCAGCCGCGAGCCGGTGACGGTGTCCAGCGCGCCGCCCGCGATCGCTTCGGCGGCCAACCGGTCGGTGCGTTCCTCGGGCTCGAACCCGAGCCGGGCGGCGTAGCGGACCAGGCGCAGCAGCCGCGTCGGATCGTCGATGAACGAGCGGTCGTGCAGCACGCGCAGCCGCCGCGCATCGAGGTCCTCGTGCGCCCGCGGCACCCAGGTCAGCTCGCCGTCGGCGAGGTGGAGGGCGATCGCGTTGACCGTGAAGTCGCGGCGCTCGAGGTCCTCGCGGAGCGTGGCGCCGAGCTCGACCTCCGGCAGCGCGCCCGGGCGCTCGTAGCGCTCGCGGCGCGCGCTCGCGAGATCGAAGGTCGCGCCCGGCACGCTCACGGTCGCGGTCCCGAACCGCTCGTGCGCAACGACACGACCTCCGATACGCCTCGCGACGGCCAGCGCGTCGCCCTCGACGACGAAGTCGAGCTCGCGCGGCTCGCGGCCCAGCAGCAGGTCGCGCACGGCTCCGCCGACCACGTAGACGGAGTCCTCGCCGTCGAGCGCGGCGACCGCAGGCGGGCGACCCAGGCGTTCCAGCAGGTCCACGGAGGCATCTTGGCGGCTGGATACCCTGCTTGGGGATGTCGCCGGAGCGCCCACGCTGGTACCGGCGGCGGCTCGTCATCGTTCTCGGGGCTCTCGTGACGGTGCTCGTGTGCGCCGCCGCGGTCTTCGCACTCACCCGTCCGGGTGACGTGTTCGACCCTGATGTCGAGTTCCTCGCGGAGGAGACGCCGACCACCGTGCCGACCCCGCCGCCCGAGCCGCCGGCCACGAAGAAGCGCGTCAAGAAGAAGAAGCTGAGGCCGCTCGCCGGGTTCCGGTGGCCGGTGTACGGCTACTCGAACGACCGCCGGCGCTACCTGCCGGCGGAGTGGAAGGTGCGGCCGCCGTACAAGAAGCTCTGGGGCTACCAGTTCGGCGTGCTGCTCGAGTTCCCGCCGATCATCGTCGGCAACCGGATGTACACGATCGGCAACGCCGGCAAGGTGGTCTGCCTCGACCGCACGACCGGCAAGAAGGTGTGGTCGCGCGACGTCGGCTATCTGGCGGCCGCGTCGCCCGCCTACGGCCGCAGGCTCATCTTCGTCACGGTGCTCGAGCGCTCCAAGGGCGTCCGGGCCGGCCGCGTCGTCGCGCTGGGCGCGAAGCGCGGCAAGGTCAAGTGGGAGAAGGACCTGCCCAGCCGCAGCGAGTCCTCCCCGCTGTACATCGACAACACCGTCTACTTCGGGGCCGAGGACGGAACCCTGTACGCGATGCGCGCGGGCAGCGGTGCGACGGAATGGACGTTCCGGGCGAGCGGATCGATCAAGGGCGGCCCTGCGCTCGACGACGGCAAGCTCTACTTCGGGACCTACGGCGGGAACGTCTACGCCGTCAGCCAGAAGACCGGCAAGCAGGTCTGGCGGGCCGGCACCAGCGGCGCCACCTTCGGGCTCTCCGCCGGCAACTTCTACGCCACCCCGTCGGTCGCCTTCGGCCGCGTCTACATCGGCAACACCGACGGCAACATGTACTCGTTCTCGGCCGAGACCGGCAAGCTGGCGTGGCGGCGCGGGACCGGCTCTTACGTCTACTCGTCGGCGGCCGTCGCCCAGCCCCGCGACGGCGAGCCGACCGTGTACTTCGGCAGCTACGACGGCACCTTCTACGCGCTCGACGCCCGGACCGGCAAGACGCGCTGGACCTACGACGACGGCGGCAAGATCTCGGGCGGCGCGAGCCTGATCGGTGACATCGTCTACTACTCGAACTGGGGCGAGCGCGACACCGTCGGCCTGTGGGCGAAGTCAGGCGAAGTCGCCTGGACCAACTCCGCCGGCGCGTTCAACCCGGTGGTCTCCGACGGCCAGGTGATCTACCTGACCGGCTTCTCGTCGATCAGCGCGTTCCTGCCCAAGACGGCCGCCGAGGAGCGGGCGACCCGCCAGCGGCAGGCGAGGAAGGCCGCGAAGGAGCGGGCCGCCAAGAAGCGCAAGGCCTACCGCGAGCGGGTCGCCAAGCGGCGCAAGGCCTACCGGGAGCGGGTCGCCAAGCGGCGCAAGGCCGCGGCGGAGCGCGCCGCCGAGAAGCGCCAGGCCGCGAAGCGCCGCGCCGAGCGCGACAACTAGCGAACGTCAACTGCGCAGGTAGGGAGGGTGAGGAGCCGTTCGCGCGGCGGAGATCCCGGGGGGTGTCACCAATTTCTGTCCTATACGGAAGCAGGGGTCACACCCCCCCCACATGCCCGCCGTTCGGCGGCGCGACGAGAGCGCCGGACCGTCGCCGCGCGGTTCATCCCCTCGCCGCCCCACCCAGCGCAGTTGACGTTCGCCGGCCGCCGCTAAGGCCGCATCGGCACACCAGCGGCGCGGAGCGCCGAGCGCACCTCCGGGATCGTGTACTCCCCGTAATGGAAGATCGAGGCGCACAGCACGGCGTCCGCGCCCGCCTCCAAACCGTCAACCAAGTGCTCAGGCGAGCCCGCACCGCCCGAGGCGATCACCGGCACGTCGACGGCGCCGGCGATCGCGCTCACGAGCTCGAGGTCGTAGCCGTCCTTGGTGCCGTCGCGGTCCATCGAGGTGAGCAGGATCTCGCCCGCCCCGCGCTCAACGCCGTCGCGCGCCCACTCGACCACGTCGCGTCCGGTCGCGGTCCGCCCACCGGCCACGTACACCTCGAACCCGCCGTTCCGGCGCTTGGCGTCGATCGCCAGCACCACGCACTGGGCGCCGAGCACGTCCGCCAGCTCGGACACCAGCTCCGGCCGCGCGACCGCGGCGGAGTTGACCGACACCTTGTCGGCGCCGGCGTCGAGCACCGCCTGCGCATCCGCCAGCTCGCGCACGCCGCCGCCGATCGTGAACGGCACGAACAGCTGGTCGGCCGCCCGCCGCGCCAGCTCGACCACCGTCGAGCGCTTGTCGGACGTCGCCGTGATGTCGAGGAACACGAGCTCGTCCGCCCCCGTCGCGTCGTAGTGCGCGGCGAGCTCGACCGGGTCGCCGGCGTCGCGGATGTCGATGAACCGCGTGCCTTTGACCACGCGACCCGCGTCGACGTCCATGCAGGGGATGATGCGCTTGTAGTGCAACCGATTCTCTAGGTAGTCCGGCCGCCAAAGTTAGGCAGGCGGGTACCGATGCGCGCGGCGCCGGATCCCGAGACAGTGCCGCGGTCATGCCGCGCACACTCGATCCCGATGCCGCCGCGGACCACCTGTCCCGACTCTACCGCCTCGCCTGGTCGCTGTGCGGCTCCGCCCAGCTCGCCGAGGAGCTGACGCAGGAAACCTACGCGCGGGTCCTCTCCCGCCCGCGCCGACTGAGCGGGAGTAGCGACTTCCACTACCTCGCCCAGACGCTGCGCAACGTGACGACCGACCACTGGCGCGCCGAGCGCCGGCGGCCGGCGACGGAGCCAGAGGTGCCGGACGCGGTCGTCGCACCGGGCACGGACCCGGACGTCGCCTTGCTGGCCGGACAGGTGTACGCCGCGATGGCCGAGCTGCCCGAGCACCTGCGTGACGTGACGGCGGCGGTCGACGTGGCCGGCATGACGTACTCCGAGGCTGCCGAGACGCTGCGGATCCCGCCCGGGACGGTCATGAGCCGTCTCTTCCGGGCCCGCGCGCGCCTGGCGGGCACCCTCGCCGTCGCCTGATCCTCCCCTTCGAAAGGACCCGATGCTCCGATCCCTGGCCCTTGCCCTCGTCCTACTCGCGGCCGCCGCCCCCGCGGCGGCCGCCCACACCGACGCCGAGATCTTCGCCACCGACAACACCGCGGTGATCACCGATCCCGGCGACCCGCGCCTGGACGATCGCCTGTTCGACTTCGGCCACCGAGTCGAGCGCATCATCGAGCAGGGCGGCGGCCGGCCGCGCGGCTCCGAGCTGCTCGACGGCGTGTTCGCAGCTCCCGAGCTCACGTTCGAGCGCTCCCGCCGCTTCGACGTCGACGACGTCAGCGGCGACGAGCTGCACGACATCGCCGAGACCATCCGGCGCCGCCATCTGCAGCAGTCCGTGCTCACCTTCGACCGCCTCCACCCGGGCGACCCGGACGTCGACGCCGTCGAGCTCGAGGTACCGGGCGTGAGCGCCCGCGCGCTGCGCCAGGGCCTGCTCGAGGACGCCGAGGCGCGTGAGCGGCTGTTCGGCGGCTCGGTCACGCTCGACCGCCGGCTGCTGCTCGTCGCCGCGCTCGAGGACGCCGAGTTCGCCCGCGGGTTCGCCAGGCGGATCGGCGGCGACGTGCGCCGCGCCACGACCCGCTACGGCGACCGCGAGTTCGTCGAGGTCGCGACAGCGGGCCGCGCCCGGATCGAGAGGGGCCGCCTGCTGATCACCGGCACCGCCGAGGACGACACGGTGGCCCTGCGCGAGGGCCGGCGGCTCGAGATCGACTTCGGCGCCGACGGCATCGTCGACTTCGAGGTCTCGCGCCACCGGTTCGACCGCATGCGCGTCGAGCTCGGCGAGGGCCAGGACCGGCTGATCCAGCAGGGCGCGGATCGCGTGCACCTGCGGCCGTCCGGCTACGACTCCGTCGAGCGGATCGACGTCGAGCTCGGCGCCGGCGCCGGCCGCCTCACCGTCGACGACCTCACGCAGGCCGGCACGTTCGAGGTCTTCGCCCGGCTCGGCGGCGCCGACGGGGCGGTCGACCGCGTCACCGCCAACACTGCCGACGAGCAGGAGCAGAACCTGATCCTCGGCGTCGCACCCAACGTGATCGTGCTCGGGCCGACATTCGTGCAGATCGAGGAGTCGGAGCGGACCGACGAGGTGCGGATGAACGGCCTCGGCGGCGACGATCTGCTGAGCGCCTCGACCGATCTGATGAAGGTCACGCTCGACGGCGGCGACGGCCTCGACAGCATCCTCGGCGGGCCGGGCGACGACGTCATGCTCGGCGGCGACGACTTCGACAGCATCGAGCCGCGCCGCGGAGACGACTTCGTCGACACCGGCCGCGGCTTCGGCAGCAGCGTGCGGTGGTCGCCCGGGGACGGCAGCGACGTCGTCCGCGGCGGCACGGGCACTCGCGACGGGTTGTTCTTCTTCGGCTCGAGCGACGCCGAGCGGTTCGAGCTCTCGCCGAACGGCCGCCGCGCTCGCTTCACGCGTGACGTCGGCAACATCGTCATGGACCTCGACGGCGTCGAGGTCGTCGACTCCGTGTCCGGCGCCGGCACCGACCTCTACCGGATCGGCGACATGCGCGGGACCGACATCGAGGAGCTCAACGCCAGCCTGCAGCCGGCCGGAGAAGCCGACCGCGTGGAGATCGAGGGCACCGAGCGCGACGACGACGTCACCGTCACCGGCTCCAAGGTCGTGTTCGGATCGGTGCAGGTCAGAGGGCCTGCCGGTGAGGCTCGGGATCAGCTTCGCCGAGGTCGCGCGCGACACGCTGCTGATCGACACGCTGGAGGGCGACGACACGGTCGACACGTCCGGGCTGGCGCCCGACGTAATTGGATTGGAGATCCGCTAGAGCTCGATCCCCATCTCGTGCGCCGCGGCGGCCGCCTCCCGCCGCGAGCGCACGCCGAGCTTGCCGAGCACCGCGGCCACGTGGTGGTCGACGGTGCGGACCGAGACCACCAGCCGGTCGGCGATCTCGGCGTTGGTCATGCCCTCGCTGACGAGGCCGAGCACGGCGAGCTGGCGCTCGGTGAGCCGCGCGGGGTTGGCGCGGGTGGCCGTCTGCGGCCCGCGCGGCACCCGCGCGCCCATCGCGCGCAGCCGGCGGCGCACCAGCGCCGCCGGCGCCGTCGCGCCCAGCGCGTCGAGCAGGCGCAGGCCCGCGAGCGTCGGCTCCGGCTCGCCCGACTCGGCCAGCTCCAAGCGCCTGCTCGTACGGATCGCCGGCCGCCTCCCAGCCGCCCGCGGCGGCCCGCCAGTCGCCGCGCAGCCCGGCGGCCCACGGCTCCGGGCAGCCGTGGAATGGCTCGGCGGGCACGCCGGCGCGGGCGAGGTAGCGCAGCAGCTCGGCCCGGAACGGCGCGCCGCCGGGATGCTCGACGCGCGGCTCGAGCTCCCCCGCCACGCGCCGCGCCAGCTCCGGCTCGCCGGCCAGCCACGCCCACTCGACGTACGCGAGCCCGGCATACGCGACGCCCAGCAGCAGCCGCTGGCGGCGCGCCGAGCTCCACGCGGACGCGAGCATGGCGCCGGCCGCCTCGTCGCCGCGCCGCGCCAGCAGCCGTCCGAGCCACGGCACGCTGTAGGCGTACAGCATGCCCGGGTCGTCGACGCCCTCGACCAGCTCGCGCAGCCCGCTGAGCGCGCTTTCCCAGCGGCCGCGGCGCAGGAGCGCAACGCACCGGTGCACCTCGAGGTTGTAGGCGTGCGACCAGAACCCGCGCTCGCGCGCGAACCGCAGGCCCGTCTCGACGCACGCGTTCATCTCCTCGAGCCGCCCGGAGCGCGACAGCAGCTCCCCCAGGTTGCAGTAGCCGCGCGCGGCGTACTCGTACTCGTGCGCCTGCTCGGCCGCCGCGATGCTCTCGCGCAGGAGCTGCAGGCCGTCGGCGTCCCCCGCCTCGTAGCGGGCGATGCCCAGGTAGTTCAGCGAGAGCGCGGCGAGGTCGTGGCGGTCCATCAGCTGGGCCAGCTCGCGCGCGGACAGCAGGATGTCGGCCGCCCGCAGCGGGTCGTCGGTCATCGCCAGGATCGCGCCCTCGTACAGCGAGGCGAGGGCGAGGGCGGCGCCGTCGCCCGTGGGCTGGAGGATCTCCACCGCCCGCTGTGCGCGCTCCTCGGCGGCGTCGGTCTCGCCCGCCATGAACAGGTGGCGCGACAGGCGCACGAGGCACTGCCCGTGCGCGACCGCGTCGCCGAGCCGCTCGTAGAGGTCGGCGGCGGCGCGGCCGGCGTCGACCGCCTCGCGGAAGCGGTGGGCGTTGTAGAGCTCCCACCCGTAGTCGTCGAGCACGCAGGCGCGCTCGCGCGGTTCGAGCCGGTCGACGTACGGCAGCAGCGACTCGAAGTGCGCGAGCGCCTGGCGGTGGGACCCGGCCTGGGCCGCCTCGCGGGCGGCGGCGGGGCCGATCGCGACGATCGTGTCGGCGTCGCGGGCCTCGACCGCGTGGTGCATCAGCCGTGCGCGGTCCGGCGGCTCCTGGCCGCGCAGGGCCGCGACCACCGCCGCGTTGAGCTGCTGGCGGCGGATCGCCGGCAGGCCCTGCTCGATCGCGCGGCGCGCGAGCTCGTGCCGGAAGGCGATGCTGTGGGCGCGCATCTCGAGCACTCCGGCGCGCTCGGCCTCGGCGAGCGTCTCGAAGCGCTGTCCGAGCAGGGCGACCACGAGGTCCAGCCGTACGTGGGTGGGCACCACCGAGAGCTGGTCGAGCGCCTCGCGGCACTCGGCCCCGAGCCGGCCGACGCGCGCGAGCACCGCCTCCATCACGCTGACCGGCACCACCTCGCCCCGCGAGGCGAGCACCTCCGTCACGAAGAACGGGTTGCCTCGGGTGACGCGGTGGACGGCGGCCGCGTCGGCGCCGGTCCCGGCCGAGAGGAGCGCCACCGCGTCGCGCGACAGCGGCCGCAGCGGCAGGCGGTGAACCGGAGCGCCGGCGAGCATCCCGAGGAAGCGCCGGTCGGTCACGTCGTCGCGGCTTGTGAGCACGAGCACCGCGGAGACGCTCTCGATCCGCCGCGCGGCGTAGCCGAGCACGTCGAGCGTGGCGTCGTCGGCCCAGTGGACGTCCTCGACCACCAGCACGCTCGGCGGCTCGGCGGCGAGCTCCTGCATCAGAGCGCCGAAGACGCCGTCGACGGGGCCGTCGAGCGCTGCGGCGAGCGGCCCGTCGGTGCCGGTGGCGGCGTCGCGCAGGGGCCCGAGCGTGCGCGGCGCCAACAGGTCGTCGCAGGCGGAGGTCAGGACGCGCCCGGGCGCCCCGGCCGCGAACGCCCGCACGAGGCTGGTCTTGCCGATGCCCGCCTCGCCGGTGACCATGACGACCGAGCCACGGCCGGCGGCGGCCTCCCGGACCGCGTCGCGAAGGGCGGCGAGCGCTGCGTCCCGCTCGAGCAGCATGCCCTGAATGGTCCCAGGGCGGAGCCGCGGGGTCGAGGGCCCGTGAGCCTGGATTCAGGCTCAGGCCGCGTCCAGCGCCGCCTGGCCCTCGGCGATGGTGAAGCGGCGCTCGTAGAGCGCCTTGCCGACGATCACGCCGGCGAGGTTGACCTGGCGCAGGCGGGCGAGCGTCATCAGGTGCTCGGTGCGCCCGATCCCGCCCGAGTACAGGAAGCGCCCGCGCACGGCGTGTGCGATCCGCTCGACCTCTCCGGCGTCGGGGCCCTCGAGCCGGCCGTCGCGATCGACGTTCGTGTAGACGAACGACGTGACGCCGCGGTCATGGAGGCGGAGGATCGCGTCCTCCGCGGGCAGCTCGGTGGTCTCCGTCCAGCCCGCGGTCGCGATGTGGCCGTCGCGGACGTCGACCGACACGACGATCCGCGGCCCCCAGGTGGAGAGGATCTCGTCCAGGAAGTCGATGTCGCGGAACGCCGCCGTGCCGACGATCGCGCGCTCGGCGCCGGCGCGCAGGGCGTCGCGGACGGCTTCGACCGTGCGCAGCCCGCCACCGTACTGGACCGGCACGCCCGTGCCCCGGACGATCCGGCGCAGGTGCTCGACCGAGCGCGGCTCGCCGTCCTTGGCGCCGTCGAGGTCGACCACGTGCAGGTAGCGGGCGCCGGCGGCGACCCAGCTCTGCGCGGCCTGCAGGGGGTCGTCGTGGTACGTGGTCGAGTCCTCGAAGCGGCCTTGGACGAGCCGCACCGCCCGGCCGTCGAGGATGTCGATCGCCGGGTAGATGATCACGCCGCGACACCTACGCGGGCGAAGTTGCGCAGCAGCGCGAGCCCGTCGCGCGACGACTTCTCGGGGTGGAACTGGACGCCCATGACGTTGCCGCGCTCGACGATCGAGACGAACCGCGCGCCGTACTCGCCGCGGCCGACCACGTCTTCGGCGTTCGCCGGCTCGGGCGCGAGCGAGTGCACGTGGTAGAAGGCAGCGGCCTCTCCGAGCCCCTCGGTGAGCGCCGAAGGGCGTTCGAAGGTGACGAGGTTCCAGCCGATGTGCGGCACGCGCGGGCCGTGGAGCGCCGTCACGCGGCCGGGCAGCAGCCCGAGCCCCGCGGCTCCCTCGTGCTCGTCGGAGGCCTCGAACAGCAGCTGCATGCCCAGGCACAGACCGAGCACCGGCACGCCCGCCTCGGCGCGCTCGCGGATCAGCTCGTCGAGCCCGGCCGCCCGGAAGCGGCGCATCGCCTCCGGGAACGCGCCCACGCCGGGGACCACGATCCCGTCCGCGGCTCTGATCGTCGCGTGGTCGGCGGTCAGCTGCGGCCGCGCGCCGACGTGCTCGAGCGCCTTCTCCACGCTGCGCCGGTTGCCCATGCCGTAGTCGACGATCGCGATCACGTCAGCGTCCCCTTCGTCGACGGCACGCCGGTTTCGGCCGGGTCGAGAGCGACGGCGGCCCGCAGCGCCCGGGCGAAGGCCTTGAAGCAGGCCTCGATCATGTGGTGAGCGTTGCTCCCGGCCTGCAGCTCGAGGTGCAGAGTGAGCCGGGCGACCGACGCGACGGCGCGGAAGAACTCCTCGGCGAGCTCGTTCTCGAACCCGGCGATGTCGCCCGCCGGAAGGCGGTCGAAGCCCTCGATCGACGCGTACGGGCGGCCCGAGACGTCGATCGTGCAGGCGGCTCGGGCCTCGTCCATCGGCACCACCGCGTGGCCGTAGCGCGCGATCCCCGCGCGGTCGCCGAGCGCGCGGTCGAGCGCCTGGCCGAGCACGATGCCGGTGTCCTCGACCGTGTGGTGGGCGCCGGTCTGGAGGTCGCCGGTCACCTGCACCTCGAGGTCGAAGCGGCCGTGGCGGGCGACGAGATCCAGCATGTGGTCGAGGAAGCCGACGCCGGTGCTCCTCGAGCCCGCGCCGGCGCCGTCGAGCCCGAGCGTGAGCTTCACGTCGGTCTCGCCGGTGGTGCGGGTGATCTCGGCCGTGCGGGTCATCGGGACGCCGGATTCTCCCGGATCTCCATCGAGGCGGCGTGGTGTTCGAACCCCTCGGCGCGGGCGATCGGCGCGCCGGCGCGCGCGAGCGCGGGTGCGGCGGCGCCGACGCGCACCTCCGCCATGCGTCTGCGGAAGTGGCGGGGGGACAGCCCGGAGGCAAAGCGCGCGGCGCCGTCGGTGGGCAGCGTGTGGTTGGACCCGGCCACGTAGTCGCCGAACGCCGTGCCGGATTCGCTGCCGACGAACAGGCAGCCGGCGTTCCGCACACTGGGCGCGAGCTGCTCGGCTTCCTGGCCCGCGAGCTGGAGGTGCTCGGGGGCGAGCGCCTCGGCGAAGGCGAGCGCGGCTTCGAGATCGGCCGCGTGGACCGTCACCCCCACCTCCAGCTCGTTGAGCAGCCGCTCGTCGTCGCTCACGGCGACCACCAGCGAGCCCTCGCCGTGCTCGGCCTGCGCCATCAGGTCCAGGCGCAGCGGCTCGGGGCCGGCGCCCCGCGAGGCGATGATCGTCAGGTCGCTCGGGCCGGCGAAGCCGTCGATGCCGACCACGCCCGAGACCTGCCGCTTCGCCTCCTGCACCCACAGGCTGCCGGGGCCGACGAGCACGTCGACCGGCCGGATCGTCTCGGTGCCGTAGGCGAGCGCGGCGACCGCCTGCGCGCCGCCCATCCGGTACACCTCGTCGACCTCGCACAGCGCCGCGGCGGCGAGGATGATCGGGTGGCCGGGCGCCGCGACCACTACCTCCTCGACCCCGGCCGCACGAGCCGTGACGGCGCCCATCACGACCGACGACGGATAGGGATGGCGACCGCCCGGCGCATACACCGCCGCCCGCCGCACCGGCACCTCCCGCAGGCGGACGGTCTGGCCCTCCGGCAGCGCCACCTCGGCCTCGGCATCGAGCCCCGGCTTCCGCCACCGCGCGCACGTTCCGGATCGCCGTCTCCAAACCGTCGCGGACGGCCGGATCGAGGGCTGCCAGCGCCACCGCCAATTCGTCGCGCACCACGATCACGGTGTTCGTGGCGCCGGCCGACGAGCCGGAGGTCGCGGCGGCCGCCGGGCCGGCCGTGGCGGCGCCGAACCGCGCCTCGTACTCGTGCAGCGCGTCGTCGCCGCGCTCGCGCACGGCGGCCACAATCGCCGCGACCTCGTCGGCCACCGACGCGGGCGGCGGGACCGTCGCTCGCACGCGCGCGGCCACCTCGGCCGCGTCGGCGACCGTGCACTCAAGCCGCACGGATACGCTCCAGCAGCCGGTCGATGGCCGCCGCCTTGAGCTTGTGGGCGACCGGGTTCGCGACCAGGCGGGCGGTCGAGGCGGCGATCTCCTCGCGGATCACGAGCCCGTTCTCGCGCAGGGTCGTCCCCGTGGCCGTGAGGTCGACGATCCCTTCCACCAACCCCGCCAGCGGCGCCAGCTCCACCGACCCCTTGACCTCGACGATCTCGGCCTGCCGGCCGGTGCGCTCGAAGTAGCGCGCGGCGATCTTCGGGTACTTGGTCGCGACCCGCATCACCCCCAGCCGGCGCAGCGCCTCGGCCGCCGGGTCCTCGCCATCGACGGTGGCGAACACCATCCGGCACGGCCCGAAGCCGAGGTCGAGCAGCTCATAGACCTGCCGCTCGGCCTGCTCGGCGAGCACGTCCTTGCCGGTGATGCCGATGTCGACGGCGCCGGCCTCGACATAGGTCGGCACGTCGGACGGCCGCACCGTCACCAGGCCGGCATCCTCGAACAGCAGCTTGCGATCGTTGATGCGCACCTCGGCGGTGTCGACCCCGAGCCGGTCGAGCAGATCGAGCGTCTCGCCCAGCAGCGAGCCGCGCGGCACCGCCAGCCGCAGCCCTTCGATGCTCAAGACACGCCTCCCCCCGTGCCGAGCGAACTGTGAGTCTCGAGCACGCTCACCGGCCCTCGCCCACCCGCGCGATGTGCAGCCGCTCGACGTTCAACGCCCAGCCGCAGGCCGGCAGATCGCGTCCGAACCGGCCGAGCAGCTCGTCGTAGCGCCCGCCGCCGCCGAGGGGCGCTCCCAGCGCGGCGTCGTAGACCTCGAACACGGCGCCGGTGTAATAGCCGAGCGAGCGGATCAGGCCGAGGTCGAAGATCACCCGCTCGGCCACGCCGGGCGCCAGCCGGTCGTAGACCGCGCGCAGGGCGCTCGCCTCCGGGATCCCCTCCAGCACCTCGACGCCGCCGCGCAGCTGCGGCACCCGCAGCAGCTCGTCGTGACCTAGCGCCTCGACCTCGCGCTCGAGCCCGACGAAGTCGCGCGTCACGAGCTCGTGCAGGATCTGCGGCCGCGCGCCGGCCGGGACCGCCAGGCGGTCGAGCAGGCGCGGGTACAGCGAGGCGTCGCCGAGCCCGACCCGGTAGTTGTCGAGCCCGGCGGCGTCGAGCCCGGCGCACAGCACGCTGAGCGCCTCGGCCGTGCCGTCCGGGCCCGGCGCCCCCACCAGCTCGAGCCCGGCCTGCAGCATCTCGCGCGCCTGCCCGCGCTGCGGCCGCACCGACCGATACGCGTGCGCGAAGTAGCAGAAGCGCAGCGGCGGCTCGGCGTGCGCGTAGCGGGTGGCCACCACGCGCGCGATCGGGATCGTCATGTCCGACCGCAGCACGAGCACGTCGCCGTGCTCGTCGAACAGCTTGTAGGCCGGGTCGGCTGCCTTCGGATCACCGCGCGTGAGCACGGCCTCGTACTCCAGCGCAGGCGTGGCGATCTCGCCGTAGCCGGAGGATTCGAACACGCCCCGGATCGCCTCCGTGATCGCGCGCAGCTCGCGCATCTCGTCCGGCAGGACGTCGCGCGTGCCGCTGGGGATGGGGTGGATCACGCCCCGACGCGCTCGATCCGCGCCCCGAGCTCCCGCAGCCGTTCGTCGATCCGCTCGTAGCCGCGGTCGATCTGCTGGACGTTGTGGATCTCGCTCGTTCCGTCGGCGCACAGCGCGGCGATCAGCTTCGCCATCCCGGCGCGGATGTCGGGCGAGGACAGGCGCTGGCCGCGCAGGCGGCGGGGGCCGATGATGATGGCGCGGTGCGGGTCGCAGATCGTGATCTCCGCCCCCATCGTGATCAGCTCGTCGACGAAGAACAGGCGGTTCTCGAACATCTTCTCGAAGATCAGCACCGATCCGCGGGACTGGGTCGCGAGCGCGACCGCGATGCTGGTGAGGTCGGCGGGGAACGCCGGCCACGGGCCGTCCTCGACCTTGGACTGGTAGTCGCCGGCATCGCGCTCGACCACGAGCTCCTGGCCGCCGGGGATCACGATGTCGTCGCCCTCGAGCACGCTGCGCAGGCCGAGCCGCTGGAAGACGAGCCGGATCATCCGCATGTCGTCCGGGATGCAGCCCTCGATCCGCAGCTCGCCGCCGGTCACGCCGGCCAGTGCCATGAACGACGCGATCTCGATGTGGTCGGGGGTGACCGTGTGCTCGCAGCCGCCGAGCTCGGAGACTCCGTGCACCTGCATCACGTTCGAGCCGATGCCTTCGATCGCGGCGCCCATCTTGTTCAGCATCCGCGCGACGTCCTGGACGTGGGGCTCGGACGCGGCGTTGCGGATCACCGTCGTGCCGTCGATCAGCGCCGACGCCATGAGCGCGTTCTCGGTGCCCATCACCGACGGCTCGTCCATCAGGAAGTCGGTCGCGCTGAGGCCGCTGTTGGCGGTGATCCGGACGTCGCGGCCGTGCTCGACGATGGCGCCGAGGGCGCGGAAGGCGTCCAGGTGCGGGTCGAGCCGGCGGCGGCCGATCACGTCGCCCCCGGGCGGCGGCATGAGCGCGGAGCCGAACCGCCCGAGCAGCGGGCCGGCGGTCAGGAACGAGGCCCGGATCCGCTCGGCGAGCGGCGCGCTCACATCGGTGCCGCGAACGTCGTCGGCCCGCAGCGAGACGGTGTTCTCGGCCTTCCACTCGATCTTGACGCCGAGGTCGGCGAGCAGGTCGAGCATCGCCTGCACATCCCGGATCCGCGGGACGTTGTGGATCACCACCTCCTCGTCGGTGAGAAGGCTGCATGCGAGCAGGGGCAGGGCCGCGTTCTTGTTGCCGGCGGGCACGATCGTGCCGGACAGCGGCACCCCGCCCTCGATCAGGAGCTTTTCCATGAGCGTGGAGGGGCTAGGGCCCCGAGGCTGGGCTAGGGTAACAGCCATGTCTGAGCCTCTTTCGCGCGATCAGGCCTGGGACCTGTTCTGTTCCTGGACCGAGTCCGAGTCCCTGCGCCGGCACGTGCTCGCCGTCGAGGCGGCGATGCGCGCCTACGCCCGGAAGTTCGGCGAGGACGAGGAGATCTGGGGCCTCGTGGGGATGCTCCACGACCTCGACTACGAGCGTCATCCGGACCTCGAGACCGGCCATCCGCGCGTGGCTCTCGGCGAGCTCGAGCGGCAGGGGTTCTCCCCCGCGTTCGTGCGCGCGGTGGCGTCGCACGCCGACTTTCTCGAGGTGCCGCGCGAGACGCTGATGGAGAAGACGCTCTACGCGGTCGACGAGCTCTCAGGGTTCATCATGGCGTGCGCGTACGTGCGGCCGGAGGGGATCCACGGGATGACCCCGAAGTCGGTCAAGAAGAAGATGAAGACGCCGGCGTTCGCGGCCGCCGTCGACCGCGATGCGCTGCGCGCGGGCGCCGAGGAGCTCGGCGTCGACTTCGACGAGCACCTGGCGTTCGTGATCGCCGCCCTGGACGAGCGCTCCGCCGAGCTCGGACTCGAGGGGCGGGGAGCGGCGGCCTGATGGCCCTGCGGATCGTCGTCCTCGAGGGCGACGAGACGGGTCAGGAACTGCTCGAGGCGTCGCTGCGGGTGCTCGAGCCCGACGTGCTCGGGATCGAGATCGAGCAGCAGCGGTTCGACCTGTCGCTGGAGCAGCGGCGGTCGACCGGCAACGAGGTGGTGCTCGACGCAGCGCGGGCGATGCGCGAGGCCGGCTACGGCCTGAAGGCCGCGACCGTGACGCCCGAGGGCAAGGACGACGTCGGCTCGCCGAACCGGATCCTGCGCGAGGAGGTCGGCGGCAAGGTGATCGTCCGAACCGGGCGGCGGATCCCGGGGGTGGTCGGGCCCGTCTCCGGCGTCTTCCACCCGATCGCGGTCGTGCGGATGGCGATCGAGGACGCCTACGGAGCGGAGCAGTGGCGCGAGGGCTCCGGACTCGACGAGGTTGCGTTCCGTACGGAGAAGCTGACCCGCTCCACCTGCCGGGCCGTCGCCGAGTACGCATTCCAGACCGCCGAGCGGATGGGCGCTCGGGTCTATGGCGGGCCGAAGTGGACGGTCTCCCCCGTGTACGAGGGGATGCTCAAGGAGGAGATGGACGAGGCGGCTTCCCGCCACCCCGACGTCGAGTACCAGCCGGTGCTGATCGACGCCACCTACGCGGGGCTGTTGACGGGCGCGACCGAGACACCGCTGGTCATCCCGGCCCTGAACCGCGACGGCGACTGCCTGTCGGACATGGTGCTGCCGATGTTCGGCTCGATCGCGGGTGCCGAGTCGGTATTGCTGGCGTTCGACGAGGACTACGACGTCGACGTCGCGATGGCCGAGGCGCCCCACGGCACCGCACCGTCGCTGATGGGCAAGGACCTGGCCAACCCGATGGCGATGCTGCTGGCGTGCGGAGCGGTGCTGTCGTACGCGGGCGCGGCCGGGGTGGCGGGAGCCGAGCGTGCCTCGCGCGCTGTGTACGAGGGCGTGCTGGAAACCGTCGCCACGGGCGTCCGGACGATCGACCTCGGCGGCCACGCCACTACGACGGAGTTCACCGACGCCGTGGTCGACAAGGTCCGCACCAAGGTCGACGTCTGGTCATCGCTCGGATCGCGGTAGCGGCGGGTTGTCCGCCCGCAGGTGATGTCGCCGCCGGCGCGTGTACAGCAGCCGCTGCACGGCCAGGACCGTGGTCCCGGCGACCACGATCGAGGTGAGGTTCAGCGCAAGCTGGGCCATCGAGCCGCGCCACGCCTCGCCGTCCGTGTACGCGGCGGCGACGCCGATATTGGCCGCCGCCGGGATCGTCGTGACCGAGATCAGGACGCCGATCAGCGCTCCGGACTTGGCGGTTGACAGGGACAGCATCCCGGCCGCACCCGCGCACAGGGCGACGATCACGGTGAAGGCATCCGGGCTCGCGATCAGGTTCGCGATCTGGTGGTCGGCGGTGTCGAACTCCTCGGTGGTGAGCCCGGTCGCCTTCGCGAGCAGCGTCGCCAGGTAGACGACGGTGATCGCCAGCGGGAAGCCGGCCGCGAGCGCGATGCCGGACCGCAACGCGAGCCGCCGGCGCCGCTGCACGAGCGCGACGCAGAACCCGGCGATCGGCCCGAACTCGGGGCCGACCACCATCGCGCCGACGATCAGGATCTCCGAGTCGAGGTAGAGGCCGACGGCCGCGATCAGCGCGGCCAGGACCATGAACAGCAGGAAGACCGCGGAGAGCTCGACGTTCTCGCTCGTCCGCTGCTCGACCTCCTCCCACACGACCGCGTCCGCCGGCGCCCCGGGCGCGCGCCGCTCCGCCTCCTCGGCGTAGCGCGAGAGCGAGGTGTCGATCTCCTCGAGCGTGATCGAGCCGTCCTCGTGGACGTTGAGCGCCTTGAGATCGGAAAGGACCACGCTCGCGTCCTCGCGTGCGACATCCGCCAGGACGACGTCGCCGTCCGGTCGGATCGCCGCGGCCGGGAGCCGGATGATGTTGAGCACGGACGGCGTGCCCTCGAGCACCCTCATGACCTCGTCGGTGCGGTCGGTCGGCGAGACGATCCGCAGGTGCATCATGGCGGCGGCCAGCCTACCCGGGCCGGCGGCTGCCGCACCCGGCTCGCCGCCCATCGCCCGCCGGCCGTCGTGCGCCCCCGGCGTCGTGGGGCCCTCGAAAGCCGTCCGTGCAAGATCGGTTGCAGCCGTCGCAGCCGCGGCTCGCGGCCCAGAGCCAAATCCGAGCGGAGTGATGGCCGGATCTCCGCACGTTGCGGGTTCCGTCCGACCCGGTTCCTAGTCTGCCGAACACATGTTCCCCCCGACGATCACCGGCCGCCCGAGGAAGCGCTCGCTGCGCGAGCTGGTGCGCGAGGCCGTAGACACGGCCGCCGCGTTCGCGACGCTGGGTGAGGCACAGGCCGCACACCGGGCCTCCTCCGCCCCCACGCGCGAGCACCCGCACCGCCGGCCACCCGATCGTCACCCGCGCAGGCGCCGGCCAGGACAGGTCACGCCACGCGCACAGGTCTGCGTCTCGCCGGTACCCCATCAGCCGGCACGGGGCGCCTGACCACCCCGCCCGCCGGCGCCCGGTCTGGGAGGACGGGCGCGCCGGTCGGGCCAAGCTCCAACGCACTTGGGCCGCCTCAGGGCGGCCCGAGCGCTTGGGGTGGCACGGTCCCCGGCGCTCGTCGTGGCGCGTCAGAGCGCCGGCTTCCAAGTACTCGTCGGGATCCGTTGGACAAATGAACACGGAGGCCCTTCAGTCGCACTCCCTACCTGCGCAGTCGACTTCCGAGGAGGTGCGAGCCCCGGCCGAGACCGGGCGCTCGGGATCGACCTCGACCGCGACCTGCTCGCCGAACCGCTCAGGGCGCCTGGCGTCCGGACGGTGCGCCGGATCTCGATCGGCGAGGTTTGGTCTGCGCTGCGGTTCCGGCCGGCCTGAACGGCCATCGCACCCGTTAACGACTCGAGCCGCCCCTCGGGGCGGCTCGGAATGAAGAACCGGCGGCGACCTACTCTCCCAGGCCCGTGAAGGCCAAGTACCATCGGCGCTGTGGGGCTTAACTGCTCTGTTCGGAATGGGAAGAGGTGTTTCCCCCACGCCAAAGCCACCGGAAACTTGTCAAGACCGGCCGTGTGCTACGGCCGCGCGCTGGGCGCACGGCCGACGCGCGTCGGCGCGGACCCTCAAAACTGCACAACCCGCCAACCACGGGTACCAAAAATATCCGTCAAGCCCTCGACCCATTAGTACCGGTCTCCTACGCGCATTACTGCGCTTCCAGATCCGGCCTATCAACCTGGTGGTCTACCAGGGGTCTTACTCTCTCAAGGAGATGGGAGAGCTCATCTCGAGGCCGGCTTCCCGCTTAGATGCCTTCAGCGGTTATCCGATCCGCACGTAGCTAACCTGCAGTGCCCTTGGCAGGACAACAGATACACCAGAGGTGCGTTCGTCCCGGTCCTCTCGTACTAGGGACGAATCCTCTCAACTCTCCAACGCCCACGGCAGATAGGGACCGAACTGTCTCACGACGTTCTGAACCCAGCTCGCGTACCGCTTTAATGGGCGAACAGCCCAACCCTTGGGACCTACTTCAGCCCCAGGATGCGACGAGCCGACATCGAGGTGCCAAACCGAGTCGTCGATGTGGACTCTTGGACTCGATAAGCCTGTTATCCCCGGAGTACCTTTTATCCGTTGAGCGACGGCACTTCCACTTGCAACCGCCGGATCACTAAGGCCTGCTTTCGCACCTGCTCGACATGTCTGTCTCACAGTCAAGCTCCCTTGCTGCCTTTACACTCTACGCACGGTTTCCAACCGTACTGAGGGAACCTTTGCGCGCCTCCGTTACATTTTAGGAGGCGACCGCCCCAGTCAAACTACCCACCTGGCACTGTTCAGGACCCGGATTCACGGAATCCTGTTAGAAGCCCAATACGTCAAGGGTGGTATCTCAAGGTTGGCTCCACGCCAGCCGCAGCCGGCGCTTCATAGCCTCCCACCTATCCTGAGCGAAACGCACCGAACTCCAATACCAAGTTGTAGTAAAGGTTCACGGGGTCTTTCCGTCTAGCCGCGGGTACTCGGCATCTTCACCGAGACTGCAATTTCACCGAGCCCCTCGTTGAGACAGCGTTCAAGTCGTTACGCCATTCGTGCAGGTCGGAACTTACCCGACAAGGAATTTCGCTACCTTAGGACGGTTATAGTTACCGCCGCCGTTTACCGGGGCTTAGTTTCAGTGCTTCGAGCCGAAGCCCTAACACCTCCACGTAACCTTCCGGCACCGGGCAGGCGTCAGCCCCTATACGTCGTCTTACGACTTAGCAGAGACCTGTGTTTTTGGTAAACAGTCGCTTGAACCAATTCACTGCGGCCCCCTCGGGCTCCGCCGGCAAGCGGCTTCACCCTACTGGGGCGCCCCTTCTCCCGAAGTTACGGGGCGATTTTGCCGAGTTCCTTAACGAGGGTTATCTCGATCACCTTAGTATTCTCTACTTGCCCACCTGTGTCGGTTTTGGTACGGGCACGTGGAATCTCCCTAGAGGCTTTTCTCGGGGGCATGGCTTCCGGAAGTCGCCGGCTTATAGCCAGCTGGCGTAACACCTCGGGTTATGCGGGCTCGGATTTGCCTGAGCCCACCCCTACATGCTTGCCGCAGGACGACCATCGCCTGCTATCCATAGCCTTCCCCGTCCCCCCATCGGTCAAATGATTCCGACGTGGTACAGGAATATCAACCTGTTGTCCATCGACTACGCCTTTCGGCCTCGCCTTAGGTCCCGACTAACCCTGAGCAGACGAACTTTACTCAGGAATCCTTGGGCAATCGGCGGAGGGGATTCTCACCCCTCTTTCGTTACTCATGCCGGCATTCTCACTTCCCAGGGCTCCACGGCTGGCTTCCGCCGCCGCTTCACTGCCATGGGAACGCTCTCCTACCGCGCGTCCGAAGACGCACCCGCAGCTTCGGAGGCTAGCTTGAGCCCCGTTACATTATCCGCGCCCGAACACTTGACCAGTGAGCTGTTACGCACTCTTTCAAGGATGGCTGCCTCTAAGCCAACCTCCTGGTTGTCTATGCACTCGGACATCGTTTGCCACTTAGCTAGCACTTAGGGTCCTTAGCTGGCGGTCTGGGCTGTTTCCCTCTTGACGCTGAAGTTTATCCCCCAGCAACTGACTCCCGGAGTAACCGTGACGGTCTTCGGAGTTTGCCTGATTTCGGTAAGCTGGTAGGCCCCCTAGACCAAACAGTGCTCTACGGCCGCCACGGAATTTATCCGAGGCTATACCTAAATATATTTCGGAGAGAACCAGATATCTCTGAGCTTGATTAGCCTTTCACTCCGACCCACAGGTCATCCGCCCAGTTTTTAACCTAGGTCGGTTCGGTCCTCCACGGGGTCTTACCCCCGCTTCAACCTGCCCATGGGTAGCTCGCTCAGTTTCGGGTCTACCGCCTACGACTATGTCGCCCTGTTCGGACTCGCTTTCGCTACGCCTTCGCTCATCGCTTAAGCTCGCCGCAGACGAGTAACTCGCCGGCTCGTTATGCAAAAAGCACGCCGTCACGGCACGAGGCCGCTCCGACCGCTTGTAGGCACGCGGTTTCAGGTACTATTTCACTCCCCTTCCGGGGTACTTTTCACCTTTCCCTCACGGTACTAGTCCGCTATCGGTCACCAGGGAGTACTTAGCCTTGGAGGGTGGTCCCCCCAGATTCAGTCCGCGTTTCACGGGAGCGGACCTACTCAGGAACGCCATCGGGAGGCCGGTCGATTTCGCCTACGGGACGATTGCCCTCTGTGGTGCGCGGTTCCACGCGCTTCGACTATCGATCGGCTTGGTAACTCCCGCCGGGATGGCGACATCCCGGACAGGCGCCCTACAACCCCCCGCACGCAACGCGTCGCCGCTTACACGTACGGAGTTTGGGCTGATCCCCTTTCGCTCGCCACTACTCGGGGAGTCTCGGTTGATTTCCTTTCCTCCGGGTACTGAGATGTTTCAGTTCCCCGGCTTGCCTCCGCATGGCTATGTATTCACCATGCGGTAACGCCGTATTACCAGCGCTGGGTTTCCCCATTCGGGAATCCGCGGATCAATGGCTATTCAGCGCCTACCCGCGGCTTTTCGCAGCCGTTCACGCCCTTCTTCGACTCCTGGTGCCAAGGCATCCACCATGTGCCCTTCCTATCTTGACGGTGATCGCCGCATCCGTTCGCTAGCGCTCACGGATGCGGCCGGATTCGTTCGCTAGCGCTCACGAATCCAGTGCAGCCGTGTGCTCAGCTCACGGGCACGGCGGTGATACCCGTTTGTTGGCATGGCTGTGCAGTTTTCAAGGTCCGCGATGAGGCGCGCGCCCGGCCTGGGCGCTCGGTCTCTCAAAACTCAACAGCATGCGGCCTCGAGGAGTCCTCGAAGCCGCCAGGCCCGGTCGACGTTTCGGTAGCCGCTCGAGCTCGACGGCGCGTTGTGCGCCGGCGGCCCTCACGACCGCTCCAATCCTGGAGCTTCCCTAGAAAGGAGGTGATCCAGCCGCACCTTCCGGTACGGCTACCTTGTTACGACTTCACCCCAGTCACGAGCCCCACCTTCGACGGCTCCCTCCCAAAAGGGTTAGGCCACCGGCTTCGGGTGTTGCTTGCTTCCGTGGTGTGACGGGCGGTGTGTACAAGGCCCGGGAACGTATTCACCGCGGCAATGCTGATCCGCGATTACTAGCAACTCCGCCTTCATGCAGGCGGGTTTCAGCCTGCAATCCGAACCGAGACGCGCTTTGAGGGATTCGCTCCACCTCGCGGTATCGCAGCCCTCTGTACGCGCCAATGTAGCACGTGTGTAGCCCTGGACATAAGGGGCATGATGACTTGACGTCATCCCCACCTTCCTCCGGTTTGTCACCGGCAGTCTCGCATGAGTCCCCAACTAAATGCTGGCAACATGCGACGGGGGTTGCGCTCGTTGCGGGACTTAACCCAACATCTCACGACACGAGCTGACGACAGCCATGCACCACCTGTGAAGGTCCGGCCGAACCGACCCCGTGTTTCCACGGGTGCGACCTACATGTCAAGCCCAGGTAAGGTTCTTCGCGTTGCGTCGAATTAAACCACATGCTCCGCTGCTTGTGCGGGCCCCCGTCAATTCCTTTGAGTTTTAGCCTTGCGGCCGTACTCCCCAGGCGGGGCACTTAATGCGTTAGCTTCGGCACGGAGGGAGTCGACACCCCCCACACCTAGTGCCCATCGTTTACAGCGTGGACTACCAGGGTATCTAATCCTGTTTGCTCCCCACGCTTTCGCGTCTCAGCGTCAGTTACGTCCCAGCGAGCTGCCTTCGCAATAGGTGTTCCTCCTGATATCTGCGCATTTCACCGCTACACCAGGAATTCCACTCGCCTCTTCCGTACTCGAGCCCGACAGTATCCACCGGCGTTCGAGGGTTGAGCCCTCGACTTTCACAGCGGACTTACCGGGCCGCCTACACGCGCTTTACGCCCAATGATTCCGGACAACGCTAGCCCCCTACGTATTACCGCGGCTGCTGGCACGTAGTTAGCCGGGGCTTCTTCTGAAGGTACCGTCACTCCAGCCGGCTGTTCACCGGCGAAGCTTCGTCCCAACTGAAAGGGGTTTACAACCCGAAGGCCTTCTTCCCCCACGCGGCGTTGCTGCGTCACGCTTTCGCGCATTGCGCAAGATTCCCCACTGCTGCCTCCCGTAGGAGTCTGGGCCGTGTCTCAGTCCCAGTGTGGCTGATCGTCCTCTCAGACCAGCTACGCATCGTCGCCTTGGTAGGCCTTTACCCCACCAACAAGCTAATGCGCCGCGGGCCCGTCCCGGTGCGAAGGCCGAAGCTATCTTTCCTGTTCTCCCATGTGAGAGAGCAGTACATCCGGTATTAGCCCGAGTTTCCTCGGGTTGTCCCGGTCACCGGGGTGGGTTACCCACGTGTTACTCACCCGTTCGCGGCTCTGCCCCAGGCCGAAGCCTGGTTCGTCGCTCCACTTGCATGTGTTAAGCACGCCGCCAGCGTTCGTCCTGAGCCAGGATCAAACTCTCCGTGAAGAACTGCTCACAGAGTTTGTCGCGCATCTCACGAGGGCGCGGCCGTACACGTGGCCGGCGCCGGATGCGTTCGACGAGGTTTTGTTCAGGTGCCGTACGTGCGCTCCGAAGAGCGCCGCCGGCATTGACGAACCTGGACGCACAGATCATGACTCCGGCGCGAGGCCAGAGTCGATCGGTGCGCATGCTGTTGAGTTTTCAAAGACCGCCGCGCCCCTGGGCGGAGGGGGCTCCTCCGCGCGAGCGCACTCGGGAGCTGTCCCGAGCGGGCAATGGAGTGTAGCGCGCCCCGCGAGCCGTGTCCAAGCGGCGGAGCTCCTCCAGCGGCGCGGCACTGTATCACTCGCCGAGCCCGTGATCGGCGCGTCGACGGGCTCGCGACGGCGGCTCACGGCGTGCGCGCGGGTCGCTTTGGCGGCCGGGCAGGAACGCGGCGCGGGTGGCGACTCACGGCGCGCGCGGTTCGCCGCGGGCCGGGCTCGGGACGCCGTGCCGGCCTGCCGCTACGAGACCACCTGCACGTGCACCTCGCGCCGCCGCGGGCGGTCGTCGAAGTCGATCAGCACGAGCTGCTGCCAGGTCCCGAGGACGAGGCGGCCGGCGACCAGCGGTACGGTCTCCGACGGCCCCACGAGCGACGCCCGCAGGTGGGAATGGGCGTTGTCGTCGGCGTTGACGACGTTGTGGGCGTAGTCGCCGCCCTCGGGCCGCGCCCGCGGCACCAGGCGCTCGAGCGTCTCGCGCAGGTCCCGCACTCCGCCCGGCTCGTACTCCATCGTGGTCACCGCGGCGGTCGAGCCGGTCACGAACACCGTGACGATGCCCTGCGAGACGCCGCTCTGGCGCACCACCGCGAGCACGCCCTCGGTGAGGTCGACGATCTGGCCCTCGCCCTCGGTCTCCAGCCGGAGCAGCCCGGTGTGGACGGTCACGGCACGCCCGGCGATCCGGGGTCCGTCGTCACGCCAGGCGCAGCCGGCGAAAGCGCCGCTTGCCGACCTGCAGCACCCGGCCGTCCAACTCCGAGGCCGGAAGATCGAGATCGGCCACCGGCTCGCCGTCGAGCTTCACGCCGCCGCCCGCGATCACCCGCCGCGCCTCCGACCGCGACCCGCCGAACAGGTCGGCGATCAGCTCGGGCAGGTGCACGGCTCCGTTGGATGCGTGCACGGCCGCCTCCTCGATCTCCTCCGGGAGGTCGCGCGACACGAACACGCGGTCGAACGCCGCCTCCGCCTCGCGCGCCGCCACCGCCCCGTGGAACCGCTCCACGAGCGCCCTCGCCAGCGCGCGCTTGGCGTCGCGCGGCGATTCGTCCGCCGGCGCCGGCCGGCCCAGCAACAGCGTGTAGAACTCGGGCAGAACCGCATCGGGCACCGACAGCGTCTTGCCGTAGATCTCGTCCGGCGGATCCGTGATCCCGATCTGGTTGCCGACCGACTTCGACATCTTCTGCACGCCGTCCGTGCCCGGCAGCAGCGGCATCGTGAGGATCGACTGCGGCGGCTGCCCGTAGGCGCTCTGGATCGCCCGTCCCATCAGCAGGTTGAAGGTCTGGTCGGTCCCCCCCATCTCGACGTCGGACCGGATCGCCACCGAGTCGTAGCCCTGCAGCACCGGGTACAGCAGCTCCAGGAGCGAGATCGGCTCGTTGCCCGCGAACCGCTTGGCGAAGTCGTCGCGCTCGAGCAGCTGGGCGACGGTCGGCACCCGCGCGAGCCGGAACAGGTCCTCGGCCGGCATGTCGAGCCACTCGCTGTTGTGGCGCAGCTCGAGCCGCTCGTCGGTCCGCAGGACCTTGCCGGCCTGCGCCACGTACGTGCGCGCGTGGGCGTCGATCTCCTCGCCGGACAGAACCGGCCGGGTCGCGGAGCGGCCGCTCGGGTCGCCGACCCGGGCGGTGTAGTCGCCCACGATGAGGACCACGGTGTGGCCGGCGTCCTGGAACTCGCGCAGCTTCTGGAGCACGACGGCGTGGCCGAGATGGAGATCGCTCGCCGTCGGGTCCAGGCCGAGCTTCACCCGCAGCGGACGGCCCTCGCGCAGGCGTGCTTCGAGCGCCTCCGCCGGCAGCGACTCGACCGCGTTCCTGGTCAGGTGCGCGGCCTGGAGGGCGGGGTCGTCCATCCAGGCCAATGCTAGCCTCCTGCAGGGTCTGGACGGCCCCCGCGGACGACCATCGGGCGCAGAAGCTCGAGGCGGGTCCCCACCCACCCCATGAGCGATCGCGAACGTACAGCCGAACCGTCCTCCGGCGCGTCCAACGGCGCCGGTGACGGGGCTACCGTCGTCCCCTTACGGCCGCAGGGCAAGCACAAGCCCGCGCCGCCCCGCCGCCGCGTCCGCATCCGCAAGCTGCGACTCTTCGCGCTCCTGCTCGGCCTCGGCGCCCTGGCCGCCGTCTCGACCGTCTTCGGGATGCTCATGGCCGTCGCCTCCGACCTGCCCGAGCTCGAGCAGCCGTCGTGGCGCAACTCGGTCATCTACGACCGCGACGGGCATAAGATCGGCCTGCTGACCGGCAACGAGAAGCGGCTGTTCCTGCGCGAGAACCAGATCGCGCCGGTCATGAAGCACGCGGTCATCGCGATCGAGGACCGCCGCTTCTACACCAACGACGGCGTCGACCTTCGCGGCATCGGCCGCGCGCTCTACCAGGACGTCGTCCAGCAGAAGGTCGTACAGGGCGGCTCCACGATCACCCAGCAGTTCGTCAAGAACGCGCTCGCCGCCCAGGACGAGCGGACGGTGTTCCAGAAGCTCCGCGAGGCCGCCCTCGCGTACCACCTCACGCGCAAGTGGTCGAAGGAGCAGATCCTCCGCAACTACCTCAACACGATCTACTTCGGCAACGGCGCGTACGGCATCGAGGCGGCCGCTCGCACGTACTTCCAGGCGAACCACCCCGGGTGCGACGAGAGGCGCGGCGACAACTGCGCCGCCCGGCTCGCCCCGCACGAGGCGGCGCTCCTGGCCGGCATGGTCGCGTCTCCCAGCGCCTACGACCCGATTGCGAACCCGGAGGCGGCGCTCGCGCGGCGCAACCTCGTGCTCCGCTACATGCGCGACCAGGAGTTCCTGACCCTGCAGCAGTACGACGATGCGATCAATGAGCCGCTGCCCGACCGCGGTGACCTCCAGCCGCCGGCCGAGGACACCGCCTATCCCTACTTCACCTCGTGGATCAAGCAGCAGGTCGTCGACCGCCTCGGCGGCGGGCAGGAGGGCGCGCGGCTGGCGTTCGAGGGCGGCCTGCGCGTGCGCACGACGATCGACGGCAAGCTGCAGGAGGCCGCCGACGCCGCGATCGAGAACTGGCTCCCGTACCGCGAAGGCCCGCGCGCCGCGCTGGTGGCCATCCACAACGACACCGGCGAGGTCCGGGCGATGGTCGGCGGCGACGACTACAACGAGCTGCCGTTCAACCTCGCCACCCAGGGCCAGCGGCAGCCCGGCTCGGCGATCAAGCCGTTCATCCTGGCCGAGGCGCTGCGCCAGGGCATCTCGCCGAACTCGAC
The DNA here is from genome assembly GCA_963849695.1 of uncultured Solirubrobacteraceae bacterium. Classification (GTDB taxonomy): domain Bacteria; phylum Actinomycetota; class Thermoleophilia; order Solirubrobacterales; family Solirubrobacteraceae; genus DASSUW01. The sequence continues at coordinate 92,360 of CAWKIT010000018.1, forward strand.
GTGGGCGTCGAAGAAGACGACCTTCGACGTCCCGAAGTCGAAGGAGGTCTTCACCGTCAACAACTACGAAGGCGCCTACTCCGGGATCACCACCCTCGCGCGCGCGACCACGTTCTCCGACAACTCGGTGTTCGCGCAGGTGGGCATCAAGATCGGGACCCGGAAGATCGCGCAGCTGGCGGAGCGGATGGGGATCCGCACCAACGTCTCGAGCAACTGGGCGATGACGCTCGGCGGCCTCAAGAAGGGCGTCACACCGCTCGACATGGCGCACGCGTACGAGACGTTCGCAAGCGGCGGCGACCTCGTGTTCGGCACTCTGAGCCCGGGCTCGGACAACCCGCGCGACGAGCGCGCGCCGGGCCCGGTCGGCATTGGCCGGATCGAGCACGAAGAGGACGAGGGCGAGTGGAAGCCGATCACGCTGCCCGACGGCGAGCGCGGGGTCAACCGCACGCGGACGCGCAACGTGCTCGAGGAGAGCGTCGCCGAGCAGGTCGAGTCGCTGCTGCGGAATGTGGTCAAGGTCGGCACCGGCACGCGCGCGCAGGTCGGCGGCCTGCCGATCGCGGGCAAGACCGGGACGACCGAGGGCTATGGCGACGCCTGGTTCGTGGGCTGGACGCCCGAGTACACGGTCGCCGTCTGGGTCGGCTACCCCGACGAGCTCAAGTCGATGAACACGGAGTTCGGCGGCCAGCCGGTGGCGGGCGGTACCTACCCGGCGAGCATCTTCCGGACGTTCGCGGAGTCGATCCAGAGCATCTATCCGACGAAGGTCGAGGAACCTGAGGAGGTCCCGGTCGCGCCGGTGACCCCTGTCGAGCCGGCCCCGGTCGCTCCGGCCCCGACGGCGGTGCCCGAGACACCCGCCCCGCCCGCGCCGCCGCCCGAGGAGACGGCGCCCGCGCCGCGCCTGCCGAGCCGGCGCCCGAGGAGCCGGCGCCGGCTGCGGGTGGCGAGGCTGCGCCGACGACTCCGTAGCGCGGGCGAACGTCAACTGCGCTGGGTAGGGAAGCTGGGAGCCGCCCGCGCGGCCGGACTCCGGGGGGTGTGACCGAATAACTGTTGCCTATACGTGAAACGATCAGGGTCACACCCCCCTCGGTGAGCGCCGCGAGACCGCACGGATCTCGCCGCGCGGCCGATCCACCGCTTCCTTACCCAGCCGCAGTTGACGTTGGCCTGGGCCGCGAGACGCTCGGAGAGTCGGCCACACAGAACCGCCACGGCAATTCGGCCGCCTTGGTGATCCCGATCCGAGTGCCGACAGCCACGGAAACCTCGGCCCATCCCGGCGGCGGCGCCTCGATCACCACCGGGCCGGCGGCCAGGTCGGCCCCGTTCATCTCCAAGCCGATCCCGAGGGCCTGGGTCAGCTTCCCCGGGCCCGCGCACAGGTCGTCGACGCCCCGCCGCGCCCGCATCACCTCGATGCCCTCGAGCGGCTCGAGCGCCCGGATCAGGACCGCGGCACCGACCCCCTCCGGCTCGCACACCGCGTTCAGCAGCGCGTGGATCCCGTACGAGCGATAGACGTAGGCGTGCCCCGGGGCTCCGAACAGGACGCCCGTGCGCGCCGTCAGCCCCACGTAGGCGTGGCAGGCCGGCTCGGACATGTGGTACGCCTCGGTCTCGACGATCACGCCGGCGGTCTCGCCGTGCCGGACCACGCAACCCACCAGCGCGCGGGCGACCTCGACCACCGGCCGGTCGTAGAACGCGTGTGAGACCGTCAAGCGGGCTGGCCGTCCAGCTCCGCCCGCGCGTGAGCCAACTGCTCCCGCACACGGTCCAGGGCGGTGCCGCCCTCGGACACCTTCGACTCCAGCCACGCCCGCGAGGACAGGACCTCGTAGTAGTCGTCGTCGAGGGCGTCCGAGAACTCCGCCAACTCCGCGCGCGACAGCTGCGAGAGCGTGCGGCCCGAGCCGACCGCCTGGCGCACCAGCGCAGCCACGATGCCGTGCGACTGCCGGAACGGCACGCCCCGCCGCACCAGCATGTCGGCCACGTCGACCGCGGCGATCATCTCGTCCGCGGCCGCCTCCGCGAGCCGCTCCCGGTCGAACGACAGCGAAGCCAGCATCCCCGTCGCCGCCTGCAGGCACAGGTCCAGCGTGTCGGCGGCGTCGAACAGGTGCTCCTTGTCCTCCTGCATGTCCTTGTTGTAGGTCAGCGGCAGGCCGTGAAGCACCCCGTGCAGCGCGCTCAGGTGACCGACCACGCGCGGCGCCTTTGCGCGCAGGAGCTCGGCCGCGTCGGGGTTCTTCTTCTGCGGCATGATCGAAGAGCCCGACGCCCACGCGTCGGACACCTCGCAGAAGCCGAACTCGTCACTCGACCACAGCACGATCTCGGCGCCGAGGCGTGAGAGATGGGTGGCGCAGGTCGCCGCCGCGGCCAGGTAGTCGAGCACGAAGTCGCGGTTGGAGACGGCGTCGATCGAGTTCGGCACCACGCCCGCGAAGCCCAGCTCTCGCGCCACCAGCCCGCGGTCGGTCGCGAAGTTCACCCCCGCCAGGGCGCCGGCGCCCAGCGGCAGGTCGGAGGTCGCGCCGAGCACGTGCTCGAACCGCCGCGCGTCGCGCCGGAACATCCAGAAGTAGGCGAGCAGATGGTGGGAGAGGTAGACCGGCTGGGCGCGCTGGAGGTGCGTGTAGCCGGGCATCGGCCAGTCGAGGTGCCGGTCGGCGAGCTGCACCAGCGCGCTCTGCAGCGCCTGCAGGCGCTCGACCGTCCCGAGCGCGTGCGCGCGCGTGAACATCGCCACGTCGGTCGCGACCTGGTCGTTGCGGGAGCGCGCGGTGTGGAGCTTGCCGCCGACCGGCCCGGCGATCTCGGTCAGCCGCCGCTCGATCGCCATGTGGATGTCCTCGTCGTCCTCGCGAAACGGGAACGAACCCGAGTCGAGCTCCTCCGCCACCCGGTCGAGGCCGTTGAGCAGCGCGTCACGATCGGCCGCCGTCACGATGCCCGCCGCCGCCAGCATCTTCACGTGCGCGCGCGACTGCTCGATGTCGTATGGCCCCAGCCGCCAGTCGAATCCGATCGAGGCGTTGAGCTGCTGGAAGACCGCGTCCTGCGGGATGGTGAAGCGCGCCATAGGCCGCCATGATGACTCAGATGTCGTTCGCGCTCCGGCCCGCCACGCCCGCCGATCCGGCGGACGGGCTGCTGTACGAGTCGGCGCAGCCGTACTACGACGCGTACGCCGGTTCGGAGGCGCGCGCCCGCGGGATGCTGGCCGCCGTCTACAGCCGCCGCGGGCACGCCGCGAGCTTCGAGGTCTGCCGCGTGGTGGAGCTCGACGGAGACGTGGCCGGGGTGATCGCGTGGTTCCCGGTCGCCGAGGGGGACGAGCGCGCGCGCCGCTTCGTGTCGCTCACCGCGCCGCGTGTGCCGCCGTGGCGCTGGCCCGCCCTGCTGCGCCACCTGCGCGCCGCGGGGCTGGTCTCTCCCCACCCGCCGGCGCGCAGCCTCTACGTCGATGCGCTCGCGGTGGCCCCCGAGTTCCGCCGTCGCGGCGTGGCGCGCACCATGCTGGCCTGCGCCGAGGAGGCGGCGGCCGCCGCCGGGCTCGACGGCGTCGCACTCGACACCGGGCTGCACAACGACGCCGCCCGCTCGCTGTACGAGGCCGCCGGCTACCGCCAGCGGGAGGTCCGCCGCGCGCCCACCGCCAAGGCCGCGGCCGCGATCGGCGGCCCCGGCTTCGTCGGCTACGTCAAAGCGCTGTGAGCAGCGCCTCGGCCACCTGCGCCACCTGACCCTCGCTCATGCGCGGGAAGAACGGCAGCGCGATCGACCGCGCGGCGACGTCCTCGCACACCGGGAACTCGCCCTCCCGGTGACCGAACCGCTCGCGGTAGTACGACATCAGATGGATCGCCGGCAGATACGGCTTCGACTGCACACCGGCCGCCCGCAGGTCGGCGATCACGCGGTCGCGGTCGCGCGGGACCTGCACCACGAACACGAACCAGCCGCGCACGTCGCCGCCCGAGTCCTCGCAAGGAAGGCCGAGCTCGCTCCCGGCCAGCGCCTCCCGGTACCAGCCCGCCACGCGCGCGCGGTCGGCGAGCATCTCGTCGAGCCGCTCCAGCTGCGCCAGCCCCATCGCGCACGCGATGTCGGTCAGCCGGTAGTTGAAGCCGAGCCGGTCGTGGTCGAGCCAGCCCATGTCGGGCGCGCGGCCCTGGTTGCGCTCGGAGTCGACCCGCTCCTTGTGCTCGGCCGACCCCATCGTGAGCATCCCGCCCTCGCCGGTGGTGAGCTGCTTGTTGGCGTAGAAGCCGAACGCCGCCGGGTGACCGCGGCCGCCGACCCGAGTCCCGTCGGCGTGGACGGCGCCGAGCGCCTCGCACGCGTCCTCGACGATCGGCAGCCCATGCATCTCGAGCGCCGGCACGTCGGCCGGGTAGCCGAAGATGTGCACCGGCAGCAGCGCGCGCGTGCGGCCGGTGATCGCCGCCGCCGCGGCGTCCGGGTCGAGGTTCAGCGTGACCGGGTCGATGTCGGCGAACACCGGCGTCGCGCCCTCGTACACGATCGCGTTGGCGGAGGCGACGAACGAGAACGGCGAGGTCACGACCTCGTCCCCTCCAGCCACGCCGACCGCCCGCAGCGCCAGATGCAGCGCAGCGGTGCCGGACGAGACCGCCGAAGCGTGCCGGGCGCCCACGCGCGCCGCGAACACGCTCTCGAACTCCGCCAGCCGCGGGCCGAGCGAGAGCTGGCCCGAGCGCAGCACCTCGAGCACGGCCCGCTCCTCGGCCTCGCCGAGCACGGGCTGGGCCAGCGGGATCACGCCTGCGGCGCGCGCGAGCGGACCATTCCGGCCTCGAGCGAGTCGACCAGCGCGTCCCAGCTCGCCTCGATCACGTTCTCGTGCACGCCGATCGAGCCCCACGTGTCGGTGCCGTCGGTGGCGTCGAGCAGCACGCGCGTGGTGGCGCCGGTCGCCTTCCACTCGTCGAGGATCCGGACCTTGTAGTTGACGAGCTTGATGTCGCGCAGGTGCGGATGGCGCTCCCCTAGTGCGGCCCTCAAGGCCGCATCCAGGGCATTCACCGGGCCGTTGCCCTCCGCCACCCGGACATACCGTTGCCCTTCGACCCAGATCTTGATCGTCGCCTCGGTCTGGACCCGGCCGTCCTCGCGCTTCTCGGTGATCACGCGCCACGACTCGAGGCGGAACAGCGGCTCGTAGTCGCCGGTCTCGCGCCGGATCAGCAGGTCGAACGAGCCGTCGGCGGCCTCGAACTGGAAGCCGCGGTGCTCGAGCTCCTTGACCCGCTCGACCACGCGCGCGGCGGTGCCGTCGTCCAGCGCCCCGCCGGCGTGCGCGATCACCGTCCCCTTGCCAGACAGCTCGGAGACCAGCACCTCGCGGCTGTTGCCGACCGCCGCCGGGTCGATGTGCTCGAACGTCGCCGGGTCGGCGTTCACGCCCGCCACGTGCATCCCGCCCTTGTGCGCGAACGCGTTCTTGCCGACGTACGGCTGGTTCGCGTCCGGCGTCAGGTTCAGCAGCTCGTCGAGGTAGTGGGCGGCCTCGGTCCAGCCCTCGAGCGAAGGCAGGCAGTCGTGCCCGAGCTTGAGCTGCAGCGACGGGACGATGCTGGTGAGGTTGGCGTTGCCGCAGCGCTCGCCATAGCCGTTGATGGTGCCCTGGACGAGCGTTGCGCCCTCCTCGACCGCCGCCAGCGAGTTCGCGACCCCGCACTCGGAGTCGTTGTGGCAATGGATGCCGAGCGCGGCGGCCGGCAGCGCGGTGCGGACTGCGCGCACGGCCTCGGCGACCTGCCCGGGCAGCGACGCCCCGTTGGTGTCGCACAGCGTCAGGTTCTCGGCGCCGGCCGCCGCCTCCAGGCACGCGATCGCGTAGCCGCGGTCGTCGCGCCAGCCGTCGAAGAAATGCTCGGCGTCGTAGATCACGCGCTTGCCCCGAGCGATCAGGTACGCGATCGAGTCGGCGATCATCGCCAGGTTCTCGTCGCGGTCGACGCGCACGACCTTCTCGAGGTGCAGGCCCCAGGTCTTGCCGACCAGCGTGCAGACCGGCGCGAACGAGTCCGCGAGCGCGCGCAGCGCCGGATCCTCCTCGGCCGACGCGCCGCGGCGACGGGTCATCCCGAACGCGCACACGTCGGCGTGCAGTCCCTCGTGCTCGAGCCGCGCGAACAGCTCGGCCTCCTTCGGGTTCGAGGCGGGGAAGCCGGCCTCGATGAGCGGGATCCCGAGCTCGTCGAGCACGTGCGCGACGCGGACCTTCTCCTCCACGGACAGCGACATGCCCTGACCCTGCATCCCGTCGCGCAGGGTGGTGTCGTAGATCGCGATCCGCGTCACGGAGCTTCGGCCGGCTGCGGCACCACGTCGAGCCAGTCGGCGTAGCGGTCGGAGCGACCGTGCAGCGCGTCCTCGAACACCGACTGGACCGCGCGCGTGATCGGACCGGGCTCCCCGGTGCCGATCGGCTGGTCGTCGATCTCGCGCAGCGGCGTCAGCTCGGCGGCGGTGCCGGTCATGAACACCTCGTCGGCGGTGTAGAGCTCGCCGCGGGCGACATCGCGCTCGACCAGCTCGTAGCCGAGGTCGCGCGCGATGGTGATCGCCGACAGCCGGTTGATGCCGCCGAGGATCGACGAGTTGAAGCCCGGCGTGGCGATCACGCCGTCCTTGACCACGAACAGGTTCTCGCCCGTGCCCTCGCACACGAAGCCGCGCTGGTCGAGCAGGATGCCCTCCTCGTAGCCCGCCTTGTCGGCCTCGATCTTGGCCAGCACGGAGTTGAGGTACTGGCCGTTGGCCTTGGCGAGCGGGATCAGCGCGTCCTGCCCGATCTTGCGCCAGGAGACGACCTTGCCGGTCACGCCGCGCTGCTTGCCCTCCTCGCCCAGGTAGGTGCCCCACTCCCAGACGGCGATGAAGACGTCGACCGGGCAGTCGAGCGGGTACAGGCCCATCGGCCCGGCGCCGCGGTACACGACCGGCCGGATGTAGCACTCCTTGAGGCCGTTGCGGGCGATCAGCTCGAGCGTCGCCTCGCGGATCTGCTCCTTCGTGTACGGGACGTCCATGTAGTACATCTGGGCCGACTTGAACAGCCGGTCGATGTGGTCCTGGTGGCGGAAGATCGCCGCCCCACGCGCCGTCTCGTAGGCGCGGACGCCCTCGAACACCCCGGTGCCGTAGTGGAGCGCGTGCGTGAGTACGTGAACCTTGGCGTCCTCCCAAGCGACGAACTCGCCGTTCATCCAGATGAGGTCCGCTTGCTTCACGTCAACTCCTCCAGCACCGCGCGAGTCGCTTCGGCGGTCGTCGCCTTCCCGCCCAGGTCGCCGGTCCGCAAGCCGGCTTCGAGGGCCTTGTCTACGGCCGATTCTATCCGCGCCGCTTGCTCCTCCCTGCTCAATCCGTGGCGCAGCATCAGCGCGGCGGACAGGAACATCGCCAGCGGATTGGCGATGCCCTGGCCGGCGATGTCCGGCGCCGACCCGTGGACGGGCTCGAACAGCCCGGGGCCCTCGCCGCCGAGGCTGGCGCTCGGGAGCAGACCGATCGAGCCGGTGAGCATCGCCGCCTCGTCGCTGAGGATGTCGCCGAACATGTTCTCGGTGAGGATCACGTCGAAGTGGCGGGGGGCGGCGACGAGCCGCATCGCGGCGTTGTCGACCAGCAGATGCTCGAGCTCGATGTTCGGGAACTCGGCGCGGTGCACGCGCGTGACGACCTCGCGCCACAGGCGGCTGGTCTCGAGCACGTTGGCCTTGTCGACGCTGGTTACGCGCGAGCGCGCGGCCTGGAAGGCGGTGCGGGCGATCCGCTCGATCTCGTGCTCGGTGTAGGCGCATACATCGTGCGCGCGGCCGTCGGCGCGGCCCTTCTCGCCGAAGTAGATGCCGCCCGTGAGCTCGCGCACGACGAGCAGGTCGGTGCGCTCGATCACCTCGCGCTTGAGCGGGCTCTCGCCGTAGAGCGCGGGCAGCGGGCGGACGGGGCGCAGGTTGGCGTACAGGCCGAGGCCCTGGCGCAGGCCGAGCAGCCCCTGCTCGGGGCGCGGCTCGTCCGGGTCGGTCGTGTCCCACTGCGGGCCGCCGACCGCGGCGAGCAGGACGGCGTCCGCGCTCTTGCACGACTCCAGCGTCTCGTCCGGCAGCGCGGTGCCGGTGGCATCGATCGCGGCGCCGCCGATCAGGCGCTCCTCGTACGTGAGGTCGCCGGCCACCTCTCCGAGCACCTCGAGCGTCGCTGCGAGCACCTCCGGGCCGATGCCGTCGCCGGGGAGCGTGACGATCTTCATGGCGCACGCCACGCTACCCGGTTAGGGTCGCGCCATGCCCCAAGCCAAGCGCCGTGCGAAGCGGCGGCCGAAGCGCGTCCGGCGGGTGCTCAACGTCGTCCCGTCGCGCGACACCGGGCGCGATTGGCGGCTCGAGCAGGCGGACGCCGCCGGGCTCCTCGCAGTCGCCGCGGCGGCCGTCCCGCGGTCGAAGGATCTGCGCGAGACGTGGTGGAAGGTGGGCGACCAGGGCACCACCGGGTCGTGCGTCGGCTGGGCCACCGCCGACGCGCTGCTGCGCTGGCACTTCACGAAAGCAGGCCGGATCAAGGACACGGACGCCTTGTCGAAGCGGTTCATCTGGATGGCGTCGAAGGAGACCGACGAGCTCGACAACTCGCCGACCACGTTCATCGAGAACTCCGGCACGAGCCTGAAGGCGGCGCTCGACGTGGCGCGCAAGTACGGGGCGGTGAAGGAGACCGTGCTGCCGTTCAGCGGAAGGCTGTATCCCGGCAAGCCCGAGACGTTCTACGCGCTCGCCGCGCAGCTCAAGATCCGGTCCTACTTCAACCTGTCGCTGAGCCGCGGCGGATCGCTCGCGTCGTGGCGGCGCTGGCTCGCGACCAGCGGCCCGATCCTCACGCGGCTCGACGTCGACCGCACCTGGGATGCCGCCTCGGACACGGCCGGGAACCTCGACGAGTACCAGCCGAAGACCAAGCACGGCGGCCACGCCGTCGCGCTGGTGGGCTACACGCCCGACCGCTTCATCGTCCGCAACAGCTGGGGCACCGATTGGGGCGACATGGGCTTCGCCTACGCGTCGCTCGCCTACGCGCAGGACGCGTTCACGGAGGCGTACGGGATCTCGATCTAGAGCGCGGTGGTGACGGGTCCGGCGCGCTCGCGGTCGCGCTCGTAGGCGTCGATCGCATCCGACTGCTGGAGCGTCAGCGCGATGTCGTCGAGCCCGTTGAGCAGGCGGTGGCGGATGTCGTCGTCGAGCTCGAACGCCACCGAACGGCCGTCGAAGCGCACCTCGCGCGCCTCGAGGTCGATCTCCGCCGAGCCGGCCTTCATCAGCGCACGCGTTTCGTCCTCGGGCACGACGACCGGCAGGAGGCCGATCTTGGTGCAGTTGCTGAAGAAGATGTCGGCGAAGCTGGGCGCCACGATCGCGCGGAAGCCGTAGTCCTGCAGCGCCCACGGGGCGTGCTCGCGCGACGAGCCGGAGCCGAAGTTGCGGCCGGTGACGAGGATCGGGTTGGGCGGCAGGTCCCAGCCGTCCTCCTTCGCCCAGTCGTAGAACAGGAACTCGCCGAAGCCGGTCCGCTCCACGCGCTTGAGGAACTGCTTGGGGATGATCTGGTCGGTGTCGACGTCGTTGCGGTCGAGCACGCTGACGTCGCCCGCCACGGTGGTCACCGGCTCCATCTAGGACCACTCCCTGATGTCGACGAAGTGCCCCTCGATGGCGGCCGCGGCGGCCATCTGGGGCGAGACCAGGTGCGTGCGCCCGCCGCGGCCCTGGCGGCCCTCGAAGTTGCGGTTCGAGGTCGAGGCGCAGCGCTCGCCGGGCTGGAGGATGTCGGGGTTCATCCCCAGGCACATCGAGCAGCCGGCCGTGCGCCAGTCGAAGCCGGCGGCGCGGAAGACCTCGTCGAGGCCCTCCTCCTCGGCCTGGATCGCGACCTGCTGGGAGCCGGGGACGACCATGGCGTCGACCGTCGAGGCCACGCGCCGGCCCTTGATCACCTCGGCGGCGGCGCGGAGGTCGCCGATCCGCGAGTTCGTGCACGACCCGATGAAGACGCGGTCGAGCTTGATCTCCTGCACCGGCGTGCCGGCCTCGAGCGCCATGTACTTGAGGGCGCGCTCGTCGCCCTCGCCCTGCGGCTCGGGGACCGCCTCGGTGACCGGGACGACCATGCCCGGCGTGGTGCCCCAGGTGACCTGCGGAGAGAGCGCGCCGGCGTCGACGTCGATCTGCTTGTCGAAGGGCGCGCCTTCGTCGGTGTGGAGGTCGCGCCAGGCCGGGTCGATCTCGGCGGGCGCGCCCGGGCGGCCGGCGACCCACTCGGACGTCGTGTCGTCGGGCGCCACCATGCCGGCACGGCCGCCGCCCTCGATGGTCATGTTGCAGATCGTCATCCGGCCCTCCATCGAGAGCCCTTCGATCGCCGGCCCGGCGTACTCGACGACGTGGCCGGCGGCGCCGCCGATGCCCATCTGGCCGATCGTGCCGAGGATCAGGTCCTTGGGCGTGACGCCGAACCCGAGCTCGCCGGAGTAGTTGATCCGCATCGACTTCGGCTTGCGCTGGCCGAGGCACTGGGTGGCGAGGACGTGCTCGACCTCGCTGGTGCCGATCCCGAACGCGAGCGCGCCGAAGGCGCCGTGGGTGGCGGTGTGGGAGTCGCCGCAGACGATCGTCATGCCCGGCTGGGTGACGCCGAGCTCGGGGCCGATCACGTGCACGATCCCCTGGCGGTCGGAGCCGATCGAGTACAGCGGGACGCCGAACTCCTCGCAGTTGCGCTCGAGCGTCTCGACCTGCACGCGGCTGAGCTCGTCGCGGATGCGGGCGGCGACCGGGGTGCCGTCGGTCGGCACGTTGTGGTCGGCCGTCGCGAGCGTCCGGTCGCGCCGGCGGACCTGGCGGCCGGCCAACCGCAGGCCGTCGAACGCCTGCGGGCTCGTGACCTCGTGGACGAGGTGAAGGTCGATGTAGATCAGACCCGGGGCCACCTCGTGTGCGGCCCAGATCTTGTCGAAGAGGGTGCTCGGGCTCATGAGCGTCGCAGCCCCGCCGACACGACGGCCAACAGGACGGCCTCCTCCTTTCCGGGGTTCTCGAAGTGGTGCGGAAGATCGGCGTCGAAGGTCACGCAGTCGCCCGCCGTGAGTCTGTGGCGCTGGCCGTCGACGTGCAACTCGAGCACGCCGGACTCGACCACCGCGGTCTCGCGCGACCCGGGCTCGTGCATCGGCGGGTCGCCGGGCCCGCCCGTGGTCGCGTTCGCAGGCGAGGCGATGGCGGGAGAGCTCCGCGCGCAGGCCCGGCAGCGGCGGGCTGAGGATCTCGTAGCGGTGGCCGTCGGCGCCGCCGCGGCGGCCGTGGCCGGAGCGCACGACGGAGACACTGCCGCCTTCGTCGAGCCGCAGCAGCTGCGACAGCCGCAGCTCGAGGCCGGCGGCGATGCGGGCGGCTATTTGCAAGGTCGGGCTGGTCTCGCCGCGCTCCACCTGCGAGAGCATCGGGGCCGAGACGCCGGAGCGCTCGGCGAGGTCTCTGAGCGACAGGTCCATCGCCTCGCGGAGGGCTCTGATACGCCTGCCGATGGCCGGGATCGGCTCCGCCGCCGTTGCCATACGTTTGTACGTTATCGCGTACAGGGACGAACTTCAACTGCGCTGGGTAGGGGAGCTGGTGTGCCAACGGCGCGGTCAGTTCGAGGGGGGTGGCAAGCAAACCTTTCCCAGGAGGACAGTTTCTCTGGCCACCCCCCTCGCCAGCCACGCGGGAAGCTCCCCCGCTCCCCTACCTGCCGCAGTTGACGTTCGCCGCAACCCGCCGCGGCATCATGGACAAAGTGATCGAGCTCCCCGACACCCTCGTCCTCGGCGCCGGCGGCACACTCGGCGAGGCGTGGATGCGCGGTCTGCTGAGCGGCATGGAATCGGCCTCCGAAGCGCTCGACTTCACCCAATGCGAGTACCTGGTCGGCACCTCCGCGGGCTCGATCGTCGCGGCGACGCTGGCGGCGGGCCGGCGGCCGGAGGCCGGCGACCGGGCCGCCCGCGAGTGGGGTGCGCAAGCCGCAGAGCACGATCCGGACGGGAGCCCCGGCGCCTCGCTTCGCCTCCTCGGCGCCGGGCTGGCGCGGACGGCGGGAAGGCTCGGCGCCACCGCCGCCGCCCCGCTCGCGCCGTTCGCGCTGGCCGGCCTCGAGCCCGCCGGCCGCGCCGTCAGAGCCGCGGCGCTGGCGCGAGCGCCTCGGCCGGACCGCCGGCTCGATCCCGTCGGCGCCTACATCGACTCCCTCGATGCGCAGTTCGACGGCCGCCTCCGCATCGCCGCGGTGGACCGCCGCACCGGCCGCCGCGTCATGTTCGGCGCGCCCGGCGCGCCGGCCGCGAGCGTCAGAGACGCGGTCCTCGCCTCCTGCGCGGTCCCCTGGCTGTTCGCCCCGGTCACGATCGGCGACCGCGAGTACGTCGACGGCGGCGTCTGGAGCCTCACGAACCTCGACGCCGCGCCCGGCGGCCGCGGCGTGCGTGTGCTCTGCCTCGCGCCGACAGCCACGGGCCCGTTCAAGGCGCCCACGAGCGCCGTCCTCGGCGCCGAGCAGATGGCGCTCAAGGCGCGGGGCATCCAAGTCCGCGCCGCTCACCCCCGACGCCGCCTCGTCGAGGGCGATCGGTCCGAATCTGATGGACCCCGCCCGCGTCGAGGGCGTGCTCGACGCGGCCTTCGCGCAGGGCCGCGCTATGGCGCGGCCGTGAGCTCCCGCTGCTCCTCGGCCGCCGCCGCGGCGGCCGCCACCTTGCGCTCGGCGTTGGAGAGCGCGCGCACGTAGGCGAGCGCGGCCGCCTCGATGATGTCGGTCGACACGCCCTGGCCGGCGGCCGACTGCCCGGCTACCTCGAGGATCACGCTGGCCTCGCCGAGCGCGTCCTGGCCCCCGGTCACGGCGTCGATCCGGAACTCGCGCAGCCGCGCCTCGCGGCGCGTGGCGGCGTTGATCGCGCGGAAGATCGCGTCGACCGGTCCGTCGCCGGTGAAGTTGCCGCGCACGACGTCGCCGTCCGGCGTGCGGATCGCGACCGTGGCGTGCGGCGGCCGGCGCGAGGAGGCCTCGACGTCGAACCACTCGAGGCCGTACGACGCCACGTCCTCGCGCAGCTCGTCGGTCACCAGCGCCTCGAGGTCCATCGCGGTCACCTGCTTCTTCTTGTCCGCGATCTCCTTGAAGCGCTTGAACGCCGTGTTCAGCGCCTGGCCGGACACCGTGAAGCCCAGCTCCTCGAGCGCCGACTTCAGCGCATGGCGGCCGGAGTGCTTGCCGAGCACGATCGAGGACACGTCATCGACGCCGACGCTGCCCGCGTCCATGATCTCGTAGGTCGAGCGCTCCTTGAGCACGCCGTCCTGGTGGATGCCGGATTCGTGCGCGAATGCGTTGCGCCCCACGACCGCCTTGTTGGGCTGCACCGGGTAGCCGGTCAGCCGCGAGACCAGCCGGCTGGTGCGGGCGATCTCGCGCGTCTGCACGCCGGTCGCCAGGCCGACGTCGGCGGCGCGGGTGTGCAGCAGCATCACGAACTCCTCGAGAGACGCGTTGCCGGCGCGCTCGCCGATCCCGTTGATCGCGCACTCGACCTGGCGCGCGCCCGCCTGCACGCCGGCGAACGAGTTGGCGACCGCCAGCCCGAGGTCGTCGTGGCAGTGGACCGACAGCACCACGTCGCCCAGCCCCGGCACCAGCTCGTACAGGCGGCGCAGGAAGGCCGCGTACTCGTCCGGCATCGCGTAGCCGACCGTGTCCGGGATGTTGATCGTCGTCGCGCCCTCCTCGATCGCCGCGGCCACCACCGAAGCGGTGAACTCGACGTCCGCGCGGGTGGCGTCCATCGGCGAGAACTCGACGTCGTCCACGTAGGACTTCGCGTGCGCCACCGCGGCGCGTGCCTGGCCCAGCACGTCCTCGCGCGTCGACTGCAGCTGGTGCTCGATGTGGATGTCCGACGTCGAGATGAAGGTGTGGATCCGCGGCCGCGCGGCCTCGCGTACCGCCTCCGCGGCGCGCTCGATGTCGGCCGCATGAGCACGCGCGAGGCCGGCGATCACCGGGCCGTGCACCTCACGGGCGATCGCCTGGACGGCCCCGAAGTCGCCCGGGGAGGCGATCGGGAAGCCTGCCTCGATGACGTCGACCCCGAGGCGGGCGAGCTGAAGCGCGATCTCCAGCTTCTCGGCGGGGTTCAGCGAGATGCCGGGCGACTGCTCGCCGTCGCGCAGCGTGGTGTCGAAGATGATGACCCGGTCGTTGTCCATGTCGCGTGCTCCTTGTCGGCTTCTGGGACCTGCTCCTTCCTGCTGGGTATGCGGCTTCGCGGCCGCCACGCGCTATTCCCCCCGAAGGGGGAGGAGAAGGAGGAGGTGCAGCCGGCGCGACATGCGCGCGACAGCCTACCTCACCGGAAGAGCTCGAACCAGACCCGGGTGCTTCCGCGCTCTACGCCCCAGCGGTCGGCCACCGCGTCGACCAGCCGCAGCCCATGCCCGCCGTGCGCGGGATCCTCGTCCCGTATCTCCGGGAGCGGACCGAGGCCGGCGTCGTGGACCGTGAAGCGGGCGCGTTCGCCGTCGTCGTCGACGATCAGGCGGATCGGCTCGTCGGGCCCATACTTGACTGCGTTGGTGACCAGCTCGGAGACGAGCAGCGTCGCGTCGTCGACGCGGTCCGGTGGCGCAAGCTCGCGCACCTGCCGGCGCGCATCGCGCGGAGCATCTGAGGTGCGTTCGAAGCTGAGGACGGTCTCGGGCATCACGCTTCGGTGCTGGTACCCGCAAGCGCCCGGAATCGTCACGCCGTTCTTCGGGTGGTCCGAAGCGTGACCGAGCGTCAGCGCGAGACGTGGATCCCGAGCGCGCGCGGAGCCGCGCAGACCGCGCGCGTGACCGGGTCCGGGCGCCGGCCGGCGGCCTGGAGCCGCTCGGCGCGCAGGAACGCGCCGCGCACCACCATCCCGCCGAGCCAGGCGAGCGGCTCCGGCGGCACCGGCGGCCCCGGATCGTCGAGCGCGAGCCGGCGGTCGCCGTCACCTGCGGCCAGCCCCGCCAGCACCCCGCCCGCGAGGTGCGAGGGGCCGACGCCGTTGCCGGTGAAACCGAACGCGTAGTGCACCGGCCCGTCTTCGAGCGTCCCGATCTGCGGCAGGTGGCTCGGCGACACGTCGATCGGGCCGCCCCACGCGTGACGTCACCGCCCGGTCCTCGAGCGCCGGGAAGTAGTCGAGCAGGTGCTGCCGAACCTCTTCGGCCACCGAGGGGTCGACCTCGATCCGGCCGTCGAACCGCGCGCCGACCGCCAGGCGCCCGCCGCCCCAGCCGAACACGATCCGCCCGTCGCGGGTGGTGCGGAAGTAGTGCAGGAAGGTGCGGCCGTCGGTGATCGACTCTCCCCCGGTCCAGCCGATCTGCTCGAGCACGTCCGGGACCGGCTCCGTAAGCACGATGTGCGACGAGGTCACGGAGAGGCGTGAGCGCAGAGGCCGCACGCCCCGGGTGGCGGCGTTGATGGTGAGGACGGCGGCGCCCGCCCTCACCCGCGCCTGATCCGTCTCGGCCACGACGCCGCCCGCATGCGCCGTGAGCGCGCGCACGCGCGAGCGCTCGTGGATCCCGGCGCCCCGCTCGAGCAGCCGGCGGCGCAGCCCGAGCGCGAGCCGGGCCGGCTGCACGGTGGCGTCGTCGGGGACGAACAAGCCCTTGCGAAAGCGCGGGGAGTCGCAGCGCGCGCGGACCCCGTCGGCATCCAGCGGCAGGACCTTGCCGGGCGCGATTGCGGCGGCGGCGAGGATCTCGTCGATCACCTTGTCTTGCGCCTCGCTGGTCGAGGTCTCGACGAAGCCGCCCTGCCGGAACCAGGCATCGACGCCCTCGGCCTCGCACCACTCGCCGATCGCCCTCACGCTCTCCGACGACGCCTCGCAGGCGGCCAGCGCGCGCGCGCCGCCGAACCGCTCGAGCAGCGAAGGCAGGTTCGACCACAGCGTCTCGCAGAAGCCGCCGTTGCGGCCGCTCGGCCCGTGCCCGCACACGTCCGCCTCGAGCAGCACGACGCGGGCGCCGCGCTCGAGCAGGTTCCACGCCGTCCACATGCCGGCGTAGCCGCCTCCGATCACCACGACGTCGGCATCGAGGTCCCCTGCGGCCGGCGGCACGGGCTCGGCGCCGTCCGCCTCGCGCAGCCACCAGCCGTGGGCGTCGTGGATCACTAGGCCACGAAGAACTTCTCGGAGGCGTCGGCGAGCACGGCTTCGGTCTTCGCCACGAGCTCGTCGAGCTCGCGACGGCCGCAGATCAGCGGGGGCGCGAGATGGAGGACGGCGTCGCCGCGATCGTCGGCGCGCGCGATCAGGCCCTCCTCGAGCAGCCGGCCCGCGAGGAAGCCGCGGAGCAGCCGCTCGCGCTCCTCGGCACTGAAGCGGGTGAGCTCCGCGTCGCGGACGAGCTCGAGCGCCCAGAAGAACCCGTCGCCGCGGACGTCGCCGACGATCGGCAGGCGCTCGCCCAGCTCGTTCAGGCGGTCGCGCAGGTAGTCCTCGTGCTCGCGGACGTTCTCGAGCACGCCCTCGCGCTCGAAGATCTCGATGTTGCGCAGCGCGATCGCGGACGCCATCGGATGGCCGGCGAACGTGATGCCGTGCAGCAGCATGCGGCCTTCCTCGTACAGCGGCTCGGCGATCCGCTCGGAGACGAGCACCGCGCCCATCGGCGCGTAGGCCGCGGTGATGCCCTTGGCGAGCGTGATGAGGTCGGGCGCCGGCCCGTAGCGGGTCGACGCGAACCACTCGCCGAAGCGCCCGAACCCGGTGATCACCTCGTCGGCGACCAGCGCGATCCCGTAGCGGTCGGCCAGCGTGCGAAGACCGGCCCAGTAGCCGTCCGGCGGCACGAACGCGCCGCCCGCGTTCTGGACCGGCTCGGCGATGATCATCGCCACCGTCTCGGGGCCGGTCTCGACGATCGTGCGCTCCATCTCCTCGAGCAGCTGGGCGCAGTGCGCGGCAGGGTCGTCCGCCAGCTCGTGCCGGAACGAGTTCGTGTTCGAGACGCGCACGACCGGGATCGGCGACGGGCCGAACGGCTCCTTCATCGGTCGCACGCCGGTGAAGCTCAGGGCGCCGAGGGTCACCCCGTGGTACGCCACCTCGCGCGCGATCGCCTTCGTGCGCTGCGGCTCGCCCTTGGCCAGGTAGTGCTGGCGGACGATCTTCCACGCCGCCTCGACCGACTCCGAGCCGCCGCAGGTGAAGAACACGCGGTTGAGGTCGCCGGGCGCGCGCTCGGCCAGCGCCTCGGCGAGCCGGATCGCCGGCGGGTGCGCGGTCGCCCAGTTGGTGTTGAAGGCGAGCGTCGAGAGCTGCTCGCCGGCGACCGCCGCCATCTCCTCGCCGAACGAGTAGCCCAGCTGGCAGCAGAACAGCGAGCTGAGCCCGTCGAGGTAGCGCCGGCCGTCGGTGTCGAACACGTAGGGCCCCTCGCCGCGCTCGAGCACCAGCAGCCGGTTTCCCCCCGGGCCGAAGGCGCCGTTGCGGGTGAAGTGCATCAGCAGATGGCGGTGCGCGAGGTCCTGCAGCTCGTCGGTGGCGAGCGCGTCGATGGCGGTCATGCCCCGCATGCTGGCCCGCGGTTTCGGACCGGGCAATGGCCGGAGCGTCGCGTCTGGAGGCCTCGGGCCCGACGGAACGTCAAGCCGCGGGTCCGTGCGACGATTCCGGTGTGGCCGCCACGCTCTACGGCATCCCGGCGTCGCATCCGGTGTACGCCGCGACGCTGATGCTGCGGGCGAAGGGAGTCGGCTACCGCCGGATCGACCTCCCGCAGTGGTTCCACCGGCCGTTGCTGCGCGCGCTCCGCTTCCCCGGCAGCACCGTGCCGGCGCTGGTGCTCGACGGGCGGCGGATACAGACCACAGCCGCGATCGCACGCGAGCTCGACCGGATCCGCCCCGAGCCGCCGCTGCTGCCCGCCGACCCCGAGGCACGCGCGCGGGTCGAGACGATCGAGGCCTGGTGCGACCGCGACTTCCAGCAGATGGGCCGCCGGCTCGTCTACTGGGCCTTGCTGCGCCACCGCGACGCGGTCGACAGCTACCTCGAGGGGTCGCGGCTGATCCTTCCGCGGCCGGTGGTCAAGCCGCTCGCTCCCGTGATCATCCGGGTCGTCGCGCGCGGCCACGACGCGCGCGACGAGGCCGATCCGGCAGGACCTCGCGGCCCTGCCGGGCGTGCTCGAACGCATCGACGGCTGGATCGCCGACGGCGTGCTCGGCGGCTCGCCACCGAACGCCGCCGACTACCAGGTCGCCACCAGCCTCGCCCTGCTCATGGCCCACGACGACCTGCGACCGATCATCGCCGCGCGCCCCGCCGGCGAGCTGGCCCGACGGCTCGCTCCCGGCCAGCCGGGCCGGATGCCGCCGGCGTTCCCACGCGAATGGATCCCGACGATCTGATCGCCACGCGGAACAGGGGGGCGAGCGCGTCGGCCTGGACGGCACGCGGGTCGATCAGGACGACGTGCGCGATCGCCGGCCATCCCCGGTCGCGCGCATGGCGGGCGAGGGCGGCCACCACGGTCGCGCCGCGGTGGTCGCCGGCGAGCACGATCTGATCGGCGTCGGCACCGAGCTCGGCGGCGTGGTCGGCACCCCATTCGAGCGCCTCGCGGGCGGCGCCGAACGTGCCGGGTGCGGCGGCGAGCACGACCGCCGGGATGCGGATCGCCAGCTCGCGACACAGGTCCGCGTCCGCCTGCTCGCCGCGCCCCGGCACGAGCACGAGCAACGGCGGCCGGTCGGCGGCCGTGGCCGGCGGCCACGTCACGCGGGCGCGCACCCCGCCGCGCAGGTGCAGCTCGGCGTCCTGCGAAAGCACCCTTGCGTTCGATGACATGCGGTGATCCTGCAACGCGGACGCGCGGAAGGGAAAGGCCGATCGCTTATCGCGGTCATGCACAAACGACATGAGCGCCCCGCGGGCTCCCGACGCCATCGAGCTGCGCGACACCAAGGCGCGGATCGCGGCTAGGCGGCCAGCCGCGTCCGCGTCCGCGTCAGGCGGCGGTGGCGCCGATGCTTGCGGCGCTCTGCGCGGTCGATCTGCCGGGCCCGCTCGAGGAGCACGAACGCGAGCTCGCCGGAGGGCCGGAACGGGTCGGCGACGATCTCGTAGTCCTTCATCGACACGGCGGCCCAGAGCTCGTCCCCGACCTCGCCCACCAGCACCGGCGAGCGCAGCGGGTGGCTCGAGTCGAGCGCGGCGAGCCGCTCGAGGGCGGCGGTGTCGGTCGTGCGTGCCTGGCGGATGGTGAGGGTGTTCATGGGCTCCTCCGAAGGTTCCATTTCCAGGCATTGTGGGCTGTGGGAGGGCGCCTTGCATCGGGTATCCGGAGCAGCTTCGAGGCGCTGAGGCCTTACTTGGGCGCGGTGGTCCCTTAGGCGTTGCGCCGTGGTCGCTCCGGCGAACGTCAACTGCGGCTGGGTAAGGCAAGCAGGGTGCCGGCCGAGTCGGTCGTCCGTGGCGCGTTTGCGTCGATATTCGGAGTGAAAGCGCCACAGGCGAGCCGGCGCGGCCGACCGGGATCGCGTGGCGCTTTCGCCCCGCTATCCGAGGCAAAGGCGCCACGGACGGTTCGCCGCAGCGGGCGAGCTCCCCGCCTCCCTCAATGCCGCAGTTGACGTTCGCCGAGCCCGCCGCGGCTCAGGCAGAGCGCCGCCGCCGGAACGCCAGCGCGCGGACGGCCAGGTGCAACCCCAGCACCGCGTCCTCGTCGTCCAAGGACACCCCGAGCATCTCCTCGATCCGGCGCAGGCGCAGGTACAGGGACTGGCGCTCCAGATGAAGGGCGCGGGCGGCCTGGGCCTTGCGGCCGCCCGCCGCGAGGTAGGCCTCGAGCGTCTCCAGCAGCACGCGGTGGCGGGCCGAGCCCGGCGCCAGCAGCGGGCCGAGCTGCTCGTCGACGAACGCGTCGAGCTCGGGCGCGTCGCGGAGGTCGTGCAGGAGGTCGGTGACCCCCGGGCGGCGGGCGTCGTACCAGCGGCGCGGCGGCAGCGCGGTGGCGGCGCCCGCCGAGCGGCGCACGCGCCGCAGGCCCTGGCCGGCGGCGGCCCATGTCTCGGCGGGCGCGCCGAGCGCCAGCGCCGCGTCCTCGGCCCCCGCGCCGTGGCGCTCCAGCACGCCGTGGAAGAGCCCGGCCACGTACTCGGCGAGCGCCTCGTCGTACGACCGGGCGCCCAGCGCCAGCAGGACGAGCAGATCGACGTCGCGCGGGCCGAGCAGGACCGCCAACCCGGTCGACGACAGAGCCGTGCGCAGCTCGCCCGACAACCGCGTCCACGAGAGCTCCTCGCCGCGGCGGGTGCGCGGCCCGCGCCAGCTCGCCGCGACCGGCAGCAGCACGCCGCGCGGGTTCATGCCCAGCGCCTCGGCCCGCCGGCGGGCGTCGGGCTCGTCCACCCGCCCGTCGGCCAGATCGGACAGGAACGCCCCGCGCGAGCGCGCGCGCAGGTGCTCCTCGTGCTGCTGGCCCAGCAGGTCGATCGCCACCGCCAGCGCCGCCCGCTCGCAGGCGACGCGGTCGAAGTCGTCGAGCGGCTCGTCGACCGCCAGCGCCATCAGCCGCCCGTGCGAGCTGTCCATCAGCCGCACGTCGACCAGCACGGCGCCCTCGGGCGTCTCGCCACGGTCCTCGGCGCGGTGCAGGTCGGCCCACGCGGACAGCGCCACGTCATCGCCCGCCCGCCCGGAGACGTAGTAGACGAGCTCGTGCCGCGCGTCCTCCAGCACCACCGGGTTGCCGACGGCCGCCACGAGCTCGGCCAGGATCTCCGGCACCCCGCGCCCGCGCAGGATCAGCTCCGTGAACCGGCGGTGGATCTCCTCGCCCCGCCGCAGGAGATCGAACTGCGTGTTCAGGACCGCCCCGTGCACAGCCTCGGTGATCTCCACGAATCGCACCGAGCGCCGGAATGCGATCAGCGGCACGCCGGCGTCGGCGCACGCCGACACGATCGGCTGCGGGACCCGCTCGCGCCACGTCGAGCCCAGCTCGACCGCCACCGCCGCCGCGCCCTGCTCGATCACCGACCCGATCCAGCGGCTCTGGTCGTGCTCGCGCCCGCCCGCGCCGATCCCCGTGGTGAGCACGAGCTCGCCGCCCTTGAGCAGGTCGCTAGGATCGGCCATCTCGATCACGTGCGCCCACCGCAGCTCGCGATCGAGGCCGTCTGCGCCGGCGATCACCTCCGGCAGCGCACGCCGGATCACCGGCAGCTCGAGGACCTCACTGAGACGAAGCATACGTTTCGTCAGTCATTCTGGAAGAAGACACGCCGCTGTGTCCATTGCAGAGAGCACTTCAAGCCGGGAAGGTGGCGCTTCCAGTTGGAAGGGTCGGAATGTCCATAGCTGACAAGGCGCACGCCCCTGCGCTCTTGATCGACGGGGAGGATGTCGCGACGACGGCGACGCGAACCGTCCATGACCCGGCGACCGGTGAGCCGATCGCCGAGGTCGCCGACGCCACCGCCGCCGACGCCGAGCACGCGGTCGCCGCCGCCCTCGCCGCGTTCCGCCGCGGCGACTGGAGCCGCATCACGCCCGGCGAGCGCGCCGCCGTGCTCGACCGCATGGCCGACCTGCTGGAGGAGCGCGCCGGCGAGTTCGCCCGCACCGAGTCGCGCAACACCGGCAAGCCGCTCAAGTTCTCGAGCGCCTTCGACGTTCCGCTCACGATCGACAACCTGCGCTTCTTCGCGGCCGCCGCCCGCAACCTCGAGGGCAAGGCGTCGGCCGAGTACCTCGACGGGCTGACCAGCACCATCCGGCGCGAGCCGATCGGCGTCTGCGCCTCGATCGTCCCCTGGAACTATCCGCTCAACATGGCGGCGTGGAAGCTCGGCCCGGCGCTCGCGGCCGGCAACACGGTCGTGCTCAAGCCGGCTGAGCTGACGCCGCTGACCGCGCTCATGCTCGGCCGCCTCGGGCTCGAGGCGGGCCTGCCGCCCGGCGTCCTCAACGTGATCCCCGGCCCCGGGCCCGAGGTCGGCGGCGTGCTCGCCCGCCACCGGGACGTCGCGCTGATCTCGGTCACCGGCTCCACCCGCACGGGCGCGAGCGTGATGCGCGAGGCGGCCGGCACCGTCAAGCGCGTCCACATGGAGCTCGGCGGCAAGGCGCCGTTCGTGGTGTTCGAGGACGCCGACGTCGAGGCCGCCGCCGAAGGCGCGATCGTGGGCGCATTCGCCAACTGCGGCCAGGACTGCACCGCCGCCACCCGAATCTATGTCCACGATCGGATCCGGGATGCCTTCTTGGAGCGCCTCCTGCACAAGGTCGACCGGCTCGTGGTCGGCGATCCGATGGACGAAGAGACCAACCTCGGGCCGCTCGTCTCGTTGCAACAACGTGACCGTGTCCACGGCTTCGTCGAGCGAGCCGTCGCCGCCGGCGCCACCGCCGAGCGCGGGGGCGCAACGCGCGACGGCCTCGGTGCGTACTACCCGCCGACCGTGATCACCGGCGCCGCCCAGGACTCGGAGATCGTCCAGAACGAGGTGTTCGGCCCCGTCGTGTGCGTGCTCGGCTTCGCCGACGACGACGAGGCGTTCGCCAAGGCCAACGACAGCCGCTACGGGCTCGCCGCCTCGGCCTGGACGCGCGACGTCTTCCGCGCCCAGCGCGCGGCGCGGGAGCTGGAGGCGGGCACGGTCTGGATCAACGAGCATCTCGCCATCGGGTCCGAAATGCCGCACGGCGGCATCAAGGGATCGGGCTTCGGCAAGGACATGTCCATGTACGCGCTCGAGGAGTACACGGCGGTCAAGCACGTCGTGTTCGAGCTGACCGGCGCATCACGGAAGGATTGGTACGACGCTGTGTCGACCCCTGAGGACTCATGAGCAACGACGCTGACATCCGGCTGGAGTCCGTCACCAAGCGCTTCGGCGAGCACACGGCGGTCGACGACCTGACGCTGTCGATCCCGCGTGGCGAGTTCTACGCGCTGCTCGGCCCCTCGGGCTGCGGGAAGACGACGACGCTGCGGATGGTCGGCGGATTCGAGGATCCGAGCGCGGGCAAGGTCTACCTCGGCGGCGACGAGGTCACCCAGCTCCCGCCCTACAAGCGCGACGTCAACACCGTCTTCCAGTCCTACGCGCTGTTCCCGCACCTCTCCGTCGAGCGCAACGTGGCGTTCGGCCTCGAGCGCAAGAAGCTCGACAAGGCGGAGGTCAAGTCGCGCGTCGAGGAGGCGCTCG
This sequence comes from uncultured Solirubrobacteraceae bacterium, assembly GCA_963849695.1. Classification (GTDB taxonomy): domain Bacteria; phylum Actinomycetota; class Thermoleophilia; order Solirubrobacterales; family Solirubrobacteraceae; genus DASSUW01. The sequence goes on from CAWKIT010000018.1 coordinate 115,703, forward strand.
ACATGGTGCAGCTCGGCCAGTTCGGCAAGCGCAAGCCGGCGCAGCTCTCCGGCGGTCAGCAGCAGCGCGTCGCGCTCGCCCGCGCGCTGGTCAACCGCCCGCGCGCCCTGCTGCTCGACGAGCCGCTCGGCGCGCTCGACCTGCGCCTGCGCAAGCAGCTCCAGCTCCAGCTCAAGCGGATCCAGCAGGAGGTCGGCATCACGTTCGTGCACGTGACGCACGACCAGGAGGAGGCCATGAGCATGGCCGACACGATCGCGGTCATGCACGAGGGCAGGATCGAGCAGGCGGGCACCGCCTCCGACCTCTATGAGCGCCCGCAGACCGAGTTCGTGGCCAATTTCCTCGGCGTCTCCAACCTCGTCGTCGCCCGCCTGCAGGGCTCCCAGAACGGCAGCTCGACCGCCGAGACGCACGACGGTGCCACGCTGCACGTGCCGACCGACCGGATCGGGCCGCACGGCACCGACGCGGTCAAGGTCGGCGTCCGGCCCGAGAAGGTCATCCTCTCCCCCGCCGGCGCCGACGTCGCCAGCGGCCACAACATCCTGCGTGGCAAGGTCGTCGTCGCCTCGTTCCTGGGCGTCTCGATCCAGTACGTGGTGCGCGCCGACGGCGGCGAGGAGCTGACCGTGTTCCAGCAGAACCTCGACGGCTCCGAGCCGGAGTCGCTCGGGGCCGGCCGCGACGTCCAGCTCTCCTGGGATCCGCAGCACACCTTCGTGGTCGCCGCCGATGGCTGAGCGCCTCAGCCGGCGGCGGTTCATCGAGAGCGGCATCGCGCTCACGACGCTGCCGGCGATCTTCGCGGCCTGCGGGATCGAGGGCACCGGGCCGACCGAGGAGGAGGCCGCGCAGGCGCAGCAGGCGGTCCGCCATCCGAAGGAGCAGATCGGCAACTGGACGTTCTCGAACTGGCCGCTCTACATGGACAAGAAGGTCCTCAAGCAGTTCGACAAGGAGTACGGCGGCAAGGTCCGCTACCTCGAGGAGATCAACGACAACTACGAGTTCTTCGGGAAGGTCGGCCAGCAGCTCGAGCAGAAGAAGCCGATCGGCCGCGACATCGTCGTGCTCACCGACTACATGGCCTCGCGCTGGGTGCGCAACGCGTACGTGGAGGCGATCGACACAAACAACGTCCCCAACGCGAAGAACCTGGTCGACAACCTCGCGACGATCTCGTGGGACCCCGAGCGCAGGTTCACGCTGCCGTTCCAGTCGGGCGCGATCGGCCTGGGCTACAACATCAAGAAGACGGGCCGCGAGCTGGGCACGGTCGAGGACCTCTTCGACCCGAAGTTCAAGGGCCGGGTGACGATGCTGTCGGAGCCCTACGACTCCGCCTGCACGGTGCTGCTGGGCGACGGCGTCGACGCCACGAACGCGAAAATCGACGAGATCCTCGGGGCGATCGAGAAGATCGACGAGGTCAACAGCAGCGGCCAGTTCCGGCGCTTCACCGGCAACGACTACACCACCGACCTGGCCAAGGGCAACGTGTGGGTCTCGCTCGCCTACTCGGGCGACGTGGTGGCGCTGCAGAGCGACAACCCCGACCTGCGGTTCGCCTACTTCGAGGAAGGCAACATGGCCTTCAACGACAACCTGATGATGCCGGCCGAGGTCGAGCACCCGTACGCCGCCGAGACGATGATGAACTACCTCTACGAGCCCGAGGTGGCGGCGAAGCTGGCCGCGTACATCAACTACATCTCGCCGGTCAAGGGCGCCAAGGAAGTGCTCGAGAAGACCGATCCGGACATCGCCAACAACCCGCTGATCTTCCCGCCGCCCGAGATCCAGGCCAAGCTCAAGGCCTACCCGTCCCTGACGCCGCAGGACGAGCGGACGATGCAGGAGGCGATGGCGGCGGTGACGGGAGCATGAGCGTCCTCCGGCTCTCGCTGCGCTCGCGCCGCTCGCTGACGCCGTGGCTGTTCCTGGCGCCGGGACTGCTGTGGCTGATCGTCTTCTTCCTGATCCCGCTGATCAACCAGTGGAACGTGTCGCTGATGACCGGCAACCCGGAGGAGGGCTACACGTTCACCTGGGCGTGGAGCACGTACACGGACGCCATCAGCGAGTACAGCGAGCAGTTCCTGCGCTCGATCGGCTACGCCGCCACCGCGACGATCCTGACCTTCGTCATCGCCTTCCCGCTGGCCTACTTCATCGCCTTCAAGGCCGGCCGCTGGAAGAACTTCATGCTCCTGCTGATCATCCTGCCGTTCTTCGTCTCGTACGTGCTGCGGACGGTGAGCTGGCAGCTGATCCTGTCCGACGACGGCTTCGTGGTGAACACGCTCCAGTCGGTCGGCATCCTCGGCGAGGACGGCCGCCTGCTGGCAACCGCCACGGCCGTGATCGCCGGCATCACCTACAACTTCCTGCCGTTCATGGCACTGCCGCTCTACGTGTCGCTCGAGAAGATCGACAAGCGGCTGATCGAGGCGGCGACCGACCTCTACGCGAGCCGCGCCACCGCGTTCCGCAGGATCACGCTCCCGCTCGCCCTCCCGGGCATCTTCGCCGGCTCGCTGCTGACCTTCATCCCGGCGTGCGGTGACTTCATCAACGCCGCGCTGCTGGGGACGCCGCGCCAGTACATGATCGGCAACGTCATCCAGAACAAGTACCTGATCATCCAGGACTACCCGTCGGCGGCGGCGCTGTCCTTCATCCTCATGACCTTCATCCTGATCGGGATCTTCCTGTACGCCCGCGTGCTCGGCGCCCGCAACCTGACCGAGGCGGCGATCTGATGGCGGTCGAGGCACCTCCCAAGGTCGCCGAGGTCATCGCCGGCGAGCTGAAGCCGTCGCGGGCGCGCCGCGTCGACAAGTCGCGCTCGTGGGCGCTGGGGATCTGGTCGGCGCTGGCGCTGCTCTACCTGTTCATCCCGATCTTCGTGATCGTGGTGTTCTCGTTCAACGACCCGTCCGGCCGCTTCAACTTCACCTGGCAGGGCTTCACGCTCGACCACTGGCTGCACCCGTTCACGAACCCGGATCTGGCCACGGCGATGAAGAACTCGTTCCTGATCGCGCTGATCTCGACGCTGATCGCCACCGCGCTCGGCACCTTCATGGCGATGTCGCTGGTGCGGTACGGGTTCCGCGGGCGCTCGCTGGTCGACTTCTTCGTCTTCCTGCCGCTGTCGACGCCCGAGGTCGTGATCGGCGCGGCGCTGCTGGCGCTGTTCCTGACCGCGTCGGTCAACACGGGCTTCGCGACGATCGTGATCGCGCACGTGATGTTCACGGTGTCGTACGTGGTGGTGACCGTGAAGGCGCGATTGGAGGGCATGGACCGCCACATCGAGGAGGCGGCGATGGACCTCGGGGCGACCGAGTGGACGGCGTTCCGCAAGGTCACGCTGCCGATCATCGCCCCCGGCGTGGCGGCGGCCGCGCTGCTGGCGGCGGCGATCTCGGTCGACGACTACGTGATCACGAGCTTCAACGCGGGCCAGACGATCACGTTCCCGCTGTTCATCTTCGGCGCCACCCGGCAGGGCGTCCCGCCCGAGGTCAACGTGCTGGCGACGGGGCTGCTGCTGATCGTGCTCGTGTTGATGTTCCTCAACGTGCTGATCCAGCGCCGGCTCGCGCGCCGCGACGCAGGCCGCGCCGCCTGACCACCGGATCGACACACGGTCCAGGCGCGCCGCGCCCATCATGGACCGCGGACCGGTAGAGCTCGACCCAAGGGGGACGGCACGATGGCGTCCATGACCGAACTCGTCACCACCGCCCGCCGTGAGGGGCGCGGAGAACTGCTGCTCACGAGCGGCCTGCTCGTCGTCTACATGAGCCTGCGCGGCACCGCCCGGGCGCTCGGCGCGCTCGAGCACGTCGTGGTGCGTCTAGTCCGTCAGTGCGACCGAGCGGCCGGCGACGAAGCCGTCGGTCGCCGCGATGGCGTCGATCACCGCGGGCGGGATCGGGCTGTCGGTGGTGACCGCCATCACCGCGAGATCGCTGCGCGACTCGTCGTAGCCGGGCGGCTCGCGGCCGACCGCGGCGGCCGAGATGTTCACGCCGTGCTCGCCGAACACGGTGCCGACGCGGCCGATCATGCCCGGCACGTCCTGGTAGTGGAACAGCGCCAGATGACCCTCGTCCATCTGGAGGTTGAAGCGCTGGCCCCACGCCTCCAGCAGGTGCGGCCGGTGGCGCCGGCCGAGCGTCGTGCCCACCACGCGCGTGCGCACGCCGCCGGAGACGACGGTGACGCGGACGAGGTCGGTGAAGTCGCGCGCGATCGCCTCCGTGCGCTCGGAGATCTGGATCCCGCGCTCCTCCGCCAGCGTCGGGGCGTTGACGAGGTTGACCTCCTCGTCGGTGTGGCCCGCCAGCAGCCCGTTGAGGACCGAGAGCGTGAGCAGCCGGGTGTCGCGCTCGGCGATCCGGCCGAGGTACTCGAGCTCGACGCGATCGACGCCGGTGGATCCGGCGATCCCCATCGCCACGCGCCCGAGCCCGCGGGCGAGCGGCAGGAACGGCCCCAGCACCTCCATGTCCTCGGCGCTGACCGCGGGGATGTTGACGGCGGTCGAGACGACCCCGCCGGTGAGCGCCGCGACGACCTGCTCGGCGGTCTGGATGCCGGCGCGGTCCTGCGCCTCGGCCGTCGAGGCGGCGAGGTGCGGGGTGACGACCACGTTGGGATAGCCGAACAGCGGGTGGTCGGTGACCGGCTCGCGTCGCGAACACGTCGAGCGCGGCGCCCGCGACCTTGCCGGAGTCGAGCGCGGCCTTGAGCGCCTCGTCGTCGACCAGCTCACCGCGCGCGCAGTTGACGATCCGCACGCCGTCGCGGCACCTGGCGAGCGCCTCTCTGTTCAGCCAGCCCTGGGTCTCGGGCGTCTTCGGCAGGTGGATCGAGATGAAGTCCGCCTGCGCATACAGCTCGTCCGCCGTCTCCGCCTGCTCGACGCCGAGCTCGCGGAAGCGATTGCTCGACACGTAGGGGTCGTACGCCGTCACGTGCATGCCGAACCCCTGCGCGCGCTGGGCGACGAGCTGGCCGATGCGCCCGAACCCGAGCAGGCCGAGCGTCTTCTCGTAGACCTCGACGCCTCCCCACTTCGAGCGCTCCCAGCTGCCGGCGATCAGCGCCGAGTGCGCCTGCGGGACGTTGCGCGCGAGCGCCAGCAGCAGCGCCACCGTGTGCTCGGCGGCGGTGATCACGTTCGACTGCGGCGCGTTGGCGACGATGATCCCGCGCTTGGTGGCGGCCTCGACGTCGACGTTGTCGACCCCGACGCCGGCGCGGCCGATCACCTTCAGCCGGGTGGCACGGCCGATCAGCTCGGCGGTCAGCTTGGTGGCCGAGCGGATCAGGATCCCGTCGTAGTCGCCGATCCGCTCCGCCAGCTCGTCGGCGTTCCAGCCCTCGGCGACGTCGACCTCGAAGCGCGCGCGCAGCATGTCGACGCCCGCAGGGGCGATCTTCTCGGCGACGAGGATCCGGGAGGCGGTCACGCCACAGCGGGTACGCCGGCCTCCAGGAAGACCCGCTGGGCGGCGCCGGCGGCCGCTCCGTGGTCGACCTCGCGGCCGAGCTGGTCGAGCGCCATCTCGAGCCCGGACAGCGACGTGAGGATGTCGAAGGCGCCGAAGTAGCCGCAGTGGGCGATCCGCAGGATCCGGCCCTTGAGGTGGTCCTGGCCGCCGTTGGCGGTGATGCCGAGCCGCCGCAGCGCGCCGGGGACCTTGCCGCCGTCGACGTCGTCCGGCAGCTCGAGCGCGGTCACCACGGTCGAGCGCTCGTCCGGGTCTCCGAACAGCTCGAGCCCCATCGCGGCGACGCCGGCGCGGGTCGCGCGCGCGAGCAGCCGGTGGCGGGCCATCACGTCGTCGAGGCCCTCGGCCTCGATCATGCCGAGCGCGACGTCGAGCCCGAGGAACAGCGACACCGCGGGCGTGAACGGGCTCGCGCCCTTGCGCTGGCTCTTCGCGGTGCGGCTCCAGTCGAAGTAGTAGCGGCCGCCGCCGCGGGACTCCGCGTACTCGAGCGCGCGGTCGGAGACGCTCGCGAACGCCAGCCCGGGCGGGCACATCAGCGCCTTCTGCGAGCCGGCCACCACGACGTCGACGCCCCACTCGTCCTGCCGCAGCTCGGCGGCGCCGAGGCCGGATACGGCGTCGAGGGCGAGGATCGCGCCGCGTGAGGCGGTGACCTCGGCGATCGCCTGGACGTCGTGCACGATGCCGGTCGAGGTCTCGCTCAGCGTGGCGAACACGACCTTGATGTCGTCACTCAGCAGCCGGTCGATCTCCGCCGGGTCGAGCCGCTCGCCCCAGCCCGGCTCGTAGCGCACGAGGTCGGCGCCGTAGGCCTCGCAGAGCTGGATCCAGCGCTCGCCGAACTTGCCCGCCGCGCACGCCAGCACCTTGTCGCCGGGGCGGACGAGGTTGGCGACCGCCGACTCCATCGCGCCCGACCCGCTCGAGGTGAACGCGAGCACGTCGTTGCGCGTGCGGAACACGGCCGGCAGCCGGCCGAGCACGCGCTCGTACAGCTCGTCGAACGCCGGCGCGCGGTGGTAGAGCATCGGCGCCGCCATCGCCTGCGAGACGGCGGGCGGCACGGGCGTCGGCCCGGCGGTCATCAGGTACTGCTTGGTGAACGGGTTCGGCGACATCGCGCCGCAGGTTAGCGGCGCAGCCAGAGCGCCTGGTCCGAGCGCTGCTCGAGGTCGCGCCGGAGCTCGTCGAGATCGAGCCCGGCCGCGATCAGCGCGACCCATACGATCATTCCCACCACGCCGAGCACGACGCCGACGATGCCGAGGACGAGCCCGGCGTGGGCGAGCCCGTCCCCCGTCGTGGTCTGGCCGGACCTGACCCGCTTGCGGCCCTGAGCGCCGGCGATCCACGCCGCGATCGAGACAGGGAGCGAGAACAGGAAGCCGGCGCCGGCCGTGAGCACGACCAGCAGCAGGCCGAGGATGCCGAGCACGAGCGCCGTGGTGGCGGCGCCGTTGCCGGGCTGCGACGGCGTCTGGAAGACCGGCGGGCGCTCGGTGGGGGTCGGCGCGGCGACGGGCTCGGGCTCGGGCGGCGCGGGCTCGAACAGCGGCGCCGGCCGCCCGCCGGGCGCTTGCGGCGGCAGCCAGCCGGAGATGGGCTCGTCGTCGCTCAGAACTCCGTCTCGATCCAGTCCATCATCGAGCGCAGCTCCTTGCCCTCGCGCTCGATCTGGTGGTCGGCCTGCTCGGCGCGCATGCGCTTGAAGTTCTCCTGCCCGGCGCGGTTCTCGGCGATCCACTCGCGCGCGAAGGCGCCCGACTGGATCTCCGCCAGCACGTCCTTCATCGCCTGGCGCGTGGTGTCGGAGATGATCCGCTTGCCGCGCGTGTAGTCGCCGTACTCGGCGGTGTTGGAGACCGAGAAGCGCATGCCGCTGAGGCCCTTCTCGTACATCAGGTCGACGATCAGCTTCAGCTCGTGCAGGCACTCGAAGTACGCGAGCTTGGGGTCGTAGCCGGCGTCGATCAGCGTCTCGTAGCCGGCCTGCACGAGCTCTGACACGCCGCCGCACAGGACGGCCTGCTCGCCGAACAGGTCGGTCTCGGTCTCGTCCTTGAACGTGGTCTCGATCACGCCGCCGCGCGTGCAGCCGATGCCCTTGGCGTAGGCGAGCGCGAGCGCGAGCGCGTTCCCCGACGCGTCCTGATCGACCGCGACGAGGCCGGGGACGCCGCTGCCCTCGAGGAACTGGCGGCGGACGAGGTGGCCGGGGCCCTTCGGCGCGACCAGCGCGACGTCGACCTCCGGGGGCGACTCGACCTCGCCGTAGTGGACCGAGAAGCCGTGGCCGAAGAACAGCGCCTTGCCGGGCGCGATCCCGTCGCGGATCTGCTCCTGCCAGATCTGGCCGTGCCTCTCGTCGGGCAGCAGCACCATCACGATGTCCCCGCGCGACGCGGCTTCCGCCACGTCGGTGACCTCGAGGCCGTTCGAGCGCGCCTGCTCGACCGACTTCGAGTCGGGCCGCAGGCCGACGACGACGTCGACGCCGGAGTCCTTGAGGTTCAGCGAGTGGGCGTGACCCTGGGAGCCGTAGCCCAGGATCGCCACGGTCTTGCCGTTCAGGAGGTCGAGATCGGCGTCGTTGTCGTAGTACATAGGGCGCGCAGCCTAACGTCGCTCGCCCGGAGGAGCTTGCGACGCAGGGCGAGCGAAAACTGTTACGCAGTTCCGACTGCCACCCACGTCCGCGCCGGGATGGCCAGCGACCCGTCGGCGGCGGTCCAGTCGGCGGCCGTCACGCGCCAGCGCGTCGAGCCACTCCGCCTCGTCGTCAATGCGCACCTGGCCGGCGAACCGGCTCATCGCCCGTGTGGTCTCCCACCACTCCTGCACCGACGTGTAGCGCATCGGGAACTCGATCGCCTCGATCTCGTACTCGACGAAGCCGGCGTTGTCGAGATGCTCGGCGATCACGCCCTCCGGCCCCCACGTGAACTGGCCCGGGCCCGGTTGCGGGGGGTCGGTCAGGCCGCGCTCGACCAGCAGTCCCATGGGCAGCGAGCTCCAGCGGTTCTCGTCGGCCTGGGTCCAGGCGGCGAGCGCGAGACGGCCTCCCGGTCGCAGCACGCGACGGGTCTCGCGCATGGCGCTGTCGGCATCGTCCATGAGCATGTAGCCCCAGCGGCAGAGGACGGCGTCGAGGCTCGCCGCCTCGAGGTCGATCGGCTGCGAGGCGTTGATCTGGCGGAAGCGCACGTTGCGGAGGCCGAGCCGCTCGGCGCGGCGCTGCGCGGCGCTCAGCATCTCCGGCGCGACGTCGGAGGTGATCAGCGTCCCACCCGGCTCGATCAGCTCGGCCGCGAGAAAGCCGGTGTCGCCGACACCCGCGGCGAGGTCGAGGACCGTGTGGCCGGGCTGGGGGGCGATCGCGTCGACCATCCACGAGGAGACCGGCATCGTGCGCGCGCGGAACTCGTCCGCGTACCGCTCCCATCCCGACGCGACGCCGGCCCAGGGTTCGCGAGTCATGCCAGCTCCCTTCGCAGCAGCTTGCCCGAGGCCGTGCGCGGCAGCGCGTCGGCGACCTCGATCGTCTTCGGCACCTTGAAGCCCGCCAGCCGCTGCCGCGCCCACTCGCGTAGCTCATCGTCGGTGGCCTCGGCGCGCAGCACGACGCGCGCGGTCACCGCCTCTCCCCACTCGGGGTGCGGGCGCGCAAACACGCCGGCGTCGGCGACGGAAGGGTGCTCGCGCAGCACCGCCTCCACCTCGGCCGGTGCCACGTTCTCGCCGCCGCTCACGATCGTGTCCGCCTTGCGGCCGGTCACGATCAGCCGGCCGCGGTCGTCGAGGCGGCCGAGGTCGCCGGTGCGCAGGGTGCCGCCGCCGGCCACCGTGGGGCCGGTGACGAGGATCTCGCCGTCGGGCGCGAGCGCCACGGTGACGCCGGGCAGCGGGCGCCCGGAGGTCTCGACGTCGCCGACCTCGCCGACCGTGACCTGCGAGCAGGCCTCGGTGAGGCCGTAGGTCGGCGCGACCGGCCAGCCGGCGTCGCGGGCGCGCGTGAGCAGCGCGCGGTCGGCGGGCGCGCCGCCGAGCAGGACCGCGCGCAGACGCGACGGCGGCGCGGTGCCGACCAGGCGGGCGAGCTGGGTCGGGACCATCGAGGCGAGGGTGACGTCCTGCGTGTCTGGCGGTCCGATCACCGCGGTCGTGGCATAGATCGCCGAGCGCAGCAGCACCATCAGCCCGCCGACGTGGGAGAGCGGCAGCGGGCACAGCCACCGCTCGGCCGGGTCGAGCCCGAGCGCGACCGCCGACCCGAGCGCGTTGGCCTGGATGTTCTCGTGCGTCAGGTGGACCGGCTGCGGAGCTCCGGTCGTGCCCGAGGTGTGGACGATCAGCGCCACGCCGGGACCGGGCGCTCCGGACGGCAGCGTGGGTCGCTCCCGCCAGCCGAGCCGCTGGTCGATGGGCATCGCGGCGGCTCCGGCCAGCAGGCAGGCGTGCAGGCGGACTGCGAACTCCAGCCCCGGCGGCAGGTCGAGCGGCACGACGCCGCCGAGTCCGCGCGCGCCGGCGCGTGCGCGCGCAAGCAGCTCGGCGTACGTGAGCCGCCCGTCCGGCGCCTCGACCGCGACCCGATCCGGCCGCAGGCCGGCGGCGCGCTCCAGCCATGGCTCCATCGGGCGCAGGCTAGCCTCTCTCCCTTGACCGTCACCTGGACCGCAGCCGCCGAGTACGAGGACATCCGCTACGAGACGTCCGGCGACGGCATCGCCAAGGTGACCATCGACCGGCCCGAGGTCCGCAACGCGTTCCGGCCGCAGACGATCGTCGAGATCTCCGACGCCCTCGAGAAGGCGCGCGAGGACACGTCGGTCGGCGTGATCGTGCTCACCGGCGAGGGCCCGCTGGCGTTCTGCTCGGGCGGCGACCAGCGCGTGCGCGGCGACACCGGCTACGTCGCGGAGGGCGCGCGGGTCGGGCGCTTCCACGTCACCGACCTGCACGTGCAGATCCGCCGGCTGCCGAAGCCGGTGGTCGCGATGGTGGCGGGCTATGCGGTCGGCGGCGGGCATGTCCTGCATCTGGTGTGCGACCTCACGATCGCCGCCGACAACGCGCGCTTCGGCCAGACCGGCCCGCGCGTCGGCTCGTTCGACGGCGGCTTCGGCGCCGCGCTGCTGGCCGACACGGTGGGCGTGAAGAAGGCGAAGGAGATCTGGTTCCTGTGCCGGCAGTACGACGCCCGGCAGGCGCTCGAGATGGGGCTCGTGAACACCGTCGTGCCGCTGGAGGAGCTCGAGGCCGAGACGGTGAATTGGTGTCGCGAGATGCTCGAGCTCTCCCCGTTCTCCCTGCGCTTGCTCAAGGCCAGCTTCCACGCCGCCGAGGACGGCCTGAGCGGCATCCAGCAGCTGGCGCACGACGCCAACCTGCTCTTCTACGCCTCCGACGAGGCCCGCGAGGGCCGCGAGGCGTACAAGCAGAAGCGCAAGCCCGATTTCTCGCAGTTCCCGCGACGACCTTGAGCCCGCTGCACATCTGGCTCATGGCGGCGCGGCCGCGCACGCTCCCGGCGTCTGTAGCGCCGGTGCTGGTGGGCACCGCGCTGGCGGCGACCGAGGGCACGTTCCGGCCGCTGACGTTCATCGCCGCGATGCTCGGCGCCGTGTTCATCCAGGTCGGCACCAACCTCTCCAACGACTACTCGGACGCCCGCCGCGGCGCCGACACCGAGGACCGGCTCGGGCCGGTGCGGGTGACCGCGGGCGGCCTCGTGCCGCCGCGGCAGGTGCTGGTGGCGACCTATGTGGCGTTCGGGCTGGCGGTGCTCGCGGGCGCGTACCTGATCGCGACCGCCGGCTGGGAGCTGCTGCTGATCGGGGTCGCGTCGATCCTCGCCGGCGTGCTCTACACCGGCGGCCCGCGGCCGTACGGCTACGAGGGCCTCGGCGAGGTGTTCGTCTTCCTGTTCTTCGGGGTGGTGGCGGTCAGCGGCTCGTACTTCGCGCAGGTCGAGCGGCTGACGTGGGAGGCGTTCGTGCTGGCGGTGCCGGTCGGCCTGCTGGCGTCGGCGATCCTCGTCGTCAACAACGTGCGCGATCTGGAGACCGACCGGCGCGCCGGCAAGCGCACGCTGGCGGTGCGGCTCGGCCGCCCACGCGCGCGGACGCTGTTCGCGGCGATGGTGTTCGGGGCCTTCCTGTGTGCGCCGGTGCCGTGGCTCGCGGGCTCGGAGGAGCTTTCGGCCTGGCTGCTGCTGCCGCTGCTGGCGGTGCCGCTGGCGATCCCGATCGTGCGGACCGTGCGCACGCGCACCGACGGTCCGTCGCTCAACCAGGCGCTGGCCGGCACCGGCATGCTCCAGCTGGTGTTCTGCGTTCTGCTGTCGGCGGGCATCCTGGCGAGCTAGTGTCGCGATTCGTAAGTTCGCCCGCAGACTGCCTCCGAACTTCCGAATCGGGACACTAGATGGCGGACCTGAGCGTCGAGACCGTCCGGCTGCAGGCGCGCGCGCCGCTCGTGGCGGCCTGGGGCGTGGTGGACGAGCGGGAGCTGCTGCGCGTGAGGCTGGACTTCGGCGACGGCGACTTCGGCGACGGCGAGGCGGCGCCGCTCGAGCCCTACGACGGCGTGCCGATGGCCGCGGTGCGAGCTGCCCTCGACGGCTACGCCGCGGTGCTGGCACGTGCCAGCCCGCGCTCGACGCACGCCGAGCTGCTCGCGGCGTGCGCCGCCGAGCGGGCGCTCCCGCAGGCGCTGGCGGCGATCGACCTCGCGCTGTGGGATCGCGCGGGCCGCCGCACGGGTTTTCCGGTGTCGCAGCTGATCGCCGCGGGCGCGGTGCGGTCGGTGGCGGTGAACGCGACGATCGGCGCCACCGACCGCGCAGGCGCGGCGGAGGCAGCGGCCGCGGCGGCCGAGGCCGGGTTCCGGTGCCTGAAGGTGAAGGTCGGGGTGGGCGACGACGCCGGCCGGCTCGCCGCCGTGCGCGCCGCGGCGCCCGACGGGACCGCGATCCGGGTGGACGCGAACGGCGCGTGGTCGACGCCCGAGGAGGCGCTCGCCAACCTGCGCGCGCTGGCGCCGGCGGGCATCGAGCTGTGCGAGGAGCCGGTCCACGGGATCGCGAAGCTGCGCGCCGTGCGAGCGAAGTCACCCGTGCCGGTGTCGATGGACGAGACCGGCGCCGAGCGCGGCGCCCCCGCCTCCGGCGCGGCCGACGCCATCTGCCTGAAGATCTCCCGCTGCGGCGGCATCTCGGGGGTGCTGCGCGATGCGCGGGCGGCGCGGGCGGCGGGGACGAAGGTGTACGTCGCCTCGAACTGGGACGGGCCGCCGGGGATCGCCGCCGGCCTGCACGCGGCGGCCGGCCTGCGCGCGTCGGGGCCGGTGGCGTACTGCGGGCTCGCCTCGCTGGGAGCGTTCGTGGGCTACGAGGACGTTCTGGCGGCGCACGACGGGCAGATCGCGGTGCCGTCGGGGCCGGGCCTGCTCGGCTGATGGAGTTGGTGATCGAGACCTCGCCGCGGCGGCCGTCGCTCGAGGTCGCCGTCTCGCACGCGCTGGTCGAGCGCGTGAACGAGAAGGGCTTGGGCTCCGTGCTGCGGCTCTACCGGCCTGCGCCCACCGTGGCGTTCGGGCGGCTCGACGCCTTGCGGCCCGGGTACGGGGCGGCGGTGGCGGCGGCGCGCGCACACGGGTTCGAGCCGGTGCTGCGCGCGCCCGGTGGCCATGCCGTCGCCTACCACGGCGGCTGCCTCGGGATCGACGAGGTGCTCGGCGAGGCGGATCCGATCGCCGGCATGCACGATCGCTTCGCGGCGTCCGGGGAGCGGCTGGCGGGCGCGCTGCGGACGCTGGGGGTCGACAGCCGCGTCGGCCGCGTGCCGGACGAGTTCTGCCCCGGCGACTTCACGATCAACGCGCGCGGCGCGGTGAAGCTGGTCGGGACCGCCCAGCGGGTCGTGCGCCATGCCTCGCTGCTCGCCGCCTCCGTGGTCGTGCGCGACGCGGCCTCGATCCGCGAGGTGCTGCGCGACGTCTACGAGGCGCTCGAGCTGTCATGGGACCCGCGTACCGCCGGGGGCGTCGCAGACGAGGTGCCCGTCACCGTCGACGACGTCGAGCGCGCCGTGCTCGACGCCTACGGCCTCGCGGCGGCGCCCGGCGCGCTCGACGCGGCGACGCTCGAGCGCGCGCGGGCGCTCGAGCCGCGTCACGTGGTTCGCGGCGCGTAGCGGTGGTGGATGATCAGAGCGTTGCCGTCCGGGTCGCTGAAGTACGCCTGATGGCAGACGCCCGAGTCGACGATGTCGCCTCCGAACTCGACGCCGTGGGACTCGAGCTGGGCGCGCGCGGCAGGGACGTCGTCGACCCGCAGCGCGATCGGGTGCCCGCTGGGCTTGAACTCGAGGCCGAACGCCGCCGCGTCGAGCACCGCGAGCGTGAGGTTGCCGGTCTCGAACTCGACGCCGGGCATCTTCCCGTAGCGGGTGGACTCGGGCAGGCCGAGCACGTCGCCGTAGAACTCGACCGCGCCGTCGAAGTCCTTGACGAGCACGACCGCGAAGTCGACACCGGTGACGAGGCTCATGAGGGCAGCTCCTGCAGGACCCAGGTGTTGCCGTCTGGATCCTTGAAGTGGGCGTGCTTGAACGTCGGGCCGCCGGGGCGGCCGAGGTCCTCGACCTCGCTCACGTCGACACCGCGCTCGACCAGCTCGCCGCGCGCGGCCGCCATGTCGGAGGTGACGAGCTGGAGGCCCTCGATCGTGCCGGGCGCCATCGAGGTCATGCCGGTCCCGATCACGATCGAGCACGCCGACCCGCGGGGCGTGAGCTGGACGACCCGCACCGTGTCGCTGATCTGGGTGTCGTGGTCGGCGTTGAAGCCGGCCTGGTCGACGTAGAACGCCTTCGCGCGGTCGATGTCGGCGACCGGGACCTGCACGACCTCGAGCCGGAAGTCCGCGCTCATGAGAGCAGCTCCGCGAGGCGCTCGACGCCTTCCCTCATGCCGGCCTCGGCGTGGACGATCATCTCGTCGGTCGTGTGGATGGTCGAGCGCAGCACCATCTCCGTGCGGCCGTCGCCGAGGTCGGTGAAGGTCACGACCGAGCTCGCGCCCTCGTGCCAGGCGTCCTCCGGCGGCTCCTCGAAGGCGAGCCGCTCCGGCCTCGTCACCTCGGTGAGCGTGCCGGAGGTGGTCATCTCGGCGCCCTCGTCCGATACCGACGTCACGCGCATGGTTCCGCCGGGCCGGAGGTCGAGCGAGACGTTCTCGGGAGGCGTGCTCCAGTCCCGCGGGCCCCACCAGGCGGCGAGCTGGTCCGGCTGCGTCCAGGCATCCCACACCGCCTCGCGCTGCGCGTCGAACACCCGCGTGACGGTTATCTCGTGCGCCGTTACGGCCTCGGTCATGTCTCGGTCCCTTTCCTGTCGAGCCCGCGCAGATGATCGTCGAGGCGGTCGAAGCGGCGTTCCCAGAAGTCGCGATACCCGTCCAGCCAGTTCGCCGCCTCCTCGAGCGCGGCGCCCTGGAGGCGCGACGGGCGCAGCTGGGCGCTGCGCCCGCGGGCGATCAGCCCGGCGCGCTCGAGCACCTTGAGGTGCTTGGAGACGGCCTGGACGGTGATCGGGAACGGCTCGGCGAGCTGGTTCACGGTCGCCTCGCCCTCCGCAAGCCGGGCGAGAATCGCCCGCCGGGTGGGATCCGCGAGCGCCGCGAACGTCGTGGTCAGCTGATCGACCGCCAAGTTATTCATCCATACGGTTGATAAACACCACGGTTGAAGATAGCGGCTGGTGTCAAGGAGGCGCGGCGGGACGAACCTCGGCCCAACGGGGCGAACTTCGGCATTGAAGGGAGGCGGGTTCGGCTGCTTCGGCGGCTCGAGTGTCGACTTTGTCGCCGCAGAGGGAACAAACTCGACACTCGAGCTTCGCCGCCCGTCCCGACCTCGCCGCCTTCCCTACCCCGCGCAGTTCGCCGGACCCGCCGCCGGCGCCGAACGAGACGCGCGTTCGTCGTCGCCTCAGGCCGCGCCGAGCGCCCGCGCGGCGGCGGCGACGCCGGCGGCCGAGACCAGCACGACCAGCAGCGGCGCGCGCAGGGCGAGAGCGACGGCGGCGGCCGCGACGCCCGCTAGCCGTGCGTCGATGACCACGGCGCGGCCGTCGCCGACCGTCTGGCCGACCACCAGCGCGGCGAGCAGGCAGGGCGCGAGCAGGGGCATGACCGCCGCCGCGGGGCCGGGCAAGGGCCGCCCGGCGAGCACGAGCGTGCCCGCGCCCTTGAGCGCGACGGTGGCGACGCCGACCGCGATCACGGCGAGCCAGGCGCTGGTCATGCGCGGGCCTCGCTCGGAGTGGAGGCGGCCCGCCGGCGGACGGTCAGCGCGATCCCGGCGCCGAGCGTGGCGGCCACGATCGGGAGCCCGGGTGGCAGCACCGGCGTGAGCGCGAGCGCGATCAGGCCGCCGGCCAGCGCCGAGACGCGGGCCGGCCGGCCGTCGATCTGGCCCACCAGCAGCGCCAGGAACAGCGCGGGGAACATCGCGTCCAAGCCGTAGTCGGCCGGATCGCCGAGCGCGCTGCCGGCCAGCACGCCGGCCACCGTGCCCGCGATCCACGACGCCATCAGCACCGTGCCGGCGCCGAGCAGCCGGCCGCGGTCGACGCGGCCGTCCCGTTGCGCCACGGCCCACGACTCGTCGACGGCGAGCTGGGCCTCGGTGACGCGGCGCGGCGCCGAGCCGCGGAGGGCCGGCGCGACCGACACGCCGATCGCGAGGTAGCGCAGGTTGAGCAGCACCGCCGCCACGATCGCGGCGGCGACCGCGCCGCCGGACCCGAGCACGGAGACGACCGCGAACTGCGCCGAGCCGGCGAAGGTCGTCAGCGACATCACGATCGGCGCGGCGACGCCCATGCCGGCGTCACGCGCCAGGACGCCGAACGACGCGCCGAAGGCGACGACCGCGATCGCCAGCGGAGCCGCCGCCCGCGCGCCGGCCACGAAGGAGCGTCGGTCGCGCGCCTCGTGCGGCGCCGCCGCGTCCCCGCGCGTGTCGTCCGTCGCTGCGCGGCGATCGTCGGGCGCGTGCGGCGCGCGGTCCGATATGATGGTTCCGGCTTCCACGATGATGGAATGATGTCTATCAAGATGGAAGAATATCCAGTTCAATGGAACAATCGGGCTCGTCCGAGAGCGTCGACAGCTTCGTTCAGGCCGTAGCGGCCAACGTCCGCGCGCTCCGGATGCAGGCCGGCATGACGCTCGCGGACCTCGCGGGCGCCGCCGGGCTGGGCAAGTCGACGCTCGCGCAACTCGAGTCGGGCAAGGGCAACCCGAGCGTCGAGACGCTGTGGGCGATCGCGGCTGCGCTGCAGGTCCCGTTCGCGCGAATCGTCGAGGAGGTCAGGCCATCGCTGCGGGTCGTGCGGGCCTCCGACGTCCCGGCGGTGCACTCGGCCGAGACGCCGGGCTGGGCGGGCCGGCTGCTGACCGCGTCGCACTCGCGGTCGAGCTTCGACCTCTACGCGCTCGACCTCGAGGCGGGCGCCGCCCGGCACGCGGAGCCTCACCACGCCGGCGTCGTCGAGCACCTGGTCGTCGTGACCGGGCGGCTGCGCGCCGGCCCGCAGGACGGGCCGGTCCTGCTCAACGCAGGGGACCTGCTCACCTTCGGCGCCGACGTCCCGCACGTGTATGAGGCGCTCGAGACCACTCACTGCGTCTTACTGATGGCATATCCCTGAACTGAACCCAGCCGCCTGAGGCTGCGTAGGACCCTCGACTGAGTGTCCATCCGTCAGGAGGGGGTTCGATGGAACGGTTTATTCGCTGGGCGCGACGAGGCCTCGCGCTGGCAGTACTCGCACCGCTGGCAGTGACAGGACAGGCGCTGGCGCAGACGCCCGCCGCCCCGAGGTGCTCGACCCCGATCTCGCCGTCAGCACGACGGTGTCGGGGCTCGTGCAACCGACCTCGATGGCCTTCATCGGCCGTGACGACTTCCTGGTGCTCGAGAAAGCGAGCGGCCGGGTCAAGCGGGTGACGGACGGCGCGGTGGCGGACACCGTGCTCGACCTCGCTGTGAACTCGAACTCGGAGCGCGGCCTGCTCGGCATCGCGCTGCACCCGAAGTTCAAGCGCAACGGCTGGGTCTACCTGTTCTGGAGCGAGAGCAAGACCGGAGCCGACAGCACCAGCGGTGACGGCGTGCGGCTGATGGGCAACCGGATCGACCGCTTCGAGTGGGAGGACGGCCGGCTCGTCTTCGACCGCAACCTCATCAAGTTCCGGGCCTTCCAGGCGGACCCGACGAACCTCGACGCCCAAGGGAACGTGCAGGTGCGCGGCAACCACGACGGCGGCGTCATCCGCTTCGGGCCCGACGGCAAGCTGTACGCCATCGTCGGCGACACCGGCCGCCGCGGCCAGACGCAGAACCTGGTCAACGGGCCGTTCGGCCCGGGCATCCCGGACGACCAGTTCGGCGGTCCCGAGCCCGACGACCTGCACCGCACCGGCGTCATCGTCCGGCTCGACGACGACGGCGACGCCCCGCGCGACAACCCGTTCTGGCGCGTCGGCCGCATGATGGGCGGCGAGGTCGGCGAGAACGTCCAGAAGATCTACTCGTACGGCATCCGCAACAGCTTCGGCATGGCCTTCGACCCGAAGTCCGGCCGGCTGTGGCAGCAGGAGAACGGCGACGACTCGTTCAGCGAGCTCAACCGCGTCGCCGCCGGCATGAACTCGGGCTGGATCCAGATCATGGGCCCGGCCTCGCGCGTCGCGCAGTTCAAGGCGATCGAGACCACGATGGGGCCGATCAGCGACCCGCGGGCGCCGAACGGCTACTTCGGGCTCCAGCAGACGCGCTGGCTGCCCACCAACATCGCCGACACGCCGGAGCAGGCGCTGTCGCGACTGTTCATGCTGCCGGGCTCGTTCTTCAGCGACCCGGAGCTGAGCTGGAAGTTCGAGGTCGGCCCCGGCGGCATCGGGTTCCTGGACTCGAACGACCTCGGGCGCGAGTACGAGGACGACCTGTTCATGGGCGGCTCGCGCGACTTCCTCGAAGGCGGGCACCTGTTCCGCTTCAACCTCACGCGTAACCGGCGCGACGTCGACGTCGACGACCCGCGGCTCGCGGACGGGGTCGCCGACAACATCGGCAAGTGGGAGCTCACCGAGAGCGAGAGCCTGCTCTTCGGGCGCAACTTCGGCGTCGGGACCGACATCCAGACCGGCCCCGACGGCGACCTGTACGTGGTGTCCAACTCGCGCGGCTCGGTCTTCGAGATCCACCGGCGGCGTTAGGGGGAAAGGTGGCGGCGGCGGTCATTGCCTGATCGCCGCCGCCACGGCCTCCGGGCGCTCGAGCTGCGGGGCGTGCCCGGCGCCGGCGACGATCTCGAGGCGGCAGTCGGGGACGGCGGCCGCCATGCGCTCGGCGATGGCGCGGAACTTCGCGTCCCGCTCCCCCGCGACCAGCGTCACGGGGATCGCGAGCTCCGCCAACCGGTCCCACAGCGGCGGCATCACCCCGGTGCCGAGGCCGCGCAGCGCCGCCGCCAGCCCGGACGCCGTGTTGCGGAGCCGGTCGGCGTGGGCGGCCGCCGCCACGCGCTCGTCCTGGCCGGCGAACAGCGGCTGGGCGGCCCACTCGGCCGCGAACGCCTCCACCCCGATCGCCTCGATCCGGTCTGCCAGCGCCTCGTCGGCATGCCGTCGCGCCTCGCGCTCGGCCGGGTCGGCGATTCCCGGGCCGGCGCCGACGAGCACCAGCCGCTCGACCACGCCGGGCAGCTCCAGCGCGGTGTAGAGCGCGATCCGCCCGCCCATCGAGTAGCCCGCGAGCGTGCACGGGCCGTCCGCCAGCGCCCGGACATAGGCCGCGCAGGCGGCGAACGAGGCCGGCCGGCGCTCGGCGGCGAGCCCGTGGCCGGGGAGGTCGGGCGCCAGCGCGCGATAGCGTCCGCCGAGCGCCGCGACCGTCCGCCTCCAGCTCTGCCGCGTCTGGGTGAAGCCGTGAAGGAGGACGAGCGTCGCGGCCACGCCGCGATCATGACGACCTCCGACGAAATCGCACCGGCCGCCGCGGCGCGCGACACCTACCTCGGCCTGCGCGCCTTCGTGGACGAGCTGGCGCGGTGCGGCGTGCGTGAGGCGTGCACGTCGCCGGGGTCGCGGTCGACGCCGCTCGTGCTCTCGCTCGCCCGCGAGCCGCGGATCCGGGCCACCTCGCACCTGGACGAGCGCTCCGGGGCCTTCTTCGCGCTCGGGATCGCCAAGGCGAGCGGTGTCCCCGCGGTGCTGGCGTGCACGTCGGGCACCGCGACCGCCAACTACGCGCCCGCGGTGATCGAGGCGCACGAGGCGCGCGTGCCGCTGCTCGTCCTCACCGCCGACCGCCCGCCCGAGCTGCGCAACCTCGGCGCCGGGCAGACGATCGATCAGATCAAGCTGTACGGCACCGCCGCCAAGTGGTTCGTCGAGGTCGACGCCCACCCCGCGACCCCGGAGCGGCTGCGGTGGCTGCGGCAGCTCGCGTGCCGCGCGTTCTGGACCGCCGTCGACGGCCGGCCCGGCCCCGTGCACCTGAACTTCTCGCTGCGCGAGCCGCTCGTGCCCGACGGCCCGCTGCCCGCCGACGACACCGGCCGCGCCGGCGGTCGCCCGTACGTCACGCGCCCGCGGACGGCGGGCGTGCCCTCACCGGCGCTGGTCGACGGTCTCGAGGCGGAGCTGGAGGCGCGCCCGCGCGCGGTGCTCGTCGCCGGCCGCGCCGAGCGCGACCCGGCCCTCGGCCCGGCCCTCGCCGCCTTCGCCGAGCGCGCCGCGATCCCGCTGCTCGCCGACCCGCTGTCGGGCGCCCGCCGCGGACCCGCCGCCGTCGCGCACTACGACGCGCTGCTGCGCGACCCGGACTGGCCGCTGACCCCGCAGCTCGTCCTGCGCACGGGCGACCTGCCGACTTCCAAGCCGCTGCGCACCTGGCTGCACGGCCTCGACGACGCTCTCCAGCTCGCCTTCGATCCCGAGGGCGCCTGGCAGGACCCGGGCGGCGCGGTGGCGACGATCCTGGCCGCCGACCCGCGCGCCACCCTCGAGGCCATCCAGCCCCGCAAGCCCGACCGCGGGTGGCTCGACGGCTGGCAGCGTGCCGACCGCGCCGCCGCCGCGGCGATCGCCCGCGCCCTCTCCCCCGCCGGTCTCAGCGAGCCGCGCGTGGCGGCCGAGCTCGGCGCGTCGCTCCCCCCGGAGGCGACCGTGGTGGTGGCGTCCTCGATGCCGGTGCGCGACGTCGAGACGTTCTTCCCGGCGCGCGAGCGCCCGCCGCGCGTGCTCTCCAACCGCGGCGCCAACGGCATCGACGGCACGGTCTCGACCGCGTTCGGGGTCGCACAGGCGACCGGCGGTCCCGTGGTGCTCCTGGTCGGCGACGTGGCGCTGATCCACGACCTCGGCGGGCTCGTCGCCGCCTCGCGGCTCGGCCTCGAGCTCACCGTGGTGCTCCTCCACAACGACGGCGGCGGCATCTTCAACTTCCTGCCCGTGGCCGGCGAGGGCGACGACTTCGTCGAGCACGTGGCGACGCCGCACGGGCTCGACTTCGCCCACGCCGCCGCCCTGTTCGGCTGCGGCTACGAGGCCGTCGAGGACGTCGAGGGCTTCCGCGCCGCGCTCGGCCGCGCCCTGCAGGCCGACCGCACGACGATCGTCGCCGTCCGCACCGACCGCGAGGCGAACGTCGCGCTGCATCGGGCGGTGTGGGACGAGGTAGGGACAGCCGTAGCGAGCCCGTGAATCGCACTCTGTAGCCTCGTCGCGGTGCGCTCGTCGCCTCCCGTCTCCGACGCCCTGGCCGACGCCCGCGAGCGCACCCTCGCGCTGGTCGCCCCGCTGAGCGACGCCGACGTCGAGAGCCAGCACACCGAGATCATGAGCCCGCTGGTGTGGGACCTCGCCCACATCGCCGCCTACGAGGAGCTGTGGCTCGTGCACCGCCACGCCGGCGAGCCGCTGTCCCGGCCCGAGCTGGCGGCGATGTACGACGCGTTCGAGACCCCGCGCGCCGTGCGCGGCGACCTGCCGCTGCTCAACCGCGCGCAGGCGCTGGAGTACCTCGGGAGCGTGCGCGAGCGCGTCCCGGACGAGGACTCGTTCCTGCACGAGCTGGTCGTCCGCCACGAGGACCAGCACCAGGAGACGATGCTGCAGGCGATCGAGCTGGCGCGCCTGCAGCCGGCGCCGGCCGTGCCCCGCGCGCCGCGGCCGCCGGCGCCCGGCGGCCACACCGGCCTCGAGAGCGTCCTCGTCCCTGCCGGATCGTGCGAGATCGGGGCGCCGGACCGCCGCTTCGCCTACGACAACGAGCGCCCGCTCCACCGCGTCGAGCTGGCAGCGTTCCGGATCGGCCGCACGCCGATCACGAATGCGACGTTCCTGAGCTTCGTCGAGGGCGGGGGCTACGAACGGCGGCCCTGGTGGAGCGATGAAGCGTGGGCCTGGAAGGAGGAGTACGACATCACACACCCCCAGGGCTGGGACCATGGGTCCACGGGTTGGCGCCGCTGGACGATGGACGGCTGGCAGCCGCTCGACCCGGACGAGCCCGTGGTCCACGTCTCCTGGTTCGAGGCCGACGCCCTCGCCCGAGCGCACGGCGCACGGCTCCCCACGGAGTTCGAGTGGGAGAAGGCGGCGACCTGGGACCAGGAGACGGGCGAGGCCCGCACCGAGGTGTGCCTCGGCAACCTCGACCAGGGGCTGCTCGGCCCGGCGCCGGCCGGCGCCTATCCCGACGGCGCCTCGCCGTGCGGCGCGCTCGGGATGCTCGGCGACGTGTGGGAGTGGACGGCCAGCGACTTCCGCGGCTACGACGGCTTCGTCGCGCACCCGTATCGCGAGTACTCCGAGGTCTTCTTCGGTGACGAGTACAAGGTGCTGCGCGGCGGCTCGTGGGCGACGAGGGCGCGGGTCGCGACGCCGACGTTCCGCAACTGGGACCTGCCGCAGCGCCGCCAGATCTTCGCGGGAGTGAGGCTGGCATGGGACGCGTGAGCGCCGAGCTGCGGATCGACGTCCACGTCGGCGACCAAGCGCCGCGCGCGCTCCCCGACGACGTGCTCGACGGGCTCACCAAGCCGTTCAAGGAGCTGCCGCCCAAGCACCTCTACGACGCCCGCGGCGCCGAGCTGTTCGACCGCATCTGCGAGCTGCCCGAGTACTACCCGACCCGCACCGAGCGCTCGATCCTCGACCGCTACGCGGATCCGATCGCGCGCCGCACCGGCATGGCCGAGCTGGTCGAGCTCGGCTCCGGCACGGCCGCCAAGACACGCGTGCTGCTCGACGCGATGGACCGCGCCGGGACGCTCTGGCGCTACGTGCCGTTCGACGTGGCCGAGCAGACCGTGCGCGACTGCGCGGCGGCGCTCGCGGACGAGTACCCCGGCCTCAACATCCACGGCATCGTCGGCGACTTCGAGCGCCACCTGCGCACGGTCCCGCCGCCGCAGCGCGGCCGCCCCCGCGTCGTCGCGTTCCTGGGCGGGACGATCGGCAACTTCCCGCCCGGCGCCCGCCGCCGCTTCCTGCGCGCGCTCGCCGGCCTGCTGTCCGCCGGCGACTACCTGCTGCTCGGCACCGACCTGGTCAAGGACGTCGACGTCCTGGAGGCGGCCTACGACGACGCGGCCGGCGTCACCGCCGAGTTCAACCGCAACGTCCTGCACGTCCTCAACCGCGAGCTGGAAGCCGACTTCCCGACCGAGCTGTTCGAGCACGTCGCGTTCTTCGACCCCGACCACGAGTGGATCGAGATGCGCCTGCGCGCCCGGCGCGCGTGCCACGTCACGATCGCCGCGCTCGACCTCGAGGTCGACTTCGCGCGCGGCGAGGAGCTGCGGACCGAGATCTCGGCCAAGTTCACCCGCGAGCGGGTCGCGGCCGACTATGCGGCGTGCGGGCTCGAGCTGGCGGAGTGGTTCACCGACGACGACGGCCTGTTCGCGCTCTCACTCGCCTCGCCCGGCTAGTAGAGCACCGCGGCGATGAGGACCGCGGCGGGGAGGGCGATCGCCTCGAACAGGCTGAGATTGAGGTCCTCCACCCGCCCTGCCACGGCGACCAAGCCGACGGCGAACGCGATCGCCGCCAGGATCCTGGCGGCGGCTCCCAGTGCGCGAGATCGCAGCTCGGCCCGATGGGGGACAGCCAGCATCCCCTGCTCCCTACCCTCTCGAGTGTGATCGACGACGACGGGCATCAGATCGGCTACAAGCTCCTTCCGCGCGGCGTGCCCGTGGTCACGTCGGACGGCGGGCAGCTCGGAACCGTGCACCGCGTGCTCGACAAC
This sequence comes from uncultured Solirubrobacteraceae bacterium, assembly GCA_963849695.1. GTDB lineage: Bacteria > Actinomycetota > Thermoleophilia > Solirubrobacterales > Solirubrobacteraceae > DASSUW01. The sequence goes on from CAWKIT010000018.1 coordinate 139,568, forward strand.
GCGCGCGAGCACATCTTCGACGGGATCGTCGTGTCGACGCGGGACGGGCGCCGCTTCGTCGACGCGCCGGAGGTCGTGCGCATCACCGAGAAGCGGGTGACGCTGAGCATCGACGCCGAGGAGGCGAAGGCGCTGCCGCATTACGGCGGCATGCCCGGCGCCATGGAGACCCGGGCGAAGCGGATGGCCAAGAAGTGGAAGCGGCGCTTCAGCCGCTGAGCACGGGCAGCAGCGCGCCGAGCTTGACCTCGGTCTCGGCCAGCTCCGCGGCCGGGTCGGAGTCGCGCACTACTCCCACGCCCGCGTACAGCCGCGCCTCGCGGCCGCGCAGGAGCGCGCACCGCAGCGCGACGCAGAACTCGCCGTCCTCGTTGGCGTCCGTCCACCCGACCGGCCCCGCGTACCAGCCGCGGTCGATCCCCTCGAGCGCCGGGATCTGCGGCGCGGCGGCCGCGTGGGGCTCGCCGCCGACGGCCGGCGTCGGGTGCAGCAGGCCGGCGAGCTCGATCGCGCTGCGCGGGTGCGTGAGCTGGGCGCGGATCGGGGTCGCGAGGTGCTGGATGTTCGCCACCTTCACGATCGCCGGGTCGTCGGGCGAGGCCACCCACACCGCGTGCGGGCGCAGGGCGCGCGCGATCCGGCGGGCGACGATCGCGTGCTCCTCGCGGTCCTTGGCGGAGCGCATGAGCTGCTCGCCGAGGTGGTCGTCCACCGACGGGTCGGCCGACCGGCGCGTCGAGCCGGCGAGCGCGACGGTCGACGCCCGCAGCCCCTCGCGCCGCACCAGGAGCTCCGGCGAGGCGGCGATGAAGGCGGCGTCGCCGCGGCCGGCGCAGAACACGTAGCAGGACTCGAACGCCGCTCGCAGCACTCCGAACACGGCGGCGGCGTCGTGGTCGGCGGGCGCGTGGACCGCGACCTCGCGCGCGAGCACGATCTTCTCGAAGTCGCCGGCACGGATCCGCTCGACGGCGCGCGCCACGGCCCCCTCGTAGTGCTCGGGCGGCGCGACCGACGCGATCCGGAACCGCCCCGCGGGCGCCGGGTCGAGCAGCGGCAGCGGCGCCGTCCGCAGCTCGGCGGCGCGCCGCTCGAGCCGCGCCGCCAGCTCCTCCGCGACGTCGTCGGGCGCCGCCAGCGCCGCCAGCGTCAGCCGTACGTCGTCGCCGCGGCGCGCGAGCGCGACCTCCGGGACCATCAGGTCGGCGGCCTCGAACCCCGCCCAGTGCGGCGCCGCGCCGCCGTCTTCGGCGAACGCGAAGGCGCCGACGGCGACGATCCCGGCGCCTGCCGGCCCGTCCGGCGTATCGGCCTCGGCGGCGCCCGCCAGCGAGCGCCAGTCCGCGGCGGCCTGCTCGAACCGGCGCGGGCCGCGGCCGGTGAGCCGCCGGACGCAGCCGAGCGCCGACAGCGCCGCGCCGGCGCGGTCCGGCTGCTCGAAGCAGAACCACGGCTCGCCCGGCCGGCGCGAGGCGAACGCGATCGCGCTCGGGTCGGCGCCCGGCAGCGGCACGGTGACCGCCACGAGCACCTCCTGCCCGGTCCGCCGCGCGCGCCGCACGGCGCGCTCGCAGCGCTCGCGCAGCCGGTCGAGGGTGGCGGCGGGGGCGTCGAACAGGACTGTCATGAGACCGCCGAGAAGGTCTGCCGGCCGGTCGCGCAGCGGTCGATCACGCGGCCGCCGGGCGAGCGCAGGACGGAGCTCACCGACAGGGTTCCCGAGACGCCGGCCGGCGTGAGGAGGCCCTCGAGCCGCACGCGGAAGCGCTCGCGTCCCTGGCGCCAGCGGCGGGTGAACTGCTCAGACAGCGAGAACGTGCCGTCGGGTGCGATCGGCCCTCCGGGCGTGATGTTCTCCCAGGCGATGCCGCCGCGGCGGCAGCGCATGCGGTAGTCGAAGGCCGCCACCTGCACGCGTGAGCCGCCGACGCTGAATACGAACGGGAACGGCCGGCCGGTCTGGCTCGTGAGCCCGTAGTACGCGGTCGCGCTCACCGACGTGGCGCCGGGGGCACGCGCGTTCCACTCGCGCACCCCGGAGTCGCAGCGTTCGACCACCCGGCCGGCGCGCCGGAAGGTCAGCCGCGCCCGCACCGTCCCGCTGGCGACCGGCCCCACGATCCGGCCGGACAGCCTGAGCACCGAGCGCCGCTGGACGCCGCCCACCGGGCCGCCGTCCTCGGTCGTCACGTCCCCGAAGGTGCCGTCGGCGGCGACCACGATCTCGTAGTTCGCCTTCACGAGGCCGCAACCGGCCGCCACCTTGACGGCCGCGCGGCCCGGGCCGTCATCCGCCACGCGCAAGGTGACCAGCGTGAGCTGGCGGTCCGCCCGGGCGACGCTGTCCGGCGCGGTGCCGCCGCCATAGTCCGTCGCGCCGGCGGCGGCCGGGAACGTCAGCAGCAGAAGCGCCCCCGCCGTGAGCGCCCGCATCAGGTCTCGCTGCGGCCTCGTGAGATCGCGATCTCGCCGGTCCGCGCCATCTCGACCAGCCCGAACGGACGCACCATCCGCTCGAACGCCTCGATCTTCTCCCACGTGCCGGTGATCTCGACGATCACCGACCGGCGCGTGACGTCGATGATCTTGCCGCGGAAGATCTCGACCACCTGCATCACCTCTCCGCGTGCCGGCCCGTCGGCGGTCACCTTGAACAGCGCCAGCTCGCGGGCGACGGTCTCGGACGGCTCGAGGTCGCGGATCTTGATCACGTTGACGAGCTTGTGGAGCTGCTTGGTGACCTGGTCGATCGGGTGCATCGCGCCGTCGAGCGTGAGCGTGATGCGCGACAGCCGCTCGTCGTCGGTCGGCCCCACCGCGAGCGTGTCGATGTTGAAGCCGCGGCGCGCGAACAGTCCGGCGATGCGGGTCAGCACGCCGGGCTTGTTCTCGACCAGGATCGAGAGGATGTGCTTGCGGCCCGTGCGGACCGCGGTCGTCGCCTCGAGCTCCTCGAGGGTCAGCGGCTCCTTGGTCCCCGGCTCGCCCATCACCCGACCATCTCCCGCGCGGCCGAGCCGGCCGGGATCATCGGGTAGGTGTTCTCCTCGCGCGTGACCCGGACGTCGACGACCACCGGCCCCGGCGTCTCGAGCGCGGTCTTCAGGTCCGCGACCAGCGTGGTCTTGTCGGTCAGGCGCAGGCCCGTGGCGCCGTACGCCTCGGCGAGCTTGACCCAGTCGGGCCAGCTGCCCATGTCGACGTGCGAGTAGCGCCGGTCCCAGAACAGCTCCTGCCACTGGCGGACCATGCCCAGGTAGCCGTTGTTCATGATCACGGCCTTGACCGGGATGTCGAACTCCTTGCAGGTGGCGAGCTCCTGGATGTTCATCTGGAACGAGCCGTCGCCGGTCAGGAGCACGCTCGGCACCTCGGGGTTGCCGACCGCGGCGCCCATCGCCGCCGGCAGCCCGAAGCCCATCGTCCCCAGCCCGCCGGAGTTGATCCACCGGCGCGGCTTGGCGAAGTGGAAGTACTGCGCGGCCCACATCTGGTGCTGGCCGACGTCGGAGGACAGGATGCAGTCGCCGCCGGTCGCCTCGTACAGCGCCTCGACCAGGAACTGCGGCTTGATCTCGCCGTCGGCCGAGTCGGCGTAGCGCAGCGGGTGTTGGGTCTGCCAGCCCACGATGCGCTCCCACCAGCCGGCCAGCCGCGACGGGTCGGGCCCGAGCGCGCGGTACTCGTTGGTGAGGCGGGCGAGGACGTTCTTGGCGTCGCCCACGATCGGGATGTGCGCGGGGACGTTCTTGGAGATCTCGGCCGGGTCGATGTCGATGTGCACGAACTTGGCGCGCGGCGCGAACTCGGACAGCTTGCCGGTGATCCGGTCGTCGAAGCGCGCGCCGACGGCGAGGATCAGGTCCGCCTCGTCCATCGCGTAGTTCGCGGCCCGCGTGCCGTGCATGCCGAGCATCCCCAGCCACTGCGGGTGCGGGGCCGGGAACGCGCCGAGCCCCATCAGCGTGCAGGTGACGGGCAGGCGGTCGCTGATCACGAACTCGCGCAGCTCGTCGGCGGCGTCGGCGTTGATCACGCCGCCGCCGGCGTAGATCACCGGCCGCCGGGCGTTCGCCAGCGCCTTGGCGGCGAGCCGGATCTGCTTCGAGTTGCCCTCGGTCGTCGGCTGGTAGCCGGGCAGGCGGACGTCTCCGACCGGCTTGTAGTCGATCTCCGCGCGCGTGAGGTCGACCGGCATGTCGATCAGCACGGGGCCGGGGCGGCCGGTGCGCGCGATGTGGAACGCCTCGTGCACGTAGCGGGGGATCTCGGTCGGGTGCTGGATCATGAACGAGTGCTTGACGATCGGCATCGTGATGCCGAACGTGTCCGCCTCCTGGAAACCGTCGGTCCCGAGCAGGTCGGTGCGCACCTGGCCCGTGAAGGCCACGATCGGGACCGAGTCCATCATCGCGTCGGTGAGCGGGGTGACGATGTTGGTCGCGCCCGGGCCGGAGGTCGCGAACACCACGCCGACCCTGCCCGACGCCTTCGCGTAGCCCTCGGCCGCGTGGCCGCCGCCCGCCTCGTGGCGTACGAGCACGTGCCGGATGCCGGCGTCCACGAACGCGTCGTAGGTGGGCAGGTTGGCGCCGCCCGGGTAGCCGAAGACGACGTCGACGCCCTCGGCCTTCAGGCACTCCATGACCGCATCGACCGCACGCATAGTGCTGCCGCAGTCTAACGGCGCGCGATCGCCGCGGACTCGGGCTCGATGCCCCGGTCCGGGAACTCCAGGTCCATGCCGCAGCGCATGCAGACCTGGTCGTAGAGCTTGACGATCCGGCCGCAGCGCGGACACTGGCGGCGGACCTCGTCCTTCTCGATGCGGTAGAAGACGGCGGCCAGCAGCCCGAGCACCGGGACCAGCGCCGCGATCAGGAACCACAGGACGAACGAGGAGCCCTTGATCCGGCCGATGATCCCGCCCGCGAGCCCGAAGAACAGGCAGATGATCAGGTAGGCCATCCTGCGGTCAGAGTAACGCCCCCGGCCGCGCGCCACGGGAGGAGGAGGCGACACGCGGCCGGGGGGCGGCCAACCGCTGCGCGCCGGGGGGATATGGCGTGCTGCGGCCTGAATGGTCGGCGCTCATGCGGGGTTTCCACATGGCCCTGCGGATGGAATCGCAGGTGCCCGGCTTAGACACTCGGTCGATCAGCGGGCTGCGGCGGCCGCGGCGTCGAGCGCGGGCCGGGCCGCCGGGTGCAGGCGGCGGCGGACGCGGCGGCGGGAGCCGCTGAACGCGAGGTTCGCGACGGTCGCGAACCCCGGCTCGTCGGTGCGGAGCGCCAGCAGCAGGTGGGCGATGCGGTCGGCCGAGGGCAGCGAGCGGTCCTCGGGGTGGACGCACCAGCAGTGGACGCGGCGCCCGCCGGGGCGCACGAGGACGGCGCCGGCCTCGCCGATCAGCCAGACGCCGAACGCGCCGCGCTCGAGCACGAGGCCGGTGCGCGCGTGCAGGTCGCGCGCCTCGTGGCCGACGAGGTCTCCGAGCAGGCCGAGCGCGGTGCGCTCCGGCCCGCCGTCCGCCCGCGGCCGGCGGCGCAGCACGTTCGCGCCGCGCTTGGCGTACAGCTCGGGGATCACCCACGCGTGCGCGAGCAGCGCAAACACCACCGGCGCCGCCAGCGGCTCGAGCCACAGCAGCACGCCCGACGCCACCAGGTAGGGCACGGTGTGCGCGACCGTGGTGAGCGTCCACAGCCGGGCGCGGCGGTCGAGGTGGCGCTCGTCGACCCGCGGCCGCCAGTAGACGGCCGCGGTCTCGGGGAGGGCTTCGGCGCTCACCCGCCCGCGATCGGGCGGCGCAGGATCACGAGCTCGGCGTCGACCGGGAGCTCTTCGACCTGCCGCGCACGCCCTTCGCCCTCGTTCACCACGGCGTAGTAGCCGGCGTCGAGCTGCTCGCGGAAGGCGGCGACCGCCGCCTCCACGGCCGCCTCGTCCGCCGCCGTCCACTCCGCGAGCGTCGTGTGCCCGCTGCGGTCCATGCGGATCAATCTGGCCATGGGCGAATGCTACGCCCGTCGGCCCCTAGACTCCGAGCTGCTCGCGGATCAGGCGGTTGACCTCGCCGCCGTCCGCCTTGCCCTTCGTCTCGCGCATCACGGGCCCGACGAGCGCGCCCATCGCCTTCGCGTTGCCGCCGCGGATGCGCTCGACGACATCCGGGTTGTCCTCGATCACCTTGGCGACGATGCCGGCCAGCTCGCCGGAGTCGCCCATCGCGCCGAGATCCTCGCGCTCGACGATCTCGGCCGGGTCGCCGCCGTCGGCGACCAGCCGGTCGAGCACGACGCGGGCGTTGCCGGCGGTGACGGCGCGGGCGTCGACGAGCGCGACGAGCTTGGTGAGCGCGGACGGCTCGACGGCCGCCGGCGTGTCGGCCCGCGCGCGCAGCTCCGTCACCCAGTTGGCGACCGTGCGCGACTCGCCTTCGACCTGCTCGAAGTAGTCGCCCCACTCCGGCTCGTACGCGAACAGGCGCGCGGTGTCGACGGGCAGCCCCCAGTCGCGCTCGTAGCGCTCGGCGCGCGCCGCCGGCAGCTCGGGCAGCGCCGCGCGGGCGGCCTCGAGCATCTGCTCGGTCGGCGCCACCGGGACGAGGTCCGGCTCGGGGAAGTAGCGGTAGTCGTGCGCCTCCTCCTTGGAGCGCAGCGAGCTCAGCCGGCCCGACACCGGGTCGAAGTGCAGCGTCTCCTGCACCACCGGCTCGCCGGCGGCGACCAGCGCCTTCTGGCGCTCGATCTCGGCGTTGATGCCCTGCATCAGGAACCGGAACGAGTTCATGTTCTTGAGCTCGGTCTTGGTCCCGAGCTCGCTGCTCCCGGCGGGCCGCACCGACACGTTGGCGTCGCAGCGCAGCGAGCCCTCCTCCATGTTCACGTCGCTCACCCCGAGCTGGCGCAGCGTCACGCGCAGCAGGTTCAGCCAGTCGCGCGCCTGCTCGGCCGAGCGCAGGTCGGGCTCGGTCACGATCTCGGCCAGCGGCGTGCCGCCGCGGTTGTAGTCGACGATCGAGGCGTCGGAGCCGTGGATGCGCCCCGACTGGCCGACGTGCACGAGCTTCGCCGCATCCTCCTCGAGGTGGATGCGGTGGAGCCGGACGTCGCCCAGTCGCCCGCCGCTGCACAGCGGGATGTCGTACTGGGAGACCTGGTAGCCCTTGGCGAGGTCGGGATAGAAGTAGTTCTTGCGGTGGAAGATCGACCGCGGCGCGATCTCGCAGTCGAGCGCCATGCCCATCATCAGGCCGTAGTGGATCGCCTGCGCGTTGGTGACCGGCAGCGAGCCGGGCATGCCGAGGCAGACCGGGCACGTGCGGGTGTTGGGCTCCTCGCCGAAGCTCAGCGCGCAGCCGCAGAACATCTTCGTGTTGGTCTTGAGCTGGACGTGGATCTCCAGCCCGATCACCGGCTCCAGGCTCATACGAACGCCCTCGAGACGTCGAACCCGATCGCCTGCTCGAGCGCGTGCGACGCGTCGAGGATGCGGTTCTCGCTGAACGCCGGGCCGGCGATCTGGAAGCCGACCGGCAGCCCGTCGGAGAGCCCGTTCGGGATCGAGATGGCCGGGATGCCGGCGAGCGACATCGGCACCGTGCAGAAGTCGTTCAGGTACATGGCCAGCGGGTCGGCGGTCTTGGCGCCCAGCTCGAACGCCACGCCGGGGGCCGTCGGCGACACGATGAAGTCGAACCGCTCCCACGCCTGCTCGAAGTCGGCCGCGATCAGCGTGCGGACCTTCTGGGCGCGCCCGTAGTAGGCGTCGTAGTAGCCGCTGGAGAGCGCGTAGGTGCCGAGCATCACGCGCCGCTTGACCTCGGCCCCGAAGCCCTGCTCGCGCGTCTCGGTGTACATGCCGAGCAGGTCGCGCCCGTCGGCGCGCAGCCCGTAGCGCACCCCGTCGTAGCGCGCGAGGTTGCTCGAGCACTCGGCGGGGGCGATCAGGTAGTAGGCGGCGAGCCCGTGCGTCGCGTGCGGGAGCTGCATCGTCTCGATCTCCGCGCCCAGCTCGCGGGCGAGGTCGAGCGTGGCGCGGAACGCCTCCAGCACGCCGGGCTCGATCCCCTCGCCGGTCAGCTCCTCCGGCACGCCGAGCCTGATGCCCTTGAGGTCGGTCGCGTCGGGCAGCTTGACCGGCTCGGGCAGGCCGAGCGCGGTCGAGTCGCAACGGTCCTTGCCGGCCATGGCGGAGAGCAGCAGCGCGGCGTCGGTCGTGTCGCGCGTGAACGGGCCGGCCTGGTCGAGCGACGAGGCGAACGCGATCATCCCGTAGCGCGAGACCGCGCCGTAGGTGGGCTTGAGGCCGACGATCCCGCACAGCGCCGCCGGCTGGCGGATCGAGCCGCCGGTGTCGGTGCCGATCGACCACGGGACGAGGCCGGCCGCCACCGCGGCCGCCGAGCCGCCGGACGAGCCGCCCGGCACGCGCGCGCGGTCCCACGGGTTGAGCGTCGGCCCGTAGGCCGAGTTCTCGGTCGAGGAGCCCATCGCGAACTCGTCCTGGTTGGTCTTGGCGAGCACCGGCGCGCCCGCCTTCATGAGCCGCTCGACCGCCGTGGCCGTGTACGGCGGTCGGTAGTCCTCGAGGATCTTGGAGCCGGCCTGCGACGGGACGCCTTCGGTGCAGAACAGGTCCTTGATGCCGATCGGCACGCCGCCGAGCGGGCCGCTGGGGTCGATCGCGAGCGGGTCGTCGTCGGCGCAGACCCAGGTGAAGGCGTTGAGGTCGTCGGCCTGTGCGCGATCGCGATAGAAGCGCCACAGCTCGCCGCGCTCGAGGTCGCCGGCGTGGACCCGCGCGGCCGCCTCGGCCGCGGTCAGCTCGAGCAGCTCGCTCATCCGGCTCCGGGGCTCGGGACGCGGAAGCCGCCCAGCGCTGCGTCGGGAGCGCTGGCGAGCGCCTCCTCGACCGGAAGCGACGGACGCGGCTCGTCGGCGCGCAGGACGTTCTCGACCTCGACCACGTGGCTGGTCGGCTTGACGTCCGCCAGGTCGCCGAGCTCCTCGATCGTCTCGACCCAGTCGAGCACCTTCGAGAGCTCGGCGCCGTAGCGCTCGATCTCCTCCTCGGTCAGCTCGAGGCGGGCGAGCCGGGCGACGTGGAGGACCTGGTCACGGCTGAGCACGGTCAGCGATTCTAGGGCTCGGCCGCAGCTCGGGCTCGAGCCCGGGCGGCAGGCCACGCACGTCCTCGGCGGCGACCGAGAGCCAGCCGCCGACGGTGATCGCCACCGTCGAGGCGAGGGCGAGGAAGGCGCCGGGGCCGGGGAGGTTCAACAGCACGAGGAGCACGCCGATGAAGCCGAAGACGATGCACAGCACCCCCGCGGCCACCGGCCCGGCGGGGCTGGTCCGGGTCGCCTGAAGGACGCCGAGCAGGATCGCGAGGACCGCAAGCGCCCCGAGAAGGACGCCGATCACCGTGCCGAGGCCGTCGTCCCACTTCATGAACAGCGACGCGACGAGCGCAACGCCGCCCGCCGCCGTCAGCCACTCGCCGGCCCGCAGGCGCTTCAGGACCATGCCGGCTCCCCGGTCTGCGCGCGCGCGGCGATCATCGCATTGCGCAGCAGCATCGCGATCGTCATCGGCCCGACGCCGCCCGGCACCGGCGTGATCAGCCGCGCACGCTCGGCGGCGCCCTCGAACTCGACGTCGCCGGTCAGGCCCGCTTCGGTGCGGTTGATCCCGACGTCGATCACGACCGCGCCCTCCTTCACCCAGTCGCCGCGCACGAGCCCGGGCCGGCCGACGGCGGCGATGAGCACGTCGGCGCGCCGGCACACCTCGGCGAGGTCGCGGGTGCGCGAGTGGCAGATCGTGACCGTGGCGTGCTCGGCGAGCAGCAGCGCGGCGACCGGCTTGCCGACGAGGTCCGAGCGGCCGACGACCACCGCCTCCGCTCCCTCGAGCGCGACCTCGTGGCGGCGCAGCAGCTCGACCACCCCCGCGGGCGTGCAGGGACGCAGGCCGGGGCGGCCCTTGACCAGCAGGCCGGCGGAGACCGGCGTCAGCCCGTCGACGTCCTTGGCGGGATCGATGATCTCGGTCAGCGCGCCGCCGTCGACCTGGGGCGGCGTCGGCAGCTGGAGCAGGATGCCGGACACGCGCGGGTCGTCGCCCAGCTCGCGCAGCAGCGCCTCGACCTGCGCGTGGCTTGCATCGCCGGGGAGCCGGTGGTCGAACCCCTCGATGCCGACCTCGGCCGACGCCTTCTGCTTGCCGCCCACGTAGACCGCTGAGGCGGGGTCGTCGCCGACCAGCACGGTCGCCAGGCCGGGCGGCGGGTGGCCGGCCTCGACCCACGCCGCGACCTCCTGCGCCACCTCGGCGCGGACCTGCTGCGCAATCGCCTTCCCGTCGATCAGCTCGGCCGCCATCGCCCGGGGAGGCTATCTACCGGTCAGGCGCATGGACTGGCGTAAGAGGCCCGCGAGGGTGAGCGCGCAGACGCCGACGAGCACGAGATACGGGACGCGGTCGCCGGCGGCGTCGGCGAGCCGCGCGCTGCCGGCCGCGCCGGCCGTCTGGCCGGTGGCCCAGGCGAGGTTGACGAGCGCGAAAGCGAACCCCTGGGCCACGCCGGCCGCCTCCGCGCCGTCGCTCAGCATCGCGATCGCCGGCGTGTAGAGCATCCCGATCAGCGGCCCCGCGAACACGATCAGGACGCTCAGCCCCAAAGCCGATTCCGGCCACGGCAGCGCCGCCATGATCAGCCCACCGCCGGCGACGCCGATCACGCTCGGGACCAGTCGGCCGCGGCGGTCCGAGAGCCGGCCGATCAGCGGCGCGACCGCAGCCTCGAAGGCGGCGGCGACCAGGAACGCGGCGGCGATCGCGGCCGAGCCGGCGCCGAGCTCGTCGAGCCGCAGCGGCCCGAGCACGGCGACGGTGCCGAACAGCACGCCGGGCAGGGTCGTGAGCCACATCCCCGATACCACCCGGCGATCACCGAGCGACCCGATCAGGGTCTTCAGTCGCGAGTCGCCCTCCGGCTGCGCGGCCGCCATCCGCAGCGCCCACACCATCATCGCCATCCCGACCACGGCGACGGCGCCGAACACCGGCTCCTGCCCGAGCGCGCCCGCGGCGGCGCCGATGACCGGCCCGAACAGCGCTCCTGCCACCGCGGCCGCGAGCGCGGTGCCGATGTACTGGCCGCGGCGCTCGCGCGGCGCGGTCCCGATCAACCACCCGAGCGCCCCGGCCCACGAGGCGGCGCCGCCGATGCCCTGGACGAAGCGCGCGACGTCCAGGACCACGATGTCGTCGGCGAAGGCGAAGGCGACGCTCGACACCACCAGCAGGCCGAGCCCGAGCAGCACGGTCGGCCGCACGCCGACGCGGGCCGCCATCCAACCGCCGGGAAGCGCGCCCACGAACGTTCCCGCCGGGTACGCCGCCGCCAGCACGCCCGCCGCCGTCTTCGTCAGGTCGTAGCGCTCGGTGAGCTCCGGCAGGATCGGCGTGATCGCCGCGTAGAACAGCGTGTCGACGAACACGACCACGCAGACGAAGGCGAGCAGGCGGCGCATGGGCCGTCCGATGCTAGGGCCCGTCCGGAGCCGCCTCGGTGCGGGCAGCCCCCGGGAATCGCAGGGAAGCATCGCGGTCGCAGCGCGTCCTTCTTACAAACCCCCTATCAGGAGGACGCAATGGCAACGGTGATGCCGATCGCCCAGGTCGCCCGGGAAGAGCTCGCCGGGTTCCAGGGCCGCTTGATCGGACCCGACGACGCCGACTACGACGAGGCGCGCCGCGTCTACAACGCGATGATCGACAAGCGGCCGGCGGTGATCGCGCGCTGCGCCACGGTCGAGGACGTCTCGCAGGCCGTCCGCTTCGCGCGCGATCGCGGCCTGCCGCTGGCCGTCCGCGGCGGTGGCCACAACGGCGCCGGGCTTGGCACCTGCGACGACGGCGTGGTCATCGACCTGTGCCTGCTCAAGTCGATCGACGTCGATCCCCAGGCCCGCACCGTCCGCGTCGGCGGCGGCTCGACCTGGGGCGAGGTCGACCGCGCCACGCATCCGTTCGGGCTGGCGACGCCGAGCGGGATCATCTCCACGACCGGCGTCGGCGGCCTCACGCTCGGCGGCGGGCTCGGGCATTTGACGCGCCGGCACGGCCTCGCCATCGACAACCTGCTCGCCGCCGACGTGGTGCTCGCGAGCGGCGAGATGGTGCGCGCCGGCATGCGCGAGAACCCCGACCTGTTCTGGGCGATCCGCGGCGGCGGAGGCAACTTCGGCGTCGTCACCTCGTTCCTGTTCCGGCTGCACGAGGTGAGCACGGTGGTGGCGGGCCCGACGTTCTGGCCGGTCGAGCAGACCGCCGAGGTGCTCTCCGCCTACCGCGAGTTCCTCCCGGGCGCGCCGCGCGACCTCAACGGCTTCTTCCTCGTCGGCGCGGTGCCGCCGGCGCCGCCGTTCCCGGAGGCGCTCCATACGCGCAAGGTGTGCGGCGTCATGTGGTGCCACGTCGGCTCGGAGGCCGAGGCGGCCGCGGCGATGGCGCCGCTGCTCGACGCGCTGCCGGAGCCGCTCATGCACGGCGTCCAGCCGATGCCCTACCCGGCGCTCCAGAGCGCGTTCGACGGGCTCTACCCGGCCGGCGACCAGTGGTACTGGCGCGCGGACTTCGTGGCCGAGGTCCCGGACGAGGCGCTGGAGATCCACGAGCGCTTCGGCCGCGAGCTGCCGACCGTGCAGTCGACGATGCACCTCTATCCGATCGACGGCGCCGCACACGACGTCGCGGCCGACGCGACGCCGTGGAGCTACCGCGACGCGCGCTGGGCGACGGTCTACATAGGCGTCGATCGGGACCCGCAGAACGTCGGCGCGATCCGCGGGTGGAGCACCGGCTACCAGGAGGCGCTGCACCCGTACTCGGCGGGCGGCGCGTACGTGAACATGATGATGGACGAGGGCCAGGAGCGGGTTCGCGCGAGCTACCGCGACAACTACGACCGGCTCGCCGGGATCAAGGCGCAGTACGACCCGGAGAACCTGTTCCGGATCAACCAGAACATCGAGCCGCGCTCGATGTGACGTGGTGCGGCCGGCGCCTCTCTTGGGGGGCGCCGGCCGTTAGCGGCTCCTTTTCGCGTCTCGGCACAGAAACGGCGCATTTAGGGGGTGCGCTGTGAGGGTTTGCGCGGCACGCTGGGGGGGTGGCTAGAGAACCTTTCCCAGGAGGACAGTTTCTCTGGCCACCCCCCTCCCAGGATGCGCTGATCGCGGCGATCGCGGCCCGGCAGCACGGCGTGATCACGGCCGCCCAGCTCGTGCAAAGCGGGCTCACGTACTCCGGGATCTCCAAGCGCGCGGCGAAGGGGCGGTTGCACCGCAAGTATCCGGGCGTGTACGCGGTCGGGCAGCCGCGGCTCTCGCAGCAGGGCGAGTGGATAGCCGCGACCCTGGCGTGCGGCCACGGCGCCTACCTCGCCTCCTTCAATGCCGCAGTTCATATGAAGCTCTGGCGCCGCCGAGTGACGGGCATCCACGTGCTCATGCCACGCGGACGGCGGACACCGCGCGGCGTGCACGCGCACACGTACCGCCGCCTCGACCCGCGCGACGTGACGATCCGCAACGGCATCCCGGTGACCACAGTGCCGCGCACGCTGGTCGACCTCAGCGACGCGCTCACCCCACACCAGCTCGCGAACGTGATCCACGAGGCCGCGTTCCGCAAGCTCTTCGACGAGCGCGCCGTGCGCGCCGCGATCCACCGGGCCAACGGCCGCCACAACCTCCACGTGCTCGAACGCGCGCTGGAGCTCAACGCGGCCGGCAGCGCGGGCACCAAGAGCGAGCTCGAGGACCGCTTCCTCGCTCTCACAAGCAAATCCGGCCTGCCCGAACCGCTCGTCAACACCAAGGTCCAAGACATCGAGGTCGACTTCCACTGGCCGAGCCTGAATCTGGTCGTCGAGGTCGACGGCCCCGGCCACACCCGCCCGCGCATCAAGCGCGAGGACAAGGAACGCGATGCACGCCTACGAGCCGCCGGCCACACCGTCCTCCGCGTACTCGACCACGAGATCGACCACCGGCCGGAGACCGTCGCCTCAAGCTTGCTCTCGGCAGCCAGACCCGCCTGATCACCCGCGGAGTCCTTATCTAGCGGCGCCGGATCGGCGCGTAGTCGGCCATCAGCTTGCGCTCGCTGCCGTCTTTCGCGAAGCGGACGACGACGATCCCGCCCGGCTCGCTGCCGGTGACGACGCCCTCGCCGAAGGCGGCGTGGACGACGTCGTCGCCCATCCGGAACACCTGGCCCGCGGTGTCCGCGCCGCCCGCCTCCTCGGATGCGGCGGCCGCGCCCGCCCACGAGGCCACGCGTCCGGTCGGCAGGCCGGCGGCGGCGCGCGCGGCCTGGTCGGTCAGATCCTGCGGGATCTCGTCGATGAAGCGCGAGCGGATGCCGAACGAGTTGGCGCCGAACGCGTTGCGGCGGCGTGCCCAGGTGAGCGTGAGGTCACGCATGGCGCGGGTGACGCCGACGTAGGCCAGCCGCCGCTCCTCCTCCACCCCGCCCTCGTCGATCGCGCGCGAGTGCGGGAACACGCCGTCCTCCATGCCGATGATGAACACGATCGGGAACTCGAGGCCCTTGGCGTTGTGGAGCGTCATGAGCGTCACGAGACCCTCGTCGTCGCGGATGCTGTCGGCGTCGGCGAGCAGCGAGATCTGCTGCAGGAACTCCTCGACCGAGCCGTTCTCGGCGGTCGCGTCGTACTCGCGCGCGACCTGGACGAGCTCTTCGAGGTTCTCGATCCGGCCCTGCGCCTCGATCGTGCGCTCCGCCTGGAGCGCCTCGATGTACGCGGTCTCGCTGAGCGTCTCCTGCAGCACCTCGCCGACCGGGGCGCCGGACGCTGCCCGCTCGCGCAGCCGCTCCATGACCGACATGAAGCGGTTGAGGGCCTTCTGGGCCGCGGTGCCGAGGCCGGGCACGCTCTCCGGCTCCGCCGCCGCCTCCCACACCGGCAGCCCCATCGTGTCGGCGTGGCTCAGCACCCGCGACAGCGACGTCTGCCCGAGCCCGCGCTTGGGCGAGTTCGCGATCCGCGTGAACGCGCCGGCGTCCTGCGGGTTGACCATGAAGGTGAGGTAGGCGATCGCGTCCTTGATCTCGGCGCGGTCGTAGAACTTCGTGCCGCCGATCACCTGGTAGCCGATCTGCGCCCGCACCAGCATGTCCTCGAGCACCCGCGACTGCGCGTTCGTCCGGTAGAAGACCGCGATCTCGCTCCGCGAGACGCCCTCGTCGACCATCCGCTGGACCTCGGCCGCGACGAACCGCGCCTCGGCATGCTCGTCACTGAGCTCCCGCAGCCGCACCGGATCCCCCTCCCCGAGGTCGGTCCACAGCGCCTTGCTCTTGCGGCCCCGGTTGTACGCGACCACCGCGTTGGCGGCGGAGAGGATCGTCTGAGTCGAGCGGTAGTTCTGCTCGAGCTTGACCACGTGCGCGTCGGGGAACGCGTCCTCGAACTCCAGGATGTTCCTGATGTCGGCTCCGCGGAAGCCGTACACCGACTGATCGTCGTCGCCGACAACCGCGAGGTTGCGGTGCTCGGAGGCGAGCAGCTGGAGCCAGCGGTACTGGGCGTGATTGGTGTCCTGGTACTCGTCGACGAGGACCCAGCGGAAGGCGGTGGAGTAGCGGTCGCGGACCTCCTGGAAGAGCTGCAGCAGGTCGACGGCCCGGAACAGGAGGTCGTCGAAGTCCATCGCGTTCATGCGGTGGAGCTCGTGCTGGTAGTGCTCGTAGACGTCGGCGACCGTCTGCTCGAAGAAGGAGCCGACCACCTGGCGGTAGTCCTCCGCCGAGCGCAGGCGGTTCTTGGCGTCCGAGATCTGGGCCTGGATCGCCCGCGGCGTGAAGCGCTTGGGGTCGACGTCGAGGTCGTCGAGGCACTTCTTGATCAGCCGCCGTGAGTCGGCTCCGTCGTAGATCGTGAACTGGCGGGTGTAGCCGAGGCGGTGGGCGTCGGCCCGCAGCATGCGGGCGCACGCCGAGTGGAAGGTCATCACCCACATCGCGCGGGTGGCGCGGCCGACCAGCAGCTCGACGCGCTCGCGCATCTCCTGGGCGGCCTTGTTGGTGAAGGTGATGGCGAGGATCTCGCTGGCGCGTGCCTGCCCGGTGCGGAGCAGGTACGCGATCCGGTGCGTGAGCACTCGCGTCTTGCCCGAGCCGGCGCCGGCAAGGATGAGGAGCGGGCCCTCGCCGTGCGTCACCGCGTCCCGTTGCGGGGGGTTGAGGCCCTCGAGCAGGGCGTCGATCGCGGTCGACTCAGGCATCCGGGAGTGACGGTAGCGGGAGGTCCGGAAGTAGTCTGCGGCCGCATGAGCCAAGGCCCGGTGCTGTTCGCCTACGACGGATCCGTCCATGCCCGCGCCGCGATCGAGCACGCCGGGAACGTGCTCCAGACCGGTCCGGCGGTCGTCGCCACGGCGTGGACGTCGTTCGAGGACGCCTCGCCCGGTGTCCTGCACGTGCTGCCGAAGCACATGATCGGCGACGCGGTGGGGACGCTCGACGAAGCCAGCCGCGAGACGGCCGAGGCACTGGCCGCCGAGGGCGCCGCGCTCGCGAAAGCTGCGGGGTTCGACGCCCAGCCGCGCGCCGTCCGCGCCGGCGGCCCGTACTTCGCCGCCCTGCTGGAGACCGCCGACGAGCTCGACGCGCGCGCGATCGTGGCCGGCAGCCGCGGCCGCTCGTCCTTCGCCGCCGCCGTGCTCGGCAGCGTCTCGACGGGCCTGCTGCACCACACGCGGCGCCCCGTGCTGGTCGTGCACGCGGATGCTGACTGAGCGCATCCGCGCCGCCGCGGCGCGGGTCGCCGAGCGGGCGCGGCACGTGCGGATCGTCGAGGAGGAGATCGAGCCATACGCGGCGACCCTGCCCGCCCAGTCGCCGCCGGCGCCCGACCTCGAAGGCGCGACGCTCGAGCAGCGGGCCGCCTTCAGCCTCACGCTGAACGCGATCAACTTCGGCTCCGGCTGGTTCCCGACCCTGCGCAAGGCGCCCGGCATGTCGGGCTTTCGCACCGTCGAGGCGGGGCTGCGCGCGCACGGCCCGTGGAGCGCCGGCGCGCTGGCGGCGATGACGTGCGAGGAGATCGCGGCCGTCGTCGGCCAGGACCCCGGGCATGAGCTGATCGGCCACTTCGCCGTGCACCTGCGCGAGCTCGGCGACAAGGTGCGCGACGAGCACGGCGGCTCGTTCCTGGCGCTCGCCCGCAGCGGCGACGGCTCGGCGGTGCGGCTGGCGGAGCAGCTGGCGAGCTGGCCCACCTGGCGCGACGTATCCCCTTACGACGGCGACGAGGTCCCGTTCTTCAAGCGCGCCCAGATCGCCGCCGGCGACCTCGCGCTGGCCGGCATCGCCCCCGCCGGCGACCTCGACCGGCTCACGATCTTCGCCGACAACCTGGTCCCGCACGTTCTCCGGATCGACGGCGTCCTGCGCTTCGACGACGACCTCGTCGCCCGCATCGAGGCCGAGCAGCTGATCGAGCACGACTCACCCGAGGAGGTCGAGATCCGCGCCTGCGCGCTGCACGCCGCCGAGCTCCTGGTCGCCGCCCACGGCTCGACCACCGCCGCCGCCGTCGACAACGCGCTCTGGCACCGCGGCGGCGAGCCGCGCTACAAGGCCGTGCCGCGCCACCGCGCACGCACGACCGCCTACTGATCGATGGCCGCCACGACGATCCCGCGGCGATAGTCGCGAGCCCGCACCTCGAACTCCGGGTCGACGTCGAAGCGCTCGGCCAGCACCTCGACCGCGTCGATCCGGTTGAGGTCGAACCGTCGCCAGCCCGGGAGCGTGCCCGACGAGGAGCGCCCGCCGACCTGCACGGCGTCGAGGCAATGCGTGCCGGTCGAGGCGATGAAGATCGCGTGCGGGTGGGCGATGCGACGGCTGCCGCCGTACCGGAACTCGACGACGTTCCGCTCCCGGATCGCGGTCCGCAGCTGGGCGCCCGCCATGGCCGCGAGACTAGTCCAGGACCAGGACGTCGAGCGTGCGCGGGCCGTGGACGCCCTCGACGCGGTCGAGCTCGATGTCGGACGTCGCGCTCGGGCCTGACACGAGCGTGATCGGGCGTCCCGCTCGCGGTGCGTCGGCGAGGGCGGCGACGGCGTCGGGCACGCCGGCCACCACCGAGCCGGCCTCGACCACGCACAGGTGCCAGTCGGGCACGAGCGTGAGCGCCCGGCGGCCGGAGCGCTCGCCGCCGTCGAGCACGATCGTGCCGGTCTCGGCGATCGCCAGCGCGCAGCCGGTGAGCACGCCGTCGAGCTGGTCGAGCGCCTGCGGGGAGAGCGGCGGGTCGTCGACCACGACCTCGACGCCGGACCCCAGGCCGGGCCCGCTCGGCGGCACCGCGATCCGCCGTGCGCCGCGCTCCCGGCACAGCCGCGCGACGGTCTCGGCCAGGTCGGCGGCCCCAATGCGCGTGACCGTCGCCCGGTACTCGGCCACGCGCTCGCAGAAGCGGTCGACGACCTCGGGCGACCCGGGCTCGCCGGTCGTGCCGGCGCCGCGGTAGGCACGGGGGACCTCGGGCGCGGCGACCCCGGCGCCGAGCGCGCCGCGGATCCGGGCGAGGACCTCGTCACGCGCGGTTGCGCCACCACTCACGGAACGTCTCCTTGGGAGGCTCGGGCAGGTCGCGCATCGCGGTCCATCCCGGGAGCGCCGCCTTCGCGATCGGCCCGCGGCCGAGCCGCGCGAGCTTCTGCGCGCGCTCGAACCGCTCGCGCGAGGAGAACGCGGTCGCGACCGCCCGCATCGCCAGCGCCTCCGGGCTCAACCGGGACCTCTCCTCGCGGATCACCCGCCCGCGCAGGTGCACGAGCAGCGACGGGATCTCGATCTTGACCGGGCACGCGTCGTAGCAGGCCCCGCACAAGGTGGACGCCCACGGCAGCGTCGGATGCGCGTCCAGCCCGAACAGCTGCGGTGACAGCACCGCGCCGATCGGGCCCGGGTAGACCGACTCGTACGCCTGCCCGCCCACGCGCGAGTACACCGGGCACACGTTCAGGCACGCCGAGCAGCGGATGCAGTGCAGGGCCTGCCGGCCGAGCTCGTCCGCGAGCACCTGAGTCCGCCCGCCGTCGAGCAGCACGAGGTGGAACTCCTGCGGCCCGTCGCCGGGCCGCACGCCGGTCCACAGCGACGTGTACGGGTTCATGCGCTCGGCGGTCGACGAGCGCGGCAGCAGCTGCAGGAACACCTCCAGGTCGCGCCACTCCGGCAGCACCTTCTCGATCCCCATCACCGTCACCAGCACGCGCGGCAGCGTCGTGCACATGCGCCCGTTGCCCTCGGACTCGACCACCACCACCGTGCCGGTCTCGGCCACGCCGAAGTTCGCGCCCGACACCGCGACCGGCACGGACAGGAACTTCGCCCGCAGGTGCCGCCGCGCCGCCTCGGCGATCGCCGACGCCTCGAGCCCCAGCTTCTCGTCGGTGATCGTGCGCTCGAACAGCGCCCGGATCTCCGCCCGGTTGCGATGGATCGCCGGCACCAGGATGTGCGACGTCTTGTCGTGCGAGAGCTGCAGGATCAGCTCCGCCAGGTCGGTCTCGATGGCGCTGATCCCCTCGGCCGCCAGCGCCTCGTTCAGCTTGATCTCGTCGGTGGCGATCGACTTGACCTTCACCACCTCGTCGGCGCCGTGCGAGCGCGCCACCGACGCCACGATCGCGTTCGCCTCCGCCCCGTCGCGCGCCCAGTGCACGACGCCCCCGCGCGCGACCACCGACGCCTCGAGGCGCTCGAGCTGCTCCGGCAGCGTCGCCATCGCGCGCGCCTTGATCGCCGCGCCGGCGTCGCGCAGCGCCTCCCAGTCCGGCAGCTCCGCCACCGCCCGCGCCCGCTTGGCCCGGATCGTCGTCGTCGCCTTGCCGACGTTGCGCCGCAGCTGCGCGTTCGCGAGCGTCTCGCGGGCGGCGGCCGGAAAGCCCTTCATTCCTGCGCCGCCAGGATCTCGGCCAGGTGCATCACGCGGGTGCCCGCGCGCTGGCGCCGCAGCGCGCCGCCGATGTGCATCAGGCACGAGTTGTCGGCCGCCGTGCACACCTCCGCCCGCGTGTCGAGCACGTGCCGCAGCTTGTCCGACAGCATCGCCATCGACACGTCGGCGTTCTTGACCGCGAACGTCCCGCCGAACCCGCAGCACTCCCCCGCCTCGTCCAGCTCCACGAGGTCGATCCCGCGCACGGCCGCCAGCAGCCGGCGCGGCCGGTCGCCGACCCGCAGCAGGCGCAGCGAGTGGCAGGTCGGGTGCAGCGTGACCCGGTGCGGGAACGACGCGCCGACGTCCTCGACCCCGAGCCGGTCGACCAGGAACTCGGTCAGCTCGTACAGCCGGCCCTCCGCCGACGGCACCCGCTCGCGCACGAACCCCACGCACGACGCCGACGGCGACACGACGACCTCGCAGCCGTCGAACACCCGCTCCCACCGGTCCGCCAGCGACCGCCCGAGCGCCTCGTACCCGGTGTTCCCGTGCATCTGGCCGCAGCACGTCTGCCCCTCCGGGAACACCACCTCGTGCCCCAGCCGCTCCAGCAGCTCCACCACCGCCCGCCCCGTCGCCGGAAACAGCGTGTCGTTGAAACAGGTGACGAAGAGCGCGACCCGCACCGCCGGGCAGCCTACGACCAACCGGAGTACGGCTGCGGCGACGCGGGTACGGCTTGAGCGGAAACTGCTGGGGAGGCATCGATGTACGAGCAGGTGCTGGATCCTGTCGGCGGGTCTCTGTTCGCGAGCGCGTTGTTCGCAGCGCTGCCGCTGATCACCCTCTTCGTGCTTCTGGGCGGGCTGAAGCTGAAGGCGCATTGGGCCGCGCTCGCCTCGCTGGCGATCGCGATCATCGTCGCGGTCGTCGTCTATTCGATGCCCGCCGGGCAGGCGCTCAACGCCGCCGTGCTCGGCGCGTGCTTCGGCCTGTTCCCGATCATGTGGATCGTCTGGAACGCGATCTGGATCTACAACATGACCGACGAGACCGGCCACTTCGCCGTCCTGCGGCGGTCGTTCGCCAAGATCTCGGACGACCAGCGGATCCAGGCGGTCATCATCGCGTTCTCGTTCGGCGCGCTGATCGAGGCGCTGGCCGGCTTCGGCGCCCCGGTCGCGATCACCGCGGCGATGCTGCTGGCCGTCGGCTTCAAGCCGATCCAGGCCGCCGCCGTGGCGCTCGTGGCCAACACCGCGCCGGTCGCGTTCGGCGCGATCGCGACCCCGATCATCACGCTGTCCGAGGTCACCAGCCTCCCCGCGGATGACCTCGGCGCCATGGTCGGCCGCCAGACGCCGTTCCTGGCCCTGGTGGTGCCGCTGGTGCTGATCGGCATGGTGGACGGCAGGCGCGGTATCCGGCAGACGTGGCCGGCGGCGGTCGTCGGCGGCTTCGCGTTCGCGATCGGCCAGTTCGCCTGCTCGAACTTCGTCTCGGTCGAGGTGACCGACATCGTCGCCTCGCTGCTCTCCGCCGGCGCGATCGTGGCGCTCCTGCGCGTGTGGCAGCCCGCCGAGCCGCTGCACGGCGAGCGGTTCACCCGGCCGGCGATCGCGGGCGCGTCGACCAGCGACGCCACCTACGAGGAGGAGGTCCGCCGCCGCAGCGACGACCACGAGGACAGCCGGCGCGACGTCTTGCTCGCCTACGCGCCGTACGTGATCATCGTCGTCGTCCTCTCGCTCGCCCAGTGGGGGCCGGTCAAGACCGCGCTCGACAGCGTCACGCGGGAGATCGACTGGCCCGGGCTCAACGTGCTCAACGCCGACGGCGAGGAGCCGGCTCCGTCGGTGTTCAAGTTCAACTGGCTGATCACGCCGGGCACGCTGCTGCTGATCTCCGGGCTGCTGACGATGCTCGTGCTGCGGATCTCGCCCGCGCGGGCGCTGCGCGTCTACGGCCAGACGCTCAACCAGCTCAAGTGGCCGACGCTGACGGTCGCCTCCGTGCTGGCGCTGGCGTACGTCATGAACTTCTCGGCCCAGACGCTCACGCTCGGCCTGTGGATCGCGGGCGCCGGCGGCATCCTGGCGTTCCTGTCGTCGATCATCGGCTGGCTCGGCGTGGCGGTGACGGGCTCCGACACGTCGTCGAACTCGCTGTTCGGCGCCTTGCAGGTGCAGGCCGCGAACGAGGCGGGCCTGAACCCGACGCTGCTGGCCGCCGCCAACTCGTCGGGCGGCGTGCTGGGGAAGATGATCTCGCCCCAGAACCTCGCGATCGGCGCCGCCGCGGTCGGCCTCTCCGGGCAGGAGGGCGACCTCTTCCGCAAGGTGCTCGGATGGAGCCTCGTGCTCCTGCTCGCCATGTGCGTCCTCGTTCTGCTGCAATCCCTGCCGATCCTCTCGTGGATGGTCATCTAGCCGCAGCCCCCGAAGGCCCCACCGTCGCCCCCGACAATCCGGAGGCGCAGGCGTCCGAGCGCGAGCTGCGCGAGCTCGCCGGCGAGCTGCGCCGGATCGTCGGCGACGAGTGGGTCTTCACGCAGGAGCACCAGCTGCGCACCTACGAGTCCGACGGGCTGCTGCAGTACCGCGCGACGCCGGTGGCGGCGGTGCTGCCGGGCACCGCCGAGGAGGTGCAGCAGGTGGTGGCCGCCTGCGCGCGGGCTCAGGTGCCGTGGGTCGCGCGCGGCGCCGGGTCGGGCCTCTCGGGCGGGGCGCTGCCGGTCGAGGACGGCGTGCTGCTCGTCATGTCGCGGATGAAGCGGATCCTCGAGATCGACCTCGAGAACGGCCGCATGTGCGTCGAGCCCGGCGTCACCAACGCCAACGTGTCGGCGGCCGTCGGGCCGGAGTACTTCTATCCCCCCGACCCCTCGAGCCAGATCGTGTGCTCGATCGGCGGCAACGTCGCCGAGAACTCGGGCGGCGCCCACTGCTTCAAGTACGGGTTCACCACCAACTACGTCACCGGCCTCGAGCTGGTGCTGACCGACGGCTCGCTGATCCAGGTCGGCGGCTACGAGCTCGATCCGCCCGGCTACGACCTGCTGGGCGCCTTCGTCGGCTCCGAGGGCACGCTCGGCGTGGCGACCAAGGTGTGGCTGCGGGTGGTCCCGTCGCCGGAGACGCGTGCGCACGATGGTGGCGTTCTTCGACCACACGCGCGACGCCGGCGAGGCGGTGTCGGAGATCGTGCAGGGCGGCGTCGTGCCCGGCGCGATCGAGATGATGGACGCGAAGGCGATCGAGGCCGCCGAGCAGGCCGCCAAGGCCGGGTTCCCGATGCGGGGCGCCGCGCTGCTGGTCGAGCTCGACGGCTCCGAGCGCGAGTGCGACGCGCAGTTCGAGGAGGTCACCGCGATCTGCGAGCGCAACGGCTCCGACGACGTGCGCGTGGCCCGCGACGAGCCCGAGCGCCAGCGGTTCTGGAAGGCGCGCAAGGCGGCGTTCGCGGCGATGGGCCGGATCTCGCCCAACTACTTCGTGCAGGACGGCGTGATCCCGCGCACCAAGCTGCCGGACGTGCTGGAGCGGATCGACGCCCTGAGCGACGAGTACGGCCTGATCGTCGCCAACGTGTTCCACGCCGGCGACGGCAACCTGCACCCGCTCGTGTGCTTCGACGGCGCCGTCGAGGGCGAGGCCGAGCGCGCCGAGGAGCTGTCCGGCCGGATCCTCGAGGCGTGCCTCGAGGCCGGCGGGTCGATCACCGGCGAGCACGGCGTCGGCGTCGACAAGAAGCGCCACATGCCGAAGATGTTCGGGGAGGCGGACCTGGAGGCGTTCCAGCGCCTGCGCTGCGCGTTCGACCCCGCCGGTCTCGCGAACCCCGGGAAGGTGATGCCGACCCCGCGCCTGTGCGGCGAGGTGCCGGGTGAGTACCGTCAGCACCCGCTCGAGGCGGCGGGCCTGGCGGAGCGGTTCTGATGACGGTCGAGGAGGCGGCGGCAGAGATCCGCGAGCTCGCCGCCGTGCGGCCGCGCGGCGGGGGAACCAAGCTCGGCTGGGAGTGGGGCCTTCCCCGGAGGGCGCGGCCGACTTCGACACCCGGCGGCTGAACCGCATCCTCGAGCACAACGAGGGCGACTTCACCGCCGTGCTCGAGGCGGGCGTGCCGCTCGTGGAGGCGCAGGCCGCGTTCGGCGCCGCCGGGCAGATGCTGGCGCTCGACCCGCCGCTCGGCGAGGGCGACGCCGCCACCGTCGGCGGCGTGATGGCGACCAACGACTCGGGGCCGCTGCGCCACCGGTACGGCGGCATGCGCGACCTCGTGGTCGGAATCACCGTGGTGCTGTCCGACGGGGCGATCGCCAAGTCGGGCGGCAAGGTGATCAAGAACGTCGCCGGCTACGACCTGGCGAAGCTGTTCACCGGCTCGTTCGGGACGCTCGGGCTGATCGCGACGGTCGCCGTGCGGCTGCACCCGGCGCCGGCGCGCACCGCGAGCCTGACCGCCGGCTCCGACGACCCGGCCGCGCTCGCCCGCGCGGCGCGCGCGCTCGCGGCGCTGCCGCTCGAGGCCGACTGCCTCGACGTCGGCTGGGAGGGCGACGCCGGCTGGCTCGGCCTGCGCTTCGGCGGCGCCACCGCGGTCGAGCGCGCGGAGGCGGCGCGCGAGCACGTGGCGCTCGACAACGTGACCATCGACGACGACGACCACGAGGCGTGGGCGCTGCGCCGCGGGCTCCAGCGCGGCGAGCTGGTCGTCAAGGTCTCAGGCCGGCCCACCGACCTCGAGTCGGTGATCGCCGAGGGACGGCGGCTGGGCGGCACGGTGGTGTCGCGCGCGGGGCTCGGGCTGTCGTGGATCTCGCTCCCGGGCGACGCGGGCGTCGCCGGGTTGCGCGACGCCCTGGCACCGCGCGCGTGCGCGGTGCTCGACGGCGCCGACCGGATCGCGGAGCCGTGGCCGGCCGTCGATCCGGGCGCGCTGGCGGTGATGGAGCGGATCAAGGCGCGCTTCGATCCCGTTCGCGCGTTCAGGCCGGGCGCGTTCGTGGGAGGACTGTGACATGACGGCCTGGGACGAGGTCCGGCCGCCCGAGCTGGACCTGATCAAGGACTGCGTGCACTGCGGGTTCTGCCTGCCGACGTGCCCGAGCTACGCGGTGTTCGAGGAGGAGATGGACTCGCCGCGCGGGCGGATCGTGCTGATGCGGATCGGCCATGAGGAGGGCAGCGAGGTCTCGCCGGAGATGACCACGCACCTCGACCGCTGCCTCGGCTGCATGGCGTGCGTGACCGCCTGCCCGTCGGGCGTCCAGTACGACCGGCTGATCGAGCGGGCGCGGCCGCAGATCGAGCGCCACGGCCCGCGCAGCCGGCGCGAGCGCGCGCTGCGGGCGGGGATCTTCGCCCTGTTCACCCACCCCGGGCGGCTGCGCGCCGCGGTCCCGTTCATGGCGCTGCAGCAGCGGCTCAAGCTGCCGGTGCCGTTCTCGGAGCTGGCGCCCAAGGTGCCGCTGCGGGCCGCGATGCGCCGGCTGCCCGAGGTCACGCCCGCGCGCGGCGAGAAGCGGGGCCGGATCGCGCTCATGCAGGGCTGCGTCCAGCGCGTCTTCTTCGGCGACGTCAACACCGCCACCGCGCGCGTGCTGGCCGCCGAGGGGTGGGAGGTGCACGCGCCGCGCCGGCCGCGCTGCTGCGGCGCCCTCCAGCTGCACACCGGCGTCGAGGACGATGCGCGCGAGCTGGCGCGCGCCACGATCGACGCGTACGAGGGCTTCGACCACGTGGTGGTCAACGTCGCCGGCTGCGGGTCGGCGATGAAGGAGTACGGCTACCTGTTCGAGGGCGACGAGCGCGCGGAGGCGTTCTCGGCCAAGGTGCTCGACGTGCACGAGCTGCTGGCCGCGCACGAGCCGCGCGTGGTGCGCAAGCCGCTGCCGCTGAAGGTCGCCTACCACGACGCCTGCCATCTCGCGCACGCGCAGCAGGTGCGCTCGCAGCCGCGCGAGCTGCTGCGGGGGATACCCGAGCTGGAGCTGGTGGAGCCCGCCGAGTGGGAGCTGTGCTGCGGCTCGGCCGGCATCTACAACCTGGTGCAGCCCGAGCCGGCCGCCGAGCTGGGCCGCCGCAAGGCCGCGAACCTCGCCGCCACCGGCGCCGAGGCGATCGCCGCCGCCAATCCGGGCTGCGCGATCCAGATCGCCGCCCACATGGATGGCGCGGAGGTCCCGATCTACCACCCGATGACACTCCTGTACCACTCGATCCGAGGGAGCCGACCGTGACGCTCGACATCGCCCCGACCGCAGACGATCGCCTCGCCGAGATCCTGTCGGACGACGCGCTCGGCTTCGTGGGCGAGCTGCACAGTCGCTTCGGCGCCCGCCGCAACCAGCTGCTGCAGGCGCGCGCCGAGCGCGGCGCCCCCGGCGACTTTCTCGACGAGACGCGCGAGATCCGCGAGGGCTCGTGGCGGGTCGCTCCGCCGCGGCCGGACTACGAGGACCGGCGGGTCGAGATCACCGGCCCGACCGACCGCAAGCTGGTCATCAACGCGCTGAACTCGGGCGCGAAGGGCTTCATGGCCGACTTCGAGGACGCCAACTCGCCGACGTGGGAGAACCAGGTCTCCGGCCACGTGAACCTGATCGACGCGATCGAGGGGACGATCACCTACGACAGCTCGGACGGGCGTCACTACGAGCTCGGGGACGACGTCGCCACCCTGCTCGTGCGCCCGCGCGGGTGGCATCTGCCCGAGAAGCACCTGAAGATCGACGGCGAGCCGGTCGCCGGCGCGCTCGTCGACTTCGGGCTGCACGCGTTCCACAACGCTCGCCGGCTGCACGACAACGGGCTCGGGCTCTACCTCTACCTGCCGAAGCTGGAGCACCACCTGGAGGCGCGGCTGTGGAGCGAGGTGTTCCACCACACCGAGGACGCGCTCGGCGTGCCGAAGGGGACGATCCGGGCCACGGTCCTGATCGAGACGCTCCCGGCAGCGTTTCAGATGGACGAGATCCTGTACGAGCTGCGCGACCACTCGTACGGCCTGAACGCGGGCCGGTGGGACTACATCTTCTCGATGATCAAGTGCTTCCGGGACGATCCCGCGTTCGTGCTGCCCGACCGCACGGACGTGAAGATGACGGTCCCGTTCATGCGTGCCTACACCGAGCTGCTGGTCAAGACGTGCCACGCGCGTGGCGCGTTCGCGATGGGCGGCATGGCGGCGCTGATCCCGTCGCGCAAGGACCCCGAGGCGAACGAGCGGGCGATCGCCGCCGTGCGGGAGGACAAGAAGCGCGAGGCCGAGGCCGGGTTCGACGGCACGTGGGTCGCGCACCCGGACGTGGTGGACGTCGCGATGGAGCAGTTCGACACGGTGCTCGGCGACAGGCCGAACCAGATCGACCGGCAACGGCCGGATGTCTCGGTCGCGCCCGAGCAGCTGCTGGACGCCGCCTCGACGCCGGGTGAGATCACCGAGGAGGGCCTGCGCAGCGACGTCAGCGTCGGGTTCCAATACATCTCGTTCTGGCTCGGCGGCCGCGGGGCGGCGGGGATCGACAACCTGATGGAGGACGCCGCCACCGCCGAGATCTCGCGCTCGCAGATCTGGCAGTGGATCCGCCACGGCAGGTTCACGCGCGACCACGTCCGCGAGGTGCTCGACCAGGAGATGGAGCGGATCCGCGCCGAGGTCGGCGACGAGGTGTGGGAGAGGGGCCGCCCGCGCGAGACGCGCGAGGTGTTCGAGCTGGTGGCGCTGGGCGAGGAGTTCCCCGAGTTCCTCACCCTGCCGGCGTACGAGTACCTCGACTAGAAGTCGCCGCCGCCGAAGTCCCCGCCGCCGAAACCTCCACCGCCGAAGTCGCCGCCGCCCCAGTCGCCGCCGCCGCCGACGTCGCCGCCCGGCGCGTCCCACATGCTCCCGAGCATCGTGCCCATCATCAGGCCGGGTAGGAGGCCGGCGCCGAAGAACCCGCCCATGAACGGCGCGTAGGCGGGCCCGGCGGCCCAGTACGGCATCCGCTGTCCGCCGACCATCATCTCGCGCGCCTCCGGGTCGTCGCCGCGCTCGACGCGCTGGGCGTCGGCCTCGCAGGCGGGCACCATGCGGGGCTCGCCGCCGTCGGGCGCCCACTCGACCTCACGGTCCGAAGGCCCGTGGCGCGGGTCGAAGAAGCACGGCGGGCGGCGCTCGGGCGGCTCGCGGTTCTCGAGCCGGGCGCGCGCCGACATCATCGCCCAGCGCCCCTCCTCGAGCGCCTCGCCGACCGGCTGGAGGTCCTCGGGCCGCCGGGCGGTCTCGTACGCGCGGTTCGCGCGGTCGTACGCGTTGACCGCGGTCTCGTAGTCGGCGCGGGCCTCGGGCGGGATGTCCGGCATCTGGATGTCGAGGTCGAGCGCGCGGATCTCGTCGCCGAGCACGACGAGGTCGTCGCGCACGTTGTCCTTGACCTCCTCGAGCTCGGCCGCCTGCTCCTGGCGGCGCTTGCGGCGGCTTACGAGCACCGCCGCGCCGCCCGCGCCGGCCAGGCCGAGCAGGATCAGGCCGCCGGCGCCGATGCCGCCCTCGTCCCCGCCGCCGCCGCTCTGCTCGCCCGCCATGCGGTCGACGAAGTCGAGCAGCACCGCCTGCGCCGAACCGTTGGCGGCCGCCGCCGCCTCGGCCGCGTCGCCGGCGTCGGCGGACGGTCCCGCCATGATCCGGTTGCCGGCCACGACCACGTAGTCGCCGGGCTCGCCCACGCGCTCGGCGAGCTCGGGTGCCAGCTGCCTGGGGTTGCCGGCCGACTCGGGCAGGACGGCGATGTGGACGTCGACCCCGCGCTCGGAGATCGCGTTGCGCAGCTCGTCGGCGTCGACGTCGGCTTGCGCGGCCGGATCGACGTAGACGGTGTCGTCGCTCAGCGCCTGCGCCGCCTCGTCGAGGGCGTCCTGGGCGGCGGCCGCCGGCGCGGCGGCGAGCAGCAGGACGAGGCTCACGAGAAGCGCGCGCACTACCCGGTCAACTCGCTCCGGAGCCGCTCGAGGTCCTCGGTGAGCTTCTTCTCGAGCCGAGGCTGGATGACCGGCACCAGCATCCGCGCGGACAGGCCGCCGGGCTTGGCCTCGATCGCCTGCGTCAGCCGGGTCCCGGCGCCCGCGGCTTCGAGCGCGTAGGAGCTGATCACGTTGATGCCGTTCGTCGAGAAGCGGGTCTGCGCCCCGGACGGCGGCTGATAGCCGGTGATCTCGAGCGTGACGTCGATCGTGCGGCCGCTCACGTCGAGCACCTGCCGGACCTTCGAGCCCTGCCCGAGCGGGCCGTCGTCGAGTCGCTCGTAGCGCTCCAGGTGCCCGGTCCAGCGCGGCACCTTGTCCTCTTCCAGCAGCCAGCGGAACACCTCCGCCGGCGGCCGCGGGATCTCGACGCTGTGCGAGAAGCTAGCCACCGGCCGGGCTCGGGCCTTGGACCGGCCGCAGCGGGACCACCTCGGCCTCGCTGCCGGGATCGGCGCCCTTGAGCGCCGCGAGCTCGCGCTCGAGCTCGGCGATCCGGCGCGAGAGCTGCTTGAGCGCGTCCGCGATCGGGTCGGGCAGGTGGACCCAGTCGGCGTCCGGGCCCTCGGGCCGGCGGCCCTCGACGCGCACCGGATGGCCGGGATTGCCGACCACCGTCGAGTTGGGCGGCACGTCGTGGATGACGACGGCGTTGGCGCCGATCTTCGAGCCGTGGCCGATCGTGATCGGGCCGAGCAGGTTGGCGCCCGAGCCGATCGTCACGTTGTCCTGCACCGTCGGGTGGCGCTTGCCGGTGGCGAAGCCGGTCCCGCCCAGCGTGACGCCCTGGTACACGGTCACGTTCTCGCCCAGCTCGGCCGTCTCGCCGATCACGACGCCCATCCCGTGGTCGATGAACAGCGCCTCGCCGATCCGCGCCGCCGGGTGGATCTCGATCCCGGTCAGGGAGCGCGAGGCGTAGGCGAGCAGCCGCGGCGCCACCGGCACGCCTGCGCCGTGCAGCGCGTGGGCGACGCGATGCGAGAGCAGCGCGTGCACGCCCGGCCATGCCGCGAGCACCTCGCCGGCCGAGACGCCCTTGGCCGCCGGGTCGCGCTCGTACGCGGCGCGGACGTCGCGCCGCAGCTCCCCAGCCACCCGCCGCAGCGTTCCGATCCCCAGCATGGAGTACAGCCTACGCCGCCGCGCAGTCCGGGCAGCCGGGGCGCCGTTCGACGCTGACGCGCAGGACGTCGAGGGAAGCGAGGTCGAGCTGCAGGAAGGCGTCGGTCAGGCCCGGGAGGCCGGCGAGCAGCTTGAGCGCCTCGAGCGCCTGCAGCGACCCGACGACGCCGGCGGCCGGGCCGAGCACGCCGGCCTCCGCGCAGCTCGGCGCGTCGACGGGCTCGGTCGGGAACGCGCAGCGGTAGCACGCCGTCTCGCCCGGGCGGA
This sequence comes from uncultured Solirubrobacteraceae bacterium, assembly GCA_963849695.1. Classification (GTDB taxonomy): domain Bacteria; phylum Actinomycetota; class Thermoleophilia; order Solirubrobacterales; family Solirubrobacteraceae; genus DASSUW01. The sequence goes on from CAWKIT010000018.1 coordinate 169,972, forward strand.
TCGCCATCACCAGCCCCGTCAGGCCGACCACGCCGGCCTCGACCAGCGCCACGCCCGCGGAGCAGCAGGCGGCGTTGACGGCATAGCGGGTTGCGAACGAGTCGGTGCAGTCGACCACCAGGTCCTGGCCTTCGACCATCGCGGGCGTGAACACCGCCTGGTAGGGCTCGATCACGATGTCGGGGTTCAGGAACGCCAGCTTCGACGCCGCGCTGCGCGCCTTCGGGACGCCGATGTCGGGCGTGAAGTGGAGGTGCTGGCGGTGCAGGTTCGAGAGCTCGACGTCACCCTCGTCGACGATCCCGAGCCGCCCGACGCCGGCGCCCACCAGGTAGGTCGCCACCGGCGAGCCGAGCGCGCCGGCGCCGACCACGAGCACCGACGAGGACGCCAGCGCCCGCTGGGCGGCCTCGCTCCACTCCGGGAGCACGAGCTGGCGCGAGTAGCGGTCGAGCCACGGGTCGGTGGCCGCCGGCGGCTCGAGGGCGGGCGCCGCCTGGTCCGGGGTAGCGACCTCGCGCGCAGCCGAAGCGAGCGTGCGGAAGAACGCGCGGCGGTCGTTCATCGGCGCACGATCCGTACGAGCTCCCCCTCGACCACGACGTCGTGCCCCGCGTCGGCCGCCGACCGCGGGACGTTCTCGAGCGCCTCGCCCTGCGCGCAGCGGACCTCGAGCGCCTCGCCGGGCGCCATCCGCTCGAGCTCGAGCTTGGTCCGCACCCACGTCATCGGGCAGGTCAGGCCGGTGACGTCAAGCGTTCGCACCGCCATGCGGGTTACCGTAGCGGTCGGATGGCGTCGCGAAACTTCCTGATCCTGCACGGCCTCGGGGCGTCAGGACCCGGTCACTGGCAGACCTGGCTCGCGGCGCGGCTGCGGGCCGACGGCGAGCGGGTCGCGTACCCCGATCTGCCGGACGCCGACCTCCCCTCGCTGCCCGCGTGGCGCGAGGCCCTCGACGGCGAGCTGGCCGCGCTCCCGGCCGGCGAGACGGTCGTGATCTGCCATTCGCTGTCGTGCCTCCTCTGGCTGCACCACGTCGCCGAGGGCGGCCCGCAGGCGGACCGCGCGCTGCTCGTCGCGCCTCCTTCCGAGAGCGCGGGGCTGCCCGAGATCGCCGAGTTCTTCCCGGTCCCTCTCCCCCGGGTCGCGGGCGGCGCGCGGCTCGTCTGCGCCGACAACGACCCGTACTGCGCGGAGGGGGCCGACACGCTGTACGCCGAGCCGCTCGGCATCCCGGTCGACGTGCTGCCCGGCGCCGGTCACCTCAATCCGGAGACCGGCTTCGGACCGTGGCCGGCCGCCGAGGCGTGGTGCCTCGACGGCGACCGTCCGCTCACGGAGTAAGCGCGCGGACCAGCTCGCGGATGGCGCCCGGATAGCGGTAGGTGAGCCCGCCGTGCTTGCCGTCGAACAGCTCGAGCGAGTGGTCGACGCCGAGCGCCTCCAGCTCGGCCGCGAACGCCTGCGCGCCGAGATCCAGGTAGTACTCGTCCGCCCGGCCGGCGTCGAGATGGATCCGGCGCATCGAGCGAAGGGCGTCCGCGTGGGCGGGCGCCATGCGCACCGGATCGTGCTCCAGCCACTGCGCCCAGACGTCGTCGATCAGGCGTCCGGTCGCGATGTCGAAGGGCAGCAGCGCCTTGCCCGGGTTCGCCGGGTCGGGCGAGTAGGCGGCGGCGCAGCCGTACATCTCGAGCGGTTCGCCGAGCGTGCTCCAGTCCAGGTGATCCGCCTTCGCCAGGCGCTCGAAGAAGACCTCGTACGAGCCGTCGAAGTCGTCACGCAGCTTGCGCGCCACCTGCGGGAACTCGGGCAGGTAGCTGGCCTCGAACAGCGCGTCACCCGCGTGCGAGGCGAGCGCGCCGAACACGTCCGGCCGCACCATCGGCACCACCATCGCGCCGTAGCCGCCGGAGGACTTCCCGGTCAGCCCGCGGTGGTCGCGGTCGGCGATCGTCGGATAGCGCTCGTCGACGAACGCGGGCACCTCGTCGCACAGGTGGTCCTGGTAGCGGCCGAGGCTGCTCGAGTTCAGGAACTGCGAGCCGCCGTACGAGGTCCAGCAGTCGACGAACACGATGATCGCGTCCGGGCAGTCGCCGGCGGCGAACATCGCGTCGAGCCGCTCGATCATCGTCGGCTCGAACGGCGTGCGGTTCAGCCACATGTCGAGCTGCCCCGTGAATCCCATGATCACGTACACGCTCGGCAGCGGCCGCGGGTGGTCGCGCTCGACGCCGGGCGGCCGGTAGACGTAGAGCGGGCGCCGCGCCGGGTCGCCCAGCGGGTTGCCGGCCAGCAGCTCGGACTCGACCACCAGGCGGTCGACGGTGCCGTGGAGCGGACGCTCCCACGGCGCGCCCGCGGGACCCTCGACCTCGTGTAGTGCCATCCCGGCACCCTAGCCATCGCTACCTTCATCCGATGCGTCGCGCCGCCCTCGCCGTCCCGATCGTCGTCGCGACCGCCCTCGCTGCGCCCGCTGCCGCTCCTGCGAAGGTGCGGCAGGGCCCCGAGGGAGCCGCCTTCTACAAGCCTCCGAAGCAGGTGGCGGGCCGGCACGGGACGCTCATCTGGGCTCGGCGGCAGAGCGGCCGCGATGCGCTCAACGGGCGAGCGAGGCTGCTGCTGTACCGGTCGACCGGCGTCAGCGGCAAGCCGAACGCCGTCTCCGGCTCGCTGACGCTGCCGAAGGGAAAGGCGCCGAAGCGCGGCTGGCCGGTCGTCAGCTACGCGCACGGGACCACCGGCTCCGCCGACGCGTGCGCGCCCTCACGCGGCTACGACACGCGCGGGATCGTGAGCTACGCCTACCCGCTTCTGCGGCGCTGGCTGAAGGCCGGCTACGCGGTCGTGCGGACCGACTACGACGGCCTCGGCACGCCGGGCGTCCACGGCTACCTGGTGGGCGCGACCGAAGGGCGCAGCGTCCTGGACGCCGTGCGCGCCGCTCGCAAGCTCGAGCCGCGGCTGTCGCGGCGGTTCGTCGTCGCCGGGCACTCGCAGGGCGGGCACGCCGCGCTCTTCGCCGCGTCGCTGGCGCCGAAGTGGGTGCCCGAGCTGCGCCTGCGCGGCACGGTGGCGTTCGCGCCGGCTTCGCACCTGGCCGAGCAGTTCCCGCTGACGAGGCAGGTGTCCTCGCCGGGCGGCGGGCTCGGGGCGTTCGTCGCGCTCGGGCTGCGGTCGGTCGAGACCGTGCGACCGTCGGTCGGCGTGCCGGGCCTGCTGACGCCGGAGGCGGCGGCGCTGTTCCCGCAGACGCTCTCGAGGTGCTACGTGCAGCTGAGCGAGCCGGCCTCGTTCGGCGGGCTTGCGCTCAACCGGATCTTCCGCACCGACGTCGACCTCGGCGCGCTCGTGGCCGTGGTCGCCGCCAACGACCCGGAGGACCTGCGTCCGAAGACGCCCGTCCGCGTGGAGCAGGGCGCGACCGACAGGACGGTGTTCAAGGCGTTCACCGACCAGCTCGTCGAGGGCTACGAAACGAATGGCGTGCCCGTCACCTACAAGGTCTACGAGGGCGTCGACCACGGCGGCGTCGTGAGTGCCGGTGCCGCGGACGCGACCCGCTGGATCCGCGCCCGGCTCCGTTAGATGCTTGATCCACGGTCTGTGGGTCCTCGAGTGGGATTTCGAGAAGGCCAAGGCTGTCTCCTCGCGCGCCGGGGGGTGCCGGCGGTCGGGGTGGCGCTCGACGGAGATCTACGCAGCGGGTGGTGGTGGCGACGCCGGCCAACGGCGGCTGGGTGGGGAGGCGGCGGAGCGGCCCGCGCGGCCGAGCCGTCGGCGCCGTGGCCGGGTGTGGGCGTTGTGGGATTCTCCAATGCGGTGCTGTCCTGCCCTGGTGTCGTTTATCGACAGTAGGGCAGGACGGCTTACCTCGAACCGCCCCGAAGCGGCTGGTGTCAGGGGTGCCGAGCGCGCGCTTTTGAACGGTGTAGGCGGTGATTGCGCGCGCGCTCGTCGACCCGATTTGCAGGATCCGTTGTAGAAATCCACAATCGAGACCGGTCGCGGCCGCGCTCGGTCCGGTCCCGCCGGCGGCGTCGCCGCTTCCCCACCCAGCCGCAGTTCGCTGGGCCCGCCGCACCCAACCGCAGCCGAGCCACGTCGCAGCCGAGCCCGCCCGAAGATCAGCCGCCACGGCGGGCCTCGCCACGACACGCGAGGCGCGGAATCACTCATCCAGCAGCACAGACGCGAGGTGGCCGATGAGTTCTCATCCCGGAGGAGGTCGTACTTCCATGACGACGACGAACACGCTCGAAACCGCCGAGGTCGACATCGCCTACGACGTCCACGGCCCGCTGCCGACCGCCGACGGACGGCCGCCGCTGGTGATGATCGGCCAGCCCATGGAGGCCGGCGGCTTCGCCACGTTGGCGTCGCACTTCCCCGACCGCACCGTGGTCACGTACGACCCGCGCGGCCTCGGCCGCAGCACCCGCAAGGACGGCCGGGTCGACAATTCGCCGACGGTCCAGGCGAACGACGTGCACGCCGTGATCGAGGCGCTCGGCGCCGGTCCGGTCGAGATGTTCGCGAGCAGCGGGGGCGCGGTGGCGGCGCTCGCTCTGGTGGCGGCCCATCCCGACGACGTGGTCACGCTGGTGGCACACGAGCCGCCGCTGATCCCGGTGCTCCCCGACGCCGAGGCGGCCGACCGCGCCCGCGCCGGCATTCGCGACGTGTACGAGGCCAAGGGGTGGGGCGCCGGCATGGCGGCCTTCGTCGCGATGACGTCGTGGCAGGGCGAGTTCACCGACGCGTACTTCGCCCAGCCGCCGGCGGATCCCGCCGCGTTCGGAATGCCGACCGAGGACGACGGCTCGCGCGAGGACCCGCTGCTCTCCGACCGGTCCTGGGCCGTCAGCAGCTACCACCCCGACGTCGACGCCCTGCGCGCGGCGCCGACACGCATCGTGATCGCCGTGGGCGAGGAGTCCGCGGGCACCTTCACCGCGCGCACGGCGGTCGCCACCGCCGAGCTGCTCGGTCAGGAGGCGACCGTGTTCCCGAGCCACCACGGCGGCTTCCTCGGCGGGGAGTTCGGATACGCCGGCCAGCCCGAAGCCTTCGCGCGCAGACTGCGCGAGGTCCTCGACGACTGACTACTGCGCGGCGCCGGCGCGCTCGGGCTCAGGCGCGAAGAACGGCGTCGAGACGTAGCGCTCGCCGGAGTCGGGCAGCACGACGACGATCCGCGCACCGCGGGCTTCCTCGCGGCCGGCCACCTGCAGCGCGGCCCACAGGGCGGCGCCGCAGGAGATCCCCGCCAGCACGCCCTCGCGGCGGGCGACGAGGCGGGCGGTCTCGATCGCGTCCTCGTCATCGACCGGCATCACCTCGTCGAGCAGGCTGCGGTCGAGCACCGGCGGGACGAAGCCGGCGCCGATGCCCTGGATCTTGTGCGGCCCGGGGACGCCGCCGGAGAGCACCGCCGAGGAGGCCGGCTCGACGCCGATCAGCTTGACGTCCGGATTGCGCTCCTTCAGGAACGCGCCCGCGCCGGTGATCGTGCCGCCGGTACCGACGCCCGCGACGAAGTAGTCGACCCTGCCGTCGAGGTCCTCCCAGATCTCGGGGCCGGTGGTGCGCCGGTGGGCCTCCGGGTTGGCGGGGTTCGAGAACTGGTCTGGCAGCCACGCGTCGCCGTCGCGGGCGAGCGCCTGCGCGGCGGCGACGGCCTCGTTCATGCCGCCCATCGACTCCGTCACCTGGACCTGGGCGCCGTACAGGCGCAGCAGCCCCTCGCGCTCGCGGCTCATGCCCTGCGGCAGCGTGAGAACGAGGTCGTAGCCCCGCGCGGCGCACACGAAGGCGAGCGCGATGCCGGTGTTGCCGCTGGTCGCCTCCACGATCGTGGTGCGTCCCGGCTCGATCAGGCCCTCGGCCTCGGCGGCATCGATCATCGCGACGCCGATCCGGTCCTTGACCGACCCGCCCGGATTGAACATCTCGAGCTTCGCGAACAGCGCGGCGCCCTCCGGCGCGATGCGCGTCAACTGCACCATCGGAGTGCGGCCGACGTGGTCCGCGATGTTGATCGGGATTCGCGACATCCGGCCTGCTCAGCCTAGCGGCACCGCAACCTTCCAACCTTCGCGCGAGACCGCGGGTCACCCCCTCCGACAAGCAACCCACCCCACGAAAAGGGGAAGCATCATGTTCAGCAGCAGGAAGCTGGTCGGCGCCCTCGCGGTGCTCGCTACGACGGCCGCGGTCCCGGTCGCCGCGGCGCAGATCCCGGAGGTCGACCCGGATCCCATCCCCCTCGCGTTCTGTAACGGCCTGCTGGCCGACGTGGTCGGCACCGAACAGGCCGACACGCTCTTCGCCGACGCCGACGGCAGCGTGATCGTCGCGAAGGGCGGCGACGACATCGTGGTCGGCCTCGGCGGCGACGACACGATCTGCGCCGGCGACGGCAGCGACGAGGTCCTCCCCGGTGACGGGAGCGACACGGTCTTCGGCGAGAACCAGGCCGACGCGATCGTCGAGGTCGGCGACACGTCGGGGAACGACGACTACGACGGCGGCGACGGCGACGACGTGCTGGTCAGCGGCAAGGACGACGACTATGTCGGCGGCGGCGAGGGCGACGACCTCGTCGTGACCGACCGCGGCGCCGACCGGGCGCACGCCGGCCTCGGCGACGACCACGTGCTCGGCGGCGCCGGCGACGACACGTACCTGCACGGCGACAACGACGAGGACTTCGTGGACGGCGGGGAGGGCCAGGACGACCTGATGGGCGGCGACGAGGCGGACGTGCTGCTCGGCCGCGGCGGCGTCGATCACATGCACGGCGGCCAGGAACCGGACGTTCTGCTCGGCGGCACCGGCAGCGACGGGCTGTACGGCAACGAGGACGACGACAAGCTCGACGCCGGGCCCGGCGACGACATCACACTCCGTGGCCAAGAGGGCGACGACGTGCTCGACGGCGGCGCGGGCCAGGACCTCGAGTGCCTGGGCGCGAACGATCCCGACGTCGCGCCGGCGGACGTCGACGTCGTGCGCAACTGCGAGTGAACGCTGGGCGCGCCCCCGTTCGCGGGGGCGCGCCTAGTAATTGCCGGACAGGTAGTCCCAGGCGCGCCGGAGCTTGTCCTTGAGGTCGTCCGGCACGGTGTCGTCGGGCCCGGCGTCGAGCACCGCCGGATTCTCGGCGGGCTTCGGGAGGCGCTCGGCGGCCTCCGCGCTCATGGCGAGCACGACGCCGCGCTCGTAGATCGCCTCGACGTGGCTCGCGTCGGCGAACCGGTGTCCGCCCGGGCCGGCGCGCAGGTCGACGATCACGCCGTCGAAGACGTCCTCACCGGCGTCGGCGAGCACGTGCTCGACGCTGCCGATCTCGTGCCCGTCGGAGGTGACGACCGGCGTTCCGCCGGCGAGAACGAGGTACGAGGCGGGGTTCCCGAGGTCCATGGCGCCCGCGTACCCCGGGGACCGCGTCACAATCCTTGTGTGCCCGAACTCGAACAAGGCGAAGAGTTCGCCGGCTGCCGCATCGAAGCGGTGGCCGGTCGCGGCGGCATGGGCGTGGTCTACCGGGCCACCGAGCTGAGTCTCGGCCGGCCGGTGGCGCTCAAGCTCCTGCCGCCCGAGCGCGCCGGAGATCAGGAGTTCCGGGAACGCTTCCAGCGCGAGTCGCGCATGGCGGCCGCGATCGACCATCCGAACGTGATCCCGGTCTACGCGGCCGGGGAGCACGACGGGTCGCTGTACCTGGTGATGCGCTATGTGGCGGGCACCGACCTGCACGCGCTCCTGCGCGAACGCGGGGCGGTCGAGCCCGAGCGCGCCGCCGAGTTCGTGGCGCAGGTCGCCGCCGCGCTCGACGCCGCGCACGCGGCCGGCCTGGTCCATCGCGACGTCAAGCCCGCCAACGTGCTGCTGGCCGGCGAGCACGCCTACCTGAGCGACTTCGGGCTCACCCGGCTCGCCGGCTCCGACACCTCGCTGACCGAGTCTGGCCGCTGGATCGGCACCGTCGAGTACAGCTCGCCGGAGCAGCTGCGCGGCGAGCGGACCGACGCGCGCGCCGACGTCTACTCGCTCGGGTGCGTCCTCTTCGCGGCGCTCCTGGGGCGGCCGCCGTTCGCGAACGGCACGGTGCCCGCGACCATGCTCGCCCACCTTCACGACGCTCCGCCGCGCCCGTCCGAGCTCGGCGCCCCGCCCGAGTTCGACCGCGTGATGGCGCGCGCTCTCGCCAAGCGGCCGGACGATCGGTACCCGTCGGCAGGCGACCTCGGGCGAGCGGCGCTCGGGGCCGCGCGCGGCGAGCCGGTGACCGAGTCCGAGCGCAGCGTCGCGGTCGGGTCGGCCGCGCCCGGAGGCGACGGGAACGGGGGCAACGGCGGCGCAGCGGTGGTCGGCGACCGCACGGACGTGACCGCGTGGGACGCGGCCGCCCACGAGCCGACCGGAGTGACGGCCTGGGATCCGGCCGCCCACGAGCCGACCGGCGCGCGCGAACAGGCGCCGGGACAGGAGCCGGCCGGCGACCGGCGCGTGATCCGCCCGCGCCGCTGGCCGGCGCGGGCGATCGTCGCGATCGGCGGCTTTCTCGGGCTCGTGGCGATCGGCCTCCTCGCCGGGCTGGTCTTCGGCGAGCCAGGGTCGGCGGCCCGCACGGGCCCGCTGACCGACGACGAGGTGCGCGACGTCGCGCACTCGTTCGCCGCCGCCTATGCGGACGAGGACCCGTCCGCGCTGCGGGCGACGCTCGCGCGCGGCGTGGAACGCACCCTGCCGGGCGGCACCACCGTCGGGCGCGAGGACGTGGTCGACCAGTACGAGCGCCAGTTCGACGGCAAGGTCGGCGGCTACGACCTCGACGATCTCGAGGTTCAGGCCGGCGGCGCCGGGCGCGCGAGCGGCACCTATCACGTGGAGCGCGACGGCGGCGACCCGTACGACGGCAGGATCGTCTTCGGCGTGGTCCGCGAGCGCGGCGACGCGAGGATCGCGCTGATCGCCGCCACGCCCGAGTCGTGATCAGCAGCTGCGGCTGACCTCGACGTGCACGGAGGTGCCCCGCCGCACCTCGTCGCCGGCCGACGGGTTCTGCTCGCACACCGCCGGCTCGCCCGGCAGCAGCTCGTCGAGCAGCCCGCCCGACTCCGTGACCTCGAGCTGGAGCCCGACCTCTCCGGCCTTGTCCTGCGCCTCGGCCACCTCGAGCCCGTCGAGATCGGGGACCTGGACCGGCAGCTCACGGGTCACGCGCACCGCCGTCATCGCCGTGCCCCTCCCCCGTGCGGTCGCCATCACGTCGATCACGTTCGCGCCCGGCTCGAGCGCGACCTCGGACGCGAACGTCCCGCCGCTCACCTCGGCCTTCGTGCCGAGCACCATCACGGCCGCGCCGGTCGGCTCGACCGTGCCTCGCACCTCCACCGTGTCGCTCCGCACGACCGAGTTGTCGCTCGGCGACGTGACGGCCAGCGCCACCGGTCGCGGAGCGCGCTGAGCCCGCTCCCCCCCGTCGCCGCCGCAGCCTGCGGCGGCCGCGGCAAGGCAGGCGAAAGCGAAGAGCGAGAGGCGCATCGGGCTGCCATGAGGCTAGCCACGCCCCTCGTGCGCATCGGTGTGGTTCGTTTCCTTCGCCAGGCTCGAGGGGTGCGACCAAATCCTTTCCCAGGAGCGAAGTCAAAGGTCACACCCCCTGACCGCGACCGTTAGATGTAGTACATGTGCGCGCCCGCCTGGCGGTTCTCGCGCTCGACCACGTCGGCGATCGTGGCGTTCTCGAGGATCGCTCGCGCGGCGGCCGCGGCGTCGGCGAACACGGACTCCGCGTCCCGCGCCGAACGCGCCGTCGAGCAGCTCGACGACCTCCAGCACGGTGACGTCGGACGGGTCGCGGGCGAACGAGTAGCCGCCCTTGACGCCGCGCTGGGACTTGAGGATCCCGGCCCGCCGCAGCGCCGCGAACAGCTGCTCGAGGAACTGGACCGGGATGTCGCGGCGCCTGGCGAGCTCGCCGATCGGCACGGGCCCGGCGCCGCCGCTGCGGGCCAGCTCGGTCAACGCACGGACCGCGTAGGGGGACTTGGTCGTGATCGAGAGCACGCCCTCATCCTGCCACCATCACCGGCCGATGCGCCAAGGACACGCGCGCCGAAGGCGCAAGTTTCCCCTATCCCGCTTCGGACCGCCCCTGGCGCTGATGGCGCTGATCTTCTTCTTCAGCGCTCAGCCCGACCTCGGCACCGGCCTCGGCGTGTGGGACACGATCCTGCGCAAGGCCGCGCACATGGCCGAATACGGGCTGCTCTGGTACCTCTGGCACCGCGCGCTCGAGCTCCCCAGCCCGTGGCCCGCAGCAGCCATCACGCTCGCCTATGCGGCTTCGGACGAGCTGCACCAGTCGTTCGTCGAGGGCCGCCACGGCACGCCGGTCGACGTGCTGATCGACGCCGCCGGCGTCGCGATCGCGATCGCCCTGCATTCGCGCCGGCGCGCCGCCGCACGGGAATAGTCCGTCCCCGGCGCGCGTCGTATCTCTTCATGCGCGTCTTGATCAGCACCCGAAGCGGGGCCGGCCACTTCGGCCCCCTGGTTCCCTTCGCCCACGCCCTCCTGCGCGACGACGCCGAGGTTCTCGTCACCGCTCCCCGCGCCGCCGGCCCGATGATCGCCGCCGCCGGCCTCGACCATCACCCGATCCCCGATCCGCCCGCCGGCGAGCGCGACCAGATCTTCGCCGACGCCCGGCAGATGGACCCCGACGACGCCAACGCCCGCGTCGTCAGCGACGTCTTCATCCGCATCGACACGACCGCCTCGTATCCGCACCTGCGGCGCGCGATCGACCGCTGGCAGCCCGACGTCGTCCTGTACGACATCTCCGACTTCGCCGCCGGCCTCGCCGCCGAGGCGGCCGGCGTGCCCGCGGTCAGCGTCGAGATCACGCTGGGGGAGCACATGAAGCGGCTCGGCCCGGTGATCGCGGAGGCGCTCGACGAGGTGCGCGCGGAGGTCGGCCTGGAGCCCGACCCGCGGCTCGAGCGCATTCCGCACACACCCTCGTTCACGCTGATCCCCGAAGGCCTCGAGGATGCCGCGCAGGCGGGCGGCCGGCCGCCGCTGCGCTTCCGTGTGCCCGAGCCGCGCGCGCCGCGCCCGCTCCCGGATTGGTGGCCCAACGATCAGTGGCCGCTCGTGTATCTCACGTTCGGGTCGGTGGCGCCGGCGATGGACTTCTTCCCCGGCCTCTACCGCGCCGCGATCGACGCGCTGTCGGCCCTGCCGGTGCGGGTGCTGGTGACGGTCGGCCGCGAGCGCGACCCGGCCGACATCGGCCCCGTCGCGCCGAACGTGCACGTCGCGGGCTGGGTGCCGCAGGCCGACGTGATGCCGCACGCCGCGGCGATGGTCTGCCACGGCGGCTCGGGCACCGTCAACGCGGCGCTGGCGGCCGGTCTCCCGATGGCGGTCGTGCCGCTGTTCGCCGACCAGCCGCACAACGCTCGTCGCGTCGCCGAGATCGGCGCCGGCATCGCGGTCGCGCCGGATCAGCTCATGCGGCTGCCCGACGCCGTCCGCAGCCTGCTCGCCGACGGCTCCTACCGTGCCGCGGCGGGCCGGATCGCCGACAACGCGAAGCGGCTGCCGACCGTCGACGCCGCGACCAAGATGCTCCGCGCGCTGGCGGCTTGCGGATTCGGGCTACAGCCAGCCGTGCTCGGTGGCGTGGAGCACGGCCTGGGCGCGGTCGACCGCGCCCAGCTTGCCGTAGATGTTGTGCAGGTGCGTGCGCACCGTGCTCGTGGAGAGCGACAGCTCGAGGGCGATCTGCTTGTAGACCATGCCCTCGGCGAGGCGCCTGAGCACCTCGAGCTCGCGCGTCGAGAGCGGGCACGGCTCGACCGACCGCGGACGGTCCTTGGTCGGGTACGGCAGGTCGTAGAGCACCGCGCGCAGCTCGCTCGGCCCGAAGCCGACGGCGCGAGCGGCCTTCAGCAGCTCGGTCGACGACACCGGCGAGCCCTGCGAGTAGTGGGCGAGCATGTCGGCCAGGCGCACGAACGCGCTGTCGCCCTGCGCGTCCTCGGCGTGGTGGCGCTCGATCGCCGACGCGACCTGCTTCGGCAGGTTCCACCGGCGCGCGAGCACGCCGCCGACCACCGCGTGATCGACGCCCAGCTCGCGCCGCTCGTAATGCAGCCGCTCCTCCGGGGTACGCGCGGGGCCGTGGACCTGGCGCGGATAGCCGGGATACGCATGCATCAAGACCAGCTTTCCGACGTCGTGCAGCAGCGCGGTCACCAGCAGCCGGTCGCGGTCAGCGTAGCCCGAGGCGGCGGCGAGCCGGTCGGCCGCGCGCTGGACCGCGACGGCATGCAGCCGGAAGCGCTCGGGCGCCGCATCCCACGTCTTGCCGCGCTCGAAGAACTCGAACGTCTCGGCGTTGGTGGCCAGGCTCTGGACGGCCTCGGGCGAGAGCACCTCGACGGCGCCGACGATCGACTCGACCTGGCCGCGCCGCGGCGAGTCGAGCCCGTTGGCGAGCCGCAGCACCGAGATCACCAGCGCGACGTCGGACTCGATCGCGCGCACCACCTCGCCGGTCGACGGCCGGTCCTCGGAGATCAGCGCGAGCAGGCGGTTGCGCGACTCGGCGAGCGCCGGGAACACCTCGAGCGCCTCGAACGCGGCGGTCAGGCGCTTGCCGTGGCCTTCGTTGCGCGATCGGCCCACGACGGCGTACGGCTCCTGGGCGCGGGACGCGGGAGCGGCGTTGTGGGCGGGCGCGGTGGTCGGCATCAGGCGATCGTCGGTCGGCACGGGGGCGGAATCAGAAGGTGTGGGGCCGGGGTCCATCCCCGTTTCACCATCTATCGGCACGGCTGGACGGATGGTTGAGCCGCCTGCGGTTGGCGACCGCCGGTTCAACTGGCCGTCCTCCCATTGAGTGCATGGTCCACGCGCGCCAGAGTCTCGTCGCGCCCTAGCAGCGCGACGGTCTCGAAGATACCCGGAGACACGGTCGTTCCAGTCAAAGCGACCCTGAGAGGCTGGAACACCTGCTTGCGCTTGACACCCAGCCGCTCGGCCACAGAGTCGAGCGCCGCCTGCACCCGCTCCTGGGTCCACGGCTCCGGAACCTCGGCCAGCGCCGCCCGCGCGTGTGCCAGCGCCTCGCGGCCGCCGGGCGCCTCGATCACCTTCTCGCGCGCCGCCGGATCGTCCGCCGGGCCGTCGAAGAAGAAGTGGGTGAGCGGCCAGAACTCGCTCAGGGTGCTGATCTTGTCCTGCGAGATCTCGACCGCGCCGCGCAGCCCCGAGCGGCCGGTCAGCGCCTCCAGGCGGCCGGTCAGGTCGTCGAGGTCGAGCTCGCGCACGTAGCGGCCGTTCATCCAGCGCAGCTTCTGCTCGTCGAACACGGCCGGCGACTTCGACACCCGCTCGAGCCGGAAGCGCTCCTTGAGCTCGTCGATCGTGTGGAAGGTGGTCTCCTCGTCGTAGCCCCAGCCGAGCAGCGCGAGGTAGTTGAGCACCGCCTCCGGCAGATAGCCGGCCGCCCGCAAGTCCTGGACCGAGACCGCGCCGTGGCGCTTGGAGAGCTTCTTGCCGTCGGGACCGTGCAGCAGGGGCAGGTGGCCGTAGATCGGCGTCGGCGCGCTCATCGCCTTCTGGATCAGGATCTGCTTCGGCGTGTTCGAGTAGTGGTCGGCGCCGCGGACGACATGCGTGATGCCGGCGTCGGCGTCGTCGACCACGACCGCCAGGTGGTAGACGGGGGTTCCGTCCGCGCGCGCGATCACGAGGTCGTCGAGCAGCGCGTTCTCGAACTCGGTCTCGCCGCGGATGACGTCGTTCACCACGGTGGTGCCCTCGTCCGGCACCCGCAGCCGCGTCGCGCCCGTGCCCTCGTCCTCGCCGCGAAAGCCGCGGCTCCCGTGGCGCTCCTTGAACGCCTTCACCTCGTCGGGCCCGGCGGTCGAGCGGTAGGCATGGCCTGCGTCAACGAGCTGCTGGACGACCTCGGCATGCCGCTCCGCGTTGGCGCTCTGGTAGATCGGCCCCTCGTCCCAGTCGAGCCCGAGCCACTCGAGGGCGCCGAAGATCGTCTGCACGTTCTCGGGCGTCGACCGCTCGCGGTCGGTGTCCTCGATGCGGAGCACGAGCTGCCCGGCCTGGCCGCGCGCCATCAGCCAGTTGTAGAGCGCCGTCCGCGCGTTCCCGATGTGAAGCGCACCCGTCGGCGACGGGGGGAACCGTACCCGCATGGCGGTAAGCATGGCACGCACGCGTTCCGCCGGGACGGCGCAAGTAGCCTTCCCGCCCCATGCTGATCGGTGCACACGTCTCCCCCGCCGGCGGTCCGGCGAAGGCGGTCCAGCGCGGAGTCGAGCGCGGCTGCCGGGCGATCCAGATCTTCAACCAGAGCCCGCGGCAGTGGAAGCCGACCGTCTACGACGACGAGAAGGTCGCCGCGTACAAGGAGGCGTTCGAGACGTCGGACCTCGACGCGCTGCTCATCCATGCCGTGTATCTGATCAACCTGGCGTCCGAGGACGAGGAGATGCGCGAGAAGTCGCTGACCTCGCTGGTGGCGTCGCTGCGCGCGGGTGCGGCGCTCGGGGCGGTCGGCGTCGTGCTGCATGCCGGCTCGGCGCTGAAGGGCGAGGCCGAAGGAGCGGTCAGGCGGGCGGCGCAGGGCATCGCCGAGGCGCTGAAGGAATCCGACGGCTGCGCCTTGCACATCGAGAACACCGCCGGCGCGGGCGGCACGCTGGGCCGGACGTTCGAGGAGCTTGCCGGGCTGATCGACGGCGCCGGCGGCGGCAAGCGGCTCGGAGCGTGCCTTGATTCCTGCCACCTGCTCGCCAGCGGCTACGACATCCGCACCGCCAAGGGCCTCGGCAAGGTGCTCGACGAGTTCGACCGCGTGGTCGGGCTCGACAGGCTGGGCTCGCTGCACGTCAACGACTCGGTCACCGCGCTGGGCTCGAACCGCGACCGCCACGCCCCGCTCGGCGAGGGCGAGCTGGGCGTGGAGGGCTGCACGGCGTTTCTGTCCGAGCCGCGCTTCGACGGGCTGCCGTGCGTCTTCGAGGGCCCCGGCACGACCGGCGACGGCGTCGAGGCGGTCGACATGGCGATCGCCTGGCGGATGCGGGCCGAGGGCCTCAAGGCGCGCGGCGGCCGCTGAGCACCAACGGCGACGCTGTTCACGCAGCCGCGTGTGCGGCGAGCGCCGGCCCGAGCAGCCGGTCGAGCTCAGCGGTCAGCGCGCCGTTGCGCCCGGCCACCTTGTAGCCGTCGCCGAACCGCAGGCACCGCAGGCCCGACCGCGTGTGCATCTCGAGCACGAACTCGGCGTCGCCGGGATAGCGGTCGATCAGGTCGCGCAGCTCCTCGATCACCGCCGGGGGCAGGCGCGCGGCTTCGACGCGGCGGCGCAGCGGCACCGGCACCGCGGCGGCGGCCTGGCGCGCGAGCTGCTCCTTCGCCTTCTCGATCTCCGCGTCGGAGGGCGCGAAGCGCTCGGCCTCCTGGACGATGATGCAGCTCTTGCCGGCCTCCTTGTGGTCGACGCGGCCGCGCACGAGCACGATCTCGTCCGCCGCCAGCAGCTTCTCGACCGCCTCCAGCGACTTCTCGAACACCACGATCTCGATGCTGCCGTCGAGATCGTCGAGCGTGGCGAACATCATCGGCGTGCCCGAGCGCGTGCGGATCTTCTTCGACTCGGTGATCATGCCGCCGACCTTCACCCAGTCGCCGTCGCGCTGCTCGGCGACCCGGGCGCAGCTGCAGTCGGCCTTCAGGCGCAGCGCCTCGCGCACGCGCTTGAGCGGGTGCTCTGTGATGAAGAGGCCGATCGACTCCTTCTCCATCGCCAGCAGCTCCGGCCGGTCGCACTCCTCATGCGGGATCGGCGGATGCGCGGGCGCGAACGCGGGGCCGGCGCCTCCGTCGCCGCCGAGGCCGCCGAGGTCGAAGATCGACCCCTGGCCGATCTGGGCGTCGAGCTGGGTCTTGTGACCCGCCGCCTGGGCCGCCTCGAGCACCGCGAGCATGCCTTGGCGCGACGCGCCGGTCGAGCCGAACGCGCCGCACTTGATCAGCGCCTCGATCGCCTTCTTGTTGACGGCCCGGGCGTCGACGCGCTCGCAGAAGTCCCACAGGCTGGTGAACGGGCCGCCCTCCGCCCGGGCGCGCTTGATCGCCTCGACCGCGGCGTGGCCGACGCCCTTCACGGCGTCCAGCCCGAAGCGGATGTTGCCGTCGACCACCATGAACTCGTGATCGGACTCGTTGACGTCCGGCGGCAGGATCGCGATCCCCATGCTCTCCGTCTGGCTGACGAAGAACGGCACCTTGTCCTTGGTGTCCATCACCGAGGAGATCAGCGCGGCCATGTACTCGGCCGGGTAGTTCGCCTTCAGCCACGCCGTGCGGTACGCGATCAGCCCGTAGCAGGCGGCGTGCGAGCGGTTGAACGAGTAGTCGGCGGACTTCTCGTTGACGTTCCACAGCCACTCGACGACGTCCTCGGCGGTGCCCGAGGCGCGGCAGCCCTCGACGAACATCGGCTTCAGCTTGGCCATCGCCTCGCGGTTCTTCTTGCCGATCGCCTTGCGCAGATCGTCCGCGCGGGGCCCGGAGAAGCCGGCGATCGACTTGGCGATCTGCATCGACTGCTCCTGGTAGAGGATCACGCCCTTGGTCGGCTCGGTGATCGGCCGCAGGCGCTCGTCGATGTACGTGATCGTGTCCGGGTTCTTCTTGCCGCGCGCGTAGGTCGGGATCTGGTCCATCGCGCCCGGCCGGTACAGCGCGTTGAGCGCGACGAGGTCCTCGAACTCGTCGGGCCCGACCTTCTTGAGCGCCTCGCGCATGCCCTCGGACTCGAACTGGAACACGCCCACCGAGTCGCCCCGGGCCATCATCTCGTAGGTCTTCGCGTCGTCCAGCGGGAGCGTCGTCATGTCGATCCGCTCGCCCGTCGAGCGCTCGATGATCGCCAGCGTGTCCTCGATCACGTCGAGGTTGCGCAGGCCGAGGAAGTCCATCTTCAGGAGGCCGATCTCCTCGATGGGCTTCATCGAGTACTGGGTGACCGTGCGGTAGGCCTTCTGCCCGTCCTCGGCGGTGCCGGCGTCGGCGAGCTGGAGCGGCACGATGTCGGTCAGCGGGCGGTCCGAGATCACGACGGCCGCGGCGTGGATCGACGCGTTGCGGGCGATCCCCTCGAGCCCGCGCGCGACGTCGACGATCTGCTTGGCGGTGGGGTCGCGCGCATACTCGGCGGCGAGCGCGGCACCCGGCTGCAGGCACTCCTCGAAGCTCGGCGGGCGGCCCATGATCGGGTCCGGGATCAGCTTCGCCAGCCGGTCTCCGGCGCCGTATTCGTGGCCGAGCACGCGCGCCGCGTCGCGCGTCGCGGCGCGCGGGAACATCTTGCCGAAGGTGATGATCTGCGCCACGCGGTCGGCGCCGTATTTCTCGGTCACGTAGCGGATCACGCGCTCGCGCCCGCGCACGCTGAAGTCGATGTCGATGTCCGGCATCGAGACGCGCTCGGCGTTCAGGAAGCGCTCGAACAGCAGGTCGTAGCGGAGCGGATCGACGTCCGTGATCTGGAGGCAGTACGAGACCAGGCTGCCGGCGGCGCTGCCGCGGCCGGGGCCGACGGCGATGCCGTTGTCCTTGGCGAACTGCACGAAGTCCCAGACGATCAGGAAGTAGGCGTTGAAGCCCATGTCGTCGATGACTCCGAGCTCCATCTCCATCCGCTCGACCGCCTCGGCCGGCGGCGGGGCGCCGTAGCGGTGCCGCAGACCGGCCTCCACCAGCTCGCGCAGGTACGCCTTCTCGGACTTGCCGTCGGGGCAGTCGAAGCGCGGGATCAGCTGCTTGCCGAGCTCGATCTCGATGTCGCACCGCTCGGCGATCTCGAGCGTGGCGGCGACCGCGCCCGGCAGGTCGGCGAACGCCTCCCCCATCTCCTCGGACGACTTGAGGAAGAACTCGTTGTTCTCGAAGCTCATCTTCGGCTGCTGGAGCGTGGACTTCGTCTGCACGCACAGCAGCGCGCGGTGATGGTCGAAGTCCTCACGGCGGAGGTAGTGGACGTCCGCCGTCGCGACCAGCGGGCGGCCCATCTCGGCCGCGAACCGCTTGATCGCCTCGTTCACCTGCTCCTGCTCGGCGAGCCCGTTGCGCTGGACCTCGAAGTACACGCTGTCGGGACCGAAGGCGTTGACCAGCTCGTCGAGGTGGGCCCGCGCCTGATGCGGCTTGCCCTGCACGATCCGCTGGCTGGTCCGCGAGGCGAGGCAGCCCGTGAGGCAGATCACGCCTTGCGCGTGCCGCACGAGCAGCTCGAGGTCGACCCCCGGCTTGCCGCGGTGCAGGCCCTCGAGGAAGCCGGCGCTCGAGAGCTTCACCAGGTTCCTGAGGCCCTCGCCGTTCTCCGCCAGCAGCGTGAGGTGGTTCTTCTCCTGCTTCGGCTCGCGGCTCAGGCGGTCGTCGACGTAGTAGGCCTCGAGCCCGACGATCGGCTTGACGCCGTGCTTGCGAGCGGCCTTGAAGAGGTCGACGGCGCCGTTCATCACGCCGTGGTCGGTCAGCCCGAGCGCCGGCTGGCCGAAGCTCGCGGCCCGCTCGGCGAGCTGGTCGATCTTGCATGCGCCGTCGAGCAGCGAGTACTCGGAGTGGACGTGGAGGTGTGCGCAGCCGGGAGGCGTCACGGACCATCCAGGCTATGAAATCCATCGGACATCAACCAGCCGCCGCACGAGTAGCCGACGCTGATCGACCGCAACCGGTCAAGCCTCGGGCGGCGCCGTAGACGCGCCCCCGGGCCTGGGGTATTCTCGCCGCGAGAGGCCCCACGTCGCGGTCGGATAGGAGCGAGGGACATGGCCACCGCTAGTCTCGCGCAGGGGAAGGTCGGCCTTCGCCGAGCGCTGTTGACGCTCGCCATCGCCGGCTTCGCCCTCGGCGTGGCCGTCGTCCTCGTGCTCGCCACCAGCGACCACGCCGAGCTGCGTGGCTGGGAGGCCACGGTCGCCGTCCTCATCGGCGGGGGCTTCATCGGAGCCGGCCTGTACGCCTGGTGGCGGCGGCCGGCGAACAACTTCGGCCCGCTCATGACGGCGACGGGCTTTCTGTTCTTCGTGTCCGAGCTCGGCGCCTCGGACCACACCCTTGTCTACACGCTCGCCACGCTCGCCGGCAATCTCTTCCTCGCGGTCGTCATCCACATGCTCTTGGCGATGCCGTCCGGCCGGCTGCGGACCCGCGGGGAGCGCGTGCTCGTCGCGAGCGGCCTACGTCTTCGCGTCGCCGCTGTCGCGCCTCTACGTCCTGCTCGCCGACCCGCAGGACTTCGGCTGCGCCGGCTGCCCGGAGAGCGCTCTGCTGATCACCAACGATCCCGATCTCGCACACGACTTCGACACCGTCACCAACGTCACGGCCTTCGTGGTCTTCGGCTTGACGCTCTTGTTCCTGTGGCGGAAGTGGCACCGCGCGAGCCGCACCGAGCGGCACGCGCTCGGCCCGGTGCTGTTCATGGGCGCCACCGCCATGGCCCTGATC
Source organism: uncultured Solirubrobacteraceae bacterium (assembly GCA_963849695.1). GTDB lineage: Bacteria > Actinomycetota > Thermoleophilia > Solirubrobacterales > Solirubrobacteraceae > DASSUW01. The sequence goes on from CAWKIT010000018.1 coordinate 189,547, forward strand.
GAGGTCGGCCTCATCGGCCAGTTGTCCGGAAACGCGACGGTGGCGGAGATCGGCTACTACGCGACCCAGGCGGCGATCCTCCCGCTCCCGTACGCCTTCCTGGCCTCGCTCGCGCGCAGCCGCGTGATGCGCGGCGACGTCGTGAGCGAGCTCGTGACCCACCTCGGCCAGGCGCCGGAGCAGGGCGAGATCCGCGACGCCATCGCCGGCGCCCTCGACGATCCGTCGCTCGAGCTCGCGTACTGGCTCCCGGAGTACGAGAGCTACGCCGACGTCGACGGCCGGCCGGTCGACCTGACCGACGGCGACGGCAGCCGAGCGACGACGCCGGTCAGCCGGAACGGCCGTCCGGTGGCGGCGCTCGTGCACGACGCGTCGCTGTGCGAGGAGCCGAGCCTGCTCGACGCGGTCGCCGGCGCGGCCGCGATCGCGCTCGAGAACGTGCAGCTGAACGTCGAGCTGCGCGCCCGCCTGGAGGAGCTCAAGGGATCGCGGGCGCGGCTCGTCGAGGCCGGCGACGCGGAGCGCCGGCGGCTCGAGCGCAACCTGCACGACGGCGCGCAGCAGCGGCTCGTCGGCGTGGCGCTGCAGCTGCGGCTGCTCGAGCACCGGGTCCGCGGCGACGCGGCGGCCGAGCAGCTGGCGGCCACGGCGGCGGAGGAGCTTCGGCGGTCGCTGGAGGAGCTGCGCGAGCTGGCGCGAGGCTTGCACCCCGCCGTGCTCGAGCACGGCCTGGCGGGGGCGCTGCAGGCGCTCGCCACGCGGTCCGCGGTCCCGACCGACGTGTCCTACGAGGCCGGCGAGCGACTCCCCCAGCCGCTCGAGCTCGCGGCCTACTTCGTCGCCTGCGAGGCGCTCGCCAACGTGGCGAAGTACGCCGGTGCGGACTCGGCGCGGGTGCGGGTGTGGCGCGAGAACGGCGCGGCGCTGATCGCGATCTCCGACGACGGTGTCGGCGGCGCCGACGACCATCTCGGCAGCGGGCTGCGCGGTCTGGCGGACCGCGTGGCGGCGCTCGACGGCCACCTGAACGTCGAGAGTCCGCCGGGCGCCGGCACGGTCGTGACCGCGGAGATGCCGTGCGGGTCGTGATCGCGGCGGGCCCGGGTCAGTTGCCGCGGGACTCGGCGAGCCGGCGCGCCCAGTAGCGGAACCAGTCGGCGCCGTAGGGGACGTACACGCGGGTGGGCACGCCGCGATCGTGCAGCTCGTCCAGCGTCTCGGGTCGCACACCGAGCAGCTGCTCGACCGGCACGGAGCCGTGGGCGAGCAGCAGCGCCTCTCGCAGGCGGCCGTCGTGGGTAGCCATCGACCACGCCGCGCCGCGCTCGGCGAGCGCGAAGCCGAGGCGCAAGAAGGCGACGTCCGTCGGCTCCCCGTGTGGGTAGGCGCCGGTCTCCTCGAGATAGGCGCCTTTGACGAGTCGGATGTGCACGCCGGCATCGGCCAGCCCATCGGCGTCGTGCGGCGAGCGCACGAGATTCGCCTGAACTGTGGCTCCCAGCCGGTCGGCCAGGCCGCGTGCGGCGACGTCGAGCACGCAGGCCTGGACGGGGTCGGCGAGAGCGGCCTCCTCCGCGCCGACCTGCAGGCGCCGGCCGACAGGCAGGGCGCCCGCGATGGCCGCGAGGCGATCGGCGGCGGCGGCCGCGCCGGCGCCGAGCGCCAGGTGCGAGAGATCCACGGACAGCCACACGTCGGCCGGCGGCGGCGGCAAGGCGGCAACGAGTCCGAGGTAATCCTCGAGCACCTGGTCGGCGGTTGCCGGATCACTCACGCGCTCGCCGAACAGGTCGACGCTGACGCCGTGTCCCCGTTCCAGCAGCATCTCGACGGTCGCGAGCGCCCCGCTGCGCGACCTGCCCGCGACGTAGCGCGAAGCCGCCCGCCACGCGGCCGGCTCGCCGCCGGGCACGCGCTTGACCGCACGCTCCAGCCGCTCGCTGGTCGCGAGGCCGAACAGGACGCTGCGGCCGAGCCCCATCCCGATCGCGTCACCCGTCCGGCACGGCCGCGTCCTCGGCTTCGATGAGGCCGGCGGCGACGAGGTCGGCCGGATGGATCCACGCGTCGGCGACCGGCACGCCGCCCGCGGCGCGGATCGCGTCGCGCGTGGCGATCGCCCAGCGGTGCTCGACGAGCGCGATCGCGGCGGCGGAGTCGTTCGGGATCGCCTCGTCGACAGACCAGAGCTCCTCGTCGGCCGGGAGGTGGCCGCCCTCGGCCTCGACGCGCGTGGCACCGAGGCCGATCAGCGCGCCGACGACCGCGCCGCCGCCCTCGGCCTCGCCGGCGGTGAGGCCGGAATGGTGCAGGCGCCGGACGGCCCCGTCGGCGCCCTTGTGAACGACCAGCAGGTCGATCACGCGGACGACGTCGCTCTCACGTAGGCGCTCGAGCTCGGAGAGCACCTCGCCGCTGAAGTCGGGCCGGTCGAAGCCGACGACGAGGAGTTGGACGGGGCCGAGCGGCATCGCGTCCTCGCTCAGCCGCCGAGCACCCTGCGCTTCGCCAGCCGGAACTCCTCCGGCGTGAGAAGGCCGTCGTCGTGGAGCGCCTTCAAGTCCTTGAGCTGCTCGACGAGGTCAGGGCCGGGCGCCGCCGGTGGCTCGGACGCGCGGACGACCTCCTGCCGGCGGGCCTCGAGCTGCTTCCGTCGCGCGTCGTCCAAGCCGGCCTGGAAACCGACGCCGCCGAGCATCATCGGCGTGCGCCTCAGCGGCCTGAGCAGCATCTCGCCAGGATATCCCGCCGCTGCGGATCGCGAGCGCAAGTGCCGGCGCTCGCGATCCGCGCGGTGCGACTCAGTTCTGCTCGGCGACCGTCCTCATCCACGGGTGGATGAGGCACTCGAACAGGTGGGTTCCGGTCGAGAGCCGGTCGAACTCGACCGTCTCGCCCGCGGCCAGCCCGTTGAACGGGCCGATGGGCTGCGCCGGCGGGGTTCCCGCGGGGAGCGCGGCGTTGAGCGGCGGCACGACGCCGGCGCCGAAGTTGGCGACCTCGGTGAACGTGTGGAACTCACCGCCGTTGTTGATGAGCGTCAGGCGCTGGTCGCCCTTGAGCACAACCTGGTGGCGGCTGTTCCGCCACGCGTTGTGCCCTCCGTCCTGCGGATTGAGCCGCTTGGCGAACTGGTCGAAGGTCACGCCGCCGTTGCGCAGGCACGTTCCCGGCTCGATGGCGGCATCGAAGGACTCGCGCTCACAGCGGTCCATGACGAAGACCTTCACCGAATCGCCCGCGACGGCCGTGGACGGCAACGCCGCGGCGGCGAGCACGAGCAGCAGTGGAACGAGGACACCTCGATGTCCGCGTCGGACATCCGCCAACACGCGTATGCGCATCTCAGCTCTCCTTGCCTCGGGCGCGCGCGCCTCCGTGCGACGCCGTGTTCGGTAAGGGCAAACGTAACATCGCCCGACCCGGCATTGCAACCGGCGCACCCCGGGGGCGGACGTCGAAGCGAGCGCGGCGCTCAAGCCGGGCGGCGGCTCTGTCGGCAGGACCCCCGACCTGGGGGGAATCGCAGCCTGTCCTGACCCAGATCGTCGACCGAGACGGTATTCGTGTTCGCCACCGATGACTGGCAACCAGACAGAACCGACAGACACCTTCGACACCGCCGAGCTCGCGCTGCCCGCGCCGGCCGAGCCGCAGACCGTCGAGATCGAGCCGGGCCGCCCGAGCTGGGAGCCCGACGACGGCGACTACAACTAGCCACTCGCCGCACGGGGTCGGCGCCGGCACGTCGCGCGTCGTGCCGCCGGCGAGCAGGAATAAGGCGAGCGCTCCCCGGTCAGGTGCCGACGGCGTGACCGCCGTCGGCCCTGAAGTACGACCACACTGTGAACGAAGCTACCCCTAGCCGCCCGGCGCGGCGGGTGCCGCGCCGAACCGCTCGATGCCGATGACCGGGCGCACGGTGCGCTCGAGCCGGCGGTCGGCGAACGCGCGGCGCATCAGGTCGCGGGCGAGCTCGTTGCCCAGGGCGGCCATGATCATTCCCTGGTCCAGCGAGAGGTAGAAGTCCGAGGCGTACCCGGTGTCGACGTTCACGCTGTCGCGAAAGCCCCAGGGGCCATAAAGGCCGGGGAAGTCGGCGGCGAGGCGACGGAGGTTCGCTCGCGCCTCGCCCGGCGCGTAGGGCAGCGCCAGGAACGCCGCGTGGGGCGTGACGACGCCGTTCGTGTACTCCGACGGCAGCGGGTCGGGCAGTGTCGGGCGGCCCTCGCACCCGGGGTAGCCGCGGTCGACGAGGGTGCGATCTTCGTTGGACGGGTTGCCGTTGGGGTCGAGGCCGATCGCGTCGACGCCGTAGACGGAGTAGCCGCCCTCGGGGCGAGGGATGTTCGCCGGCGAGAAGCCCCAGTATCCGTACTCGGCATCCACGAGACCGTGCAGGATCTGCGCCCGCACGGTGAGCGGGTGGTTGATCCGCCAGCTTCGCGGCGCCCAGTCGGACTCGGGCACGAAGAGGTCGACCATCAGCGCCTCGAACATGCTGCCGCCCCACGAGGGGACCACGAGCGAGCCGCGGTACGGGTAGGCGCCCTCGAAGACGTCGACCCCGAAGTAGCGACGCGTCACACCGACCGGGCGGGTCTCCTGCCAGCTCCAGTCGCAGCCGTCCGGGAAGGTCCGGTACCGCTGGAAGTACGTCTTCGGCGGCAGCTGGCCGCGCGAGATGCCCAGGTAGTCGACGATGCGGCTCTCGCTGACGGCGGTGTCGTAACAACAGGGCGAGCGCCCCGGATCGGTCGGGGCGTCGGGGTCGATGTGGAAGCGCACGAGATTGCGCTCGGGCACGTAGTAGACGCCGAAGTCCATCGAGCGGAACAGCGCGCGGGCGCGCCGCGAGAGCTCGGGAACGCTGTTCTGGATGACCCGCAGGCCGACCGCCAGCCACCCGTTGTCGACCGATGACAGCCAGTTGGAGAAGGTGTTCGGGGCGTTCGGGTCGCGCTCTCGATCCGGCGGCCAGTAGGTCAGCTTCTCGCCCGTGCGGTGGTCGTACCAGTTGAAGTACTGGCCGCCCAGGGACCGCTCCATGCGCTCGAGCGTCCCCAGCGTGCGCGAGACCCGCATCACGAGCTCTCGCCGGCCGATGAGACCCAGACGCTGCGCGACGACCGCGCTCCACAGGTAGGCGCCGATGTTGGTGGTCGAGGTCTGCACGCTGCGCGCGCCGTCCTTCTTCAGCGTGTCGGCCGGCAGGCCCGAGCGGTCATTCGTCATCGCGACGAACGACGCCCATGTGCCACGCGCATAGTCGCGCAGGTCATCATCATTCGAGCCGCGCGCAGACGCCGTCGCGACCGGCATCAACAGAAGAAGCGCCGCGAACGCCGCGATCAGCTTGACCCGCATGGAGGACCTCCCTCGCGCCATCGGTGTGGGGCATGCAGTACCCGCGCTGACCGGTGAAAAGCATCGCCGTTCACCCGTCGTCAGATCCGGAACCCCGGTTGGGGAGCGGCGCAGGCGCGCGCCGCTCCCCGGAAGCCGCTATCCCTTCGGCAGCGTGAGCGTCGGCTCGCCCGCGAGCGGGTCACGCGCCATCGTCATGTACCAGGCGGCGTGCGCCGCGGCGTCGGCCATCTGGTCGTAGCCCACCATCGCGTTGCCTGCCAGCGCGGCAGCGGCAGCGGCCCGCTGGTCGGCCGGTAGCGGGATGAACCCCTGCGCGGTGACCGGCGGCGAGCCGAGCAGGGTGCTCAGCGTGTCGCACGCCTGGTGGTAGCACGGGTCGAGCCAGGCGCCCTGGACACCGCCGTAGCGGGCGACCTGGGCCGCCGTCTTGGGCTCCTCGGCACCGGTGAACAGGCCGCCGGCAGGGATGCCCTCGGCGATGAACGGCCCGTAGTCCGAGCGGCCGGTGAACGCCGTCCCCTCGTACGCGAGCCCCTGGGACTCGAAGTACTGGTTGAAGACGTGCTCGATGATGTCCGAGCCCTCAGGGCCCTGCGTACCGAACGAGCTCCCGTCGCCGTCGTAGACCAGCCGCGCGAAGTTCGGCGAGGCCAGCATGTCGAAGTTGAGGTTCGCCATGATGTCGGCCTTCTCCGCGTCGGAGAGGTTCTCGACGAAGTAGGTCGAGCCGACCAGACCGGACTCCTCGGCGCCCCAGAACGCGAACGCCACGCGGTTGGTCACGCTGCCCTTGTTCTTGTTCTTGGCCAGCTGGGCCATGCCCTCGGCGATCTCGAGCAGTGCTGACGAGCCGGATCCGTTGTCGTTGACGCCGGGGCCGGCGGGCACGGAGTCGAGATGGGCGCCGAGCATGACCGTGTTGTCCGGGTCACCCGTGTCCGAGTAGGCGACCACGTTGCGGAAGAACCGCGGCGTCGTCGTGGTGTCGGTGACCAGCGACACGCGCACCGGGCCCTGCTGGGTCGCGGCGTAGAGCTCCCTGCCGAGCGTGGAGCTGACGTACACCGCCGGGATGCCGAAATCGGACGGCCCTTCGATGAACTGCGGGTTGACGCGCGTGGCGTCGTTGCCCTCGTTCATCAGGATCACGCCCGCCGCGCCGGCTTCCTCCGCGTTCGCGAGCTTCTGCACGAACGGGCACGTGCCGCGTTGGATCAGCGCGATGTTGCCGGCGGTCGCCGCCGGGAAGTCGCCCATCTCGCACCCGCTGGTGGATGTGCTGGCGCCGGACTGGATGACGATGTCGTTCGTCGGCACGACGAGCAGGTTCGTCAGCGTGCCCGACTGGGCGAACCCGAACGTGATCATGTCGACGGCGGTGCCGGACGCCGACGACGGCGACGAGGTGAACGCCCTCGTCCCCCACGTCAGCCTGGCCGGCGTGTTCTCACGCCACACGGGATAGTTGAACAGCGGCGTGGTCACGCGGTAGCCGGCCTTCTCGAGCGTGTCGACGACGTACTCGACCGACGCCTCGTAGCCCGGCGTACCCGTCGCCCGCGTGTTGCCGTTCGCGGAGCCGATGGCCTGGAATGCCTCCAGGTGCTCCTGCAAGCCCTGGAGCGTGACGGTCTTGCGCAGCTTCTCCGACGAGACGTCGCGCGGCGCGGCCTGGGCCACGGAAGCCGAAGCCAGAGCGACGGCGGCGCTCGCCATCGCCAAAGCGATGAGCCTTCTCAACTTCTTCCCCCCTCGGTAATGGACCGGAGGCCCTGGCTGCGGGCCTCCACGATTGCGCGGAACCCTACACAGCGGCCGGCGGCGGCGCCCCCGAGTCGGCGTGCGGTTTATCGGCGCTTAAAGGTCCGGACAGTGACCACGACCCCCCTTGTGCGGCCGGGCCAAGGGCGCGCGCACCTTGACGGGCGCTCTCGGACCTGACTACGGTCGCGCCATGGTTGGAAGGGTCGCCGGCCACATCGCACAGAGCGGAGGGCGCGCGTGAGCGTCCTCCCGATCCGGCGTGCCTCGAGCGCGACGGCGCTCGCGGAGGAGCTACGCGAGGAGCTGCTGTCGGGCGCGTACCGGCCCGGGATGCGCTTCGACGACAGTGAGGTGATCGAGCGGGCCGGGGTGTCGCCGGCCACGGCACGGGCGGCCTTGTCCGAGCTCGAACACGAAGGGCTCGTGGTCCATTCCCTGCACCGGGGCGTCGAGGTGGCGCGCATCACGCAGATCGACCTACGCGACGTCTACGCGGCCCGGCGGGTGTTCGAGATGTCGGGCCTCGAGGTGCTCCTTCGCCGGCGGCCGGTCGACGTGTCGTGGCTCGAGGCCGCGATCGACCGCATGGGCGAAGCCGCCGTGGCGGACGACGGTCGCGCGCTCGTCGAAGCCGACCTCGCGTTCCATCTGGCGCTCGTCGCCGCGGCGGGATCGCGGCGGCTCACGCGGGCCGCCCACGGCGCGTTGATGGAGCTGCGACTGGTGCTCTCGGTGGCCGACCGGTTGCACAACGACCTGCCGGCGCTCGTCGCCGACCACCAGTACCTGGTCGAGGTGTTCCGAGGCGGACATCTCCGCGAGGCGGTGTCGGCGCTCGAGGACCACCTTTCCCGCGGCGAGGTGCTGGCGCTGCGGGCGGCCTCCGAGCCGGGCTAGCCGCTCAGCCTCAGGCGAGGTCGCCGCGGGCGCGCTGCGTCCAGGTCTGCATCTGCTCCACGGCGTCGCGGTCGCCGTGCACGGCCGGACGGCGTCCGCTCGGCACCGGCTCGCCGCGGAGCAGGCGGTCGAAGACGTCGCGGTCCATGGTGACGGTGGCGTCCGGGTCGCCGGGGGCAGTGTCCGAGACGGTGAGGCCGGCGCCGTCGCGCGCGGTCAGATACCAGATCTCCGGCCGGTCCCCGGTGATCTCCTGAGCGATCGTGAAGGTGGCGCCGCGCGTCCATGACGGATGGACGGCGTACCCGAGGACGCGGTAGACGAGCTCGGGGTCGAGCCGAGCGCCCGCGCGGGCGGCGTCCCGGAGCGAGATCGTCCCGGCGGTGAGCGGCCGCAGCTCCCTCAGCCGCCGCTTGCGGCCGCGGGCGCGGATGGGCCCGAAGAAGCGGCCGATGCGGTGATTGACGCCGGCGAGCACCTCGGCGATGGTCAGGGCGTCGCCGATCAGGTGGAACTCGGCGACCGAGCGCGGATGCGGGGATTCGAGGCGCTCGACCGAGGCCCGGCCCCCCGCGATCGCCACGCCGAACGTGCCGGCCTCGCGGATCGTCACGTCGTATGAGAGCGGGCCCTCGATCGCGACCGCCTGCGCCGGGAGCAGCGCGGCCAGGAGCCGGCCCGCGACGGCCGGGTCGTCGTGGGCGAGCTTCACGATCGCGCCTCGCAGGAGCGGATAGTCCCGGCGATCGCTGCCGACCACGAGCGCCCGGGCCGGCGGCCGCTTGGCGGGCACGATCACGGGTCCGGACGGCTTCGACGGCGCGTCAGGCTCGGGCGGCGCGGCGGCGGGCTCGGACGGCGCGGCGGTGACGGCCACGGCGGTCGCCGGCGGTGGCTCGTCGGGCGGGTTCCACTCGACGCCGGGTTCGGCGTCTGGAGCGGGCGGCTCGGCCGGCTCGTCGGTATCCGCCGCGTCGAAGCCCGGCAGCGCCCACGGGATCGTTCTCTCGTCCTCGGCGGGCGGCCGGACCGGCTCGACGCCCGGGACGCACGGCTCGCGCGTCGATTCCTCGCGGCCGGCCCAGTCGGCGGCCGGCTCGGCGTCCGGGGCCGGCGGCTCGTCCTCGGGCGGCCCCGAGTCGTCATTCGGGACCGCCGGGGGCGGGTCGCCGCCCGGTTGCGGGTTGCGGCGCCGGAGCGCCTCGGCGGCCGCGTCGAGGTCGGCGACGAGACGCGTCGGATCGCCCGGCGGCTCGTGCGCCGCCGCGGCCGCTGTCTGCTCGCTCGCGAGCCGCTCGAGCTCCGGGGGTGCGGCGCGCTCGGCTTCGAGCGCGGCGCGCAGCTCGGCGACCGCGGAGCGCTCGGCGTCCGTGGACGCCTCCGCCCGCGCCGCCCGGCGCTCTGCGTCGGCGAGGGCGGCTCGCACGGTCGCGTGGTCGGCCTCGAACGCGGCCCGGGCGGCGGCATGGTCGGCGTCGAAGGAGGCGCGCATAGCGGCCCGCTCGCGCTCGAGCTCGGCCTCGAACCCGCTCCGCAGCGCCTCCCGCTCGCGCTCGAGCTCGGCCTCGAAGCCGGTCTGCCCGCGGGCGCGTTCGCGGTCGAGCTCGTCCTCGAGCGTCGAGCGGGCCACGGTCTCGACCCGGAGCCGCGCCTCGGCGGCGGCGAGGCCGGTCTCGGTGGTCTGGAGGCGGGCTTCGGCGGCAGCCAGCGCGGTCTCGAGGGATTCGACGCGAGCTCGCAGCGCATCCGCGTCGCCGCGCACCGCCTCGGCCGCGGTGCGCGTCTGCTCGTGAGCCGTACGTTCCGCCACGGTTTCCCGGCGGAGCTCGTCGGCCTGAGCGCGAACCTCAACCAGCGACGACTCGAGCTCCTCGCGGCGGCTGTCGGCGACCTGAAGCTCGGCGCGGGCGGCGGTGGCCGCCTCGCTCGCCGCGGCGAGCTGCCGGCGCACGGCCTCGAGCTCGGCGCCTCGCTCCTGAAGGGCGGAGCGGAGCGCAGCCGTGCCCGTCGCTCGCTCGGACTCCAGCACCGCGAGGCGGACGGCGTCACCGGCACGCATGACCTCGCTCGTCCGCAGACGCAGTCGCCATTCGCGTGAGCGCGCCCGCAGCGCGGCGGCGGATGCAAGCGCGGCGGCGAGCGCCTCGCGGCCGCCGGCGGCTTCGGCGTCGCGAGCGCCGGCGGTCGCCTCCTCCAGGCGGCGCTCCAGCTCGGTGGAGCGCAGCTCGAGCACCTCCACCGCCTTCAACGCCTCGGCGGTCACGCGAGCCTGGGCCTGCTCGGCGGCCTCGGCGCGGCGGGCGCGCCGCTCGGCGAGCACGGCGCGATCGATCACCTGGCCGCCGGGCTCCACCGGCTCCTCGGGCCGCTCGGGCGCGGCCGGCACGGGGGGCGGCTCGACGCCGCGGGTCAGGGCGGGCAGGCCGGACCGCGCGCCGCTCGGCCACTCCAGCCACATCGCCTCGGGATCGGAGTCGACGAGCTCGGCGGGCACGAGGTAGGTGCCGCGCCACGTGCTCGGATCACGCGCGAAGCGCGCGTCCGGCAGCGAGTCGAACCGGTGCTCGGCACCGGCCGCCCGCACGGCGAGCACCGGAAGCTCGGGCTCCGGCGCCGCCTCCTCGGTCCAGCTGCCGCGCACGCGCACGAGCCCGCTCTCGGCGCCCGAAGGGAGCCACTCCACGGAGGCGACCGCTAGCCCGCGCAGGGCAGGGACGGCTGACGACTCGGCCACGAGAGCGAATCGTTCCAGACGCGGCGGCGTGGCGCGCGGTCAGTCCGGCGTCACGGCGCGCCGAGCCCCAGCGGCCGCCAGCCCGGCGCCCGCGACTGCGGCCACCGCGGCGCCCGCGAGCACCGGCTTGGACAGCTTGAGCCCGAAGCGGCGGCGGACCAGGAACTTGCCGCCATGCCAGACGGCCATGCCGAGCAGCTTGTAGTACATGCCGGGGTTCTACCCGTTTCGAAGCCGGTGTGCCATCCGGGACTGCAGCGACCAGATCTCGATGAACCCGGGCGACGCCTGCTGGGAGAACAGCCCCCCCGACTCCGCGAAGGTCGCGAGCTGCGCGTCATACACCGCGTTCGCGCTCTCGCGCGTCACTACGCGGACCGAGCCCTTGTAGAGCTTCAGACCGATAACGCCGGTCACACGCTCGTTGACATGGCGCACGTACGCCTCGATGTCGGTCCGCAGCGGCTCCCACCAGAGCCCGGCGTAGACCAGGTACGCCCACTTGCGGTCGAGCTCGGGCTTGAACTGGTTCTGGTGGATCGTGCCGCACAGCCGCTCCAGCTCGCGGTGGGCCTTGAGCAGGATCGCCGCCGCCGGCACCTCGTAGATGTCGCGCACCTTGAGCCCCACGATGCGGTCCTCGATGTGGTCGACGATCCCGACCCCGTGGCGCATGCCGATCTCGGCCGTGGCGTCGATCAGCTCCACCAGGTCCATCCGCGTGCCGTTGAGGGCCACGGGCGCGCCGGCCTCGAACTCGACCGTGACCAGCTCCGGCTCGTCGGGCGCCAGCTCGGGGCGGGTGACGAGCTGGAACACGTCGTCGTCGGGCGCGTGCGAGAGGTCCTCGATCCAGCGGCCCTCGGACGAGCGGCCCCACAGGTTGTCGTCGATCGAGTACGGCGCGGTCTCGGTGCCGCCCTTGACCGGGATGCCGTGCTTGCGCGCGTAGGCGATCTCCTCGTCGCGACCCATCGCCCACGAGCGGACCGGCGCGATGACCTTCAGCTCAGGTGCCAGCGCCGCGACCGTGCCCTCGATCCGCACCTGGTCGTTGCCCTTGCCGGTGCAGCCGTGCGCGATCGTGTCGCAGCCGGTCCGCCGCGCGTATTCGACCGCCAGCTTGGCGATCAGCGGGCGCCCGAGCGCCGTGAACAGCGGGTAGCCGTCGCCATAGTCGGCGTTGGCCTGGATGGCGGGCAGGACGTACTCGCGCGCAAAGTCCTCGCGCGCATCGACCACGTGGCTCTCGAGCGCGCCGAGCTGGAGCGCCTTGCCGCGCACGACCTCGTAGTCCTCGCCCGGCTGCCCGAGGTTGACGGTGAGCGCGACGACCTCGGCCTCGTACTCGTCCTGGATCCACTTGAGCATCACGCTCGTGTCGAGCCCGCCCGAGTACAGGAGCAACACCCGCCCGACCTCGCCGGGCTGGGCCAAGTAGGTGGCGACGCGGGTCGCCTCGGGATCGGCGACGCGGTGGACTTCGGTGCGGGGATCACGCGGCTCGTCGGTCATCGACGAGCAGCCTACGAACTCAGTAGCGCCCGCGACGGATGGCGCCGGCCGTCCGCAGGTAGCGGAAGCCGTCGCCGTCGGCGTCCTCCACGTAGCCGGTGTCCTCGAGCTCGTCGCCGGAGTCGCGGGCGTCGCGCAGCCAGCGTGCGCCGGCGAGGTCGGTCAGGCCGGCCGCCTCGTCGAAGATCCGGGACGGGTCGGCGCCGAGCTTCTCGGCGCTGCGGCGGTGCAGCGGGGCGATGAGGATCGCCTCGCCGTCGGCGCTCTCGTCGGCGAGGCTGAGCGCGACGAGGCCGAGCACGAGCGGCCGCGCGCTGTCGAGTCGCACGGCCAGCGCAGCGATCCGCTCGCTCCACACGCAGAGCAGATCGGCGCGGTCGAGGTCGATCGCCTCGCGGAAGGAGGCCTGCCAGACCGGCGGCGCGCCGCTGAACGCCTTCAGCGCGCTGCCGATGCGCGAGTCGTCGGCGCACGGAAGCCGGCGGTCGTGGTACGGCTCCCCGTGCGGGAGGTCGAGGCTCGCCAGTGCGTCGCTCGCGTCCATCCTCGCGGCAGTGAATCACGCCGGGGCGGCCGACCGTAGCGCGGGATGAAATCGGCCGGTCACAGATGTCCGGCGCTCGCGGGCGGGCCCTCGCGGAGCCGGTCGCGCAGCGACGGGGTGGCGAAGCCGGCGAGCGCGGCGAGCAGCATCAGCCCCACCGCGACCCACAGGCTGGTCCCGGTCGCCGACTCGAGGCCGGCTGCCGGCATTCCCGAAGTCGGGCGGCGCCGGCTCGGGCGATCCGCTGCCGGCGGACAGCGGCGAACTGGGTCTCGGCGCCGTCGGGGGCGTTTCTCGGCGCCGTCGGGCGCCGCAGGGGTCCGGCGCTCGCTTCGGGCGCGTCGCTGCCGCGGCCGGGGCCCGTCCCGTCCGGCCCGCTCGCCCCACTCGGGAGCGCGATCGTCCCGCCGCCCGCGGCCGCCGAGCCGCAGCCGTCGCTGCGTGCGACTGCGCGTGCATTGCGCAGCCCGCGGCGTTCCAGCCGCCATACCTGCTTGACCCGGATGTCCATCACCCGCGCGACGCCGCGCCGTGTCCGCGGCGGGCCTGCGCCGACGCCGGCACGCAGCTCGAGCACGCGCTGCTGGGTCTGGGCGAGCTCGTCGAGACAGCCGCCGAGCCGCGCCACCGCGCGCTGCAGCCGCCGCTCCGCCCGGCGCCGCTGGACGGGCGTGCGCGACTCGCCCGCGCCGTCGCTCCCCACCACGTGCGAGCGGCGCGTCGTCCCGCCGCCGCCGGTGCTGCTGCCACCCCCGGAGCTCGCGGACGTGCTGCCTCCGCCACCGGAGGGCGCGGCCGACGAGCCGCCGCCGGAAGGCGCGCTGCCGCCACCGCCTCCTGATGACGCGCCACCGCCACCGCCACCGCCGGCCGCCGGCAAGGACGGCGCCGGGAGCTTGGGGGCCGGGGGCGGCGCGGGCACCGGAGGCGGCTCGGGAAGGTCCGGGACCGGCACCTCGGGCACCTGCGGGACCTGCGGGACCTGCGGGAGCTGAGGGGCTTGCGGGACCTGAACCGCCTGCGTGACCTGAGAAGGCTGCGGAACCTGCGGAAGCTGGGCGTGCGCAACGGCCGGGACCGTCACCCCCACCGCTACCACCGACAAAAGCATCCGGGCCTTGAGCATCCTTCTCCACTGCACCGGATACCTGTATGGCGCGGTTCTCAAACCACCACTTAGACGGAAATCGTACTCAGGCGAGCAGCGCGCCGAGCCGGCCGAGCGCTTCGTCGATCTGCGACTCGGTCACGACCAGCGGCGGCAGGAAGCGCAGGGTGCGCGGGCCGGTCGCGTTGATCAGCAGTCGCTGCTCGAGCAGCGCGCGGCGCGCGGTGTCCGGCGCGTCGGCCTCGACATCGACCGCCACCATCAGCCCCCGCGCTCGCATCGCCACCACACGTGGCAGCTCGGACGCCCCCTCCGCCAGCCGCTCTCCCAGCTCGCGCACGCGCGCCAGCAGCGTCTCGTCGTCGAGCACGTCGAGGGCCGCGTTCGCGGCGGCACACGCCACCGGCCCGCCCCCGAACGTCGACCCGTGGTCGCCCGGCGCGAACACGCCGGCCAGCCGCTCGCCGATCACCAGCGCCCCGATCGGGAGCCCGCCGCCGAGCCCCTTGGCCAGCGTCATCGCGTCCGGCACCACGCCCGTCTGCTCGTGCGCCCACAGCGTGCCCGTCCGCCCCATGCCGGTCTGCACCTCGTCGAAGACCAGTGCCGCCCCCACCTCGTCGCACGCCTCGCGCGCCGCCCGCAACAGCTCGTCCGGCATCGGATGGACGCCCGACTCGCCGAGCACCGGCTCCATCAGGACCGCCGCCGTCTCCTCCCCCACCGCCGCCCGCACCGCCTCGACCGACGGCTCGACCGCCCGGAAGCCCGGCACCAGCGGCGCGAACGGCGCCTGCTTGGACTCCTGGGGGGTCGCCGAGAGAGCGCCGTACGTGCGCCCGTGGAAGGCGCCGTGGAACACGACGATCTCGCCGCCCGGCCGCGCCTTGCGGACGAGCTTCAGCGCCGCCTCGTTGGCCTCCGCGCCGGAGTTGCAGAAGAACACCGCCGAGCCGAACGAGCGCTCCACCAGCCGCTCTGCGAGCCGCACCATCGGCGCGTTCCAATACAGGTTCGACACATGCATCAGCCGCGCCGCCTGCTCCTGGACCGCCGCCACCACGTGCGGATGGCAGTGTCCGGTGTTGCAGACCGCGATCCCGGCCAGGAAGTCGAGGTACTCGACGCCGTCGGCATCGACCAGCACGCACCCGTGTCCGGACGCGAACTCGACCGGGAAGCGCGCGTAGGTCGGCGCCAGCGCGCTCATGAAGCGGGCCGGATCTTGGTCCCCTGGCCGGCGTCGGTGAACAGCTCGAGCAGCAACGAGTGCTGCACGCGCCCGTCGACGATGTGCGCGTAGCTCACTCCGCCGTGGATCGCGTCCAGGCACGCCCGCAGCTTCGGCAGCATCCCGCCGCCGGTGCCGACCAGCGCCGCCTCGACCTCGTCCGCGCCGCACTCCGAGATCACCGACGACGGATTCCCGGGATCGCGCAGCCAGCCCGGCACGTCGGTGAGGAACATCAGCTTGTAGGCGCCGAGCGCGCGGGCCACCGCGGCCGCCGCCTCGTCCGCGTTGACGTTGTGGGAGCGACCCGTACGATCGGCGCCGATCGAGGCGATCACCGGGATGTAGTCCGCGGCGATGTGCTCGATCACGCCCGCGTTGACGCGCTCGATCCGCCCGACGTAACCCGATGTCCTCCCCGCCCGGGCCCTCCATGGTGTCGACCCGGAACAGCAGCCCGTCGTCGCCGCACAGGCCGACCGCCGGCTGCCCGTGGCGGTTGATGCGCAGCACGATGTCCTTGTTGACCTTGCCGACGAGCACCATCTTCGCCACCTCGACGGTCGCCTCGTCGCTCACCCGCAGCCCGCCGACGAACTCCACCGGCAGGTTGAGCCGCTCCATGTACGCGGTGATCTCCGGCCCGCCGCCGTGCACCACGATCGGGTTCATGCCGACGTACTTGAGGAGCACGACGTCACGCGCGAAGTCCTCGCGCAGCGCCGGGTCGTTCATGGCCGCGCCGCCGTACTTGATCACGATCGTGCGGCCGTGGAACTCGCGGATGTACGGGAGCGCCTCGAGGAGCGTGCCGATGTCGCGCATCAGGTCGTGTACTCCGCGTTGACCTGCACATAGCCGTGCGAGAGGTCGGAGAAGAGCACCTCCGCCTCCGCGCCCTCGCCCGGCAGGCCGACGACGTACTCGACCTCCTCGCCCGCGACCGCCCCGGCGAGCGCCGCCTCGTCGAACGGCATGCCCTCGCCGCCGCGGCAGACCTGGACGTCCTCGATCCAGATGTCGATCGGCAAGGGCGCGCTGTCGTGCAGGGCCGCGCCGACCGCCTGCGCGATCCGGCCCCAGTTCGGGTCGCCGCCGTTGAGGGCGGCTTTCACGAGCGGCGAATCCGCCACCGCGCGCGCCGCGCGCACGACGGTCTGCTCGTGGCCGCCGTGCACTACGACACGGCCGACCCGGTCGGCGCCCTCGCCGTCGCGCACCATCTGCACCGCGAGCCGGCGCAGCAGATAGTCGAGCGCCTCGCCGAAGCGCAGCTCGTCCTCGGACTCGGGCTCGATCCGCACCCCGGCGGCGCCGGATGCCATCAGGATCGCCGTGTCGTTGGTCGAGAGCTGGCCGTCCACCGAGATGCGGTCGAACGAGCGCTTGACGCACACGCCGAGGAGCAGGTCTGCGGCCTCCGCCTCGAGCGCGGCGTCGGTCTCGACGAAGCACAGCATCGTCGCGAACGAGGGCGAGATCATGCCCGCTCCCTTGGCCTGGGCGCACAGCCGGACAGTCCCGGACGGGAGCCGGACCTCGAGCGCCGCGTTCTTGTCGATCGCGTCGGTCGTACGGATCGCCTCGCCGAACGGGGCGTCTCCGGCGGGCGCCAGCTCGCGCCGCGCTTCCGCAAGCCCGCGCATCACCCTGTCGGTGTCGAGCGGCACGCCGATCACGCCGGTCGACGCGACCGCCACGCGCTCCTCAGGCACGCCGGCCGCCATCGCGCCGGCGCCCTGCATGCGCGCCGCGTCATCGAGCCCGCGCCGCCCGGTGGCCGCGTTCGCGTTGCCGGCATTGGCGACCACCACGCGGAGTCCGGCGAGCCGGCAGCGCTCCTGGGTGAGGAGCACCGGCGCCGCGAGGACGCCCGAGCGCGTGAAGCGGGCGGCGCTGACGGTGTCGGGCGAGTCGCTGACGAGCAGGCCGAGGTCGCGCGCGCCGGACGGCTTGAGGCCGCAGGCGACGCCCGCGGCGCGGAAGCCGTGCGGCAGCCCGCCCGGAAGCTCGGTCACGTGGTCGGGAAGCTCGACCCAGCGCGAGGTGAACGTCACAGCCCCTCGCTCTCGTCGCGGCCGAACATCAGGTTGAGGTTCTGGACCGCCTGAGACGAGGTGCCCTTCCAGAGGTTGTCGATCGTCGCGAACACGATGATCCGGCCAGTCCGGTCGTCGGAGTGCAGCGAGATCCGGCAGAAGTTGGTCTCGCGCACCTCGAGCATCCCGGGTGGGCCGTCGACGACTTCGACCCACGGGTCGTCCGCGTACATGTCGTACAGACGCACTCGGCGAGACGATCCTCGTCGCGCGCGTCGGGACGTGACGTAGCAGGACACCAGCTCGCCGTGCGCAACCGGCACCAGGTGCGGCGTGAAGGTGACGCGGACGCCGTTGCCGAGCTCCTGCTCGATCTCGGGCGTGTGGCGGTGGCGGCCGACCTTGTACGGCGTGACCGTCTCGTCGACGCTGACGAAATGCTTGTCGTGCGTCGGCTCGCGGCCGGCGCCGCTGACGCCCGACTTGGCGTCGATCACCACGTCGCCCAGCAGCCCGGCGCGGGCGAGCGGCGCGAGGGCGAGGATCGCGGCGGTCGGATAGCAGCCGGGGTTGGCGACGAGGCCGGCGCCGGCGATCTCCTCGCGGTGCAGCTCCGGCAGCCCGTACACGGCGCTGCCCACCAGTCCGGGCGCCGTATGGTCGCCGTACCAGTCCTCGTAGACGGCCTGGTCGCGGAACCGGAAGTCGGCAGACAGGTCGACCACCCGCACGCCGCGCTCGCGCAGCTCCTCGACCACCGGCGCCGCCGCGCCGTGCGGGTAGGCGACGACGGCGGCGTCGACGTCCGCGTGGCGATCGGGGTCGTACTCCTCGAGCACGAGCGGCACGCGCGTGCGCGGGTGTACCGCCGACAGCGGCACGCCGGCGTCCGACCGGGCGGTCACATAGGCCAGCTCGAAGTGCGGATGGCGGTGCAGGAGAGCACTCGCCACCGCGCCGGCGTAGCCGGCGGCGCCGAGGACCGCCACCCGGTCACGCTCAGCCACGCGGCTCCCCTCCGAGCCGCTCGGCGACGGCGGCGTCGATCTTCGCGCGCCGCTGCGCGACCTCCTCGTCGGTGAGCGTCCGGTCGTCCGCGCGGAAGCGCAGCCGGAGGGCCAGCGAGACGCGGTCCTCGGCGGGATAGACGTCGAAGATCTCGGCGTCGCGCAGGAGCGGCCCGCCGGCGTCGCGCACGGTGGCGAGCACCTCGGCGGCGGGCACGTCGGGCGCGAACCACCACGCCCGGTCCTGCAGGACGGCGGGGAACGACGTCAGGTCCTCGTAGGGGGGCACGTACAGCGCAGTCGCCTCGACGCGGCCTAGCTCCAGCTCGAAGCCGGCCCCGCCCTCCAGATCCCATGCGCGCGCGAGGGCCGGGTGGATCTCGCCGAGCCAGCCCGCCGGCTCGCCGCCGATCAGAACCCGCGCCGCGCGGCCGGGGTGCAGGAACGGCTCTCCACCGCGCTCGACGCTCCACGGGACGCGCAGCGTGTCGAGCAGCGCGGCGAGCACCGCCTTGGCGACGTGGAAGTCGGCCCGCGGCGGCTCCGGCTCGCGCCACGACGGCGGCCGCAGCGGGCCCGCCATCAGCGCGCCGACGTGCTCGCGTTCCTCCGGCAGCGGCTCGCTGCGGGTCTCCGCGGCGGTCGGCTCGCCGCTGCGCGGCTGGTCGAGGAAGATCGCGCCGATCTCGAACAGCCGTACGTCGGGCATGCCGCGCGAGCGATTGCGCCGCGCGACGTCGAGCAGCGACCCGAGCAGCGTCGTGCGCAGCACCGACATGTCCTCGGACATCGGGTTGCGCAGCTTCACCGCCCCGTGGCGGGGATCGTCGGCCGGGATGCGCAGACGGTCGACGAGGTCGGGGGCCGCGAACACCCAGCCGAGGACCTCGGACAGGCCGGCGCCGGCGAGCGCGTCCTCGGCGCGGCGGCGCAGGCGCTGCTCGGGAGCCAGCACGCCGGTGGCACCGCGCCGCGACGGAAGCGTGTTGGGCAGCTTGTCGAGGCCCCAGAGGCGCGCGACCTCCTCGACGAGGTCGATCTCGCGCGTGACGTCGCCGCGCCGGAAGGCCGGGACGGTCACGTCGAGCCCGTCCGAGGCGTCCTTCACATCGAACTCCAGCCTGCGCAGGATCCCGGCCGCCTCGTCACGCGGGATCGCGGTGCCCAGCACGCGCTCGGTGCGCTCGTCGCGCAGCCGGATCGTCGCCGGCTCCGGACCGGGACCGCCCACGTCGACCGTGCCGTCGACGGGCCGCGCGCCGGTCAGCTCGGTCATGAGGATCGCGGCCAGTGCCTGGCCGTCCATCGCCTGCTCGGGCTGGAGCTGCTTCTCGAATCGTCCCGAGGCCTCCGACCGCAGCGCCAGCCGCGTCGACGTGCGCTGGATGTTGGGGCCGTTCCAGGTCGCGGCCTCCATCAGCACCCGGGTGGTCGTGGCGCGCACCTCGGAGCGCTCGCCGCCCATGATCCCGGCGATCGAGGTCGGCCCGTGATCGTCGGCGATGACCACCATGTCGGGGTCGATGACGCGGTCGACGTCATCGAGCGTGGTCAGCACCTCGCCCTCGAGCCGCGCGCCGGACCACGAGCCGGCCGCCGGCCACGAGGTCGAAGTCGAAGGCGTGCATCGGCTGGCCGGTGGCCAGCATCACGAAGTTCGTGATGTCGACGACGTTGCTGATCGGCCGCATGCCCGCCGCCGTCAGCCGCGCCTTGAGCCACTCCGGCGAGGCCCGATCGTCACGCCCTCGTACAGCCGCGCCGTGAAGCGCGGGCACAGCTCGCGGTCGTGGACCTCGATACTCACGCCCGCCACCTCGCCGGGCGCGCCCGGATCGTTGCTCCATGGCGGCGGCGCGAGCGGCGCACCGGTGGCCGCGTGGGCCTCGCGCGCGACTCCGTAGATGCTGAGGCAGTCCGGCCGGTTCGGGGTGATCTCGAGCTCGAGCACCTCGCCGGCGATCGGCAGCACCTCGATCAGCGGCGTGCCCGGTCGCAGCTCGGGGTCGAGCACCATGATCCCGTCGTGGTCGGGGCCGATCGCGACCTCGTCCTCGGCCAGGATCATCCCCGCGGACTCGACGCCGCGCAGCTTCGCCCGTCCCAGCTTCGTGCCGTCGGGCATCACGGCGCCCGGCTCGGCCACCGCGACGATCTGGCCGGCGGCCACGTTCGGCGCCCCGCACACGATCGTGCGCTCGTCGCCGGTCCCGACGTCGACCGTGCAGACGGTCAGCCGGTCGGCGTCCGGGTGGCGTTCGGCGCTGAGCACGCGGCCGACGAGGAAGTGCTCGAGCGCGCCCACCCCATGCCGGTGGATGGCCTCGACCTTCGTCCCGCTCATCGTGAGCAGGTGCTCGAGCTCGGTGACGCTGATGCCCGGGTCGCAGTAGTCGTGCAGCCAGAAGAGCGGAACCCTCATCCGAACTGCTCCAGGAAGCGCAGGTCGTTGTCGTAGAACAGCCGCAGGTCGCTGACGCCGTGCTTGAGCATGGCGATCCGCTCGATGCCCATGCCGAAGGCGAAGCCCTGGTGGCGGTCGGGGTCGTAGCCGTGCTCGCGCACGTACTCGAACACGTTCGGGTCGACCTCGCCGGCGCCGAGGATCTCGATCCACCCTTCGCCCTTGCAGAGCGGGCAGCGCGAGCCGTCGCGCAGGAAGCCGTCCTGGCAGTTGAAGCACGACACGTCGCACTCCACGCTCGGCTCGGTGAAGGGGAAGAAGTGCGGGCGGAGCCGCACCCGCCGCTCCTCGCCGAAGATCGCCTGGGCGAACGCGAGCAGCGTGCCCTGCAGGTCCCCGAGCGTGACGTCCTCGTCGACCGCGAGGCCCTCGACCTGGTTGAACTGCGGGGTGTGCGTGGCGTCGTTGTCGCGCCGGTAGGTGCGGCCGGGGATGACGACGTAGAGCGGCGGCGGGTGCATCTCCATCGCGCGCGTCTGCATCGGCGACGTGTGCACGCGCAGCAGCACGTCGTCGGAGACGTAGAAGGTGTCGGTCGCCTGCCGTGACGGGTGCGTCTCGTCGAAGTTGAGCGCGTCGAAGTTGTAGTAGACGAGCTCGGTCTCCGGGCCCTCCATGACGCGGAAGCCGAGGCCGAGGAAGATGTCCTCGATCTCGCGCCGGGTGGCGGTCAGCAGGTGCACCCGGCCGGGCTTGACGACGGGCGAGCCGGGCAGCGTGACGTCGATGACGTCGGAGGCGAGCCTGGCGTCGAGCTCGGCCGCTTCGAGCTCGGCGGCGCGCGCCTCGATCGCCGTCTCGAGCGCCTTGCGCGCCTCGTTGGCGGCGCGGCCGACGGTGCCGCGCTGCTCGGGCGGGAGCTGGGCGACGCCGCGCAGCAGGTTCGGCAGCTCGGCCTTGCGGCCGAGGAACCGCACGCGCACGTCCTCGAGCTCCTCCGTGCCCCGCGCCTCGGCGATCGCCGCCTCGCCGGCGGCGCGCAGCTCGCTGATCCTCTCGGTCATGGGGCGGCCATCCTACGGTTGCACTCGTACAGGGCGACGGTTGCCGCCATCGCGGCGTTCAGCGACTCGGCGCGCACCGGGATCGTGGCGGTCGCGTCGCACGCGGAGACGATGTCGGCCGGAAGGCCGGAGCGCTCGGCGCCGACCACCAGCGTGACCTCATCGCCGCGCGGAGCGAGCGGTTCGCCGCCGTGTGCCACCAGCGCGATCCTGCGGCCCGGCAGCTCCTCCACCGACCGCACGCGCACCACCGGCACCTCGAACAGCGCGCCCATCGACGCCCGCACGGCCTTCGAGCCGTACGGGTCGGCGGTGCCGGGGCCGAGCGCGACGCTCTCCGCCCCGAACGCGAGCGCACCCCGCAGCGCGGTCCCGACGTTGCCGGGGTCGTTGACGCCCCACAGCGCCAGGCACAAGGGGCCGGCCGGCGCGGGCGCCCAGCGCTGCGCGTAGACGCCGAGCGCGCGGGTGCCGGAGCCGAGCTGCGAGACCTGGGCGAGCAGGTGCGGCTTGACCTCCTCCCCCGGCAGCCCGGACCCTTCGGCGACCAGCCGTGCGAGCGGCTCCCAGCCGGCGGCGTCGGCGGCGTCCAGCAGATCCTCGCCCTCGGCCACGAACTGGCGCAGCTTGTCCCGCCACCGGCGGCCCGCGAGCTTGCGGATCTCCTTGAGCTGTTCGTTGTGGGGGCTTGTTATGGTCATTTAAACGAAGAAGGGCGCCGCTCCGAGGGAGGGGCGCCCGGTGAGAGGGATGTCTGCGGGATCAGGCCGCCGACGCCTCGCGGGCGCTCTCGGCGAATCGGCGGAAGGTCTCGGGGTCGCGCACGGCGATGTCCGCGAGCACCTTCCGGTCGAGCTCGATCCCGGCCAGCTTGAGGCCGTGCATGAACTCTGGCGTAGCTCATGCCGTTCTGCCGCGCGGCGGCGTTGATGCGGGTGATCCACAGGCGCCGGAAGTCGCGCTTGCGGTTGCGGCGGTCGCGGTAGGCGTAGGAGTCGGCCTTCATGACCGCCTCCTTGGCCCGCTTGTAGGAGGAGTTGGCGTCGCCGCGGTAGCCCTTGGCGAGCTCGAGCGTCGCCCGGCGCTTCTTGCGCGCGTGGACCGAGCGCTTGACGCGGGTCATCGCCCGTTTCCCCCGAGCAGCTTGGTGACCGTCTTGCGGTCGGCCTTCGAGATGTCGCGATCGATCCCGAACGCGCGCTTGCGCTTCGGCGACTTGTGCTCGAGCATGTGGCTCGAGAAGGCGTGACGGCCCTTGAGCTTGCCCGTCCCGGTCTTCTTGAAGCGCTTCTTGGCGCCCGAGTGCGACTTCATCTTCGGCATGCGAGGGGCGCAGTATAGCCGTGGTTTCGAGGGCTCCCGGCGGGTCACGAGCAGACTTCTGTAGGCGCCTGGTGAACTTTCGCCGGTCGCTCGCCGAATTCCCCTTGGTGTCCTAAACTCGCCGAATGGGGAATGAGGGAGGCATGGGGGGAATCGGGGAGGGAAGTGATGGGGCCGGGCCCGCTCTGCGGGACATCGACCAGGAAGTCGTCGTCACCTTCCGCTATCCCGTCAAATTCACCCACGGCCTGCTGGATCCCGGCAATGCCACGCTGCGCGACGTCGTCCAGGCCGAGGACCGCGCGAGGCTGCTGGTGGTGATCGACGAGGGCGTCGCCGACGCGCATCCCGCGATGACCGACGACGTCGTCGTCTACTGCGCCGCCCATTCCGAGGCGCTCGAGCTCACGGCGCCGCCGCTGGTGGTCCCCGGCGGCGAGGCGATCAAGAACCAGCCGGGACCGGTGGACGAGATCCGCGCCGCGATCGACGTCCACGGCGTCGACCGCCACTCCTACGTCATCGTGATCGGCGGCGGCGCCGTGCTCGACGCCGTCGGCTACGCCGCCGCGACCGCCCACCGCGGCGTGCGGCTGATCCGCGTCCCGACCACCGTGCTGGCGCAGGACGACTCCGGCGTCGGCGTCAAGAACGGCATCAACGCGTTCGGCAAGAAGAACTTCGTCGGGTCGTTCGCCCCGCCGCACGCGGTGGTGAACGACTTCGACCTGCTCACGACGCTGTCCGACCGCGACTGGCGCGCCGGCATCTCGGAGGCGGTCAAGGTGGCGCTGCTCAAGGACGCCCCGTTCTTCCGCTGGATCGAGTTCCACACCGGCGAGCTCGAGGCGCGCTCGCTGCGCGCGATGGAGCGGCTCGTGCACCGCAGCGCCGAGATGCACCTCGAGCACATCGCCACCAGCGGCGACCCGTTCGAGCTCGGCTCCTCGCGACCGCTCGACTTCGGCCACTGGGCCGCGCACAAGCTCGAGCAGCTCTCCAATCACGAGCTGCGCCACGGCGAGGCGGTGTCGATCGGGATCGCGCTCGACTCGACCTACAGCTACCTCACCGGCAGCCTGCCGCACGCCGATTGGCGCCGGATCATCGACGTCTTCGAGGCCGTGCAGCTGCCGATCTGGCATCAGGCCATGGCCACGCCCGGGAGCGGCGGCCAGCCCGCGGTGCTTGCCGGTCTCGAGGAGTTCCGCGAGCACCTGGGAGGGCGGCTCACGGTCATGCTGCTCGAGCGCATCGGCTCGGGCTTCGAAGTGCACGAGCTGGACGAGGCGGTGCTCCTGGAGGCCTCCGGCCTCCTGCGGCGCCGAGTCGAGGGAGGAGATCGAGGATGGCAGCCCACACCGGCACTAGCCCCCTGACGCAGCAGGAGCTGATCGCCGAGTACTTCATGGAGCACCGCGTCCAGGTGCTCGAGCTGGCGGCGTTCCTGGATCGCCTCGACCGCGCGCGCGAGATCGACGCCGACGACGACTTCCGGCTGCGCTCGATCCGCGAGGCGCTCGCCGTCCTGGTCGACGGCAGCGGCCAGCGTGTGCAGCGCGTGCAGATGGTCTTCAGCGACCCGCGCAGCGAGCTGCTCGAGGAGCTCGACCAGAAGAGCGCCAAGGGCGCCTACGACCCGGAGGCCTAGAGCCATGGAGTACATCGATCTCCACGCCCACATGGTGTCCCGCACCACCGACGACTACCGCGCGATGGCGATGAGCGGCTGCGTAGCCGTCACCGAGCCGGCGTTCTGGGCCGGCTACGACCGCCCCGGCGTCGACGCGTTCATCGACTACTTCAACCGCCTCACCGACTTCGAGCCCCAGCGCGCCGCCACCTACGGGATCGCCCACTTCACGTGGATGTGCCTGAATCCCAAGGAGGCCGAGGACCGCGAGCTCACGCGCCGGGTGCTCGAGGTGATCCCGCGGTACCTCGAGCTGCCGACCGTGCTCGGGATCGGGGAGATCGGCCTCAACCGCGTGACCAGGAACGAGCTCGCCGGCTTCAAGGACCACGTCGATCTCGCGATGGAGCACGAGCAGCTGATCCACATCCACACGCCCCATCTCGAGGACAAGTGGAAGGGCACGAAGGTGATCGTGGAGACGCTGGCCGCCGACCAGCGGATCGAGCCGCACCGCGTGATGGTCGACCACGCGGAGGAGCACACCGTCGACATGATCCTCGACAACGGGTTCTGGACCGGGCTCACGCTGTACCCGGTCACGAAGGTCTCCCCCGCCCGCGCGGTCGACGTGCTCGAGACGCGCGGCCCGGACCGGATCTGCGTGGCGGCCGCGTGCGACTGGGGCGAGAGCCGGCCGCTGGCCGTGCCCGAGTTCATCATGGAGATGCGCCGCCGCGGCCACCCGGACTCGCTGATCCGGCGCGTGGTGTACGAGAACCCGATCGAGTTCCTCGGCCAGTCGCCGAAGTTCAAGCTCCCCGATCGCGAAGGTGCCGTAGCCGTCTAGTGGTCGTTGGGGACGGGCTCCACCTCACGTACTGCACGAACATCCATCCGGCCGTCGGCTGGGAGGCGGTGCTCGACAGCCTGCACGCGCACGCCCCGGCGCTGAAGGCGCGGCTGTCGCCGGACGCGCCGTTCGGGATCGGCCTGCGGCTGTCCGGCGACGAGAGCCGCGAGCTGCTGGCGGACGGGCGGCTGGACGAGTTCCGCGCGTGGCTCGACTCCGAGGGGCTGTACGTGTTCACGATCAACGGGTTCCCGCACGGCGCCTTCCACGGGCAGCCCGTGAAGGCGGACGTGCACGCGCCCGACTGGCGGACCGAGGAGCGCGTGCGGTACACGCTGCGGCTGGCCGAGATCCTCGCCGCGCTGTTGCCCGACGGCGTCGACGGGACGATCTCCACCAGCCCGCTCTCCTATGCCCCGTGGGTCGACGGCGATGGCGTCGAGGCCTGCACGCGCAACGTCCGGCGCGTCTCCGACGATCTGCGCGGCACGCGGATCGCGCTCGCGATCGAGCCGGAGGCGGACGGCGCGCTCGCAACCGTCGATGACGTCATCCGCTGGTGGCCGGACGGGCTCGAGAACGTCACCGTGTGCTTCGACGCCTGCCACTCGGCGGTCGCCTACGAGGAGCCCGAGGAGGCGCTCGACGCCCTCGACGACGCGGGCATCCGCGTCGGCAAGGCGCAGCTGTCGGCGGCGCTCACCGTGCCCGCGGAGGCGCACCAGCAGCTGCAGGCGTTCGCCGACCCGATCTACCTGCACCAGGTCACGGAGCGCGGTTCGGACCGGTCGTGGCCCGACCTGCCGGAGGCGCTGGCCGACGACGGCGGCGGCGGCGAGTGGCGCGTGCACTTCCACGTGCCGATCTTCGTCGAGCGCTACGGGGAGCTGCAGTCGACGCAGGACCATCTCGAGCGCTGCATCCGGAGGGTGCGCACATCGCATCTCGAGATCGAGACCTACACCTGGGACGTGCTGCCGCCCGAGCTGAAGGCGTCGTCGGTCGACTCGATCGCGCGCGAGTACGAGTGGGTGCTCGATGTCCTCCGCTGAGGCGGTCAGGCCGTCGGCGGCCGGCGCCTGGCTGCAGCTCGCGCGGGTCTCGAACACGCCGACCGTGGTCTCCAACACGGTGGCGGGCGCGGTGCTGGCTTCGTCCGTCGCCGACGCCGGCACGGTCGCCGTGGTGGCGGTCGCGATGGCGCTGTTCTACACGGCCGGGATGATCCTCAACGACCTGCTCGACCTCGAGGTCGACCGCGTCCAGCGGCCGGAGCGGCCGCTGCCGTCCGGGCAGGTCTCGCGCGGCGCCGCGATCACCGTTGTCGTCGCGCTGTTCGTGGCCGGTGAGGCACTGCTCGCGGTCACCGGGCTCGAGCCGTTCCTGGCCGGGCTCGGCCTCGTCGCGCTGATCGTGCTCTACGACGCCTGGCACAAGGGCAACGCCCTCTCCCCCGTGCTGATGGGCGGCTGCCGCGCGCTGGTCTACGTGGTCGCGGCGCTGGCCGTCGCCGCGTCGGTGCCGCTCGAGGTGTGGACCGCAGCGGCCGTGCTGCTGCTGTACATCGTCGGGCTCACGCAGGTGGCGAAGGCGGAGGGCGGCGGCCTGCTCGCCGCCTGGCCGCTGGCCGCGGTGGTGGCGGCGATCGGCTACTGGGTCGGCTGGGTCGACTCGGTGTGGATGGTGCTGCTGCTCGTCGCCTTCGCGGCGTGGGTGTGGCGGGCGCTGTGGCTGGTGCGCAGCCGGCACCGGATCGGCGCCGGGGTGGTGAGCCTGATCGCCGGCGTCTCGCTGTTCGACGCGCTGGCGGTGGAGAGCGCCGGCGGCAGCCTCGCCGCGGTCGCCTCCTGCCTCGCCTGCTTCCTCCTCACGCTCGTCCTGCAGACCAAGATCTCGGGGACCTGATGCCTTCCAAGACCGTCGTCCTGTGCACCGTGGCCCTGACGCCCGAGCTCGTCGGCGAGGCGACGCCGCGGCTGAAGTCGTTCGCCTCCGGCGGGGCGATGGTGCCGGTCGGCGGCGTCACGCCGGCCGTCACCGCCACCGTCCAGTCCACGTACCTGACCGGGCAGATGCCGAGCGGGCACGGCGCGGTCGGCAACGGCTGGCTGTTCCGGGACACCATGGAGGTGCGGCTGTGGCAGCAGTCGAACCGGCTCGTCCAGGCGCCGAAGGTGTGGGAGGCGGCCCCGGGGCTCACCTGCGCGAACCTGTCGTGGTGGTTCGCCATGTACTCGTCGGCCGACGTCACGGTGACGCCGCGGCCGATGTACCCGGCCGACGGCAGCAAGATCCCGGACTGCTACACGAAGCCGGGCGACCTGCGTGACTCGCTGCAGGCCGAGCTCGGCCGGTTCCCGCTGTTCAAGTTCTGGGGGCCGGCCGCCTCGATCGACTCGACGAAGTGGCTGGCCGAGGCGGCCAAGCGGGTCGAGGCGCGCTTCAGCCCCGATCTCACGCTCGTCTATCTCCCCCACCTCGACTACGGGCTGCAGAAGAAGGGCCCGGCGCTGGACGGCATCCGGCGCGACCTCGGCGAGCTCGACGCGGTCGCCGGCGACCTGATCGAGTTCTACGAGGAGCGCGGCGCACGCGTGATCGTGCTGTCCGAGTACGGGATCGTGCCGGTCTCGCGGCCCGTCCACCCGAACCGGGTGCTGCGCGAGGCGGGCCTCATCGCCCACCGCATGGAGCTGGGCCGCGAGGTGATCGACATCGGCGGCAGCGAGGCGTTCGCGATGGCCGACCACCAGCTCTCGCACGTGTACGTGCGCGATCCCGCGCGCGTGGCCGAGGTGCGGGCGCTGCTCGAGAAGGTGGCGGGAGTCGGCGAGGTGCTCGACGAGGACGGCAAGCGCGAGTACGGGCTCGACCACGAGCGCTCCGGCGAGCTCGTGCTGATCGCCGAGCCGGACGCGTGGTTCACCTACTACTACTGGCTCGACGACGACAAGGCGCCCGACTACGCGCGCACCGTCGACATCCATCGCAAGCCCGGCTACGACCCGGTCGAGCTGTTCCTCGACCCGGCGATCCGCGTGCCGCCGCTCGCGCTCGGCTCGCGGCTGGTGCGCAAGAAGCTCGGCTTCCGCACGCTGATGGACGTCATCCCGCTCGACGCGGCGCTCGTGAAGGGCTCGCACGGCCGGGTCCCGGACGACCCGTCGAAGGGCCCGTTGCTGATGACGCGGCAGGCCGACCTCCTGCCCGACGGCGACCTCGCCGCCACCGACGTGCACGACCTGATCCTCCGGCACCTGGGGGTCACGGTGCCGGCGGCGGCGCGATGACGGTGGTCGACCGCAAGGCAGAGCACCTGCGGATCGCCGCGGGAGCGGGCGTCGAGCACACCGGCGGGACCGGCTTCGAGCGGCTGCGGCTGCGGCACCGGGCGCTGCCCGAGCGCAATCTGGCGCAGGTGTCGCTGGCGACGACGTTGCTGGGCGCGCGACTCGGCGCGCCGCTGGTCATCTCGGCGATGACGGGCGGCACGGCCGAGGCCGAGGAGGTCAACGCGCGGCTGGCGCGCGCGGCGGCCGAGCACGGCCTGGCGATGGTGCTCGGCTCCGGCCGCGCGCTGCTCGACGACCCGGACGCGCTGCCGACCTACCGCAGCAGCGACCGCCCGCCGCTGCTGCTCGGCAACCTCGGCGCCGCGCAGGTCCGCCGCCCGGACGCGCCGGAGCGCGCCGAGCGGCTCGTCTCGATGCTCGAAGCCGACGGCCTGACCGTGCACCTGAACCCGATCCAGGAGGCGGTGCAGCCGGAGGGCGAGCCGGAGTTCGAGGGCGTGGCGGCGGGCATCGCCGCCGTCGTCGAGCGGCTCGCGCCGCTGCCGGTGGTGGTCAAGGAGGTCGGCTTCGGGATGGACGCCGCCGACGTCGCGCTGCTGCGCGACGCCGGCGTGGCGGCGGTCGACGTGGCCGGCGCGGGCGGCACCAACTGGGCGCTCGTGGAGGGCCGCCGCGACGAGCGCGCGGGCGACGTCGCCGCCGCCTTCGCCGACTGGGGCGTGCCGACCGCGGACGCGCTGATCGAGGCGGTCGCCGCCGCCCCCGGGCTGCCGGTGATCGCGAGCGGCGGGCTGCGCGACGGCGTCGACGCCGCCAAGGCGCTCGCGCTCGGCGCCGCGGCCGCGGGACTCGCGCGGCCGTTCCTGCTCGCAGCGCGCGCCGGCGAGGCGTCGCAAGTGGCGGCGACGCTGATCCGCCAGCTGCGGGCGGCGGTGTGGGCGGTCGGTGCGGCGAGCGCGGCCGAGCTGTCGCACGGTCATCTGCGCACGTAGGCTGCGCAGATGGAGACGCTGCTCGAGGGCGGCTCGTTCTTCGAGGGCCCGCGTTGGCGCGACGGCCGCTGGTGGGTGTCGGACTTCTTCCGGCACCGGATCATCACCGTCGATCCCGGCGGTCGCGAGGAACACGTCCTCACCGTCGAGGGGCGCCCGTCCGGCCTGGGCTGGATGCCGGACGGCTCGCTGCTCGCGGTGTCCATGACCGACCACCGCGTCGTGCGCCGCTCGCCCGACGGAGAGGTGACCGTCCATGCCGACGTCGGTGAGCTCTGCGCCGGCTATCTCAACGACATCGTCGTCGACGCGCACGGCCGCGCCTACGCCGGCGAGTTCGGCTTCGATCTCGCCAACCACGCGGACCCCAAGCCCGCGAACCTGCTCCGGATCGATCCGGACGGCACGGCTTCGATCGCGGCCGAGGACATGCTGTTCCCGAACGGCTCGGTCATCACCCCCGACGGCAGCACGCTGATCGTGGGTGAGACGGCCGGCGCGCGCTACACCGCGTTCCAGATCGAGGCCGACGGGTCGCTGAGCGGCCGCCGGGTGTGGGCGCAGGTCGCCCCCACGCCTGAGTTCACGACGTTCCAGGAGACGCTCGGGAACCTGCGGTTCGGCCCCGACGGCTGCGCGCTCGACGCCGAGGGCAACATCTGGTCCGCCGACGAGGTCGGCGCCCGCTGCGTCCGGCTCGCACCCGGCGGCGAGATCGTCGACGAGATCGCCGCGCCCGACGGTCAGGACGTGTTCGCATGCATGCTGGGCGGCGTGGACGGCCGCACGCTGCTCATGTGCTGCGCGCCGGACTTCGACGAGGGCTCCCGGCAGGCGGCGCGCGAGGCGGTGCTCGTCACCACCACGGTCGAGGTCCCGCACGCGGGGCTGCCGTGATCCGCTTTGGGCTGCTCGGCCCGGCCGCGGCGTGGCAGGACGACCGCGAGCTCGCCCTCGGCAGCCCGCAGCAGCGGACCCTGTTCGCGCTGCTCCTCCTCCACCGCGGCGCGGTCGTGTCGACCGATCGCATGGCCGACGTGCTGTGGCCGGCCGGGCCGCCGCCGAACGCGCTCCAGGTGCTGCGAACGTACGTGTCGCGACTCCGCGGCCTGGGGATCGGCGAGCTGCGGACGCACCACAACGGCTACGAGCTGCGCGGGGCGACCGACGCCGATCGCTTCGAGGGGTTGGAGGCGGCCGCCCGCGCCGAGCCCGATCCCGCCGCCGCCGAGGCGCTGTTCGCCGAGGCGCTGGCGCTCGTCCGCGGGCCGGCGCTGCCCGAGCTGCCGGAGGACCGCCAGGCGGTCGCTGAGCGGGACCGCCTCGAGGAGCTGCGCGCCGCCGCGCAAGAGGAGCTCGCCGAGCGCCGCCTGGCTCAGGGCCGCCATGCCGAGCTGGTGCCGGCGCTGCGCGCCGCCGTCGCGGCTGAGCCGCTGCGTGAGCGCACGTGGGGGCAGCTGATGGTCGCGCTCTACCGCTGCGGCCGCCAGGCCGAGGCGCTTGCCGCGTATCGCGCGGCGCATCGCGCGCTCGCCGAGCTCGGTCTCATGCCGGGCCCGCAACTGCGCGAGCTCGAGCGGATGGTCCTCCTTCAAGACACAGCCCTCGACGCCCCCGCCCGCGCCGAGCTCCCGCACTACGGCACGAGCTTCCTCGGCCGTGACGCAGACCTCGAGACCGTCGCGAGCGCCCTTGCGCCGGGCCGGCTCGTGACCGTGGTCGGGCCGGGTGGAACCGGCAAGACGCGGCTGGCGGTCGAGGTCGCGGCCCGCGCCGGGCTGCGGCCCTGGTGGGTCGATCTGAGCACGGCCGCCCCCGGCCGCGTAGCGGCGGCCGCCGCCACCGCGCTGGCGGTTCCGCACGTCCCGGGCCGCAGCGCCGCCGACCTGGTGGCGGCCCGCGTCGGCGAGACGCCGGCGCTGCTCCTGCTCGACAACTGCGAGCACGTCGCCGCCGACGCCGCCCGGCTCGCCGACCGGCTGCTGGCGGAGCGCGCGCGGGTGCTGGCCACGAGCCGGGAGCCGCTTCGCGTGTCCGGCGAGGTGTTGCACCGGCTCGACGGCTTGGCCGTGCCGGACGCGGTCCGCCTGTTCGTGGATCGCGCGGGAAGCGCGGAGACGGAGGCCGTCGTCGAGCTGGTCGAGCGGCTCGACGGGCTGCCGCTGGCGATCGAGCTCGCGGCGGGCAAGCTGCCATGGGTGTCGCCGGCCGAGCTCACCCGCGACCTGGACGTGCGGATCTCGCTGCTCGGCGATGGGCCGCGAACCGCTCCCGCCCGGCAACGGACACTCGCGGCGGCGATCGCGTGGAGCTACGACCTGCTGGCCGAGCACGAGCGCCGCGTGCTGCGCCGGCTGTCCGTCTTCCCGGGGAGCTTCGACGCCTCGGCAGCGCAGGCCGTGGCCGGTGACGCGCGGGTGCTGCCGGCCCTGACGCGGCTCGCCGACTCCTCGCTCCTCGTGGCCGAGCAGGCGCCCGAGGGCACCCGCTACCGCCTGCTGATGACGGTGCGGGTGTTCGCGCGCGAGCGCCTGTCACAAGCAGGTGAGGCGAACGACGCCGCCCTGCGCCACCGCCGGCACTACCTCGCGCTCGCCGAGGAGCTCGACGCGAACATGGTCGAGTCGGGCCTCGCGACCTGGTTGCCCCGCGGGCGGCGCGAGCACGAGAACTTCCATGCCGCGCTGCATTGGTCGCTCGACCGCGGCGACGCCGAGCCGGCGTTCGCGTTCGCCGCGCGGCTGGCGATGTACTGGTTCCGCGCAGGCCTCATCAAGGACGGCCGCGAGCTGGTCGAACGCACCATGCGCGACGCCGACCCGGCAGGCCCGCACTGGCCGCGTGCGCTCCTCGGGCGCGCGATGCTGGCCAATGCCGCCGGGGCGCCGGACACGCTCGAGACGGCCAGCGAGGCGGTTCGT
The DNA here is from genome assembly GCA_963849695.1 of uncultured Solirubrobacteraceae bacterium. GTDB lineage: Bacteria > Actinomycetota > Thermoleophilia > Solirubrobacterales > Solirubrobacteraceae > DASSUW01. Next base: position 222,242 of record CAWKIT010000018.1, read on the forward strand.
GCCTGCGAGGCCGCGCGCGAAAGCAGCCTGCTCGTCTATGCGCTCGCCTGGCGCGCGGATGCGCTGGTCCGCGCCAACCGGCTCGCGGAGGCTCAGGCGCAGCTCGCGCGGATGCGCGCGCTCGCCGAGCGGGTCGGCTCCGAGGAGGGGATCGCGTTCTCGGACCAGGTGCTGGGCGATCTGTTGCACCAGGCCGGGGACCTGGAGGGCGCCGGGCGTCTGCTGGTCCGCGCCCGCGATCGGTTCCGGACCTTCCGAGCCCCACTCGACGCCGGCTTCACGCTCGTCGACCTCGCCCGGGTGCGGCTGACCCAGGGCCGCGCCAGGGAGGCGCTGGACGTGGCGGGCGACGCGCTCGCCGACTTCCGCCGCCGCGAGGACCCGCGGGGCCTCGCGGCCGCGTTCGCGTGCCTCGGCCGTGCCTACGCCCTGCTCGGCGAGCACGAGCGGGCGCGGCCGCTGCTCGAGGAGGCGGTCGCGCTCTCGCGACGCTGGGGCTTCACGCTCCCTGAGTCACGGCAGGTCGACGAAGCGCTTCAGGAACCTGCGCTCTGACCGGGTGTCGAGCCGCTGCGCGGCGTTCGGCCCGCGGCAGTCGGGCCCGGGGTCCGAGAACAGCGAGACGGCGAGGCTCGAGGCGCCGAGGAGCTGGGGCGAGCCGGAGTCGCCGAGGCAGCCGCCGCGCCGGAGCACCAGCTGCCGCCGGGTGAGGGCCTCGAACGACGCGATCGCCGTCTGCCGGTAGCCCTCGATGACGAACACCGGCGGTCCGTCGCCGAACTCGGGGTCGGCGCCGTAGCCGACGAGGCGGAAGCTCCGCCGCTCGCTTCCGCGCAGGTCGTCGAGAAGGCCGGCACGCGGCAGCTGCACCGGCTCGACGCCGGCGAAGGTCCCCGCCGCGAACCGGATGACCGCGATGTCGTGCGCCAGGCGCGCGGGATCGGAGTCCGGGTGGACGACGGCGACGCCGCCGCGCTTGGCGGGCACGGCGAACGGGTGCGGGAAGTCGTCGGGGAAGATGCCGGGGACGACGACCGGAGCCGCGGGCCGGCCCGGCTCGAGCGCCACCACCCACTCGACGTCCGGCGGCACGGCCGGGATGCAGTGCGCCGCCGTGAGGAAGTGGCGGTCCGAGATCACCGAGCCGCTGCACAGAAGGGCGGGCGACGCCGGGCCGGGGCCGTCGACGTCGAAGCCGAGCACACCCACGAACGGGTGCCGGTCGCGGTCGGGCACGCCCTCGTCGATGGCGAGAGCGGGGGGCGCGAGCGCCAGGCACAGGAGCGCGACGAGTGCGGCGGTGAGCTTCATGGCCCGACGCTACGAGCGCCGCATATACATGAGCTATACGAGCGCGCCGA
>CAWKIT010000019.1:0-101990 GCA_963849695.1 uncultured Solirubrobacteraceae bacterium
GCGCCTACCAGGGCGAAACACCGGCGCGACCGCCGGACGGTGTGGGACTGTTGGACTGGCTTCATTCTCTCCGTGGAGCTCCTCGACGGCCGCACGCTGAACCACGTCGGCTCGCACAGTTTCGGCATCGACCGCGGGTCACCCACCTCGATCGACCGCCACGACGCGTACTGGTGGGCAGCCTTCGCGAACTACGACCCGGTCTTCGACGGCGAGGTCTACGGGGAGCCGGAGGACCTCGGGTGAGCCGTACCTGTCCTGGACGAGCGCCTTCATCGGTCGCGCGCGAGGCGCTCGTGCACCGTACGCAACACGCCGGCGTTCGTCCGTCACAGGGCGTGGGCGTTCAGGAGGAGGCCGGATCGCGGATCCACGTTGCGTCCTGGTCCACCAGCACGTGATCCGGCGGCTGCCGCAGCAGCGCGCGGTAGCCGGCGAGGCCGAGCACCCCCGAAGCCGCCCGCGTTGCTTGGCGAGGGGGGTGGCCCGCAAAACTGTCCTCCTGGGAAAGGAATGCGTGCCACCCCCCGGATTCGCCGCGCGGACGGGTCCCTCGCTTCCTCACCCAAGCTGCTTCGTGATCGGCGACGCGGACGGTACGCCCATGGTTGTTGCGGGTCGCTCTCGGCTCCTCAGCTCTCGGCGGGGTCCGGCCGGTCGATGAAGTGCGGTGATGGCGAACCCGATCAGAGAGGATCCAACCCGCAATCGCCGCGCTGCTCTGTGGGTCACCGGGTACGACTCGTCCTGAGCACGCGGCAGGACGGGGTTCGCGTGTGCCGGATCAGCTCGACCGGCGCTTCTGCCCGACGGCCCGGATCAGCTGCGCCTTGCCCATCTTCGAGCGGCCCTCGATGTCCAGACGTGCGGCCTCCCGGCGGAGCTCGGTCACCGTCATCGCGCTGGCGCCCGTGCCCGTTCCCTTCGACGCGCCGCGCTTACGCGCCGCCGCCTTCGCGCCCTCGCGGCCGAGCGCCGAGCGCGTGTCGCTGGAGAGGTTGGTGATGGTGCGCTTCTGGCGCGCGCCGGCCTGAGCCTTCTTGACGTTCTTGCGCGCGGTCTCGCGCTGCTTCTGCGTCGCCACGATCGGCCTCGCTTTCCTTCGCCTTCGTGTGCGTCCTACCCAGGATCAGGCTCGGCCAAGGCCGGTCCTGGATCGACGGGTCGTTGATCGTGTCGACGCGGACGCCGTGCGCTGCCAGGCGACTGCCTTCATGACGTCCTAGCGGAGCGCGGCTCGTCGGCTCCGACCCCCGTGAACGCGCCACCCGCGCCACGGCCTGCGATCAGCGCGGCGGCGGCGAGGGGCGACCGAGCTCCTACACGCGGCCCCAGGACCGGTCGGGACGTCGGCGCTCGCCAGATCGGCGCAGATCGGCTCGACCGCGCCGCCGAGCGGCTCGAGCTCGCGGACGGGGCCTCGGCCTGGAGTCATGTTCCTGAGGTTGGTGTCGGTCCGGATCGGGAGAAGCTGCGGGATCAGGTGGCGACCATGTCCTGACTGGCGACCATCGCCGCGTAGCGTCCGCCCACGTCCACGAGCTCGGCGTGGGTCCCGGACTCGACGACGCGCCCGTCCTCGAGGACGAGAATCAGGTCCGCGTCGTGAACGGTCGAAAGGCGATGCGCGACCACGATCCGAGTGATGCTCAGTCCCTGGAGGTTGCGTTCGATTTGAGCCTCGGTCGCCGAATCGAGGTGCGACGTCGCCTCGTCGAGGAGGAGCACGCTGGGCCGGTCGAGCAGCGATCGGGCGAGTGCGATCCGCTGACACTGCCCACCGGAGAGCTCGGCGCCTCCGTTCGCCAGCGTCGTGGCGTATCCGAGCGGCAGGCCGGCGATGTCGTCGTGCACGGCGGCCAGCTCGGCGGCCGCGATCACGTCGGCGAGGGGAGCATCCGGACGGCGGAGGGCGATGTTCTCGGCCACCGTCCCGGCGAGCAGGAACGGGTCCTGGAGCACGACGCCGAGCCGCCGGCGCAGCGACGCGAGGTCGAGCGACCGCAGGTCCCGTCCGTCGAAAGACACCGTTCCCTCCGCCGCCGGATAGAGGCCGGCGAGCAGCTTGACCAGCGTGCTCTTCCCCGAGCCGGAGGAGCCGACCACGGCGAGCTTGCCGCCGGCCGGGATCTGCATGTCGACGTCGCGAACGACCCAAGCGCCGCCGCGGGTGTGCCGGAACCCGAGCTTCTCGGTCGCCAGCTCTCCACGCAGCGGCGGCGCCGGTGGGCGCGGCGCGGGCTGCTCGGCAGGGGCGGTCGCAAGGTCGCCGAGGTGCTCGACCACGGAGCCGATCTCGTGGAATGACCGGAGATGGCCGGCCAGCGCCCCCATCGGCATCAGCGCCGCCGCGGCAAGCGCCGCCAGACCGACGACCCGCCCCACGCCGTCGCATGACGCGGCGCCGCCGCCTGCGAGCGCGGCGGCGGCCAGCAGGAGGACGAGCGGTGCCCCCAGCCGGACCGCTCCGGCCACCGCATCGGCGATCGCCCCGGTGCGGGCGGTGCGCAGGAGCGCCGCGAGACGCTGCTCGTGAAGGCGTCGCCACCGCTCTTGCACGACGTCTTCGGCCCCGGCCGCCTTCACCCACGCCAGGCCTGTCACGACGCCGTAGAGCCAGCCCTGTGACCGGATCTGCGCCAGCAGCTCCTCGCGCCGCTGGCGTCGTCCCCGCAGGGCCAGCGCCCCGAGGACGGCGAGCTCGACGGCCCCGAGGGCGAGCGTGACCGCGCCGAGGGCGGGGCTCGCGACGAGCAGGATGATCAGGTAGCTGAGCGCCACGACGGTGTCGAGCACGGCGCCGACGAGCTGCGTCGCGAGCGCGTCGCGGACGATGTCGGTGGCGCTCAGCCGTGCGGTGACCTCCCCGGCCCCGCGCTGCTCGACGAAGGTCAGCGGCGCGTCCAGCAGCCGGTCGACCAGCCCCCCGGTCAGCTTGCGCCCGACGTGCTGCTGCAGCGCGGCGGCGGCGATGCCACGCACGAGGGTCAGCGCGCCGACGGCCAGCGCGAACACCGCGACGGCCGCGAACGGCGCCGACCCTCCGGCGACGCTCGGCGAGCCCGTGACCAGGCGGTCCACGACCCATGCCGTGGCCAGCGGCACGGCGAGGCCCGCCAGCAACAGGAGCCCCGACGTGGCGGCAAGGGTGGCGACAACGGCTCGGCGTATGCGCATGGCCGGCAGCAGCACGGTGCGCCACGGCCGCGGCGCGGCGGCGGAGGGCGCCGCCCGACGTCCCCGCTCGTCCACCGAGAACGTGAGCGCGACCCCGGCGAACGCCGCGGTGAACACCGCAAACGAGAGCCGCCGCCGCCCCAGCATCGGATCGACGAGGTCGACGCTGTCGCGGCGCACTCGCTCGACGACGACGAAGTGGGTTCCCTCCCAGTGGACGACGAACGGCGTAGGGAGCTCCCGCACGGTCTCCGGAGTGGCGCGCAACCCGCGGCAGGTCAGCCCGTACCGCTTGGCGGCGTCGCGCAGGTCGAGCGCGCTGACGCCGTCGCGGCCGGCGCCGAGCTCGTCTCGGAGGACCTCGAGCGGCGCCGCGCGTTCGTGATGGGAGAGCACCATCGCGAGGCACGCCGGTCCGCAGTCGGTTGCCGTGGCCTGGAGGACAACCGGCACGCGCCGGCGCCGTCGGGTCGAGAGTGGCACGGTCGGCTAGCCCTCGGTTGCCCGGTCGGTGCGGGCCTCGTTGCCCCAGAACCACTGGACATGTGCGGTGCGCCGGCGCTCCGCGAGCCAGCGGTCGAACAGCCGCCGCTCTATGGCGTCGCGGGTCGCTTCGTCGAGCACCGGCTCTCTGCGGTCGAGCACGACGGCGAGCGCCGGGCTGTCGAGGTCGATCCGCGTCGCAGCGCCGGGCACGGCCGTAGCGAGCGCGCGAAGGCCGTCGGACAGTTCGCCGACACGCCACTCGGAGACGCCGCCGTCGCGACCGTCCCGGCGCGCCTGCACGAGCGCGCCCAGAGGATCGGCCTCGAGTTGCTCCGCGATCGCCTGGTCTGCGCCGGCAACCCATGCCGCCGTTATGACGGCCAGCTCCTGCCGGTTGGAGACGAACCAGTCGTCCACCTCGCCGCCTACGACGCGCCGGCGGAGGGCGCGCGTCCGTGCCAGGTCTGCGATCAGCTCGGCGAACCGCTCCTGGGAGAGGCTGCGATCGGCCAGCCACGCACGCGTCGCCTCGGCGGAATTCAGGTTCTTGCCCCTGCGGAAGGCGTCCGCCGTCTGTTGGAGGAGCGCCGGCGAGACGTCGACCGGCTGCTCCTCGAGGGCCTGGCGGATCAGGCACGAGTCCACGAGCGTGCGCATCAGCTTGCGGTCGTCGAACATCCCGTCGATGCAGGCGAGCGCCTCGGCGACGGGAACCCGCATCCCGTTCACCGCCAACAAGTCGAACTCGCGCGCCCTGACCACGCCGCGCAGGGGCCACGGCAGTCCGGGTTCGGTCGCGGCGGAGAGCGAGAGCGTCAGGCCGTCGGCCTGACGGACGATCAGGGCGCGGTGGACCGAGCCGTCGTACGCCTCCTCGTCGACGATCAGGTGCAGCCGGTGCTCGGCGTGGCGGCCCTGGAGCTCCGAGACGGCGCTTCGCCCGTCCTGCGGATCGTGAGCGAGCTCGGACAGCAGCCCGGCAGCGTCGAGGAGGAGATCCGCGTCAACCGCGGGCTTGGTCTCGGTGGTCATCAGCCCTCCAGCAAGTGGTCGGCGATCGCGTCGCTGATCGGAAGGTCGGTGGCGAGTTCGATCCACAGGTACTGGCCGTTGGGATTGATCTCGAGGAAGACGAAGCGGTCGTCCGGGGTCAGGACGAGGTCGATGGCGCCGTAGCGCAGGCCGAGCTCGTGCACGAGGGCGCGGCAGCGGTTCGCGACCTCGCCGGGCAGCGCGAACGGCGCTATCGGCGTGCCGGCGTCGTCGTAGCGGCGCCAGTCGAGGCGCGTGTGGTTGGTGGCCTGCGAGTCGATCGCGGCGGCGAACACCTGGTGGCCGACCACGGTCACCCGCAGCTCGAGACGCTTGGGGACGTACGGCTGGACCAGCAGGGGGCAGAGGCGGAGATCCTCGACGTGCAGCAGGTCGCGCGGCCGGACCGGCTCGGTGTAGCGCACCAGCTTCTCCCCGTCGGCGGCGGTCAGGCGCTGGCTCGGGGCGGCGCGCTTGGTGATCGTGGCGCCGCGGCGCGCCTCGTGGAACGCCAGGAACGCGTCCGGCTCGTTGGTGACCAGCGTCGGCGGAAGCTCGAACCCGAGCCGCCCCGCCAGCAGCAGCTGTCGGGCCTTGTGGCCCGCGTGCGCGATCGCGTCCGGCGTGCCCGGGACGTGGCGCGCAGGCAGCAGTTCCCAGAGGTCGGCGAGCACGGCCGCCGAGTCGTGCTCGACCAGCTCCGCCGCCGCCGATCCCGTCAGAGCGCGCGCCGCGACCGGGTCCCCCGGACGCCGCCGCCACAGCACGCGGATGCGCTCGAGCTCGATCTCGTGGTTACGGAACGCGAGGGTCCCGGTGGGCGCGCCGCCGCCCACGTGCAGGGACAGCCCCGCCTCGGCCGGGAACCACGCCGGGTCGAAGCGCGCCACCTCGGCGCCCCGGCGCTCCAGCTCGGCCTCCACGCGATCGGCGTGCTCGTCGCCGTCTTCGCTCAGGATCAGGATCATCGGTGCCTCGCGCGTGCCGGGGTCCGGACGGCGTGGCCGTCCGGACCCCAGGTCGACGCTGCGTGCTCAGTCGCAGTCGGTCCCGCCGCAGACGCAACACGTGCTCGCGCGCTGGCGGAGCGATGCCTGCGCACCGACGACGGCGCGCAGCTGCTCCTGGTCGAGCTCGGCGCCGGGAGCGAGGTCCTTGACCTCGACGCTCTGACGCTTGTCCATGCTGTGCTCCTTCGGTTGGGCGTCCTGCCCACCAGGACGCTTCGCACAGAAGAGGCCGCCAGGCGACGCCTGATACATCGGACCGGATGGCACACAGCATCGGCGGCTCGCCGCCGATCTAGCGGGCTCTGCGCGCGCTGTCGCTATTGCCTCGAAGGAGCAGCGCAGCGAGCGGCAACAGAACTACTCAGCGCGCTGCGCCGTGTCGTCCCAAGCGCTCGTTAAGGACCCTCATGCAATCGACGCTCAGCAGCGGCATCAGGACCCACGGCCCCGAACGGGCCGATCCCGTCGATCTGCCACTCGCCCGTCGCGCTACGTCGCAGCTCGACGATTATGTCGTTGGAGAGCGTGCGGCCGCTCGGTCGCCCCTAATGGCGATTCTCTGGGCCGTGGCGCCGAGGAACTCCGCTCCCCACCGTCGCGCCTTCGCCCTGCAGGCCGGAATCGGCATCCCCGGTTCGCACCCCTTCGTCCCCTCGCAGAAGGTTCGGCTCATGTAGTCGGTGCAGGTCTGAGGGCTTGCGGCGAAGTGCCGCGCCCACTTGTCGGCGGTCTCGGCGATCGGCCCCCTCGCCCCCGAGAACGCGACGGGGAAGCTCACGGACGCGACGATGCCGACGGACGAGCGGTCGAGCCGGCACCAGCTCGAGACGTCGCGCGGGAAGCGGTAACTCAGGCTCGTCTCGCCTGCCGGCCAGATCCGGAAGACCGTGGACTGGCTCCGCGGATCACCCGGCGGCGCGGCGACGGTGGTGCGGCAGGTCGCGCTGATCTCCGCGCCGCTGACCGCTTCGAAGGTCGCGTTGGGCCTATTTGGAAGCAGTTGCACCGTCAGTACCCGTCCGTCGAGGCTGAAGCGCACGCCGTTCTCGACGTCGGTCGCGGCGAGCTTCTTGCCCGGCGGCTCCGCCGGCCGTTCGACGTCGGACTCGCGCGCGACGGTCACCACGACCGCGACGAGCGCGACGATGAGGGCGGCGCCCGCCGCGACCCGCGCCAGGGTGGCGCGCCTCAGCAGGTGCGGGGAGCGCCCGGCCGCGAGACGTCCGCCCGGACTGCGCCGCTCGTAGCGGTCCATCGCCTCGACGAGGTCGGCGTGCAGGCCGCTGATGAAGTCCTCGCTCATCTCGCCTTCCCGAGTCGTCCTCGCAGCGACGCCAGGCCGCGGCTGACACGCATACGCACCGCGGTCTCCGAAGTACCCAGCTCGGACGCGATCTCCGGGTACGGGCGCTCGTCGAGCACACGCGCCTGGATCGCAGTCCGTTGATCGGCGGGCAGCTGCTTCCAGCGGTCCAGCGTGACCTCCTCGCCGAGCGCGCGGATCAGCGCGCTGTCCTCCTCGCCCAGGGGACGGCGCTCCATCGCCAGCCGCCGCCGCGCCCGCTCCTCCGCGAACCCGCGGCGCTGGTAGTCGACGAGCTTGCCGTGCGCGATCGTGAGCAACCACGCGCCGGCAGGCGCCACCCCCGGCCGGAACCGTCGCCGCGCGACGATCGCCGCCGCGAACGTCTCGGCCGTCAGATCGGCCGCCGCCTCCGCATCGCCGGTCCGCCGCATCATGTACCCCAGAACCTCCCGCACGTGTCGCTGGTAAAAGCACCCGAAGTGCTCCGGCTCACCGCTCGCCAGCAGATCCTCATCGGAGAGCTGATCGCCGATCACGTGATGCCGACCATCTCACGTCCGGAGCCGGAGCCGTCTCGTTCCATCACCCCTTAACTCGAAGCAGGGCGGCGATTTGTAACGACACGAAGACCGGCCGCTGCTGCGTTCGCCTGGAAGGGATAGCGGCGGCAGCGACACGGCACTGCTGCGATTGCCTCAAAGCAGCAGGCCGGGCTTGCGTTTGTGGACGGCGCGCGAGAGATCCCGATGAGTCCTTCGATGCGAATCTTGCTGCCAGCGCGAGCCTCGGGTGCTGACATCACGCTCTTCACTGGGCTCGTGCTTGCTGCAGCACTGGTCACGTCGGCAGCGCACGCGACTTATCCCGGCCGCAATGGGGTTCTTTCAGTGTCGTACGGCTTCGGCTGCCCAGGTAGCCGAGTGGCCACGCTGGAGCCGGATGGGCGGCCGCTGCGGATGCTGACGCCCTCGACGTGCCGGAGTTGGCGCCATGTGAGGCGGGCGTCATGGTCGCCCGACGGGCGTCGGATGATCTTCGAGTACGAATTGCCCGCAGAAGTCAGTTCGAATCTCGAGTGGAGTCGCTTCGCAACGATGACGGCCGATGGCTCAAGGCGGCAGGACATACCGCTGCCTCCGGCGCCTCCCCTCACCGTGCCCGGCCTCGGGGATCAAGCCGAATTCGGTCGCGAGGATCCAAGCTTTACGTCCGACGGCCGGCACATTCTCTATTCGCGCACGCTGTGGGAGCCGCCGCAGTACTCGGGTGATAGTTGGTCGTACCCGGCAGAGATTTGGTCCGCTCCGCTGGACGGAAGCCCTGACCACCGTCTCGGTGCCGGGCGGCTCGCGCGAATGTCCGCCGACGGACGCCGGATTGCCTACGCCCGCCCGCGCACCGCGGATGCCTACTCGGGTGACGTGTGGCTCATGAGCGCCCGCACGGGCCGGCCGATCCGTCGGCTCTGGCGAGGTATCGCCGCGTCAATCGACTGGTCGCCAGGCGGCACGCACGTCGTGCTCACCGGCTACCGTCGTGGCTATCAGCAGCTTGCCGATGTCTATGTTGTGCGCGCCAACGGCACGCAGCTGCGGCGACTCACTTCGACGCCCAAGACCGCCGAAACGGACGCGGTGTGGTCGCCCGACGGTCGCCGCCTAGCCATCGTTCAAGAGTTCAGGCGCCCAGACGGGGACTGCTGCGAGTTCATCACCGAGTCGATCTGGACGATGCGGCCAGACGGAAGCGCCCGGCGGCACCTCCGTGGACCATGGAGGCGACACTCCGAGGAAAGCTCAGGACCGGTGCGGATCTCCTGGCAACCGCTTCCGCCTCACTGAGCGTTCCCCGATGTGGCAGTAAAACCGGCGAACGACGAAGTGCCTTTGATCGATGGGATGCCGGGCGCGCGGCCCGCTCGGGCATGCTGCGCGAAGTTCCCATTTCGCCTGTCTGCACCACTCGGCCAACGCGGTCCGTGAGTGTCGCTTTGGGCGACGAGCAGCGCCGCGCCCGCTAGTCGATCAGAGCCGCAGCGAGGCGCTGATGGGATCATCGGCGCCCGCCGGGCATGACGGTCTCGACTATCCGCTATCGATGCCCTGGAGATAGACCGAGGTGATGCCGAGGTTGCTGTGTCCGAGTTGGCGCTGGATGACGATCAGCGGGACGCCTTCCCGGCCATCTCGACGGCGTGGGCGTGACGGAGCTGGTGTGGCGCAAAGCGGCGCCGCACTCCTACTGCGGCGGCGGTGCGCCGCAGCTCGGCGCGCGCCGCGGCGGGCGACCAGCGGCGTCCGCGCGTGGCGCCGTTGATGACGCACAGCAGCCGACCGGGAGCTCGGCCCGCAGCTCGAGCCAGGGCTCTAGCTGTTCCCATGCCCATGTGTCCATGCCGACCTCGCGACGGCGCCCGCCCTTTACCGCGCCGCGCCAGGAGCGAGCCGCGGCGTTGATCAAGATCCCCTTCCGTCAGAGCCAGGGCCTCCTGGATGCGCAGCCCGGCACGCCACATGACGACCATGAGCCCGCAAAGGCGGCGACCGTGCGCGCCGTCACCGGCAGCGTGCATGACGGCGACGATCTCTTTGACCTTCGGCGGATCGGCCGGGTAGCGCACACCCTTGTTGCATGGCGCGTGACCGGCGTCGAAGCCCGGCAACGTCGCCGGCGATCGACGTCGACCCTCACGATCGAGCAGAAGCTCGGACATGACCCCTCCTCGGGCTGCTGGAACAACCCGACTATCGACGCCCGGCGACGCGCAGCTCACTGCCGCGCTCTGGCCCATCGCTGAAAGTCGCGCGCCGTAACTGACGCGCTTCGCGCGCTAGCCGGCAATGGCCGGGGCGCTGAAGTCGCGGCCAGCGCGACCTGACCCGGCTTCGTCAGCGCGTTGCGCGGCCATCCACTGCCAGATGTGCGTTCCGTCGATGCTCGGATCGTTGCGGGCAACATAGATCCACGACCAGTGGCCGCTGAACTGGTGGCCGTTCCAGATGACATGGTCGTACAGGGTCATCAAGGAGCCGGGAATGAGGTCGTGGGCATGGATGGTGTTGGGCTCCACCGGCACGACCGGGTCGTCGCGCGAGGCGACTAGCCACGTCGGGGTGTCGATCTCCCTCAGCTGGGCGTCGGTGAGCATCGGTGGGCCGCCCGGCACGAGGGACTGGACAACGGCACAGATCGGCACGGACGCAGCGAAGAGGTCACGGTAGATCGAAGTCATCTCCAGGGTCATGTAGCCGCCGTTGCTGCAGCCAGCGACGTAGATCCGCTCGCGGTCGATCGGGTACCGGCGGACGAGATCGCCGATGATCTCGCGGATGAGCGGGGCGAAGCCGGGTCCGTCATCGAGCCAGCGGGAAGTGCTCTGCGGGGCTACGACATAGGCGCCGTCGAATATCCGTTGTGCCTGTCGCGTGGCGAAGCCCAGCGCGCCGCGGTTGGCCCGCAACGTCGTCTCGTTGTCGTAGTAGTTATCGGGCAGCGAGGCGCCTTCACCTCCGCCGTGCAGCCAGACGATAAGAGGGTCCCTGCCTCGTCCGCCGGCGTGTGAGCGGCGGCCATGGCTGGGGGAGTACAGCCGGTACTTCATGCCGGAGCGCGAGGTGTGGTAGCTGAAGGCGTCCACTTCGGGATCTGACAGTCGGCCTTGCACGAATCGGGCGATCGTGATCGAGCGGCGGTTGCGCAGGGCGATCGGGATGTTCTGAGTGATGGTGTAGACGAGGTCGAGCATGACGTTGCGGCCCTTGCTCAGGATGTAACCGAGGGTGCCGCCGCCAACCTGGCCCTCGCCGTATGACAGGTCCAGCACGATGTTGCCCCAGCGGTCGAGCCGGACAGCGGTCACCGGGCGGTCAAGGTCGTACTCGCTAAAGATCAGGTCGCCGGCAGCGATCGGGATCGGACTGGTCGCCTTCGCGTGCACCCTGAAAGTGCCGGTGGTCAGGCTGGCCGGGTCGATCCGGCCCAGCCGGGCGGTGTGGAGAGTGATCGAGGTGACCTGCTCTCCACCGTCGAGCACCTCCGCATTGAGCGTGAATCGCACGCCGTCGTTCGGGTGACGCCCGGCGTAGGCGGTAACGCCGGGCAACAGCGCACCAGCGGCGGCCGCGCCGGTGGTCAGGAACGTGCGACGGGAGAGTGGCGCTGCCATGTGAACCCCTTCATCTCAAAGGCCGTCTCTAGCCGCGTACGGAACCGATCAACACGGATGTACCGCAGATCGCAAGGCCCTAGTCCACCAACCAGCGGCGCAGCGTCCGTTTCAGGACGTCACTGCAGGACGACCAGCAGATGAGCAACGCAACTCGCCGGAGGAAAGGCGTCGCAGAGGCACGAGCTGGGCGCGGCGTAAGGTGCCAACAGGCGGGAGGTCCGAGCCCGTCGCTTTCGCAATCGCGTGGTCGGAGCAGCTAGACGGGGCCCCACTGGCGCGCTAGCGCATTCGCCTGATCGGAGCGCTCCCGAGCAAGCCGCCTGCGCTGCTCCTGTGCCTCGAACCAGCACTACGCGAGCAGCATGAGCAAGGACCTCTGGACCGTGGCGCGCTCTGACTTCGGAAGGGTGATTCGGAATCCCGACGCTCCGATCGCTCGGCTCGCTTCCTCCGTCAGGTCGAGATGTAGCGTCGACCCCTCGATCCGCCAGTCCAACACTCCGCCGTAATGCGTGAATTGCGCCTCCGTGACCAGGCAATACATGTCGTGCCCTAACGCCACGTCCTGCTCACCGACCCGCAGCGGTCTCTGGACTTCGAGCCAGCGGCCACTGCCATCCGAGTGTTCGGCGAACACGAGCGACTGCGCGTCCAGACTGTCGTCGCGCTCGAACGCGACGGCCGAGGCATCAAACGATGTGTGCACCCCTGGCATCCAATCGCAGCCGCGTTAGTGAGGCGATCGTCTCGCTCATCATCCGTGCGCGCAAGCTGTGAAGGCCGGCGCCGTCGCACTTCACGATCGGCAAACGCTCACCCCCGCTGAGAGGACACCATTGGCACCCCTTCGCAACCCACCTCGAGCGCGACGACGTCGCCCGGCCTGCGTCTCACAGCCGTGTCACGCAGGCCCGCTACCCCCCGGCGCCGTAGATGTTCTGATCGAGGCCGCCCTGCGACAGGCACGGATCCGAGACCAGCGGGGAGCTGTAGGCGGCCGCGAAGATGTCGTCTGGCACCCAGTTGCACGTCCGGGTGTCCGCGTCGAAGCCCTCGTCCTGGTTTCCGTCGCGCGGGTCGGTCGCGGAGACTAGGTCGCGCGTGTCGGTCCAGACCGCGAAGAAGCTACCGTCTGGCGTCGCGGAGACGTAGTTGTAGTCGCCGAAGAACGGGGATCGCGCGCTGCCGCGGTTCTCGTAGTTGGGGTTGCTCCGAGCCGTGCTGACGAGCGTCGGCGTCCACACCAGCCCGTTCGCGGAGCGGGCGAGGTAGGCGTCGACGATGGCCCCAGAGGTCGTGCCGGCCGCGGTGTTGCCCATCGGCCGATCGGGCGAGTACGCCGGATCCGCACGCGAGTCCTGGAGGATCACGGACAGCGTCGAGCCGTCGGTCGCGATGTCGGGGAAGAACTGGTGGCCGGTGGCCGCCGGGGCGGGGCGCACGATCGGACCGGTCCAGGTGAGCCCGTCGCTCGAGTTGCGGGCGAAGACCTGTGACTGTCCGGCGGCCGTGCGCGCGTTCCAGACGACGTGCACGCCGTTGGCGTCGGCGGCGACCGCCGACAGGCTCGAGAAGCGCGCGTAGTTCAGTAGCGGGCAGCGGAATGGGCCGTCGCCGCACGTGTCCGGGCCGTAGTCGGTCGAGTCAAACGCGGTGATCGTCGCGACGGTCCGCGGGCGCGTCCACGAGACGCCCTCGTTCGTCGACTTGACGATCGCGATCGAGTCGGGCCCCTGTGAACCCGCGTAGATGCGGTACGTGAGGTAGACGGCGCCGTCGGGCCCGACCGCGAGGTCGGCGAACTGCTCGGACGCCCCGCCGTCGGAGATGCGGGTCGGCTTGGAGTACGTGCGCCCGCCGTCGGTGGAGCGCTTGAACATGATCACGTCGTTGCCAAGGTTGCCGCTGAAGCGCGCCCACGCGACGTAGACGTTGCCGTTGTTCTGGTCGGCGGTGATGTTGATCTTGTCCTGGAAGAGGCCGGCGACCGACGGGGTGCCCCGCTCGACGAGCGTCGTGAAGCGGTAGCTCGCGCCGTCGTCGTCGTAGCGCGCGACGTAGATCGAGCCGTTGGTCGGCTTCGCGCGGTTGAAGCAGATGAAGCCGTAGTACAGACGCCCGTCGCCGTCGAACGCCTGCGTCGGGTCTCCGGCAGAGGCACAGCTGCCCTTGGTCGGCGACTGCGAGCCGAGCGGCGACGTGTCGCCCGGATAACCCGGCACGAGGCTCGACCGCCACGTGGCGCCGCCGTTCGTCGAGCGGTAGTAGCCCGGCCACTGGTTGCCCGATCCGCTGCCGATCTCCGCGCAGTAGTCGTTGGAGCCGGCGACGACCACATCCGAGTTGCGCGGGTCGACCGCCACGCTCGGCTCGTTCTGGCTCCGGCGACCGGTGCTGCAGCCCTGCAGCGTCGCGTCCGTCCCGCCGTCATAACGCGTGTAGGACCCCGCCATCCGGTCGTTGTCGACCAGCGTGTCCGCCGCGGCGGCGGTCACCCCCGCGAGCGTAAGCCCGATCGCGAGCACGGTGATACGGCGAGCACGGCGGAGCATGGCGGTCCTCCCCCACATGCAGAGACGGTGTACGCGCACGCTACACCCGCCCGCTTCGAACGATCAACCTGTCAGCACGATCCCGCCGACACCGAGCGATCCGGGACGCTGCGCCCCGCCGGCCCTAGACCGGCGGGGCGTGCGCGGCGTCCTAACGCCTGCGCGCTCGCGGGCCGTCGCGCCCAGCGCTCGAGCACCTCCCGCTCCTCCTCACTGAGCACGGCCTCCGCACGCTGCGGCATGACGCCCCCAATCGTCGCGGACGAGGGCGCCTTCGTCACGAAACGGCGACTGCCTCGCGAATTAGCGACACAAGTGACTAGCCGACGCCGCTCCACGATCATCCCTCCGTCGCCATGCTCGTTGGCTAGCTGGCGCCCGGTCGCGGCGTACGAGAATCCGGGGCAGCGGGTTGACGCCGCGTCTCGCGGTGGAGGAGGATCAGCCAGCGGGGGCAGGAAGCCTCCGGGACCGAAAGGAGTCACCCATATGCTCAAGCGCTACGCACTGCTCGGCGCCGCAGTGCTCGCACTCGCCGTCTTCGTGCCGGCGGCCTCGGCAGACCCGCTCAAGGCCAAGAACAGCCTCGCCTTCCCGGCGACCTGCGGCGGTCAGACGGTGCAGGTTGTCGTCAACGGCAACGGCAGGTTCACGCCCGCCCACGTGGTGGGCAGCACGGCGGTCTTCGTTCCGCAGGCGTTCAACATCACGTTCGAGTTCACGCCCACCGGCGGAATGACCGAGACCGTGATCGACACATCCACAAAGCCCAACGTCCACGGTGACCTCGTCACCTGCAGCTTCGACGTCACCGAATCCCTCCCGGACGGCACGTTGCACCTCTTCGGGACGGCGACCGGGTTCTTCACGCCCGCGTCCTAGCCAGCGTTCCGCTGGCCTGAACGGAAGCAGCGAGCGCCCCGCGCCGGTCCGCCAGGGGCGCTCCTGCTTCAGCACGGCCACGACTCCCGACGCCGAACGTGCAAACAGGCGAATCGTCTCCCCGCCCGCCCCGATCGCCGAGGCGACCGACAACTACCGGCAGCAGAAACGAGGATCCCGCTGAGTTCCGCATTCGCCTGGAAGGGATAGCGGCGGCAGCGACACGGCACTGCTGCGATTGCCTCTAAGGAGCAGCGCGGCGAGCGGCAATCGAACTACTCGGCGCGCTGCGCCGCGTCGTCCCAAGCTGAAGCCCCGCGGCCCGGCATGAACCGCTCAGCCTGTCAGGCTCCCGAGCTTCCGCCGTAGCTCCGCCGGCAGCCCGTCCGGGCCGAGCTCGTCGATCAGCCACTTGCCCGTCGCGGTACGTCGCAGCTGGACCATCTGGTGGTTCGAGAGCATGGCGGCCGCTCGGTCGCCGCTAATGGCGGTTGCCTGGGGTATCGCGTCGCGGAACGTCGCTGCCCAGGACGAATCGATCGGCCTGCAGTCCGGGATGGGCGTCCCCCCTGCCCGTTGGCACTTGATCTGCTCGCAGGCGGTCTGGCCCATGTAGTCGTTGCAGGTCTGAGGGCTGGAGGCGATCAGCCGCGCCCAGTTGATGGCGGTCACGGTGATCAGCTCCCTCGCCCCCGCCGAGGAGGTCGGCAACAGCCTCGACGGCACGCCGGGGCCGGGGAACCTCACGGACGCGAGGATGCTGCCTGACTGGTCCTCGAGCCGGCACCAGCTCGAGACGTCGCGCGGGAAGCGGTAGCTCATGCTCGTCTGGCCGTCCGGCCAGCGCCGGGTGAGCGTGGTCTCGCGCCGCGGATCACCCGGCGGCGCGGCGACGTTCGCGCCGCAGGTCGCGCTGATCCGCGCGCCGCCGACCGCTTCGAAGTTCGCGGTGAGCCTATTTGGAAGCAGCTGCACCGTGAGTACCCGTCCGTCGAGGACGAAGCGCATGCCACGCTCGACGTCGATGGCGTCGGCGACGGCCTTCTTACTCGGCGCCGGCACAGTGCCGACCGGCTGAGGGCGCCGGTCAGCGTCATTGTTGTCAATCGCGCCCAGGACCGCGAGTACGACGACCACCACCCCGACGGCCGCCGCGGCGGCGAGCGGCACCGAGAGCAGGCGGCGAGCGCTGACGAGGCGCCGCAACGCGGGCGCGCGGTGCAGCTCGCGCAGCTCAGCGGCCTGCAACTGCCGTTCGAGGCGGATGAAGAAGTCGTCGCTCATGCGCGTGGTCCCATTCGCTGGCGGACGGCGGCCAGGCCGCGGCTGACGCGCTTGCGCACGACCGCCTCGGAGATCCCCTGCGAGCGCGCGATCTCGCCATACGGCCGCTCGTCGATCACATGCGCCCGGATCGCGTCGCGCTGCTGCGGGCTCAGCCGCTCCAGCAGCACATGTGCCCGCTCGCCCGACCCCAGCGCCTCGATGCGCTCGATGTCAGCGTCCGTGAGCTCGATCCGCTCCATCCCCAGCCGCCGGCGCGCACGCCACTCGGCCGCCTCGCGCCGCTCGACGCGCGCGAGCTTGTTCAGCGCGATCCCGAACAGCCACGCCGATGCGCTACCGCGGCCAGGGTCAAAGCGCGCACGCGCAACCAGCGCGGCCGCGAACGTCTCGGCGGTCAGATCGGCGGCAAGCTCGGCGTTGCGGGTCCGGCGCATAAAGAACGCAACCAGGTCCTCGACGTGGCGGCGATAGAAGACCGCGAACGAGCCCGGCTCCAAGCTGGCAAGCAGCTCGTCGTCGCTCTCGGTCGCAGGAGGCATCTACCCGTACTTTCCACCAGCACGGTGCGCTGTGACCAGTTTTTCTTCAGCAGGGTGCGCTGTGACCAGTTCTCCGCGAAGAACCAGCTCCGCGCCTGTGCCGCGCCGGGGCAGGAAGCGCTGCAAACTCACGTGCGCGCAGGGAGCTTGTAGGCGGTCAAGACCGCCTCCCCTCCGCATCGGCCCTCCGCTCGAGCCCCTCGATCAACGCCGACACCACGGGACCCCTCTCGACCGTGCGACCCACGCTCGTACTCCTCGCGGCCTGCTCGAGCTCGGCGGACGCTTCTGCTTTCGCCTCATATGGGGGTGGAGGTGTCAAGGGCGCAGGGGTGATGGCGCCCGGGGCTGGTCGGGCGTTGAGCGGTTGTGTGTGGTCTGGCGTGTCGGGGCGGCGCGGGGTGCGGGTCGGCGCGACTCTTGGTCAGCCTCATATGCGAGACCGCGGTGGGTCTCAGGACCTCGGTTCGTCGCAGCGTCCGCTGTCTGAAATCGAGCGGCGCCACCCTGGGGTGGTCTGGCTCACAGGCGAAAGCGCGGACGTTCGTGTGTGCGCGATGCCCGGACCGCCGCGCCGCCTCGACGCGCCAGACGGATGTGGTCGGGTTCAGCGGGCGGTGGCGATCTCCCAGCAGGCGCCGACGAGCTCGCGCGCGATCGCGATGGTCACGACGCCGGCCGGCTTGCCGCGGCCGTTGCGCAGCAGGTTCCAGCGCGCGTTGAGCCGTCGCTGGACGCGCCAGGCGTGGTCGATGAGCGCCGGGTCCTGACCGCGCTGGCGGACGGCGAGCTTGCCGCCGACCGACGGCGACAGCCGGTAGTGCAGCGCGGCTTCGACGAGCAGTCGGCGGGCGTGGGTGGAGCCGGCCTTGGTGATCTTGCCGAGCCGGCGCGTGTGTGCCAGAGCTGTGCTCGGACGGGACCAGCCCGACGTAGCTGGCGATCGAATCCGGGTGATCGAAGCGCCGCCAGTCACCGATCTCCGCGCACAGCCCGAGCGCGGTCAGGGTGCTGATCCCGCGCAGAGCAGCACAACCGCGCGATCGTCTCGGCCCACACGCAGCTCGGGCGCGAGCTGCTCGAGCTCGCGGCCGACTGTGTCGCGCCGCGCGAGCAGGACGTCGTGGGCGTGCAGATAGTCGGCGTAGGTGATCGCGCGAGGCCGGGTCATCGAACTGTTGCTGGGAGAGCCAGTGGCGGTGCTTGAGCGTCCAGCGCCCGCCCGGCCCGGGGAAGTAGCGCTCGCGACGCAACAAGAACGTCTGAAGCCGGTGGCGGGCGCGCATCAGATCCGAGCGCAGATCCTCGCGGCAGCGGACCAGATCGCGCAACTGCTCCTGCGCGGTCGATGGGATCCAGACCAGCCGCAGGTCGCCGGCCGCGAACAACCGCGCGAGCCGGATCGCGTCGCGCTTGTCGGTCTTGATCCGATCGCCCGGCGCGGCGCTCGATGTTACCCGGCGAGCAGACCGCCATCTCGATCCCCTCCGCGCGCGCCCGGCGAACCAGCCCATAGCCGGTCGGGCCCGCCTCATAGACCGCGCGCACCGGCGCGCGCAGCTCGCGCAACACGGCCAGCACTTCGATCGGCCGCCCGTTGACGCGGCGCGTGATCACCTCCCCCGTGACATCGTCGAAGACCGCCACGGCGCTCGCGTGCGCGTGAACGTCCAGCCCGACCCAACGCATACCTTGTGGCATGGTCGGCGCCCTCCATGTGTGGTCGCGGCCGAGGGCCTAATCCTCGACCTGTCGAACTCCGCGCAATGCGCGGGGCGTCGACCAACAGCCTTCAGCAACCGCCGGACGACACCCCCATAGGGTCTGATAGGGGCCAGTGAAGGCCGCGTTCTCGCGGGGTTCCGTCCATCACTTCGCTGCCCGGCGAGGACCTCGGTTGCCCGCTGACTGCGAGCGACAGACGAGCGATGGCGTCAGACTCGCAGCGCCGAGGCCTCGCACGCCCCCGGCCGGCCGTTACTGAAACCGTTGCTGCGAGTCTTCTGAGGGTGAGCGACGGGACTCGAACCCGCGACCGCCGGGACCACAACCCGGAGCTCTACCAGCTGAGCTACGCCCACCAAGCGCGCCGCCGAATATAGCGGTCGCGCGGGAGGTTCAGAGGCCGAGCTTCTTGCCTAGGTCGCCGCCTCCGACCTGGCCGAGGAGGTCGCTCGGGTTGATGCCGAGCTTCTCCAGCAGGCCGGCGTCCCGGTCGGTGTCGACCTGCTCCGGCAGCTCGCCCTCGGCCTGGTTCGCCTTGTCCTGATCGCCGCGCGAGCGGAGGAGCTCGAGGATCTGCTCCTTGGGGATCTGCATTTGGGTTTCCTCTCCCGTTGGTTGCCAGATACGAGGCTGCCCGACCGTCGGCGCCGAATATCATCGGCCGATGGAGCTGCTGCAGCCCGCGACCTGGGACGAGGCCCTGGAGGCGAAGGCCGAGCATCCCGAGGCGATGCCGCTGTGGGGCGGGACGGACGTGATGGTCGAGCTGAACTTCGGCCGCGCGCGGCCGGAGGCGATCCTCGACCTCACGCGGGTCGACGAGCTCGGGCAGCACGGGCGGGACAACGGCCTGCTGCGGGTCGGCGCCGGCGTTACATACACGCGCGCGATCGCCGAGCTCGGCGACGCCCTGCCCGGGCTGGCGATCGCCTCGCGCACGGTCGGCTCGCCGCAGATCCGCAACCGCGGGACGATCGGCGGCAACCTCGGCTCCTCCTCCCCCGCCGGCGACGCGCTGCCGCCGCTGTACGCGGCCGGCGCCGAGGTCGAGGTCGCTTCCACGCGGGGCACGAGAAGCATCCCGGTCGAGGACTTCATCTCCGGCCCGAAGCGCAACGCGCTCGCGCCGGACGAGCTGATCGCCGCCTTCAGGGTCGCCCCCGCCAGGGGCGCCCAGCAATTCTCCAAGATCGGCACCCGCAACGCGATGGTGATCGCGGTCTGCTCGTTCGCGCTGGCGCTCGACGAGGAGGAGCGCACCGTCGGCACGTGCCTCGGCTCGGCGGCGCCGACACCGCGGCGGGCGCGCGAGGCGGAAGCGTTCATCCAGGCCCAGCTCGACTGGGACGCCAGGACGCCGATCGAGCCCGAGGCGCTCGCGCGGTTCGGCGAGCTTGTCGCGGACGCGGCGTCGCCGATCGACGATCAGCGCGGGAGCGCGACTTACCGGCGCCACGCACTCGCCGTGATGGCGCGCCGGACGCTGAGGTGGGCGTGGTGAGGCTGACCTGCACGATCAACGGCGAGCCGCGCGAGGTCGACGGCCTGTGGGAGGGCGAGAGCCTGCTCCACGTGCTGCGCGAGCGGCTCGCGCTGCCGGGCTCCAAGAACGCCTGCGAGCAGGGCGAGTGCGGCTCGTGCTCGGTCTACCTCGACGGCGAGCTGGTGTGCTCCTGCCTGGTCCTGGCCGGGCAGGCCGAGGGCCGTGACCTCGTGACCGTCGAGGGCCTGGCGCCCGGCGAGGACGAGCTGCACCCGATCCAGGAGGCGTACCTCGAAGCCGGCGCGGTGCAGTGCGGCTTCTGCACGCCCGGCCTGATCGTCGCCACCCACGACCTGCTGGCCCGCAACGCCGACCCGTCCGACGCCGAGATCCGCGAGGCGCTCGCCGGCAACCTGTGCCGCTGCACGGGCTACGAGAAGATCCTCGACGCCGTGAGGCTGGCGGCGCAGCGATGAAGCTCGTCATCGAAGGCTGCGCGATCGCCACCGTCGACGCCGCCGGCACCGAGCACGCCGACGGCCACATCGTGATCGAGGACGACCGCATCGTCGCCGTCGGCGAAGGCTCGACGGACGCACAGGGCACGCGCCTCGACGGCAGCGGCTCCCTCGCCACCCCCGGCCTCGTCAACTGCCACCACCACCTGTACCAGTGGGCGACCCGCGGCCTGTCCCAGCAGTCGACGCTGTTCGAGTGGCTGCAGGAGCTGTACCCGGTGTGGGCGCACGTCGACGGCGAGATCGAGCGCGCCGCCGCCCGCGCCGGCCTCGCCGCCCTGGCTCGCTCCGGCTGCAGCACGACCACCGACCACCACTACGTCTTCCCGCGCGGCGCCGGCGACCTGCTCGCCATCGAGATCGAGGCCGCCCGCGACCTCCACGTCCGCTTCCACCCGTGCCGCGGCAGCATGGACCTCGGGAAGTCGGACGGCGGCCTGCCGCCCGACGTGATGACCGAGAACCGCGACGCGATCCTCACCGCCTGCGCGGAGGCGATCGACCGCTTCCACGACCCGGCGCCGAACGCGATGACGAGGGTCGCGCTGGCGCCGTGCTCCCCGTTCAGCGTCACCAAGGAGCTGATGGCGGAGACCGCCGAGCTCGCGCGGCAGAAGGGCGTCCGTCTCCACACCCATATGGCCGAGACGCTCGACGAGGAGCAGTTCTGCCTCGAGCTGTTCGGCATACGGCCGGTCGAGTACCTCGAGCAGCTCGGCTGGCTCGGCGACGACGTCTGGCTCGCCCACTGCGTCCACCTCGACGAGCGCGAGGTGACGCAGTTCGGCGAGACCGGCACCGGCGTCGCCCACTGCCCGAGCTCGAACGCGCGGCTCGGCGCCGGCGTCGCGCCGGTGGCCGCGCTCACCGCGGCCGGCGCGCCCGTGGGCCTCGGCGTCGACGGCCCCGCCTCCAACGAGGCCGGCGAGCTCGCCGGCGAGCTGAGACAGGCGCTGCTCGTCGCGCGCATCAAGGGCGGCCCGCAGGCGCTGACCGCCCGCGAGGCGCTCGCGCTCGGCACGATCCACGGCGCCCGCTGCCTCGGCCGTGCCGACGAGGTCGGCTCGCTCGAGCCCGGCAAGCTGGCCGACGTCGCCCTCTGGCGGCTCGACGACCTCGACCACGCCGGCATCGCCGACCCGGTCGCGGCGCTCGTGCTCGGCCCCCGCCCGCAGGTCGACACGCTGCTGGTCGGCGGCAGGACCGTGGTCGAGCACGGCCGCCTCACGACCGGCGACGAGGAGACCATCGCGCGCGAGCTCGCCCGCGCCAGCCGGCGGATGCAGGAGGTGGTGGTGTGACGGTCGAGGCACCCCCGAAGGGCGGGATCGGCGAGAGCGTCCGCCGGCCCGACGGCATCCCCAAGGTCAAGGGCGAGTTCGCCTACTCGTCCGACCTGTGGGCCGACGGCATGCTGTGGGGCGCGACCCTGCGCAGCCCCCACCCGCGCGCCCGCATCCGCGAGCTCAACCTCGCGCCCGCGCTCGCCGTCCCCGGCGTGCACGCGGTCCTCACCCACGAGGACGTCCCCGGCCGCAAGACCTACGGGCTCGAGATCCCCGACCAGCCGGTGCTCGCCTGGGACCAGGTGCGCTACCAGGGCGAGCCGATCGCGATCGTCGCCGCCGACCACCCCGAGACCGCTCGCCGCGCCGCCGCGAAGATCGAGGTCGACCTCGAGCCGCTGACACCGATCACCGATCCCGAGCACGCCTTCGACGCCGAGCCGCTCCACCCCTCCGGCAACCTGCTGCGGCACGTCCACATCGAGCACGGCGACCCGGACGCGACCGCCGAGGTCGTGGTCACCGGTGAATACGAGGTCGGGATGCAGGACCAGGCGTTCCTCGGCCCCGAGTCCGGGCTCGCGGTGCCGGCCGAGGACGGCGGCGTCGACCTCTTCGTCTCCACCCAGTGGCTGCACGTCGACCGCGACCAGGTGGCCGCCAGCCTCGGCCTGCCGCCCGACAAGGTGCGCATCACGCTGGGCGGCGTCGGCGGCGCGTTCGGCGCCCGCGAGGACCTCAGCATGCAGGTCCACGCGTGCCTGCTCGCGCTCCACACCGGCAAGCCGGTGAAGATGATGTACGGGCGCGAGGAGTCGTTCTTCGGCCACGTCCACCGCCACCCGGCGCGGATGCGCTACGAGCACGGCGCCACCCGCGACGGCGACCTCGTGTTCGTCAGGGCGCGCATCCTGCTCGACGGCGGCGCTTACGCCTCGAGCTCGACCGCGGTGTGCAGCAACGCCGCGAGCTTCGCCTGCGGTCCGTACGACGTCCCCAACGCGCTGATCGACTCCTACGTCGTCTACACCGACAACCCGCCGTGCGGGGCGATGCGCGGCTTCGGCGCCGTCCAGACCTGCTTCGCGCACGAGGCGCAGATGGACAAGCTGGCGGCGGCCCTGAACATGGACCCGGTCGAGCTGCGACGAAGGAACGCGCTCGCCGAGGGCGGCGTCATCCCCACCGGCGCGACGATCCGCTGCCCCGCGCCCGTCGACGAGCTGCTGGCCAGTGTGTACGCGCGGCCGCTGCCCGGGCCGTCGGAGATCATGCCCGGCGGCCACTCGAACACCACGCATGGCGAGGGCGTCCGGCGCGGGATCGGCTACGCGGTCGGCTACAAGAACGTCGGCTACTCCGAGGGGTTCGACGACCACTCGACGGCGCGCGTGCGGCTCTCGCTGGTGGGCGGCGAGCCGCTGGTCGAGGTGCATACGGCGGCGGCCGAGGTCGGCCAGGGGCTGGTCACCGTGCAGGAGCAGATCGCGCGCCACGAGCTCGGCGTCGAGCGGGTCATCGTGCTGCCCGCCGACACGCAGGTCGGCTCCGCCGGCTCGAGCTCGGCCTCGCGCCAGACGTACATGACCGGCGGCGCGGTCAAGCTCGCGTGCGAGGCGGTGCGGGCGGAGCTCGAGCGGCGCGGCGGCTCGCTGGACGAGCCGATCGACGTCACGCGCGAGCACCACCATCGCCCGACGCAGCCGCTCGACGACAAGGGCCAGGGCGACGCGCACGTCACGTTCGCGTTCGCCGCCCACCGCGCGGTGGTCGACGTCGACACCGAGCTCGGGCTCGTGCGCGTGGTCGAGATCGCCACCGCCCAGGACGTGGGTCGCGCGATCAACCCGCTGGCGGTCGAGGGTCAGATCGAGGGCGGCATCGCGCAGGGCCTCGGGCTGGCGCTGATGGAGGAGATCCAGGTCGTCGACGGGCAGGTCCGCAACGCGTCGTTCACCGACTACCTGATCCCGACCGTGCTCGACATGCCGCCGGTCGAGCTCGACGTGCTCGAGCTGGCCGACCCGGGCGCGCCGTACGGGCTGCGCGGTATCGGCGAGCCGCCGACCATCTCCTCCACCCCCGCGATCGTCGCCGCCCTGCGCGCGGCGACGGGCGCGCCGCTCACCCGCGTGCCGGTCCGTCCCGACGACATCGTGGGCCTGTGATGCCGGTCCGCCGGCCGAGCTGACCGCCGAGTTCTCGGTCGCCGGGCCGGAGGCGGCGCTGGCGGCGGCGCGCGCCGTCGCCGGCCCCTCGGGGCTGGCGCGCGAGACCGGCCCCGGCGTCCAGGCGCTGATCGGCAGCCGCGACGCGGTCCTGGAGACGCTCGACGCCGTCGTCCGCGCCGCGCTCGACGCCGGCGCCCACCGGCTCGACGTACGCCTGGAAGCGCCGGCGGAGTCGCGTTGAGGGAACGGCTGATCGCGGTCGCGCGCGGCGACGAGCCGCCGGACCTCGTGATCGCGGGCGCGCGCGTGTTCAGCGTCTTCACGAGCGAGTGGCTGGACCTCGACGTGGCGATCGCGGGCGGCCGGATCGCCGGGCTCGGCGCTTACGACGGCGGCGAGCGCGTCGACGCGGGCGGGCGGTTCCTGGTTCCGGGATTCATCGACGCGCACGTGCACGTCGAGTCCTCGAAGCTGACCCCGGCGGAGTTCGCGCGGGCGGTCGTGCCGCACGGGACGACGGCGGTCGTCACCGACCCGCACGAGGTCGCCAACGTGCTCGGCCGCGAGGGCGTCGAATGGATGCTCGAGGCGTCCGAGGAACTGCCGCTCGACGTGTTCGTGATGGCGCCGTCGTGCGTTCCCGCGAGCCACTTCGAGTCGCCGGTGGGACCGCTCGCGCCGGCCGACATGGAGGCGATCCTGCGGCATCCGCGGGCGCTCGGGGTGGCCGAGATGATGAACTTCCCGGCCGTCATCGCCGGCGATCCGGAGGTGCTTGCCTGGTTCGAGCTTTCCGAGCACGTGGAGGGTCACGCCCCGGGCGTCGCCGGTCATGCGCTCGACGCGTACGTCGCCGCCGGCATCCGCTCCGACCACGAGGCCACCACGTTCGAGGAGGCGCTCGAGAAGCGGCGGCGCGGCATGTGGGTGCTGCTGCGGGAGGCGTCGAACGCCCGCAACCTGCGCGACCTGCTTCCGCTGGTGGCGCGGTACGGGCCGGAGCACTGCGCCTTCTGCACCGACGACCGCGAGCCCGACTTCCTGTACCGGGACGGCCACATCGACCAGATGTGCCGGGTCGCGGTGAGCGAGGGGATCGCGCCCGAGGCGGCGCTCCTGATGGCGACGCTGCACCCCGCGCGCTGCCATCGGCTGCTCGACCGCGGCGCGGTCGCGCCCGGAGCGCGCGCCGACCTGCTCCTCCTCGACGACCTCGAGACCTTCCTTCCCGCGCGCGTGTACAAGGACGGCGTGCAGGTCGCGGCCGGCGGGCGCGCCGAGCCGTTCGCTCGACCCCTGATCCCGGAGCGGGTGCGCAGCACCATGCGCGCCGCCCCGGTCTCCCCCGAAGCGCTCGCGATACCCGCAGCCGCGCGCGTCCGCGTGATCGAGACGATCCCCGGCCAGCTGATCACGCACGCGCGCGAGGACGAGCCGGCCGTGCAGGACGGCCGGGTGGTCGCCGACCCCGAGCGCGACCTCGCCAAGATCGCCGTCGTCGAGCGCCACCACGCGACCGGGCGCGTGGGCATCGGGCTCGTCCGCGGCTTCGGGCTGCGGGCGGGAGCGTTCGCCTCGACCGTCGCGCACGATGCGCACAACCTGGTGGTGGTCGGGGTGAGCGACGAGGACATGGCCGCCTGCGTGGCGCGTCTGCAGGAGATCGGCGGCGGCATCGTGGTCGCGCGCGGCGGCGGGGTCCGCGGAGAGCTGGCGCTGCCGGTCGCCGGCCTGATGTCCGACCAGCCGGTCGAGGAGGTCGTCGAGCGGTTGGAGGCGCTGCAGGCGATGCTGCGCGACCAGGGCGTCGTGGACGCCGCGCCGTTCATGACGCTCTCCTTCCTCGCCCTGTCGGTCATCCCCTCGCTCAAGATCACCGACCGCGGCCTCGTCGACGTCGACCGCTTCGAGCTCGTCCCGCTGGCCGTCGAGGGATGACCGGCGAGCCGCTCTGGCGGTGCCCGGTCTGCGGCCAGCGGTTCGTGACGCGCAACATGCCGCACTCGTGCCAGGTCGTGCCGCTGGACGAGTTCTTCGAGGGGGCGGCGCCGGAGCTGCGCGACCTGTTCGAGCTGTATGTGGCGGCGACGGGCGGAGACGTGACCGTGAACGCGACGAAGTCGCGCATCGCGCTCCAGGCCCGCATGCGCTTCGCCGGCATCGACCGGCCGCGCAGGCACTACCTGCTGGCGAACTTCGTGCTCACACGGCCGATCGAGAGCCCACGCCTGGAGCGCGTGGAGTACGTCCCGCCGTATTACTACGTCCACCGGCTGCGGCTGACCGACCCGGCGGACATCGACCCCGAGCTCACGGCCTGGCTCGCCGAGGCGTACGAGGTCGGCGCCCAACGCCACGTCACCGACCCGGATTGGCCCAGGCAGCGCGACCCGCCGCACTGGGTGCAGGTACCCAGTGGCGCATAATGGCGGCGTGGACCTCGAAGAGCTGCGACTCCTGCGGCGCGCCCGCGACCGCATGGATCGCGAGTACGCCCAGCCGCTCGACGTCGCCGCCCTCGCCCGCACGGCGCTGATGTCGACCGCGCACTTCGCCCGGCGCTTCCGCGAGGCGTACGGCGAGACGCCGTACTCGTATCTGATGACGCGGCGCATCGAGCGGGCCCAGGCGCTGCTGCGGCGCGGCGACATGAGCGTGACGGAGGTGTGCTTCGAGGTCGGCTGCACGAGCCTCGGCTCCTTCTCCGCGCGATTCACGGAGATCGTCGGCGAGACCCCGAGCGCGTACCGCGCCCGCGACCACGCCGAGCTGCAGGTCGTGCCCGGCTGCCAGGCCATGGTGCTGACCCGGCCGCGGCGGCACCGCGCACCGGAAAGCAGGATCGGAGAAGCATCCGCCGCGTCGCGCGCCTAGGGTCGTGCGCATGACCGTTTCACTCAGCCACGTGCACGTGACCGTCGACGACCCCGACGCCGCGCTCGCCTTCTACCGCGACACCCTCGGCCTGACCGTCGTCAACGAGGTCGAGAACGAGGGGTTCCGCTGGATCACGCTCTCGACCGACAGCCAGCCCGACGTCCAGATCGTGCTGTCGCAGCCGCACGCCGGCCGCTCGCAGGAGGACGGCGACGCCCTCGCGGCGCTGCTGGCGAAGGGCACGCTGGGCATGATCAACTTCCGCAGCGACGACCTCGACGCGACGTTCGAGCAGGTCGCCGCCGCGCCCGGCACAGAGGTGCTGCAGGAGCCCATGAGCCAGCCTTGGGGCGTCCGCGACGCCGGCGTGCGCGACCCCGCCGGCAACCACGTCCGCATCCAGGAGGGGTAGCCTGGGCTCATGATCGAGCGGCTACACGACATGCCCGCCGGGACCCTCGGATTTCGCGCTGCGGGTGAGATCGAGAGCGAGGACTACGAGGAGGTGCTGGTGCCCGAGATCCGCCGGGCGCTCGAGGCCGGCGGGGGCCTGCGCACGCTCTACGTGATCGAGGACCTGGAGGAGATCGAGCCCGGGGCATTGTGGGCGGACTCGAAGCTCGGCTTCGACCTCGGCGTCCGTCACCACGAGGCGCTCGTCCGATCGGCGATCGTGACCGACATCGGCTGGATGGCGCATGCGAGCAAGATGTTCGCGTGGATGATCCCGGGCGGGATCCGGGTCTTCCCGCTCGCCGAGCTCGAGCAGGCGAAGGCCTGGGTCGCGGGCGGCGAGTGACGGGACGCCGGCTCAGGGCTTGTGGACGACGGTGTCGCCGATCACGGCCGCCGTCGTCTTGAGCGTCTCGACCGGGAGCCCGGCTTCGGCGTAGACCACCACCGTGCCGGCGATCATGTCGAGCAGCCCGCGGCGGCGGTCGTCGACGAGGACGGGGAGGAAGCCGGCGAACAGCGGGATGATCGACAACCCGAGTCCGATGAGGCGCAGGAAGCTCCGAGCGAGAGCTCGGGCGGCTGCCGTCGTAGGTGCGCACGCGCAGCCCCATCACCCGCATGCCGGGCGTCTGTCCGGCGGTCGACCAGAAGAGCACGAAGTAGAAGCCGACGACGAACGTCCATGCGCAGGCGGCGAGAACGCCCGCAACGCCGCTGTCGAGGCTCATGTCGACGATCGAGGCGACCAGCGCCAGCACCGCGCCGCCCGCGAACACGATGACCTGCGCGATCCCGACGTCCATCGCGAGCCCGATGGCCCTCGTCGCGATCCCCGCATACGGAACGGGCGTCTCGCTCATGATGGGCTCGCCCGCGGCCGCCGCAGCCACGATCGCACCGTCCGCTCCGCGACGATCGTCGACCCGCTGGGTGCTGCGGCGGACGTCGGCGACCATCTCCTCGGCGAGCGTCTCCGTGTGGTGCGTCACCGCCTGCAGCACCTCGGGGCTGGCTGCGACGTGCTCGATCACGCGCTGCAGCTCGGGGCTCTCGAGCAGCCGCTCGGTCAGGTCGTCCACGAGGCGGCTCTCGAGCACGCGCACGAGGAGGCGCTCCAGGCCCGGGCTCGCGAGCGCCCGCTCGAGCACCTGCTCGGTCCGCGCGTCCTCGAGCACGGCGTCGACGAGCCGGTCGACATCGAGATCCGCGACGACCTGCGACGCGACGCGCTCGGCGACGTTGTGCTGCGAGATCGAGCGCGCCACCGCATCGGTGAGCGGGCCGGCGAGCGCGCGGTCGATCGCCCGCTCGAGCTCGGGCGCCGCGATCAGCTCCGCGCCCAGCGCCTCGACCAGCAGGCGAACGCGTTCGCGCGCATGGCTCCCGTCCGACGCGAGCACCACGGCCGTGCCGTACACGGGTCCGCGGATCCCCGGCAACCGCGCGGCGACACGCACGGGAGCGAGCATCAGGCGGCCCGACGCAACGGCAACGCGAGTCCCGGCGAGCACCACGCCGAACGTGACGTCACGGGCGTCCATGGAGCGATGCTAAACGGACCGGGGTGAGTAGTCATCACCCGGACCGGGTGACCGGAGGAGCGCACCGGCCGCAACTCCTTCAAGCTCCGCGTGTTCATCGGCCTCGATCGCGTCCGTGCCTGCTCCCCTCGCCTCACTCCGCTTCGCCGTGCCCGCGCTTCTGGCCGCGGCGCTCGCCGGCACGTCGCCGAACGCCGCTGCCGCCGCTCGCAACGGTGTGATCGCGTACGAGGGCCGCGCGAGCGCGAGCGGGCATCTGTACCTCCGCGGAGCCGACGGCAGCCCACCGGTCCGGGTCCGCACCACGGGTCGCCCGAGCGATCCCAGCGTGTCTCCGCTGGGGCGCCGGATCGCCTTCTCGAGCGCCGGTCAGGTCTGGGTCGTCTACGTCGACGGGACGGCGCTGCGTCAGGTGACCTCCGGTCCGCTGCTCGCACGCAGCCCGTCCTGGTCGCCGAGGGCCGACGCGCTCGCGTTCGCGGGTGGTCCGCTCGAGACGCAGGACGTCTACCGCATCGGGGCGGACGGCGGCGACCTGGTGCGCCTGACGTCCGCGAGCGCGGACGAGGACTCGCCGGCCTGGTCCTCGCGAGGCCGGATCGCCTTCGTGCGCCGTACCGCTCGCGGCGATGGCGACATCTTCTCGATCTCCGGCCGCGGCGGTCGCGCGAAGCGGCTGACCCGCGGGAGGGCCGACGACGGCGAGCCGGCGTGGTCGCCCGACGGTCGCTTCATCGCGTTCACGCGAGCCGGTCGCGGCGTCCACGACGTCTACGTGATGCGCGCCGACGGGAGCGAGCCGCGGCGCCTCACGCGGTTGGGTGACAGCGCGGGCTCTCCCGCGTGGTCGCCCGACGGGGACTCGCTCGCGTTCGCGCTCAGAGCCTCGCGGACGCGCCGGTGGCTGTACGTGATGCGCCGTGACGGCCGCCGGCTGCGCCGGGTCGGATCGAGCACCTCGAGCCCTCGCTCGCTCGATTGGCAGCCCACGGGCCTCGACCCCGTCATCGCCGCCGCCGGGGACATCGCCTGTGACCCCGTCTCGAGATACTTCACCGGCGGGATCGGCCTCGGCCGGCGGTGCGCTCAGCGCGCCACGTCCGACACACTGCTCGAGATGGACCTCTCCGCCGTGCTGGCCCTGGGCGACATCCAGTACGAGGACGGTCAGCTCGCGAAGTTCATGGCGTCCTTCGACCCGACCTGGGGCCGGCTGAAGCCTCTCATCCGACCCGTGGTCGGCAACCACGAGTACCGCGTCCCGGAAGCGGCGGGGTACTTCGACTACTTCAACGGCGTCGGGACGACCGACGGGCCCGCCGGCGCGCGTGGCGCCGGGTACTACAGCTTCGAGGTCGGACGCTGGCATGTCGTCGCCCTCAACTCCCAGTGCTCACACCCGACCCCTACGCCGGGCGCCCCGTCCTGCGCCGCAGGCTCGCCGCAGGAGCGCTGGTTGCGCGCCGACCTCGGCGCGCATCCCGTGCGGTGCACGCTCGCGTTCTTCCACCACCCGCTCGTGAGCTCCGGCGTCCCCGGCGTCAATGCGGCGGTCGCGCCGCTCTGGCAGGCGCTGGTCGATCACGGCGTCGAGGCTGCGCTCGTGGGCCACGATCATGCGTACGAGCGCTTCGCGCCGATCGATGCGAGCGGCGGCTTCGACGAGCAGCGAGGCGTCCGCCAGTTCGTAGTCGGCACGGGCGGCAAGAGCCTCGGCCGGCGCGTCTGGTTCGCGCCCAACAGCCAGCTCCGCCGGAGCGACACCGCGGGCGTCCTTGAGCTGACGCTGCACCCCGGCGAGTTCTCGTGGCGCTTCCTCAGCGTCAGAACCGGCCGGGTCGCCGACTCAGGCGCCCGCGACTGTCACTGAGTCGTCGCGTCTGCGCGGCTATGTGAGCGGGCCGGCCTCGACCCTCACCCAGTCGTCCGGGAAGCCGTGCGAGGCCGACCAGCCGGTCGGCTCGGGCGGGATGACGGTCACCGGGATCCCGAGCGCCTGGATGCGCTCCGGCAGGCTGTGGCGATGCCAGTGCGGGTGGTGCTCGGGCGGCGTCGAGAGCAGGATCTCGTCGCACTCGCGCTTCTCGACGAGCTCGCCGATGGTCGCCGCGGCGTCGGCGCCGCCGTCGACGAGCCGCACCGGCCGGCCGTTCGCGGCGCGCCGGACGAGGTCGAGCGCGTCCTCCGGCGTCCAGTCGGGGGCGTCGGGATGGCGCTCGGGCGGCACGATCAGCGTGACTTCGCAGTCATCGCGCGTCCGCCGCCCGATCTCATCGAGCAGCCGTGGCGTCGACGCCGTACGGTTGGCGACCACGAGCAGCCGCCGGGTTGCAGTGTCGGACATGGGGCCATGCAACCGCCCGGCGCCGCCGAGCGCGTCATCCCGATCGCATGAGGTGCGGGCTCACCGGCCGGAGCCGCTGCCTGGTTGAATCCGCACTCCATGGACGCGATCAACGGACTCGACCGCGTGGCCTTCGTGGAGCGCTTCGGCCCGCTGTTCGAGCATTCGCCCTGGGTCGCGGAGGCAGCTTGGCAGGACCGGCCGTTCGCCGACCGCGACGAGCTCCACGAGGCGCTCGTGGCCGCGATGTACGCCGCGCCGCGCGAGCGCAAGCTGGCGCTGATCCGCGCCCACCCGGACCTCGCCGGCAAGGCCGCGATCGAGGGCACGCTGACCAACAGCTCCAGGCGCGAGCAGGCGTCGGCGGGGCTCGACCGGCTGACGCCCGACGAGTACGCCGCGTTCACCCGCACCAACGCCGCCTACCGCGAGCGCTTCGGCTTCCCCTTCGTCGTGTGCGCGCGCGAGCACACCAAGGAGTCGATCCTGCGCACGGCGGCCGAGCGGCTCGATCACACGGAGGCCGAGGAGATCAGCGTGGCGCTCGAGGAGATCGCCAAGATCGCCCGCCTGCGGCTGGAGGACGCGCTGTGAGGATCTCCTACGGCAAGCTCCGCGTGCCCGTGCACCGGATCGAGGGCGACGACGTGTTCGCCTGCGAGGTCGACGTCGAGGTGCTCGGCGACAACTTCGCGCCCGCCTACACCGAGGGCGACAACACCAACGTGGTCGCCACCGACACGATGAAGAACTTCATCCTGCGGGAGGCGGCGGCGCACGACGGCGCATCGCTCGAGGGCTTCCTCGCGTTCCTCGGGGAGCGCATGATCGCCACCTACCCGGTGATGGAGGCCCTGCGCGTCAGCGGTCGCGAGCTGCGATTCGACCGCCTCGCCGGCAAGGTGCTCGCGCGCTCGGGGGACGACCACGGGGTCGGCTCCGTGCGGGTGGGGCCGGACGGGGTGAGCGACGTCCGGGGCGGCCGTCACGGCCTGATGCTGCTCAAGACCCGCGGTAGCGCCTTCACGCACTTCGCGCGCGACGAGTACACGACACTGCCCGAGCGCGGCGACCGGCCGCTGTTCATCCGGCTCGACGTCGACTGGCTCTACGCGGACGGCGCCGGCCACGTCGACTCGCGGGCCGTCCGCGACCACCTGGCCGCAACGTTCGACGACTTCGTCTCGGAGTCCATCCAGCACCTCGTGCACGAGATGGGAACGCGGCTGCTGGCCGACCACGAGCAGCTCGCCGAGATCGCGTTCACGGCCGAGAACCACACCCGCGACCCGGTCGGCGAGCAGGACGGCCGCAAGGTGTACACCGACCCGTTCCCGGCCCAGGGGCTGATCACCCTCACGCTCGCCCGATGAGCCTGTCGACCCATGTCCTCGACACGGCGCGCGGCGTGCCCGCTGCAGGGGTGGCGATCGAGCTGCGGCGCGGCGGCGAGGTGACCACCGCGACCACCGACGCGGACGGCAGAGCGCGCCTGCTCGAGGCGACGCCGGCCGGCGAGTACGAGCTGACGTTTTCGGTCGGCGACTACTTCGGGGAGCGGAGGTTCCTCGACCGCGTGCCGGTGCGGTTCACCGTCTCCGACCCGGACGCGCACTACCACGTGCCGCTGCTGGTCTCGCCCTGGTCCTACAGCACCTACCGGGGCAGTTGACCGTCAGCAGCGCGCGTGCTCGAGCGCTGCGACCGTCTCGCGGAGGTGAGCGAGGAGGAGGACCGCCTCACGCGACGCTTCGGGACCGACGCCATGCGGCAGGCCAACGAGCTGGTCGGCGGCTGGATGCGCGAGGCCGGGCTCGAGGTGCGCGAGGACCCGGTGCGCAACCTGAGCGGCCGGCGCGGCGACGGGCCGGTGCTGATGCTCGGCTCGCACCTGGACACGGTGGTCGACGCCGGGCGGTACGACGGGCCGCTCGGGGTGCTGGTCGCCCTCGAGGCCGTCGAGCGGGTGGAGCGCCCGGTCGAGGTCGTCGGCTTCGCGGACGAGGAGGGCGTGCGGTTCGGCACGGCGTACCTCGGCTCGTCGGCGCTGACGGGTCGCTTCGACCCGGCGTGGCTCGAGCTCCGCGACGACGAGGGCGTCCGGCTCGGCGACCTCGTGGGCGGGTGGGCGGGGACGGTTTCCGCGCGCGACGACCTGCTCGGCTACGTCGAGGTCCACATCGAGCAGGGGCCGGTGCTGGAGCGGCTCGGCGAGCCGGTCGGCGTGGTCACCGCGATCGCCGGCCAGAGCCACGCCGAGGTCACCTTCGTGGGCGAGGCCGGCCATGCGGGCACCGTGCCTCACGACGCCCGCCGCGACGCCCTGGCCGCCGCCGCCGAGTGGATCCTCGCGGTCGAGCGGGCGGGCGGGACGGTCGGCCGCGCGACCGTCGAGCCGAACGTCCGCAACGTGATCCCGGCGCGCGTGACCGCGACGCTGGACCTGCGCCATCCCGACGACGCGACGCGGCGCGCGGCGGTCGATGTCCTGCGCCGCCTCGCGGAGCGGGGACGCGACGTCGGCGTCGAGTGGCGCGACCTCGCCGACGTCCCCGCCGTCGCGATGGACGAGCGCCTCACGCGTGCGTTCGGAGTCGACACCCGCCTGCGCAGCGGCGCCGGGCACGACGCGGCGATGATGGCGCACATCGCCCCCGCCGCGATGCTGTTCGTCCGCTGCCGGGGCGGGATCAGCCACCACCCGGCGGAGTCGGTCGAGGAGGCCGACGTCGCAGCTGCCATCGACGCGCTGGAGCGTCTCCTTCGTGCCGTCTGACCTCGTGATCCGCGGCGCCGCGGGCGTCGCCGGCGACGTCGCGGTTGACCAGGGGAAGATCGCCGCGATCGGCGACGGCCTGACCGGCCGCGAGGAGCTCGACGCCCGCGGCCTGCACCTGCTCCCCGGCGCGATCGACGCCCACGTCCACTTCAACGAGCCGGGCCGCACGCACTGGGAGGGCTGGGCCACCGGGTCACGGGCGCTGCTCGCCGGCGGCGGCACGACGTGCGTGGAGATGCCGCTCAACGCCCACCCGCCGACCCTCGACGCCGCCGCCTTCGACGCCAAGGCCGAAGCCGCCGGCGCCTCGTCGGTCGTCGACTTCGCGCTCTGGGGCGGGCTCACCCCGCTCAACCTCGACCGCCTGGAGGAGCTCGCCGAGCGCGGCGTCGTCGGCTTCAAGGCGTTCATGTGCGACAGCGGGATCGAGGACTTCCCGGCCGCCGACGACGACACCCTCCACGCCGGCATGGCGAAGGCGGCGGAGCTCGGCCTCCCCGTGGCGGTCCACGCCGAGCGCCCGGCGCGGTTGCGCGCGCCGGAGGGCAGCGACTGGCGCGCCTGGGTCGCGTCCCGCCCGGTCGCCGCCGAGCTCGAGGCGATCGAGACCGCGATCGCCATCGCGCGCGACACCGGCTGCTCGCTGCACGTGGTCCACGTGAGCACGGCGGCCGGCGTCGCGCTCGTGGCGGCCGCCGACGACGTGACCTGTGAGACCTGCCCGCACTACCTCGCGCTGTCCGAGGACGACCTCGAGACGCTGGGGACGCGCGCCAAGTGCGCGCCGCCGCTGCGGCCGCGCGCCGAGGTCGAGGCGCTCTGGCGCGAGGTGGAGGCCGGTCACGTGGACCTCGTGGCCTCCGACCACTCGCCATGTCCGCCGGAGATGAAGGCCGGCGACTTCATCGCCGCCTGGGGCGGCATCGCCGGGGCGCAGGCGACGCTCGGGATCCTGCTCGAGCGCCTCGCCCCGGAACGGGTCGCCGCGCTCACCTCGGCCCAGCCGGCCGAGCGCTTCAAGCTGCCCAAGGGCCGGCTCGAGCCGGGCGCCGACGCCGACCTCGTGCTCGTCGACCTGCGCGACCGCCGAGTCCCAGAGCTGCGGGACCGCCACAAGCTGAGCCCGTTCGCGGGCCGCCCGCTGCCGCGCATCGTCCGCGCCTGGGTCCGCGGCGGCGCGGCCCGGGGCCGCCTCGTCACCCCACGAAAGGACACCGCATGAGCGACCTGCGCATCACCGCCGGCCCGCTGGAGTTCGGCGCCGACTGGGTGGAGGCGGCGCCGAAGACGTGCGCCGCGTTCGGCGCCATGCTGCCGTTCGCCAACAAGATCATCCACGTCCGCTGGAGCGGCGAGTCGGCCTGGATCCCGCTCGGTGACCTTCAGACCGATCTCGGCTTCGAGAACCACACGAGCCACCCCGCGCCGGGCGAGATCCTGCTCTACCCCGGCGGCTACAGCGAGACCGAGATCCTGTTCCCGTATGGCGGGACGTGCTTCGCGAGCATCGTCGGCCAGCTCGCCGGCAACCATTTCCTGACCGTCACCGAGGGCCGCGAGCAGCTGCGCGAGCTGGGCCGCATGGTGCTGTGGGAGGGCGCGCAGGACGTGCGGTTCGAGCGAGCCGGATGACACGCGCGCGTTACCTCCCCACCGGTGGGTGCGCATAGCGGTCGACACTGCCCGCGCAGCGGCACTACCCTCCGGCGCAACTCGAAGGGGGAGGAAGTTGATGAGACGTGCTGTAACGGCCCTCGCGGCCGTGCTCGCGCTTGCGTTCGTCGTCGGCTGCGGCGGCGACGACTCCGAGGAGCCTGCGGACCAGGGGAGCCAGCCGCAGCAGGAGGCCAAGCAGGGCGGCGATCTGACCATGCTGTACGCGGCGGACGTCGACTACATCGATCCGGGCATCACCTACTACCAGTACGGGTTCCCGGTCGCCTACGCGACGCAGCGGCCGCTGTACTCGTTCAAGCCCGACGACGCGATCAACCCGGAGCCCGACCTCGCCGAGGGGCCGCCTGAGATCTCCGAGGACGGCAAGACCGTCACGGTCACGATCCGCACGGGCGTCAAGTTCAGCCCGCCGGTGAACCGGGAGGCGACCACGGCCGACGTCAAGTACGCGATCGAGCGCGGCTTCAAGCCTCAGGTCGCCGGCCAGTACGTGGGCGCCTACATGGGCGACCTCGTGGGCCTGAAGGCGTACCAGGACGGCAAGGCCGACGAGATCAGCGGCATCACGACGCCGGACGACCAGACGATCGTCTTCAAGCTCGCGCGTGCGCGCGGCGCGATCCTCGCCGGAGCGCTGGCGCTGCCGGCCTCCGCGCCGGTGCCGAAGGAGTACGCGCAGAAGTTCGATCGCAGGACGCCCTCGGCATACGGGAGCAACCAGGTGGCCACCGGCCCGTACATGGTCGAGAACGACGAGTCGGGCAAGCTCACCGGCTACACCCCCGGTGTGGAGATCAAGCTCGTCCGCAACCCGAACTGGGACGCGGCGACCGACTACAAGCCGGCGTACCTGGATTCGATCACGATCAAGGAGGGCAGCGAGCCCGACGTGGCGTCGCGCCAGATCCTCGAGGGCAACGCGCTGGTGTCGGGTGACTTCCAGCTCCCGGCCGCGATCCTCTCGCGCGTGTCCCAGGGTGACCAGAAGGACCAGCTGGTGCTGACCCCGCCGACCGGGCGCGTCCGGTACCTCGCGGTGAGGACGGACCGGCCGCCGTTCGACAACCCGGACGTGCGGCGGGCGCTCAACGCGGGCATCAACAAGGACGCGCTGCGCCAGGCGTTCGGCGGCCCGATCACCGGTGACACCCCGACGCACTTCATCCCGCCGGGACAACCGGGGCACGACGAGGCCGGCGGCGCCGAGGGCACCGGCGCCGACTTCATGGCCAACCCCAAGGGCGACCTGGAGCTGGCGAAGGAGTACATGCGCAAGGCCGGCTACGAGTCCGGCATGTACGACGGCGGCAAGACGCTCTCCGGCGTGTCCGACAACGCGACCCAGCAGAAGAACATGACGCAGGTCGCGGTGGCGGAATTCGAGAAGCTCGGCTTCAAGATCGACATGAAGTACGTCGCGCGCGACTCGATGTACACCAAGTTCTGTCAGGTGCCGAGCAACCAGCCCGACGTGTGCCCGAGCGTGGGGTGGCTGAAGGACTTCGCCGATCCCGAGACGCTGCTGGGGCCGACCTTCAACGGCAAGAACATCCTCGACCAGGGCAACTCGAACTGGCCCCTGCTCGACGACCCGGAGATCAACAAGGCGATGGACGAGGCCGAGGTGATCAACGATCAGGCCGAGCGCAACAAGGCGTGGGCCGAGATCGACAAGTCCCTGACCGAGGACGCCGTCGCCATCCCGTGGCTGTGGGACAAGCAGCCGATGCTCCTCTCGACCGACGTCAACGGCGTCGTGAACGAGTCCGTCGCGGCCTGGGACCTGACCTTCACGTCCCTGAAGTGACGCCCTCCGACCGTCGTGCGGGCACCTCCGCCCGCACGACGGTCACGGCCGTCTGCGGCCCTCCTCGTCGAGCAGCACGACGCTCTCCTGCTCGTTCGGGTCGGTGCGCGCGATCACGGCCCGGCACGGCTCGTCGCCGGCGTTGAAGGGCTGATGGGGCATCCCGGCCGGGATGTAGAGGAAGTCGCCGGTGCCGACCTCGAGCTCCTGGCTCAGGCTCTCGCCGTAGCGCATCTTCGCGCGGCCGCTGAGGACGAGGATCGCGGTCTCGTGCGCCTCGTGCAGATGCGCGAGCGCCTCGGCGCCGGGCGGCATGTCGAGCAGGTGCATACAGAGCGCCTGCGCGCCGGCGCTCTCGGCGGAGATGCCTTCG
Organism: uncultured Solirubrobacteraceae bacterium; assembly: GCA_963849695.1. Lineage (GTDB taxonomy): Bacteria > Actinomycetota > Thermoleophilia > Solirubrobacterales > Solirubrobacteraceae > DASSUW01. The sequence goes on from CAWKIT010000019.1 coordinate 37,477, forward strand.
AAGTAGGACAGGCCCTGGCGGCCTTCGAACGGCCTGCCGCCGCGGATCACGGTGCACTTGTTCACGGGCGGACCTCGATCGTCTGGGACATGGTCACGGGGTGGAGGGAGCAGAAGATCCGGTACTGCCCCGGGGCTCCCAGCCGCCTGCGATACGTGCCGCGCGTCGTGTAGTACGACGCGAAGCCACGCGGGCCCGACGCGAGCGTGACGTCGTGCTCGACCGGGTCCGAGAACCGCCAGCGCACGGTGGCGCCGCTGGGCACGGACAGCCGGCGGGGCGTGAAGATCCCGTTGCGGACCTGTATCTCGGCGTCGCCGCCGCGGACGGCGATCGGACCGGTGAGCTCGGCCACCGGCCGTGCGATGCCGTTCGGGCCGAGCTCGGCGAGCTCGGGCTGCTCGAGCGGCGGCGCCTCGCGGCCGGGCGCGCCGAGGAACGCCAGCCGGTGCGTCTGGACGTCGCCCGGCAGCTGCGGGCAGGGCTCGGGGCGGCCGGCCCCGTGGGCGATGTAGAGGTGCATGATCCCCATGACGGCGCTATGAGGGCTGCTATTCGCATAGCGCGAGGTGATCTTCAGGCGATCGCCGCGGCTGACCGCCCACCCGGTCGCCGACGTGGCCACGCTCATGCTGCGCGGCGCCGGCTCGTGCAGCACCGGCGAGAGGTTGTAGATCGGATCCTCGGGCAGCCCGTAGCGAGCGTCGGAGGAGAGCAGCCGGCGGCCGCCGCAGCGCTGGTCGGCGACGTCGACCGACAAGGCGCCGCCGTGGGCGTGGCCCGCACCGGCGACGATCCGCCCGCCGCGCGGCACCACCCACGTGCGAGAGCGATCGTGCACGTCGCCGTCGCCCGGCACGCTGTAGATCTTTCCCTCGCGGCAGCTGACGCTGATCCAGTGGGGCGTGACCGGGATCTGGGGATCGGTCTCGACGGTCACGGTGTACCGCAGGTAGACGCGATCGCGCGTGGGGCGGTGGTTCATGTACATCCACCCGACGCGCCAGCGGTCGCCCTTGCGCACGCGATAGCCGTAGCCGGGTGGCAGCGCGATCGCCTGGTCCTCCTCCCCCGTGCCGTAGAACGTCTGGCCGGAGACGCTCCGGCAGTCGCCACCGTGCCGGTCGCCCGGGAAGCGGCCGTAGTTGACGAAGAACACGTGATGCAGCATCACCCGCTCCTGCGGCACCGGCCGGCCCTGCGAGTCCACCAGCCGGGCGTGCATGGCGGTCACATAGCCGCCTCGCCGGGGCGCGGGCGCGTCGTCGCGGCCCTTCTCGGTGGAGTAGGCGCCGAGACTCACGGGCCCGACGCGGAACGTGTGCGTGCGGGTCTCGGCGGCGGCCGGCGCCGCGGCGACCATCAGGACGATCACCGCGATCGCGATCCCCGCACGTCCGATTCCCACGGTTGCGAACCTAAGGCGGGTCCGCGCAAGCAGTCAAGCCCGCCAGTAGTTCTGGCCGAGCAGCACCGCGACCGGGATGATCTCGACGCGGCCGAGCCACATGAGCACGGTCAGTACGCCGGTCGAGACGTCGCTGAACGGCTCGTAGGAGCCGAACGGCCCGGCGAACCCGAACGCGGCGCCGATGTTCCCGAGGCACGCCGCGCTCGCCCCGATCGCCTCGACCACCGCCAGCCCGGTGTCGCCGGCACGCGCATCGATCAGCAGCGCGAGCGTGCCGAGCGCGAACGTGAGGATGTAGAGCAGGACGAACACGACCGTCGAGCGCAGCGCGCGTTCCTCGACCGGGACGCCGCTGGCCCGGATCGGCACCACCGCCTCGCGGTGGATCGTCTGCTCGAGCTCGCGGCGCACCATCTTGAACAGCAGGAGGTGGCGTATGACCTTGATCGAGCCGCCGGTCGAGCCCGCCGAGGCGCCGACGAACATCAGCAGCAGCAGCGTCATCGTCGCCAGCGCGCCCCACGCCGTCGAGTCGGCGGTGCCGAAGCCGGTCGTCGTCATGACCGACACCGACTGGAAGGCGCCGTACCGGAACGCCTCCTCCCCGCTCGCGAACCCGCCTGCGAGCAACTCGAGCGTGACCAGCGCCGAGCCCACGACGGCGAACGCGAGGTAGAGGCGGAGCTCCTCGTCGCGACCGAGGATGCGGAAATGGCGCTGGACGAAGACGCGGTACAGGCGCAGGAAGTTGATCCCGGCGATCAGCATGAGGATCAGCAGCACGTACTGGGTGACCGGCGCGAACACGGCGGTGGACTGGTTGTAGGTCGAGAAGCCGCCGAGCGCGACCACGGAGAACGCATGCGCGACCGCGTCATAGAGCGTCATCGCCGGGTCGAGGCCGGTCCAGCCGAGCGCCGCCAGCACGACGACCGCGCCGACGGTGAGGCCGACGTACAGCGTCCACAGCCGCCGCGCCGTCTCGCGGATCGTTTCGCTGAAGCGCTCGATATCTGTCGGGCCCGCGAGCTCGGATTGCAGCAGCTGGCGGCCGCCGATCCGCAGGCGGGGCAGGACCGCGACGGCCAGGATGATGATGCCCATGCCGCCGAGCCAGGTGCTGAACTGGCGCCAGAACAGCATCGAGCGGCTCAGGCCCTCGACGTCGGTCGCCACCGTCGCACCCGTCGCGGTGAAGCCCGACACCGACTCGAAGTAGGCGTCGAGCGGTCTCGAGAGCTGCGGCTCGCCGGTGAACAGGAACGGCAGCGCGCCGAACACCGGGACCAGCAGCCAGATCAGGGCGACGACCAGGAAGCTCTCGCGCGGGCCGACGGCGGCGCCGGTCTTCGGGCCGGTGATCTGGTCGAGCAGCAGACCGGCGCCGGCGGCGACGGCGCCGGCGGCGAGGAACGGCCACGCCGGCTCGCCGTAGCCGAGCGCGACGGCGGCGGGGACGACGAACGCGGCGCCGACCCACTTCAGGACCCCGCCGATCAGGTCGAGCGCATTGCCGACGTCGACGCCGGTGATCAGAGCACCTTCTCGACCAGCGCCGCGCGGCGCGACTCCACGAAGATGATCACACGGTCGCCGGCCAGCAGTGAGTCGGAGCCGTGCGGGAAGATCACACTGCCGTCCCGGATCAGCGCGCCGATCACCGATCCGGTCTGTGGCAGGTCGTCGAACTTCTTGCCGGCGAGCTCGGACTCCGGGCGGACCGTCAGGTCGAGGATCTCGAAGCGGTCGCCCTCGAGCATGGCGATCTGGCGGATGCGCGGGTCGTGGGCGAAGCGCACGAACTCCTCCGCGACCACCTGGCGCGGGTTGATCGCGACGTCCACGCCTCCGCGCTCGTAGACCGAGACCGCGGCCGGGTCGTGCGCCAGTGCGACGGTCAGCCGCACGCCGTGGACCCGCGCGAGCACCGCCGCGTAGAGGTTCTTGGCGTCGTCGTTGAGGCAGAACACCGCCGCCTGCGCGCGGCCGATCCGCTCGCGCTCGAAGAACTCCGGGTCGAAGGCGTGGGCGCAGAAGACGCGCGCCTCCGGCAGCGCCTCGGCCGCCTCGGTCGCCCGCCGGTGGTCGGAGTCGACGAGCCGGACGCGGACGTCGCGGTGGAGCAGCACGCGCGCGATCGTCGACCCCATCTGGCCGGCGCCGAACACGACGAGTTCGTCGACCTCCTGGCCACCGCGCGCGATCTGGCGGCTCCATTCGCGCGCCGACGCCGGCGAGGCGATGACGACGATGCGGTCGCCGGGCTCGATCACCTCGCTCCCGCGCGGCAGGATCAGCTGGGCGCCGCGGATGATGGCGACCACCTTCGAGTCGTCGGGGATCGCCGCCTCGCGCAGCGGGCGGCCGATCAGCCGGCCGGTGCTCGCGTCCTCCGGGATGTCGAACTCGACGATCTGCACCTTGCCGTCGGCGAACACGTCGGTCTGCCGGGCGGCGGGGATGCCGATCAGGCTCGAGACCGCGTTCCCGGTCTCGAGCTCGGACGAGACCATGAAGTCGACGTCGATCTCGCGCTCGCGCCACGCCTCCAGATACTCGACGCTGCTCGTGCGCACGATCACGCGCGCGTCGGAGAGCTTGCGCCCGAGCATCGCGCACACCAGGTTCGCCTCCTCGCGCGGGCTGCACGCGATCAGCAGGTCCGCGTGCTGGATCCCGGCCTCGCGCATCACGCGCTTGGTCGTGCCGTTGCCCTCGACGGTGCGGACGTCATAGCGGTCCGCCAGCGGCGTGAGCCGCGCGTCGTCGACGTCGACCACCGTCATGTCGTGCTCGGAGTGCAGCGCCTCGACGACCGCACGGCCGACGTTCCCGGCGCCGAGGACGACGATCTTCATGGCGGCAGACTACGGGCGACGCGGAGCGAGGTGCGCGGTCGCCGATCCGTTTACCTGCGAGTCAGGTGTCTGTCGCCGTCGCCGCGGCAGGCACGTCGATCGCGGCGGCCCGCTGAGGACGGAACTTCACGTGCTCGAGCACGCCCCCGCGGCGCACGATCACCGCGCTCGACTCGTCGATCTCGTGCCACCCGCCGGGCAGCTCGGCGAACGGCTCGGACGCGATGACCCGGTCGTCGTCGGTCAAGTGCGCTACCCGCGGGTTGTCTGGGGCGAGCTGGCGCACGGTGGCGACGTCGGCGGACGCGAACAGGGAGCGGGCGCGGCCCTCGGTCGCGTACCGCACGGCCCACAGAGTGTCGCCGTCCGAGACGCCGAACGTGCCCTGCACCAGGGGGGCGACTCCGCGCTTGGCCGCGGTCGCCTCGATGAGGCCGACGGTGCGCTCGAGCGCTGGGATCGGGTCGTCCTCGAGCCCGAACGTGAGCGCGAGCCGGAACACCACCTCGGTGTCAGTGGACCCCGTGATGTCGGCGAACAGGATCGGATCGATCGCGAACATGAGATCGCGTCGGATGGCGTGGAAGTCGCCGATGTAGCCGTTGTGCACGAACAGCCACCGGTCGTGGCGGAAGGGATGGCAGTTGGTCTGCTGCACCGGCGAGCCGATCGCCGCGCGCACGTGCGCCAGGAACAACGGCGATTCTACGTGCGCGGCGAGCTCGCGCAGGTTCGCATCGCCCCACGCCGGCGCGACGCTGTGGTAGACGGCCGGACCCTTGCCGGCGCCGTACCAGCCGAGGCCGAAGCCGTCGCCGTTCGTCGGTTCGGCGCCCATGCGTGAGTGCAGGCTCTGGTCCACGATCCCGTGCTGGGTCTTGAAGAGAAGCTCCTCGATCGGGACCGGCTGCCCGAACCACGCCATCCAGCGACACATCGCGATCACTCCCCCTTCGTCTCATCCACCGGCATGGCGGGCTGATGCGCGGGATGATCCCATCCGTCGAGATCCGGCGCGTCACCCCGATCAGATGATCCGACGCCGGTGCGCGGCGGCCATGGAACCGTGCCCGTCACGGTCGTTCCGCGACCCGGTGCCGACCCGACGTCGATGTGCCCGCCGACCGTGTCGACACGGTCGTGGAGGCTCGCGAGGCCCTTTCCGCGCGTCGCCGTCCGAGGGTCGAAGCCGCATCCGGTGTCACGGACGCTCGCAACGTCGCCAGCTCGTGCCTGGAGTGCGCCGTGAGAAGCTGTCACCGTCCTCAGGCGATCGCGCTTCAGCCGTTCGGCGCTCGGGCGGCACTGCTCCAGATCGAGATCGCAGCTCGCAGCGGCTACTCGCCGTAATGTCGGACGCCTACCGGGGCGGCTCCTCGTCGCGAGGCGTGATCCGCGGCAGCGCCACCTGTTGGCCCGAGCGCGTGTCAGGAAACGCGATGTACGCGGCCGGCGGTCCGCCGAACCAGGTCGTGGTCTCGACGTCGCCGACGAACACCCCGGGCCGCAGAGAGCCGTCAGGCTCCTCGACCCACACTTTCTGACCCTCTCGGAAGCCGTCCATATGCCAGATCCTCCTCGCGCTGAGTCCCGCTGGTCCGGGCGGATCCATCATCGGCCGGCCGCCGGGCAGGCGCATCATCCCGTTGAGGTGATCCCGTGACGGTTCTGCACGCCGGGTACCACCCGGCATGAAGGCGGTCGGGTATCGCCGGGGTTCTCGCGCTGGAGCCACGGGTCAGGGCTGCAGTCGGCGTCGTCTTCTCGGTCACGACCATTTTGGCGTAGGCGTGGCGCGGGGTGGCGCCACCGGCTGTGGGAGGATCCGCCCCGTGGACCTGGACGGCGACGCCGCCCCTGCGGATCACGCTCCGGCCGGCAACGCACCGATCGACGCGCTCCTCGGTGAGTCACGCTGGCCCCCCCTCGTCGCGATCCTCGCTTTCATGGTGACGAACATCGCGCTGCGCGTCTGGCTGCCCGGCGAGGCGGCGGTCCGCTTACCGTGGCTCCTCCCTGCCATCGAGGCCGTCCTTTTGGTGGTCTTGCTCACGAGTAACCCTTCCGGTCAGGTCGAGCGCCGCCGCCTGCGTGGCATCACGCTCGTGCTCGTCGGCTTCCTCGTCGCGGCAGCGCTGTGGGCAACGGCGTTCCTGGTCGCCGACCTCATCAGGGGCACAGGAGTGAGCCAGTCCCCGAGCGAGCTTCTCGCCTCGGGCGCCGTCGTGTGGCTGGGCAACAACCTGGCGTTCGCGCTGCTCTACTGGCTCATGGACGGCGGCGGCCCGTTCGCACGCTCGCGGCAGGCGATCCAATTGGACTTCGCGTTCACGCAGCACATGAGCCCCGAGCTGGCACCGCCGGGGTGGCGACCCGCCTTCCTCGACTACCTGCACCTCGGCTTCACCAACGCGACCGCGTTCAGCCCGACTGACGTGATGCCACTCACCCACCGCGCCAAGTACGCGATGCTGGTGCAGTCGACGCTGGCGCTCGCCCTGTTTGGCCTGATCGTTGCGCGAGCGGTGAACGCCTTCACCTAGCCGACGTGCGTGCGTCCGCCCTCGTGGACACGTCACGCCTACTCAGAACTCAAGGTCAGAACCAGCGGTGGATGCGCACCGGTTCGAGCTGCTCGACCTCGTCCTTGGAGATCGCCAGCACGACGCCGTCCGGGTCGATGCGGTCGACCGCGCCGATCGGGATCGCGATCTCCCGCTTCCCCCAGAGGTGGCCGCGTTCGAGCACGATGTGCGAGGCATGCTCGCCGTCGGTCACGAGACCGTCGACGTGTCCGAGGCGGTGCGCGTCAGATGACGTCACGGCGCTGTGGCGTCGGATCTCGACCTCTCCTTTCGGGACCCGGTCGTAGCGCACATCGACACCCTGCCCGTAGGTGAGGACGCCGGAGCTCGGCATGTCGATGCCCTCGTAGTACGGCAGCGCGAGCATCTCGGTGACCTGGATGTCCCAATGCGGATCGTCGACCGGGAACTCGCCGAGGCGCAGGTACGCCATCTCCTCCGCGTGCTCGAGACGGCCGGCCTCCTCGAGCGAGCAGTCGATCACGATCGGAGCGGCAGTGCCCGGACGTATGAGCGCGATCGGGACCAGGCGTGCCGTGCAGGACGTGTCGTGCGGCTTGACGACGATGTGCGTTACGCGCCGTGTCGTCGGGTCGATGACGATGTCGGCGAGTTCGCCCAGTGCACCGTCGGAGCATTGGATGGCGCTGCCGAGGTCGAGGCGCATCGGCGGCCGTTGAGCGGTGACGACCGGGGTTGCGAGTGGCTCGCGCCAGGCTCGGGCGGCGTTTGCGTTCGGCGTGTTCGCGATGGCGACGAACCTGGTCACCATTCCGGCGTGGGTGCCTCTGGTCCTGACGAGGGTTGCCCCGGGTCCGAGCCAGCGCGGGCTCGCGACTGTGCGCGATCAGATCGCTCGCCGCGGTCGCGGGTTCACCGTCGGGCTGCTCAGCGCCGCCGGGCTGTTCTTCATCGGCCGCGGGCTCATACGGCTGCTCGGCTGATGATGCCGCGGCAGAGCGCGTTCGTCGCCCATCGAATCGCGGGCGGCAATCGAGGTATCACGCTTGACGCCCATCGTCTACGGGGTCGCCGCCCTGAATGGGCGAACATCTTCGTCGACCAGCAGCGGTACACCGCTCAGGCGATCGCGCGCAGCGGCTCGGGCTCGGGCCGGCCGGTGTCCTCGGCTTGGTACTGCTCGAGCAGCCGCTCCTCCTCCTCGCGCTTGGGGAAGAGGAAGAACACGAGCGCCGCGCCGAGCAGCACGGCTATAAGGCCGGCGGTGTACGCCCAGTCGGCGCCGTCGAGGAACGACTGCTTGGCGGCCGCGGTGATCTGACTGGCGGCCTGCGGGAACTGCTCGGCGGTGGCTTCGGCGCCGGCGAACGACTTCGTCAGCTGGTTCTGGACGCTGTCGTTGATCTGTTGGTTGTTCGGCGCGCCGGCGATCGCCGCGGCGGCGGCCGTCGCGTAGCCCGCGGTGAGCAGGGCGCCGAAGATCGACTGCATGATCGCGCCGCCGAGGTCGCGCTGCAGGTCGGCGGTGCCCGACGCCATCCCGGCGCGCCGCACGGGCACCGAGCCCGTCAGCGAGTGCGACGCAGGCGTGCCGGCGAAACCCACGCCGATCCCCATGAACATGTACGCGAGCCCGATCTTCCAGTACGGGCTCCCCTCCTCCCACAGCAGCAGCATCGTGCCGAAGGCCAGGAACAGGAACACGTAGCCGCACAGGAGCGTGAAGCGGGCGCCGCGCGCCTCGATGAGCTTGGCCGAGCGCGGCGCCACGAGCACCATGAAGACGATCGCGGGCAGGAACGCTGAGCCGGCGCCGAGCGTGGAGTACGACAGCACGTTCTGGAGGAACTGCTGGCTGATGAACATGGCACCCATCAGCGAGCCGAACACGATGATGCCCGCGCAGGCCGCGACCCAGAAGACCCGGCGCGAAGCGACGTGCAGGTCGTAGAGCGGATTGCTCGCGCGGCGCTGGCGGACGAGGAAGGCGATCAGCGCGACGACGGCGATCCCCGCCAGCACCAGCGCCAGGTCGCCCTTGCCGGGCACCGGGGCGAAGTTGATCGCGAGGATCAGCGCCGCGACGAGGGCGATCGAGAGGACACCGCCGAGGTTGTCCACGTGTTCGGTCGACTCATTGACGTGGGCGGGCACGAAGTGCGCGGCCATCGGGAACGCGACCACCACCAGCGGGAGCGTGATGATGAACACCGAGCCCCAGTCGAACTGCTCGAGCAGGCCGCCGGCGACGACGGGGCCGAGCGACGCGATCGCGCCGCCGAGCGCGGACCACAGAGCGATCGCCTTGGTCCGGCCCGGGCCCGACCACAGCGCGGCGATCAGCGCGAGCGTGGTGGGATAGGCCATGCCCGCCGAGACGCCGCCGAGCACCCGCGCTCCGAAGAGCACGACGTCGCTCGGCGCCAACGCAGCGAGCAAACACGCGGGGACCGACAGCGCGAGGCCCAGCAGCAGCATCATCTTGCGGCCATAGCGGTCGCCCAGCGCGCCGAGGTAGAGCACGGTGCCCGCCAGGCCGAGCGAGTACCCGACCGCGATCAGGTCGAGCATCGTCTGCGAGGAGTCGAAGTGCTTGCCGATGTCGGGCAGCGCGACGTTGGCGACCGACAGGTTCAGGTTGGCGACCCCCGCCACGAGGATCAGTGCGACGAGCACCAATGCGGCGCGTGGCGGGGCCGCGTTCTGGGTGTCCTCGGACATTGCCTGATCCTCGGCGGCGCGCGCACTCGCCGCATCATCCGATCGGAATGAGGCGGGCCCGCCGCCGGGATCACATGATCCCGCCAACGCGACGGAAGGTATAGGCCATGCGGAAGAGCAGACTCACGCTGCACGGGCGGATGCGCCACGAGAGCGCCGACGCGCAGCGCGAGGACGCGCGATACCGAGTTCGTCGAGATCGACGCGCGCGAGCTTGCGGGCATCTTCGCGGCACCGACCTGGCTGCGCGATCTCGGCGTCATGGCGTGGCTGCTGGTGGGAATCGGGCTCCTGCTGGTGGGCATGGTGTGGCTTCTCTCGCTCACGCAGACGATCGTGATCCCGGTGGTCACGGCGGCGATCCTCGCCTCGGTGCTGTCACCGCTCATCCGCCGGCTGAAGCGTCGCGGAGTGCCGCGTGGGGCCGGCGCCGCGATCGTGCTGCTGTTGATCGTGCTCGCGGGCGCCGCGCTCGCCTGGCTCGTCATCAGGGGCATCTCCGCCCAGTCGGGCGAGCTCAACTCGCAGTTGCAGGGCGCGGCGACCAAGGTGGAGGGGTGGCTGAAGGACCTCGGCGTGAACTCGCAGACGGCGGCCAACGCCAAGCAGGACGCGAGTGGCTCGATCAGCAGCGCCTTCCACTTCCTGCTCAGCGGGCTCGGCACGGGCCTGAGGGAGCTGGGCTCGCTCGCGGTGTTCCTCTCCTTCACGATCCTGAGCCTGTTCTTCCTGCTCAAGGACGGGCCGGTGATCAGGAGCTGGCTCGAGCGCCACATGGGTGTGCCGCACGCGGTCGCGCGCACGATCAGCGGGCGCACCATCGGCTCGATGCAGGGCTACTTCGTCGGCGTCACCGCGGTGGCGGCGTTCAACGGCATCGTCATCGGGCTCGGCGCCTTCGTGCTGGGGGTCCCGCTCGCCGGCTCGATCGCGGTCATCAACTTCGTCGCCGCCTACATCCCGTACCTCGGCGCGTGGACGGCGGGCGCGTTCACGGTGCTGGTCGCGCTCGGGGACGGCGGCCCGTCGGCGGCGCTGGCGATGGGCGTGATCACCCTGCTCGCCAACGGGGCGCTCCAGCAGCTCATCCAGCCGATCGCCTACGGGGCGGCGCTGGGCATCCACCCGCTCGCCGTCCTGATCGTCACCATCGCCGGCGGCGCTCTGTTCGGGACCATCGGGCTGATCGTCGCCGCTCCGCTCACGTCCGCGGTGACGAAGATCGCCCGCGATCTCGCAGTGGCCCGGTCCGCGGAAGACGACGAGGCTGCGACCGCGCCACCGTCGTCACCGGCAGCCCCCGCACCGAGCTGAGACCACCGTGTCCGGCGATGACGTCCTCCTCGGTCTCGGCCTCGTCCTGGTGCTGGCCGTCGCCGCGCAGCTCGTGGCGCGGTTCACGCGCCTCCCCGCCATCGTCGTGCTGCTCCCCGCAGGCTTCGTCGCCGGCGCGGTGACCGATGTCGTGCACCCCGACGAGCTGCTCGGCGACCTCTTCCAGCCCTTCGTCTCGATCGCCGTCGGGGTGATCCTGTTCGAGGCGGGGCTGCGGCTTTCGTTCGGTTCGATCGCGCCCTCCGCGCGCCGCCTTGTGGCCCAGCTGGTCTCGGTCGGCGTGCTGGTCACGTGGCTCGGCGTCGGCGCGGCCGCGGCCCTGCTGATCGGTGGGCTCGACACGAGGGTCGCGCTGCTGATCGGCGCGATCCTGGTGGTCTCGGGACCGACGGTCGTGCTGCCGCTTCTCGCGTTCGTGCGCCCGCAGCGCGAGGTCCGGTCACTGCTCACCTGGGAGGGCGTACTCGTCGACCCGGTCGGCGCGCTGCTCGGCGTGCTGGTCTTCCACGCGGCCGTCACGGGCGAGTCGTGGCACCCGGGCGAGATGCTGCTGAGCATCGGCGCCGGATTGCTCGTCGCGGCCGTCGGCATCGTCGTGCTGCGGTTCCTCCTCGCCGAAGCGCAGCGACGGGCGCCGCGGCAGGCGGTCCCGGTCACCCTGGCGACCGTGGTGGGCGCACTGGTCGCGGCCGACCTGCTCCGGGACGACGCCGGGTTCGTGGCCACCACCGCGATGGGCATGGCGCTGGCCAACCAGCGCGCGATCGACGTCTCGCTGATGCTCGAGTTCCAGCAGACCCTCGTGCAGCTGCTGGTCGGGGTGCTCTTCGTCCTGATCGCGGCGTCGGTGTCGCCGGCCGAGGTCGAGGCGGTCCTGCCGGAGGCCCTGGCGCTGGTCGCGGTCATGGTGCTCGTCATCCGGCCCGCCGCCGTCGCGCTGGCGACATGGCGCTCGCCGCTGCCGCTGCGCGAGCGGGCGTTCGTGGCGTGGATGGCGCCGCGCGGCATCGTCGCCGGCGCTTCAGCGTCCGCGTTCGGGCTCCAGCTCGAGCAGAAGGGGATCGCCGGCGCGGACGCCATCCTCCCCGTCGTCTTCGTGGCGATCTTTGCGACGGTGGTGCTCTACGGGCTGACCGCCGCGCCGGTCGCGCGCCGGCTCGGGGTCGCGGGCGCCGGGGGAGTCGTGGCGCTCGTCGTCGGTGGCCACGGCTGGGCACTCGAGGTCGCCCACGCCCTACGGCGCGCCGGCGCCGCGGTGAGGGTGTGGACGGGGGACGCCGGTGAGCAGGCGGCGGCGCGCGCGGTCGGCCTCGAGGCCGACCGGGGGCGGATGATGGTCGACGCGGTGACTCGCGAGGCGGAGCTCGAAGAGGTGACCGACGCGCTGCTGCTCACGAGCAGCGACGACTTCAACGCGCTCGCCGCCGAGGAGCTGCGGGTCGAGCTGGGCCACGATCACGTGCAGCGGCTCGCGCCCCACCCGGAAGCGCCGTTCCTGGTCTCGCCAGCCCACGAGGACGGGCTGCTGCTGAGCTACACCGAGATGAGCGATCACTTCGCCGACGGCGCGGAGCTCGTCGCCGAGACCTCACGCGCCGGGACGATCACGTTCTGGTTCGTCCACGTGGACGGGACTCGGAAGCGTGTGCGGTCGGGCGCGCGCCCTCCTTGATCAGACTCGGCGGCGCAGACCGTTGTCCACCGCGGCCACCGCAGATACGTAGGCGACGTGTGTGCCGATGCTCGTGGCCATTACGTCCGGCGGCCACCGCCACGGCGGCGGGGTGCGGCCGAGCAACGGGAACAGCGTCAGCGTCGCGGTCATGAGCGTCGCGCCGAAGCCGACGCTCGCCCACGGCTCGCCGACGATCCGCCGCAGCGTGCCGTGCCAGAGGCCGAACACGGAGCCGTAGCTCCAGCGCAACAGCAGGCCGAGGTCGTGCTCCTCGCGGTCCGTCACGTGCGGCAGGTGCATCACCGCGGCGACGATCTGCCCAGGCACCAGCGAGTCGTCGTAGTCAAGCGCGCCCGTCACGCCACGACGGAGCCGGTGCTCGGCCTTGTAGGCCAATGTCATTACGGCGGTACCGGCCGCCCCCGCAGCGACGCTACGGACTGCCCAACTCGCACTCGAGACGCGCACCACCACCGCACCATCCCGCACGACGCCCGTGGCGGCCTCGTCCAGATCGGATGACGGGACCGTGCACCTCCGGCCCTCGTGGGCCGGGCGCGCCCGGATCCGCTTGCGAGCGGCACGGCAAGCAGCAAGACGATGAAATCAGGGCAGGCACCGCGAGGCCCGGCGGGCGCGCTGGTCCAACTCGGGGACCAACGGCTACGCGTCCGCCATGCTGCTCATTGCTGCCTCTTCTCCGAGGCGCCTGCTGTCGGGCTCGATGTCTCCTCGATCAGGCTGCGCTGCGCGAGCGTGTAGAGGAGGGCCATGGACGGGACGACGAGAACGACGGCGACGCCGAACACGATCAGCACCGTCGTCAGGGTGGCGCTGGGCGCGGCGGCGGCGTCGATCGTGAGGTGCTCCGGCAGCAGGTACGGGTGCTGGGCGACGCCCCAGCCCCAGATCACGGCGACGACGGCGCCGACCGCGAGCGGGCGGGCGCCGCGGCGCGCGCCGCGAGCGAGAACGACGAGCGCGGCGGCGCCGCACAGCAGCGACCCGATCACGAGCGGCAATCCGTCGCCCGTCAGGCCGTCGTAGACGTACCGCGCATCGTCGCGCAACGCGAAGATGCCGGCCACGGCGAGGACGCCTGCCGCCACGGCGGCCGCCAGCGCTCGGGTGGTGAAGTAGCGCTCGAGGTCGGCGGCACCGGCGCGCCGGGCGTCGCTGATGAGGAACACGGCCGCCAGGTACGCGGACGTGGCGACGAAGAGCGCCCCGATCAGCACCGAGAGCGGATTCAGCCAGCTGGTGACGGGATCGCCGGCAGCGTTGCCGGTGGGCACGCGGCCGGACGCGACGGCGCCGACGACGGTTCCCATGAAGAACGGCGTGAGCAGCGACGAGAGGCCGAAGAGGCGCTCAGCGAGCCGACGGCCCTTGAGTCGTCGCGCCGTCTCGTGGAACGCGAACCCCGCCCCCCGCAGCACGATGCCGAGCGCGGCGAGGCTGAGCGGTATGAACAGCGTGGAGAAGATCGCCTCGAACGCGGCCGAGAACGCCGTCCAGAGCACCACGAGGACGAAGATCAGCCAGACGTGGTTGGCTTCCCACACCGGGCCGATCGCCCAGTCGATCAGCTCGCGCGCGCGCCTGCCGCGGCCGCCGCCGCCGGCTACCAGGCTCCAGAACCCGGCGCCGAAGTCCGCTCCGCCGAACACCACGTACGCCGTCAGCCCCGTCCACAGCACCCAGGCGACGGCGTCGGCCGTGCTCACTGCGGCGCCTCCGGGACCACGGTGGGCGGGACGGGGGGCGACGGCCCGTAGGGCACCTCGGAGTCCTCCTCATCCTGTGCGCGCCAGCGCCGCGCCATCGCCAGCAGCGTGATCACGAGCGCGGCACCCAGCAAGGCGTAGAGCCCTACGACGATGGTGAACGTCACCCAGATCCCGTCCGCCTGCGTCACGGCGTCCTTCGTGCGCATCACGTTGTAGACGATCCACGGCTGCCGGCCGACCTCGGTGACGATCCAGCCGCACTCGAGCGCCACCACCGAGGACACGCCGGAGACCGCGACCGCGCGCAGGAACCATTTCGTCCGCGGGATGTCCCGCCGTCGCCACCAGACGAAGCCGAACCACGCCCCGAGCGCGATCAGCATCGTGCAGATGCCGACCATCGTGTCGAAGGCCCAGTGCAGCATCGTGTTGGCGGGTGGCCGGTCCTCGGGCGGCACGGTGTCGAGCCCGGTCACCTCCGTGTCGGTGCTCCACCCGACCAGGAAGGAATCAAAGCCGGGGATGCCGATCCCGCCCTTGACGCCGTCCTCGGTGCAGCGGCCGAAGATGTACTCGGTCACGTGCGTCGAGGTCGTCTGCACGCACTCCATCGCCGCGAACTTGATCGGCTGGTCCTCGGCGATCGCGCGCGCGGCGGTGTCTCCGACCGCGAACTGGATCGGCGTCACGACGCAGGCGACGGTGAGCGGGATCAGCAGCCCGAGCCGGTGGTACCGGTCCCGCCGGCCGCGCAGCATCCCGACCGCGTACACCGACGCGACGAGGAAACCGGTGACGAGGTACGCGGCCAGGATCATGTGCGGCACCTCGTACGGCACCGCCGGGTTGAAGATCACCTTCAAGCGGCTCGACGTCCGTCACCTCGCCGTTCGTCAGCTTGAAGCCCTGCGGCTGGTTCATCCATGCGTTGACGGCGACGACCGAGAAGGCGCCGCCGATGCCGCAGATCGGGATCGGCACGCCGGCCCAGAAGTGCGTCCACGGACCGCAGGCGGTTCCAGCCGAAGATATAGATCGCGACGAAGATCGCCTCGAGGAAGAAGAAGATCCCCTCGATCGCGAAGAGGACGCCGAAGACCTTGCCGAAGGTCCCGGTGAACTCGGGCCACAGCAGCCCGAACTCGAACGAGAGCATCGTGCCGGTGACGGCGCCGACCGCGAACGTCACGGCGACGACCTTCGACCAGCGCCGCGCGAGCAGGAGCGCGTCGGGGTCGTTGCGTCGCAGGCCGCGGTAGTTGGCGATCAGCATGATCGCGGGGAACGCCACGCCCAGCGACGCGAGGATGATGTGGAAGCCGAGCGTGAACGCCATCTGGCCCCTCGCCGCCGTGAGCTGCGAGGCGAAGAGGAGGGCGCTGACGATCGGGTCGCTCACGCGACCGCCGACTCGGAGACGCGGTCCTCCTCCCAGTCGATGCGGGCGGCGTCGGACCGGTCGAGCACCATCGGGCCGCGCGTGCTCGAGAACCTGTCCCAGCCCCAGTCGAGGAACCCCTCGACCCGGTTGCGCACTCCCGTCATCAGCGTGGCGTGGACTCCGAGCCAGGCGGCGTGCGCGATCGCGCCGTGCAGCTCGTGGCGATGCGCCCCGACCTCGGCGATCGCGGCGCCGCGCCCGATCATGGCCATGATCCCCTTGTCGTGGTAGTGGAACGGCTTGCGCGGCTCGCCGGCGAAGTCGGCGAGCAGGTTGTCGGCGGCCCAGATCCCGCTCTGCTGAGCCACCGAGCCGAGCTGTGGCAGGTAGTGGCCGTCCGGGCCGGGGATGTTGGCGACGTCGCCGACCGCGTACACGTTCGGCGCACCGTACACGCTCAGATCCGCCTGCACGTTCACCCGGCCGCCCGCGCCCTGCTCGAGGCCGACCGGGGCGGACTTGATGCCGCCTCCCCACACGACGCACCGGGTCGCGATCGTGCTCCCGTCCGACAGGGTCACGTGACCGGCCCCGACCTCGGTGACCCGGACGCCGAGATGCAGCTCGACGCCCTTGCGCTGCAGGACCTTGGCGACGTAGTCGTGGGCGGTCTCCGAGAACCCGGAGAGCAGCACGTGCCCGAGGTCGACGAGGTGCACCCGTGCCGCCGAGACCGCGAGATCCTGGAACTCGACGGTCAGGGTGTCGCGGATCATGTCGGCGAGCGCTCCGGCCGTCTCCACGCCGGTCGGGCCGCCGCCGACCACGACGAAGTTCAGCGCGCCCCGGTCGAGCAGCGACGGGTCGCGGTCGGCGTCCTCGAACACGCCGAGGATCCGTGAGCGCAGGCGGGTGGCGTCGTCGAGGCTGTAGAGCGGAAACGCGTGCTCCTCCGCGCCCGGTGTGCGGAAGAAGTTCGGCACCGAGCCGGTCGCCACCACGAGCGCGTCGCCCGTCACGGGATCGCCCTCGGCCATGGTCACGGTCCTCGTGGCGGGATCGACGGCGGCGACGTCCGCGAGCTTGACGTCGACGTTCGGGTGCTCGCGGAACAGCTTGCGCATCTGGAACGCGATGTCGCTCGGGGCGAGCTGGGAGGTCGCGACCTGGTAGAGCAGCGGCTGGAACTGGTGGTAGTTGTGGCGGTCGATCAGCGTCACCCGCACGTGCTCGTGATCGGCGAGGCGCCGGGTGCAGCCGAGCCCCGCCATGCCGGCACCCAGGATCACCACGTGGCTCCGACCGTTCGGGGCGCTCATGCGACCGCCGCCTTTCGTACGTCCGCGCCGAGCCGGGCGCCGATCCGGTCGCCGACGCGCAGCGCATTGGCCATCGCCGTCAGCGCCGGGTTGACGGCGCCGATGCTCGGGAAGAAGCTCGTGTCGACGACGTACAGGTTGTCGACCTCGTGGGCCCGGCAGTCGACGTCGAGCACCGAGGTGGCGGGGTCGGTCCCGAACCGGCACGTACCGGCCTGGTGCGCGCAGCCCGCGACGGGGATCTCGTTCTTCAGGTAGGCGTGGCGCGGGATGAGGTGGTGGTGATCGAGGCCGAGATGGCCGAGGATCGACCGCAGGTGCTCGTACAGCTTCTGCTTGGGCACCTCGTTGTTGGGCGTGTACGAGAGGCCGATGCTCCCGTCTGGCCTCAAGGTGACACGGTTGTCGGGCCGCGGCAGGTCCTCGGTCGAGAGCCAGAAGTCGATCGCGTGGCGGGCGACCTGGTCGAGCGACCGCGTCGGCGCGAGCTTCGTCTCGACCGGCTTCTCGCCGCGGTACATCGGCGCCGACGACTTGCCGACCATCTGGATGTTCCCGAGCGGGTAGTCGACGTCGCGGCCGCGGAGGTAGAAGTCGTTGAGCCCGAGCGTCTTCTGGAACACGGTCGGGTTCTCGTCCTTGGACAGAGCCAGCACGGCCTGGCTGTTGTGGAACATGTAGTTGCGGCCGACCTGCCCGGACCCGTTCGCCAGCCCGTCGGGGTGCCGGTCGGAGGCTGACGCGAGCAGGAGAGCGGCCGTGTTGGCCGCGCCGCACGACACGACGACGAGATCGCCGCGGAACGTCTCCGTGCCGCCGTCGTGCTCCGCCACCACGCCGGTGACCGTCGTGCCCGCCGCGTCGGTCTCGAGCCGGACGGCCCGCGCACTGGTGAGCAGCGTGACGTTCGGGTACTCGAGCGCCGGCCGCACTCCGAGCACCTCGGCGTCGGACTTGGCGTGCACGAGACAGGGGAAGCCGTCGCACGTCGCGCAGCGGATGCAGGTGCTGAACGGCGGGTTCGCGTCGTCGCGCATGACGCCGCACGGCGCGTGGAAGGGGCGGTAGCCCGCGGCCGCCAGGTCGTCCGAGAGCTTCTGGATGCGCGGCTCGTGCACCAGCGCCGGGAACGGGTACGGCGCGCTCGCGCGCGGCTCGGTCGGGTCCTCGCCGCGCGCGCCGTGCACGCGGTACATCTGCTCGGCCTCGGTGTAGTACGGCTCCATCTCGTCGTAGCCGATCGGCCACGCGGGCGAGACCCCGTCGTGGTGGCTCAGCTCGGCGAAGTCCTCGGCCCGCAGGCGGTAGAGCGCGGCGCCGTAGAGCTTCGTCGCGCCGCCGACGAAGTAGTGCACCTGCGGCTGGAAGGGCCGGCCGTCGCCGTCGTACCACGTGTCGGGCGACACGTAGCGGTTGTCGACGAACACGTCGTGCGCCGACCAGTTGCTGGGCTCCCGCGGCAGCCAGTCGCCGCGCTCGAGGAGCAGGATCCGCTTGCCGGTCGAGCCGAGCCGGTGCACGAGCGTGCCGCCGCCCGCGCCGCTCCCGATCACGATGACGTCGTATTCACTCATCACTTCAGCTCCTCCAGCCGCTCGGCGACGATGATCCGGGCCGCTGCCTGGATCAGCGCCAGGTGCGAGAACGCCTGCGGGAAGTTGCCGAGATGCCGGGCGGTGTCGGCATCGAACTCCTCGGCGTACAGCCCGAGCGGCGAGGCGACGCGGAGCAGGCGCTCCATCAGGTCGCGCGCGCGCTGGAGCTCGCCGACGATCGCAAGCGCCGAGACGAGCCAGAACGAGCAGATCAGGAACGTCCCCTCCTTGCCCGACAGGCCGTCGTCGGTCTCGTCGGTCTTGTAGCGCAGGACGAAGCCGTGCTCGGTCAGCTCCTCCTCGATCGCGAGCACGCTCGCCTTCAGCCGCTCGTCGCCGGGCGGCAGGAACCCGAACATCGCCGCCAGCAGCGTGGACGCGTCGAGCGCGTCGGTCGCGTAGTGCTGGCGCAGCACGCCGCGTTCGTCGACGCCGTGCTCGAGGATGTCGGCGCGGATCTCCTCCGCAGTCGCGCGCCCACTTGGCCTGGAGCTCGGCCGCGCCGCGGATCCCGGCGAGCTCCGCCGCGCGGTCGAGCGCCACCCAGCACATCAGCTTCGACGAGACATAGTGCTGCGGCTCGCCGCGCGCCTCCCAGATCCCCTGGTCGGGCTCGCGCCACACGCGCGCCGCGCCCTCGGCCTGGCTCTCGACGATCGGCCACAGCCGCCGCGGCAGCCGCTCGCTGCGGCGCGTGTGCACCAGCACCGAGTCGAGCACGGCGCCGAACACGTCGTTCTGGCGCTGGTCGAAGGCGCCGTTGCCGACCCGCACCGGCCGCGCGCCCGCGTACCCGGAGAGGTCGTCGCGCGTGCTCTCCGTGAGGTCGCGGCGCCCGTCGATCCCGTACATGATCTGCAGCGCGCCGTCCTCGTTGGCCTCGATGTCGGCGACGAACTGCATGAACTCGTCGGCCTCCCAGTCGAGGTTCAGCCAATGCAGCGCCCGCAGCGTGAACGTGGTGTCGCGCATCCAGGTATAGCGGTAGTCCCAGTTGCGCTCGCCGCCCGGCGTCTCCGGCAGGGAGGTCGTGAGGGCGGCGACGGTGGCGCCGGTCGGCATGTAGGTCAGGCCCTTGATCGCCAGCGCGGAGCGCAGGATCGGCTGCCGCCAGCGCTGGTCGGGGATCCGCGCCCGCCCGACCCACGACCGCCAGAAGTGCGCGGTCGCGTCGAGCCGCGCGACGGCATCGGCGGCGTCGGCCGGAGACGTGAAGCCCTCGGCCCAGGACAGCGAGCAGAACAGTCCGCTCGCCCTCGCGCAGCGTGTGGCGCGCGCGGACGCGGCCGGCCTCGATCCCGAGCGCCATGTCGGTCTGCAGCCGGATCGTCTGGCCGGCGCCCGAGGCGTCGGCCGCGTGGAGGTCGTCGCCGACCAGTGACCACTCGGCGGTCTCGCGCCCGTAGTCGAACACGGGCTCGCAGATCAGCTCGACCTCCACGCTGCCCTCGATGCAGACGGCGGTCCGCACGAGCAGGTGCTCGGCGTCGTCGTCCGCCGGCGGCCGCGTGTGCGGGGTGATCGTGTCGTCGCCCCGCCGCGGGCCCATGACCAGCGCGTCGCGGACCACGAGCCAGCCCGTCGGCGTGTGCCACGTGGTGCTCAGCACGTTCGTGCCCGGCTCGTACGTGCGGGCCAGCGGGACGTTGATCCCGAACGGCCCGAGCCGGAACGCGCCTGCTCCGCGGTCGAGCAGGGTCCCGAATACGCTCGGGGAGTCGAACCGCGGCACGCACAGCCAGTCGATCGCCCCGTCGGGTGCGACCAGCGCGCCCGTATGGCAGTCGGACAGGAACGCGTAGTCGGCGATCGGCGTGAACGGTGATGGCGCGGCGGCGCTCTGGGGCGCGGCCTGGGTAAGCGGCTTGGCGCCGTCGGTCACGTCAGTGCTCATGACGGCACCCACGGCTCGTGCCAGCGCCCGTGACTCGGCGATCAGGTCATCCGCGGCCGGCGGTCCCCACGCCCCCTTGGCGTACGGGTGCACGGGCGGCGGCGAATCGAGCAGCGGCTGGAGGACGCGCCACGTCTCCTCGACGCTGTCCTGACGCGTGAACCGTGCGTTGTTGCCGATCATCGCCGCGTGCAGCAGGACCTCATAGGGGGCCGGCTCGTCCTCGGCTCCGCCGCCGAACTCGACGTCCATCGGCAACTGCTCAGGGTCCACCGCCTCGCCGCGCTGGGCCGCGACGAGCATGCGGACGCCGGTCGAGGGATCGAGCCGGATGATCAGCTGGTCGGGCTCCGGACGGCGGAGCTGCGCCGCGAAACCGAGCCGTGGCGGTGACTGGAAAACCAGCCGCACCTCGGTCTGCGTGACCGGCAGGCATTTGCCCGTGCGAATGAAGAACGGCACGTCGGACCAGCGCCAGTTCTCGATGTGCAGTTGCAGCGCAGCATACGTCTCGGTGTTCGAATCGGGCGCGACGCCGTCGATCTGACGGTAGCCGGCGTGCTGCCCCCGTACGTATTGCACCGGGTCGGCGTCCGGCATGGCGCGGAAGACGCTGAACAGCGAGTCCTTGAGGACGCCCGGTACCGCCGCCTGCCGGCGGCTCCATCGCCGCGGCGCCGACGACCTGCATCAGATGGTTGACCACCACGTCCCGGACCGCGCCGACCGGGTCGTAGAAGTGGCCGCGGTCGTCGACCCCGAAGTCCTCCGCCATCGTGATCTGGACCGACGACACGTAGTTGCGGTTCCAGATCGGCTCGAACGTCGTGTTCGCGAACCGCAGGTAGAGGATCTCGGTCAGGCCCATCTTCCCGAGGAAGTGGTCGATCCGGTACAGCTGGGACTCGTCGAGGTGCTCGTGGACCTGCTCGTTGAGCTCGCGCGCGGAGGCGAGGTCGTGTCCGAACGGCTTCTCGACGACGACGCGCGCGTTCTCCGTCAGCCCGGCGCCGGCGAGGCCCGCGACGACGGTTCCGAACAGGAACGGCGGGATCTCGAGGTAGAACACAGGCTGCCGGACGGGGCCGATGGCGGCGGCGAGCCGCTTGAACGTCTCGGCATCGCCGAAGTCGCCCTGGACGTAGCTCAGTCGCGACGCGAAGCGCTCGAAGATCGCGTCGTCGACCGGCCCGCCGGCGGCGATCGCGGCGTGGGCGTGCTCGCGCAGGTCCTCGGGGCTCCAGTCGTCGACCGCGACGCCGACGATCGGGCAGTCGAGCAACCCGCGCCGCTCCAGCCGGTACAGCGACCGGAACGTCATCACCTTCGCGAGGTCGCCGGTGATGCCGAACGCGACGAACACGTCGGCGGGGCGCGGCTCATCGACTCGGGGCGCGGTCGCCCGCGGGTGGGTTGTCGTGGCCATACCGGTACCGAACCTCAACCCGTGCGCGCGGCCATCACCCCATGCGGATGAGATTGCCGCCGGAGCACGGCCCACACTTGGTCGCATGGCCGATGCAGGACTCGTCGAGCTCGTCGCGCCGGACGGCGATCTGACCGCGCGCTTCGCGGCCGGAGCCGGGATGGTCGGCTGCTCGCTGCGCGAGAGCGGCGAGGAGCTGCTCGGGCTCGGCGGCGGCCTTCCCGCCTACCTCGACCACGGCGCCGTGTTCGGGATCCCACTGCTCTACCCGTGGGCGAACCGGCTCGGCGGCTGGGACTACGAGGCATGCGGGATGCGCGTCGAGCTCGACCGCGGCTCGCCGCTGCTCCACGGCGACGAGCACTGCCTGCCGATCCACGGGGCGCTCGCCGCCGCCTCGGACTGGCGCCTGGTCTCCCACGGCGCCTCCTCGCTCGTCGCGCGCCTGGACTTCGGTGCCCACCCCGAGCTGCTGGCCGTCTTCCCGTTCCCGCACGTGCTCGAGCTGGCGATCCGGCTCGCGGACGGGACGCTGACGGTCGCGACGACGGTCACCGCCGGCGAGTCCGAGGTGCCGCTGTCGTTCGGCTTCCATCCCTACCTGGCGCCGCCCGGGGCCGCGCGCGAGCAATGGCGGGTCGAGCTCCCGGCCAGGACGGCGCTCGAGCTCGACGACCTCGGCCTGCCGACCGGCGGGGCGACCGAGCTCGCCGCCGAGGCGTTCGCGCTCGGCGACCGCACGTACGACGACCTCTTCGCCGTGGCGCCCGGGTCGCGGTTCTCCGTCGCCGCCGGCAGGCGCCGGGCGACGGTCGAGCTGACCTCCTCATACCGCTATGCGCAGGTCTTCGCGCCGCCCGATCAGCCTGTCATCTGCTTCGAGCCGATGATGGCGCCGGTCGACGCGCTGCGGAGCCACGAGGGGCTCCGCAGGGTGCCACCGGGCGGGAGCGCAAGCGCTGCGTTCGCGCTCCGCGTCGAGACTCGCTGACGGTCAGGACCGCTCGCGGTAGTCCCATGACGCCAGGCCGTAGATGACCAGGACGTCGACCGCGAACAGAGCCAGCGCCGCCAGCGGGAAGGAGGAGATGAAGAGCAGCTGGACCACCGCGTTGCCGCTGGCCGAGATGATGCCGATCCATCGGCCCCACCCGCGGCGCGACCAGATCCCGAAAGCGGCGACGAGCTGGACGGCGCCGACGACCAGCAGGATCCATCCCCAGGTGTTGAGGTCGTTGAAGACGACGTACCTGGCGTCCTGGACGAAGAACGTCGAGTTGTCGATCGCCGCGATCCCGTAGATCACGTTCATCAGGCCGACGACGAGGATCATGATCCCGCAGAACACGACCCACCCCTGCCCTTCGATCTCGTAGGCGCTCTTCGAGGGGGGGCTCGCGGGCTCGTGCATCTGGGTCATCGCATCACTCCTGGTTGGACGGTTGGCTGCAGAGTGCAGCGCGACGGCGCGAGCCGCCTCGTACGAACCGGATGATCTGGGCGGCGTGCGACCGTCGACCTCACGCTCGTCGCCGGCCGACGAGCCCGCCGACCAGCACTCCGATCACCGTGACGAGATAGAGCTGGCCCGCCAGCATCTCGAGGACCGCGAGGCCGCGGCCGACGGACTCGGCGGCGGTCAGGTCCCCGAACCCCGTGGTGGTCATGACCGTGAAGCTGAAGTACACGCGATCCGCCTGCGATCCGTCGCCGCCCTGCGCGAAGTAGGGGGCGCTGTCGACGTGCGCGATGAAGCCGATGAGCCAGGCGAACATGAGCCCGAGCTGCAGGTAGATCGCGAGGGCGCCGGCAACCGCCTGCAGCGTGACGCCACGCTGCCGGACCAAGCGCACGAGCCCCCCTGCGATCGCGGCCGAGGCGCTGATCGCGGCAGTCGCGCTGAGCGCGGAGACGGTCGCGGGTCCGAGCACCCCGGCCGCCGCGGCCGCGATCAACAGCACCGCGACGACGCCGACCGCCGCCGCCCTCGTGCGCCGCACCTGCACGCGCTCGCGGCCGGTCGCGACCGCGATGAAGAGGGCGAGGGACTCGAACAGCAGCGCCAGCGCGCGCGTCCAGTCCGTGGTCGGCACCATCACGAGGACGACGAGCGCGGCCGCCGCGCAGAGGAAGACGGCAACGTAGCGGGCCTCCGGCACCGCCCGCGAGACGTCGTCAGACTCGAGCTCTTCCGCCGCCTGCACGGCGGTTACAGCGACTGCTTTTCCGCGTGTCCGCCGAACTCCTTGCGCATGGCCGACAGCAGCTTGTTCGCGAACATGTCCAGATCGCGTGACGCGAAGCGCGAATACAGCGCGGTGGTCAGGGTCGGCGCGGGGACGCCCACTTCTATGGCGGCGATCGAGGTCCAGCGGCCCTCGCCGGAATCCGAGACCCGGCCGGCGAACCCCTCGAGGTCCGGGGAGGAGTGGAGCGCGCCGGCGGTCAGGTCGAGCAGCCACGACCCCACCACGCTCCCTCGCCTCCAGACCTCCGCCACCTCGGCGACGTCGATCTCGTACCGGTAGTACTGGGGCTGCGCGAGCGGCGCCGTCTCGGCGTCCTGCTCGCGTCCGCGCACGCCGGCGTCGGCGTTCTTGATGATGTTCAGACCCTCGGCGTAGGCCGCCATCAGCGCGTACTCGACGCCGTTGTGGACCATCTTCACGAAGTGGCCGGCGCCGTTGGGCCCGCAGTGGTAGAAGCCGTGCTCGGACGGCGACGGCTCACCGGTGCGTCCCGACGTTCGCTCCGCGGCGTCGACGCCGGGGGCGATCGAGGCGAAGATCGGACTGAGCCGGCCGACCACCTCCACGTCTCCGCCGATCATCAGGCAGAAGCCGCGCTCGAAGCCCCAGACGCCGCCGCTCGTGCCGACGTCGACGTGATGGATGCCCTTCTCCTTCAGCGCGGCGGCGTGCCGGATGTCGTCGTGGTAGTACGTGTTGCCCCCGTCGATGATCGTGTCGCCGGGCTCGAGCACGTCGGCCAGCGACGCGATCGTCCGGTCGGTGATCTCGCCCGCGGGGACCATCACCCACGCCGTCCGCGGCCGTTCGAGCTTCGCGGCGAACTCCTGCATCGATCCGGCGCCCTCGGCGCCGTCCGCCTCGACGGCGCTGACGGCGTCCGCCGAGACGTCGTAGCCGACGCAGCGGTGTCCGTCCGCCATCAGGCGCCTGACGAGTCCGGCGCCCATCCGCCCGAGTCCGACCATCCCGAGTTGCATTGGCGTGTTCGTGGCCATCCTCAGCTCCTTTGGCGCGGATTCCAGCGTTGCGGTTTTCCGGTCATCGCATCGCCCGGTAGCGACGGATCAGGGCGTTGGTCGAGCTGTCGTGCGCGAGGTCCGGCTCCTCCCGCGACTCGAGCTCGGGGATGATCCGTTTCGCGAGCACCTTGCCGAGCTCGACGCCCCACTGGTCGAAGGAGTTGATGCTCCAGACCGTGCCCTGGGTGAACACGCTGTGCTCGTAGAGTGCGATCAGGCTGCCGAGCGTGTGCGGCGTCAGCTGCTCCGCCAGGACCACGTTGGTCGGCCGGTTCCCTTCGAACACCCGATGCGGCACGACAGGCTCCGGCGTCCCCTCGGCGCGCACCTCCTCCTCGGTCTTGCCGAACGCCAGCGCCTCGGCCTGGGCGAACACGTTCGACATCAGCACGTCGTGGTGGTCGCGGATCGGGTTCAGCGTCCTGGCGAACCCGATCAGGTCCAGCGGGATCAACTTCGTGCCCTGATGGATCAGTTGGTAGAAGCTGTGCTGGCCGTTGGTGCCGGGCTCGCCCCAGACGACGGCGCCGGTCTGGTAGTCGACGCGGCGCCCGTCCAGCGTGACGTGCTTGCCGTTCGACTCCATCGTCAGCTGCTGCAGGTACGCCGGGAAGCGCTTCAGATACTGGCTGTACGGCATCACCCCGACCGTCTGCGCGTCGAAGAAGTCCCCGTACCAGACGGACAGCAGCCCCATCAGGACCGGCAGGTTGCGCTCCGGCGGCGTCGTGCGGAAATGCACGTCCATCTCATGAAGGCCGGCGAGCAGCTCGCGGAAGCGATCCGGTCCGAGAGCGAGCATCGTCGACAGCCCGATCGCCGAGTCCATCGAGTAGCGGCCGCCGACCCAGTCCCAGAAGCCGAACATGTTGTCGGTGTCGATCCCGAACTTGGAGACCTCGTCCGCGTTCGTGGAGACCGCGACGAAGTGCTTGGCGACCGCCGACTCGTCTCCGAGTTCCGCCAGCGCCCACTCCCGCGCCGTGCGGGCGTTGGTCATCGTCTCGAGCGTCGTGAACGTCTTCGACGAGATGATGAACAGCGTCTCGTCGGCGGCCAGGTCACGCGTCGCCTCGGCGAAGTCCGTCGAGTCGACGTTGGACACGAAACGGAACGTCATGTCCCGCCTCGAGTAGTGGCGCAGCGCCTCGTACGCCATCACGGGACCGAGGTCGGAGCCGCCGATGCCGATGTTGACGACGTTGCGGATCGCCTTCCCCGTGTGGCCCTGCCATTCGCCCGAGCGGATGCGATCGGCGAAGACGGACATCCGGTCGAGCACGGCGTTCACCTCGGCCACGACGTCCACGCCGTCTACGACCAAGGACTCGCCGCGCGGCATCCGGAGCGCGACGTGCAGCACCGATCGATGCTCGGTGGCGTTGATCCGCTCGCCGCGGAACATCGCCTCGATCCGCTCCTGCAGTCGTGACTCCGTGGCCAGTTGCACCAGCAGAGCGATCGTCTCGGCGGTGATCCGATTCTTCGAGTAGTCGAGGTACAGGCCCGCGCCTTCCGCGGTCAGGCGCTCCCCCCGGTTCGGGTCCGCGGCGAACAGGTCCCGGATGTGCGCCGCAGAGATCTCCTTGTGGTGCGACTCGAGAGCCTGCCAGGCGGGGCGCGCGCGCAGCGGCATGACGGTTGCGGCCGAGTTGCTCATTCCGGTGGCATTCATTTCGATGAACCTACCGGCGCCGGCCAGGGCGCGGAGGACTCAGAAGATCGCGACCGGGTTCAGGGGGGATCCCGTCCCTCCGGCTACGCGGAGGGGAGCGGCGACGAACAGGAACTCCCAGCGGCCCTCCGCCTCGCAACGCGGCACGACGTCCTCGAACTGGAGGTAGTCGAGCAGGTGAACGCCCATCGCGTTGATGGCGAGCACGTGGATCGGGAACGCCACCCCCTCCGTGGTGCTCGGAGCGGTGTCGTTGTTGCCGTCGGACCCCAGGACGGAGATCTCCCGCTCCGCCAGGAACCGCGCGGTCGTCGGGTGGAGCCCGGACTTCGCCTCAGGGGTGTTCCACGGCCCGAGCTCGGTCAGGCGCCGCGCGTGACCGGTGCGGACGAGGAGGATGTCACCGGGTCCCGCGCTCACCCCCTGCTCTCGCTCCGCCGCCTCGAGGTCTTCGCGGGAGACGTGCTCCCCCGGCTCGAGCCACCGGACACCACGCACCCGTGGCACGTCAAGCAGGACGGCGCGGCCGACCAGGCCGTCCCTGAGGACCTCGATGTCGCCCGCATGCGCGCCCTCCGAGGTGACCGAGCGGTCCGGCTTGCCATCGAAGAGCAGGCCATCGAAGGCGACGTGGGAGAAGGCGTCGATGTGGCTGTGCCCCTCGTTGTGATAGTCGACGCCGACGTAGTCCTTCGCGAAGCGCAGGGACCCCGATCCGATGTCGACGTCGGTCAGCATCGTCATGTGGTGATCGGCGGGCTCGGGCATGTCGATCCCGGCCTCGGTCCTCAGCGGCTGGCTCAGGGAGACCGTCTCGCCGGTGCGCGCGAGCCGCAGCGCGGCGGCGATTCGATCGCGAGTGAGGTGGTTCAGGGCGCCGCGCCGTCCACCGTCGCTCCAGCGACCCCAGTTCGAGACCGCCCGGAACAACTCGCGGAACTCCTCCGCTGTCATGTCCACCCGAGTCAAGGTAGAACCCCGGGACCGCAGGCTCAGATGTCGAGCAGCCCGGTCTCGCGGGCGCGCACCACGGCCTCGGACCTCGAGCAGACGTCGAGCTTGCGGTAGACGGCGTGGGCGTGGGTCTTGACCGTGTTGGCGGACACGTGCAGCCGGCTGCCCATCTCGCGGAAGGACAGGTGCGTCGGCATCAGTGAGAGGATGCGGAGCTCCGCCGTCGTCAGCGACGACGGGCCCACCAGCTCGGTGACCGTGAACGCGTCGACCTGCTCGCGCAGCTCGGCGATCCAGGTGCGAAGGTGGACTGCGGCATCGTCGTGGCGCAGCGTCCGCTCGGCCTCGGCGAGCAGCGTGCGCGCGCCCGTGACGTCGCCCAGGCGGAGCGCCGCCCGGGCCAGCACGACGCGCGCCTCGACGTCGTACCAGGGGACATAGTCGACGAGTCGTGTCAACAGGTCGCACGCGCGTCGCCGGTCCGCCTGGGCGTCCTCGACGCGGTCGCGATGCGCGCGCACCAGCGCCGAGACCGCGAAGACGAGCGCGGACGTCGGGTGCTCCCCCAGGCCGACGCGGTCGACCTGGGACCGAGCGCGCATGGCGAGCAGAGGCCCCTGCTCCCAGTCGTTGGCGTCGATCGCGATCAGCGCCAGCTGCGCGAGACACAGGGCCTGCACGCTGGGGGCCGCGATCGCGCCGCGCCGCGCGCCCTCCTCCAGGTGGTCGCGAGCCTGGTCGGCATCGCCGAGCAGGTGGTCGCCGACGCCGCGCAGCAGACAGCAGAGCGACCGCCATGGGCTGTCCTCCGGGGATCCCTCGTACGCGCGCGCGGCATCGCGGCGCATCTGCTCGACGCCGCCTCGCGCGACGGCCGCGCGCATCGTCTCCATGCCGGCGGCCAGCGAGTCGTCGACGTCAGAGGCCGTGCCCGCCCGCTGCGCCGCAGCGGCGAAGTGCTCTGCCAGATCGCGCTCGCCGAGCGCGAGGTGCTCGGCCGCGGCGGTGAGCGCCAGCGTCGGGTGCGCCGCGATCTGATCGCGAGTGAAGCGATCCAGCCGGCGCCGGACGCGGGCGCCGCGGCCGGCGAGCACCTGCTCGGCCGCGGTGCCCCACAGCAGCGTCCCGGCGAGCGCGGGGTCGCCCGCCTCGATCGCATGATCGGCCGCGCGCTCGTGGTCGCCCGTCTCCGCGTACCAGGTGCTCGCCCTCCGGTGCAGGTCCGCTTGCCGGTCCGGGTCGGCGCGCCGCAGCTCCGCCTCGAGCATGCCGGCGAGCAGTGCGTGGTAGCGGTACGACCCGTCGGAGCTGTCGAGCGGCACGACGAGCAGGTTCGACCGCGAGATGTCGCGCAGCAGGCTCCCGGAGCCGGTGCGCTGGAGCACCGCGTCGCACAGCGGTCCGGAGAGCTCGCGCAGCACCGACGTGCACTTGAGGAATTCGAGCTGTTCGGCGTCGAGCAGGTCCAGCATCTCGTCGCGCACGTAGTCGGCGACCAGCCGGTCGTCACCTCCGAAGCGCGCCACCCGGGAGCAGACGTCCTCCCCGCCCTGGAGCGAGTGGCCGGCGAGGTACAGACCGGCGGGCCAGCCCTCGGTCCGCTCGACCAGCAGCCTCACGTCCTCCGGCCGGAGATCGAGATCCATCAGGGCGAGCATCGCGGTCGCCTCGCTCCGGGTCATGGCGAGATCGCGCGCGCGGATGTCGATCAGGTGCCCGTGAGCACGCAGGCGCCCGATCGGGATGTCCGGCTCCTCACGGCCGGCGCCGACGACCTGCGATCCGGCCGGCACCGTGTCGGCGACCGCCGTCACCACCGCGAGCGCCTCGGGCGAGGACAGGTTGTGGAGATCGTCGAGCACCAGGACGAACGGCTCCTCGCGCAGTGCGATCGCGCGTCCCAGCGTGGCGAGCGTCAGATCACTCGGGTTGGGAAGGTCGAGCGCGAGTGCGATCGACTCCATCACGCGGCCGGGCTCGTCGTCCGCCTCCTCGAGCGCGAGCCACGCGACGTGTCGCGCGTCGATCGCGAGCCAGTGAGCGAGCAGCGTGGTCTTGCCGTAGCCCGCGGGGGCCACGATCAGAGTGAGCGGCACGTGCCGCGTCTGGGCGAGGCGGCGCAGCAGCCGCTCGCGCCGCAGCGTCCGCGCGCGGAGGCGCGGCGGGCGGCCATGGCGCAGCACCGCATCGGCTTCAGCGAGGAGAACAGCGGACCCGTCAGCCATCTGACTATCAAGCATCCTCCGGGGAGCGGTCCGGAGGCAAGGGAGCGCGCATCTGTCTCACACACGGGCATGCACCCCCCTTGTCCGGTGTAGGGCGCCACCCCGCGGTGTCGCCCCGATCGGATGACGCGAGGCATGCCGCCACCCATTAGCCTCCGCCGCGATGACCGAATCCGACGGCCTCGACGCGCTGTCCTCGGCCGAGCTCCACGATCTCGCCGTACACCGCGCCCGCCGCCATCTCGACGCCAAGTTCTTCTGGGAGCTGATGCAGGTGCTGCCCGCGGCCGAGACCGCGGCCGGCGACTTCGACGAAGCGCAGCTCGACGTGCAGCGCATCAGCGCCCACGTCGACGACGTCACCCAGTCCGGGCGCGGCGAGGTGGCGGAGCTCCTGCGGCCGTTCTACCTCGACTACCTGCGGCGTCACGGGGTGAGCGCGGGCTGACGGCGCAACCGCGCGTCCGGCCGGTCAGGAGAGGAGACCGCTGACGCCCTTGACGACCAGGTACGTGCCGACGCTCGCGAACACGACGACGACGATCGTCTGCTCGTGCGCCTTCGCCCAGACGTTGACTCGCGCGATCCTGGCGTGCATGCCCCCGGCGTCGCGCCGGGCGACGACGATGGCGGCGATCGGCACGCTGAACCAGACGAGGTTGTAGCCGACGACCTCGCCGACCGCGCGTGCCACGGCCGGGTCGTCGGCCGTGATCGCGTTCAGCGCGACGAGGTAGAACAGGCCCGGAAGGTGGGTGACGACGCCGGCGGTCGCCGCGACCTTGATCGTCGGCCGCCGCAGCGCCGTCACGATCCGCGGGGCACCGCGCTCACCGCGGCGCTGCCGCAGCCGCTCGACGTGCCCCGACCAGGCGCCGCTCGCGAAGCCGAGCATCGCGGCACCTGCCGCGAGATCGACGATCGCCGTGCGCGTCGATGCGCCGCCGGGCAGCGACACGCCGTGGAGCGCAAACACCACGATGACCCCGATCGCGCAACTGAAGAGCAGCCCGGCCACGGTGAAGGCGGCGAGCACCGGGCGCGGCCGGTCCGACGACAGCAGCGCGTAGACGGCGGCCGTGCTGGTGCTCGGCCGCACCGCGCTCGCCGCGGCGAGGACCAGGACCTCTGCATGCATGCGGCGATCATCGCCGGTTCATGACCGCGCGGGCAGCGCAGGGCACGCTCGGCTCAGGTCTGCTCTTCCCCGTCGAAGTCGTAGCCGAGCGCGAGCCCGAGGTGCGGAGCCACTCCGACCACGCGAGCATGCCCGACCGCGGGCGCGATCGCGAGCAGGACGCCGACGATCTCCTCGTCCGAGGCCCCGGCCGCGGCCGCCAGCTCCACCGTGCAGCGCAGCGACACCGTCGCGGCGCCGATCGAAAGCAGCGAGCCGAGCCGGATCAGCGCCTGGGCCTTGACGTCGAGATCGCTCGAGATGCCGGGGTCCGCGACGGCGGAGCGCAGGTACCGCTCGTCGTTGAGGGCGAGGCGCCGGAGGGTCCGCTCGGAGCGCTGCACGCTGAGAGCCTGGAGCCGGAGCGTCGTCATTGCCTCGTACGAAGGGGGTGATCTTGCTTCAGTATCCGGTTCCGGTCTTGACCCGCTGACGGTCGCGCTCGTGCAGCCCGCCCTTCACCGCCAGGGTCTCGCACGCCTGCGCGATGTCCTCGGCGAGGGTGGTGCTCAGCGACCGGCCGAGGGTGAGCTTGACGAGCGCGCGCATGATCGTGACGTGATCGGCGTTCGGGGGCAGCGTGTAGGCCGGCACCATCCATCCGCGCTCGGCGGCCAGCTGCGACGCGACGTCGAACTCGTCGAAGTCGTGCCCGTCGGTGAGCTGGAACGCGACCAGCGGCAGCTGCTCGGCGCCGTCGTGGCCGACCAACCGGAACTCGCCGATGCCGGCGATCTGCTTCGCCAGCGAGTGCGCGTTGGCCTGCATCGTCTCCATGATGTAGCGGTAGCCGGTGACCCCGAAGCGCACGAAGTTGTAGTACTGGGCGAGCACCATCGCCGAGCCGGTGGAGAAGTTCAGCGTGAACGTGGCGTCGGTCTTGCCGAGGTAGTTCTCGTAGAACACGAGATCCTCGGCGAGGTCTGAGCGCTCGCGGAAGACGAGCCAGCCGATGCCCGGGTACACGAGTCCGAACTTGTGTCCGGAGACGTTGATCGAGCGGACCTGCTCGAGCCGGAAGTCCCATGCCGAGTCGGGATACAGGAACGGCCACACGAAGCCGCCGCTGGCGCCGTCGACGTGCAGCGGGACGTCGACCCCGCGCTCGTCGCGGAGCCGCACGAGCAGGTCGTTGATCCCGCCGATGTCGTCGGCGTGGCCCGTGAAGGTCGTGCCCAGCACGGCGGCGACGCCGATCGTGTTCTCGTCGACGTGCGGCTCCACATCCTCCGGCCCGATCGTGTACTTGTCGGGCTGCAGCGGGATGATGCGCGGCTCGACGTCGAAGTAGCGGCAGAACTTCTCCCACACCACGTGCACGTCGGCGCCGAACACGAGGTTCGGGCGGCTCGTGTCCTTGCCGGCTGCCTCGCGCCGCTGGCGCCACTTCCACTTCAGCGACAGCGCGCCGAGCATGATCGCCTCCGACGATCCCTGGCAGCGGGCGCCGGTGGTCTCGCCCGGCGCGTGAAAGAGGTGCGCGAGCATGCGGATGCAGCGCTGCTCGATCTCCGCCGTCTGCGGGTATTCCGCATGGTCGATGAAGTTGCGGTGCAGGTTCCCCGCGATCAGGCGCTGGGCCTCGGGCTCCATCCACGTGGTCACGAACGTCGCCAGGTTGCGCATCGGGATCCCGTCCAGCACGAGCTCCTCGGCGACCAGCCGCATCGCGTCGGTCCCGGTCATGCCGTGCTCGGGCAGCTGGTGGTCGGGCGCCGCCTCCAGCAGGAAGCGGTTGCCGTAGGCCTTTGCGAGCTCCTCGAGGTGCTGCTCGAGGTCGTCGCCGTCCGACGCGCTCGGCGGGGTCGGTTGGTCCTGAGGAAGCGTCATGGGGTCACACCTCGGTTGTGGCGGGCGAGCATCACGGCGCCGGTGAGGAAGCACAGCGCACCGAGCGCGGTGTTCCAGTTGGCGGCGGCGAGATCGAGGATCGAGCCGGTCTCGGGGACGACATAGGAGGCGACGGCCGCGATCCCGAAGAACACGCAGCCGGCCAGGTTGATCCCGGCCATTGTCTTGGGTTTCGTGCTGGCGCGGTAGCCGAGCACGCCGGAGATCAGGAAGCAGGCGGAGCCGAACGCGTCCGGCGCCCAGATCAGCCGGTTCTGCTGGAGGGCGGACAGGTCGCTGCGCAGCACGTCGCCGGTGCTGAGGTTGAAGAACAGGGTGCCGGCGAACTGGATCGCCGCCGACCACCATGTCGCATCACGGTGCGGGCGGTCGGCGGTCGCGTGCACCAGCTCGAGGGCGGCGGCGGCCGTGAAGAACAGCGAGCCGATGAAGAACACCCACGCATCCGCGCGGTCGCCGACCAGCTGCACGAAGCCGGGGAACGGGCCGACGAAGAAGCAGACGGAGCCGATCCCGAAGCCGGCGGCGACCCACCGCTCCGACACCGGGTGGACGGCATGCCGCGGCGCATGAATCAGCGCGTGCCCGATCACCCGCTCATGCTCGCCCCGCCGCTCCCTGCGCGTGTCACCCCATTCGGATGATGCGACGAGAAGCCCTTGGCCCGGACCGGGCGAGACCGAGTCGAGCACGCGTACGTACGCTGTGGGTACACTGCTTTCGCCATGAGCGCCACCAAGACCGCCCGCGTCAACCTTCGCGTTGCCCCCGCCGACGATCTGCTGCTGCGTCAAGCGGCGGAGCTGCTCGGCGAGAGCTTGTCGGAGTTCTTGATCGAGAGCGGCCGAGAGCGGGCGGAGCGCCTCCTCGCCGACCGCGCGCGGTTCGTACTCGACGAGGCCGTGGACCGCCTTCAACGAAGCCCTGGATCGGCCGGCTGAGATCAAGCCGGAGATACGGGAACTGTTCGCGCGTTCGCGCCCTGAGTGATGAGCGTCAGGTCGGGGATCCCAGCCGCTCGAAGCCCGACACAGGCTCGACGGTTTCGACTGTGGCGTCGAGTCACTGAACACCTGGCTCACCGAGCACGCGCGCGGGGCAGTCGCAGCGCATCAGCGCGGGTCTTCGTGACCGTCGACGCGGAGTCGCAGCGCGTCTGCGCGTACTACGCCCTGGCGGCCGCAGCAATCACTCACGAACAGGCGACCGAGCGCGCCCGCAAGGTCAACCACGCCATCCCATCCCGGCCGTGCTTCTCGCCCGCCTGGCCGTCGATGCCTCGGTCAGGGCCACGGGATCGGCGCGTGGCTGCTCCAGGACGCCATGCGCCGCGCCCTGAGCGCATCGGAGGCTGTAGGAATGCGGGTCCTTCTCGTGCACGCCCTGGACGACACGGCCCGCAGCTTCTATGAACGCTGGGGATTCGAATCGTCCCCGACGGATCCCCTGAACCTGCAGATGCTGTTCAAGGACATTCGCAAATCGCTCGAGTAGGCGGCCGCTGCGAACCGAGCGCCCCCGGCAGGACTCGAACCTGCGACCTGCGGATTAGAAGTCCGCCGCTCTATCCAGCTGAGCTACAGGGGCCGGCGGGGCCAGCTTAGACCGCCGGGTCAGTAGCCATAGGCGCCGCTGGGGCTGCCGTCGCTCGGGGAGCTCGAGCCGGACGAGCCGCTCGTGCGCGCGGCCTGCCACTCGAAGTGCGTGCCCCGGAAGTCGTCGGCGAACCCGTCGCCGTCGAGCTTGCCCGCGCCCTCCTCGGCGAACGTGTAGAGCGGCAGCCCGTCGAAGGTCAGCTGGTCGTTGCCGCCCGGGCGCTTCACCACGCCGAGGTTCGCGTCGACGTCGGCGGCTGCCTCATCGGCGTCGGCCGACGACGCGAGCATCGGCTTCCAGGTCGACGCGCACGCGGCGACGCAGTGGATCTCGCCGCCCTTCTCCACCGCGGCGCTGTACAGCGTCTTGCCGGCGGAGTCGGCCAGCACGTCGGTCCCGTCGACCTTCCCGACCGACACGACCCCGGTGCCGGAGCCTGAAGCGCCCGCGCCGCCCGAGTCGCTGCCACAGCTCGCGACCCCGACTGCGGCGGCGCCGATCACGAGCGCGAGAGCAATGATCGAGCGTTTCATGCCGGGGATTACGCGCCGAGGCGCGCGTTGGGATCAATCGCCGTCGCCGGCGGCATCCCGCAGCCGGCCGAGGAAGTAGTCCCAGCCGCGCTGGTGATCCGGGACCGTCTCGGGTGGCAGGCCGTGGTGGGTGAGGCGGAGGGTGGTCTGGCCTTCGTGCTCGTCCAGCTCGATCTCGACGGTGGTGCTCTCGGGTGGGACGCCCATCCGGCCGTGCTCCCAGCCGTACGTGAACACGATGCGCCGGTAAGGGACGAGCTCGACGAAGCGGCCGGCGACGGTGGATCCGTCCGGGTGCATCCAGCGCAGCTCGCCGCCCGGCACCGGCTCGGCGGTGGCGGCCGGGCCGACCCACTGGGTCAGCCCGTCGGCCGTGGTGAGGAGCTCCCAGACGACCGCGGCCGGCGCGGCGATCGTCACCTCGTGCGAGGCGAGCCTCACGACCGTTCGGCCGCGTCCTTGAGCGCCGCCAGCGCCGGCGCCCGGTACGCGTCGAGGTCGCGGCGCAGCCGCTCGAGCGCCGCGGGGTCGACTCGGTAGAGGCGCCGCCGCCAAGCTGGAGGGCGACGGCAAGCTCGTGCGCACGATGCGGTTCGGCAGCCTCGACGAGCTCGAGGCGTCGCGCGCGGACCTGGAGCAGGCCGTGCGCGCCTGGTGTGAAGCCAAGAGTTACTAGGGCGGGACGGCGGGGTCCGGCGAACTGCGGCTGGGTAGGGGAGCGGCGAAGCCGCCGACCCGGCCGGTCCGAGAGCGGCAGCGACCGGCTCGGTTGTGGATTTCTACAACGGGACCGGCAAATCGAGCCCACGATCGCGCTGAATTCGCCGCCGACACCGCTCGCGGGGGCCGCTCGGAGCTCTGGACCAGCCGGTTCGGCCGCGTTTTTCCTAAGCCGTCCTGACTGGGTGTCGTTCTGCGACACCAGGGCAGGACAGCACCGCATTGGAGAATCTCACAACGCCGGAACCGTCGACGGCGACCGCGGCCCGGCCGCGCCGGCCGCTCGCCGCCTCCCCACCCAGCTGCAGTTGGCCGGCGTTGCCGCCACCACACGGACTCGCGCGTGCGCGCCGCCACCAGCATCGTCAAGCTCGGCCCGCCGCGGCCCCTGACCGACCCAAATGTCCCGCCCCCGAACCCACTCCAAGACCACCCCGAGTCGCGGAGATCAATCGCCTAGACGCGCCGGTAGACCCTGCCCGGTCGGCCGGGGCCCTCGGAGCGCTGCTCGCCGGTGTCCGCGAGCAGGCCGGTGGCCCGGATGTCGCGGCGGAAGTTGGCCGGGTCGACCGGCTCGCCGCGGAGCGCCTCGTACAGCTGTTGTGCCCGGGCCAAGGTGAAGCGCTCGGGCAGCAGGCCGCCGCCGACCCGCACGAACCACGTCTTGTCGGCCACCCTCGCGCGCAGCCGCCACAGCCCGTCGTCGACGATCAGCGCGTGGTCGACGGCCAGGTCCGGCAGGTGGTCGACCGAGTGCCAGCTCGCCTCGCGGCCGGCCGGGCCCTCGTCGGGCAGCGCCTCGGGCGCGACCAGCGCCATGTAGGCGATCGACGGGAGCCACCCGCGCGGGTCGCGCTTCGGGTCGGCGTACGTGCGCAGCTGCTCGAGGTGGACCGAGCCGACGCCGGTCTTCTCGCGCAGCTTGCGCTCGGCGGTCTGCTCGGGCGACTCGTCGTTCCCGACGAAGCCGCCCGGCAGCGCGAACATCCCGCGCTGGGGCTCCTCCAGCCGGCGCGCGAGCAGCACGTTGAGCCGGCCGTCGAGCAGCGAGAAGACGACAGGATCGGCGGTCAGCCCGATCGGCGCCTCGTAGCCGGCGTTGTTGCGCGCCTCGATCCGCTCCACGCCCGCACTATCGCGGGCGGTGAGCTCAGACGTCGACCGGCTCGCCGGTGTCGGCGTCGACGACCTCGATCGCCATCGCCGGGCAGGCGCGGGCGGCCTCCAGGATGAGATCGTCGGGCGCCGTGCCGATCACGGTCGCGATCTCGTCGACCTGGAACACGCCGGGCGCGATCGCGGCGCAATCGCCGTGGCCGCAGCAGGCGTACTCGTCCACGCGGGGAAGCAGGGTCATGCGGCACTCCTTGTCTCGACGGGTTGCGGGGTCAGCATGCGGCGCCACCGCGGCAGCTCGCGCGGGCGGCCGACCAGCAGCGCGCCGATCAGCGCTCCGTGCCGCCGCAGCACGGCGGTGAAGTCGCGCGCGCCGGGCGAGCCGTCGAGCTCGACGGCGTCGGCGCCGGCGGCCTCGCCGACGAGCTGGATCCGGATGCCGTACTGGTCGCTCCAGAAGCTCGCGGCCGGGGCGGGCGCGACCGGCAGGCCGAGGATCGAGCGCGCGGCGGCGGAGCCGAGCCGCGCGGCCGGCTCCCAGTGCTCGCAGCCGCGGACGACGTCGCCCGCCGCGTGCACGTGCGGGAGGATCGTGCGCGCACCGTCGTCGACCCCGAGCCCGCCGCCGGCCAGCGGCGAGCCCGCCAGCCAGCGCGTCTCGGGCGCGACGCCGACCGCGACGAGCACCACGTCGGCCTCGATCACAGAGCCGTCGGCCAGCACCAGCTCGCGCACCGGCGCGCCGGCCACCGCCGGCCGCGCGTCGGCCACGGCGGCGCCGAGCAGGACCCGCACGCCCTCGGAGCTGTGCAGGTCGGCGAACCAGGTGCCGAGCCGGGAGCCGAGCACGTGCGCGAGCGGGACGTCGGCGGCCTCGATCAGCGTCACCTCGGCGCCCAGGCCGCGCGCGGTGGCCGCGACCTCCTGGCCGATGAAGCCCGCGCCCACGATCGCCAGCCGCACGCCCGGCGCGAGCGCGGCGCGCAGCGCCCGCGCGTCGGCCAGCGTGCGCAGCACGAAGGAGTTCGGGCGACCGGCCAGCATCGGGATCCGGCGCGGGTGCGCGCCGGTGGCGATGATCAGCTCGTCGTAGTCGAGCGCCTCGCCGTCCTCGAGCCGCACGCGCC
This sequence comes from uncultured Solirubrobacteraceae bacterium, assembly GCA_963849695.1. Classification (GTDB taxonomy): domain Bacteria; phylum Actinomycetota; class Thermoleophilia; order Solirubrobacterales; family Solirubrobacteraceae; genus DASSUW01. Next base: position 75,613 of record CAWKIT010000019.1, read on the forward strand.
GGCTGAACGGCTCGAGCGCCGCGGCACGGCGGCCGAGCAGCAGCTCGACATCGTGCGCCGCGTACCAGTCCGCGGGCCGGAACGGCGTCGCGTCGAGCTCCTTCGAGAGCGGTGGGCGATCGTAGGGCGGCTCGGGCTCGCCGCACACGACCCGGATCGGGCCGCGGTGGTCGCGCGCGCGGAGCGTCTCGGCTGCGCGCTGGGCGGCGAGTCCGCCGCCGACGATGAGGACACTGGAAGGCACGCGGGCATGGTCGTGGCGGTGACGCTAAGAGCCGGCAAAGCGCCGCGGAAGCGCTGTGCAAACCTTCAAGCCGTGCGCGCCTTCGTCGCACTGTGCGCCCTGGTCGCCGCAGCGGGCTGCGGCGGGGACCGGGAGACCGCGGCGGCCGCGGCCTGGGAGTCGCTGCGGCCGGCGCCGCTCCAGCGCACCGAGGTCGCCGCCGCCCGCGTCGGCCGTTACATCTATGTGATCGGCGGCTTCGAGCCCTCGCGCGCGACCACGGCCGCCACCGAGCGATACGACATCAAGCGCAACCGGTGGCGCCGCGTGGCCGACCTGCCGGTGGCGCTCAACCACGCCGCCGCCGTCGCCCACCGGGGCCGCGTGTACGTGCTCGGCGGCTACAGCTCGGCGACCGATCTGGCCCAGGAGGTGGCGACGCTGTACCGCTACGACCCCGGGCGCGATCGCTGGCGGCGGCTGCCGTCGGCGCCCACCGCGCGCGGCGCGCTGGCGGTCGGAGTGATCCGGGGACGCCTGTACGCGGCGGGGGGCGCCAACTCGAGCGGCGCCCTCACCACGCTCGAGATCTACGACTTCGCCCGCCGCCGGTGGCGGACCGGCCCCGCCATGCCGACCGCGCGCGAGCACCTCGCGGGCGCGGTGTCCGGCGGCCGCTTCTACGTGCTCGCGGGCCGCGCAGCGGGCGTCGGCAACTACGCCGTCGTCGAGGCCTACGACCCGCGAGCGCGCCGCTGGCGGCGCGTGCCGCCGATGAGCAAGCCGCGCGGCGGGATCGGCGCCGCGACCGTCACCGGCGGCCGGATCGTGGTGGCCGGCGGCGAGGAGACGGCCGGCACGATCCGCGAGGTCGAGCTCTACGACCCGCGCTCCCGCCGCTGGAGCGCGCTGCCCGACCTCCCGACGCCGCGTCACGGGCTCGGCGTCGTGGCTCGCGGCCGCCGCGTGTTCACGCTCGAGGGCGGCGACCAGCCGGGTTACGCGTTCACGAGCGCGCTCGAGGCGCTGGTCGTCCCGCGCTCGTAGAGCGCCACCTGCCACACGGGCCCGGCACGCCGCGCCAGCTTCGGCACCAGCCCGTGCTCGCGGGCGACCGCGTCGACCGCGCGAGTGCGGTGCGCATGAGCGCGGAAGGCGCGGCGCGCCGCCCGCATGCCCAGGTTGGTGGTGCGGATCGCGAGCGCGACCCACCAGGTGTCGCGGGGATAGACGAGCCCGTACAGGCGGCGCGCGCGGTCGGCGGAGCGGCCGACCAGCGCCTCCATGTCCGGGTAGCAGCAGATCACGCGATCGAGCGTGACGACGTCGGCCGGCTCGACCTCGCCGGCGAGCTCGACGAAGTCACCCCGCAGCTGCCTGACCCGGTCGGCGCGCCCGCGGCGCCGGGCCTCCTCCGCGGCCGCGCTCAGATACGCGTCGGACGCCTCGACGGCGGTCGCCCGCGCGGCGCCGGCGGCGAGCAGCTCCTGCTGGATCGCGCCCACGCCGCCTCCGATGTCGAGCACCGTCGCGCCTTCGATCCCCTCGCGCTCGAGCGCGTCGAGGAGTACCCGCGTCGGCTTGGAGGGCCCGCGCCTGCGGTAGCGCCGCAGGTCGCGCCGGGCGGTCCGCTCGCCGAACACGTCGTCCTGGCCCTGGCAGCAGCCGGCCACGCGCCTAGCTCTGCACCGGAAGGGATGCCCGCACCACGGTCCCCTCACCCGGCCGGCTGTCGATCTCCAGCGTTCCCTCGATCGCCGAGATGCGGTCGCGGAGCCCTTCGAGGCCGGAGCCCGCGTTCGGATCGGCGCCTCCGACACCGTCGTCGGCGACCGCGACCTCGAGGCTGCCGTTGCGCCGTTCGACGGTGACCCAGGCTCTGCTCGCCTGCGCGTACTTCGCGACGTTGGTGAGCGCCTCGCAGACCGTGAAGTAGGCGGCGGCCTCCACCGGTAGCGGGAGCCTCTCGGGCAGTGCGATCGTGAGCTCAACCGGCACCGCGGCCCGTCGCGACAGCGCGATGAGGGCGTGCTCGAGCCCTCGATCGGTGAGCACCGCCGGATGGAGCCCGTGGGCGAGGTCGCGCAGCTCTGCGAGGCCGGCACGAAGCTCGCCGAGCACGTCCGCGAGGTCTGCCCGCGCGTCGTCGGCGACCTCCCGGTTGGAGGCGAGCCACAGCTGGAGGCGGAGGGCGACGGAGACCAGGCGCTGCTGGGCGCCGTCGTGGAGATTGCGCTCGATCTCCCGCCGTGCCCGGTCGGCCGCCTCGAGGATCCGCGTGCGCGACGCCTGGACCTCCGCGAGCTGCGCTTCCGTGATCTCGTGCTCGCGGAGCGCCTGCTCCGCGGCGCGCCGCGCGGTCACGTCGAAGATCGCGCCATCGAGCCAGCGCCGCCCATCCCCCGCCTCCTGGGCCTGGCCCCGCTCGAGCACCCAGCGCACGTCGCCATTGCGCCGCACGATCCGGTACTCCAAGGTGAACGGACGGTCGGCGTCGACCGCGTCGAGAACGGACCGCTCGACCTGCTCACGGTCGTCGGGATGGATCACGCTCGTGAAGCTGCGCACCGTGCTCTCGATGAAGTCGCCGGCCGGGTAGCCGGAGATCTCCTCGATCTCGTCGCTCAGCCACTGCATCGTCCAGTCCTCGTCGCACGCGCATCGGTAGACCGCCCCCGGGAGGTTCGCGACGAGCGACCGCAGCAGCGCCTCGTTCGCGCGCAGCCTCGCGGCGCGCAGCCCCGCCGCGACGCGGGCCGCCAGAACCTCGGGCTCGAACGGGACCCGCATCACGTCGTCGGCGCCCGCATCGAGCGCCGCCCGTAGCTCGGCAGGAGCGTCAAGCTGCGCACACACCACGACGTGCGCGGCGGCGAGCTCGCGCCGCGCCCGCACGGCTCCGATCAGGGCCGGCGCCCGGCGGGCGTCGGCAATCACGACCTGCGCCGCGTCGACGGTCAGCGCGCGAACAGCTTCGTCCACGCCGCCGACCCTCAGCACGCGAAGCCCGGAGGCCTCCAGCACGTGCCACGCATCGTCGCCGACCTCCTCCAAGCCGAGCAGCAGAACGCGCGCGTCCGTCCCTGCGACCGCCTCGAGGGCGCGCAGCTGGCGCGGCTCGGCGCGAGCGACCCCAGTCATCGACTCGACCGTATCCGCAAGACGCGCCACTTGTCAGGCTGCCACCGCGTGGTGGGCTTGGGTCTACTCGTCGTCGCGCGGCGGATCGTCGAGCGGGCCGACCGCCTCGCCGGCGCCGGCCGGTAGCCGCTCATCGTCGCACCGGCGAGCTACGCTGGCACGTTGCCGGCGCGCGGCACAGCGGATTGCGTCACGATGCGGAGCCCGCCGGGAACCGGGGGAAACGAGAGGAGAGGGGAAATGTCGAGATTTTCACGAGCGCTCAGGCGCGGCCGGGCTTTGGCGATCGGCGCCCTCGCGGTGGCGGCGGTAGCGCCCGCCGGCGAGGCGCTGGCGGCACCTTCACAGAACGCCTGTAACGCGCGGGCGAACAACACCTATCCGAAGCTCCTCGAGTGCACGCGGCTCGACCAGGTGCGAGAGCATCAGGCGGCGCTCCAGGAGATCGCCGACGAGAACGACGGAAACCGCTTCTCGGGCTTCCCGGGCTACGACGCCTCGGTCGACTATGTGGTCGAGAGGCTCGAGGCCGCCGGCTACGACCCCGAGGTCCAGGAGTTCGACTACCTCGCGTTCGAGGTCGTCGGGCCCTCGGCCCTCCAGCAGATCGCACCCAACGCGATCACCTATGTCGAGGGCGCCGACTTCGGCGCGATCACCCAGAGCGACCCCGGCGACGTGACCGCGGACGGTCACGGCCGTCGACCTGCAGCTCGGCGTGGGCAACACCTCGACCAGCGGCTGTGAGGCTTCCGACTTCGCGGGCTTCCCCGCCGGGAACATCGCACTGCTGCAGCGCGGAGACTGCACGTTCGAGATCAAGGCCGAGAACGCCGCGGCAGCCGGCGCCGTCGGGATCGTGATCTTCAACCAGGGCAACACCACCGCCACCGACCGCAACAACATCCCGGCCGTCACGCTCACGGCCAACAACACCAGCGGCATCCCGGTGATCGGCACCACCTATGCCCTGGGTGTGACGCTGTCCCAGACCCCGGGGCTGCGGATGCGGGTCTTCGCCAACACGCTGCGCCAGACCCTGCCCACCTTCAACGTGATCGCCGAGAAGACCGGCGCAAACGACGACAACGTCGTGATGGCCGGCGCGCACCTCGACTCAGTGCTCGCGGGACCGGGCATCAACGACAACGGCTCGGGCAGCGCCGCCATCCTCGAGGTCGCCGAGCAACTCGCCAACGTGAAGACGCAGAACACGGTTCGCTTCGCGTGGTGGGGCGCCGAAGAGAGCGGGCTGGTCGGCTCGACGAACTATGTGAACGGCCTGAGCCAGGCGGAGAAGGATCGGATCGCGCTCTACCTCAACTTCGACATGATCGGGTCGCCGAACTACATCTTCATGACGCAGGACGCCGACCAGTCGAGCTTCACGGCCCCGGTCGTGGTCCCGCCCGGCTCGGTCCAGATCGAGGATCTCTTCGAGTCCTTCTACACCCTGCAGGGCGAGCCGTACGACGACGCGGCGTTCGACGGACGCAGCGACTACCAGGCGTTCATCAACAACGGGATCCCGGCCGGCGGCCTGTTCACCGGCGCGGAGGTTCCCAAGACCGCGGAGCAGCAGGCGATCTGGGGCGGCACCGCCGGTGAGCAGTTCGACCCGTGCTACCACGAGGCCTGCGACACGTTCGCGAACAACAACGACCACGCGCTCGACGTGAACGCCGACGCGGTCGCGTTCGCGATCCTGACGTACGCGTACTCGACCGAGTCGGTCAACGGCGTGCCGGGCAGGCGGGTCCCCGGCAACTTCCGGATCCCGGCGCCGGCCGGCTCGGAAGGCACCTTCGTGCCCTGAGCTGCGTCGCGTGATCGGACGGGGCGGCCGGACCGGCCGCCCCCGTCCGAGCCTAAGGGCTCACAAGCGCGGCGGGCATCGGTGAACTGCACCAGTGCTCATCTAGCCATACGAATCGCACGAGCGCGACCCGGTGTGACCTCTCACCCCGATGCCTGTAACGGCCGGCCGTCTTCCGAGACTGATCCCGGCATGAGCGCAAACGCCGCCCGCCGGCGATAGGTTGACGCGTGCAGTGGAACAGGAGCACGTGCTTGTCGAGCGGCTGCGAGCCGGGGACGAGCAGGCTTTCGAGGCGCTCGTCCTCCGTCACGACGGGGCCCTGCGCCGGCTCGCCCGCACGTTCGTTCGCACGGATGCCGCGGCCGACGACGTCGTACAGGAGACGTGGCTGGGAGTCATCCGCGGTCTGGCCGCGTTCGAGGGGCGGTCGTCGCTGCGCACCTGGATCTTCGGCATCCTTGCCAACCAGGCGCGAACCCGCGCCACGCGTGACGCGCGGAGCGTCCCGTTCTCCTCCGTCGGGCCCGCCGATCAGCCCACCGTCGATCCGGCGGCGTTCGACGCGGACGGGCGGTGGCGGAGTGCGCCGGCCCGGCTCGACGGTGACCCGGTGAGCGGCCTGCTCAGCGCCGAGCTGCGCGCGAAGCTGCTCGAGGCCGTGGACGGCCTCCCGCCCGACCAGCGCGCCGTGATCACGCTGCGCGATCTCGCCGGGGTGCCCGCCGCCGAGGTCTGCGAGCTGCTCGACGTGAGCGACGGCAACCAGCGCGTGCTGCTGCACCGCGCCCGCGCGCGCGTCCGGCTCGCCCTGCTCCCGCTGATGGAGGTGGCACGCTGATGCGCCTGCGCTGGTGGCGACGGAGGGGCGACCCGCTCGTGTGCCGCGAGTTCGTCGAGCTCGTCACCGACTATCTCGAGGGCACGCTCCCAGAGGCGGAGCGGGTGCGCTTCGAGGCGCACCTCGAGGAATGCGACGGCTGCACGGGCTACCTGGAGGACATGCGGCGGCTCGCCGGGTCGCTGCACGAGGCGCCGCAACCGCCGCTCGACCCCGCGACGCGCGAGGTGCTGCTGCGCGCGTACCGGGACCTGCGCGGGCCCGGCGGTCTGTAACGACTGCGCCGCGCGCGCGACTGGACGTCATGAAGACGCTCGCGCTGCCCCTGCTCGCCGCCTTGCTCGTCGCAACCGGCTGCGGCGGCGAGGACGAGCCGCCCTCCGCCCCCGCGCCGCAGCGGCAGGACGCCGCGATGAAGACCGAGGCCGACGAGGGACCCGCGAAGCCGAGCCGGAAGGGGACGACGGTGATCCTCGGCGAGTCGGAGTTCGGCGAGATGCTGTTCGGCTCCAACCGCCAGGCGATCTACATCTTCGAGAACGACCGCAAGGGCGAGACCGTTTGCTACGGCGAGTGCGCCGAGGCGTGGCCGCCCGTCGTCACCAAGGGCGAGCCCGTCGCCGGCAGGGGAGTCGACGAGCAACTGCTCGGGACCGTCGCGCGCCGCGACGGCACGCGGCAGGTGACCTACGCCGGTCAGCCGCTCTACTACTACGCGCACGAGCAGCCCGGCGAGGTGCGCTGCCACAACGTCGACCTCAACGGCGGCTTCTGGTGGGTCATCGGCCCGGACGGCCGGCGCCGCGCCTGAGTCAAACCTCTCGACGGCTCACGCCGCGAGCGCGCCAACGCCCGCGACGTCGCCGTCACTCGCAGAGCCCACGCATCGCCCCGGACTCAGGCCTCTCGCGGAACCTCGCCCCGCCACGAGCCCGACTCGCGGCCGCGCGACTCGATCAGCTCCTTGAAGCGCTCGAGGTCGCCCTGCACGCGCCGGTCGGGCGCGCCGATCGCGGTCCCGAGCTTCTCCTTGATGCCCTCGGGGACGAAGTCGATCTGCACCATCACGCGCGCGCGATCGTCGTCGAGCCGGTGGAACGTCACCACGCCGGCGTTGTCCTTGCCGTCGGTGTTGCGCCAGGCGACCCGCTCGTCCGGATTCTGCTCGGTGATGACCGCGTCCCACTCGTGGCGGCTGCCGCCTAGCTCGGCGACCCAGTGCAGGTGCGTGTCGTCGAGCTGACGCACCTGCTCGACGCCCTCCATGAACCGGGGGAACTCCTCGAACTGCGTCCACTGGTTGTAAGCGGTCTCGACCGGCACCTCGACGTCGATGGACTGCTCGATCGTGGCCATGGTCAGCCTCCTTGTTGGTTGCTTGCCTGTGCGTTCCTACCCAACGTGCTGTAGAGAATAACTTCTACAAGCTGTTACGCTTCTGCATATGAGGGTCGTGGTCAGCGGAGCGACAGGGACGATCGGGCGAGCCGTGGTCAGCGCTCTGTGCGAGCGGGGCGACACGGTCGTGGCTCTGTCGCGCGACGAGCGCCGGGCGCGCGAGCGGCTCCCGGGCGCAGTCGTCGCCATGCAGTGGGCCGAGCCGGCGCATGAGCCGCCGCCGCGGGCGGCGCTGGTGGGAGCCGACGCGGTCGTGCACCTGGTGGGCGAGCCGATCGACCAGCGGTGGACGGTCGACGCGAAGCGCCGGATTCGCGGATCGCGCGTGCTGAGCACGCACCGGCTGGTCGCGGCGCTGCTCGACCTGGACGAAGCGGAGCGGCCGAGGACGCTGCTGGCACAGTCCGCCACAGGCTTCTACGGAGACAGCGACGGCCGGCCGCTCGACGAGCAGGCACCGGCCGGCGACGGCTTCCTCGCCGATCTCGTCACCGACTGGGAGCGCGAGGCGCAGACGGCCGCCGGTTCGCTGCGCGTCGTCCGCACGCGCACGGGCGTCGTCCTGTCGCCCCGCGGCGGCGCGCTGGCCCGGATGCTGCCGTTCTTCCGCCTCGGCGTGGGAGGCCCGGTCGCGGGTGGACGCCAGTACGTCCCCTGGGTGCACCTCGACGACGTCGTCGGAGCGGTGCTGTGGTGCCTTGACGACGACCGGGCCGCCGGGGCCGTGAACGTGACGGCGCCGGAGCCGGTGACCAACGAGCAGCTCTCGCGCGCGCTCGGCCGCGTGCTCGGACGCCCGGCGATGCTGCCCGTGCCGGGGCTGGCGGTGCGGCTCCTGTACGGCGAGATGGCGGAGGTGGTGACAGGCGGCACGCGCGCCGTGCCCGGACGGCTCGAGGCGCTCGGATACGAGTTCCGCCACCGCGAGCTCGAGCCCGCCCTGCGCGACGTACTCGCATGAGCGCCCGCATCGCGCTCGTCTGGTTCACTCGCGACCTGCGGTTGCACGACCACCCGGCGCTGACGGCTGCTCTGGACGCGCACGAGCGGGTGGTCCCCGTGTTCTGCCTCGACGATCGCCTGCTGCGCGGCCGCCACGAGTCGGGCCCGCGGACGGCGTTCATGCTCGAGTGCCTCGGCGACCTCCGGGAGTCCCTGCGTGAGCGCGGCGGCGACCTGGTGATCAGGCGCGACCCGCCCGAGCGCGCGCTCGCCGAGCTCGCGCGCGAGACCGGCGCCACCGAGGTCTACTGCACCGCCGACTCCGGCCCGTTCGCTCGCCGGCGCGCCGCGCGAGTGCGCGAGGAGCTCGCGGCCGCCGGGGCCGAGCTGCGCGCGAAGCCGGGCCTGCATGCCGTCGACGACCTCGGCCGGCTGCGCACCGGAGCGGGCGATCCGTACCGCGTGTTCTCGCCGTTCCACCGCGCCTGGTCGCAGGTGCCGCGGCGCGAGGTGCTGCCGGCGCCCGCCGCGCTGCCACCGCTGCCGGCCGGCGTCCGCAGCGGCCGCATGCCCTCGCTCGCGGCGCTCGGCCTGTCGAGCGACGTCGACGAGCCGCCCCGGGGCGGTGAGCGCCCCGGCCGGTTGCGCCTCGAGCGCTTCCTCGAAGCGCCGGTGCGCGCGTATGCCGACGCGAACGACCTCCCGGCGGTCGACGGCACGTCGCGCCTGTCGCCGTATCTGCACTTCGGGTGCCTCTCCGTGCGCGAGATCGAGGCGCGGCTGCCGCGCGGCAAAGGCGCCGAGGCGTTCCACCGCCAGCTGTGCTGGCGCGATTTCCACCACCACGTGCTCCTGCACCACCCCGGCAACGCCCGCGAGGAGCTCCAGTCCCGCTACCGCGGCATGGAGTGGAGCGACGACGAAGAGCGGTTCGCGGCCTGGTGCGAGGGCCGCACCGGCTACCCGCTCGTGGACGCCGGGATGCGGCAGCTGTTGCGCGAGGGCTGGATGCACAACCGCGTGAGGCTCGTGGTGGGCTCGTTCCTCACGAAGGACCTCGCGATCGACTGGCGAGCCGGCGAGCGCTGGTTCATGCGCCGGCTGGTCGACGGCGACGAGGCCAACAACAACGGCAACTGGCAGTGGATCGCGTCGGTCGGAACCGATCCGCAGCCCGCCTACCGCAGGATCTACAACCCGACGCGCCATCAGGAGCGCTACGACCCGGACGGCGAGTATGTCCGCCGCTACGTGCCCGAGCTGCGCGACGTGCCGGGCGAGTTCCTGGCCGAGCCGTGGCGGATGCCCGCCGCCGTGCAGAGCGAGAGCGGCTGCGTGATCGGCCGTGACTATCCGGAGCCGATCGTCGATCACGCCGAGGCCCGGCGCGCGGCACTCGCCCGCTACGGCGCCGCCGCCACGTAGGCGATGGTGCGGTGCATCAGCGCCATCACGCTCGCGAGGTCGGCCGGCGGCGCGGCGGGACCCGACTCGAGCCGCTGGGCGCGCGTACGGATCAGCTCGGGGTCGATCCGGGCGGCCAGGGCGGCCGCCTGCACGGCGACGCGGCGAACGGCGGACGGTTCGACCGTCCACACCATCTCGAACCGGCGCGCCGCATCGGGGACAGCGGCCTCGGCGGTCTGCTCCCAGGCCGTCAGCGCGACGCTGAGCCGTTCGCCGTCGCAGATCAGCGCCCACTCGCGACCGAGCGGCGCGTCGCCGGGGAACGGCAGTTCGCACACGCCGCGGGCGCGCACGCGCGGGCGCTCGAAGTCGGCGAGCGCGATCGCCAGCTCGGCGGTCCGCGCGAGCTCGCGCCAACGGCGCTCGGAGGCGCGGAAGAAGCGCTCGCGCTGGAACGCGGCGAACAGCAGCGGGCGGTCGGCGCGCGCGCAGATCTCGTCCTCGATGGCGCGCGAGAGGGCGGTCAGCGCGCGTTTGGGCAGGACCTGGGGCGGGAGCGCCGGCTGTGCGCGCCGTAGCGTGGCGAACAGCGAGGGATCGGCTTCGACCGACGTGCTGACGACGCGGTCGATCGCCGCCTGCAGCGACAGCCCGCGGGCGCGCTCGGCGAGCACCCGCTCGATCGCCTCGCAGTCGGACGGCGAGTAGCGGCGATGCCCGCTCGCGAGGCGCGCCGGCGCCGGGAAGCCGTGTCGCGTCTCCCACATCCGCAGCGTCGCCGGCGGCACCCCCGTTCGGCCGGCCACCTCGCGGATGGTCAGCGTCGCCGGCTCGGTCACGCCGCGGCGCTCACGCGTGTGCGGGCCCGGTCCAGGCCGATCCGGACGCGGCTCTTGGCCGTTCCCAGCGGGACGCCGGTGCGGCGCGCGATCTCCCCCGCGCTCAGGCCGAGCCCGGTCAGAACCACGGCATCGCGCTGCTCGGGTGGCAGCGTCGCGACGGCCGCGAGCACGCGGCGCGCGCCGTCGCGCCGGATCACCGGCTCCTCGCAGCTCTCCCCCGCGTGCGCGCCGAGGCGCAGCTCGCCGCCGGCGCGCTCGACCGCGGCACGCCGGCTGACGGTGGACCGCAGGAGGTCGACGGCACGGCTGCGGGTCAGCATGAGCACGAACGTGCGCAGCGTTCCACGCCGGGGATCGTACGCGGCCGGGCGCCGCCACAGCTGCAGGAACACCTCCTGCACCACATCCTCGGCGGCCGGCTCGTCGCCGAGCACGGACTGCGCGACGCGGAGGGCGAGCGGCCGCAGTTGGACGTACGCGTCCGGGAATGTGATGTCGCCGCCGAGACGTGCCTCCATCTTCGACACTCTATCGAAGATAATCTCAACATGATGTTGATGAAGTGGGTCATGAAGCCCGCCGCCTGCCTTTAATACGTGGGGCGAAGCTGCCTCGTAGAGAGGGTGGATGAGTTCGGGGTACTTCAATGAGACGTCGCCGCTGCGTGAGCTGGCGGGGCACCGCCTGAGCGGCCTCGCAGGGCCCCGCGCACTGCTGATGATGGCCGCCCATCCGGTTGCCTTCGCGGGTTTCTTCGCCCACACGGGGGCGCTCGCCGATCCCTACGCGCGGCTGGAGCGCACGGCTCGCGTCATGGACGCGATCGCGTTCGGCGCCCGGGCGGAGGCCGACCGGCTGACGCGGCGTGTGCGCACGGTCCACCGCCGGGTGCGCGGCACCCTTCACGAGCCGGCCGGCCGCTTCCCCGCCGGTACCCCGTACCGGGCCGACGATCCCGAGCTGCTCCTGTGGATCCTGGCTGCGATCGCGGACTCGGGGATGCTGGTCTACGGCAAGTACGTGCGCGGGCTGGACCGCGCCGCCCGCGAAGGCCTGTGGCGTGACTACCGCGTGGTCGGCCGCCTGTTCGGGCTCGACGACCGCGACATGCCCGCGACCGTCGCGGACTTCGACGCCTACATGGCAGGCATGCGCCGGAGCGGCGACCTGTTCGTCACCGCGCCTGCGCGCGAGCTGGCGACAGAGATCGTGCTGCATCCGCCGTTGCCCCGGCACCTACGCCCGCTGGTCGAGCTGGTCAACCAGATCACGGTCGGGCTCCTGCCCTCCGAGATCCGCCGCATGTACGGGTTCTCGTGGGACCCGTTGCGATCGCTGGCGCTCCACGGCGGGGCCGAGTACGTCAAGCGCCTGGTCGTGCCGGTGTTGCCGCGGCGCCTCACGCGCCTTCCGCAGGCTCGCGCCGCCTAACGCCCTGGCGGCGACGAGGAGCTTGCGCCGGCGCGCGACGACGGCCCGGCCGGACCGCGCCCCGTACATCGGGAGTACGGGCGAGCGGGGGCCGTCGGACGACGGACCGACGTACTCGACCGGCGCGGCCGGACGGCGTGTCCCGGCTCGGGACACGCCGTCACGCCGGTCTTCTACTGCGGCGCAGGTATCGGGTAGGCGACGGGGCTGCGGTTGCCGTCGCGGTCGATCGCCCTGACGCCGACCTGGTAGTCGTCCTTGTTGAGCCCTTCGATGGTGTACGCGGTCACGTTGCCGACCCGCCGCGAATGCGTCCAGAGCGGCATGATCGAGTCGCGCCAGACGACCTCGTAGCCGACGACGTCCGGCTCGGGGTTGGCGTTCCAGCGCAGCTCCGTGTCATACGACAGGTCGGCCGTGATCACGCGAGCGTTGACCGGCGCCCGCGGCGACCGGGCAAGGGCGGCCAGCGACGAGCCGACGACGCGCGTGGCGCGCTCGAGGTAGTCGAAGTCGACGAACCGCAGCAGGTCGCCGAACTGCGTGCCGTTCTCCACCCGGATGTCCTGGTGCTGGTGGTCGTAGTTCTCGTTCGGCTCGGTGAACCGCACCGCCGGCCAGCCCTGCTGGAGGAACGGGATCTGGTCGCCGCCTCGCAGGAAGCGGTCGCGGCGCCATACGAGCTTGACGCGCATGCCGGTGGCGCCGTTCTCGCCGGTCTCCTTGACGTAGCGGGCGAGCTGGCGCGAGATCCCGTCGTTCTCCCCGCCGATCGACTGGCGGCGCGCCGTCTGCTGCGGGGTCTCGCTCGTCGGCACGCCCTCCGAGAAGACGCGGATCGTGCGCGGATCGCGCACGCCGTTTCCGCCGACCGAGTTGCCGATGATGTCCATGTTCAGGACGCCCTGGATGTTCCAGTTGTTCTGCCTGGCGAGCTGGGCGAAGTGCGTGGAGCCGTAGAGCCCCTGCTCCTCGCCGGCGAAGGCGACGAAGACGATCGTCGCCTCGGTCGGGCGCGCAGCGAACACGCGCGCGAGCTCGATCACCGCCGAGGTGCCCGACCCGTCGTCGTTCGCGCCCGGCGAGTCGCTCGTGGCGTCGAGCACGTCGCTGACGCGCGAGTCGTAGTGGGCACTGACCACGTACACCCGGTCCGCTGACGCCGGATCGGTGCCCCGGAGCGTCGCCACGACGTTCGTGATGCGCGTCGCCACCGGGATGCGCGACGCGGGCTGCTGGATGTAGCTCTGCAGCTCGACGGTCATGCGGCCGTCCGAGGTGGTTGCGATCTGCGCGAACTGGTCGCGGATCCAGTCCCGTGCGGCGCCGATTCCGCGGTTCGGGTCGTCCTGGCTGGAGAGCGTGTGGCGCGTCCCGAAGCCCACGAGCGCGCGGTCGTACCGCTCGAGGCTCCTGGAGTCGATCCGCCCGAGCATGGCCCGGACGTCCCTCGGCGGCGACCACCAGCTCGGCGGGCCGTGGCCGCGGTCGCGGGCGCGGTCGCCCACAGCGGGCCCGACGACGGCGAGCGCGACGGCGCTCGCCACAGCTGCGCTCATCAGCAGGAGCGCGGGGAAACGAAGTCGATGCACGGTTGAGCCTCCTCCCCGATCCGTGCTCGTTTGTCGACCCACTCAGTACCCCTCGACCAGCCGTCGCAACCGGCCGCGTCCGCTTGCGAACCCCGGTCACAGCTCCCGTTCGTAGAAGTACATGACCGGTCCGTCGGGGCGTCCCTCGCGGTTGGTGAAGCCAAGGCTCTCGTACAGCCTGCGGGCGGCGACGTCGTCCTCGGAGGTCCCGAGGTCCATGTAGTCGGCGCCGCGCCGGCGGGCGTGGTCGATCGCGGCGTTCATCAGCGCGCGCCCGAGGCCGCGGCCGCGCCGGTCGGGCACCACGTAGAGCTCCGCCAGGTAGCACTCGAGCGCCTCGCTCCACAGCGACGGGCGAAAGCGCAGCACGGCCAGGCCGTCCGGCCCCGGGCCGGCGAGCAGCACCGCCATCTCACCCTCGGCGAGCACCGTCCGGACCCGCGCGGCGATCGCCGCCGCTCCCGGCGTGGTGTCCTCGAACTCGCGGTTGAAGTCGTCCAGCAGCCGACCGACGGCATCCGCATCCGCCTCGGTCGCCTCGCGGACGATGCTGCGCTCGCTCCGGGTCACGGTGAGATCATCGGGGCGGCCGGATTCGAAACCGGCCCGTGGGGTGAGGCTACCTGTTCCTTGGCTCTACAGCGTCGTTTGCGTCGAGATCGGTGGAACCTCAAGCGCAGCGGGCTCGAGTCCACGGCCCGTCTCATGAGGGCCGAAGCTACGCCGCGGGCGCGGGCTGGGGGAAGAGCTCGAGGAAGCGGGCGACGGCGTCGTGGTCGCCTTCGATCGCGATCTCGCCGGTGCGGACCGCGTCGGCAAGGTCGCGGCCATCCCAGATCAGCGCGCTGAAGGTCGCGGTGTCGGTCTCGATGACCGCGTCCGGATCGTCGGCGGCGCCGCGGTCGACCTCGATCCCGCGATCGGCGACGCGGACGTCGAACGCGTTTTCGCCCATGCGCAGCTCGTAACGGGCATCGAGATCGCCGGCGGCGTCGGCGTCGAAGAACGTGCTGAGGGCGAGGATGACCGAGTCGCTGCCGACGGGTGCACCGCGGGGGAAGGACGGCGAGCGGACGGCCCAGCCGCCGAGCGAGATCACGATCGGCTTGAGCTCGCGGCCCCAATCGGTGAGCTCGTAGATCCAGGAGCCGGCCGGCGGCGGCAGCTTGCGCCGCCTGACGATCGAGGCCTGCTCGAGCTCGCGCAGGCGCTGCGCGAGGACGTTGGGGCTGGATTTGGGGAGCCCGTCGCGCAGGTCCGTGAAGCGCTTGGGGCCGAGAAGCAGCTCGCGCACGATCAGCAGCGCCCATCGCTCGCCGACGAGATCGAGCGCGTGCGCGATCCCACAACCGTCGCCGTACGTGCGCATCGCCATTGCTCCCAGTCTAGAACCTCAGTCCTGGTGTAGGTAGCCGTACTTGTTTTCTAGGACTAGTTGGTACTGTCGCGCAATGAGCGCTTCAACCCCCTCCCCCACGCTCGATCCGCGGCGCTGGAAGGCCCTCGCGCTGCTGTGCACGGCGTTCTTCATGGTGATCCTCGACTCCGCGATCGTGGTCGTCGCGCTGCCGTCGATCGACGCAGAGCTCGGCTTCTCGACCGGAGACCTGCAGTGGGTCCTGAGCGCCTACCTGCTCAGCTTCGGCGGCCTGCTGCTCCTCGGTGGGCGCGCGGCCGACCTGCTGGGGCGACGGCGCGTGTTCATGGTCGGGACCGTGCTGTTCGCCCTCGCCTCGCTCGCGTGCGGGTTGGCCGGATCGGCCGCGGCGTTGATCGCGGCCCGCGTCGTCCAGGGCATCGCGGCGGCGATCATGACGCCGACCGCGCTGTCGATCGTGACAACGACGTTCGAGGAGGGCGCCGAGCGCAACAAGGCGCTCGGCATCTGGGCCGCGATCGGCGGCATCGGCGCGACGGCCGCCTGGCTGGTCGGCGGCCCGATCACCGACGCGCTGGGGTGGGAGTGGATCTTCTTCATCAACGTGCCGGTCGCGATCGCCGTGGCCGCGCTGAGCCCGCGGCTGCTGCGCGAAAGCCGCGACAGCGGGTATGGGCGGCAGTTCGACGTCGCCGGCGCGGTGACGATCACGGGCGCGCTCGTGGCGCTCGTCTACGCCGTGGTGGAGGCCCCGCAGCAGGGCTGGACCGACGGCCAGACGCTCGGCCTGCTCGCGCTCTCGGCCGTGCTGACCGCGCTGTTCGTCGCGATCGAGGCGCGCTCGGCCGCCCCGCTGGCGCCGCTGCGCGTCTTCCGCACGCGCGCCCTCGTCGGCGGCAACCTGGTGCTGTTCGCGCTCGGCATGCTCGCCTTCGGGATGCCGTTCATCCTCACGCAGTACGCCCAGGGCGTTCTCGGTTACTCGGCGCTCGAGTTCGGTCTCGCCTCGGTCGTCATGCCGGTCACGGCCGCCATCGGTTCGATTGCCGGGCAGGCGATCGCGACCAAGGGCGGCCTGCGTCCGGTCGCCGCGGGCGGCCTGGCCCTGACGGGCCTCGGCACCCTGGTCCTGACCCAGGTGTCCGTCGACGGCAGCTATCTCGGGGACATCTTCCTCGGGCTACTGGTCTTCGGCCCCGGGCTCGGGGCGGCCTATGTCGCGGGGTCGATCGGCTCGCTGGCCGGCGTTGCCGAGTCGGACGCGGGACTGGCATCGGGACTCAACAACTCCTCGTTCCAGATCGGCGGCGCGGTCGGCGTCGCGATCCTCTCCACGGTCGCCGTGTCCCAGGCCGACGGAAGCGACCCGCTCGCCGCCCTCACCAACGGCTTCCAGTCCGCCTTCGCAACCGCGATCATCTTCGCCGTGCTCGGGTTGCTGGCCGCCGTCGCGCTGCTCGGAAAGCTCCGCGTGCCCATCCCCGCTCCCTCACCCGAACCGGCAGCCGCCCCGGCAGACTAGGAGCGGAGCGGCCCGAGAGATTGCCAGCTGATTGCGGCCTTCGCGCTCCCCGGAACCCGGAACCCGCGCAGAGCGGGTTCCGACTCATCGGGGCGGCCGGATTCGAACCGGCGGACCTCCGCGACCCAAACGCGGCGCTCTACCAGACTGAGCTACGCCCCGGTGGCGCGAGTATGGCAGCAGCCACAATGCAGGCACATGCCTGTCGACCGCCGTCGCCCGCGCCTGGGCTATCTGCTCGCCGCGGTCGCGGCACTGATGTTCGCCGTCAACGGGTCGATCGCCAAGTTCCTGCTCGACGACGGAGTGTCCGCCGTCCACCTCAGCCAGCTGCGGGCGACGCTGTCGTTCGCCCTGCTGGCGGGCGCGCTCGTGCTGGTCGACCGGTCGCGGCTGCGGATCGCGCGCGCCGACGTGGCGCGGATGGCATGGCTGGGCATCGCCGGGCTCGCGCTCGTGCAGCTCACCTACTTCCTCGCCATCGACCGGCTGCCGATCAGCGTGGCGCTCGTGATCCAGTTCACCGGGCCGCTGCTCGTGCTGCTGTGGCTGCGGGCCGCGTACGGGCGGCGCCTGAAGCCGTCGCTGTACGGCGCCGTGGCGCTGTCGGTCGCCGGCTCGGCGCTGGTGGTGGAGGTGTACGACGCCGGCGCGCTGGACGGGCTGGGCATCGCGTTCGCGGTCGCCGCGGCGGTGACGTTCGCGCTCTACCTGGTCGGCTTCGAGCGCGCCGGCCACCGCTACGACGCCTTCACCACGCTCACCTGGGGCCTCGGCTTCGCGACGCTGTTCTGGGTCGCCGCCAGCCCGCCGTGGACGTTCCCGTTCGAGGACTTCGCCGGCACCCGCAACCTGGGGCTGGCGCTCGGTGTGGTGGTGATCGGCACGCTGGGGCCGTTCCTGCTCAACGTCAGCGCGCTGCGGCACCTGCCGGCGGCGCGGGTCGGCGTGGTCGCCACGCTGGAGCCGGTGCTCGCGACCGCGATCGCCTGGGCGATCCACGGCGAGGCGCTGGCGGCGCTCCAGATCGCGGGCGGCGTGCTCGTGGTCATCGCCGTCGCCTGGGTTCAGGCGCATCCGCCGGCGCCCGAGGTGGAGGCGGTCCCGCTCGAGCGGGGCGCGGAGGGTCCGCGTCGAGTAGTGGGGAAAGGCAAACCGCTTCGGCGTCGGCGTGGTGCTCGGCGTCCCGGGCTCGGACGCTGCCGGGGCCACCTACACGGTCGACTTCGGCGTCCGGCGCTAGCCTCGTCGGCCGTGGCCGACGTCCAGCCCTTCCGCGCCCTCCACTACGACCGCGCCCGCGTCGGCGGGCTGCAGGCGGTCGTGGCACCGCCTTACGACGTGATCGACGCCGAGCAGCGCGCCGCCCTCGTTGCGCGCTCGCCCCACAACGTCGTCGAGATCGACCTCCCGCACGGCGACGACCCGTACGCCCATGCCGCCGACGTGTTCGGGCGCTGGCGCGCCGACGGGATCCTCGTCCGCGACGACATGCCCGCGCTGTGGGCGCTCGAGCAGGACTACACCGGGCCGGACGGTCGCCGCCGCACGCGCCACGGCTTCTTCGCGCGCGTGAAGGTCGAGGATTACGGGCCCGGACGCATCCGGCCGCACGAGCGCACGCATCCAGGCCCGAAGGAGGACCGGCTGCGGCTCACGCGCGCCACGCGCGCGAACCTCTCCCCCATCTTCTCGCTCTACGACGACCCCGCCGGGGCGGCGTGGGGCGCGCTCGCGCCGCACCTGACCGGCGAGCCGTGGGCCGAGGTGACCGACGAGGACGACACCACGCACCGGCTGTGGCGCGTCGGCGACCCGGCGGCGGCGGAGGCGGTGCGCGCGACGCTGGCCGGCACCGAGCTGCTGATCGCCGACGGCCACCACCGCTACGAGACCGCGCGCGTGTACCAGCAGGAAAGTGGCGCCGGGCACGTGCTGATGTGCCTGGTCGCGCTCCAGGACCCCGGGCTGACCGTCTTCCCCACCCACCGCCTGCTCACTGAGCTCGACGGCCCCCGCCGCGAGTCCCTGCGCGCCACGATCGAGCGCGACTTCGAGGCCGCGCAGATCGCCGCCGGCGAGCTCGAGCCGGCCGGCGACGGACCGGTGCGGATGGGCTACCTCGACGGCCACCACCGCCGGCCGCTGATGCTCACCCTGCGCGACCCGGCGATCGCCGCCGCGGCGCTGCCCGACAAGCCCGAGCCCTACCGGGAGCTCGACACCGCCGTGCTCGAGGCGCTCGTGCTGCGGGACGCGCTGGGCATGAGCGAGGACGACATCTCGCACCTACACGGTCTCGACTACGCGCGCGACACCGCGCAGGCGCGCGAGCGCGTGGAGTCCGGCGCGGCGCAGGCGGCCTTCTTCATGCGCGGGACGCCGGTGTCGCAGGTGCGTGCCGTGGCGGCAGCCGGCGAGAGCATGCCGCCCAAGAGCACCTACTTCTTCCCGAAGGTGCTCACGGGCATGGTGTTGAATGTGCTGGAGGAGGACTGATGGCTCTTCTCAACCGCAGCAGCACCACGTCCGCCCGGTCGATGCACGCGGTCGCGCGCCAGCGCGAGAAGTTCGCGCACGACATCAAGGCCGGCGATCACACGTTCACGGTCGACGAGCCGGAGTCGGCCGGCGGCGAGGACCTCGGTCCGAGCCCGCAGGAGCTGCTGGCCGCTGCGCTCGCCTCGTGCACGGCGGTCACCATCGAGATGTACGCCCAGCGCAAGGGGTGGGACACCAGCGGCCTCACCGTCGACGTCCACTACACGCCCGCCGAGCGCGGCTGCCCGACGAAGTTCGAGCTCGTGCTGAAGATGCCCCCGCACCTCGACGAGGAGCAGATCGAGCGGCTGAAGGTGATCGCGGCCAAGTGCCCGGTCCACCGCACGCTCGAGGGCGAGGTCATGTTCCACGAGCGGGTCGAGCTGGCCTGAGTATCTCGGACGAGCTCGCCGCCACGCTGGTGGCGCCCGAGGAGGCCGTGGCCATGGAGGTGCACGGCGGCAAGGAGGCGGCCGTGCTGGTGCCGGTGTTCGAGCACGACGGCCTGCACGCCGTCTTCACCCGCCGCCGGCACGACCTCCGCCGCCATGCGGGCGAGATCTCGTTCCCGGGCGGGCGGCGCGACGCCGGCGAGGAGCTCGTCGAGACCGCGCTGCGCGAGGCGCACGAGGAGGTCGGGCTGCCGCCGGGCGCCGTGCACGTGGTCGGCGCGCTGCCGCCGACGCCGACGTTCGTCACGAACTACGCGATCTACCCGTTCGTCGGCGTGATCGAGGCCGGCTTCGCGTGGGTCGCCCAGCGCACCGAGGTCGACGAGGTGCTCGAGCTGCCGCTGGACGAGCTGCGCGCCGGCTACGGCGAGCGGCGGCTGGTGCGGCGCGGGATCCCGTTCCGCACGCCGACGTACGAGGCCGGCGGCCACCTCATCTGGGGGGCGACCGCCCGGATCCTCGGCGACCTGCTCAGCCGCGTTCGATGACCCGCTCGACCGCGCCCACGGGGTCGTCGCCGGGCTCGATGACCTCGACCGGGATGTGCCAGCGCTCGGCCGCGTCGCGCGCGATCGCCTCGCCCTCGGGCAGCGCCCGCTCGTACACGACGCCGCGCACCGGCGTGTCGACCAGCTTCTCGAACAGCATCCGAAGGCGGCCGCCGTGGAGGTCGGGGTCCCGCACGCGGCCGAGCAGCCAGCACACGACCGTCACACCGACCAGCGCGTCCATCAGCGTGCCGATCCGGTCCGGGTCGCCGACGTACGGCTCGGCTCCGGCCGCGGCGATCGCGTCGGCGCGCGCCTCCTCGCGCGTGGTCCCCCGCACCACGTGACCGGCCGCCACGAGCGCGCGCGCCAGCGCCTGCCCGCGGCACCCGCAGCCGACGATCAGGACTCGCGCCACCGCCGCAGCTCGTCGCGGTCCTCGCGCACCCGGCGCTCGATCTCCTCCCCACTGATCTCCGGCGCCCCGCGCCGCCGCTTGAGCTCGTTCTGCGCGGCGATCATCTGCTCGACGTCGTCGATCTCGTTCTGCGCCTCGACCTCGGGCGACCGCGTCGGCTTCCAGTCGAGGTAGTCGCGCGCGGAGCGCTCGGAGAAGAGGCCGAGCAGCAGAACCGTCACCAGGAAGAACAGCAGGAGCCCTCCGAACACGACGGTGAAGACGTCCACACGCGGGATACTGCCCGACATGGACTTCGACCTGACCGACGAGCAGCAGCTCATCCGCGAGACGGCGCGCGAATTCGCCGGCCGTGAGCTCGCCGAGCGCGCTCGTGACAACGACCGCAATCATCATTTCGACACCGAGCTCGTGGCCAAGATCGCCGACCAGGGCTACCTGGGGGCGATCGTGCCTTCGGAATACGGCGGCGCCGGGCTCGACTATGTGACGTATGCGGTCGTGGTCGAGGAGATCGGCCGTCACGACTCGGCCATGCGGACGGTGATCTCGGTCCAGACCTCGCTGGTCTGCTCGTCGATCCTGCGCTGGGGCAGCGAGGAGCAGAAGCGCCACTACCTGCCGAAGCTGTGCTCCGGCGAATGGCTCGGCTGCTTCGGCCTCACCGAGCCCGACACCGGGTCCGACGCCGCGAACCAGAAGACGCGCGCGCGCAAGAGCGACGGCGGCTGGGTGCTGAACGGCAGCAAGATGTGGATCTCGCTCGGCAACCACGCCAAGGTGGCGATGATCTTCGCCCAGACCGACCCCGACCAGAAGCACCGCGGGCTGGCCTGCTTCCTCGTCCCCACCGACACGCCCGGCTTCAGCACCCAGGAGATCCACGGCAAGATGGGGCTGCACGGGTCCGACACGGCGTCGATCGCGCTCGACGACGTCGAGGTGCCCGACGACGCGATGATGGGCGAGGTCGGCGAGGGCTTCAAGATCGCGATGAGCGCGCTCGACTCCGGCCGCTACTCGGTCGCCGCCGGCTGCGTCGGCGTCTGCCAGGGATCGCTCGACCACTCGGTCGCCTACGCCAAGGAGCGCGAGCAGTTCGGCCGGCCGATCGCGTCGTTCCAGCTGGTGCAGGCGATGATCGCCGACATGCGCGTGCAGACCGACGCCGCGCGCCTGCTGGTGTTCCGCGCCGGCTGCCTCAAGGACCAGGGCAAGCCGAGCACGACCGAGACCTCGATCGCCAAGCTGTACGCCACCGAGGCGGCGCAGAACTGCTCGCACCTGGCGATCCAGGTCCACGGCGGCTCCGGCTACGTCGACGACCACCCGGTCGAGCGCTACTTCCGCGACGTGCGCGTGACCACGCTGTACGAGGGCACGTCGCAGATCCAGAAGCTGATCATCGGCCGCGCGGAGACCGGGATCAACGCGCTGGCATGAAGGTCGTGCTGATCACCGGCGGCGCTCGCGGCATCGGCGCCGCCACCGCACGCGAGCTCGCGGCGCGCGGGTGGACGACCGTGCTCGCCGACATCGACCCCGAGGGCGACACGATCCCGCTCGACGTGCGCGACGCCGCGGGCTGCGAGCGCGCGGTGGAGACTGTCCTCGAGCGCCACGGGCAACTGGACGCCGTGTGGGCCAACGCCGGCGTCGCGTCGTTCGGCCCGCTCCTCCTGACCGATCCCGAGGCGTGGATGCGCACCGTCGAGGTCAACCTCATCGGCGCGTTCCGCACCGTCCGCGCCGCGCTGCCGGCCGTCATCGCGGCTCGCGGCTACGTCGCCGTGACCGCGTCGCTGGCGTCCTTCGCGCATGCGCCCGGCATGTCGGCCTACGCCGCCTCGAAGGCGGGCGTCGAGGCCATGTCCAACGCGCTGCGGATCGAGCTGGCGCCCCATGGCGTCGCCGTCGGCACGATCCACCCGGGCTGGATCGACACCGACATGGTGCGCGAGGCCGCTGCCGAGCATCTGGCGTACCGGCGCCTGCGCGCGGCGGTGGGGCCGCCGTTCCGGAGGACGTACCCCGTCGAGCGCGCCGCGCGTGACATCGCCGACGGGTTCGACCGGCGCGCGCGGCGGATCTGCACGCCGGGCTTCGTACGGATCGCGCACGTGCTGCGCGCGGCGCTGACGACGCGCCGGTTCGAGCGAGGCCTCGTGCGCGCGGCGCCCGACATCGAGCGGCTGTTCGCCGAGCAGGTGGCCGATCGCGGCCGGCTCGAGACGTCGATGAGCGAGCGCGTCGCGTCGCGGCTGTCTTGAGCCGGGTGGGCATCGCGGGGGCGGGGACGATGGGCGCGGGGATCGCCGCGCTCGCGGCCGGAGCCGGCCTCCGCGCGGTGCTCTACGACCCCGACGTTGAGGCGCTGGCGCGGGCGCCCGAGGGGGTCGAGCCGGTGTCCGAGCTGAGAGCGCTCGCGCAGTGCGGGCTGGTGATCGAGGCGGCCCCCGAGGACCTCGGGCTCAAGCGCGCGCTGTTCGGCGAGCTCGCGGCCGTCGTCGAGCCCGACTGCGTGCTGGCGACCAACACCTCGTCGCTGAGCGTGACCGCGCTGGCCGCCGGCCTCCCTCGGCCCGGGCGCGTGGTGGGCATGCACTTCTTCAACCCGCCGGCGAAGATGCGGCTGGTCGAGGTGGTGGCGGGCGCCGAGTCGACCGCCGGCGCGCTGGCGGTGGCGCGCGAGGTAGGCGAGGCGATGGGCAAGCGCGTGATCGAGGCCGCCGACGCGCCCGGCTTCATCGTCAACCGCTGCAACCGCCCGTTCGGCCTCGAGGCGCTGCGATTGGTGCAGGACGGCGTGGCCACCCCCGAGCAGGTCGACCGCATCTGCCGGATGGGCGGCGGCTTCCGCATGGGCCCGTTCGAGCTGATGGACCTCGTCGGGCTCGACGTCGGCCTCGCGGTCTCGCGCTCGTTCTACGAGCAGTCGTTCGGCGAGCCGCGGTGGCGGCCGTCGCCGCTGGCGGCGCGGCGCGTCGCCGCCGGGCACCTCGGCCGCAAGAGCGGGCGCGGCTGGTACGAGTACCCGCCGGGCCGCCCGCCCGACCCCGAGCCGCCGGAGCCCGGCGGCGGCGACGGCCTGGTCGTGATCGCGGGCGAGGGCGCGGTCGCGGGCGAGCTGGCGGCCGCGGCCGAGGACGCCGGCTGGGACGTCGCCGAGCCCGCGGACGCGGAGGGCGCGGTGCCGTTCCTGATCCTCGACTGCGGCGACGAAGGCGACGTGCCGCTCCAGGGCGGGCCCCAGGCGATCCTGGTCGACCAGCTGCCGCTCGCCGAGCTCGACCCCGCCGGCACCGGCTTCCACCTCGTGCCGCCGCTCGGCCGCCTGGTCGAGCTCACCGGCCGCCGGCACCCCGCCGCCGAGCGGTTCTTCGCGACGCTCGGCATGCACGCCGAGCACGTCGCCGACACCCCCGGCCTCGTCCTCGGCCGCATCGTCGCCCAGCTCGTCAACGAGGCGCACTTCGCGCTCGGCGAGGGAATCGGCTCGGCCGAGGACATCGACGCCGGCATGGAGCTCGGCCTCAACCACCCGCGCGGGCCGCTGGAATGGGGCGAGGTGTGGGGCCTCGACGCCGTGCTCGCCGTGCTCGACGGCCTGCACGCCGAGTACCGCGAGGAGCGCTGGCGACCGGCGCCGGCGTTGCTGCGGGCGATCCGGGGGAGCTAAGACAAACCCGGCCCGCCGTCGAAATCTGACAGCGGGTCACTAGCCTCACCGGTGATGAAGGCCTTCCTTCGGCGCGCGCTCCTGGGCGGCGCAGCCGCCGCGATGCTCGCGGCCCCCACAGCCGCAGCCGCCGCGCCCGAGCCGCCGATGACGCTGCCCGGCGACGCCATCGCCTCCTCCGTGCCCGCCGCGCGCGGCACCTGGATCGTCGGCGCACGCCCCGGATCCGCTGCCCGCGCCGCGGCGCGCCGGTTCGGCGCGCGCCACGTCGGCCCGGCCGGCACCGGCGGCTACGCGGTGGCGCCGAGCCGCGCCCGCGCGTTCGCGGCCGCGCTCGAGCGCCGCGGCCTGCTCGTGTACGCGCAGCCGGACACGCCGGCCGAGCCGCACCGCGCCGTGCCGCCGGACCCGCTGTCCGCGGCGCCCGACAACTGGCGCGACATCGTCGCCGACCCGTCGCTCGAACCGCCGGCCGTCGACCCCGCGGCCAGCCCGCTGATCGCGCTCGTCGACGTCCAGCTCGAGCCCGCGCACGCCGAATGGCAGGGCGGCAACACCACGACGCTCCCCCGGTTCCCGGTCACGGACTCGCACGGCACGGCCACCGCGTCGATCGCCGCGGCGCCGGCCAACGGCATCGGGATCCTCGGCGTCTGGCCGGGAGCCCGGGCGCTCAACGTCCCGCTGCCGGAGGAGATCACCTGCCTGCGCTCGACGAACCAGATCGCGACCGCGATCGAGCAGGGCGCCGCCGTGATCAACATGAGCTACGGGTCCGACGAGCTCTGCTACCCCGAGTACGTCGCGCTGCAGTTCGCGGTCGCGCGCGGGATCGTGCCCGTCGCCGCAGCCGGGAACGAGTTCGCCGAGGGCAATCCGCTCGAGTTCCCGGCCTCCCTGCCGCACGTCCTCACCGTGGCCGCGGTCGGACCCGACCTCCAGGCGTCGTACTTCTCGAATGCCAACGCCGCAGTCGACCTGTCGGCTCCCGGCGAGAGCATCATGACCGCCGTGCCGCCGGCACACGACGGCGACGGGGTCGCGGACGGCTACGAGCGCCAGCACGGCACCAGCTTCGCGGCGCCGATGGCCTCCGCCGCGGTCGCTTGGGTAGCGCGCGGCGCGGCCCGAGCTGACGGCCGACCAGGTCGCCCAGGCCGTGCGGCTCTCGGCGCGCGACGTCGGGCGCGAAGGCTGGGATCCGGACACCGGCTTCGGCGTGCTTTCCGTCGGCCGCGCGTTGGCCATCCCACCGATGCCGCCCGATCCCCTGGAGCCGAACGACGACATGGTCTGGGTCGACGGGCGCGCGTTCAGCCGGCCCGACCGCCCGCTGTATGCCGGCGGCCGCCGCGTGCGGCTGACCGGGCTGCTCGACGCCTTCGAGGACCCCGCCGACGTCTACCGGATCCGGCTGCGCCCGCACACGCGCGAGCGGATCAGCGCCGACCCGGCAGGCTCGGACAACGTCGCGCTGCGCGTCTACGGCGGCGCCGCGAAGAGCCTCCGCGCGAGGTCCCTGTTGTCGTCGGCCCGGCGTGGCAGCCGCACCGAGGCAGTCACGCTGCGCAACCGGTCAGGCCGTGCGCGCGTGTACTACGTCGCGGTGCGGGTGCAGGGGCGCAGCGACCTCGACGCGGCCTACACGCTGCGCGTCGGCTGAGGCATCGCCGGCGCCCACTGCTGCTCGGCGAGGTCGCCGGTGCCCTCGAGCGCCTCGGGCGTCGGCACCGCGGGGTTGTCGCGCAGGTACCACTCGGCGTCGAGCGCCGCCATACAGCCGCTGCCGGCCGCCGTCACCGCCTGGCGGTACGTGTGGTCGACGAGGTCGCCGGCGGCGAAGACACCCATCACGTCGGTGCGAGTCGACTTGCCCTCGGTGACCACGTAGCCGCCGTCGTCGGTGTCGACGATCCCGCGCGCGATCTCCGACTGCGGCTCGTGGCCGATCGCGATGAAGGCGCCGTCCATCGGCAGCTCGCGCTCCTCGCCGGTCTCGACGTGGCGGACGCGCGCGCGGTCGAGCGCGCCGCCCTCGCCGGCCAGGAACTCCTCGACCACGTACGGCGTCAGGAACTCGATGTTCTCGGCCTCGCGGGCGCGCTCGAGCATGATCTTCGAGGCGCGGAACTCGGCCCGCCGGTGCACGATCGTGACCTTCGAGGAGAACTTGGCGAGGAAGATCGCCTCCTCCATCGCCGAGTCGCCGCCGCCGACGATGATCGTCTCCCGCTCCTTGAAGAACGCGGCGTCGCAGGTCGCGCAGT
>CAWKIT010000020.1:0-27938 GCA_963849695.1 uncultured Solirubrobacteraceae bacterium
GCCCGGTTGGGCTCAAACGCCGAGAAGGGCAGGTTGGCCAGGCCGGTGCTCTTGAGCTCGCGGACGCGGTCTTCGACGATCGCGTGGGCGCGGTGGCGGGCCTCCAGGGCGGCCAGGTCGGGGCCGTCCTGGTCGGTGATAAAGCACTGGAAGCGGTGCCCGTCGACGTCGGTAAACGAGAGCTGGGCGCCGGGATGCGGGCGCTCGCGGCGAACGATCAACCTGGAGCCCTGCGGCCACGCGTCGAGCGCGACGTGGCCGGTCAGCTCGGCCACCACGCGCCCTCGCGCGGTGCCCGTCGCCGTTGATCGCCGGCCGCCACGCCGCCTCGGGTAGCGCCAGGATCGCCTCGCGCACCCGGTCGTCGATCGCGTAGCCGAACGAGAACCGCACGCCCGTTTCGCGGCACGCGTCCGCCAGCGCGTGGCTGGCGCCGGCCGAGTCCGAGCGCGCGAGGATCGGCCCCTCAAGCGCCGCCGGCGGGAGCTGCTCGAGCGCGAGCTCGAACACCTGCAGGTGATCGTCGGCGTTGTTGGCCCCGGCGTTGCCGGGCCGCAGGATCGCCGCCAGCACCTCCCGGCCGCAGCTCACCAGCAGCGGGTGAAACCCGAAGCCGCCCTTGTAGTGGCCGGCCGCGAACTCCTTGTCCGAATGCGCGCTAATCGGCGTCGCGTCAAAGTCGAGGATCACCTGCTCGGGCGCGGCGCCAGCTGCCCACGCTCGCGCCCGGGCCTGGGCGCGCGCGGCGCGAACCCGGTCAAGCTCTGCCTCGCCGACCGACAAAAGCACCCGCCGCGCGGTCGAGACCGACGCAACGTCCCCGAACAGCGCCGGCTGCGAGCCCAACGCGGCCAGGTCCGACACGCAACGCCCGCCATCGGCCAGCATCACCGCCAGATCGCAGAACACCCGGCCCGGGTCATGCGCCGAGCGACGCTCGCGCGTCCCGCCCAGCGCCCACCCGAGCGCGTCCGTCAGTCCCAGCCGCTCGGCGGCCAGCGGCAGCAACGCCGTCCCGGCGCGCGACGAGAGCCCAATGCCGTCCGCGCGGACTTCTACCTTCTGGATGCTGGAACGTCCCATCACCTTCAAGGTGCGCCTCCTGAGCGGGAGAGAAGGGCCTCGACAACCACAACTCTCCCTGCTCAGGCGGACGTTTCAGCCCGCGCTGCCGCCAACAACCACCCGCGCTACTGGCGAATCGAGGTTAGGGCACGACATGTATTGCCTGGTCACGGAGGCGCAATTCACGCATTACGGCGGAGTGTTGGACTGGCGGATCGAGGGGTCGACGCTACATCTCGACCTGACGGAGGAAGCGAGCCGAGCGATCGGAGCGTCGGGATTCCGAATCACCCTTCCGAAGTCAGAGCGCGCCACGGTCCAGAGGTCCTTGCTCATGCTGCTCGCGTAGTGCTGGTTCGAGGCACAGGAGCAGCGCAGGCGGCTTGCTCGGGAGCGCTCCGATCAGGCGAATGCGCTAGCGCGCCAGTGGGGCCCCGTCTAGCTGCTCCGACCACGCGATTGCGAAAGCGACGGGCTCGGACCTCCCGCCTGTTGGCACCTTACGCCGCGCCCAGCTCGTGCCTCTGCGACGCCTTTCCTCCGGCGAGTTGCGTTGCTCATCTGCTGGTCGTCCTGCAGTGACGTCCTGAAACGGACGCTGCGCCGCTGGTTGGTGGACTAGGGCCTTGCGATCTGCGGTACATCCGTGTTGATCGGTTCCGTACGCGGCTAGAGACGGCCTTTGAGATGAAGGGGTTCACATGGCAGCGCCACTCTCCCGTCGCACGTTCCTGACCACCGGCGCGGCCGCCGCTGGTGCGCTGTTGCCCGGCGTTACCGCCTACGCCGGGCGTCACCCGAACGACGGCGTGCGATTCACGCTCAATGCGGAGGTGCTCGACGGTGGAGAGCAGGTCACCTCGATCACTCTCCACACCGCCCGGCTGGGCCGGATCGACCCGGCCAGCCTGACCACCGGCACTTTCAGGGTGCACGCGAAGGCGACCAGTCCGATCCCGATCGCTGCCGGCGACCTGATCTTTAGCGAGTACGACCTTGACCGCCCGGTGACCGCTGTCCGGCTCGACCGCTGGGGCAACATCGTGCTGGACCTGTCATACGGCGAGGGCCAGGTTGGCGGCGGCACCCTCGGTTACATCCTGAGCAAGGGCCGCAACGTCATGCTCGACCTCGTCTACACCATCACTCAGAACATCCCGATCGCCCTGCGCAACCGCCGCTCGATCACGATCGCCCGATTCGTGCAAGGCCGACTGTCAGATCCCGAAGTGGACGCCTTCAGCTACCACACCTCGCGCTCCGGCATGAAGTACCGGCTGTACTCCCCCAGCCATGGCCGCCGCTCACACGCCGGCGGACGAGGCAGGGACCCTCTTATCGTCTGGCTGCACGGCGGAGGTGAAGGCGCCTCGCTGCCCGATAACTACTACGACAACGAGACGACGTTGCGGGCCAACCGCGGCGCGCTGGGCTTCGCCACGCGACAGGCACAACGGATATTCGACGGCGCCTATGTCGTAGCCCCGCAGAGCACTTCCCGCTGGCTCGATGACGGACCCGGCTTCGCCCCGCTCATCCGCGAGATCATCGGCGATCTCGTCCGCCGGTACCCGATCGACCGCGAGCGGATCTACGTCGCTGGCTGCAGCAACGGCGGCTACATGACCCTGGAGATGACTTCGATCTACCGTGACCTCTTCGCTGCGTCCGTGCCGATCTGTGCCGTTGTCCAGTCCCTCGTGCCGGGCGGCCCACCGATGCTCACCGACGCCCAGCTGAGGGAGATCGACACCCCGACGTGGCTAGTCGCCTCGCGCGACGACCCGGTCGTGCCGGTGGAGCCCAACACCATCCATGCCCACGACCTCATTCCCGGCTCCTTGATGACCCTGTACGACCATGTCATCTGGAACGGCCACCAGTTCAGCGGCCACTGGTCGTGGATCTATGTTGCCCGCAACGATCCGAGCATCGACGGAACGCACATCTGGCAGTGGATGGCCGCGCAACGCGCTGACGAAGCCGGGTCAGGTCGCGCTGGCCGCGACTTCAGCGCCCCGGCCATTGCCGGCTAGCGCGCGAAGCGCGTCAGTTACGGCGCGCGACTTTCAGCGATGGGCCAGAGCGCGGCAGTGAGCTGCGCGTCGCCGGGTGTCGATAGTCGGGTTGTTCCAGCAGTCCGAGGAGGGGTCATGTCCGAGCTTCTGCTCGATCGTGAGGGTCGACGTCGATCGCAGGCGACGTTGCCGGGCTTCGACGCCGGTCACGCGCCATGCAACAAGGGTGTGCGCTACCCGGCCGATCCGCCGAAGGTCAAAGAGATCGTCGCGTGGGAACGAGGTAGGACTCGACGCGGCAGATCAGGTCGCCCCTAAACGTGAAGACGTCGCTGAAGGAGAATCCGAACGCCTCGCCGTCCTTCCTGCGCCCGCGACCGCTGCCGAGCGCGACGACGGTGTCCCGCTCCTCGATCAGGCGGTCGAGGTCAAGCGACGGAGCTGCCCTCGAACGCGTCGTTCTCGATCTCGCCGTCGAACGCGTCCTTTCCTTCGAGGTGCTTGAAGCCGGGTAGGTCCCAGACGACGTCGTCGGTGAGACAGGCCAGGATGGTGTCGTGGTTGCTCCGTCGGAATCCCTCAAAGTAGGTCTCGACGAGGTGCTTGCGTGGTGACATGCACTGTTCTCCGCTCGTGTTGATCGGCTCTGGTGCCTCAGACTCCAAAGTGGCAGGAAAGCCATCGTTCCGTCCCGACCTGCGGCGCGACTCGACCGGTTGCGGCTCCGTCGAGGTAGACGCCGCGGGCCGCCTCGCCCGAAACGTTCATCGCGCACAACGGGGAGCCGAGCCCTCCGTCCGCTGTGACCCTCCGAGGCACGAGCGGGAGTGCCGGCCTCAGGCAGCGAGCTCACCGCTGCTTCCCGCGGATGCAGGAGCGAGGCGGTCGGGTTCGCGCGCCGGTGTACTACTCCTCATGGTCCGGCCCGGGCGCCGGCCGCGTCACGACCACGCTCGCGCACTTGTGTGTGAGCGGTGGCGAGCGCACAGGACTCCTGGGTTGGCGGTCGGCTGCAGTTACGCTCGGTCTGACCCGCGGTGGCCGGGCGGGCGGCGCGGGCCGGTGGTGCGGGTTAGGCTCGCGCCTGGCCGGCGCCTTGGGAGCTGGCACGGTTGGCGCAATGTCGCGCTGCCGCACTACTCCGCGGGAGGTCTCGATGACTGGCTCAACTCGCCCGGCCGGCCGCTCGGTCGGCGCTCAGATTTGTGTCGTGCTTGTGCTTTCTCTCGTGGTGGTGGCGCACGCGGCCGTGCGCGCGAACGCCGCGACGAACAACATTTTCACGGTCTCCGGCACCACGGAAGGGCTGTCGGGCGACAGCGGCCCGGCCACCGCCGCTCAACTCAGCTTCCCGAGCGGAGTGGCGGTGACCGCCGACGGCGGCTTTCTGATCGCCGACCGCGACAACCACCGTGTGCGGCGGGTGTCGCCGGCCGGCACGATCACTACGGTCGCCGGCACCACGGAAGGGCTGTTGGGCGACGGCGGCCCGGCTACCGCCGCCCAGCTCGCCGCCCCGTTCGGGGTGGCGGTGACCGCCGACGGCGGCTTTCTGATCGCCGACACGTTCAACGATCGGGTGCGGCAGGTGTCGCCGGCGGGCACGATCACGACCGTCGCCGGCACCACGGAAGGGCTGTTGGGCGACGGCGGCCCGGCGTCCGCCGCTCAACTCAGGGACCCGTTCGGGGTGGCGGTGACCGCCGACGGCGGCTTGCTGATCGCCGACACGTTCAACGATCGGGTGCGGCAGGTGTCGCCGGCCGGCACGATCACGACCGTCGCCGGCACCACGGAAGGGCTGTTGGGCGACGGCGGCCCGGCGACCGCCGCCCAGCTCAGCGACCCGGGCGGGGTGGCGGTGACCGCCGATGGCGGCTTTCTGATCGCCGACGCGGTCAATCACCGGGTGCGGCGGGTGTCGCCGGCGGGCACGATCACGACCGTCGCCGGCACCACGGAAGGGCTGTCGGGCGACGGCGGCCCGGCTACCGCCGCCCAGCTCGCCACCCCGACGGGGGTGGCGGTGACCGGCGACGGCGGCTTTCTGATCGCCGACAGGGACAACGACCGGGTGCGGCGGGTCTCGCCGGCCGGCACGATCACGACCGTCGCCGGCACCACGGCCGGGCTGTCGGGCGACGGCGGCCTGGCGACCGCCGCCCAACTCAGCGACCCGACCGGGGTGGCGGTGACCGCCGACGGCGGCTTTCTGATCGCCGACCGGGAAAACCACCGGGTGCGGTTCGTCGACGCCGACCTGCGCGGGCCCGGGATCCGGTTCCCAGGCCCGGCAGGATCGCAGGGACCGGCCGGATCCCAGGGACCGGCCGGGCCGGCGGGATCTCAGGGACCGGCCGGGCCGGCGGGCCCGCCCGGACCGGGGTTCGACCGGCTCGCGCTCGCGCTCGCCACCGACCGTCTGCGCGCCCGCCCGCGCCAGCGCGTCAGGCTGCGCTACGCGACGAGTACCGCCGCCACGATCGAGCTGCGCGTTCTGAGCGGTAACCGCCGCGTCGCCCGACTGATCGCGAACGCGCGCGCCGGCCGCAACACGATCCGTCTGCGCGCCCCCAGCCGCGCCCGCCGCTACCGCGTGCAAGTGATCGCCACCAGCCGCGACGGCCAGACCGCCACCGACCGCGTCCGGCTCACCGTCACCAGCCCCCGCCGCACGCGGTGACCACTGCCGCGCCCGGCCCGCCCACTCGGCGGGTCGGGCGCGGTCCCGTGCGCAGCGGGTCGAGCTCGCGGTGTCCTGCGCCGACACCGCGCCGACGACGAGCTACCGGCTCGCGCAACGACCGCCGGCAAGGGGGTGATGCCCCTCGCCTGATCCGCGCAGCGGGGAGAACCGATGGCCACCAGCGGGAGACAACATGTCCGCCGGTGCGAAGGGAGCCGAACCGCAGATGACCGCGCCGCGCGACTGTGCGTGTCGAGGCGCATGGAACGCGATAGCGCGCAGCGAAGCGGAGCTCGCAAGCGGGACGGACCTGTGGCGTGCCCCTGAGCGTGCGCCGTGGCCGGTCGATCCGCAGCGAAGGATCAATGACGCCAACTGGGTCGACGTGGCCGATCGAGCCGCCGCCTCCTTGAACGAGGCTCAGAACGTGCCGTAGCACGCTGTCGCTTGGAGCCAGACGGAGCAGCGTCCGCACGTCGTGAACGGCCGCTCCCTGCAGGCGAGAGCAGCGGTCAACTGTCGCGCTCCACCTTTGCGAAATAGGTCAGGTACAGGCAGCTCTTGTCGGCGTTGACGGAGCCTGGGCGGAAGCGCTCATTGCGATGCTTGCCGGTCACGTGTCCTTCATACCGCACGTCGCTGTCGCTTGGAGGCAATAGCGACAGCGCGCGCAGAGCCCGCTAGATCGGCGGCGAGCCGCCGATGCTGTGTGCCATCCGGTCCGATGTATCAGGCGTCGCCTGGCGGCCTCTTCTGTGCGAAGCGTCCTGGTGGGCAGGACGCCCAACCGAAGGAGCACAGCATGGACAAGCGTCAGAGCCTCGAGGTCAAGGACCTCGCTCCCGGCGCCGAGCTGGACCAGGA
The DNA here is from genome assembly GCA_963849695.1 of uncultured Solirubrobacteraceae bacterium. GTDB lineage: Bacteria > Actinomycetota > Thermoleophilia > Solirubrobacterales > Solirubrobacteraceae > DASSUW01. The sequence goes on from CAWKIT010000020.1 coordinate 6,634, forward strand.
GCAGCTGCGCGCCGTCGTCGGTGCGCAGGCATCGCTCCGCCAGCGCGCGAGCACGTGTTGCGTCTGCGGCGGGACCGACTGCGACTGAGCACGCAGCGTCGACCTGGGGTCCGGACGGCCACGCCGTCCGGACCCCGGCACGCGCGAGGGCACCGATGATCCTGATCCTGAGCGAAGACGGCGACGAGCACGCCGATCGCGTGGAGGCCGAGCTGGAGCGCCGGGGCGCTGAGGTGGCGCGCTTCGACCCGGCGTGGTTCCCGGCCGAGGCGGGGCTGTCCCTGCACGTGGGCGGCGGCGCGCCCACCGGGACCCTCGCGTTCCGTAACCACGAGATCGAGCTCGAGCGCATCCGCGTGCTGTGGCGGCGGCGTCCGGGGGACCCGGTCGCGGCGCGCGCTCTGACGGGATCGGCGGCGGCGGAGCTGGTCGAGCACGACTCGGCGGCCGTGCTCGCCGACCTCTGGGAACTGCTGCCTGCGCGCCACGTCCCGGGCACGCCGGACGCGATCGCGCACGCGGGCCACAAGGCCCGACAGCTGCTGCTGGCGGCGCGGCTCGGGTTCGAGCTTCCGCCGACGCTGGTCACCAACGAGCCGGACGCGTTCCTGGCGTTCCACGAGGCGCGCCGCGGCGCCACGATCACCAAGCGCGCCGCCCCGAGCCAGCGCCTGACCGCCGCCGACGGGGAGAAGCTGGTGCGCTACACCGAGCCGGTCCGGCCGCGCGACCTGCTGCACGTCGAGGATCTCCGCCTCTGCCCGCTGCTGGTCCAGCCGTACGTCCCCAAGCGTCTCGAGCTGCGGGTGACCGTGGTCGGCCACCAGGTGTTCGCCGCCGCGATCGACTCGCAGGCCACCAACCACACGCGCCTCGACTGGCGCCGCTACGACGACGCCGGCACGCCGATAGCGCCGTTCGCGCTGCCCGGCGAGGTCGCGAACCGCTGCCGCGCCCTCGTCCACGAGCTGGGCCTGCGCTACGGCGCCATCGACCTCGTCCTGACCCCGGACGACCGCTTCGTCTTCCTCGAGATCAATCCCAACGGCCAGTACCTGTGGATCGAACTCGCCACCGACCTTCCGATCAGCGACGCGATCGCCGACCACTTGCTGGAGAGCTGATGACCATCGAGACCAAGCCCGCGGTTGACGCGGATCTCCTCCTCGACGCTGCCGGGCTGCTGTCCGAGCTCGCTCACGATCCGCAGGGCGGGCGAAGCGCCGTCTCGGAGCTCCAGGGCCGCCACGCCGAGCACCGGCTGCACCTGATCGTCGATGAGGAGGCGTATGACGGCTCGGTCCACCGCGCTCTGATCGTCCGTCAGGCCGACGGCCTGACGCTCTCGCTCTCCGCCGCGGCCGAACCCGGACTGCCGTGGCCCCTGCGCGGCGTGGTCAGGGCGCGCGAGTTCGACTTGTTGGCCGTGAACGGCATGCGGGTCCCCGTCGCCGAGGCGCTCGCCTGCATCGACGGGATGTTCGACGACCGCAAGCTGATGCGCACGCTCGTGGACTCGTGCCTGATCCGCCAGGCCCTCGAGGAGCAGCCGGTCGACGTCTCGCCGGCGCTCCTCCAACAGACGGCGGACGCCTTCCGCAGGGGCAAGAACCTGTATTCCGCCGAGGCGATGCGTGCGTGGCTGGCCGACCGCAGCCTCTCCCAGGAGCGGTTCGCCGAGCTGATCGCAGACATGGCACGGACGCGCGCCCTCCGCCGGCGCGTCGTAGGCGGCGAGGTGGACGACTGGTTCGTCTCCAACCGGCAGGAGCTGGCCGTCATAACGGCGGCGTGGGTTGCCGGCGCAGACCAGACGATCGCGGAGCAACTCGAGGCCGATCCTCTGGGCGGGCTCGTGCAGGCGCGCCGGGACGGTCGCGACGGCGGCGTCTCCGAGTGGCGTGTCGGCGAACTGTCCGACGGCCTTCGCGCGCTCGCTACGGCCGTGCCCGGCGCTGCGACGCGGATCGACCTCGACAGCCCGGCGCTCGCCGTCGTGCTCGACCGCAGAGAGCCGGTGCTCGACGAAGCGACCCGCGACGCCATAGAGCGGCGGCTGTTCGACCGCTGGCTCGCGGAGCGCCGGCGCATCGCACACGTCCAGTGGTTCTGGGGCAACGAGGCCCGCACCGACCGGGCAACCGAGGGCTAGCCGACCGTGCCACTCTCGACCCGACGGCGCCGGCGCGTGCCGGTTGTCCTCCAGGCCACGGCAACCGACTGCGGACCGGCGTGCCTCGCGATGGTGCTCTCCCATCACGAACGCGCGGCGCCGCTCGAGGTCCTCCGAGACGAGCTCGGCGCCGGCCGCGACGGCGTCAGCGCGCTCGACCTGCGCGACACCGCCAAGCGGTACGGGCTGACCTGCCGCGGGTTGCGCGCCACTCCGGAGACCGTGCGGGAGCTCCCTACGCCGTTCGTCGTCCACTGGGAGGGAACCCACTTCGTCGTCGTCGAGCGAGTGCGCCGCGACAGCGTCGACCTCGTCGATCCGATGCTGGGGCGGCGGCGGCTCTCGTTTGCGGTGTTCACCGCGGCGTTCGCCGGGGTCGCGCTCACGTTCTCGGTGGACGAGCGGGGACGTCGGGCGGCGCCCTCCGCCGCCGCGCCGCGGCCGTGGCGCACCGTGCTGCTGCCGGCCATGCGCATACGCCGAGCCGTTGTCGCCACCCTTGCCGCCACATCGGGGCTCCTGTTGCTGGCGGGCCTCGCCGTGCCGCTGGCCACGGCATGGGTCGTGGACCGCCTGGTCACGGGCTCGCCGAGCGTCGCCGGAGGGTCGGCGCCGTTCGCGGCCGTCGCGGTGTTCGCGCTGGCCGTCGGCGCGCTGACCCTCGTGCGTGGCATCGCCGCCGCCGCGCTGCAGCAGCACGTCGGGCGCAAGCTGACCGGGGGGCTGGTCGACCGGCTGCTGGACGCGCCGCTGACCTTCGTCGAGCAGCGCGGGGCCGGGGAGGTCACCGCACGGCTGAGCGCCACCGACATCGTCCGCGACGCGCTCGCGACGCAGCTCGTCGGCGCCGTGCTCGACACCGTCGTGGCGCTCAGCTACCTGATCATCCTGCTCGTCGCGAGCCCCGCCCTCGGCGCGGTCACGCTCGCCCTCGGGGCCGTCGAGCTCGCCGTCCTCGGGGCGCTGGCCCTGCGGGGACGACGCCAGCGGCGCGAGGAGCTGCTGGCGCAGATCCGGTCACAGGGCTGGCTCTACGGCGTCGTGACAGGCCTGGCGTGGGTGAAGGCGGCCGGGGCCGAAGACGTCGTGCAAGAGCGGTGGCGACGCCTTCACGAGCAGCGTCTCGCGGCGCTCCTGCGCACCGCCCGCACCGGGGCGATCGCCGATGCGGTGACCGGAGCGGTCCGGCTGGGGGCGCCGCTCGTTCTCCTGCTGGCCGCCGCCGCGCTCGCAGGCGGCGGCGCCGCGGCTATGGGTGACGGCGTGGGGCGGGTCGTCGGTCTGGCGGCGCTCGCCGCGGCGGCGCTGATGCCGATGGGGGCGCTGGCCGGCCATCTCCGGTCATTCCATGAGATCGGCTCCGTGGTCGAGCACCTCGGCGACCTTGCGACCGCCCCTGCCGAGCAGCCCGCGCCGCGCCCACCGGCGCCGCCGCTGCGTGGAGAGCTGGCGACCGAGAAGCTCGGGTTCCGGCACACCCGCGGCGGCGCTTGGGTCGTTCGCGACGTCGACATGCGGATCCCGGCCGGCGGCAAGCTCGCCGTGGTCGGCTCCTCCGGCTCGGGGAAGAGCACGCTGGTCAAGCTGCTCGCCGGCCTCTATCCGGCGGCGGAGGGAACGGTGTCTTTCGACGGACGGGACCTGCGGTCGCTCGACCTCGCGTCGCTGCGCCGGCGGCTCGGCGTCGTGCTCCAGGACCCGTTCCTGCTCGCCGGGACGGTGGCCGAGAACATCGCCCTCCGCCGTCCGGATGCTCCCCTCGCCGACGTGATCGCGGCCGCCGAGCTGGCCGCCGTGCACGACGACATCGCCGGCCTGCCGCTCGGATACGCCACGACGCTGGCGAACGGAGGCGCCGAGCTCTCCGGTGGGCAGTGTCAGCGGATCGCACTCGCCCGATCGCTGCTCGACCGGCCCAGCGTGCTCCTCCTCGACGAGGCGACGTCGCACCTCGATTCGGCGACCGAGGCTCAAATCGAACGCAACCTCCAGGGACTGAGCATCACTCGGATCGTGGTCGCGCATCGCCTTTCGACCGTCCACGACGCGGACCTGATTCTCGTCCTCGAGGACGGGCGCGTCGTCGAGTCCGGGACCCACGCCGAGCTCGTGGACGTGGGCGGACGCTACGCGGCGATGGTCGCCAGTCAGGACATGGTCGCCACCTGATCCCGCAGCTTCGTCTGGGGATCGAGGGCCGCTCGAAGATGGGCAAGGCGCAGCTGATTCGGGCCGTCGGGCAGAAGCGCCGGTCGAGCTGATCCGGCGGCGGGGCCGGGCGTTTCACGCCCGCACGGGTTCGCCGAGCGTCGTCGGCTCCGCGCTCGCGTCGGCGGGCGCCGGGAGGCTGACGGCGTCGACCGGCTCGTCGGCAAAGCGATAGCCGATGCCGAAGTGGGTGTGGATATAGCGCCAGTCCGGCGAGACGCGTTCGAGCTTGTGTCGTAGCTTGCGGACGAACACGTCGACCGAGCGGTCGCCGTGCACCATCGCGTAGCCCCAGACGCGCTCGTAGATCTCCTCACGCCTGAGCACCTGACCCTGGGCCTCGACGAGCACCCCCATGGCTCGAACTCGCGCCGCGTGAGATCGACCGCGACGGAGCCGGCCAGCACCTGGAACTTGTCGGCGCGGATCTCGAGGTCGCCGGCCATGACCGGCTCGCACCGCCTCGAGGAGGCCATCCTGTCGGGCCGTGCACGGACGCCGATCACGACCGCCTCGACGCGAGCGAGCAGTTCGTCGGCACGGGCGACTTGAAGACGCAATGCTGCCAGCCGGCCTTCGCGATCCGGTTCGCCAGGACCCGCAGCAGTCCACTGTCGGAGTCCACGATCCCGAGCCGGATCGGCGATCGCGCGGATGACATCGACGTCAGCGTACGGCCGTCGTGGCGATTCGGCCAGGCGACCACCGAATGTCATCGGCGATGCGGCGGGCTCGCGGTTACTCTGCAGCACGTGCGGGCCCGTCGCCGGCCAGATCCCGTGTTGCTGGCCCTGTTCGACGAGGCGGGTCAAAACGCGCATGCCACGGCCGGACTGCTGCGCGATCTGCTTGCCGAGTTCCCCGATCCGACCGAGCTCGGGCCCCAGATCCGGGCTCGCGAGCACGAAGGCGACCGGATCGCCCACGAGATCCTGCAGCGGCTCGCGCGGCGAGGCGGCCGCCGGACGCACATGGAGGTCACCGACGTCCACGCGCTGACCATGGCGATCGACGACATCGTCGACCACGCCGAGGAGGCGGCCGATGAGCTCAGCCGCTACGGCGTGGAGGCTCCGCTGGAAGCGGCCGAAGGGCTCGCCGAGATCCTGCACGCGTCCACCGAGCAGGTCGCCGCGGCGCTGCACGCATTCCGCAACGGCCCCGATATCTCGACTGCCTTGAGCGAGATCCACCGGCTCGAGAAGCGCGCCGACGAGCTCGTACGCGACGCTGTCAGCTCACTCTTCGCCGCGGGCATCGATCCGATGGTGGTCATCCGCTGGAAGGACATCCTCGAGACGCTCGAGGCTGCGATCGACGCATGTGAGACGGTCGCCAACGTCCTCGAGGGCGCGGCGCTGAAACGTGGCGGACGGCTCGTCCGCGGCGACCTCGGTCAGGGCTGAGCCTCGGCCGACCGCTGTTGAGAGCGGCCCGCGACGACGATGGCGTCGGCGAGTACGGTGCACGAGCGCCTCGCGCGCGCGAAACGATGAAGGCGCTCGTCCAGGACAGGTACGGCTCACCTGACGTCCTCCGGCTCGCGGAGATCGATCCGCCGGCCGTCGGGCCCGGCGAGGTACTCGTGCGCGTGCGCGCGGCGTCTGTGCATCCGGACATCTGGCACGTGCTGCACGGCGTTCCGTACATCCTGCGACTCATGGGCGCCGGCCTGCGCCGACCCGCTCACCCGGTTCCCGGCACCGACATGGCGGGCACGGTCGAGGCCGTGGGCGAGGCGGTGACCCGGTTCCGCCCGGGAGACGAGGTGTTCGGTGAGACCGTCAAGGGCTACCAGTGGCGCAACGGCGGCGCCTTCGCCGAGTACGTCGCGGCGCCGGTCAGCGCGCTCGAGCACAAGCCGAGCAGCCTCGGCTTCGAGGCAGCCGCGGCGGTCCCGACCTCGGGGCTCATCGCCTGGTCGGGACTGCACCTGCAGGGCCACGTCGAGGCCGGCGACCATGTCCTCGTCAACGGCGCCGCAGGCGGGGTCGGAACCTTCGTCGTGCAGCTCGCGAAGGCGGCCGGCGCACGTGTGACCGCGGTCGACCGAGCGAACAAGCTCGATGCTCTCACGGCCATCGGAGCCGACCGGGTCATCGACTACGCGACCCACGACTTCACGCTCGGCCGCGAGCGCTATGACCTGATCGTCGACATCCCGGGCAACCACTCGTTCGCCGAATGCCGCCGGGTCCTGGCACCCGACGGGACGTACGTGCTGATCGGGCACGACGGCTATGGCGCGACGGCCGGCCGCTGGCTCGGCAGCCTGCCGCGCATCCTTCCGCTCGTCGCCATGGCGCCGATCCGGCGCCAGCTGCCGCCGGCCGACTTCTCGATGCCGGACAAGGCCGAGACCTTGGGCGGACTGGCACGTCTGATCGAGGCCGACGAGCTGAACCCCGTGATCGACCGGACGTACCCGCTGAGCGAGGGCGCCGACGCGGTCAGGTACCTGCAGACCGGCCGCGTGACCGGCAAGGTCGTCCTCACCGTTTCGTCGACCGCCTGAACGGCCGCGGTCGCGGGATCCGTGTCGGACTGCGGACGCCGAAAGGCTCGCGCCCGAGAACGCGGCGCAGGTTGCACGGCGGTGAACGCCCGCTACACCCGTTGTCCGCATCGCTCCTGAACGACGGACTCGAGGCCAGACGCGAGCTGGAGCGCCCGTCGCGCCACCGGCGCCGGTGCCGAACCGTGTTCGCAGCCATCGAGTGCCGCCACGAGGCCACGGATGAGGAAGAGGTGCATCTCGGTGCTCCTCGGGTTGGTGAGGCATCAAGCCAGTTGCCAGTCCCACCGCTGCCCAGCGGTCGCGCCCGTGGAGTCCCCGGTTGCCAACCGGCCGCGCCGGACGTAGCCTCGGCGGGTGGCCATGTCCACGCATGAGCCGCAGTTGCTCGGTCGGCGCAGCGAGTGCGCAGCGCTGGATCAGCTCGTGGCGAGTGTGCGCGAGGGTCTGAGCCGCGCACTGGTGCTGCGTGGCGAGCCCGGCGTGGGCAAGAGCGCCCTGCTCGAGTATCTGGTGCGGCGCGCGTCGGGGTGCGTGCATCGCGCGGGCGGCGGGCGTCGAGTCCGAGATGGAGCTCGCGTTCGCGGGGTTGCATCAGCTCTGCGCGCCGTTCGTCGATCGCCTGGACCGCCTCCCCGGCCCGCAGCGCGAGGCGCTCGGCACCGCGCTCGGTCTGCGCGAGGGCGACGCCCCGGATCGCTTCCTCGTCGGCCTGGCGGTCCTGAGCCTGTTGTCCGACGCGGCGGAGGACCGGCCGCTGGTCTGCGTCGTCGACGATGCGCAGTGGCTCGACGGCGCGTCGGCGCAGGCACTGGCCTTCGTGGCGCGCCGTCTGGGCGCGGAATCGGTCGGGCTCGTGTTCGCCGTGCGCGAGCCGGCCGGGGAGCGGTATCTCGGGGGTCTGCCGGAGCTCGTCATCGGTGGACTTGGCGACAGTGAAGCGCAGGCGCTGCTGGAGGCCGTGGTGGCGGGTCCGCTCGACGAGCGGGTGCGCGACCGGATCGTGGCCGAGACGCGCGGCAACCCGCTGGCGTTGCTCGAGCTGCCACATGGCCGGACGCCCGCCGAGCTTGCGGGCGGGTTCGGGCTGAACGGCGGGCCGGAGAATCTGTCCCCACCAGCCCGCATCGAGGAGCGCTTCCAGGAGCGTCTCGCAGAGCTGCCCCCGGCGACCCGGCTCCTCCTCCTGGTCGCGGCGGCCGAGCCGGTGGGCGATCCGCTCTTGGTGTGGAAGGCGGCCGCCGCGCTGGGGATCGAGGGCGGCGCCGCAGACGCGGCGACGGCGGCGGGCCTGGTCGAGCTCGGCGCCCAGGTGCGCTTCCGCCATCCGCTGGTGCGGTCCGCCGTGTACGGGGCAGCCGTGCCGGAGGATCGGCGGCGCGTCCACGGAGCTCTCGCCGAGGCCACCGACGCCGAGATCGATCCCGATCGCCGCGCGTGGCACCGCGCCCAGGCGACAGCCGGGCTCGACGAAGACGTCGCGGCCGAGCTGGAGCGCTCGGCGAGCCGGGCACGGGCGCGCGGCGGCCTGGCGGCCGGGGCCGCCTTTCACGAGCGCGCCGCCGAGCTGACGCCCGACCCGAAGCGCAGGGCACAGCGTGCGCTGGCCGCGGCGCAGGGCAAGCACCAGGCCGGCGCGCCCGACGCGGCGCTGCACCTGCTGGCGACGGCGGAGGCGGGGCCGCTGGACGAGCTCGAGCAGGCGCGAGCGCAGCTGCTGCGTGCGCAGATCACGTTCGCGACCACACGGGGCCGCGACGCTCCCCCGCTGCTGCTCGCGGCCGCCAAGCGGCTGGAGCCGCTGGACGCGGGGCTCGCGCACGCGACGTACCTCGAGGCGTTCGCCGCGGCGTTCGTCGCCGACCGTCTCGCGGTCGGCGGTGATGCGCGCGAGGTCGCGGCCGCGGTCCTGGCGGCCGACTGGGGGCCGCTTCGGTTACCGCGCCCGTGCGGTTTGATGATGGACGGGCTCGCCCGCCTCACGTGCCAGGGCTACGCCATCGGCGCGCCGGCGCTCAAGGACGCGCTGCGCGCGTTCCGGAACGTGGAGCTGCCCGAGGAGGAGGAGCTGCGCTGGCTGTGGCTGGCCTGTCACATCGCCCGGGCCCTGGGCGACGACGTGGCGTGGGACGAGCTGACCGCGCGCCAGGTCGAGCTCGCGCGGCGAGCCGGCGCGCTGTTGCTGCTGCCGGTCGCCCTGGACGACCGGATCCACGTCGACCTCTTCGCCGGCCGGGTCGCGGTGGCGATGTCGCTGGCGGCCGAGGCGGCCGCCGTCGTGGAGGCGACCGGCAGCCGGATCAGCCTGCGCGGTCCCATCGCGCTGGCCAACTGGCGCGGCCAGGAGGCCGAAGCCCGGGCGCTGATCGAGGCGCGTCGCCAGGACGTGATGAGCCGCGGCGAAGGCCTCTGGCTCGCCCACACCGACTGGGGCAGCGCCGTCCGCTACAACGGCCTCGGCCGCTACGACGACGCGCTCGCCGCCGCGGAGCGCGCCGCCGAGGGCGCGCGCGGCCTCGGAACCCCGACGTGGGTGCTCGCCGATCTGATCGAGGCCGCCGTCCACAGCGGCAAGCCCGAGCGTGCGGACGGCCCACTCGCCCGGCTGACCGAGATCGCCGAGGCCAACGGCACCGACTGGGCGCTGGGATTCCTCGCCCGCTCCCGCGCGCTGCTCGCCGAGCGGCAGGCCGCCGAGCCGCTCTACCGCGAGGGGATCGAGCGGCTCGGCCGCACGCGCATCCGCGTGGCGCTCGCCCGCACGATGCTCGTGTACGGCGAGTGGCTGCGGCGCGAGAACCGCCGCGTCGACGCACGCGAGCAGCTCCGCGCCGCGCACGAGATGCTCACGGACGTCGGCATGAAGGCCTTCGCCGAGCGGGCCCGTCGCGAGCTGCTGGCGACCGGGGAGACGGTGCGCAAGCGGAGCGTCGAGACGCTGGACGATCTGACGCCGCAGGAGGCCCAGATCGGGCGGATGGCGGCCGACGGGTTCACGAACCCTGAGATCGGCGCGCAGCTGTTCCTCAGCCCGCGCACCGTCGAGTGGCATCTGCGCAAGGTCTTCGGAAAGCTCGGGATCAGCTCTCGCAGACAGCTCCGCACGGCGCTGCCCGATACCGGCCTGGTTCCGGCCTGAGGGCCCCGCCGTTCGGCGGGGCCCTCCTGCTCACGAGCTGTGCGGGCGCGACCTCATCGGAGATCCACCACGCCGTGCGCCTCCTCCATGTACAGGTCGGCGGCGGCGGTGGCCTCCTCCGACGTCCTGCCGTGCTGGCGGGCGTCAGGTAGGGCGCGTACCAATCCCACCAGTTGTGGGCCGGCGCGGCCTTCTCGAAGCGATCGTGGTGCAGGCCCGTCTCGAGCAGGAGCTCGGCCAGCGTGGCGACGGGCGTCTCGTCCACCCGGCCGGGCAGACGGGAGGTGACCTCCTGCAGCAGGAACTCGTTCCCGTCGGGATCGCTGAACGTCGCGAACGAGCTGTAGGACTTGCGCTCGGGGTCCGGCCCGGGCTCGCGGCGCGAGCCGTCGGCGCGTGAACGCCACGCCGTGGAAGATCTCGGACACGTCGACGCCGCGCTCGATCAGCTCGGCGCGCGCCGCCTCGACGTCGTCGACGGCCAGCAGCAGGCTCCCGACCGATCCGGGGACGGCGGTCGTGACGCCGGTGCCGAAGATGAGCGACGCCTCAGAGCCGGGCGGCGTGAACTGGAGGACCCGGAAGTCCTCGGTGAAGACGAAGTCCGCGTCCTCGCGCCATCCCAGCGATGCGAAGAACTGCTTGGTGCGCTCGGCGTCGGACACGGGAAGGATCACGACCTCGAGCTTCATGTTGCTCGACCGCGTCTCGGGGACCTGGGTGGCGGTGGGTGAGTTCGGTGGTGTTCATGGTGTCCTCCGTGGGGGTTGGGTGTGGACATGCACGGTCTCGCGTTTCGAGCCTCGTCGCGCCCGTGTAAGTCCCTGGTCTCTCCCCCGGGGGTCGTCTAGGGTTGCGATGAGCGCCGGGTAACGAGCGGAGGTCGCCATGAGCTACGACTACGACGTGATCGTGCTGGGCGCCGGCTCCCCCGGCGAGCACTGCGCCGGTGCGCTCGCCGAGGGCGGGCTGCGGGTCGCCGTCGTCGAGCGCGAGCTGGTCGGCGGCGAGTGCTCGTATTGGGCGTGCATCCCGTCCAAGACGCTGCTGCGCCCGGGCGAGGCGGTCCACGAGGCGCGCGACGCGGCGGCCACCGCGGAGGTCGACGTCGAGGCCGCGCTCGCGTGGCGTGACTTCATGGTCTCCGAGTACTCCGACGCCGGTCAGGAGCGCTGGTTGGCGGATAGCGGCATCGACCTGCTGCGCGGCACCGGCAGGCTGGCCGGGACCGGCGTGGTCGAGGTCGACGGCGTGCGCCACACCGCGGAGCACATCGTGCTCGCGAACGGCGCCGAGCCGTTCATCCCGCCGATCCCGGGACTGCGCGAGCTCGACGGGATCTGGACCAACCGCGAGGCGACCGGGATGAAGGCCGTCCCGCGCCGCCTGCTCGTCATGGGCGGCGGGCCGGTCGGCGTCGAGATGGCGCAAGCGGTGCGTCGCTTGGGCGGCGAGGTCGCGCTCGTCGAGGGCTCGAGGCATGTGCTCGCGCGCGAGCCCGCGCCGCTCGGCGAGGCGCTCGGCGAGGTCCTGCGCCGCGACGGCATCAAGCTGCTCCTCGGCGCACACGCGACCGCGGCACGGCGCGAGGGCGACGACTACGTCCTCGAGCTCGACGACGGGCACGTGGTGCGCGGCGACCGGCTGCTCGTGGCCACCGGCCGGCGCCCGCGCGTGGACGGCATCGGTCTCGAGACCGTCGGCATCGAGCCCAACCCGCGTGGAGTTCCGGTCGATGCGCACCTGCGCGCCGGCGAGCGCCTGTGGGCGATCGGCGACGTCACCGGGATCTGGCCGCTCACCCACGTGGGCAAGTACCAGGGCCGCGTCGTGGCGGCCAACATCCTCGGCGAGCCGCGCGAGGCCAACTACGACGCCGTCCCGCGCGTCACCTACACCGACCCGCAGGCAGCCGCGGCCGGCGCCACCGAGGCGGCCTTCAGCGCCACCGCGCTGGTGTCGGAGGTCGCCAAGACGGCTACCTATACGCGCGCGTACGACGAGTCCAACGGGTTCCTCACGGTGCTCAGCGACGGCGAGCGGCTGACCGGCGCCTACGCGCTCGGGCCGGAGGCCGGTGAGTGGCTCCAGCAGGCCACGCTGGCCATCCGCGCCCGCGTGCCGCTCGATGTGATGCTCGACACCATCCAGCCCTTCCCGACCTTCTCGGAGATCTACCTGGCTGCCCTCAAGGCGCTCGACAAGGAGATCGCCGCCGCACGCGCTGTGCCCGCCGTCCTAGGGCACCCCGACCAGGGTCTTCAGACCAGGGTCTTCCCCTGGCGCGACGGCGCGCCCGTAGCGCGACGCTGAACAGCGTCAACTCACCCCATGAACGGAGCAAGTCATGGCCACCATCCACTTCAACCAGACGACCACCTCGACGCCCGAGCAGTTCGTCGCCGGGCTCACCGACTTCGGCCCGGGCCGCTCGAAGCTCTTCGGCAACAGCGCCGACGAGTACCTCCAGGTGCACGACCAGGGCGTCGATCACGCCGACGTCACCGAGGGCTCGGGCGGCGTCTGGGAGCGCCTGCACTACGACTGGTCCGACCCCAACCGCGTCGTCATGACGACCACCGACTCCAACGTGTGGGGAGGCGCCTCGGGCCACACCTACACCTTCACGCGGCAGTCCGACGGGACGACCGACATCGACGCCGTCGTCGTCCGCGAGGGCAAGAACCTCAAGGGACGGGCGCTCGCGATCGTGCTCGGGACCGTCGGCAAGCGCGTCCTGGTGAACGAGTTCGGGAAGACCGTCAAGGCCATCGAGGCCCGCAACGGCGTCGCGAGAGTGGCAGAGCTCGTATAGATGCCGCGTAGGTACGTCGCGTCGCGTGCGGTCACGGTTGGCCGTGGCCGCGCGCGACGTTCGTCGACGACCCCCGCGATCCCCGCTTCACATTTATCAACTGATCCGATTTCCATATCATGACCTCCTGCTCCGTACCTGGCCTTGCGAACGTCCTCCCCCCCGGTCGCCGGGTATCCCCTGAGCACGCGTAGGATCGCGGCATGAAGGTCGCCGTTTCGCGCGCCCCCGGCGCGGAGCGCGTCGTCACCCCGCTCGAGCTGTTCTTCGACCTCGTCTACGTGTTCGCGCTCGGGCAGCTCTCGCACCACCTGCTCGAGCACGTCGATCTGCGCACTGCCGCGGAGACGGTGATCCTGGCGCTCGCGGTCGTCTACGGCTGGTACATGACCGCTTGGGCGGGAACTGGCTCGATCCGGACCGGTTGCCGGTGCGGTTGCTGCTCGTCGGCGTGATGTTCGCGAGCCTGCTCATGTCGGTCGCGATCGGCGACGCGTTCGGCGACCGCGCGTGGCTGTTCGTGAGCGGCTACCTACTGCTTCAGCTCGGGCGGCTGGTGTTCCTGATCGTGGCCCTGCGCGGCGGGTCGCTCGGCGAGCACTTCGTCAACGACCTCGTCTGGGAGCTGCTCGCCGGTGGCCTGTGGGTGGCCGGCGCGATCGTCGACGGCGACGCGCGCCTCGTGCTCTGGGGGCTCGCGGTCGCAGTCGCCTACGGCGGTGTGATGGCGCTGCACTGGCTGCCCGGCCGTGGCAGACGGGTCGATCTCGGCCACGCCGATGTCGCCGGCGCGCATCTGATCGAGCGCTTCCGGCTGTTCTTCCTGATCGCGCTCGGCGAGACCGTGATCACGATGGGCACCGCGTTCACCAACGAGCCGTTCGAGCTCGAGCGCCTGCTCGCGCTGGCGATCGCGTTCGCCGGGACCGTCGCGCTCTGGTGGTGCTACTTCCAGCGCTCGGAGGCGGTCGGCGCCGAGGCGGCCGGGACCGCCGAGGGCGCCGGTGCCGTCGGATACTGGGGCACGTGGACGCTGACGCTGATCGTGCTCGCGCTGATCGCCATCGCCGTCGGCGACGAGCTCGCGATCGCCCATCCCGGCGACGACGCGACCTCGGGGTTCACGATCCTCACGTTCGGCGGGCCGGCGCTTTTCATGCTCGCCCAGATCATCTTCAGGCGCGAGGCGGTAGGGGACCTGCCGCGCTCCCGGCCGCTGGCCCTGGGGCGCTCGCGATCCTCGCGGTCGTGACGTCGCCGCTCACGATGATCGTCGGGATCGCCGCGTCGAGCGCCGTGCTCGTCGCGGTGGCGATCGCCGACACGATGGGCGAAGGCGTGCAGGCGCCCCGATTCACCGATGACTGGGCACCCGCTTCTCAGGGACGCCGCGCGGCCGGCTCGGGGGGCAGCACGGCCAGGGCCTCGAGCTCGAACCGCAGCTGGCGGACGAGTGGGTTCGCGAGCGCACGATCCTCGAGCAGCTCCAGGCTGGCCCAGTAGTGCTCGAGCTGCTCGCGATCGGGCACGTACTCCTGCGTGGTCGCGATCACGATCCGCAGCTCCCGGAGCTTGGCCACCTTGTCGGCTGCGTAGATGGCCACGGCGTCGGGCTGCGCGTTCGACACCGCCTCCCGCAGACGTGCCTTGCGTTCGCCGTACGAACCTTCGGGCGACGGCTCGGAGACGGCGCGCACCAGCTCGGCCACGCGCGGTCCGAAGCGCTGCGCGAGTTCTTCCCGGCTGACGCCGGCGTCCTCGATGACGTCGTGAAGAACGCCCGCCGCGACCACCTCGTCCGGATAGTCGCGGCCTCGCAGCAGATGAGCGACCTCGAGCGGATGCAGGATGAAGGGCGCCAGGTCACCGGAGCGCCGCTGCCCGGTGTGGCGGGCAGCTGCGAACTGGAGCGCTTCCCGCGTGATCGGGAGCTCGTCGACGAAGCTGGGGAACTGCACGGCTCAGAAACTACCGCCGCCGGCGCTTTGCGTGGCCGCGCGCTCGTCGAGCGCGCGTATGACGGCAACATCGGCTGTCGCGTCGACCCGTAGACGTGCCCCGGCGCATGCGGCGACGGCCTCGAACGACGTCGTGTCGAGCTCGACGATCGGGCACTCGATGCCGTAGAGCTCGCGTGCGACGACCGAGCCGGCGGCGAGGATGATGTCCGGCGAGGCGAGCAGGACGGCGGCCGGGCCGGTACCGACGCGAAGCGTCTCGGCGAGCACCGCCGAGGCCGAGCTCGATCCGCGGCCGGCCGGCATCACGAGCACGGTGCCGGCGACCGAGCGGCCGCGATCGCGGTGGTGAACGTCGATGATCACTCCGTCGTCCGCGGAGATGCCGCCCCAGAAGGAGAGAGGGTCGGTCACGAACGCTGTCCCCGAGCCGTGGCCGACGGCGAGCACCTGGCCGCGGGCGATCTCACGCCCAGAAGCCATCGTCCCTCACGACCCGGCCCGCCACGGCGGAGCGGACGCACTCCTCGAGGCTGCCGAACACGACGTCGACGCCGAGGTTCGCGGGGGCGTAGTAGGCCCACTTCCCGCTCGAGGTCATCACCGTGCCGCGGACGGCGCTGACCACCGGCGCCGTATAGGTGCACGTGTCGACGACGACGGCCACGCCGGCGTCGCGCAAGCGCCTTCTCGACACCAGCGCCGGCGAGCTCGGCGAGAACGCCGCGCGCCGTGTTCACCCAGACGGGGATCCGGACATGCCCGCCGTCCAGCGCCTTGACGATCCGCCGCAGCTCGTCGGCCGACGCGTGCGGCGTGCCGACGCAGACGCCGTCGAGGGCCGCATCGGGGCGCGCGGTCTGGACGAAGTCGCGCGCCGCGCGCAGATCGCGCGGAGTGATCTCGATGACCGCCTCGGGCGGCTCGCCGTGCAGCGCATCGGCGAGCGTGGCGGCCTCGGGCGTGCTGCCGACCGCGTGGAACATCGCCACGGCGCCCGCCGAGGCAGCCGAGGCGCCGATCGCCTTCAGGCGGTCCTCGTGCAGCCCCGGCGGCAGGCCGTCGATGACCGCGACGCGGTCGCCCGCCATGCGGCCGAGCAGGAGGCCGAGCACGGGGTAGAGGACGTCGCTCGCGAGCACGGCGTCGGAGAGCGCCGAGACGTCGAGCACGACGCGGGCGCGCCGATGCTCGGTCAGGTGGAGTCCGGCCGCCGGCGCACGGCCGGTGACGGCGCACGCGATGTCGCAGAAGTCGCCGTAGCGGTTGGTGCGCGCACCGAGGACGCTGTTCGCGAACACGATCGCGTTCGACTCCGCCCAGGCGACGTGCTCGCCGAAGCCTGGCCGCGAGCCGGCCAGTTGGTACGGCGCGCAGGTGAACGTGGGCCTCGCGCCCAGCTCGACGTAGGTCTCCATCAGCTCGCGCGCGGGACGCGCGGTCTCCTCCGGCACGTCGGTGAGACCGGGGTGGAGGAGGTCGAGCAGGCCGACGTTGAGCGTGGTCGGCACGCGCACGCGGCCGCCGAGCCTGCGGAACGCGAGCGCCCAGTCGAGGCAGACGCGGCCGTAGTAGATGCAGCCGTCGATGTGCGCGCCGGTGATGTCGAGGAGGCGCGGCGCGCGCATGCCGTTCGCGACCGCCACGACCATGCGCATGGCGAGCGCGGACGCCGGGCCGTGCTCGCCGGCGAGCATCGCCTCGTCGGCGTCGTCGGTGGGATCGATGCTCGGCACGACGGCATCGTAGGGGCCGCATGTGGTGGTGGCTTCGACCCGCCCGTCGAACTGGCGATGCAAGCTCTGCTTTGGACGCCACCAAGCAGGCGGCCCTTGCCCAGGCCGCCGGCGCGGGCGATCCTGCCCGCCATGGTGTGCGCAAGCGGACCTGAGCGGCGCGATGTCGTCGTCGTAGGCGGCGGTATCGCCGGGCTGTCGGCGGCCTGGAGGCTGCGCCACCGTGACGTCCTGTTGCTGGAGGCGGGCGATCGCCTCGGTGGTCGCATGCGCTCGGATCCGTGCGGCGAGTACTGGCTCAACTACGGAGCGCACCTGTTCCCGGCGCCGGGCTCGCGAGTGGACCGGATGGCGCGCGAATGCCGGCTGGAGACGGTGCCCGTGACGGGCGGGATGATGGGGCTCGCGGTCGGCTCGAAGATCCTCGACCGCGGGCGCGTCGAGACCTATCCGTTCCGGCTGCCGCTCTCGATCCGCGATCGGCTCGCCTTCGCCAAGGCCGGCGTGAAGCTGCAGCGGGCAGTGGCGAAGTACCACCGAGTCGAGCACCGCTTCGCGTTCGAGGACGACCGTACGTTCGGCGAGTTCCTCGGTCCGCTGTCGCCGGCGGTGCGCGAGATCTTCGCCTGCGCGGCGCATCGCGCGACGGCGGAGCTGGACGAGCTGTCGGCGCGGTGCGGGATCGGGCTGTTCGCGCTCGTCTGGGCGGGCAGGGGCTCGCTGATCGCGCGCAACCTGCGCGGCGGGAGCGGAGAACTGCCCGCGGCGCTGGGCCGCGAGCTGGGCGACCGCGCCCGGACGCGAGCGCGCGTGCACGCCATCCGCTCCGACGGGGACGAGCTCGTCGTCCAGTGCAACGGCGAGGAGATCCGCACGCGCCATGTGATCATGGCCGCGCAGGCGCCGCACGCGGCGCCGCTCGTCGCCCCGGTGGCGCCGCAGGCCGCGGCTGCGCTGGCGCAGCTCCCGTACGGCGCGTTCCTGAGCGTCGCCGTCGAGACGAACGAGACGACGGCGATGCCGTACGACGACACGTACGCGATCGCCACCCCGGGCCGCGTCTTCGACATGTTCACCAATCAGGCCCATGCGCTGCGGGTCGGGCCGCGCCGGCCCGGCGGCAGCCTCATGCTCTTCGCGGGCGCCCACGGCGCCGCCGCCCTGATCCGTGAGAGCGACGAGGCGATCGTCGCGCGCTTCCTGGCCGACCTGCACGAGCTGTTCCCGGCGACCCGGGGCGTGGTCGCGAACGCCACGGTGCAGCGATGGGAGCTGGGCAACGTCTACGCCCGTACCGGCCGCGGCCGTCTTCAGCCGGCGCTCGAGGGAGCGCTCGGCACCAGCCGCAACCTGCACCTGGCGGGCGACTACTTCACCGAGCCGGGAACCATGGAAATCGCCGCTCGAACCGGGCTGGCGGCCGCCGAACACGTCGATGCTCGAATCCGAGAGGTGACCTATGTCTGAGTTCCATGGAGTGCTGCCGGCGCTGATCACGCCGTTCACAGAGGACGGCGGCGCGGTCGACGCGGTGGCGCTGGCCGAGCATGTCGAGCGGTTGGTCGCGGCTGGGGTGGGCGGGCTGGTTCCGGGTGGGAGCACGGGCGAGTTCACGACGTTGTCCAATGCGGAGCGGCGCCAGGTGACCGAGGTCACGATCGAGGCGGCCGGCGGGCGGGTTCCGGTGGTGCCGGGGACGGGCGCGCTGTCGACGCGCGAGACGGTCGAGTTGAGCGTGCACGCCGAGCGGGCGGGGGCGGCGGCGGTGATGGTGGTGCCGCCGTTCTACGACGCTCCGAGGTGGCCTGAGCTGCTCGCGCACTACGACGCGGTGGCGGACGCGATCTCGATCCCGATCGTGTACTACAACCTGCCGGGCGCGACGGGGGTCGAGCTGACGGCCGAGCAGCTGCGCGAGTTGCCGATCAGCGCCCTGAAGGACACCGGCGGTGACGCGGTGGCGGCGACCGAGCTGATCCAGACCGACGGCCCGACGCTGCTCAACGGCTATGACACGCTGACGTTCGCGGCGCTGGCGGCCGGGGTGGAGGCGGTCGTGTGGGGTGCGGCCTCGATCCTGCCCGAGCAATGCGTGGAGCTGCACCGGCTGTTGATCGACGACATCGACCTGCCGGCCGCGCGCGAGCTGTGGGCGCGGTTGTGGCCTCTGTGTCGGTTCCTGGAGGGCGAGAGCTACTCGGCCGCCGTCAAGACCGCCTGCCGGCTGGTCGGTGACACCACCGGCCCGGTCCGGGCGCCGCTGCTCGAGCTCGACGACGCCGCCACCGGCGAGCTCCGCACCCTCCTCGACCACGCGGGGCTGGCGGAGGTCGCACGATGACCGCGCTCACGGAGATGCGCGTGCTCCGCAATCTGGTTGCGGGTGAGCTCGTCGACGCCGTCGACGGCGGCACCCGCGAAATCATCAATCCGGCGGACGGGAAGACGATCGGCCGCGTGCCCGAGGGCACGCAGGCCGACGTCGATCGCGCAGTGGGCGCGGCCCGTGCCGCACGGCTCGGCTGGCGTGACACGACGCCGGGTCGGCGAATGGAGGCGCTGCTGGCGCTCGCCGACGCGGTCGACAGCCATGCCGGCGAGCTGGCGGCGCTCGAGACGGCCAACGTCGGCAAGCCGCGTTCGCTGGCGGCCGAGGAGCTGCCGATCTGCTCGGATGAGCTCCGGTTCTTCGCCGGTGCGGCGCGAACGGCGCACGCCCCGGCCGCGGGGGAGTACGAGACCGGCTACACGTCGTTCGTGCGCCGCGAACCGGTCGGCATCGTCGGCCAGATCGCGCCCTGGAACTACCCCCTGATGATGGCGATCTGGAAGATCGCGCCGGCGCTCGCCGCGGGGAACGTGGTCGTGCTCAAGCCGTCGGAGATCACCCCGCTGAGCACACTGCGGCTCGCCGAGCTCGCCGCCGAGATCTTCCCACCGGGCGTCCTGAACGTGATCACCGGCACCGGCGATCCGGTCGGCGCGGGCATCGTCACGCACCCCGACGTCGCAATGGTCTCGCTGACTGGCAGCGTCGCCACGGGGAAGTGGATCGCACGCACCGCGGCGGACACGCTCAAGCGCGTCCATCTCGAACTCGGCGGCAAGGCGCCGGCGATCGTGCTCGACGACGCCGACCCTGCCCGGGTCGCCGCAGGGCTGCGGGTCGCCAGCTTCCTCAACTCCGGGCAGGACTGCACCGCGGCCGCGCGCGTGCTCGTCGCGCCCGGCGCCTACGACGGCCTGCTCGACGAGCTGGTGCCGGCCGCCGCGTCGCTGCAGACGGGCGACCCGGCCGAGGGTGACGCGATCGAGATGGGCCCGGTCGTCTCGGCCGCGCAGCAGGAGCGCGTGCTCGGCTTCCTCGACCGTGCCGCGAGCGCCGGCGCGCACGTGCTGCTCGGCGGCTCGGCGGGCCGCGACGACGGCTTCTTCGTCGAGCCGACGGTCGTGACGGGCGCGACCCAGGAGTCCGAGATCATCCAGAGCGAGGTCTTCGGGCCCGTCGTGACCGTCCAGCGCGTCGACAGCGCCGAAGAGGCGATCCGGCTCGCCAACGACGTCCCCTACGGCCTCGCCGCCTCGGTCTGGACCCGCGACGTCGGCCGCGCCATGAACGCGATCCGCGCGCTCGACTTCGGCTGCGTCTGGGTCAACGACCACCTCCCGTTCCTGTCCGAGATGCCGCACGGCGGCTTCAAGGAATCCGGCTACGGCAAGGACCTCTCGACCTATGCCCTCGACGACTACACGCGGATCAAGCACGCGATGATCAACCTCGAGTGATGTCAGCGCGAGCGGTCGAACTCCTCGGCCACGGCTCGCATGTGGATCTCGACCTCGCCGAGGAGCTCGCGCACGCCCGCGGAGAGCCGTGCGCCCGGGCGGGTGATGATCGCGAAGGTGTCGTAGAGCGCGGGAGAGAACGACACGGTGCTGAGACCGGCCGGGTAGTACGGGGCGCGGGTGAAGGCGCTCGAGAGATACGTGTCGCCGATGCCCGCGGCGACAAGGCGCAGTGCGATGTCCTTGAGCTCTACCTCGACCTTGGGCTGCAGCCGCAGCCCGAGGGCTTGGGCACGCTCCGTGAGCTGGCGGCGGATGGGGTCGTCGTCGGCCGACTCGGCGTCGTAGAAGACGAGCGGCGTCGCGGCGAGGCGCTCGATCGTGGCGGGCTTCCGCGTCCGCTCGGGGTCGGCGCTGACATAGAGGATCTCGTCACGCACGATCGGCCGCACGTCGAGCTTGTCGTCGTCGATCGGCAGCAGCACGATCGCAGCCTCGAGGTCCCCGCGCCGGACGCGATCGGCGATCACCGAGGAGTTGCGGCCGATGAGCCGGAGCGACACCTCGGGGTGGCGGCGCAGGAACGCGGCCGCGAGCTCGTCCAGGCGCCACGCGGACGGCCCGCCGAACATGCCGAGCGCGATGGTGCCGGCCCGCAGCTCGGTCAGCTCGCCCACGCTGTCGGCGGCAGCCTCGACGGCGCGCAGGCTGCGAGCCGCGTGCTCGGCGAAGGCACGGCCCGCATCTGTCGCCGTGACGCCGCGACCGGCACGGACGAACAGGTCGGCGCCGAGCGCCTGCTCGAGCTTGCGGATCTGCTCCGCGACGGCGGGTTGCGACACCCTGAGGGCTTCGGCGGCAGCGGTGAAGGACCCGAGTTCGAGAGCCGCGCAGAAGCAGCGAATCTGCTGCAGCGACAAAAGCTCAGCTTTCGCCCTCACCAGGCACCCCAGCCTACCTTGTTGGCTCGCCGGA
>CAWKIT010000021.1:0-77761 GCA_963849695.1 uncultured Solirubrobacteraceae bacterium
TTACGGGTGTCCCAGAGGCGATGGGTCGATACTGCGGACTTGCTTACAACGGCCGCGTAGCGTCCCCAAAAGACACACGAGGCGAACGCGGTGCGGCGGCGGGTCGCCTTCGACGCTCCGAGGCCGGAGTCGTTGGGCGAACACGATCTCCTAGTGGCTGCTCCGGCAGGGCTCCAGACCCAAGGCGGTAAAATGTAACTGCCCTCACTCGGAGCTGCATCGTTCAGTTTGTTGGGGTGAGAGCCTTTGAGTATGACGGAGGCTCGGGTCGTGTCGGTGTCTTTCTGGCGGCTGACGGCCAGGCGTTGCACCCGGCCGTTGGCAGTGTCAGGACGACGCATCGAACCTCCTCGCGCGCTCGATGATCCCCAAGCAGTTCATCGCGGCTGCCCCCGGCGGCGAACCAATCACTCAGATCGGCTCCCTTGTGCTTCATCGGCAGATCGACGGTCCAGGCGCTCGCACCCGCGTCACGGAGCTTCACGACCGCCTGCTCTGCCGCCTGTTCCTCGCCGACGTCAAACAGGACGGCGATCCTGCGAGCGGCACCGACCAACGTCTGCACGAGCGCGTTCGGTAGCTTTGCGCCGCAGGTTGAGCTAACCGCCGGGAGGCGGCGCTGGCGAGCAACGATCGCATCGAACTCGCCCGCGACCAGCAGTGCATCCAGACCTCGCAGATTCGGGCAGGCAGGCGGCAGGCTCGGGTACAGATGCGAGCCGCGGTCGCGCAGGCCGACGTACTTGATCGGACCGCCAGTCCGCGCCAAGCGGTTGCTTTGGCCAGAACCGTTTGCGGACATTGATGAGCTCGTCAGGCGCGACGAACACCGGTAGCGTGACGCCGCCAGACCCGAATATCCGCCGGGAGCTTGCCCGTAGCCGAGCTTGCAAGCGCGGATCGCCCGTATGTTGAGTCGGCGGTCCCACGCAGATAGCGGAGCGCTGGCTTATCGCTTTGGAGCGCCTGGCGCCAACCGGCCACCAACGCAAGGCTCGGCAACTCGGCAGGCCGCCCTCGGCGGGATGTGCCGTTGATATAGGGCGCAAGCCAGCGCTCCGGGTCATCGAGTAGAGCACCACCACCCGGAGCGCCGACCGCCTCGGCGACTGCCCGCAACCAGTCGCCGCCACTGAGTCCATCTGCGTCACACGACCAGCACCCGATCAGGTAGCGGTCGCCCATCCGTGTCATGTCGGCGCGCGAGTGGCCGCAGACGGGACAGGCGAGCAGCTGCTTCGTCACTCCTCCTCCTCGTCAGGCTGTTGCGGCTCGAGCGCTGTCGGCCGGGGAACGCGCGCCATCGGGAACAGCTCATCGGGACTCGGCAGCGGCCAGGGGCCGACGGTTGAGGCACGCATGAGATCTGTCTCCGGCAGGTAGAAGCCCGCCTGCTCGTTCTGGAGCTTGAACATCGTGTAGAGCGCCTCGCGCAGCGGCGCCCATTCCCGCGCTGCCGCTGTCCAGGCTGCGGACGCGGCGCGGTACGGCTGCTCGACCGCCGCGAAGGCCGCGATGGCCTCCTGCGTGATCTGCTCAGCGGCCTCTGCGAACGTCGTCAACTCCTGCGAGAGCAGTTGCCCGAGTTCGTGCGTGGCCTGGTCCTCGGCACGTTGCGCGCCTTTGATCTCCGCGTCGACAGATTCGATGCTGCGCCGGGCGTCGTTGATCTCCTGTTCGATCCGCTCGGCATCCGTCTGCGCGTTCCGGTTGCCGCGCGCCTTGCGCGTGTATGCGTCGACACGCTCGTTCTCCAGCGCCCGGATGCGCTCCTGCGTCGCCTGCTTCGCACGTGAGCGGTCCGTGCGTAGCTGGCGCGTGCGCTCGATCTCAGCGCGGAGCTTGTTCGCCTGGCGCAGCGGCTTCGGGCTGCCGTTTGGCGTGGCGGTCACTCGTCGTCCTCCTCATCGAAGTCATCCGCCGGGGCAGGCTCGCCGGATGCGATGAGGACGGGCTTGATGTCCTCCCACTTCTCGTTGACTTCCTCGGGGCTCATCTTCTTGATGTCCTCGATCGTCAGCTTGTGCTTGCTCACAGGAGTCTCCGTAGTTGCAGCGATTGACCGACAGGGACGGGCGCGGGGTCAATCTGGACGCCCTGCGGGAATGAGACCCCCATGCCTTCTACGGACTGCAGCGGCGGCGATTCCCAGACACGGAGGCCGCTGCCGGTTTCTACGGTTGGGCCAATCGGCCCGTACACGTTCGCGTCAGGTACGGCGCGCGGGCTGCTGAGCGAGCCGAGCTTGCAAGTCAGTTCGCCTGCTCTGCGCGTATGCGGCAACGTTGCCAGCCCCAGCCCATCCGCTACATCGTCGTGTGTCGTCGGGCTGTCCGGCTCGAACTTGAAGCTGCGAGCGCCCTGCTCGAAGCGGAGGCCGGAAAGCTGCCTAAGCAGATCGGGGTGTTTCGGGAGGATCAGTTGCCCGCGTTCAAGCAGGCGCAGGACGCAGCCGAACGCAGCTGTCTTCTTAGCGGCCGTCGTGGCGACGCGATTGATGCGCACCGGCACGTCATCTCTCGCGAGCAGGCCGTATAGCTGTTGGCTCGGTCCGGCACCGACGCCGGTTGTCTCGGTTGAGACGTACGCGAGCGCAGGCCGGATCGCGAACACGTCGTCGACGACATCGCTAAGCAGCGCACCTGCCAAGTACACGTACGGCAGCGCGATGAACCTCGGCTTGGGATCGGCGTCCGGGTTGAGGGTGCCAATCGGCAGGCGGTAGATCGCGACAACGGCGGACCTGTCGAAGCTCACGCCGTAGTCGATGCCGGCGATCCCGCGTGCTGGCGGGGACAACGAGGCGAGCGGCGGGATGACGACCGGAGCGGTGGCCGCATCGAGCAAGTCGCGTCGGAAGAAGCTACCTGTCGCGTCGCTCCACTCACCAAGAATCTCCGCCGCGTACTCGACCGGCGACACGCGGTCGCGCTGGCGCTCCAGGTACACGTGATCGAGGTTGGGGTTGACCACGTGGGTCCAGTGGTGCGACGAGTAATCGGGATCACCGTCCTCGCCGCGCTCAAATGCGAGCCGGAAGAACTGCTCTTTGCCGCCCCAGGGCGTGCCGATCAGGAGGATGCGTGAGCCATTCGCGCGCTCATCGAGCGCCGTGTAGTGCGCCGCGGACCAGCACTCGTTGCTAACGAACCCGGCCTCATCGATGATCACGAGGCGAACGCCCTTGCCGTAGCCGCGAATCTGTCGAGGACTCGGCGGGAGGCTGATGATCTCCGAGCCATTCGATAGGCGAATGCGCGTGGAGAAGCCGTCAACGATGGAGTCGCGGAGCAGCTTCCGCAGATTGAGGACGGCGAGAATGTCCTCGGTGAGCCGCCGGGCGGCATCCTGGGTCGATGAGATGATCAAGACCCGGCAGAGGCGATGCGCCGACGCGGTATGGATCGCAAGCGCCTCGGCGCTTGACGTCTTGCCGGTGCGGCGCGCGGCGGCGACGACCGTGATGAACGCGTCATCCTCGGCGACCGCAAGCTGGTGCTTCCAGATGCGCTGCCGGAAGACATGACGGAAGAAGGCTGGGAAGTCCTCGCGTAGGTCAGGCGTCGCCATCCGCATCGGCGACCTCCTCAGCCTCGACCACGCCGAGTTCGTGCAGCATCGCCATCCGCTTCTTGCGGTTCGGCTCGCTCATCGCCTCGACAAACGTCGCTTGCTTGACGAGGTCAAGCCCGAGCTTGGCGCGGCTCGCAGGCGTCATGCCCATCTTGTCCAGGAGGCGCGCGATCCGGTCTGCGCTCTTGCCGATCATGTCGACGAGCGGCTGGCGCGGCTCGCCGTACTCATCGAGCAGTCCGTGATCGTGGGTGTACGCCGTCATGTTCTCCAGCCGCACCCACTCCATCGCGAGCAGGCGAACGGCGAAGATGTCGTGCGACGGCAACCCGCCGTCAGCCGCGCGAACCGGTGCCGCGTCGGCGAGCGCCTCCATGATCTCGGCCTCCTTGGCCGCCATCTCCCCGCCGTGCGACCTGCGCGTGACCAAGCCGCCATGCGTCATGCGACGGCGGTTGTGCTCGGGCGCGGGTGGTCCCGACTCGCCCCAGAGGTTCTTCTTTGTACGTGGCCGTCCAGCCATCACCCGACCCGCTGCCGGCGGCGCTTGCGGACCGGCGGCGCGGGCCGATGCGCCTCTGCGAAGGCATCGAGGTCGTCGATGTGGAACCGGACGATGGATCGCCGCGATGTGCCGTACTTGACGTACCTGATCCCGCTGCCGGGACGGCGGCGCTCGCGCTCCATCCGCTCGCTCAACCACGTATCGCTGACGCCGAGGTACTCAGCAGCCTCGCGCTTCGTCAGCCACGGCCCAAAGCCGTTGTCGCTGCTCACTGCCTCCTCCATCTGTAGGCCTGTATCGGGTTGATACGTCGGCGCGCTGCGCCGGTTGATACGGGCCGCAGGAGGCAGGAGCGCCCACAGCGACTAGCCGGGATTCTACCGGATCGCCTCGGAGCACGGCCGGTTCGGCTCTACGCCGTGGCTCCGGCTGCGAGGACACGACCGGCGCGGAGGTCGCCCCCGAATCGCCCCCGCCAGTGGGGGTTAGCCGCGACTATTGGCGGTGATTGGCGGGGGGCCAGTTCCTTGGTATTACCAGGCGTTTTGTACTGCTACGCAGGCAGATCGCTGCGCCGCTGAATCTTTCTACGGAACCGAAGGTCACAGGTTCGAATCCTGTCGGGCGCGTTTCGGAACTCCCTGGAACGGCGGGTTTTCCCATCGCCCAGCAAGGGTCCCGCGAACACCGCGGGACCCCGTATGGACCCTGGAGATTCGTCGAGTCGTTCGCGTTTCGACCGGTGCGCCGTATACGGTTTCGCGAGCGCGCATACCGACGAGGATCGTTGGTCGGGAGGATGATGAGCAGCTGCGACCGTCGATGCCCGATCTCGTCGAAGCCTACGTACGCGCCGGCGACCCGCGCGCCGGCCGGCTGGCGCAGCTCGCCACAAACGTGGTCAGCGACTCGTGAGGGCCGCGTACACCTATGGGTGTATGATGGTGTGGTGGGACGCACGAACATCGAGATCGACGATGTGCTGATCGAGCGGGCGATGCGCATCTACCGCCTGCGGAGCAAGCGGGAGGTCGTGGACCTGGCCCTGCGGCGCCTCGTCGGCGAGCCGCTGAGCCTCGACGAAGCGCGCACGATGGAGGGCAGCGGCTGGGAGGGCGATCTCGACGAGCTGCGCGGCGGTGACCGCACCGCACGGCTGTGATCCTGGCCGATACCTCGGCGTGGGTTGAGTTCCTGCGCGCGACCGGCAGCGAGGCGAACGTGCGGCTCCGTGCCCTGATCGAGCGCGACCAGCTCGTGACGACCGACGTGGTGCTGATGGAGGTGCTCGCCGGAGCGCGCGACGACGGCCATCGCGACCGGCTCCGCGCGCTACTCGCGCGCTGCGAGTTCGTGCCCATCACGGGGCCGCGCGACTACGAGGACGCCGCCGACATCTACCGAGCGTGCCGCCAGGCAGGAGACACTGTGCGCGCGCTCACCGACTGCCTGATCGCGAGCGTTGCGATGCGCGCGGGGCTCTCTGTGCTGCACACGGACCGCGACTTCGACGCGATCGCGCGCCACGCCCCGCTCGAGATCGCCTGACGGCCTCGGGCACCCGCGCTCCCCGCGGCCGCCGGCGCGGCGAAGCTCATCCGGTGCGAGCACGGCAAGTCGATCCGCGGCTTCAGACGCCGGCGCCCATCGGTGTTCGGCGCACCGGCGGCAGGGCGCGCTGCCGGATGCGCACTGGCCGGACTGAAGGCAAGCAATCGGTTCCTGATCGGCGGGCCGCCTCATCGATTCACGCTGGGCGATTGGTGCAAAAACGTTGACAAGCGGTGGCGGACAGCAGAGGATTGGCCCTACCGTCTGTGCCGCCCGGGTTGTGCCGGGGGGCCGAGGGGAAACGAAGATGACCCGTGCAGCGACGGATGTCCGGTCGCAAGGCCCCAGTGCGCGCGACCCGGTTGGCCATCCGCGCGCGAGTCTTCCTGCAGTGCCGGGCACGGGCTCGTTGTTCGGGCGCGAGGTCGAGTTGGCCGCGGTTGCGGCCGGGGCGGGGCCGTTGGTGTTTGTGGAGGGGCATGCAGGGATCGGCAAGACGAGCTTGCTGGAGACAGCTCGGGCGCGCGCGAGAGCGGACGGTGTGCGGGTGTTGTGGGGGTGTGGGCACGAGTTGGAGCGCGGCTTCGGCTTCGGGGTGGTGCGCCAGCTGTTCGAACGGGCAGTGAGCGAGGCGCCGCCCGGTGATCGCGGCCGGTTGCTGGCTGGTCCGGCGGCGCTGGCGTCTGTGGCGGTCGGAGCCGAGCCGGCGGCGGATCGGGGTGGGCGCGCGCCCGATTCTCCGTTTCCGATCGTGCATGCGCTGTACTGGTTGACGACGAATCTGGCTGAGCGGGAGCCGCTTGTGGTGTTCGTCGACGATGCGCACTGGGCGGACGCGCTGTCGCTGCGGTTCTTGGACTACCTGGCGGCCAGGTTGGAGGGCCTTCCGGTGGCGCTGGTGGTGGCGGCGCGGCCGGCCGAGCCTGGGGAGCGCGAACCGGTCGGGTTGTTGGCGGGGCTGCGTGAGCGGGCGAGGTGGGGGCTGGTGCGGCTGGGGCCGCTTGGCTTGGATGCGGCTGGGGCGTTGGTGTCAGAGCGGTTCGGGGGCGTGCCGGACCCGGGGTTGGTGGGCGCGTGTGTGCGGGCGACCGGGGGCAACCCGTTTCTCTTGGGCGAGTTGGTAGACGCGCTGCTGGCCGATCGGGTGGCACCGGATGCGGGGGCGGCTGGGCTCGTCGCGGGGCTGGGGCCGGAGACAGTGGCTCGCTCCATGGTGCTGCGGCTGGGGCGGCTGCCTGCGGCCACGAGGCCGGTGGTGGACGCGGTGGCGGTGCTCGACGCGCACGCCGAGGCTCGGCACGTGGCGGCGGTTTGCGGCCTTTCGCTTGAGGAGGTCGGTTCGGCCGCCGATGCGCTCGCTCAGGCGAACGTGCTGGATGGAGGCCGTCCGTTGCGATTTGTCCATCCGATCGTGCGCCAGGCGGTGTATGGAGCGCTTGGCTCGGGGTTGCGGTCGCGGCTGCACGCCGGGGCGGCGGAGGTGTTGATGGCAGACCACGCCCCGCCCGAGCGTGTGGCCACCCATTTGCTGTTGTGCGAGCCGGCGGCGGATTCGCGCGTGGTCGCCGTGTTGCGCGCGGCGGCGGCGGCGGCGCTGTCTCAGGGATCGGCGGACCTGGCGCAGCGGTTTCTGGGGCGGGCGCTGGCCGAGCCGCCGCCGGCGGGTGAGCTGGGGGATACGCTGGGCGAGCTCGGGGCGGCGGAGGCGTTGGCGGGTCGGGAGCTCTCGCTGGCGAGCGAGCATCTCGAGCGGGCTGCGGCGGGCACGGCTGATCCGGAGGTACGCGCTGACCGGGTGCGGTTGGCGGCGCGCGCGCGCCTGTACATGGGCGACTTCGCCGGCGCGGCGGCGCTCCTGGGGCGCGAGCGCGCGTCGGTCGGGGAGGCCGAGCGCCGGTTGCGGATGCGGTTGTTGGCCGACGAGGCGGGGATCGCGGTGTTGGCCCCGCCGGTCGCCGGCGAGGCGCTCGATCGGCTCGAGGAGCACGCCGGGGTTGCCGGTGATGATCCGGCCCAGCTTGCGCTGCTGGCGGAGCTGGCCGCCAAGCGCTGGCTGCAGGGGCGCATCGGTGAGGCGGCCGAGCTCGCCGAGCGCGCGCTTTCGGGCGGAAGGCTGTTGGCGGCGCAGGGACCGGTGTCGGTGGCGTTCAATCACGCGGTAGCGGTGTTGATCGATGGCGACCGTTTCGAGCGGGCCACCGGTCCGCTTGCGGCGGCGTTGGCTGCGGCGCGCGAGCAGGGATCGGTTCTCGGGGTCGCCGGCCTGACCGGTCTGCAGGCGGTCGCGGCGTGGCGGCGGGGGGCGCTGCTCGAGGTCGAGGCGCTCTGTCGCGGGATCTTGCAGATGGCCGAGGACAGCGGGACATCGTTGTTGGACCACACCTATCGGGCGTATCTGGGGGCGGCGCTGACCGAGCGCTCAGAGCTCGATCAGGCCGAGGAGACGATCGCGCGCACCAACGTCGGCCTGAACATGCCGCACCTGACCTTCGAAGGGATGCCGTTTGTCGCCCGCGCGCGCTTGCGCCTGGCCCAGGGCCTGCCGGATAAGGCGCTCGAGGACCTGCTCGAGCTGCGCTCGCGCGAGCGTGCGCTGGGGGTCGGGCACATGCGCTTCCCGTGGCGCCGCGATGCGGTCGAGGCCGCGCTCGCGCTCGACGACAGCGCGCTGGCGGCCGAGCTCGCCGGCGAGCAGCTCGAGCTCGCCCGCCACTGGGATATCCCCTCCGCGCGCGGGATCGCGCTCTGCACCCACGGCCTGGCGACCGGCGGCGCCGAGGGTCTCGAGCTGCTTGAACGGGGTGTGGCGCTGTTGTCGGCTTCGCCGGCGCGACTCGACCACGTCCGGGCGCTCGTGGATCTCGGCGCGGCGCTGCGGCGCGCCGGCCGTCGCGCCCACGCCCGCGAACCGCTCCAGCAGGCGATCCAAACCGCCCACGCGTGCGGCGCAAACGGGCTCGCCGCCCGCGCGCACCAGCAGTTGCTGGCCACCGGCGCGCGACCGCGCCGCCCGAAGTTCACCGGAGCACAGGCGCTGACCGCCAGCGAGCGCCGCGTCGCCACCCTGGGCGCCCAAGCCCAGTCCAACCGCCAGATCGCCGCCGCTCTCTACATCACCGTGCGCACCGTCGAGAACCATCTCGCCAGCTGCTACCGCAAGCTCGGCATCAACTCCCGCCACGACCTCCCCGGCGCACTAGCGGCGGACCGGCGCCGGGCGCCGACTCGGCCGGCTCCAGGGCCAGCTCCAACGCCCGCGCCAGCCCCAGCCAGCCATCGAACCGCTGCCCGGGCGCCCCACCCTCACTGAGACGCCCGGCGATCGGATCGCTCTCGGCGTCGATCTCGAGCGTCAACACTCTCGTGCGGGCGCGACCGGCAGCGCGCTCATCATCCACCGGCCCAGTATCCAGCGCCGCCGCCGCCCTGTCATGAGTAGCCACCACTCATTTCTCGGCCGCCAAAAGATGAGTAGTCACCACTCATGACTTGCGCGCATCGGGAGCGTAGGGTCGCGAGCACTCGAAATCTGGAGGCGTAGTATGCCGGTGGCGAGGCGAGTGGTCCTATGGGTGTTGGTCGCGGGCGCGGGGTCGGCGCTGTTCGCTTCGCCGGCGGCGGCCGGCGGGGTCGCTTGGGACACCGGCGTCCTGACCGCGGCCGTCTACAACGTCACCCCGTACACGTGGACGTTGGTGCAGGCGAGGTCGTTCACGTCAACCGGCGGTGACGCCGGTGCCCTTCAGACGACTCCTGCGGCCACTATCGCGCCCGGCGGCGGCAGTCTCTTCGGAATGAACTCCAATGCCTACCTGGTTTGCATCGCAGGACCCGCAGGCCTCTGGTGGTACGGATACGACAGTTACTTCACCTATCAGGTCGACGTCCTCGGGGGTCCGCCGGAGTACGTGACCGTGGGGATCTGCCAGGCGGAGTCCAACGGGTGCTACCCATACTCGGCGCGGCATGCCCGGGCCGACGTCTACATCACGAGCGCGCCGCCGCCCGCGGGCTGGGACCCGGCGAGCCTAACCCCGCCGGGCCCTGCGCCCGCGAACCAGCAGCTCGTCTACGCGCATAACGTCCCGTACTTGTTCGATCAGACCATCGAGGTCGCCGGCAACTACACGGTCGACGCGTCGACGGACCTCGGGGCGCCGTTCGTCAACGTGCTGAACACGCTGTGCAGCGGCGCGGCGAACACGACGTGCTCGTTCACGCAGCAGGGGCCGCTGACGTGGGGGACCGGCGTCCCGGGCAGCCCGTGGATCGGGACGCATTGCGGGGTGGGGAGCGGCAACCTCGCGGTCTCGTACACGCCCTCGGTCACGACGACCCTATCCGTGGGCGGAAGCCTTACCCTCGGGGCGCAGGTCACGCTCTTCGACGTCGAGTCGAACGAGATCGACGTCAGCGTGGAGGCCCAGCACGACTGGACCCTGACCAAGTCGCAGACCCGAACGGCCTCGATGGACGTCACGGGAGGGCAGATCGGCCATCTGTGGGCGATACCGACGGTGGGCAAGGTGGTCGGAACGCTGGTCGTCTCCGACGGGTCGGCGACGTTCACGGCGAACAACTTCACGACGGTGCGCAGTGGGGTGACCAGAGACAACCTCACGCCCGCGTACGACGCGGTGACCAAGGTGCGGCCGATGACCGCCGCGGAGCTGCAGATCCATTGCCCCTCTGCCGGCTCGACGCTGCGAGGAGCGAGCAGGGGTAAGCCGCCGGTCAAGCTGGTTCCGGGCCACGGCGTCGCGGGGGTGAGCCTGGGACAGACGCAGCAGCAGGTGGAGCGCGGGGTGGGACAGGCGAAGCGCCAGCAGTTCCTGGACCAGCCGTGCCAGGGGCTCGAGCCGGGGTGCGATGCGGTCCGGGGGACCGGCGGCCGCTGGCCGTACCGGAAGCTGACGGTGGTCTTCGGTCACGACAGGCGCGTCAGCGGGCTGATCTACCGCGGAGCGCAGCGCAGCAGAAGGGGCGCCGGCGTCGGCGCCAGTGAGTTCGTCGTGCGCGGCAGTCACCCGCAGGTGACGTGCTCACGTCCCGCGCGAGGACGCAAGGACTGCACGCTGATCGGCACGAACGGGGGACACACGGTCAAGACCGTGTTCGGCTTCAGGAGAATGAGCGGAGGGCGGTACAAATGCGACCGCGTGCGGATCTACGTCCTCGACGGCGCCCGCGAGCGGGTGGGGTCATGAGCCCGCGAGGGTGGTCGGTCGCCGTGGTGGCGGCGGTCCTGCTCGCCGCGGCAGCCGTCCCGAGCGCCGCGGTGGCGCAGACGCCCGATCAGACGATCAACGCCCAGACGGATCCGGAGGATGCCGCCGCGGCGCTGAACTCGGGGTGCGGAGACGACATCACCAATTGCAAGCTGGCCAGCATGAGCGAGGTCACGAACGACTACAACCCGCCGCGGATCGTCGGCGACGTGCTGTACAACTGCGCCCCTCCAGGCGGGCCGACCGCCTACACGTCGACGTCGGTCACCGAGACGCGCACCGAGACGACCAGTGTCTCCGAGAGCCTGTCCGTCAAGCTGCAGGGCGGCTTGATCGGCGTCGCGAGCGTGTCGGCCCAGTTCACGGCCTTCAGTTCGCAGGCGCAGAGTGTTTCGAACTCGGTCCAGGCCCAAACCACGATCCCCGTGCCGCCGGGGTACAAGGGATACACGACTAGCCAGGTACTGTCGGCCAAGGCCACCGCCGCCTACAACGTCACCGACGGCATCCACCTGATCCAGGTCACGGGTATCGACCTGACCTTTCCCGGCTACCAAGACCCAAACACGAACGGGGACGATGCGGGCGTCGTCTACAACACTGCCACGGAGCCGATCTCACCCTTCTACCCGGACCCGATCCACCCCGGTGTTCCCAATTCGTCGTATCAGGGGTTCCCGCCCTGCAACGCGGTCAGCGACGCCCCGAACACCACCGTCGTCAGCAGCAGTCTCGGCGGCGTCCAACAGAAGCGTCAGACCGGCCGCTTCGAGTTCACCCTCTGCAAGCCCAGCGGCCGCTGCGTGCACCACTCCCTCCGAGGAGCGCCGCCGGCCAAGATGCGCCGGGCCACCGCGAAGCTCACCCGACGCGGTCGCACGTACGCCGCCGGTACCTACATCCGCGGGCGCATCCGGCTAACCGAGCGCCGCAAGATCACGGCCGGAACGCACCGGCTGACGATCAAGCAGGAGCCCAAGCGGTTCAGGGAGCGGCGCTTCGGCGGGCGACTGGCCGAACAGCACGTGACCATCCGCGTTCACATCAAGGTCTGCGGGAACTCGCCGTCGGGGGGACCGCGCTGGGGCAACTCCTGCGCGAACGCAAGACGTAGCGCCGATCGGTAGAGGGCGTGCCGGTGGTGGTCGTCCTCGTGACCTTCGACGACCTCAAAACGCGCCGCGCCGCGACGGTCCCGGCGGGATCGTCGTTGCCGGGCGCGGACAGAGTTCCACACGGTCGTCCCGATCACGGTCCGCTGATCACCGCCCGCTCGCACATCAGAGGCCTCAGGTGAGCAGAGCGCGGGCGCGCGCGCGCGAGTGCAGCGATGCATGAGTAGCGGTGGCGTGATGGGCGCGCGGCTCTCGCGGCGGCGCTTCGTCGCCGCCGGGGCGGCGCTGGCGAGCGGCGCCGTCGCGTGGGATTCGGTGTCGGGAGTGCCGTCGTGGGCGGGTGCCGTGGCCGCGGGTGCGCCGCGCGGATTCCCGCGCGACGTCGCGGTGTCGCGGCAGCGGTTCGAGAACTGGGCGCGGGCGATCGAGGTCGACGGCGTGTGGACGTGTGCGCCGCGCACGCCGGACGAGGTCGTCGCGGTGGTCAACTGGGCGTGGCGGCACCGGTATCGGGTGCGGGCGCTCGGCCGCGCGCATGGCTGGTCCCCGCTGGCGTTGGCGGGGACACCGGCGAGCCGGCCGCGCGTGGTACTGGTCGACACGACCCGGCATCTGACCCGGATGCGCCTGGCGGAGTCCGGTCCGGCCGCCGTGGTCGCGCAGGCGGGCGCCACCATGGAGGAGCTGCTCGGGTTCCTCGAGAAGGCCGGCCTGGGACTGGTGGCTCATCCGGCGCCGGGGGATCTCACGGTCGGCGGCGTGCTTGCCATCGACGGCCACGGCACCGCCGTCCCGGCGCGCGGTGAGCATCGGGCGCGCGGGGAGACCTTCGGCTCGGTCAGCAACCTCGTGCTGTCGCTGACCGCGGTGGTGTGGAGCGAGCGCCGCTGCCGGTACGTGCTGCGAACGTTCGATCGCGACGATCCGGCGTGCGCGGGCCTGCTGACGCATCTCGGACGGGCGTTGGTGACGAGCGTGACGTTGCGCGCCGGGCCGCTGCGGCGTGTGCGTTGCGTCAGCTACACCGACGTGCCCGCCGACGAGCTGTTCGCGGCACCCGGCGCCGCGGGACGGACGTTCGCGAGCTTTCTGGAGGCGAGCGGACGGGTGGAAGCGATCTGGTACCCGTTCACCGACGCGCCGTGGCTGAAGGTCTGGACCGTCAGCCCGCGCCGGCCCGCCGGCGCGCGCGTGGTGCGGGCGCCATACAACTACCCGTTCTCGGACACGCTGCCCGACGCCGAGCAGCGCGCGATCCGCCAAGGGGTCCTGGCAAACCCGAGCGGGGCGGTCGCGCTGGGCCAGGCGTCCTACGCCGAGACGGTCGCGCAGCTTGGCGCCGAGAACTCCGGCGACATCTGGGGAGCCGCCAAGGACGTGCTGCTCTACGTCCGGCCCTCCACGCTGCGGGTGACCGCCAACGGCTACGCCATCCTCACCCGGCGCCGCGACGTCCAGCGCGTGATCAGCGACTTCGTGGGCCGCTACCGCGCGGTGGTGGCGCGCTACCGCGCCCAGGGCCTGTACCCGCTCAACATGCCCGTCGAGATCCGCGTCACCGGGCTCGACCATCCCCGCGACGTCGGCGTCGACGGCGCCCAGCCCGCGCTGCTCTCGGCCCTCGCACCGCGCGCCGATCACCCGCATTGGGACGTGGCCGTGTGGCTGGACATCCTCACCCTGCCCGGCACCCCGGCCGCCAACCGCGCCTACCGGGACATCGAGCGCTGGATCTTCGCCCACTACCGGCCCCCGTACGCCGCCGTCCGTCCCGAGTGGTCGAAGGGCTGGGCCTACACCGCGCGCGGCGCCTGGACCAATCGCAGGTTCCTCGAACGGACGTTGCCCCGCGCCTTTCGGGTCGGGCGGCCGCCGGATCAAACCTGGGACGCAGCGGTACGCACGCTCGAGCGGCTCGACCCGCACGCCGTCTTCACCAGCCCGCTGCTGCGCTCGCTGCTGCGCGCCCGCAGTCGCTGAAGCCCGCGGGTGTCGGGCCCACCCGCTGGGGCCCCTGCTGCCCGTCGAGCAAGCTATGGGGGAGCGCCCGACACATCGGCGGCGGCGCGCCTCGCAAGTTTCTCGCATCGGCGGCGTTACAGCCTCTACGGCTGCCCGGCATGGAGGCCGAGCGTCGTCGCTGCCAGACAAACGGCGGGGTCGCCCACGGACGAGAGGCGGCTCCGCCGGACCTATTGGGATCGATCCTGCGCTCGAGCGCGGCAACCCCTCGTGCGGGGTTGACCCGCTTCCCGCGCGCCGTCGACACTCCGTTCACATCGTGCTCAATGCGCTGCGGTCGTGCGCCGCTCGCGGGCTGACGAACGAAGAGGAGATGAGATGAGCACCAAGCCGACCAGCGGCTACTCGATCGCCCGCCGTGAGGACGCGCTGGACTTCATGGCCCAGTACCCGGGCTACGGCGAACAGCGTTGGTACAGCGACGCGCTCGGGACCGAGCAGGTGTCGTTCAGCTGGCGGCGCATGCTGCCCGGGACCGGCGGCCGCGGCAGCTACGGCCACCGCCATCCCGGCCAGGAGGAGGTCTACTTCGTAGTGTCGGGCACGGTCACCTTCAAGGTCGGCGACGATGTCTTCCCGGCCGGCCCGCAGACGGCGGTGCGAATGACGGGCGAGCAGTTCTACTCGGTTCACAACGACACCGACGACGAGGCCGAGCTGCTGATCTTCTCGACGCGGCTCGCCGACCCGCCGGTCGACAGGCTGGACGGCTTCTGGGCGTGATCACGACCGGCGCCGAGGCCGGTAACGTCGTTCTATGGATCCAGCGCTCCTTCGGCGCACCGCCGAGATAGCTGCCGAGTACCTGTCGTCGCTGCCCGAGCGTCCCGTACGCGCGGAGGCCTCGCTCGAGGAGCTGCGGTCGGCGCTGCGCGTCGGCCTCGACGAGGCGCCGCGGCCCGCGCTGGAGGTGATCGAGGAGCTGGTTGCGGCTGCGGATCCCGGCCTGATGGGATCGCAGAGCCCGCGGTACTTCGGCTTCGTCGTCGGTGGCGCGCTCGACTCCGCCATCGCCGCCGACTGGCTGACGTCGGTGTGGGACCAGAACGGCGGCGGCTTCCTGCTCGGCCCCTCGGCGTCGGTCGCGGAGGAGGTCGCGTGTGAGTGGCTGCTGGACCTCCTCGGCATGCCGGCCGACGCGGGGGTGGGCCTCACGACCGGTTGCCAGATGGCGCACTTCACCTGCCTCGCCGCGGCGCGCCATCGCGTGCTCGCCGACGCGGGCTGGGACGTCGAGGCCGACGGCCTGTTCGGCGCCCCGCCGATTCGCGTCCTGGTCGGCGCCAAGGCGCACACGACGGTATTCGCCGCGCTGCGGATGCTCGGGATGGGCAGCCGTCGCGTGGAGCTCGTGGCCGCCGACGATCAGGGCCGCATGCGCGCGTCCGAGCTCGCGCGGCTGCTTCCCGCCGGCGAAGGCCCGGCGATCGTGATCGCTCAGGTCGGCGAGGTCAACACCGGCGCGATCGACGCCATGCCCGAGATCGCGCAGCTCGCGCGCGAGCACGGGGCCTGGTGCCACGTGGACGGCGCCTTCGGGCTGTGGGCGGCGGCCAGCCCGGCGCTGCGGACGCTCGTCGACGGCGTCTCGGACGCGGACTCGTGGGCCACCGACGCCCACAAGCTCCTCAGCGTCCCCTACGACAGCGGCGTCGCGATCGTCCGCGACCGCGCTGCGCACGCCGCGGCGATGAACTCGTTCGCCGGCGTGGAGTACATCCCCGAGCCCCAGCACGACGAGCGCTACTCGGCCGAATGGGTGCCCGAGTTCTCGCGCCGGGCGCGCGGGTTCGCGGTCTATGCCGCGCTGCGCGAACTGGGCCGCCAAGGAATCGCCGAGCTGGTCGAGCGCTGCTGCCGCTGCGCGCGCCTGATGGGCGAGGAGCTGGCGCGCGATCCCCGGGTCACGCTCCTCAACGACGTGGTGCTGAACCAGGTCCTGGTCCGGTTCGCGGCCGAGGGCGAGAACGTCACCGACGAGGTCATCGATGCCGTCCAGCGCGAAGGCACCTGCTGGATGAGCGGCACGGAATGGGAAGGGGAGCCGGCGATGCGGATCTCCGTGTGCAACTGGCGCACGACCGAGGACGACATCCGCCGCTCCGCGAGCGCGATCCTGGCCCAGGCGGGCGCCGTGGCACAGGCGCCGCGTTAGGGCGCTCGGGCGCGGGTACGAGTAGATCGCATGACGGCCATGAAATGGTGGGGCTGGGGGCACGAGCACGTCGCGTTCACCCACGAGGACAAGCCCGAGCTGGCGCCGTTCATACGCAAGTGGCTCGACGTCGACATCGAGCGCCCCCCGGCGCGACCGATGCCGTTCGAGGACGTCGAGGTCGCCGAGCCGAACCTGCCCGACGATCTGCGGGCGGAGCTCGAGGCGGCGGTGGGCGAGCGTGTCGACCGAGCCGCTGGACCGGGTGGTCCACGCGCGCGGGAAGTGCCTGCGCGATCTCGTGCGCCACCGCAGCGGCGACGTCGGCCGCGTGCCCGACGCGGTCGTGCGGCCGGGCAGCGAGCCCGAGGTCGAGGCCCTGGTCGGCGCGGCGTTGAGGTTCGACTGCGTGCTGATCCCGTTCGGCGGCGGGACGAACATCTCCGGCAGCCTCGAGCCGCCGGAGGACGACGGCCGCCCGGTGGTGTCGGTCGACATGGAGCGGATGAGCCGCGTGCTGGAGATCGACGAGGCGTCCGGTCTGGCGCGCGTGCAGGCCGGCGTGTTCGGGCCCGACCTCGAGGAGCAGCTGGGGGCACGCGGCTGGACGGCCGGCCACTTCCCCGACAGCTTCGCGCACTCGACCCTCGGCGGCTGGATCGCGACGCGCTCGTCCGGGATGCAGTCGGACAAGTACGGCGACATCGCCGATCTCACCCGCGCCGTGCGCGTGGTGACCCCGGCCGGGGTGCTGGTCACGCGGCCCGTCCCCGCCGCCTCGACCGGGCCCGACGTCCGCCAGATGGTGCTCGGGAGCGAGGGCCGGCTGGGGATCATCACCGAGGCGACGATCCACGTGCGCCGGACCCCCGCGCAGCGCGTCATTCTCGGCTACCTGTTCCCGGATTGGCCGCGCGCGCTGAGCGCGATGCGGGAGATCGCCGCCGGCGACGCCGCGCCGTCCGTCACGCGGGTGTCAGACGCGCCCGAGACGAAGTTCTCGTTCGCCACCAAGAAGACGCCGACGGCGATGGACCGCGCGAAGTCGAAGGCGCTGATGACGTTCCTGGCGCGGCGCAAGGGCTATGACCTCGACCAGCTGTGCCTGTCGTTCATCGGCTTCGAGGGCAGCGAGCGCCACGTCAAGCGCCAGCGCCGGCTCGTCGGCAAGGTCGTCGCCCGCCACGGCGGCCTGTGCATCGGGCGCAGCCCCGGCGAGCTGTACGACCAGAAGAAGTTCGACACGCCGTACATCCGCGACTACCTGCTCGACCGCGGCGCGCTCGCCGACGTCTCGGAGACGTCCGCGCCGTGGAGCCTGTTGCCCAAGGTCTACGACGAGGTGATGGCCGCGGCGCACGGCGCCTTCGCGCGGCTCGGCGTCACCGGCTACATCATGTGCCACCTCTCGCACAGCTACCACGCCGGCGCGTGCCTGTACTTCACGTTCGCGATCAAGCCCTCGGGCCTTCGCGAGCCGCTGGACGAGTACGACGTCGTCAAGTCGGCGATCCAGCAGGCGTTCATCGACGCCGGCGCGACCCTGTCCCACCACCACGCGGTCGGCACCGAGCACGCCCGCTGGCTCGAGGAGGACATCTCCGCCGCCGGGGTGGCGATGGTGCGCGCGCTGCTGGAGGGCGTCGACCCCGGCGCGAACCTCAACCCCGGCAAGATCATCGCCGAACCGGCGCCCGACCGCGCGCCGCGCTGAGCGCCGCGGAGTACTGTCGCCCTGTGCCGGCGGAAGCGTCGCAGGGCGGCGAGCAGGTCCGGGCCGCGGAGCTGGTCGCGGCGTTGTGCCTGGCGACCGACCTCGGCATGGCGTTCCCGTTCGAGCACGGCCTGCACAGCACGCTGATCGCGATGCGGATCGCCGACCGCCTCGGCGTCGACCGCGAGAACCTGGCGGAGACGTACTACGCCTGCCTGCTCTCGCACTCGGGCTGCACGACCGACGCGCACGTCGCCCCGCAGGTGTTCGGCGGTTCGCTGACGACCCACCTCCATCCGCTCGTGTACGGGTCGGGGCGCGATGTCCTGACCGGCCTCCTCCGGGCGCTTCCCGACCCCGACGCCGCCGGGCTGGCGCGCGCGCGGCAGGTCGCCTACCGGCTTCCGCGGATGGTGCGCGAGCAGCGTACGCACCTGGCCGCGGGGTGCGAGGTGGCGGGCATGCTCGCCGACGGGCTGGGGCTGTCGCCGGCGGTGCAGGGCCAACT
This sequence comes from uncultured Solirubrobacteraceae bacterium, assembly GCA_963849695.1. Lineage (GTDB taxonomy): Bacteria > Actinomycetota > Thermoleophilia > Solirubrobacterales > Solirubrobacteraceae > DASSUW01. The sequence goes on from CAWKIT010000021.1 coordinate 18,372, forward strand.
CGCCTACCTGCTCGAGCGCTGGGACGGGCACGGGCCGCTCGGCCGCGCGAAGGGCGAGGAGATCCCGCTGCCGATGCGGATCGTCCCCCTCGCGGTCGATGCGGCCTTCCAGCGCATGCTCGGCGGCGACGAGCGCGTCGTGCGGCTCGTCCGCGAGCGCGCCGGACATGCGTTCGATCCCGAACTGGCGGACTGCCTGATCGGCGATGCCGAGCGGATCCTGGCGCTCGACGCGCATGCGTCGGTGTGGGAGGAGACGCTGGCGTGCGAGCCGGACCCGCCGGTGATGCTCGCCGGCGAAGCGCTCGATCGCGCGCTCGCCGCGATGGGCAACTTCGCCGATCTCATCTCGCCCTATCTGACCGGTCACTCCTGCGGCGTGGCGGAGCTGGCCGCGGCAGCGGCGCAGCGCTGCCGGCTCGACGACGGCGGCGTGGTCGCGCTCCGGCGCGCGGCGCTCGTCCACGACCTCGGACGGGTCGCGGTGCACCCGCGGATCTGGGCAAAGCCGGGGCCGCTGACCGCGGACGAGCAGGAGCAGGTGCGGCTGCACCCGTACCACTCCGAGCGGGTCCTGGCGCGCTCGGAGTTCCTGGCGGCGCTCGGCCGGCTTGCCGGGGCGCACCACGAGCGGCTCGACGGCTCCGGCTATCACCGTGGCGCGGCCGGCGCGGACCTGCCGCTTCCCGCGCGGCTGCTCGCGGCCGCCGACGCGTACCACGCGATGACCGAGCCGCGCGCGCACCGCGGACCGCTCGCGCCCGAACGGGCGGCCGAGATCCTCGGCGAGACCGCTGAGCGCCGGATCGCTCGACGCCGACGCGGTGACGGCCGTCGTAGAGGCGGCGGGCCAGACGGCGCCGCGGATCGAGCGGCCGGCGGGACTGACCGAGCGCGAGGTCGAGGTGGTCCGCCTGCTCGCGCGCGGCCTGCAGACGAAGCAGGTCGCCGGCGCGCTCGGGATCTCCGTCAAGACCGCCGATCACCACATCCAGAACGCGTACCGCAAGCTCGGCGTCTCGAGCCGCGCCGCCGCGACGCTGGTCGCGATGGAGCACGGGCTGATGGCGTGGGGAGAACTCCCGATGGCCCGCCCGCCGGCTCGTCCCTAGCGTCGTCCTCGACCGCGCAGCGAAGGAGGACGAGATGGCCGTCGATCAGCAGCGACAGGAGATCTACGAGATCGCCGAGGCGATCGCGCCGACCTGGGAGCGCCGCCGCGCCGAGGTCGAAGCGGTGATGACGCCGGTCCGGGATTGGATGCTGCGCGAGCTGTCCCCGCGGGCCGGCGACACGGTGCTGGAGCTGGCGGCCGGTGTGGGCGAGACCGGCTTCGACACGGCGACGGTCGTCGGCGAGCAGGGCCGCGTGATCTGCAGCGACTTCTCCCCTGCGATGCTCGACGCCGCCCGCCGCCGCGGCGCCGAACGCGGTCTCGAGAACGTCGACTACCGCGTGATCGACGCCGAGCAGATCCAGCTCGAGGCCGATTCGGTCGACGGCGTCCTGTGCCGGCTGGGGTACATGCTGATGGTCGATCCGGCGCAGGCGCTCGCCGAGACCCGGCGCGTGCTGCGCCCCGGCGGCCGCCTCGCCCTGGCGGTCTGGGGGTCGATGGAGCAGAACCCGTTCTTCACGGTGATCGCGATCGCCCTCACCCAGCACGGACACCTGCCACCGCCCGAGCCGCCGGGCTCGCCGATCTTCAGCATGGCGAGTGCGGATCGCACCACGGCGCTCCTGGAGCGCGCGGGCTTCGCCGGCGTGCGGACCGAGGAGGTGGCGGTGCGGTTCGAGGTGCCGGACACGGACGAGTACCTGAGCCTGGTCGGTGACACCGCCGGGCCGCTCGGTCTGGCGTTGCAGGCGCTCTCGGAAACCGAACGCGAGGCGGTCAAGGCCGACGTCGAGGACTCGATTGCGCGCTTCCGGAGCGAGCGCGGTTACGAGTTCCCCGGGATCGCGCGATGCGCCGTCGGGCATTGAGCCGTTTCATGCAGGTGCGACGTTCTGGTTCAGGTGGAAGACGTTGTCGCGGTCGTGGGCGGCCTTCAATGCTCTCAGGCGGGCGAGCTTGGTGGGCGAGTACGCGCGCGCGACGCCGGCCGCTCCCTCGTCGCTCATCGCGTTCACGTACATGCCGGTCGCGAAGGGCTCGAGCGAAGCGGCATAGCGCCGGGCGGCGGACATCCGCTCCTGATCCTCTGCCGGGTCGGACCAGCGCGCGGCGGCGACGAACTCGAACGTCGCGTCGCGCTGGCTGAAGGCGCTGTCGGCGTCCGGCACCTCGGCGATCGCGCCGCCGTATGCCTGCAGCGAGGCTGCGGGCAGCCGCTCGCCGTGGCCGTCGGGCGTGCCGCGCAGCAGGAAGGCGTCGATCGCCTCGTCCGGCAGCGAGCGGAAGTAGTGGCCCTTCCAGTAGCGCCGCAGCGCGTGGCCCTCGAGCGTGTCGTCCATCCGCTGCAGCGCCAGGTACGGGAGCTCCTCGACCCGCTCGGCGACCGGCCGGCCGAGCGCGCGCAGCGCCGGGAGGAGCTGCCGTTCGAGCTCGGGCTCACCGGCCCATACGAAGCCGACGCTCGCCACCGGGCGGTCGAGCCACTCGGGCGGGAGAACCGGCGACTGCGATTCGCCGACCCAGGCCGTGAAGGTGGCCGCGCGCGGCGCGATCGCGCTCAGGTCCCGCCAGCCGCGCAGCACCGGCGCCGCCGCCTCGATCCCGAAGAAGAGCTCGACGACGTGGGCCCGGGTCGAGACGGGGTGCAACCGGAACTCGAACTCGGTCACGATGCCGAAGTTTCCGCCGCCGCCCCGTAGGCCCCAGAACAGCTCGGGGTCGCTCGCCTCGTCGAGCTCGAGCCGGTCGCCCTCCGCGGTGACCAGCTCGTACGAGACCACGTTGTCGCATGACAGCCCGTGCTGCCGCGCGAGCCAGCCCATGCCGCCGCCGAGCGTCAGCCCGCCTACGCCGGTGTGGGACACGTTGCCCGCCGTCGTGGTCAGCCCGTGCTCCATCGCGGCGCGGTCGAGCGCGCCGAGCAGCGCCCCGCCCTGCACCCGTGCACGGCGGCGCTCCGGGTCCACGCGGACCTCGCCCATCGGGGTCAGGTCGATCATGAGCCCGTCCTCCGGGACGCAGACGCCGAGCACGCTGTGCCCGCCGCAGCGCACGCCGATCTCGAGGTCCCGCTCGCGGCCGTACCGGATCGCTTCCGCCACCTCGTCCGCGGTCGTGCAGCGCACGATCGCCCGCGGCCGCCGGTCGACCATGGCGTTCCACACGGTCCGGGCCTCGTCGTATCCGGGGACGCCGTCCACGAGCAGCCGCCCGTCCACCTCAGCACGCATCATCGTGGGGATTCTCCGAACCGTCGCGGGCCGCCTCCACCGGGGCTCCACCAGGACGGGGGTACGGCGGCCCGTACCGGCCGTCATCGACGAGGACTGAACGGCACTTCCTCGTCGGCGCCCGGCTGCACGATCAGCGCCGTCGAAGGCGGCACCTCCCGCCAGAGGCCCGGCAGGTCCCCGAGCGGCTCGGACACGACGGCGCGTGCCTCGTCCGAGAGATGCCTGAGCCGTTCGTCCTCCGGATACAGCCTTCGCACGTCCTCCACGTCGTTCGAGACGTACAGCGAGTTCGCCTCCTGATCGGTCGCGTAGCGCGCCGCGTACAGTCGCGTCGCCGTCGGTCACGCCCACCGTCATCTGCAACGGGCGCTCGACGCCGTGGCGGCGACCGGTCTCCTCGACGAACCCGGCCATGCGCTCCAGCGCCGCGAGCGGCTCCGCGTCGAGCCCGAACGTGAGCGCGAGGTGGAACATCAGCTCGGAGTCCGTCGTCCCTTCGATGTTCGTGAACAGGTCCGGATCGACCGCCAGCATCAGCTCGCGATGCAGTCGCTGGTATTCGTCGATGAAGCCGTTGTGGACGAACAGCCAGCGGCCATAACGGAACGGGTGGCTGTTCGTCTGCTGCACCGCCGTCCCGGTCGCGGCGCGGACGTGCGCGATGAACAGCGGCGACGTGATGTGCGCGCACAGGTCCTGCAGGTTGCGGTCGCTCCACGCCGGCGAGACGCTGCGATAGCGGCCGGGGCCGTCGGCGGTTCCGTACCAGCCGAGCCCGAATCCGTCCGCATTGGTGAGATGCGTGGTGAACCGCGCGCTGCGGCTCTGCTCGACGAGCGAGTGATCCGGGTTGAAGACGAGCTCCTCGAGCCTGATCGGGCTGCCGAAGTATCCGAGCCAGCGGCACATGCGCAAAGCGGATCAAACCACGTCGTGGCTCAGCTGAAGGTCACCAGCGGCTCGTCGATGCGGCGGGCGCCGGCCTCGCACTCGCGGCGGGCGGCGGCGCCGGCGAGCCGCGAGCAGCCGGTGCTGCCGAACTCGCCGTCGGTCAGCACCGCGAGCGTCTTGCCGAGCCAGCCGTAGCAGGCGGCGCGGACCGCGGCCGTGAACCGCTCGCAGCCGCCGATGAGTCGCACGTACGTCTCGGTCGGCGCGTCCTGCAGGTTCTGGACCTTGGTGCCGCGGACGCAGTTCGCGGCGTCGGAGGGATCGCCCAGCCTCGAGCAGATCCGCAGCTGCGCGCGCGGGTCCGCCGGCCCGATCACGGACGCCGCCGTCACGCACCCCGCGCGCTGGAGGCCGGACAGGCCGTCGCACAGGTCCTCGATGTCCGCCGGCGCCTCGACCCGGAAGCCGGCCGGGCGGTTCTCCAGGAACGCGCGGTACCAGCACGGGCGCACGTACGCCTCGGGCTGCTCGGCGCACAGCTGGTAGGGGTCGGTGGTCGCGTCGCCCGCGATCGTCGCGTCGTCGGCGCCGACGACCGCGAACCAGTAGTCGTGGTAGGCGCCCTGCGCGCAGTCGGGCGCGGACCGCGCGCCGAGCGCGGTGCAGAGCTTGAGCGCCGGCACGAGCTGGTCCTCGTAGAGCCGCATGAACGCGTGGCCGAACCCGTGCACGCAGCTGTAGCGCTGGAAGCGCGTGCCGGCGCCGTCGCATGCCGATGCCGCCTCGCGCGGCTCGCTCGGGTCGATGTCCGGCGCCACGCCGGTGACGAGCCCGTGGGCGAACCCGGCCGGGCAGCCGGGGTCGTTGTCGGCCGGCAGGTAGTCCATCAGCGTGCCGAGCTCCACCCCGGCGTCGCGGGCGTAGGTCCGGCCCACCGTGTGCATGACGACGTGGCAGTTCTCCAGCAGGAAGCCGCCTTCGCCGCGCGCCGCTTGCGTGATCCGCGCCACCGCGCGGGCGCGGGTCCTCGAGCCCGTCGACCATCGCCAGGAACTCGCGCGAGTAGCAGGACCGCGCGTCGTCGTCCGCGAACGCGCGGCAGTGCTCGACGTCGAGCGCGCGCAGCTCAGGCGCCGGCTCGCTCTGCTCGCCGCGGAGAGCGACGGCGAGCGCGACGCCGACCGCCAGCACCCCGACGGCGGCGACGCCCAGCGCGAGTGCCAGGCGCGCGTTCACGCCCGCAGAGTAGAACCGTCAGCCGAGCGGCCCGCCGGGGCGGGCCGCTCGTGACGGATTCCTACCGGTCCCGGTTGCGGATGACGAACGTCTGGCGGCCGAACGAGACGTTGCCCTTGATGTCGGTGGCCATCCACCTGAACGTCGTCGTCCTCGTCAGGTGGAACGTCTCGCCGGGCTCGCGTGGGCCGGTGGCATCCCACAGCGTCGGACTGGCTGTTGGGCCGCGACCCGTCCGTCGTGTACCGGATCACGGACGGCTCGTTGATCCACTCGAACGTGACCTCGATCGGCCCACTCGAGAACCTCGGGCCGGTCATCCGGACCCGCGGGTCCTCGTCGTCGCGGGCGTAGTCGAAGGCCGACTCGAGCAGGCCGTAGTTGCCGGCCGCGAACTCCAGAGCCTCGTGCTTGCCCTCGGTCGCGTAGTCGGGCTGGAACCCGACGCCGGTCTGGAGCGCCGCGCCCTCGACGCGGGTGCCGGCCGGGTGCGCGTTGGCCAGCGGCTCCGTGAACGAGCACGTTCGGGCTGGGTTCTGGGCGTTCGGCCGGATCACGGACGCGACCGTCCGCGTCTCGGGGTTCGCCCGCCGGCGCCGACCGTCAGTCGAGTCGCCGGGCTTCAGGTACGCGAAGCCGCCGGTGCTGGGGTTGATCCGGATCGCGGTGGCCCGGCCGCCGCCGTCGCCTGCATGGTGGTGAAGTACCGGTCCGCGCCCGTCTCGAAGCTGTACGCGATGACGTTGCGGTTGTACCAGTGCTCGTCGGCGCTGTTGCCGGCGGCGGAGTACAGGACGTCGGCGATCGGCCCCGTGCGCTCCGGGAGGATCACCGTGTTCCGGATCTCCTTGATCCGGTTGAGGATCCGGTCGCCGGCCTCGAAGAAGTACTTCTCGATGCCGATGTTCGCGTGCACCGCCTCGCCCTCCCCGCGGTCCGGCAGGTAGGTGCCCGGCGCCCACATGAAGTAGCCGCCGAAGCTGTGGATGTTGTTCGAGAACTTGATGTTGTCGAACGTGTCCGCGATCCAGAACTCGTTCTTGATCTCCGGCTCGGAAGCCTCCGCCGGCCCCGCGTAGACGTCGCTGATGCACGACGTCGACGCGCCGATGTAGCCGTCGAAGAGCGTCGCGAACGTGTTGTTGCGGTTCAGGTCGACGCCCCACGCGTTGCGCGCCGCCGGGTCGATGGCCGTGTACGGCGTCGTGCTGTCCGGGCGGCGTCCGCGGCGTCCAGAAGTTCGCCGCGAACGGGTCGTCCGTCTCTTCGCCGCCGACGACGCAGTGGTTGGTCATGTTGCGCCGCTGCTGGGCGAAGTTGTGGCAGCGAGTAGTGCGAGCCGTCGGGGTTCGACGACGGAAGGATGAAGATGTCGAGGTTGTCGACGAGCCTCCGCGTCCGCCGGTCGAGCGCGTAGTTGTGGAGCAGCTGCGAGGCGGTCTCCAGGCAGGTCAGCGGCGTCGCCCACTCACGGGCGTGCTGCTGGCAGTAGAGGAAGACGCCGACCTTCCTGCTGGCGTGCTGGCCGCGGTTCTTCCACTTGCCCTTGCCCTTGCCCTTCCACTTCCCCTTGTCCTTGCTCTTCTTGCTGATCCGCAGGACCGAGTACTCGAACGGCCCGCGCTGGACGTGGGCGTTCGTCGCGGTGGTGAGGAAGTCGGACAGGTTGACCTTCGCCCGCGGCTGCACGATGCCGGTGCCCGGAACGATCGGCGGGGTGACGTTCGTGCTGACGCGGGTGAAGACGTTCGCCACCAGGATCTGGCTCGCCGGGCTGGCGTTGATCGCGTTGACGACCTGCTGGCCGGTGCTGGTGAGCGCCCCGGCGGCATCCGTCGCGAGAGAGACGACGACGTCGTTCCCGGTCGCGTCACGCTGAGCGGCGAGTTCGGAACGCCCGGGTTGCGGAACTCCGCGCTGATGCCGTTGCCGCCCTCATGGCCCCACTCGCGAGACGTGAGGACGACGGCCCCGGCCTGCAGCGCCGTCGGGACGGCGTGTTGCCGGAGCACCGTCGCGCCGGCCATCGTGGCCTGGGCCCGGCGCTGGTAGCCGTTGGTCTTGTTGGGCAGCGTGATCAGCTCGGCGAGGTTCGGGAACTCGTCCTCGAGATCCTCGAACGCCGCGTAGATCTCGGTCGGATCCATGTAGCGGGTGTGGAAGTCCCGGATGAAGTGCTCGTTCATCGGCGGTAGGCCACCGCCCAGCCACGTGTTGACGGGCGCCTCCTTGCTCGCGCCGGTGCTCGAGCCGATCCGGATCCGCGACGGCCGCGGCGGGGTGGTGGTGCCGACCTCGCCGATCCGCACCAGCTCGCGGTGCTCGATGTAGGTGTCCGGCGTGGTGTCCGGGTCGATGTTGGTGCTCATGAGCCGCGGCGGCGAGTCGATCGGCGTGCTCCCGCCGCGGTTGTAGGAGAGCGACAGGTCCGGCCCGACGTAGATCGAGCCCGTCTGCGCCGCTCCGCCCTCGCGGGTCTTGGCCTCGACCGACAGGAAGCGGCCGGCGTAGTTCTCGAAGTAGTCGACGCGCAGGATCACGATCTCGTCCTGGTGTGACGCCGCCCTGGCCGTCCTCTTGACCGCCGCCGCGCCGGCGCGCGCCTCCTGGCGCCGGTCCTGCAGGTACTGGCGTGCCTGCGCGCGCCAGGTGCCGGGGCCCTCGATCGTGGCGCCGATGTCGTAGCCGGCGTTCGCGAGCCGGTCGAGCTCGTCCTGGTAGCCGAACACGGTGGCGGTCACCGTGCCGTTGCGGTTCCTGCGCAGGTAGTGCTCGTTGAACTCGATGCCGTAGCGGTCGGCTTGGAGCTGCAGCCGCATGGCCGCCGCTCGGCTGTCGAGCGTGACCTCGACGAGGCTGCGGCCCTGGTTCGGGTCGATGCCCCTTTGCTCCTCGGCGACCGCGGGCGCGGCACCGGTCCATGCCAGCGCGCCCAGCAACGCGATGACGAGCGCACGGCACCCGGCCTTGAAACGCATCTCGGGACCCCCCCGTAAGAGTGAGCGCGAATTAAGCCCAGGTCTGCGCCCGCTCGTCAACCGCGTCGAGACATCTCCACAGCGCCGCGCCGAGGCGGCACGTCCGGAGGCGAACACTTCAGCGGCTGGACTCGGGGCCTGACCCTACGCGCTTGAAATGCACTCGGCGGCGGCTCACGCCGCGGGGCGGATGTTCGGGTTGAGGTTGAACCGGTTGCCCGGGTCGTACTGCCGCTTGATGCGCGCGAGCCGGGCGTGGTTGGCGCCGTAGCTGCTCTCCACCGCCGCCTCGCCCTCCTCGAGCAGACCCGGGAAGTTGAAGTAGGTCTTGCCGCTCGAGAAGCGGTGCATGTCGTCCCAGTACGCGCGCGTCCAGGCGATGTTGCGCTCGTCCTCGGCAGGGTCGTCCCAGGTGGCGTCGATGCTCAGCATCCACTCGGAGCTGCGGTCGCCGAACGCGGTCGCCTCCGGCTCCACGCGCGAGATCGCGCCGCCGCAGTGGCGGATGACGATCAGCGTGCGCTCGGACGGCGGCTCCTCGCTCCACGACACCGTGGCGTCGACCGCGGCGTCGGACAGCTCGTCGAGGTAGAGCGCCTTCCAGTAGTACCGCAGCCCGGCCGGGAAGTACGGGTCGAGCTGGGCCTGCTTGTCGAGGTACGACATCGGGCCGCTCATGTCGATCAGCGGCGTCGAGAGCTCGCGCAGGCCTCGCATGAGCCGCTCGCCCTCGTCGGGATCGCCGGCGTACATGCCGTCGATGCCGACGTAGCGGCGGCCGCGCAGCTGCTCCGGCAGCTCCGGGACGACCGGGAACGTCCACATGAACCAGGCGCTGTTGATCTCGTCCGGCGCGCCGGCGACCGCGTCCCGCCAGGCCGCCAGCACGGCGGCGGCGTCCTCGACCGGGTAGGCGACGTTGAGCGAGAAGACGTCGGGGCCGAGCCGGTGCAGCTCGAGCTCGAACGAGGTGACGACGCCGAAGTTGCCGCCGCCGCCGCGCAGCGCCCAGAACAGGTCGGGGTGCTCGTCGGCGGCGGCGCGGACGTAGCGGCCGTCGGCCAGCACGACGTGCGCGGAGACGAGGTTGTCGACGGTCATCCCGTCCCGGCGCCGCTGCGACGACACGCCGCCGCTCAGCGCGAGCCCGGCCACGCCGGTCTCGGACACGACGCCGCCGGGGGTCGCGAGCCCGAGCGGCGCCGTCACGCGGTCGACGTCGGCCCACGTCGCGCCGCCCTGGACGTGCACGGTGCCGCGGGTGACGTCGACGCGGACCGCGCGCATCGGCGACAGATCGACGACCACGCCGTCGTCGACCACGGACGTGCCGGCCACGTTGTGGCCGCCGCCGCGGACCGCGAGCGGCAGGCCGGTCTCGCCGGCGAAGCGGATCGCGGCGGCGACGTCGTCGACGCCGGCGCAGCGGACGATGAAAGCGGGGCGCTTGTCGATCATCCCGTTCCAGACGCGCCGGGCGCTGTCGTACTCGGGGTGGACGGGGGTGATGACCTCGCCGGCGAGAGACTCGAACGGCGGCGGGGTCGCGGGGTCTACGGCCATGGCTGACTCCTATGCAGGTGGCGTTGCCGCAACACGATCCCGCGCGCACGCAAGGCCACCGTCAGGCGAGCGTGAGTCGTGCGTGTCAGACGAGCCCGTGCGGCCTCATCGCCACCGCCGCCTCACGGCGCAGCGCGGCGGCGGGGTCCTCATCGTCGCCCAGCGCGGCGAGCGCACGGCGGGCCGCGGCGGCGAACGGGGCCGCTCCGAGCTCGTCGTTGCGCCGCGCCGCCTCCTCGAGGTGGGCGACGGCGGCCTCGTGGTCGCCGAGCGTCGCCGCGAGCAGGCCCAGGGAGAGCGCGACCGATCCGCTGCAGGCGCTCGCGCGGCCCGAGGTGATCGTCAGCCGGCGGTAGGGCAGCACGCGCGGATACACGGCCGCGGCCGCGTCCGCCTCGCCGAGGTGGGCGAGCTGGATGCCGAGCGCCGTCGCCGCGTACAGCCAGTTCGCGTCGAGCGGCAGCGAGTCGAGCGCCTCCGCCTCCTCCAACACCCGCCGGCGTCCGCGCTCATGGTCGCCGCGGAGGAGCGCGATGGCCGTGGCCCACAGCCGCCACGCCGCGCCCGCCGGCGAGCGGCGCGCGGCCTCCTCGATCTCGGCCACGTCCGCGTCGGTCAGCCTGCCGGCGTCGTAGCGGATCGCAAGCCGCTGCACCTGGAAGAGCAGGGCGGCGTTGCGATCGCCCGCCGCCTGGCCGATCCGCTCACCCTCCTCGGCGGACCGCTGCGCCTCGTCGAGCCGCCCCGCCATCAGCGCCAGCATCGCCCGCCACATCGGGACGTACCACGCGAAGCCGAGCAGGCGGAGCTCGCCGGCGAGCCGCTCGTGCTCGTCGATCGCGGCGCGCGCCTGGGCGACGTCGCCCAGCTCGACCAGGTCGGCCACGCGCCAGTTGACGCCCTGCAGCTCGGCCTCGCGGTCGCCCTGGGCGCGCGCCGCCGCCACGAGCTCGTCGGCGATCCGCAGCCGCTCCTCCGCGTGCGCGGGGCTCCACAGCGCCACGTGGCGGGCACCCAGCGCCTCGAGCAGGGCGCGCCCTCCGAGCCGCCGCCCATCCCCGAGCGCCTCCTCGCTCAGGCGCTCCCGCAGGGTCGTGGGGTGCGCGTAGTAGGACTCGATCGCGAGCCTCGACAGCAGCCGCGGCCGCAGCGGCGAGTCGGGCGCGACCGCGGCCAGCGCCTCCTCGAGCAGCGTCCGCACCTCACCGCGGACCGGCCCGACGGTGACGGTCAGCCCGGCCGCGCCGAGCGCCGCCCGGGCGAGCAGCTCGCCGGCGCCGAGCGCCCGCGCCTCGGCGGCCGCGGCCACGAAGCAGCGGTCGGCCGAGGCGGCGTCGCCGGTGCGCTGCCGCGCGTCGCCGAGCGCGAGCAGGAGCTCGGCGCGCAGCCGCGCGTCGCCCTCCACCTCGCCGGCGCGCTCCAGCAGCTCGGCCGCGTCCTCGTAGGCCAGCCGGCGCGTCGCCTCCTCCGCCGCCCGCAGCGCCGCCCGCGCGGCGGTCGCCGGGTCGACCAGCGGGCGCGCCTCGAGCAGGTGCCGCGCCACCTCGCCGGCCCGGCCCGGCTGCGCGTCGAGCGCGCCCGCGAGGCTCCGGTGGACCAGCGCGCGGCGCGTGGCCGAGAGGCCGGCCAGCACGGACTCGCGCACCAGCGCGTGCGCGAAGCGGTAGCGGCCGGCGACCGCGCCCTCGTCGATCAGGCCGGAGGCGACCGCCGCCTCGAGCGCCTCGGCGACGGCGTCGTCGCTCGCCTCGCTGACGGCCGCGATCTCCGCCAGCGCGAAGTCCTCGCCCGCGACGGCCGCGACGGCGATCGCGCGCGAAGCGCCCTCCGGCAGCCGCGCGAGCCGCCGGCCGATGACGGCATGCACGCCGGGCGGCACCTCGGTGGTCGCGGCCGCCTCGAGGTCACCGGAGCGCGACTCGACGAGGTGGCGCACGAGCTCCTCGACGAACAGCGGGTTGCCGCCCGTGCGGCGGCGGACCGCGGCCGCGAGCTCGCGGGTCGGCGGCTGCTCGAGCCATTCCCCGGCCAGGACCGACACGTCGTCCTCCGATAGCCCGGCGAGATCCACGCGCTCGAGCCGCCGCTCCCGGCGCAGGTCGCCGAGCAGGGCGTGCAGGCCATGGGGGCCCTCCTCGCGCAGCGAGCCGGCGACCAGCAGCGGCGCCCAGCCCACGGTCCTGACCACGTGCGCGAGCATCTGCACCGTGGCGGGATCCGCCCAGTGCAGATCCTCGATCACGAGCAGCACGGGGCCGCCGCGGGCGGCATGGCCGATCGCCGCCGCCACCGCCTCGAACAGCCGGTGGCGGGCGTCCTGCGGCCGCCCCTCCGGCGCCTCCGCCTGCGCGCCGAGCTCCGGCAGCAGGCGGGCGAGCTCGGCGAGCACCCAGTCGGGCAGCGCGGCGGCGGCGGCGTACGGCCGCAGCGCCTCGGTGAACGGCGCGAACGCGACCCCGCCGTCCTCGACGCAGCGCCCGGCGAGCACCGTCGCGCCGGCGCCGTGGAGCTCGCGCCCGAGCTCGGTCAGCAGGCGCGTCTTGCCCGAGCCGGCCTCGCCGGCGACCACCACCACGGTCGCGGCGCCGGCGCTCGCCCGCCGCCACGTGGCTCCAAGCGCGGCGAGCGCGTCGCGCCGCCCCACCAGGGGGCCGTGCTCGGCGCGGGCGAGCGCGTCCGGCAGCGCCGCGGGGCGGCGGTCGGCCTGCCCGGAGCGCAGCTCCTCGAGCAGCGCGCGCGTGCCGGCCGAGGGCGCCATCCCGAGGTCGCGCCGCAGCGCGGTGCGCAGATCCTCGTAGACCGCCACCGCGGCCGCGCGGTCGCCGGCGGCGGCCAGCCGCCGCATCAGCACGCGGGCCGCCTCCTCCGAAGCCTGATCGAGCTCGAGCCGGCGGCGCGCGTGGCGGAGCGCCGCCTCATGATCGCCGGCGCTCTCGGCGGCGTCGCCGGCGGCGGCCAGCAGCTCGAGCACGCGGTCGCTGTGCACGCGGCGCTCCTCGAGCACCCAGTCGTCGTCGAGGTCGCTCAGCAGGTCGCCGTCGATGAGCGCAAGCGCCTCCTCGAGCCGCCCCTCGGCGGCCAGTCGCTGTGCCTCGAGCACGTCGACCCAGACGTCCGAGATGCCCACGCGGCGGCGGTCGGCGACGACGTGCCGCTCGGCCTCCCCGAGCTCACGGCGCAGGGTGGTGAGCGTGGTCCGCAGGCTCGCGCGGGCGCTGTCCTCGAGGACCTCGGGCCAGAACACGGCCGCCACCCGCGACCGCGGATGCAGCCCGGGGTGGTAGGCGAGCCAGGCGAGCAGCGACCGCGCGCGGCTGCTCGCGATCGGCCCGAGACGCCGGCCCCCGGCGTCGATCTGGAGCTCCCCCGAGAGGCGGACGCGCAGCATGCGGATGGCAACGTACTAGTGGGCGGCGGCGTACTCGTCGACAACTTTCTTCGGCACGACCATCGCCCAGGCGTCGAGCACCAGCTCCCGCATCTCGGGCACGCCGATCGCCGCCAGGCGGACGCACGCCCAGTTGTAGCGGAGGTCCGAGCGGCGCGGCATCAGGAACTTCTCCGGGTCCGAGCCGATCAGGACCTCGCGCCACTCCTTCGGGAACGCGAAGCCCATCACGGTCTCGTCGTGCGAGAAGTCCAGGTACACGAGCCGGCCGACGCGGAACTTGAGCCGCCCCTGCACCACCCCTTCGGTGGTGCGCGGCAGCGCGGCGGCGAACGCGCGGACCTCGTCGACGGTGACAGGCATCGCTCGATTGTCCGCCCGTGCGGGGTGTGCGAGTTAGAAATGAGTTGAAAGGTGTAGAGAGATTAAGTTAGCGTAGGTAAAGATAAGTAAAGGGAGTGTAGGATGTAGTAGGGTAAGATAATATTATAGGAGATATTATAGAAGATGTAGTAGGGTTTAAAAATGCCGTTCTGGTACGGCTCGCTGCAGTCGCTCTGGCTCTACTACGCGATCGACGACGTGATCGAGCGGGGACGCTACCTGCCGAGACCGGGCTGTACCTGGCGGTCTTCCAGACGCGGTGGCGACGACTAGACGGCGCTCGTGTAGATCGACTTACAGCGCTACAACGGCCACGGGCCGCAGTACCTGGAGGCCGTCCACGAGGTAGAGTTCAACTACTACATGTACCGGTGTCGCGAAGGCCGGTAGTGCGCGCTTGCCGTCGAAGCAGTTCCTGATGGGCGCCGACCAGACCAAGAGCATCGGCGGCTACAGGCTGCACGTGCCGTGCACAACCTGAACGCATACAAGGCGGAAGGGGTCTGTTCGGCGAGCCGAAGTACCTGGCCGCGTTCGACTACACGGCGCCGACGCTGAACGACCCACTGTAGACCTCATGGACGTACTCGGTCTACCAGGTAAACGCCGGCGAGCAGGTAGAGTGATAGCTGCACACGCCGCTGCTGTGCACGCACATCAACGGCTACTAATAAGTCTTGGGTGACGAAAAGCCAATGCCCGCCAACGCGTCGCCGCTCATCGAGTACGGCCTGCCCGACGGACGCGCGGTCGCGAACTTCTGGACTTATACGGGCCGTCCGACACCTACAAGGCCGCAGAGCGCCACGAACACGTGGGGCACCGACCCGACCAACACGGTCAACGACCTGCGTCGACTGATCGGCGACCGCAGACGATAGCCGCGCAGACCTTCACGTAGCCGCCGCCATCGGCAGAGAACCGCGGCTGGTTCACGGTCCCTATCGGTCGACCAAAGACGACGAACGAGCAGTTCGTCGCCCTGTCGGCGGCGCTGACCGGCTTCAGAGAGGGCGAGGTCTGGGGCGCTGGCCAGGCGGAGCTCTACCTGGCAGAGCTGACGGCGATCGTCGGACAGGCGTTCGTCGCACGCCTGCTCAGCGCGGCGAGCAGGCGCTGGTACGAAAGGCCTGCAGTCGCACAGTGATGAGCGACCTGGACCTGCGCCCGCTCGCGCGCAACACGATCGTGCTCTGGTACCTGGGCCAGTGAGAACAGCTGCCGCGCGACTGGCGCGACCGCGACGGCGCGAGCCCGCTCGACGTCCCGAGCATGCTCCCTCCGCCGCCTCTACCGCGGGACTGGTGTGGCGGGCGACCGGCGCGCACCCGATGGGCGCCGAGACAGACGGGATAGGGCTCTGGGCGAACGCAGGAGTATGCACTGCCGATGAGCCCGACACGACATCCACATCGTCCACGCCGCCGCCGTCGGCGCGATGCGTGTGCAACCTGATCGGGCGGCGGGCAAGACGAGTGCTGATCCTCGAGGCCGGCCCGGCGACGGGCACGACCTGGGACGGCTACCAGGACAACGTCGAGCAGTACCAGTCGTCGAGCATCAAGGTCCAGAATGCCCCGTACGGCACGCCGGCAGACGCGCCGTCGCCCAACGTCCTGGACATCTGCAAGCTTGCCGAACGGACTGCCGTCTGACACCGGCTACTTCGTGCAGGAGGGGCAGACGCCGTACTAGAGCGACTACATCCGCACGCGCGGCGGGACCACGATGCACTGGCTGGGCACGTGCCTGCGAAAAATGCTCGACAACGACTTCTCGATGCACTCGAACCAATACGGACGTCGGCATAGACTGGCCCTCGGCCGCGAGGACCTGAGACGACGGGTACGCTACAGGCCGAGCGGGCGCTGGGCGTGTCCGCGAACGTCGAGGACCAGCAGCATAGCGACCAGGGTTACCGCTCTGGCTACGAGTACCCGATGCGGCGGATAACGGCGAGCTACGTAGACGAGCGGGTCGCCAGAATGGTCGACGGCAAGATCATGAAGCTCGACGGCACCTCCTACGCGCTACTAGTGTCGAGCACTCCGCAGTCGCGAAACTCGACACCCAACCCGAGAGTACGCCTCACGGCGAAGGCTACCAGCCGGTAGGCGCCGTCGGCGCGCCGCAAAAGGGCCTGCGCTGCGAGGGCAACTCGAGCTGCATCCCGATCTGCCCGGTGCAGGCCAAGCGGAACGCCGCGCAAGATGCTGAGAACAAGCTGACTGACGAGGTAGACCGTGCAGACGCAGTGGGTAGTGTCAAGGTTGCTAGACTCAGAACGAGCCGGCGTCGGTGACGGGCATCGAGTACCTGAGCCTACGGACGAAAAAGGCAGCAGCCAAAAGCCAGAGGTCGTGCACCGCGGACCTGTACGTGCTCGGCGGGCTCGAGATCGAGAACGCCAAGCTGCTGCTCGCCTAACGGACGCAGACGAACTACAGCGACCAGGTCGGCCGCAAATCTGATGGACTACCCGTACGATGAAGGCCTGTGCCTGATGAAGAACGACGTCGGCGCCTTCCGCGGCCACAGCTCCACGTCCGGGTTCGAGAGGCTGCGCGACGGATCCTTCCGCTAGACGCGGGCCGCCTGGCGAATGGAGATCGCCAACTGGGGCTGGGACTTCGCCAGCGTTCGCCCCCTACTCCGACGTAGCAGGGCCTGGCCGACGCCAAGGCTATCTACGGGTAGACCTATGCGAGGGAGCTGGCCGAGGGGGTACTGCGCTAGACACACCTGGGCATCCTGCTCGAGCAGCTGCCGAACAGAGCAACCGGGTGACCATCGACAGGCGACTACGTACGACGTGCTCGGCTAAGCGCGGCCGAGTCATACACGTACGACGTCGACGACGACACGCGCGCCGGACTGGCAGCCGCCGCGCGACACTCTCGCGCCAGGTGTTCGCCTACATAAGAACGACAGACCGACCCGAGTACCGGGACACAGACGCCGGCGACGTCACTGACAAGGGCGAGGGCTACAAGGTACTTCGGCGCGGGGCACGCCGTCGGCACCCACCGGATGGGCTCAGAGCAGGAGGACTCCGCGGTAGACTCTTACCAGCGCTCGTGGGATCACCAGAACCTGTACGTAGCTCGGCTGCGGCAGAATGCAGACGATCGGGAAGTATAACTAGACGCTGACGATGACCGCGCTCGCGCTACGAACCGCTGTAGCACACTGCGCCGACCTGGAGCTCCGATGACGAACTCAAACCTCGACGACCTGAGTCGACCACCTGCAGACCGCCGTCCGGATCGAGTGGTCGACGATCCGCGTACCTGTGCGCGCTCTGGTAGATAAACGAGGAGGAGAAACGAACCGGCCGCGAGGAATATCCGCGACGTCGTGATGGAGGAGATGCTGCACCTGACGCTCGTCTCCAACATCCTGAAAGCAGTGTGCGTCAGCCAAAACCGAGCCTGAAGGCCCGGAGCCTGCCGCTATAACCCGACTACCTGCCGCACTCGGACGACGCGTTCAACATCGGCCTGGTACCACTGTCGCCGGCGGCCCTCGAGACGTTCCGCAAGATCGAGCTTCCAGCGCGACAGGGCGCTCTGACGGAGAAAGACAGATAAGAGACGATCGCGCAGTTCTACGAGGCGGTAGAGGAGGAGATCCGCGCGGTCGAAAGGAATAGTATATCTGGCGGACCCGGCGATAACCAGGTCTACGGCTCGTACTACTACGGCGGCGGCGGCAAATAGATCGTGGTAAACGACCTCGAGGCCGCATGGCAGGCGCTCGAGGAGATCATAGAGGAGGGAGAGGGCTTCTCTGGCTCGATCTACGAAGAGAAAGGCGAGGAGGGCGAGCTCGCGCACTACTACCGCTTCGACGAGCTCTACCAAGGGCGCCGCTACGTACACGGCGATACGCCGGAGACCGGGCAGACCGGGCCGCCGCTCGTGATCGACTACTAGAATGCGCTGCCGATGACGCCGAACCCGGTTGGCCTATATCCGGCCGGCAGCGAGCTCCGCGCGATGGCCGACGAGTGCAACGCACATACAGAGAGATGAAGAGACAGTAGAAAGAGAAGTTCAACGAATGGATGAAGGAGCTAGTGGAGGGAGAGCAGAAGATGATGAGACTGAGATAATAGGAGATAGCGCTAATGAGAGTGATGGTAGGAGACGACATGACGAATGAGATGATGTTAGAGTGGTCAGGCTGAAGAGCGCAGCGATGTCAGGCTAGATTCTGATAGCAGCTAGAGAGAGAGAGATGAGAGATAGAGAGATAGCTGGAGGGAGATTGAGAGCTAGCGCTAGACGAGTAGAGAGAAGAGATGAGGCGATGCAGGAGATCGCTGCGAAGGCGATGGATCTATGGCGCTCACTAGCTCTCGCTAGTGCGCTCTGCTGCTTCGTCGGCGACGTCGAGAGAGTCTCAGGCCTCGTCGAGGAGAAGAGTGTTGCGATATGACTCGGATATCAGAGAGAGGAAGTACGTCGTGCTGAGCTCGGATCTGAGTGCGAGATAGTAGACTAGGATGCGATGCATCGTCTAGATCTCGCTTTCGCTGTCGCTGAGGGCGACTTCGGACAACTAGAGCATCATCTCGCTACACGAGATATAGAACTAGAATCTCTGCTCGCGGGACACAGCGAGCGCGTCCTTGGGGCGTTCGAGAACGGCGCTGGCGTCGCTCTCTCACTGGCACAGCTACGCGTCGAAGCAGAACGTGAGAGTGCGAGTGAAGGGGTGCTGGAGCTCTTTCGACAGCGATATCGCGAGATCGCTCAGCTCGCGCGCTTGCGCGATCCTGCTGACGAGATACAGCGCTCAGCTCTGATAGGCGTGGCAGGTGATCTACGAGTAGACACGTCGTGCAGCTCCTCGATGAAGCTCGTGCGCGAGCGTAGAACGCGATAGAGGAGATCAAGAGCTAGAGGTGAGAGAGCGCTGCGGCGAGGTTGTCTCTGATGTAGAACTGAGTGCTGCGGAGAGAGCGATGAGAGACTGCTGATTGCGTCGAGTTCTAGTTCACCTCTGATAGGCGCAGCAGCTGCTCGGCGAACTCTAGCGCACGAGCGTAGTAGGCGAGCAGCAGGTGCACGAGATAGGTCTAGTAGAGAGAGCGGAAGAACTGCGGCGTTCTGTCGTCGCTGACGGCGAGGCACAGCTCGATGGCGAGAGCGTAGGTCTCTTAGACTTATAGCTCGCTGTAGCTCTTTTCTGCGATCAGCGGCGAGCGCAGCGAGATCAGGAGAGTCAGCTAGAGCTGCTGCTGCTCCGCTGAGTAGGGCTGCGATAGCGCAAGCTAGAGAGAGCGGCTTAGGTGTTGGATCGCTTCGGTGCTCGCGGAGAGATGGTGCGAAAGCTCGATAGAGCGATGGAGGTAGGAGATAGCGTCGATGTCTTGCGAGGCTTATAGGAGATGGTGGGAGACGAACTATGGCTGGGTCTAGACTACTTCGGGGAGCTCGGCTGGGAGCGCTGCGACGACGAGAGAGTGGTAGAGGCGACGAGAGCTGCGCAGCAGCGACTCATAGGATACGTCTTGCAAGAGATAGTGCTAGAGCACGTAGTTCGACGCGGCCGACGAATGGCGGCGGCGTAATAGGTCGCGGTCAACAAGGCGATAGAGTATGGCTTAGAGCTCGCTGTCGTCCAGCTCGGAGACCGCGCGCAGCAGCTCGAACGGAGCCTCGTGGCCCACGACCGAGAGCACCTGCGCGACGGCGCGCGCTCGCCGAGGCCGTCGAGTCGCGCGAGCAGCGACTCGCGCAGGGTCGAGGGCACGAGAGTTCCGGCAGCGAGGCCGACGTCACCAGCTCGCTCGACGCCTCCTCGATCCATCCCGACTCGAGCACCGCGTGCGTGATCTCCTCGACGAACAGCGGCACGCCGTCGGTCGCGCGCCGATCTGGGCCTCGAGCTCCGCCGGTAGCGCGCGCCCCTGGGTGAGCTCGAGGACCATCGCGTGCATGGCGTCGCGCCCAGATGATCGAGCGCCAGGTGACGCACGTGTGCGCGATGCCCCCACGGAGGCACGAAGTTGGCGCGGTGCGTGAGCAGCAGCATCAGCCGCGGCACCGGCTCGGAGCTGAAGTAGCGGCCGAGGAACTCGAGCGTGGTCGGATCGACCGACTGGACGTTCGATCACCACCAAGAGCGGCTGGCCGACCGACTGCGCCTGCAGCCAGGCGAACAGCGTCTCGAGCGTGCGCTGCTTGCGCCGCACGGGGGAGTCGGAGGACGGCGGATAGCGACTGCCGGTCGGGATCGCGAGCAGCTCGGCGATCAGCGGCATCGTGGTGTCGATGTCCATCCCGAGACGGGACAGGTACGCCTTGAGCCGGTCGAGCCGGCCCGCCTCCCCGTGCTCGCTGCCGCAGAGCATGAAGTGCTCGACGAACGGGAACAGCGTGCTGCTCGCGTTGTACGGCGAGCACCTGAGACGCAGGGTGGCGCCGCCCGAGGCGGAGGCGCTGTGGCACAGCTCGTGCGCGAGGCGCGACTTGCCGATCCCCGGCTCGCCGCTCATCAGCACGACGCGGGCGCCGCCGGCGCCGACGGTGTCCCAGTGCTCGAGCAGCTCGGCGAGCTCGCCGTCACGCCCGACGAACGGCGTCAGCCCGCGCGACGCGACCGCGTCGAGCCGGGTGCGGGCGTCCGTCGGGCGCAACACACGGAACGCGGACACCGGGCGGCGGATGCCCTTGAGCGTCAGCTCGCCGATGCTGTCGACTGCGAAGAAGCCCTCCACGAGGACGCGGGTGCCGTCGCTGATCACCACGGTTCCGGGCCAGGCGGCGGACTGCAGGCGCGCCGCGAGGTTCGGGGTCTCGCCGACGATCTCGTGCGGCTGCCGGCTCGCCTCGTCGCCGGCGTCGGTCACCACCACCTCGCCGGTGTGGACGCCGATCCGGACCTGGAGGTCGTCGCGGCCGAAGCGTGCGCCGAGGGCCGCGACGGCGTCCACGACCGCCAGTCCCGCGCCCACCGCCAGCCGCGCGTCGTCCTCGTGCGCCTCGGGATAGCCGAAGTAGGCGAGCACCCCGTCGCCGAGGTAGCGCGCGAGGAAGCCCGAGTGCGCGGCGATCGCGCCCGCGCACGCGCGCTGGTAGGCGACCACGACGTCGCGCATGTCCTCGGGGTCGAGCTCGCCGGCGAGCCGGGTCGAGTCGACCAGGTCGCAGAACATGACGGTCAGGTGCCGTCGCTCACCCGCATGCGCAGGCTGCTCGGCGGCGGCGAACCGGGTGCCGCAGGCGGTGCAGAAGGCCGCTCCGGCCGGGTTCGGCCGGCCGCAGGAAGCGCAGCGCCCGCCCAGGGCAGCGCCACATCGGCTGCAGAAGGCGGCGTCCTCGGGGCTCGGACGTCCACAGTTCGGGCAATCCACGTGAAAAGACCTCAACGGTCGCGGGGTCTTGACACAACGTACTCCTGCACGTAGCTGTGTGCCGTTTTTCGGGCTACTGGGCGTGACGCCGCAGGGCGTCGAGGTCGCGCACGATCACCCGCCGCCGTCCGGTCTCGACGACGTGCAGCGAGCGCAGCGTGTGGAACGCCTTGCTGACCGCCTCGCGCGAGGCGCCGACCCAGCCGGCGAGCTCCTCCTGCGAGAACGGCATCGTCAGCTCGATCCCGTCTTCACACTGGACGCCGAAGCGCTCGCAGAGCTCCACCAGCCGGTGCGCGAGCCGCCCGACGACGTCGTGCGTCGCGTACTGCGCCTGCTGGATGTCGGCATAGCGCAGGCGGCGCGCGACCGTGCGCAGGATCACGAGCGCGATACGCGGGTGGCGCTCGAGCAGCGCCGCGAACTCCGAGCGCGGCACCACCAGCGCCTCCACCGGCTCGAGCGTCGTGACCATCGTCGAGCGGGGGCCGTCGTCGATCGCGGCCAGCTCGCCGACGAGGTCGCCGGTCCCGCGCACCGCCACGATCGACTCGCGGCCGGCGTGCGTGATCACCGCGATCTTGACGCGGCCGGAGACGAGGACGACCACCGGGCCGCCCTCGTCGGCCTGGTGGATCAGCGTCACGCCGGCGCCGTACGCGCGCTCCACCGACACCGCCCGCAGCGCCTCGGTCTCGTCGGGCGCCAGGGCGGCGAGAAACGGCTCCGCCGATCCGATCACAGACAGGGACTGTGCACGATTGCGCATAACGGCGTGTAGCAGGCCGTGGTCGGACCCGTCGCCGGACGTGAGGATGCCGCCCGTCGGATCCAACCACCGGTCAGGAGTTCTCGATGCGTAGAAGTCTGGCAGCACTCACGGCAATGGCGGGCGTGGCGGCGGTGCCGCCGTCGGCGAGCTCGGGGGTGCGGCTGCCCGCACATCGCGGGCGGGCGGCCGCACTCTCAGACGCTGGGCACCGCGATAGAGCCAGCTGGCACGAGATAGGAGTATGCTTGTCATGAGCCCGACCGTCACCCCCCGCAACCCCGCAGCCACCGCCCGCCACGGCTTCACCCTCCCCACCGTGCGTGAGCTGCCGCCCGTCTCCCGTCCGGGCACCTTCGCCTCGACGTGGTGACCGTCGGTCGAGGCTGACCAACCCCTCCTCCTCCCCACACGCCCGCCGCGGACCTCGTCCGCGGCGGGCGCGTCATCGTTGACGGGAGACCGCTAGCTACTCGTCTCGGCGGCGCGCTTCATCTGCGCGAGGCCCTTCTCGAAGTCCTTGCCGACCATCCGGTCCATCGAGACCACCTTGCTGAAGAGCGCGGCGAAGCCCTTGTTGGTGCCGGTCATGCGCCACGTGACGTCGGTGCCCGTATCGCCTGAGGGCGTGAGGTCGAACACGACCTGGTTGGTCGCCTTCCATGGCTTCTCGAAGACCAGCCGCACGTCGATCCGCTCGGGCGCGGACGAGGTGATCTCCATCTTGCCCTTGCCCGCCTTGCGGTTTCCCTCCCAGGCGTACTTCGCGCCTTCGCCGGATTCGGCGCCGGAGTAGTCGCGCTGGAGGTCGGGGTCGACGTCCTTCCCACGGCGACCACTTGGGCCATTCGTGAAAATCGTCGATGAGGCCGTGCACCCGCTCCGGCGGGACGGCGATCGTCGTTCTCCGCACCACCTCGAAGTCCCCCATGGGCGGATCTTGCCACGCACGGTGGCGAGGGACTAGCGGCGGGCTCGTTTGGCGGCGCCGGACGCGGCGCGGCTCGCGAGCTGGCCCAGCCGGCGCGTCTCGGTCTTCGTGAGGTTGCGCGGCCGTCCGCGCGACTTGGACACGAGCTTGCGGATCTCCTCGCGCTCGGCCGTCGTCAGCTCGTTCCAGCCCTCCTGGAGCCAGCGGAAGGCGGTCCCGGCCCGGCGGCGGACCTCGTCCCACGGGATCTCGGTGCGTGAAGGCAGGCGGCGTGGCTGAGTCATCGTTGCCAGGCTACCCAGCATGGACTACCGCCAACTCGGCACCTCGGGCCTCCGCGTCTCGGCGTTGACGCTCGGCACCATGACCTTCGGCGGCCGCGGCAAGTTCGCGGCCGTCGGGTCGACCGACGTCGCCGGCGCGACGCGCCAGCTCGACCTCTGCCTCGACCACGGCGTCAATCTGATCGACACCGCCAACGTCTACTCGGGCGGCGAGTCGGAGGAGATCCTCGGCGCCGCGCTCAAGGGCCGCCGCGACCGGGTCCTGATCGCCACCAAGGCGCGGATGCGGATGGGTGACGGCCCGAACGACGCCGGCCTCTCGCGCCGTCACCTGATCGCCGAGTGCGAGGCGAGCCTGCGCCGGCTCGGGACCGACTACATCGACCTCTACCAGGTGCACGAGTGGGACGGCCAGACACCGCTCGAGGAGACGCTGGAGGCGCTCGACTCGCTGGTCAAGTCAGGCAAGGTCCGATACGTGGGCGGGTCCAACTACGCCGGCTGGCAGCTGATGAAGGCGCTCGCGGTGTCCGACCGGCACGGTTACCAGCGGTTCGTGACGCAGCAGATCTACTACTCGCTGCAGGCGCGCGACGCCGAGTACGAGCTCATGCCGCTGGCTGTCGACCAGGGCGTCGGCATCCTCGTCTGGAGCCCGCTCGCCGGCGGCCTCTTGTCCGGCAAGTTCCGCCGCGGGGCCGAGGGCCCATCGGGAACGCGCGCGCTGTCGGACTGGGGCGAGCCGCCGGTGCGCGACCAGGAGAAGCTCTACGACACGGTCGAGGTCCTGGTCGAGATCGGCGAGGCCCACGGCGTGTCCGCCGCCCAGGTCGCGCTCGCATGGCTGCTCGGGCGCCCGGGCGTGGTGTCGCTGATCATCGGCGCGCGAAACGAGGAGCAGCTGGCCGACAACCTCGCCGCCGCCGAGCTCGCGCTGTCGGACGACGAGGTCGCCCGGCTCGAGGAGGTCAGCCGGCCGCCGCTGATCTACCCGTACTGGCACCAGGCCAAGACCGCCTCCGACCGGCTCGGGCCGGCCGACCTCGCGCTGCTCGGGCCGTATCTCTAGGTCCGCGGGAACGACCGGTCCGGCGGCACCGCGCGGGTCCACGCCGGCACGCGCTTGTCGGACGGCGGCGCGGGCGGCGCGGGTGCCTTGCCGCGCGGGTACGTGCGGTGGTCGGGAGGCTTCGGCGTCTCGGTCTTCGGCATCGCCCGGCGATCCAATCGCAGCCGCGGGTTCGCGCACATGGCCCGGCGGTCCAGGATCCGCCGGGCCGCGCGCGCCTTGCGGTCTAAGGGCTAACCGACCTCGATCGTGCCCTGCATGCCCGGGTGGAACAGGCATACGTAGCTGACCTTGCCGGCCTTGTCGGCCGTGAAGGTGAAGCTGTCGCCGGAGGCGAGCGAGCCGGAGTCGAAGTCCTCGCCGGTCACGGTGTGGGGGATGGCGCCGCCGTTCTCGAACTCGACGGTCTCGCCGACGGCGACCTTGGTCGTGGCCGGCGTGAAGCTGTTGTCCCCGATCGCCACCGTGGTCCCGCCGCCCGCGGGCGCCGCGGGGGCGGTCGACGTGGCCGGATCGTCCGCGCCGCCGCAGGCGGCGATCCCGAGCGCGGCCGCCGCGAGGGCGATCGTAAGTGTGCGCTTGACCATGTACCCGAGGACGCCGCGCGGGCGCCGGCTATTCCGGCACGGACACGCCGAGCTCCTCGCTCAACGCGCCCAAGGTGCCCCACAGCGCCGGCTCGATCGGCACACCGGAGCGCTCGCGCTCCGCTCGGGCGCGGTCCTCGGGATCGCCGGCGACGAGCACCTCGTCGAAGCCGGGCGCGGGCGGGATCGCGCGCAGCTCGGTGAGCAGGCCTTCCAGCACGGCCGCGAACCGGTCGCGCCCGACCGTGCGCTCGGGGTCGATCGCGAGGTGGAAGTGGCCGGTGTCCTGCGGCGCGGTCCCGTCCCCGTAGAGCTCGCCGACCCCCTCCCGCACGCCGGCGCCGGCCAGCACGCCGCACAGCACCTCGACCATCAGCGCCAGGCCGTACCCCTTGTAGCCGCCGAGCGGCATGCCCGACACGACTGCCGCGGCGTCGGTCGTGGTCAGGCCCTCGGCGTCGACGCCCCAGCCTTCGGGGATCGGCCGGCCCTCGTCGCGCGCGTTCCAGACGCGGTTCATGGCGACCTGGCTCGTGGCCATGTCGAGGTTGAAGACGCCGCCGGCCGAAGGCGCGGCCAGGCAGATCGGGTTGGTGCCGAGCGCCGGCTCAGCCCCGCCGTACGGGATCACGAGCGGCTCCGTGTTGGTCATCGCCATCGCGACCAGCCCCTGCTCGGCCGCCCGCATCGCGTAGTAGGCGGCGGCGCCGAAGTGCGCGCTGCGCCGCACCACCGCCACGCCCGCGCCGTGCTCGCGCGCCAGCTCGATCGAGACGTCGGTGGCGAACACGCCGGCCACCTGGCCGGGACCCTGGTCGCCGTCGACCGCGGCCACCGCGCCGTCGCGCCGCAGCACCGTGGGCCGCGGGCGCGCATTGAGCACGCCCGCGCGCAGGCGCTCGACGTACACGGGCAGCCGCGCGACGCCGTGCGAGTCGGTCCCGCGCAGGCTGGTCCACACCAGCGAGTGGGCGACCGTGGCCGCCGCCGCCGGCTCGAGCCCCGCCGCCTCCAGCAGCGCCCGTGCCCAGCGCTCGAGCTCGTCCGCGGCGACGGTCGCGGCGTCAGGCGTCGCTCGACGCCTTCCAGAGGTTGATCCCGGCCTCGACCGCGTGCCGGTCGATCTCCGCCAGCTCGTCGCCGGAGAAGTCGAGCCCGCGCAGCGCGCCGAGGCTGTCCTCGAGCTGCTCGACGGTGCGGGCGCCGATCAGCGACGACGTCACGCGCGGGTCGCGCAGCGTCCACGCGATCGCCATCTGCGCCAGCGACTGCCCGCGCTGCTGCGCGAGCCCGTTGAGCGCCCGCACGTGCTCCAGGGTCTTCTCGTTGATCATGTCCGCGCTCAGCGACGACGCGGCGGCGGCGCGCGTGCCCTCCGGGATGCCGTCCAGGTACTTGTCGGTGAGCATGCCCTGGGCGAGCGGCGAGAAGACGATGCAGCCGACGCCCTCATCGCCGAGCACGTCGAGCAGGTCCTCCTCGACCCAGCGGTTCAGCAGCGAGTACGACGGCTGGTGGATCAGCAGCGGCGTCCCGAGCTCGCGCAGGATCCCCACCGCCTCCGCGGTGCGGGCGCCCGAGTAGGACGACACCCCCACGTACAGGGCCTTGCCGGCGCGCACGGCGCTGTCGAGCGCGCCGAGCGTCTCCTCGAGCGGCGTCTCGGGGTCGAAGCGATGCGAGTAGAAGATGTCGACGTAGTCGAGCCCCATCCGCCGCAGGCTCTGGTCGAGGCTCGCCAGCAGGTACTTGCGCGAGCCCCACTCGCCGTACGGCCCGGGCCACATGTCGTAGCCCGCCTTGCTGGAGACGATCAGCTCGTCGCGATAGGGCGCGAGGTCCTCGCGCAGGATGCGGCCGAAGTTGATCTCGGCCGAGCCGTACGGCGGGCCGTAGTTGTTGGCGAGGTCGAAGTGCGTGACGCCGAGGTCGAACGCGCGCCGGATCACGGCGCGCTGCGTCGCGAGCGGCGCCTCGTCGCCGAAGTTGTGCCACAGGCCGAGCGAGATCGCCGGCAGCAGCAGCCCGCTGCGGCCGGTGCGCCGGTACGGCATCTGCTGGTAGCGGTCCTCGGCGGGGGCGTACGTCATCGGCGGCGCATGGTATCCGTGCGTGATGGAGCGCTACGAGGTGCCGCCCGAGCGGCTCGGCCGCTGGCTCGACCGCTGGGCCGACGCCAACGGGCCGGTGGACCGGACCGAGCTGCGGCCCGGGCGCGTCACGTTCCACGGCGCCGCGGTCGCCGAGTGCGACCCGCCGTTCCCGCCGCTGGAGCACACCGGCGTGCGCGACGGGTTCGACCCGGCGCCGCTGATCGAGCACGCGGCCCGCGACCGCGTGGTCGGCGTGCTGCTGGTGCGTCTCGGCGGTCACGGCGCGGGCGTGTTCTCCGGCCGCCGGCTGGTCGACTCGAAGGTCGGGACCCGGAACGTGCACGGCCGCCACCGCGCCGGCGGCTCGAGCCAGCGCCGGTTCGAGCGCCGCCGCGCGGAGCAGGCGCGCGTAGCGCTCGAGGCCGCCGCCGACGTCGCGGCCCGCGTGCTGCTCCCGCACTTGAGCGACCTCGACGCGGTCGTGCTCGGCGGAGACCGGCGGGCGCTCGCCGAGGTGCTCGACGACGCGCGGCTGCGGCCGCTCGCGCGGCTGGCCCAGGACCGCGTGCTCGACGTGCCGGACCCGCGGCTCGCCGTCCTGAAGGCGACCCCGGAAGCCTTCCGGGCGACGGTGATCAGGCTGCCGTCGCCATGACCGCGCTGACCGGCACACGAACTCGTACCACCCGTATCGGCCGAGCAGGCGTACGCGGGCTCGCCGAGGCCGGCTACCGCGCGGTCGAGCTCTCGGCGTGCCCGGCTGGACCGAGCACGTCGACGTCCACGGCGACCCGGCCGAGGTGCGCGCCGAGCTCGACCGCCACGGCCTCGAGGCGCTCTCGATCAGCGGCCACTCCGACCTCACGACTGCCGAGGGGCTCGAGCACGGCCTCGCGGTCGTGGCGTGGGCGGAGCGGTACGGGCTGCCGGTCGTCAACACCGCGATCGGCGGCCACGCCCACGTCGAGGAGAGCGAGGCCGCGTTCCTCGCCAACATCGGCACGCTGGCGGACGCCGCGCAGGCGGCCGGGCTCGTGATCGCGCTCGAGATCCACGGCGACCTGATGGCCACCGGCGCGCTCTCGGCCGAGCTGCTCGACCGCATCGGCCATCCCGCCGTGAGGGTCAACTACGACACCGCGAACGTCGAGCACTACGGCGGCGTGCGTGCGGAGGACGACCTGCCCGCGATCGCCGACCGCGTCGCCAACGTGCACCTGAAGGACATGCGCGGCGGCAAGGGGGACTGGGATTTCCCCGCGATCGGCGAGGGCCACGTCGACTTCGGGCGCGTGCTCGACATCCTCCGCGGCGCCGGCTACGACGGACCGTACTCGGTCGAGATCGAGTTCGACGGGAGCTGGCCGCCGCTCGACGAGGTCACTGCCGCCATGCGCGCCTCGCGCGAGGCGCTCGCGCCGCACGGGCTGTCGTGACCGGCGTCGCGCTGCTCGGCTCGGGGTTCATGGCGTCCACGCACGCTGCCCACTACGCAGCGCGGCGCGACCGCGCGCGGGTGCAGGTCGTGTCGCGGGCTCGAGGACGACCGCGTCGCCGCGCTCGCCGAGCAGCTCGGTGCGGAGGCGTCCGACGACTGGGAGGCCGCGCTGGGTGACGCCGGGCGTCGACGCCGTCGACGTGTGCCTGCCGACGCCGCTGCACCGCGCGGTCGCCGAGCGCGCGCTGACCGCCGGCCTGCACGTGCTGCTCGAGAAGCCGGTGGCGCTCACGCTCGAGGACGCGGACGCGATCGGCGCCGCGGCCCGGGCGAGCGGCCGCGTGCTGATGGTCGGCCACGTGCTGCGGTTCGCGGCCCGGAGATCGCCGAGTTGCGGCGCGTGGTCGGGTCCGGCGAGCTCGGGCGGCCGCTGGCCGCGAGCGCGTTCCGGCTGTCGCGCGCCGCGCCGATTGGAACGACTGGATGCGCGACCCGATGCGCTCAGGCGGCACGCTCGTGGACCTCGCGATCCACGACTTCGACGTGCTCGCCGCGCTGCTCGGGCCGGCGCGGCAGGTCCACGCGCGCGCCGTGGCGGACGGCACTCACGTGAGCGCGCTGGTCGAGCACGAGCGCGGCGAGGGCACGGTCGCCGCGAGCCACGCGATGCCGGCCTCGTATCCGTTCACCGCCGGTCTGCGCGTGCTGTGCGAGGGCGGCCTCGTCGAGCACCGATTCATCGCCGGCGCCGGCGACGAGGTGGCGGACAGCGACGTCGTCTCGATGCTGACGATGCACCCGGGGGACGGGGAGCCGCGCGAGTACTCCGCGCCCGGCGACGAACCGTGGCGCACGGAGATCGAGCGTTTCCTGGACTGCATGCAGGACGGCGCCGCGCCGACGGAGGGCACGCTCGCGCAGGCGCGCGCGGCGCTGGCGGTCGCGCTCGACGCCCGCCGCTCGCTCGAGAGTGGGCTAACCGAGGCGTCTAGCCTGCTTCCTGAACGCCCCGGCGCCCTCGACCCGCGCGCCCCGCTCGCGCGCCCGCGCGGCCAATGCGGCGTCGGAGGTGACGACCCGGACCGAGCCGGGATCGGGATCGGCGTCGAGCCGGCGCGCGATCTCGTCGTCGGCGGCGTCGCGCCCGCGGCGCGGCGCGATCGCGACCTCGAGATCGCCTTCGCTGCCCGCCCACTCGGGCGGGCCGGCGTCGAGCACGACCGTCACCTGCTCGCCGCCGGCGGCGAACTCGCGCAGCGCTTCGATCAGTCTCCGGGTGGCGCCCTCGCGGTCGCGCCACCAGCCGTCCGGGCGCGATCCGATCACGTTCGAGGCGTCGATCAGCCAGCGCATCGGCCTCCAGGATCGCCGAAGCGGGTTGCCGACAGCTCGGGCGGGATCGCGTCCGTCTCTCCGAGCACGGTCCGCGCGACGGCCCGCGCCGACGCCGGGCCGAGCGTGACGCCCCAGGCGCCGTGGCCGGTCACGAGGAAGATCCGCTCGGCCACCGGTCCCAGCAGCGGACGCCCGTCGGCCGACAGCGGCCGCGCGCAGGCACGGGTCTGCTCGATCCGCGCATCCGCGAGCGCGGGGACGAAGCGAGCGGCGTGATCCAACACCGCGGGAGCCACGACGGCGGGGTCCGGAGGCTCGGGGTCGAACGTCGATCCGACCGCCGACACGTCGCCGGTGGTGACGAGCGAGAACAGCGCGCCGGCGGCTCCGCCCGGCGCGGTCAGCGCTTCGATCCCGGCCTGCTCGAGCGAGTGCCGCGGCGACCGCGGGAGGCGTACCTGGGCGACGACGCCCCAGTTCGCGTACACCGGCCGCCAGTCCGGTCGCGCTCCGAGCGCCGCGGGCGTCCACGGCCCGGCGGCCACCACCACGATGCCGGCGGACAGCTCGCGGGCCCGCGCCTCGACGCCGATCTCGAACCGCGCGCCCGCCGCCCGCGCCCGCTCCGCCCACGCGCGGGTGGCGGCGGTCGGGCCGATCGGGCGGCCGGTGTGCAGCCGGTAGGCGTGGATGCCGGGGCCGAGCGCCGGCTCCTCGGCGCGCAGCGCGTCACCCTCCAGCCACTCTGGCTCGAGATCGGGGAAGCGGGCGCGCGTGGACTGGAAGTCGCGCGCCAGCGCCTCGCCGTCCTGCGACACCAGCAGCACGCCGCTCGCCTCGGCAGGCAGCTCGAAGCCGTGCCCGAGCGTCTCATAGAGCGCCAGCGACTCCTCGTAGAGGGCGACCAGCGCCGCGTCCAGCGGGTGCTGGAGGATCCCCGAGTTGCGGCCGCTGGCACCCGCCGCGATCGCCTCCCGCTCGTACAGCGTCACCGCCGCGCCCGCCTCGGCCAGGAACGCGGCGGTCGCGCAGCCCGCGATCCCGCCGCCGATGACGGCGACGTCGGTCATCCCCGCCGCTCCGTGTCGGCAAGCCCGCCCGCGACCCTGCGCCCAGAGGCGTCAGGGCCGCGGGGGTGTGCCGCCGTAGGACGGGGAGGGGGGAAAGGGCGCCCCCGGCGGATCACGCTGTAAAGGCTAGAACCGATCGTCCCTGATCACCGCACCGGTACGTGCAGCCGTGCCCGATACTCGTCGAAGTCGCTCACCCTTGCAACGACCTCGACCGCCCATTTGCCGGACACACCGAGGGCGGCGCCGGTCACGACGTAGTGTCCCGGGCCGGCCTTGGTGGCCTCCAACTCTATCGGCTCGATGCGCTTCTCCGGCAGCTCGGCGGTCACGGTCAGCTCCTTCGTGGCGTCGTACTGGCGTCCTTCACGGCGGTCGAACAGATACACGTGCATCTCGTTCGGGCCGACGCGGGCGGGGTCGACGGTCAGCTCGAGCCGCGCCGGCCCGATGTCGGCCCGGCCCGAGAACGGGCCCGTACTCTCAGCCACCGACGGGGCATAGCCGGCGAGCGCGCCGGTGACCGCGAGTGCCGCGGCGCCGAGCGCGAGCTCGGCGGTGAGCGTCCTTCGCAGGGCGTGGCCGGCCCGTCCGGGCGGCGTTCCGTCGCGGGCGGCCGCCGCGAGCGAGGGCAGATGCCGGCGACGGTTGACGGCGCCGAGCGCGACGATCGCCGCGAACAGGACGACCTTGATCAGCACGGCGCGCCCGAACGCGGTGTCGACCAGGTTCGTAAGGGTTCGAACCTCGACCAGGCCCTGCACGATTCCTGACGCCAAGAGCACCGCGATCGCGATCCCGGCAAGTGCCGAGAAGCGTGATACCACCGCGGCCAGCAGGCGCGTGCGGTCGCCGCCGTCCAACTGTGCGGTCGCCGCCCGCAGGACGAACACGAGCACGGCGACGCCGCCGAACCAGGCGGCCATCGCCAGCACGTGCACCACGTTCGCCGGCAGCAGCAGTGCGACCGGCGACTGCACGCTCGCGTGGCCGCCGAGCGCGGGCAGTGCGGCGAGCGCCGCCAGCGGGACGGCGAGCGCGACCAGGCGGCCGGAGCCCGGCATGGCGAGGCCGGTGGCGCCGACCGAGGCCGGCCGCAGCACGGGCAAGGGGCGCGGCGCCGCGGCGAGCGCCGCGACCAGCACCCACGCGGCGATGCCGAGCCCCCACACGATGCCGAAGCGCGTGCCGAGCACGTCGCGGATCACTTCGGCGTCGAGCGCGTCCTGCACCGTCGTGCCGGCGGCGACCGCGCCCTGAAGCACGAGCGCGGCGGCGGCCGACAGCGCCCCGGCGCCCGCCGCGACGAGCAGCAGCGCGCGCAGGCGGCCCGCGAAGGCGGTCGAGGCGGTGGCCCAGCCGGGGCCGGCGCCGGCGGTGGCGCGCAGGCCGGGCAGCCAGCAGGCCAGCGTGAAGATCAGCGCGCCGAGTCCGAGCGCGATGCTCGCGAACTGCACCGCGCGCGCGACGCCGAACGCGGTCCCCGTCACCGGGCCGGCGTCGTCGTCGCCGAGCAGCTCGCCGACCGTCGTCGCCGGTGCCGGCGCGTCGCCGACCACGAACACGAAGCCGCCCGACACGGGATGCGAGTCGGCCGAGATGACGCGGTAGGTGACGGTGTAGCCGTCCTCGCCGAGACCGTCGCGGAGGCGGGCGGTGACCTCGGCCCCGCGGCTCTCCGGCGGGCCGGTCTGGACCTCGCGGCCCTTCGAGTCGAACACGCGGACGGCGCCGAACTCGGCCTCGACGGGCTCGCTGAAGCGCAGCGTGACCTGCCCGGGCGCGGCGTCGAGGCGCGCGCCGCGCTCCGGCGTGGTGGCCTCGAGCAGGGCGTGGGCGCTCGCCGCCTGGGGGAGCAGGACGAGCACCGCGAGCGCGGCGGCGAGCGCTCGGATCACCACGACTCCGCGGCGGGGGCGCGCCGACGGCGCTTGATCGCCACCGCCACCGCGAGCACGATCACCAGCGCGGCGAACGCGAAGATCGCGGGCAGCGGCAGGCTGGACGACGAGGTCGGCGTCCAGAACAGCGTGCCGGCGATCACGCCCGGCCGCCCGTCGACCTCGAGCGGCACCTTCCAGTCGAACACCTTGCTGCGCACGCTCTTGTCCTCGACCTGCTCGGGATCTTCCTCGGACATCCAGTGCATGCGGTGGTCGTGCCACTCGAAGCGGCCGGTCTTCGACACCTCCTCCCAGCGCGGCTCGCCCTTCGAGTCGGCGCTGTCCGGGGCATCGACGTTCCCGTCGCGCTCCTCGTTGAGGTAGTAGGCCTCGGAGTCGGTGTTGACGGAGACGGTGCCGTCGGCGTCGAGCCGGGCGTAGGGCTCGCCGGAGTACCCCTCGATCACGACGGTCCTGCCGCTGTCGTTGCGCAGCTGCAGGCGGTCGTCGCGGTTGAGGACCTCGACGGCGATGCCGTCGGCAGGCGTGATGCTGTTGACCTGTGACAGGAAGTTCGGGCTTCCCTCATGCGCGAACGCCACGGGTGCGCCGGCCAGCAGCACGGCGGCCGCGGCGACCCAGATGCCGATCCTCATGCGGATCTCCTTCGTCGTCGTCGAGGCGGTCGGTCGGCGGGCCGCCCGACGTGCGTCAGGCGGCGGCGAGCGCCGGCGGGCCGCGCTGCGGGCGCGGGCCGTGCGCGAGCCGCGAGCGCGGCGACGCCTCGACGAACCGGCCATACGCCGCCGCGGGCGCGACGGGCTGTAGCGTGCGACGGCGGCCCGCCAGCGACGGACGATCCGGTCCTCGGCGACGTAGCGGCCGCACAGGAGCAGGGCCGCGATCAGGAACAGCGGGGTGAGGAACAGCACCAGCTCGGTCGCCCCGGACACGCCCTGGGCGATCGCGGCGAGCACCGCGAAGGCGGTCAGGCAGGCGAGGAAGCGACGCTGGAGCCGGTCCACGGGCCGCACACGCTAGTACACCGCCCGCGATCGTCGTGCAGGCCGCACGACCAGACCGGCCGCGATGCCGGCGCCGACGAGCACCGCTCCCGCCAGGCGGCCGGCCGTGAGATCCGCGGTTCCGAGCAGCGCGGCGACCACGAGCGCGCTGACCGGCAGCACGCCCGAGAGCAGGCCGGTGCGCTCGACGCCGAGTACCTGGACGGAGGAGTACCAGAGCACGAAGGCGATGGCCGTGACGGCGACCGCGAGCCACGCCAGTCCGAGCGCCTCCTCCACCGTCGGCATCCGCAGCAGGCCGGCCGGGCCGTCGGCGGCGAGCCCGAGCGCGAGCAGCATCGGGACCGCGAGGATCGCCGCCCAGGCGGAGGTCGCGACCGGCCCGAGCGGGGCCAGGAGCGGCGCGGCGAGCAGCGAGAACGCCGCCTCGCAGGCGAGCGCGCCGAGCGCGGCCGCCAGCCCGGCGGCCGTCACCTCCCCGCCGAGGCCCTGCACCGCGGCGGCGCCGGCCGCGACCATCACGGCCGCCCCGACGACCCTGCGCTCGGGCCGGCGGCCGGCCTGGAGCGGCCCGGCGAGCGCCAGCAGCACCGGCACCGCGGCCACGATCACGCCGACGCTGCCGGGGTCCATGCTCGCCTCGGCGGCGAGCACGAGCAGGTTGAAGGCGGCGAGCCCGGTGGCCGCCAGCAGCGCGAGCCGCAGCGCCTGGCGTGCCGTGGGCCGCGGCAGGCGGCGGCCCGCGAGCAGCATCAGCAGGGCCGCCCCGACCGCGTACCGCACCGCCTGGCCGCCCGACTGGGGATACGCCCGGAGCGTGTCGAGCACCGCGAACGACGATCCCACGATCGCCATCGCGACAGCCGCGCCCACCGCGTAGAGCCACGGTCGAGCACTCGCCGCCGCGAGATCGTCCACGGTGGTCGTCGCGCGTCTCATCGGCGGCGACTCTAGGTTGCATCTGGTTCTGCGAACAGGTCCACTATCGTTTCTATGCACAGGACCAGTTCCCGTGAGCTGCTGGTGACGCTCCGGCCCCACGCCGGGCCTCTGCACGCCCAGATCGAGGAACAACTGCGCGGCGCGGCGCGGTCCGGGCGGCTGGCGGCGGACGAGCGGCTGCCCTCGAGCCGCGCGCTTGCGACCGAGCTGGGCGTCTCGCGCGGCGTCGTGGTCGAGGCGTATGGCCAGCTGGCCGCCGAGGGATATCTCTCCATCCGCCCCGGCTCGGCACCGCGCGTCGCGGCTGGGGCGACGGCGACGATCGCACCGGTGCCCGAGCCGCCGCCGGCGCAGCCACGGTACGACCTGCGGCCCGGCACGCCCGACCTCTCCCTGTTCCCGCGTACGGAATGGGCGGCCGCGCAGCGGCGTGCGCTGCGCGAGGTCGCCGACGCCGATCTCGGCTACCCGCCGCCGGGCGGCCATCCGCGGCTCCGGCGCGCGCTGGCCGCCTACCTCGGCCGCGTCCGCGGGGTGCAGGCGGCGCCCGAGCGGATAGTGGTCTGCGGCGGGGTCGCGGAGGCGGTCGCGCTGGTGGCCCGCGTTCTGCGCGCCGGCGGAGCCCGCCGCGTCGCCGTCGAGGACCCGAGCCACCCCGGCACGCGAGAGCTGATGGCGCACGGCGGCCTCGAGCTCGTGCCCGTGCCGGTCGACGCGGGCGGCATCGACGTCGCCGCGGTGGCGGCCGCCGGGGTGGACGCGGCGCTCGTCACGCCGG
Organism: uncultured Solirubrobacteraceae bacterium; assembly: GCA_963849695.1. GTDB lineage: Bacteria > Actinomycetota > Thermoleophilia > Solirubrobacterales > Solirubrobacteraceae > DASSUW01. Next base: position 53,730 of record CAWKIT010000021.1, read on the forward strand.
CGCATCAGTCCCCGACCGGCGTCGTGCTCGAGCCGCCCCGGCGCGCGGCGCTCGCCGCCTGGGCGCGGGAGACCGGCGCCCTGGTGATCGAGGACGACTACGACGCCGAGTACCGCTATGACCGGCATCCCGTCGGCGCCCTCCAGGGCGTCGCGCCCGACCACGTGGTCCACGTGCACTCGGTCTCCAAGACCCTCGCGCCGGGGCTGCGGCTCGGCTGGGCGGCGCTGCCCGCGCGGCTCGTGGCCGCGGTGGTCGAGGAGAAGCGGCTGTCCGATCTCGGCGCCCCGGTCCTCGAGCAGCTCACCCTCGCCGCCTTCCTCGAGCGCGGCGAGCTCGACCGGCATCTGCGGCGCACGCGGCCGGCGTACCGGCGCCGCCGCGACGCACTGCTGGCCGCCCTCGCCGGCGTCGAGGTGGAGGGCGTGGCGGCGGGGCTGCACGTGCTCGCACGGCTCCCGCCCGGGCGCAGCGAGGAAGAGGTGGTCGCCGCCGCCGAGGCGCACGGTGTGGCGGTCGAAGCGCTCGGCCCCCAGATCGCACGGGCGCACCGCCCGCCCGCGCTCCTGCTCGGCTACACCCGCCTGGGCGAGGTTGCGATCGCGGAGGCCGGCCGCAGGCTGCGGATCGCGCTCGACTGACCGCGCCCGGCTTGGCACAATCGAACCGACCACCCGCGAAGGGAGTTCCGATGGAGTCGTCCGCCACCCGGGTCCTCGTGGTTGCCAACAAGACGGCTGCGACGCCGCCGTTGCTGGAAGCCGTGCGCGCGCGAGCGTCGCACGGGCCGTGCGAGTTCACGCTGCTGGTCCCGAACGCCACGCACGGGCTGCACAAGGTCGTCGATCCGGAGGACCAGACGCAGACCGAGGCCGAGACCACGATCGAGCTCGCGCTGCCGCTGCTGGAGGAGGCGGCGGGCAAGCCGGTGGACGCGATGATCGGCGTGCCCGAGCCGCTCGCGGCGATCCAGGACGCGGTGAACCTGCACGGTTTCGACGAGATCATCATCTCGACGCTGCCGACGCGCGTGTCGAAGTGGCTCAGGCTCGACCTGCCGCACAAGGCCGCCGGCCTCGGGCTTCCGGTCACGACGGTCACCGCGCGCTCGCGCGAAGGCGTGGAGGTGTAGGCGGATGGCCCGGATGTCCTGATCGCGTCGCGGAACCTTCGACCGGCGGTCCAAACCGGGGCGCGCTTCGTCCCGCATAGGGTTTGCGCTCCACCCCCTCGGAGAGGACGCGCGAATGAAGATGGTTGTCGCCTACGTCGAGCGGGAGCGATTCGAGCCGATCCGGGAAGACCTCCTGGAGCTGGGATTCGTGTCGCTCTCGGTCTCGGACGCCAGCGGCTCGGTTCCGGTGCCGACGACGACCGGGTCGTACCGCGGCGCGAAGATCGAGCGGCACCTTCGGCCCAAGACCAGGATCGAGTGCGTCGTCGGCGCGGACCAGGCTCCGACGGTGATCGACACGGTGCTCAAGCACGGTGTCGAGCGCACCTTCGTGGTCGTCCTTCCGGTCGAGCAGGCTGTTCCGGCCGCGACGGTCAAGACGGAGCCGCTCGCGGTCGAGTCGGCGTAGACCGCCCGGTACTAGCCTTGGCGGCACGGATGCCGCGCTTCTGGCTCTACACCCAGATCGCGATCGTCGTCTTCGTCGCGGCGGGGATGATCATCGCCCTCACGAAGATGTGAACCGGGAGGGAGGGCGCATTTTCCAGTCGATCGTGGTGGGGACCGACGGGTCGCAGACGGCCGGGGAAGCGGTGCGCGGGGCGATCGAGCTGGCGAAGGAGCTCGGCGCCACGATCGAGCTGGTGTCCGCCTACGAGCCGGTCTCGAACCAGCGCCTGCGTGAGGAGACGCGGCAGGTGCCGGCTGACATGCAGTGGGTCGTCAACCCGCGCGAGGACGTCGACGCGACCCTGCGCCACGCGGCCGAGCAGGCCGAGGGCGCCGGCGTGAAGGCGAACACCTACGCGCGCGAGGGCGACCCGGCGGATGCGATCCTCGATGTCGCCGAGGAGCGCGGCGCCGACCTGATCGTGGTCGGCAACAAGGGCATGACCGGCGCCAAGCGCTTCCTGCTGGGCTCGGTGCCGAACAAGGTCTCGCACCACGCGCCCTGCTCGGTGCTGATCATCCGGACTATCTAGCCCGGATTCCGGCTCGTGCCGGATCGGTCGCCCCGGCGGCGTCCAGCCGCCCGGCGCCGTAGACGTCGTCCGGGCCGGCCGCGCCGGCGTCGATCGCCGTCGCCTGGAGCCGCGCCAGGACGGCCTCGGGCGTGGGGTCCGGCCCGAGCAGGCCCGACGCGAGCAGCAGGGCGGCCGTCGCCGACACGTGCGGGGCCGCCATCGAGGTTCCTTCAAAGCCGGGCGGGAGCCCGAAGTGGCGGTAGCTGCTCGCGGTGCGCGGAGCGCCATAGAGCGCCGCCCACGGGTAGGTCAGCTGGTAGATGTCGCGGCCGTGCGGGAGGCGCCTGGGGCACGTCCGGTCCTTGCCCGCGTCCTTTCCGCCGCCCGGAGCGACGAGGTCGATCCCGATGCCGATGTTCGAGTAGTTCGCCCGACACCCGTGCTCGGTCGTCGCGCCCACGGCGATCACCGTCGGCGACCGCGCAGGGTATGAGATCGTCTTGCGCCCGAAGTTGCCGGCGGCGCCGACCACGACCACGCCCTGCCGGTGGGCGAAGCGCACCGCGGCGAGCACGTCCGGGATCTCGTCCGCGGTGAACTGGCGGTAGGTGTCGTCGAACTCGAACGAGAGGTTGATGATGTCGGCGCCGCGGCGAACCGCGAAGCGGATGCCGGCCGTGATGTCCGAGCTCTGGCCCGCGCCGTCCTCGTCGAGCACCCGTACGGGCATGATCTGCGCTCCGTAGGCGAGGCCGGTGACGCCGCGGCCGTTGTCCGTGCTCTCGCCGATCGTGCTGGCCACGTGCGTGCCGTGGCCGTTGAGGTCGTGCGGGAAGCGATCGTCCTCGACGAAGTCGTAGCCGCTCACGAAGTCGGCGCTCCGGAAGTCCGTCGACTTGCGGTAGCGGCGGCGGGTCGAGTACGCGATGCCGGTGTCGAGCACGGCGACGGTGACCCCGCGGCCGCCGGGCTGCCCGGCCTTGATCAGGTGCTCCCAGGCGTCGGGCGCGTTGACGCCGGTGCCGGCCAGGAAGTTCCACTGCAGCCGCTGCCACCCGCCCCTGACGCCTGTGTTGCCCGGGTCGTCGGGGATGAAGCCTGAGATCCGCGCGGTCGCGTTCGGCGCCGCGGTCGCCACATCGGGCCGCGCGTCCAGCTCACGCACGGTCTCCGCCACGCTCTCGCCGTCGCGGATCCGCAGCACCCGCGTGCGGGGCGCCACGACCTCCGCACCCCCGACCCCGGCTGCGCGCTCGACCTTCGCCTGGTCGGCTCCGCGCGCGTAACGGACCACCACCTCGCCGGGTTCGTACCCGCCGGCCTCCGCGCTCGCCGCCGTCGGCGCCGCGAGCCCGGCAAGGGCGATGAGGACCGGGGTCAGGAGGCGGGGCGGCTTGAGCATCAGAGGCAGGGGAGAGGGTGGCACGCGTGCGCCGCGCCGTCCGTACAACATTGTGACGGCCCGGAAGTTACGCCGGACCTCCCAAAGTGCCTTCACCGACCCCTCACCGATTCTTCGCGCGCGACGAGTACTTCATGCGGCTCGCCCTGCGCGAGGCGGAAAGCGCGCTGCCTCACGACGACGTGCCGGTCGGCGCCGTGCTGGTCCACGACGGCGAGGTGATCGGCGCCGGCCACAACGAGCGCGAGCTGCGCGCGGACCCGACCGCGCACGCCGAGCTGATCGCGATCCGCGAGGGGGCCCGCCACCTCGGCTCATGGCGGCTGCTCGACACCGTCCTCTACGTCACGCTCGAGCCGTGCGCGATGTGCGCGGGCGCGATCGTGCTCGGGCGCATCCCGCGCGTGGTGTACGGAGCCGTCGACCCGAAGGCCGGGGCGGCCGGCTCGGTGCTCGACATCCTCGCCGAGCCCCTCCTCAACCACCGGCCGGCGGTCGCCGGCGGGCTGCTGGCCGAGGAGTCCGCCGAGCTCCTGCGCGCCTTCTTCCGCTCGCGACGCTGAGGCGGCAGCCGCTACCCTCCAGGGTCGCTCCCGGAGGGGTGCGAGAGTGGTTGAATCGGGCGGTCTCGAAAACCGTTGTATCGGTAACCCCGGTACCGTGGGTTCGAATCCCACCCCCTCCGCTTTCGGCTCCACCACACCGTTCAGGGACGGGCTATACAGGTTTGCGCGCTCGCTCCCGGCGAAACAACACACCCGTGCGCTGGCTCAGGGCGTCCGTGGCGGCCTTCGTGCTGCTTGCCGGCCCGGCGGCGGCAGACGCCAGTCCGCCGCTCGGCTCGCCGCGCGTCGTCCGCGCCACTATCCCCGCCGATCACGTCGGCCGCGCCGACGCGCGCACCGAGTGGTGGCGGCTGCGAGGAGTGAATCGCCGTACGGGTGCTTGGTTTGAGCTGTATCTCCTGCGCGACGGAGGGCTCTGGGGCTCGAGCCTGACAGTAGTCGACGAGGCGGGCCAGGAGCGCCGCGGCGACCTGGGCTTCAACACCGTCCACGCCGGACGCGACCGCCTCGTCGGTCGCGGCGCCGGATCGCTCACGGTCCGGCGGGTCGGCAGCGGCTTCCGCGTCGCGCTCGACGATCCCGAGGCAACCGCGACGCTGCGCCTGCGCAACGTCCGGCGTGGGCCGGCGGCCCTGGGATGGCGGATGAAGCCGCGGCCGGCCGGCGGGACGCGCGTGGACGGCATGAGCTGGGCCGCTCCGGTGGCGACCTCCGTGCTCTCGGGCAGATTCACGATCCGCGGTACGCCGGTGAGGGTCGATGGCTGGCGGGCGTCCTACGAACACGGCTGGGGCAGCATCGACCTCTCGGGCGCATCGTGGGTCGGCTGGGACCAGTACGTCTTGCACGGCCCCCGCGGGACCGCCTGGATCCTCCACGGCCTCAACCGGCGCGACACGGTCGAATCGACAGGCCGCAAGGACCGGCCCTGGATGGGCGTGCTCGCCCGCGTCGGCCCACGTGGCGTGCGCGCATGCCACGCGCGCATCGCGCGCAGCGACTGGTGGATGACGGCGCAGCTCGTGATCTGGGCCCAGCGCGCCCGTGCCCGCTGCGGCGGGATGCGCCTGGTCGTGCGCGACGGGCTCGGTGTCTATGACGAATGGGACAGCCACGACGAGATCCGCATCGCGGCGCGCGGCCGCGGCGACCTTGTCGGTGCGGGCGTGCACCTCACCTCCGGGGGCTTTTAACCGCGACCCGGGTTGGCCCTAGCCCAATGCGGCTCGCGTGCGCGTGTCGCCCGCCCCGCGAGCACAGGAAGGCGGGCTGATCTACCTTTTCGACCCCTTCGAAGGTCGTAGAGGCTCGAATCCCTCCGCCCGATCGGCCTCGGTCAGACTCTCGCCGCGGGTTTCTCCTCTGGTGTCGGAGTGACGCTTGGAGACGGCTTGTCGTCGAAGTACCCCGACCCCTCGATACTGATGTGCGGCAGGAGCCAGTCGAGCCAGCGAGGCAACCAGAGCGTCGCCGTTCCGGCGACCGTGATCAACGCGGGCACGAACAGGCACACCACGATCGCGTCGATCGCGACCGCCGTCGCCAGGCCGAGGCCGAACTGCTTGATCGTGGGGTCGCCGTTCAGGACGAAGCTGGCGAACACGCAGAACATGACGGCCGCCGCCGCCCCGATGATGCGCCCCGAGTAGCCGAGCCCCTCGATCACGGTGGCGCGGGCGCCCTTGCCCTCCTTGAAGTGCTCCTGGATCTGGGTCAGCAGGAAGACCTGGTAGTCGGTCGAGAGCCCGAACAGGATCGCGAACATGATCAGCGGGACGAAGCTGACGACGGGTATCGCGCCGTCGAGTCCGATCAGGCTCGTTGCGAAGCCCTCCTGGAAGACGAGCGTGAGCACTCCGTAGGCCGCACCTACCGAGACGAGGTTCATAACGGCAGCCTGGGTCGGCACCAGGACCGAGCGGAACCCGACCAGCAGCACCAGGAAGCTGAGCCCCGCCACGACCAGGATTACCAGTGGCAGCTTGCTGGTGATCTTGTCGGCGAGGTCGACATACGCGGCTGTCGTGCCGCCGACGTACGCCGTCATGTTCTGGCCCTTGGTCGCCTTCGGAATCGTCGAGTCCCTCAGGCGCGAGACCAGGTTCTCGGTGTCGAGATCGGAGGGCGATGTCGTGGGAATCAGCGTGTAGACCGCCGCAGACCCGCTCTGGTTGACCAGCGGCTGCGTCACCGACTTGACGCCCTTGGTGTTCTGGAGGTCGGTTCGCATGGTCTGGAGGCGCGGGTCGGTCGCCGGCTGCTCGGCCTTCTTCTTCTTGTTGGCGAGGTCGGTGGACTGCTGCTGCGTCTGCTGCGTCGCCTCGTCCTGCGCCTGTTGCTGCGTTGCGCCCTCGGCCTCCGCCTGCTCCTCGATCTGCTGCTGCTGCTGCTGCAGCTGCTGCTCGTTCTGAGAGATCGTGTTGAGGTTCTTCTGGTCCGGCTTCGCGGGCTTGCTCAGGTCGACGGAGATCAGGAAGGGACCGTTGGTCCCAGCTCCGAAGCCCTTCGTGATCAGGTCGTAGGCCTGACGCGCGGTCGTGTCGGTCGGCTCTGCCCCGACGTCCTCCTGGCCGAGGCGCATCGACAGCGTGGGGATCGCCATGGCCAGCAGGGCTGCCAGCACGGCGATCATCACCGGCCAGGGATGGTTCGTGATCCACGTGCCGAACCTCGTCCAGAACCGGGACTGCGTCTGGGCGCGGCGTGCCCGGCCGAACGGCAGCTTGAGCGCCGAGACGTGCGATCCGAGCAGCCCGAAGAGGGCCGGCAGCAGGGTGAGCGCGGCAAGAATGGCGAAGGCGACTGCGATCGCCGACGTGTAACCCAGGGTCGTGACCAGCGGGATGTCGGCGACCACGAGGGCCAGAAGTGAGATCGCGACGGTGCCTCCCGCGAACAGGACCGCGCCTCCCGCGGTCGCGCTCGCGCGCGCTATCGACTCACGCACCTCCATACCCTCAGCGACCTGTGTGCGGTGCTTGGTGACGATGAACAGCGAATAGTCGATCCCGACGGCGAGCCCGATCATGGTCGCCAGCGTGGGTGCGGTGGTGGGCACGTCGGCGATGTGGCTGAGCAGCGTCACGGCGCTCAGGCCGCAGAGCAGGCCGAGCACGGCGGTGACGATCGGCAGCCCCATCGCCACTGCCGAGCCGAACACGAGCAACAGGATCACCATCGCGGCCAGGATCCCGATCTTGTCGCTGGCCCCTGTGTCCGGCTTGGACAGCTCCTGGCCGACATAGCCGCCGACAGCCACCTGGAGCCCCGCCTTCTTCGCCGGGTCCGCGGCGGCGAGCACGGCGTTGGCCTGGTCGTCCGTGATCGACCCCTGGCTGACGTTGAGCGACACCGATATGTAGCCGATCTGCTTGTTCTTGCTGAGCGCGCCGGACCCGGCGTCGCTCAAGGGGCTCACGGCGGCCGTCACGTGCGAGTTCTTCTTGAGGTTGGTCACCGACGAGCTGATGGCCTTCGAGTACTTCGAGTCGGTCAGCTTCCCGCTGCTGGTGGCGACGACCAGCGGGTTCGATCCGTAGGCCTGGGTCGGGAAGCGGTCGCTCAGGACATCGGTGGCGCTCTGGCTCCCGGTGCCGGGCAGGGTCACGTTGTTGGTGGTGTCCGAGCCGGCCTGGTTGGCGGCGATCACGAGCGCGACGACCAGTACGAGCCACAGCCCGAGCACCACAAAGCGCCAGCGCGCGCACGCACGGCCGAGTTTGTAAAGCAGGCCGGTCATGCGAACTTTTCACCGCCGATGGGATGAGGAGGGCGTGTCGTGCCGACAACCGTATGCCGTGCAAACGAGGCGTGCAACCGTGGGCCGTCCCTTTCATCTCCGCAAGCGACCGCCAGGCCGTCTCATCCCGGCGCCGCCAGGGCCGATGGCGAAGCGTCAGCCGTCGGTGGCGGCGCCGGCGCCTCCCAGGTCCCGGTTCTCGGGCACGAACTTGCTGGCCGTGAAGGTGGCGCCCTGCGGGTCGCTGAGGACCGTCATTCGCACCCACGGCGCGTCGAACGGCGGCACGAGCACGCGGCCGCCCAGCTCGCCGGCGCGCGCGGCGATCGCGTCGGCGTCGTCGACGCCGAACGTGACGCCCCAGTGCGCCGGCGTGTCGGACTGGTCGTCCGAGATCGGGTTGAGGCTGGCGACGACGTCCTCGAACCGCGCCGGGGCGCCCATCGCGGCCATGTTCTCCCGCATTCCCGGGGTGCGCTGCTCGAGGAAGTCGCCGTAGCCGGCGAGCGCCCACATGGGCGCTCCGCCGACATCGAGGATGTCCCAGCCGAAGACGGCGCCGTAGAACGAGGCCGCGCCCTCGCGATCGCGGGAATTGAGGTTGTTGAAGTTCAGCGCGCCGTGCTCGTTGACGACTGTGGCGCCCCGGTGCGCCTTCGGCTGCCAGGCGCAGAAGGCGGCGCCGGCCGGGTCTGCGAACACCGCCATTCGCCCCGAGTCGGGCCCCACCTCGTCCGGCTCCATCAGCACGGTGCCCCCCGCCGCGCGGACCTTGGCGGCCGTCGCGTCGGCATCCTCGACCCACACGTAGGTGTTCCAGGTCGCGGGCTGCGCGCCGCCCTCGGGCTGGGAGGAGACGGCGGCCACGTCGCCGCCGCGGATCCGCGCGATGAAGTACCGGCCGGGCGAGTCGGGCGGCATGACGTCCTCGAACTCCCACCCGAACAGGCCGCTGTAGAACGCGACGGCTGCCTCGGGGTCTGGCTGAGTTGTGTCGATCCAGCACGGGACTCCGGGGATGTAGCGGTCACGCTCGCTCATGGATGCTCCTGTTCGCTCGACGACCCGCAGGACCCTACGGGCGAACTAGGTCAGGATCTGTCCCCAACTCAGCCACCTCGGTCGCGGGCCGCTCGAACGGCAGCCCGGCGGCGGTGGCCGCCTCCTGCGCCGTGGCTGCGTGTTCTGCCTCGAGCAGCACGTAGCACGTCTCGTCCGCGGGCACGAACAACGAGCGCAGATGGCGCACCCGCGTGCCCTCGCGCGTGAGCCGCTCGGCCGCGCGGCGCGTGCGCTCGACTCCTCGCTCGAGCGCAGCCTCGTCGCCCCGGGCCACGTACAGCTCGACGATGTATTTCCCCATGCCGCCGACGGTAGAGGCAGACCGCCTATGAGGAAATCACGGAAACCCTCACACTTTCGTGGACGGTGGAGCTGGGCGCCGGGCGCCGTCTGAGCCGCGTCACGAGCGCGACGAGGCCCGGCGGCAGCCGGCCGTCGGTCGACAGCCACGAGCCGGCCAGGATCAGCAGGAGCCCGGCCACGGCGCCCGCGCCGAGGCGCTCGTCGAGCACCGCGACCCCGAGCGCGACCGCGACCACCGGCGCGACGTAGGTGATGACCAGCGCGCGCCCCGGGCCCGCCTCGGCGACGAGCGCGCCGTAGAAGACGAACGCCGCCGCGGTGCAGAACAGCCCGAGCACGGCCAGCGAGAGCAGCGCCGAACCGGAGGGCACGGCCGCCGGCGGATCGACCGCAACCGCCGGCAGCAGCACGATCGCCGCCACCGCAAGGGCCGCGCCCATCGACGCGCGCGGGTCGAGGTCGGCGAAGTGGCGCTTGAGCACCATCGGGCCGACCGCATAGCAGAAGGCGGAGACCAGGATCATGAGCGCTCCGAGCAGCTCGTCGGCTCGGCCGGCCACGTCGATCCCCATCAGCGCGACGACGCCGGCGAGCCCCAGCAGCAGGCCCGCGAGGCGCGCGCCGGTGGCGCGCTCCTCGGCATCGAACCGCAGCGCCAGCAGGGCGACGAACAGCGGCGCGGCGGCGATGATGATCGCCGCCAGCGAGGAGCTCACGTGCTGCTCGCCGGCCGCGATGAGCGGGAACGGGACACAGATCTCGACGACCGCGAACACAGCGATCCAGCGCCAGCGGCCGCTCAGCGAGCGCAGGACGCCGGCGCGCCACGCCAGCCCGAGCAGCACGACGGCGCCCAGCACCACCCGCACCCACGCCAGGAACGCCGGCGGCACGCCGTCGTCGACGGCGATCTTGATGAACAGGTACGGCATCCCCCACAGGGTCGAGACGGCGGCGAACGCCACCCACGCGCGTGCGCTCATGACCGCAAGTGAAGCGCATCGGTCTCATAAGCTCGGTGCATGACGCTCGACCCGCGGCTGCTGCGCGCATTCGTGACGCTCGCGGGCGAGCTTCACTTCGGCCGCGCCGCTGCGCGCATGCACGTCACGCAGCCCGCGCTCAGCCAGCAGATCGCGAGGCTCGAGCGCCAGCTCGGCGTCCGCCTGTTCGACCGCACGCGCACGCGGGTCGAGCTGACCGAGGCGGGCGCGGCGGCGCTCGAGCCCGCGCGCACGGCGGTCGACGCCGCCGCGGCGGTGGAGGAGATCGTGCGCGGCCACGCCGAGGGCGAGACCGGCGAGCTGCGGCTCGGCCTCTCGCCCGGCGTGCACTACGTCGCCCAGTCGCTCCTGTCCGAGTTCGCCCGCCGCCGGCCCGCGGTGCGGGTGCGGGCGAGCCAGGACAGCTCCGGCGCACTCGCCGAGCAGGTCGCCGACGGCCGGCTCGACCTCGCGATCGGGTTCTGCACCGAGCCGCGCGCGGGCGTCGAGTGCGAGCCGCTGCGCGACGAGCCGGCGGTGCTGGCGGTGGCGGGCGACCATCCGCTGGCCCGGCGGGCGAGCGTTGCGCTCGCCGACCTCTCCGGCGAGACGTTCGCGCTGGTCGACGCGCGCGACGGCGCCGGCTACAACCGCGCCGTGGTCGAGCGCTGCCGCGCCGCCGGCTTCGAACCGCGAACGCGCCCCGACCCGCACGGCCCGATGGCATGGGAGACGGCGGTGCGGAGCGAGGGCTGCGTCGGGCTCACCACCCGCTCGGCGGCGCCCTCGACCGCCCGCGGAGTGCGCCTGCTGGAGCTCGACCCTCCCGCCGGCTTCCCGCTCGAGCTCGTTCAGCCCGCCGCTCCCGAGACGGCCCGCCGGCCGGCCGCGCGGGCGTTCTCCGCGCTCGCGCGCGAGCGCGCGTGATCGCTAGGGTCAGCCGGCTATGGATGCCGCCGCGCTCGAGCGCCTCGCCGACCTCGTCGTCGGCTTCGGCGCCAACGTTCAGCACGACCAGATCGTCGCCGTCAGCTGCGAGCCCGGTAAGGAGCCGCTGGTGCGCGCGATCGCCGCCAGCGCCTATCGCCGCGGCGCGCGGTTCGTCGACGTCGCCTGGTTCGACCCGTGGGTCAAGCGCGCGCGGATCGAGCACGCGCGCGAGGAGACGCTCGAGTTCGTCCCCGAGTGGTACGGCTCCCGCGTGCTCGCGCTGGGCGACCAGCGGGCCGCGCGGATCGGGTTGACGGGGCCGTCGGCGCCGGGCCTGCTCGAGGACCTCGACCCCGTGCGCGCCGGCAAGGATCGGCTCCCGGCGGTCAAGGAGTCGGGCAGGGTCGTCAACGACCGCACGACCAACTGGTCGGTGATCCCGGCGTCGTCGCCGGCGTGGGCCTCGCTCGTGTTCCCGGATCTCCCGGTCGAGGAGGCGCAGGCAGCGCTCGACGACCGGCTGCTGCACGTGCTGCGGCTCGACGAGGACGACCCGATCGCGGCGTGGCGGGCACGCGCCGACGCGCTCGTCTCGGTCGCCGGGCGCCTGACCGAGCGCGGGTTCGACGCGCTGCACTACGAGGCGCCGGGCACCGACCTGACGATCGGCCTGTTCCCGGGGGCGCGCTGGCAGGCGGCGCGCTTCGAGACGGTCGACGGCATCGAGCACATGCCGAACCTGCCGACCGAGGAGGTGTTCACCTCCCCGGACCCGCAGCGGGCCGACGGCCACGTCACCTCCAGCAAGCCGCTCGTGCTGGCCGACGGGACCGTCGTGCGCGGGCTGCGGGTGCGGTTCGAGGGCGGGCGTGCCGTGCAGATCGACGCCGACACGGCGCAGGGCACGATGCGCACGATCGCCCAGCACGACGACGGCGCGGCCCGGCTCGGCGAGGTCGCGCTGGTCGACGCCGAGGGCCGCATCGGCAAGCTCGACACGGTCTTCTACGACACCCTGATCGACGAGAACGCCGCCAGCCACATCGCGCTCGGCCAGGCGTTCCCGTTCCTGGTCGACGAGCCCGCGCTAGAGCGCGTGAACGAGAGTCAGATCCACATCGACTTCATGATCGGCTCGCCGCAGATGACGGTCACCGGCATCACCGCGGAGGGCGCCCGCGTCCCGGTTCTCGTCGAGGGCCGCTGGCAGATCTGACGCCGGTCGACCAGGTCGGGGAGCGTTTCTCGAGCCGCTAGGCTGGAGCCGCTCCAGGAGAGGTGCCGGAGCGGCTGAACGGGCACGACTGGAAATCGTGTGACGGGGGCCAACCTCGTCCGAGGGTTCGTCGAAGTAGCCCGACCCCTCGATGCTGATGTGCGGCAGGAGCCAGTCGAGCCAGCGGGGCAGCCAGAGCGTTGCGGTTCCGGCGACCGTGATCAACGCGGGCACGAAGAGGCACACCACGATCGCGTCGATCGCGACCGCCGTCGCCAGGCCGAGGCCGAACTGCTTGATCGTGGGGTCGCCGTTCAGGACGAAGCTGGCGAACACGCAGAACATGACGGCCGCCGCCGCCCCGATGATGCGCCCCGAGTAGCCGAGCCCCTCGATCACGGTGGCGCGGGCGCCCTTGCCCTCCTTGAAGTGCTCCTGGATCTGGGTCAGCAGGAAGACCTGGTAGTCCGTCGAGAGCCCGAACAGGATCGCGAACATGATCAGAGGCACGAAGCTGACGACGGGTATCGCGCCGTCGAGTCCGATCAGGCTCGTGGCGAAGCCCTCCTGGAAGACGAGCGTGAGCACCCCGTAGGCCGCCCCTACCGAGACGAGGTTCATAACGGCAGCCTGGGTCGGCACCAGGACCGAGCGGAACCCGACCAGCAGCACCAGGAAGCTGAGCCCCGCCACGACCAGGATGACCAGTGGCAGCTTGCTGGTGATCTTGTCGGCGAGGTCGACATACGCGGCTGTAGTGCCGCCGACGTACGCCGTCATGTTCTGGCCCTTGGTCGCCTTCGGGATCGTCGAGTCCCTCAGGCGCGAGACCAGGTTCTCGGTGTCGAGATCGGAGGGCGATGTCGTGGGAATCAGCGTGTAGACCGCCGCAGACCCGCTCTGGTTGACCAGCGGCTGCGTCACCGACTTGACGCCCTTGGTGTTCTGGAGGTCGGTTCGCATGGTCTGGAGGCGCGGGTCGGTCGCCGGCTGCTCGGCCTTCTTCTTCTTGTTGGCGAGATCGGTGGACTGCTGCTGCGTCTGCTGCGTCGCCTCGTCCTCCGCCTGCTGCTGCGTCGCGCCCTCGGCCTCCGCCTGCTCCTCGATCTGCTGCTGCTGCTGCTGCAGCTGCTGCTCGTTCTGAGAGATCGTGTTGAGGTTCTTCTGGTCCGGCTTCGCGGGCTTGCTCAGGTCGACGGAGATCAGGAAGGGACCGTTGGTCCCAGCCCCGAAGCCCTTCGTGATCAGGTCGTAGGCCTGACGCGCGGTCGTGTCGGTCGGCTCCGCCCCGACGTCCTCCTGGCCGAGGCGCATCGACAGCGTGGGGATCGCCATGGCCAGCAGGGCTGCCAGCACGGCGATCATCACCGGCCAGGGATGGTTCGTGATCCACGTGCCGAACCTCGTCCAGAACCGGGACTGCGTCTGGGCGCGGCGTGCCCGGCCGAACGGCAGCTTGAGCGCCGAGACGTGCGATCCGAGCAGCCCGAAGAGGGCCGGCAGCAGGGTGAGCGCGGCAAGAATGGCGAAGGCGACTGCGATCGCCGACGTGTAACCCAGGGTCGTGACCAGCGGGATGTCGGCGACCACGAGGGCCAGAAGGGAGATCGCGACGGTGCCTCCCGCGAACAGGACCGCGCCTCCCGCCGTCGCGCTCGCGCGCGCTATCGACTCACGCACCTCCATGCCCTCAGCGACCTGTGTGCGGTGCTTGGTGACGATGAACAGCGAATAGTCGATCCCGACGGCGAGCCCGATCATGGTCGCCAGCGTGGGTGCGGTGGTGGGCACGTCGGCGATGTGGCTGAGCAGCGTCACGGCGCTCAGGCCGCACAGCAGGCCGAGCACGGCGGTGACGATCGGCAGCCCCATCGCCACTGCCGAGCCGAACACGAGCAACAGGATCACCATCGCGGCCAGGATCCCGATCTTGTCGCTGGCCCCTGTGTCCGGCTTGGACAGCTCCTGGCCGACGTAGCCGCCGACAGCCACCTGGAGCCCCGCCTTCTTCGCCGGGTCCGCGGCGGCGAGCACGGCGTTGGCCTGGTCGTCCGTGATCGACCCCTGGCTGACGTTGAGCGACACCGATATGTAGCCGATCTGCTTGTTCTTGCTGAGCGCGCCGGACCCGGCGCTGCTCAAGGGGCTCACGGCGGCCGTCACGTGCGAGTTCTTCTTGAGGTTGGTCACCGACGAACTGATGGCCTTCGAGTACTTCGAGTCGGTCAGCTTCCCGCTGCTGGTGGCGACTACCAGCGGGTTCGATCCGTAGGCCTGGGTCGGGAAGCGGTCGCTCAGGACATCGGTGGCGCTCTGGCTCCCGGTGCCGGGCAGGGTCACGTTGTTGGTGGTGTCCGAGCCGGCCTGGTTGGCGGCGATCACGAGCGCGACGACCAGTACGAGCCACAGCCCGAGCACCACAAAGCGCCAGCGCGCGCACGCACGGCCGAGTTTGTAAAGCAGGCCGGTCATGCGAACTTTTCACCGCCGATGGGATGAGGAGGGCGTGTCGTGCCGACAACCGTATGCCGTGCAAACGAGGCGTGCAACCGTGGGCCGTCCCTTTCATCTCCGCAAGCGACGGCCAGGCCGTCTCATCCCGGCGCCGCCGGGGCCGATGGCGAGCGTCAGCCGTCGGTGGCGGCGCCGGCGCCTCCCGCCAGGTCCCGGTTCTCGGGCACGAACTTGCTGGCCGTGAAGGTGGCGCCCTGCGGGTCGCTGACGACCGTCATCCGCACCCACGGCGCGTCGAACGGCGGCACGAGCACGCGGCCGCCCAGCTCGCCGGCGCGCGCGGCGATCGCGTCGGCGTCGTCGACGCCGAACGTGACGCCCCAGTGCGCCGGCGTGTCGGGCTGGTCGTCCGAGATCGGGTTGAGGCTGGCGACGACGTCCTCGAACCGCGCCGGGGCGCCCATCGCGGCCATGTTCTCCCGCATTCCCGGGGTGCGCTGCTCGAGGAAGTCGCCGTAGCCGGCGAGCGCCCACATGGGCGCTCCGCCGACATCGAGGATCTCCCAGCCGAAGACGGCGCCGTAGAACGAGGCCGCGCCCTCGCGATCGCGGGTATCGAGGTTGTTGAAGTTCAGCGCGCCGTGCTCGTTGACGACTGTCGCGCCCCGGTGCGCCTTCGGCTGCCAGGCGCAGAAGGCGGCGCCGGCCGGGTCTGCGAACACCGCCATGCGCCCCGAGTCGGGCCCCACCTCGTCCGGCTCCATCAGCACGGTGCCCCCCGCCGCGCGGACCTTGGCGGTCGTCTCGTCGGCATCCTCGACCCACACGTAGGTGTTCCAGGTCGCGGGCTGCGCGCCGCCCTCGGGCTGGGAGGCGACGGCGGCCACGTCGCCGCCGCGGATCCGCGCGATGAAGTACCGGCCGGGCGAGTCGGGCGGCATGACGTCCTCGAACTCCCACCCGAACAGGCCGCTGTAGAACGCGACGGCTGCCTCGGGGTCTGGCTGAGTTGTGTCGATCCAGCACGGGACTCCGGGGATGTAGCGGTCACGCTCGCTCATGGATGCTCCTGTTCGCTCGACGACCCGCAGGACCCTACGGGCGAACTAGGTCAGGATCTGTCCCCAACTCAGCCACCTCGGTCGCGGGCCGCTCGAACGGCAGCCCGGCGGCGGTGGCCGCCTCCTGCGCCGTGGCTGCGTCTTCGGCCTCGAGCAGCACGTAGCACGTCTCGTCCGCGGGCACGAACAACGAGCGCAGATGGCGCACCCGCGTACCCTCGCGCGTGAGCCGCTCGGCCGCGCGGCGCGTGCGCTCGACCCCTCGCTCGAGCGCAGCCTCGTCGCCCCGGGTCACGTACAGCTCGACGATGTATTTCCCCATGCCGCCGACGGTAGAGGCAGACCGCCTATGAGGAAATCACGGAAACCCTCACACTTTCGTGGACGGTGGAGCTGGGCGCCGGGCGCCGTCTGAGCCGCGTCACGAGCGCGACGAGGCCCGGCGGCAGCCGGCCGTCGGTCGACAGCCACGAGCCGGCCAGGATCAGCAGCAGCCCGGCCACGGCGCCCGCGCCGAGGCGCTCGTCGAGCACCGCGACCCCGAGCGCGACCGCGACCACCGGCGCGACGTAGGTGATGACCAGCGCGCGCCCCGGGCCCGCCTCGGCGACGAGCGCGCCGTAGAAGACGAACGCCGCCGCGGTGCAGAACAGCCCGAGCACGGCCAGCGAGAGCAGCGCCGAACCGGAGGGCACGGCCGCCGGCGGATCGACCGCCACCGCCGGCAGCAGCACGATCGCCGCCACCGCAAGGGCCGCGCCCATCGACGCGCGCGGGTCGAGGTCGGCGAAGTGGCGCTTGAGCACCATCGGGCCGACCGCATAGCAGAAGGCGGAGACCAGGATCATGAGCGCTCCGAGCAGCTCGTCGGCTCGGCCGGCGACGTCGATCCCCATCAGCGCGACGACGCCGGCGAGCCCGAGCAGCAGGCCCGCGAGGCGCGCGCCGGTGGCGCGCTCCTCGGCATCGAACCGCAGCGCCAGCAGGGCGACGAACAGCGGCGCGGCGGCGATGATGATCGCCGCCAGCGAGGAGCTCACGTGCTGCTCGCCGGCCGCGATGAGCGGGAACGGGACACAGATCTCGACGACCGCGAACACAGCGATCCAGCGCCAGCGGCCGCTCAGCGAGCGCAGGACGCCGGCGCGCCACGCCAGTCCGAGCAGCACGACGGCGCCCAGCACCACCCGCACCCACGCCAGGAACGCCGGCGGCACGCCGTCGTCGACGGCGATCTTGATGAACAGGTACGGCATCCCCCACAGGGTCGAGACGGCGGCGAACGCCACCCACGCGCGTGCGCTCATGACCGCAAGTGAAGCGCATCGGTCTCATAAGCTCGGTGCATGACGCTCGACCCGCGGCTGCTGCGCGCATTCGTGACGCTCGCGGGCGAGCTTCACTTCGGCCGCGCCGCGGCGCGCATGCACGTCACGCAGCCCGCGCTCAGCCAGCAGATCGCGAGGCTCGAGCGCCAGCTCGGCGTCCGCCTGTTCGACCGCACGCGCACGCGGGTCGAGCTGACCGAGGCGGGCGCGGCGGCGCTCGAGCCCGCGCGCACGGCGGTCGACGCCGCCGCCGCGGTGGAGGAGATCGTGCGCGGCCACGCCGAGGGCGAGACCGGCGAGCTGCGGCTCGGCCTCTCGCCCGGCGTGCACTACGTCGCCCAGTCGCTCCTGTCCGAGTTCGCCCGCCGCCGGCCCGCGGTGCGGGTGCGGGCGAGCCAGGACAGCTCCGGCGCACTCGCCGAGCAGGTCGCCGACGGCCGGCTCGACCTCGCGATCGGGTTCTGCACCGAGCCGCGCGCGGGCGTCGAGTGCGAGCCGCTTCGCGACGAGCCGGCGGTGCTGGCGGTGGCAGGCGACCATCCGCTGGCCCGGCGGGCGAGCGTTGCACTCGCCGAGCTCTCCGGCGAGACGTTCGCGCTGGTCGACGCGCGCGACGGCGCCGGCTACAACCGCGCCGTGGTCGAGCGCTGCCGCGCCGCCGGCTTCGAGCCGCGAACGCGCCCCGACCCGCACGGCCCGATGGCATGGGAGACGGCGGTGCGGAGCGAGGGCTGCGTCGGGCTCACCACCCGCTCGGCGGCGCCCTCGACCGCCCGCGGAGTGCGCCTGCTGGAGCTCGACCCTCCCGCCGGCTTCCCGCTCGAGCTCGTTCAGCCCGCCGCTCCCGAGACGGCCCGCCGGCCGGCCGCGCGGGCGTTCTCCGCGCTCGCGCGCGAGCGCGCGTGATCGCTAGGGTCAGCCGGCTATGGATGCCGCCGCGCTCGAGCGCCTCGCCGACCTCGTCGTCGGCTTCGGCGCCAACGTTCAGCACGACCAGATCGTCGCCGTCAGCTGCGAGCCCGGTAAGGAGCCGCTGGTGCGCGCGATCGCCGCCAGCGCCTATCGCCGCGGCGCGCGGTTCGTCGACGTCGCCTGGTTCGACCCGTGGGTCAAGCGCGCGCGGATCGAGCACGCGCGCGAGGAGACGCTCGAGTTCGTCCCCGAGTGGTACGGCTCCCGCGTGCTCGCGCTGGGCGACCAGCGGGCCGCGCGGATCGGGTTGACGGGGCCGTCGGCGCCGGGCCTGCTCGAGGACCTCGACCCCGTGCGCGCCGGCAAGGATCGGCTCCCGGCGGTCAAGGAGTCGGGCAGGGTCGTCAACGACCGCACGACCAACTGGTCGGTGATCCCGGCGTCGTCGCCGGCGTGGGCCTCGCTCGTGTTCCCGGATCTCCCGGTCGAGGAGGCGCAGGCAGCGCTCGACGAACGGCTGCTGCACGTGCTGCGGCTCGACGAGGACGACCCGATCGCGGCGTGGCGGGCGCGCGCCGACGCGCTCGTCTCGGTCGCCGGGCGCCTGACCGAGCGCGGGTTCGACGCGCTGCACTACGAGGCGCCGGGCACCGACCTGACGATCGGCCTGTTCCCGGGGGCGCGCTGGCAGGCGGCGCGCTTCGAGACGGTCGACGGCATCGAGCACATGCCGAACCTGCCGACCGAGGAGGTGTTCACCTCCCCGGACCCGCAGCGGGCCGACGGCCACGTCACCTCCAGCAAGCCGCTCGTGCTGGCCGACGGGACCGTCGTGCGCGGGCTGCGGGTGCGGTTCGAGGGCGGGCGTGCCGTGCAGATCGACGCCGACACGGCGCAGGGCACGATGCGCACGATCGCCCAGCACGACGACGGCGCGGCCCGGCTCGGCGAGGTCGCGCTGGTCGACGCCGAGGGCCGCATCGGCAAGCTCGACACGGTCTTCTACGACACCCTGATCGACGAGAACGCCGCCAGCCACATCGCGCTCGGCCAGGCGTTCCCGTTCCTGGTCGACGAGCCCGCGCTAGAGCGCCTCAACGAGAGTCAGATCCACATCGACTTCATGATCGGCTCGCCGCAGATGACGGTCACCGGCATCACCGCGGAGGGCGCCCGCGTCCCGGTTCTCGTCGAGGGCCGCTGGCAGATCTGACGCCGGTCGACCCACGTCGGGGAGCGTTTCTCGAGCCGCTAGGCTGGAGCCGCTCCAGGAGAGGTGCCGGAGCGGCTGAACGGGCACGACTGGAAATCGTGTGACGGGGGTCAACCTCGTCCGAGGGTTCGAATCCCTCCCTCTCCGCTGGCTCTGTAGAGCCGAATCGGGAGAGGTCAAATCGGCGTTACGCCGCCGTGACTTCGCCGGTGGTCTCCCGCCGTGGCTTCCTCAGAAGCGTCTCGTAGGCGTCCGTGAGGTACTCGAGGATCTCTCCGTCGGGCATCGGCCGGCCGCCCGCCTGCCGCCGGAGCATCTGCGCGCACAGGCGGATGTACGCCTCGCCGAGCGCACCGGTCAACGCGGCGGCGACGGTTGCGTTGACGACGTTTCCGCCCGGCACATGCTTTGCGAGTTCCTTGACGAGCTTCTTGCCGGCCTTCTCCAAGCGTCCCTGGCCGATGAGGCTCTTGAGGAGCACCTTGGCCTTGGTCGTTCGAGAGGTCGACCCCGAAGATGACGGTGATGCCCGCGAGCATGCCGAGCTGGATCGGTTTGAGCACCATCGCATCCGACGCGGGGATCGGCGCCACTGCCGCTGCCGCCGCCGCTGCCGTGGCACCCACCACGACGATCCGGGATTGGTCGACCTTCAGATCAAGGACTACCCCCTGGGCGTTGATGAACGCCCGTCTCACCGCCTCCGGCAAGAGCTCGTTCGTGACGCGGACAAGCTCTTCAAGTCCGTACGGCCGGAGCGTCTGCCCGCCGATCCGCCGTGCCTGCGCCAGAGTCCGAACCGGCTCGCCGCCTTCGATCGGCAGATCTGCCTCGCGAACCGTCTGCGCCAGAGCGTCGGCGCGGTCCTCGTCGATCGTCTGGGTGAACACCAACACCACCGGCACTTCGTCCGCCAGCGCGCGGATGATCTCGACGTCGTAGTCCTGGACGCGCGTCTGGCCGGCGTCCATGCAGTACCAGAGCAGGTGGATGTGCTGCTCGGGAGCGGCCTTGCGCGACTTGGAGATGATCCGCTTGAAGTCGCGGATCACACGGTTCCTCGAGTCGCCGAGCTCAACGCCCTTGGAGTCGTACAGCGTCACCGGCACGTCGGGGTCCTCGAAGCGCTGGACGACCTTCGTGACCGGTCGGCCTGTCCCTTCCTCCGCGAGCCGCTTGCGGAAGACGGCGTTGATGAGGGTGCTCTTGCCGACCCCGGTCTGGCCAATGATCAGGATGTTTGCGTGACCGAGCCGCTCGACTTCCCGCTGGCGATCGCGCGAGAAGAGCTCGCTCGGGATCGACGTCGGCCTCCTCGATCATCGCGCGCAGCATCGGCGCCACCGGCACTGTCCCGCCCCCGGCCACGAACGGCCATCCATGCACGTCCCACTCGATCGGCCACATCGGCGGCAGTGCGCTCAACCCAATCGCGGCCCTCGTCGAACGCCTGCCCAAGGCGCTTGTCATCGTCGCGGTCAGCCATCCTCACCTTCCGGCAATCCCTCTGGTGGGGGCGCAGCGTAGACGCTGATTACAGGTAGCGCAGGAGCAAGCTGGCGTCGCGCACGATCCGTCGGACGACTCGCGGGTCCCGCCCGCCTTCACGCCGCCCTGGGCCGCTGCAGCCGGTGCGAGAGGTACGCGGGCTCAGCAGTCCCGAGAGCGCGCTCGCGATCGGCACCGCGATCTCGACCGGACCGAGACCGGAGTCAAACGACTCGCCCTCAGAGACGCTCGCCGCACCGGCGAGGACGACGAATCCGCCGAGAACCACCACGAACGGCGGGATCAGGAGCGCGGCTGGCTTCTCGTGCCCGTCCCAGGCCTTGGAGGCAAGCACCAGACCAGAACCGATCAGGTAGCCGACGAAGGGCAGGACGAAGCTCACGGCGAGCACCACCATCGCGGCGGTCTCGAGCCGCACACGCTCATGTGCGGGCGTACCCGCGCCCGCCTCCGCATCGGCGGCGGCCTGCGCCGCCTCGTCGAAGCGCTGCGCGAACTGCTCGGGCGTCTCGCCGGGCCGCGACGTCAGCTTCAGCTTCGCGTTGCGATGCAGCTCCAGCGCCTGCCGGGCCGCCAGCCGCCGGGCGATGTCGCGCTCCGCCTCGCGGAAGAACGACGACTGGTCGATCGGCACGGTCGGGAACACGTAGCCGGCCGGGTCCGGGGCGGCCGCGACGAAGTCGCGGTCATCGAACTCGACGACGGTCTCCGGGTCGAGGTCGAGCCCCTCGTCGAGCGGGCCGTACAGCGCCTCGTACTCCTCGTGCTCGTCGAGCGCGGCCTTCGCGTCGTCGAAGCGGATGCTCACGCGAGCCGCGAGGTAGGCCCGCAGCTGCGCGCCGTTCGCGGCCGCGTCCAGCTGTGCCGCCCACGGTGCCGCGACATCGAGATACGCCACCGGGATTTCGGCGGCGAGAGACGGCGCGACCGGTGTGGCGTCCGTCTCGGGCGGCGGCGCAGGCGCCGTGGCGGCCGGCACGGCCGCGTCGCGCGTCAGCAGCGCCACCTGGTCGCGCGTCAGGGGCCCGCGCAGGTATCGACATCGCCCACCGAGTCGCGAAGCACCGCTCGGCGCGCTTCCTCCAGCAGCACTATCCCGAGGCCGGTCTTGCCGGAGCCGGTCATGCCGACGATCACGCCGTGCGTGGTCAGATCCTCAGACTCGGCGGCGAGCGGTTCGCCCGACTCGACGCGGGCTCCGAGGAGCAGTTCCGCCACGGGTCCAGTGTAATTCCCGCCTGATCGAGAAGCTCCGGGGACCTGGGCTCTACGATTCGCGCGTGGCCGGTCGCTGGACGTCGATCCTCGTGAGCCTCGCGGCGGCGATGCTGCTGATCGTGCTCGTCGACGGCTGGGCGATCGCGTTCTTGCCGAGGGTGGTCGAGAAGATCGTCATCTCGGCCGCCTTCGTCGTGCTCGTCGTCGTCGCGGTCCAGGAGTTGAAGGGCCGCGATCGGCAGCGAGCCTAGTCGGGCTCGTCGCCGAGCGCGTCCTGGGCCTCGGCGATCGCCGCCTGCACCATCGCGGACTCGATCAGGCCCGCGGTGACGAGCGCGTCGATCGCGGCCTCCGCCTCGGGCTCGTGCAGGAACCCGGTGTCGACGAGGACGCGGACGACCTGCGCCGCCCCCAGTGACCGGTCCTCGATCGAGCCGGTGCCTGAATCGGCGAAGCGCTCCAGCGCGTCGATCAGCGCCGCGCCGCGCGCCGCCTCGGCGAGCTCGATCGCGGCTTCGGCTTCCGCCCGCGCCTGGATCTCCGCTCCGACGATCATCACCACCTCGGGCGTCAGGAAGCCCTGGCCGAGCAGCCGCCCGCCGGCCTCGCGCACCACCTCGCGCAGGCGGCCGGCCCACAGGTGCTCGACGAGCACCGCGGCCGCGTAGTCGCCGGGGCCGATCTCGTCGGTCAGGCGCCGCAGATCCTCGAGCGCGAAGCCGGTCGTGCGGGCGAACGCCTCCGCCGTATGCCCGGCCCCGTTGCCGCCCGCGCCGTTGGCTCCGAGCAGGTGGGCGATCGCCCGGTTCGGCTGGTCGGTCGCGGCGGCGAGCACCGGGTTGAGGTCGATCTCGGTGAGCTTGCCTTCCTCCGAGCGGTGGAACAGCCGGGCATCGAGCACCCGGACCATGCCGCGACCGCTCAGGAGCCCCAGCTCGCGCGCGATGTCGCCGCGGAAGCGCTCGGTGGTCTCGAACCCGACGAGAACGATCTGGAGCGGGCCGACGTTGGGTTCCTCGTCGCTCATGCGCGAAGTCTAAGGGGGGCGAGATCTGTTTCGTCCTGCCTAGCTGTCGGTGTGCGACAGCAGGACAGGACGGTCGAGCAGGGACTCGCGCGGTTGGCGGGGACTGCGCACGGGGTGGTTCGGCGCGACCAGCTGTTAGACGCCGGCGTCACCGAGGCCGAGATCAGGACCCGGATGCGTCGAGGCACGCTGATCCGCGTTCACCGAGGCATCTACCGGGTCGGGCACCGGGCGCCGAGCGTCGAGGCCGGTATCTCGCGGCGGTCTGGGCTTGTGGGGAAGGACGCGCTGCTGTGTGGGCTGGCGGCGGCGTATCTGCTCGCGTTGCTGGTGGATGGCGTGGCTCCGCGGGCGGAGGTGCTGGCGCGTGGTGAACGGCGCATCGAAGGAGTGCGGGTCAGGCGCTCGCGCGGGCTCGATGATTGCGACGGTTCGTGTGGCGCGGCGTTCCGGTCACGTCGGTCGCGCGGACGATGGTGGACCTGGCCTCGGTGCTCTCCCTAAGTGCTCTCGCCCGTGCCTTCCACGAGGCCGGGATCCGGTACGGCACGACGCCCGCCCAGGTTGAGGCCGTGCTCGGCGGCGCCGCAGGAGCCCGGGTGCGGCGAACCTGCGCGCGGTCATTCACGGCGACGAGCCTGTCCTGCTCAGCTTCCTCGAGCGGCGCTTCCGGCGGCTCCTGCGGGAGGCCGGCCTGCCCTTGCCGGTGACGAACCGGCCGGCCGGCGGGCGCCGGATCGACGCTCGCTGGCCCGAGCACCGGCTGACGGTGGAGCTCGACAGCTACCGCTTTCACGGCTCGCGCCACGCCTGGGAGCGCGACCGCCGTCGCGAGCGCGAGGCACGAGCCCGTGGAGACGACTTCGGCGCTTCACCTTCGGTGACGTGGAGGAGCCTGGCGCCATGCTGGCCGAGCTTTCCTCGGTCTGTCCTGACCTGCTGTCGCTGAGCGACAGCTACTCAGGACCAA
>CAWKIT010000022.1:0-25180 GCA_963849695.1 uncultured Solirubrobacteraceae bacterium
GGCTCTGTAGAGCCGAATCGGGAGAGGTCAAAATCGGCGTTCACCGCCGTGACTTCGCCGGAGTCGTCTTCCGCCGTCGGCTTCCTCAGAAGCGTCTCGTAGGCGTCCGTGAGGTACTCGAGGATCTCTCCGTCGGGCATCGGCCGGCCGTCGGCCTCTCGCCGGAGCATCTCCGCGCAGAGCCGGATGTACGCCTCGCCGAGCGCACCGGTCAACGCCGCGGCGACGTGGCGTTGACGACGTTGCCGCCGGGCACGTGCTTCGCGAGTTCCTTGACGAGCTTCTTCCCGGCCTTCTCCATCGCGCCCTGGCCGATGAGCGCTCTTGAGGAGGCCATGACCTGGTCGTTCGAGAGGTCGATGCCGAAGATGGCGGTGATGCCCGCGAGCATGCCGAGCTGGATCGGCTTCAGCACCATCGCGTCCGACGCGGGATCGGCGCCGCTGCGGCTGCCGCCGCCGCGGCCGTCGCGGCGACCACGACTGCCGGGACTGGTCGACCTTCAGGTCGATGACTACCCCCGGGCGTTCGATGAACGCCCGCCTCACCGCCTCCGGCAGGAGCTCGTCGGTGAGGCGGACGAGCTCCTCGAGTCCTCGGCCGGAGCGTCTGCCCGCCGATCCGCCGTGCCTGCGCCAGAGTCCGAACCGCCTCGCCACCCTCGATCGGCAGATCTGCCTCGCGAACCGTCTCGCCGAGCTCGTCGGCGCGGTCGTCGTCGATGATCTGGGTGAAGACCAGGATGACCGGGACTTCGTCGGCCAGCGCGCGGATGATCTCGATGTCGTAGTCCTGGACCCGCGTCTGGCCGGCGTCCATGCAGTACCAGAGCAAGATGGATGTGCTCTTCGGGCGCCGCCTTCCGCGACTTGGCGATGTCCGCTTGAAGTCGCGGATGACGCGCTTCTTCGAGTCGCCGAGCTCGACGCCCTTCGTGTCGTAGAGCGTCACCGGCACGTCGGGGTCCTCGAAGCGCTGGACGACCTTCGTGACCGGTCGGCCGGTTCCTGCCTCGCGAGCGGCTTGCGGAAGAGGCGTTGATGAGCGTGCTCTTGCCGACCCCGGTCTGGCCGATGATCAGGATGTTTGCGTGACCGAGCCGCTCGACCTCGCGCTGGCGATCGCGCGAGAACAGCTCGCTGGGATCGAGTCGGCCTCCTCGGACTCGGCGCAGCATCGGCGCCACGGCAGTGTCTCGCCCCCGGTCACGAACGGCCATCCATGCACGTCCCACTGGATGGGCCACATCGGCGGCAGTGCGCTCAACCCGATCGCGGCCCTCGTCGAACGCCTGCCCAGGCGCTTGTCATCGTCGCATCAGCCATCCTCACCTTCCGGCAATCCCTCTCGTGGGGGCGCAGCGTAGACGCTGATTAAGGTAGCGCAGGAGCAAGCCGGCGTCGCGACGATCCGTCGGACGACGCGGTGCCCGCCGCCTCCACGCCGCCCTCGGCCGCTGCAGCCGGTGCAGAGGTACGCGGGCTCAGCAGTCCCGAGAGCGCGCTCGCGATCAGCGCCGCGATCTCGACCGGACCGAGAGCGGAGTCGAACGACTCGCCCTCAGAGACGCTCGCCGCACCAGCGAGGACGACGAATCCGCCGAGAACCACCACAACGGCGGGATCAGGGGCGCACTGCCTTCTCGTGCCCGTCCCAGGCCTTGAAGGCAAGCCCGGACCAGAACCGAATCAGGTAGCCGACGAAGGGCAGGACGAAGCTGACGGCGAGCACCACCATCGCGGCGATCTCAGCCGCCCACGCTCATGCGGGCGTACCCGGGCCCGCCTCCGCATCGCGGCGGCCTGCGCCGCCTCGTCGAAGCGCTGCGCGACTGCTCGGGCGTCTCGCCGGCCGCGACGTCGGCTTCGGCTTCGCGTTGCGATGCAGCTCCAGCGCCTGCCGGGCCGCCAGCCGCCGGCGATGTCGCGCTCCGCCTCGCGGAAGAACGACGATGGTCGATCGGCACGGTTCGGAACACATAGCCGGCCGGGTTCGGGCGGCCACGACAAAGTCGCGGTCATCGAACTCGACGACGGTCTCCGGGTCGAGGTCAGCCCCTCGTCGAGCGGGCCATACAGCGCCTCGTATTCCTCTGTTCGTGAGCGCCGCCTTCGCGTCGTTGAAGCGGATGTCACGCGAGCCGCGAGGTAGGCCCGCAGCCGCGCGCCGTTCGGGCCGCGTCCAGCTGTCCCGCCCACGGTGCCGCGACATGGAGATACGTCACGGGAGCCGCGGCGACAGACGGCGCAACGGTGCCGCGTCCGTCTCGGGCGCGCGGCGTAGGCGCCGTCGCGGCCGGCACGGCCGCGTCGCGCGTCAGCAGCGCCACCTGGTTGCGCGTCAGGGGCCCGCGCAGGTACGACATCGCCCACCGAGTCGCGAAGAACCGCACGGCGCGCTTCCTCCAGCAGCACTATCCCGAGGCCGGTCTTCCCGAGCCGGTCATGCCGACGATCACGCCGTGCGTGGTCAGATCCTCAGACTCGGCGGCGAGCGGTTCGCCCGACTCGACGCGGGCTTCGAGGAGCAGTTCCGCCACGGTCCAGTGTAATTCCCGCCTGATCGAGAAGCTCCGGGGACCTGGGCTCTACGATTCGCGCGTGGCCGGCCGCTGGACGTCGATACTCGTGTCTCTCGCGGCGGCGATGCTGCTGATCGTGCTCGTCGACGGCTGGGCGATCGCGTTCCTGCCGAGGGTGGTCGAGAAGATCGTCATCTCGGCCGCCTTCATCGTGCTCGTCGTCGTCGCGGTCCAGGAGTTGAAGGGCCGCGATCGGCAGCGAGCCTAGTCGCGCTCGTCGCCGAGCGCGTCCTGGGCCTCGGCGATCGCCGCCTGCACCATCGCGGACTCGATCAGGCCCGCGGTGACGAGCGCGTCGATCGCGGCCTCCGCCTCGGGCTCGTGCAGGAAACCGGTGTCGACGAGGACGCGGACGACCTGCGCCGCACCCAGTGACCGGTCCTCGACCGAGCCGGTGCCTGAACCGGCGAAGCGCTCCAGCGCGTCGATCAGCGCCGCGCCGCGCGCCGCCTCAGCGAGCTCGATCGCGGCTTCGGCTTCCGCCCGCGCCTGGATCTCCGCTCCGACGATCATCACCACCTCGGGCGTCAGGAAGCCCTGGCCGAGCAGCCGCCCGCCGGCCTCGCGCACGACCTCGCGCAGGCGGCCGGCCCACAGGTGCTCGACGAGCACCGCGGCCGCGTAGTCGCCTGGGCCGATCTCGTCGGTCAGGCGCCGCAGATCCTCGAGCGCGAAGCCGGTCGTGCGGGCGAACGCCTCCGCCGTATGCCCGGCCCCGTTGCCGCCCGCGCCGTTGGCTCCGAGCAGGTGGGCGATCGCCCGGTTCGGCTGGTCGGTCGCGGCTGCGAGCACCGGGTTGAGGTCGATCTCGGTGAGCTTGCCTTCCTCCGAGCGGTGGAACAGCCGGGCATCGAGCACCCGGACCATGCCGCGACCGCTCAGGAGCCCCAGCTCGCGCGCGATGTCGCCGCGGAGGCGCTCGGTGGTCTCGAACCCGACGAGAACGATCTGGAGCGGGCCGACGTCGGGTTCCTCGTCGCTCATGCGCGAAGTCTAAGGGGGGCGAGATCGGTTTCGTCCTGCCTAGCTGTCGATGTGCGACAGCAGGACAGGACGGTTGAGCAGGGACTCGCGCGGTTGGCGGGGATTGCGCATGGGGTGGTTCGGCGCGACCAGCTGTTACACGCCGGCGTCACCGAGGCCGAGATCAGGACCCGGATGCGTCGAGGCACGCTGATCCGCGTTCACCGCGGCATCTACCGGGTGGGGCATCGGGCGCCGAGCGTCGAGGCCTGGTATCTCGCGGCGGTCTGGGCTTGTGGGGAAGGCGCGCTGCTGTGTGGGCTGGCGGCGGCGTATCTGCTCGGGCTTCTGCCCGGCGCGGCTCCGCGGGCGGAGGTGGTGGCGCGTGGTGAGCGGCGCATTGAGGGAGTGCGGGTCAGGCGCTCGCGCGGGCTCGATGATTGCGACCGGTTCGTGTGGCGCGGCGTTCCCGTGACGTCGGTCGCGCGGACGATGGTGGACCTGGCCTCGGTGCTCTCCCTAAGTGCTCTCGCCCGTGCCTTCCACGAGGCCGGGATCCGGTACGGCACGACGCCCGCCCAGGTTGAGGCCGTGCTCCGGCGGCGCCGCAGGAGCCCGGGTGCGGCGAACCTGCGCGCGGTCATTCACGGCGACGAGCCTGTCCTGCTCAGCTTCCTCGAGCGGCGCTTTCGGCGGCTCCTGCGGGAGGCCGGCCTGCCCCTGCCGGTGACGAACCGGCCGGCCGGCGGGCGCCGGATCGACGCTCGCTGGCCCGAGCACCGACTGACAGTGGAGCTCGACAGCTACCGCTTTCACGGCTCGCGCCACGCCTGGGAGCGCGACCGCCGTCGCGAGCGCGAGGCACGAGCCCGTGGCGACGACTTCCGGCGCTTCACCTTCGGCGACGTGGAGGAGCCTCGCGCCATGCTGGCCGAGCTTTCCTCGGTTCTGTCCTGACCTGCTGTCGCTGAGCGACAGCTACTCAGGACCAAAAGGGAGATCTACGCGGCGTCGAGCAGCCAGCGCGCCGCGGGCAGCGCGCCGAGCACGCGCAGCGCGCGGTCCTCGACCTGCCGCACCTGGTGCGGCTTGACGCCGAGCACGCGCGCGGTCTCGGCCGCCGTGTGCGGCGTCTCGGTCCGGAGCCCGTAGCGAAGCTCCAAGACGCGGCGCTCGGTCGCGCCGAGCTGGTCGACCGCGGCCAGCAGCCCGCTCCGGTCGGCCTCTGCCATCGCCTCGTCCTCGGGCGACGGGGCGCTCGAGGCCAACAGATCGCCGAGCTCCGCGTCACCGTCGTCGGAGATGTGCGCGTCGAGCGAGGCGGGCCGGCGGCCGGCGCCGCGCAGGCGCTCGACCTCGTCGAGCTCCCAGCCCAGCTCGACCGCCAGCTCGTCGTCGCGCGGGGTGGCGCCGAGCCGGGTCATCAGGGTCCGCTCGGCGATCTCGATCTTGCGCACGCGGTCGGCGACCGGGATCGGCAGCCGCACGATCCGACCCTTGTCGGCGAGCGCGCGCCCGATCGCCTGGCGGATCCACAGCGTCGCGTAGGTCGAGAAGCGGAAGCCGCGGCGGTAGTCGAACTTCTCGACCGCGCGCACGAGCCCGATCGTGCCCTCCTGGATCAGGTCCTGCATGGTCAGCGACGAGTCCTCGCGCTGGTAGCGCTTGGCGACGTGCACCACGAGCCGCAGGTTCGCCTCGATCATGTGATCCTTGGCGGCCATATCGCCGCGTTCGACGCGGCGCGCGAGCACCTGCTCCTGGGCGGGCGTGAGCAGCGGCGTGCGGGCGATCCGCCGCAGGTACAGGGCCAGTCCTTCATCGTGGCGCTCGCTCATCCAAGAGCACTCTCGGTCGACTTGCTCAAGGGTCCCTGAAGGCTCCCTCAAGGGCGCCTGAAGCCTTATGCGGAGCTGACGCGCGCGCGCCTAGCGTCGCCGCTGACGAACTTCACAGGAGACGAACATGGACCGCCTCTGGACCGACGCGCCGCCGACCCGCACCTACACCCCACAGCCCCCCAGGCCGCCGATCATGGAGCCGCCCCCGGCCGCTCCGCCCCCGCCACGCCGCGGCGGCGGCTCGCGCTGGCTCGCGGCCATCGGCGGCGGCACTGTCTCGGCCGTCGCGGTCACCGCGGTGCTGCTCGGCACCGGCCTGGCGGACAACGACACGCCCGCCGCCACCCCCGCGACGACGCCGATCGTCGCGAGCAACAGCTCCAAGGACGAGATCGCGCGCGCCGTGTATGCCGCTGCCAGCCCGAGCGTGGTCTCGGTCCGCACCGAGGGCGGCTCCGGCACCGGGTTCCTGGTCGACAGCGACGGCACGATCGTCACGAACGCGCACGTGGTCGGCGACGCCTCGGAGGTCCAGGTCCGATTCGAGGACGGCGGCGACGAGCACGCCGCGCAGGTGCTCGGCGTCGACGCGTCGACCGACCTGGCGGCGATCAAGGTCGACGCGGGCGCCGCGGACGGCGTGAAGCCGCTGCAGCTGGCCGACTCCGATGACGCCCAGGTCGGCGACCCGGTGGTCGCGATCGGCTACCCGCTCGGCCTCGACCGCACGGCGACGGCCGGCATCGTCTCCGGCCTCGAGCGCGAGATCCAGGCGCCGAACGGCTTCTCGATCGACAAGGTCATCCAGACCGACGCTCCGATCAACCCCGGCAACTCCGGCGGCCCGCTGCTCAACGCGCGCGGCCAGGTGATCGGGGTCAACTCTCAGATCGCGACCGCCGGCGGCGGCAACGGCAGCGTCGGCATCGGCTTCGCGGTGCCCGCCGCCACCGTGCGCGACGTGCTGCCGCAGCTCGAGAAGGGCGCGGCGCCCGCGCACGCCTACCTCGGCGTCTCGACCGGCGCCGCCCAGAACGGCGAGGGCGCCCAGGTCGGCGACGCGACCGCCGGCGGCCCCGCCGCCGAGGCCGGCATCCAGCCCGGGGACGTCATCGTCGACGTCGACGGAGACGAGGTCCGCGGGCCCGAGGACGTCGCCCAGGCGATCGAGGACAACAAGCCGGGCGACCGCGTCGAGCTGAAGGTGCAGCGCGGCGGTTCCGAGCAGACCGTCCAGGTGACGCTCGGGCAGCGCCCGGAGCAGCTCCCGAGCACTGGGACGCCGTGAGCTTCCAGGCGCCCGCCTTCCTGATCGCGCTGCTGCTCGTCCCGCTCGCTGCGCTCGCCTACGGCGTCGCGCAGCGGCGGCGGCGGGCGGCGGCGGACGCCTTCGCGAGCCCGGCGGTTCGCGCCTCGGCGCTGCCGCGGACGCCCGGCTGGCGCCGGCATGCGCCGGTCGCCCTGTACGGGCTCGCGCTGGCCGCGCTCGCGGTGGCGCTGGCGCGCCCGGAGGCGACGATCGCGGTCCCGGCCGAGCAGGCCACGATCGTGCTCGCGATCGACCGCTCCGGCTCGATGCGCGCGACCGACGTCGAGCCCACGCGGCTGGAGGCGATGC
Source organism: uncultured Solirubrobacteraceae bacterium (assembly GCA_963849695.1). Classification (GTDB taxonomy): domain Bacteria; phylum Actinomycetota; class Thermoleophilia; order Solirubrobacterales; family Solirubrobacteraceae; genus DASSUW01. Next base: position 7,004 of record CAWKIT010000022.1, read on the forward strand.
AGGCGGCCGCCAACCGGTTCCTCGACCGCGTGCCGCGGCGCGTGAAGGTGGGCGCCGTCGCGTTCAACACCGAGAGCGACGTGCTCGAGGCGCCGACCACCGACCGCGCGCCGGTGCGGGTCGCGATCGACGCGCTGACGGCCGGCGGCGGGACCGCCAGCGGCGACGCGTTGGACGCCTCGCTCGAGCTGATCCGCCGCGGCGGCCCCGAGAGGCCGCCGGCCGCGGTCGTGCTGATCTCCGACGGCGAGTCGACGGGCGGGCGGGACCCGGTCGAGGCCGCGCGCGAGGCGGCCGACCTCGGCGTGCCCGTGTACACCGTCGCGCTCGGAACCCCGGGCGCCACGATCGTCGACGCCAAGGGCCGGACGCGGCCCGCGCCGCCCGATCCGGAGACGCTGCGCGCTGTCGCCGAAGCCTCGGGCGGCCAGTCGTTCGCGGTCGAGGACGCGGACGCGCTGAACCAGGTCTACGAGCGGCTCGGGTCGCAGGTGGCGACCGAGCGCGAGCCGCGCGAGGTCACCGCCGCCTTCGCCGGCGGGGCGCTCGTGCTCGTGGCCGGCGGCGCGCTCCTCTCGCTCCACTGGTTCCGCAGGCTCGTTTAGGTTCTCTTCGCCGGCACTTACCTTCCCTTAGTCCAGCCGCGCTTGACTGGCCGTGGTCATGGGGAGATATGCCACGCGAACGGTCTTCGCCACTGCTCTGTGCGCCGGGGTCGCCATGGTCGGCGCCTCGGTCAACGGCATGCTCGGGGTCGACGCCGAGCTCCAGCGCTCGGCGGTCGCCGCTGAACAGCTCCGCACGTTCGAGCACGTCGTCCATCGCCGTCCGTTCGAGAACGAGACCCGGCACGTGATCTACAAGCGCGACGGAGACTGCGAACCGCCGCGCTCGAACCACCTCTCCTAGCCCGAATCCACCGATCCCCGCGGCGCCTCGCCACCGTGGCCGTTCGCCAGAGCCGATCGGCCGCGATCCCGAGGCACTCCACTAATCGGCCGATCTCACTCGGCCCACGGTGGATCCGGGTACTGATCACCCCATAGGGTCCCGGTCGTGGCGGCCGGCCTCGTCTTCGTCTCCTCCGGCGCGGTGCTGGTGCTCGAGATCCTCGGGATCCGCCTGCTGGCGCCGTACGTCGGGCTGACGCTCGAGACCACGACCACGATCATCGGCACCGTCCTGGCCGGGATCGCGGCCGGCGCCGCGGTCGGCGGCCGCGCGGCCGACCGGCTCGACGAGCGGCGGCTGCTGGCGGTCCTGCTCGCGTCCGGCGGCGTGCTGGCGATGCTCACGGTGCCGCTCGTCCGCGGGCTCGGCGACGCGCTGCGCGGCGGGGGCGACGCCGCGGCCTTCATGGTCACTCTGGTCGCGCTGTTCCCGCCCGCCGCCGTGCTCAGCGCGGTGACGCCGACCGTCGCCCGGATGCAGCTGCGCGACCTCGGAGAGACCGGCTCGGTGGTCGGGCGGCTGTCGGCATGGGCGACCGCCGGCGGCCTCGTCGGCACGTTCGCCACCGGCTTCGTGATCGTGCCGCTGGTGCCGACCGACATCGCGGTGATCGCGGTCGGCGGCGTGCTGGTCGCGCTCGGGGTCGCGGCCGGCGCCGCGCCCGCCTACGTCGCCGGCGCGCTCGCGCTCGCGGCGCTCACGCTGGCCGCCGGCGCGCCGTGCGACGCCGAGACCGACTACCACTGTGCGCGCGTGGTCGAGGATCCCGGGCGGCCGAGCGGACGCACGCTGGTGCTCGAGGACGTGCCGCACTCGTACGTCGACCTCGAGGACCCCCGCTACCTCGAGTTCGACTACACGCGCTGGATCGGCGCCGCGATCGACGACCTGGACGGCGGCCCGCTCGACGCACTGTTCCTCGGCGGCGGCGGCTTCACACTGCCGCGCTTCGTCGCCGCCACCCGGCCGGGGTCGCGTTCGCGCGTGCTCGAGGTCGACGGCGACCTGGTCGAGCTGGCGCGCGAGCGGCTCGGGCTGCGCACCGGGCCGGCGCTGGCCGTGCGCGTCGGCGACGCGCGCGTGACGCTGCGGGACGAGCCGGCCGCGTCGGCCGACCTGATCGTCGGCGACGCGTTCGGCAACCGCGCCGTGCCGTGGCACCTCACCACCGCCGAGTTCGTCGCCGAGGTCCGGCGCGTGCTGCGGCCGGGCGGGCTGTACGCGCTGAACGTGATCGACTACGACCCGTTCGGGCTCGTCCGCGCCGAGGCGGCGACGCTGCTGGAGGCGTTCGACGAGCTCGCGCTGGTGACGCAGCCCGACCCGGGCGGCAACTTCGTGTTCCTCGCATCCGACGGCGCGCTGCCGGCCGTGGAGGGCGCGCGCGTGCTCGACCGCGCCGAGGTCGAGCGCCTCGCCGACGGCGCCGATCCGCTGCGTGACGACGACGCGCCCGCCGATCAGCTGCTCACGCCGCGTGCGTGAGCGGGCGGTCGATCGTCCAGGCGGCGACCGGGAACGTCACCGTCGCCTCGAGCCCGCCGCCGGCGCGCGGCACGAGCTGGAGGGCTGCACCGTGGGCGTCCGCGACAGCGCGCACGATCGAGAGCCCGAGCCCGGCGCCGGGCCCGTCCGAGTCGCGCCCGAGCCGCTCGAACGGCTCCGCCAGCCGCCGCACGTCGTCCGGCGCGATCACGGCGCCGGTGTTCTCCACGCGCACGAGCCCGCGCCGGGTCGTCACCTGCACGCGCCCGCCGGGCTCGTTGTGGCGGACCGCGTTCTCGACCAGGTTGGCGACGAGGCGCTCGACCAGCGGCGGGTCGCCCTCGAGCGGTGCCGGCTCGAGGTCGAGCGAGACATGGATGCCGCGAGCCTGCGCCTCGGCGGCGGTGATGGTGACGGCGGTGCGCGCGGCGGCGGCCAGGTCGACCGGCTCGCGCCGCGGCAGCGCCTGCTGGCTGCGCGCGAGCACCATCAGCGAGTCGAGCAGGCACTGCGTCCGGTCGGCGGCCTCGAGCACGACCTCGCCCATGTGGCGCAGGTCGGTGATCGAGGCGTCCGGGTCGGCGAGCGCCACCTCGACCTCGGCGCGGATCACGGTCAGCGGAGTGCGCAGCTCGTGGCTGGCGTTCGCGACGAACCGGCGTTGGCCGTCGAACGAACCCTCCAGCCGGTCGAGCATCCCGTCGAGCGTGTCGGCCAGCTCGCGCAGCTCGTCGCGCGGGCCGGTCATCGCGATCCGCTCCCCCAGCCGCTCCTGCGTGACGCGGCGCGCGAGACCGGTGACACGGCGGAGCGGGGCGAGCGCCTGGCCGGCCATCAGGTAGCCGAGCGCCGCCGCGACCAGCAGCATGCCGGCGAGCGCGAGGAAGTACTGCGCGTCGAGCTGGGCGAGCGCGCGGTCGGCGAAGCCCTGCGGCAGGGTCCGGTTCACCTGCCGGTGGACGATCCACGAGCTGAGCCCGAGCAGCAGCGCGCCGCACGCGCCGAACAGGAGCGTGTAGAGGGCGGTGAGGCGGAGGCGAAGGGTCACACGCGGTAGCCGGCGCCGCGCACGGTGTGGATCACGGGCGGTTCCCCGAGCTTGCGCCGCAGCGTCATCACGGTCATGCGGACCGTGTTGGTGAACGGGTCGGTGTCTTCGTCCCAGGCCTTCTCGAGCAGCTCGTCGGGGCCGACGACGGCGCCGCCGGCCGCCATCAGCACCTCGAGCACGGCGAGCTCCTTCGGCGCCAGGTCGATCGGGAGGCCGGCGCGGGAGACGGTGCGCCGGGAGGGGTCGAGCTCGACGTCGCCGGCCTTCAGCACCGGCGGGCGCGGAGCGCCGTTGCGGCGGGCGAGGGCCCGCGTGCGCGCGACCAGCTCGGCGAAGCGGAACGGTTTGGGGAGGTAGTCGTCGGCGCCGAGGGCGAGGCCGCCGACGAGGTCGTCGACGCCGCCGGCCGCCGTCAGCATCAGCACCTTGGTGTCCGGACGCTCGGCGGTGAGGGTGCGGCAGACGTCGTCGCCGTGCATCTGCGGGAGGTCACGGTCGAGCACCACGACGTCATACGGGGCGGCGAGCGCCTTGCGCAGGGCGGTCTCGCCGTCGCGCGCGAGGTCGACCGCCATGCCCTCGCGGCGCAGCCCGCGCGCGACCGCGTCGCCCACCCGGGGCTCGTCCTCGGCGATCAGCACGCGCATGCGCTCTACCGTGCCGCGCGCGCGTGAACGAGGGCCAAAGAGCCGCTAAAGGCTGGCTCACGATCGGCCCTTATCTCGTCCTGACGGCGCGCGCGGGCAGCCTCGCCCGTCCATGACTGAAGACGAGACCCCTGTCCGGCGCGCGATCGAGGGCGCGCTCTACGAGATCAAGCGCGTGATCGTGGGCCAGGACGCGATGCTCGAGCGGCTGATGGTCGCGCTGCTGGCCGGCGGCCATGTCCTGCTCGAGGGCGTGCCCGGCCTGGCCAAGACCCTGACCGTGCGGACCTTGGCCGACGTGCTCGGCGGGTCGTTCCGCCGCATCCAGTTCACGCCCGACCTCGTGCCCGCCGACCTCGTCGGCACCCGCATCTACCGGCCCGACTCCGGCCGCTTCGACACCGAGCTCGGCCCGGTGTTCGGCAACTTCCTGCTCGCGGACGAGATCAACCGCGCTCCCGCCAAGGTGCAGTCGGCGCTGCTCGAGGTGATGCAGGAGCGGCAGGTCACCATCGGCGGCGAGACGCATCCCGTGCCGCAGCCGTTCCTCGTGCTGGCGACGCAGAACCCGATCGAGTCCGAGGGGACGTACCCGCTGCCCGAGGCGCAGGTCGACCGATTCCTGCTGAAGCTGCTCGTCGACTACCCGGACCTCGGGGAGGAGGCCGCGGTGGTCGGTCGCTCGCTGGCGCCTGCGCCGGAGATCGCCGAGCGGTTGACGACCGAGGATCTCGCGCGCTTCTCCGCGCAGGCCCGGCGGGTGTTCGTGGACCGCGACGTGATCGGCTACGCCGTCCAGCTCGCCGACGCGACGCGCCATCCGGAGCGCTACGGGCTGGGCGAGATCGCGCCGTACATCGAGTACGGCTCCAGCCCGCGCGGGCCGATCGGGCTGATCGCGTGCGCGCAGGCGCTGGCGCTGCTGCGCGGCCGGAGCCACGTCGTCGCCTCGGACGTGCGCGACCTCGCCCCCGACGTGCTCCGGCACCGGCTGGTGCTGTCGTATGAGGCGCTGAGCGACGGCGTGGCGCCCGACGACCTGCTCGCCCGCGTGCTCGGCGCGATCGACGAGCCCGCGGAGGGCCTGACCGGCGCGGCTGCGCTTGCGGAGGCCGCGTGACGGTTACGGCCCTGCGACCGCCGGACGGCCGCCAGGGCCCGGGGCCGATGCCGGGCGCGCTGCTCCGGATGCTCGACCTCGCGCTCGTGCGCCGGGCTGGTGGCACGCTGCCCGGCGACCACCTGGCGCCGGGCGCGGGGACGGGGACCGAGCTGGTCCAGCTCCGGCCCTACCAGGTCGGCGACGACGTCCGCCAGATCGACGCGGCGGCGACCGCGCGCACGGGCGTGCCGCACGTGCGGCTGCAGGTGCCGGAGCGGACGCTGACGACCTGGCTGGTGGTCGACGTCTCACCGTCGATGGCGTTCGGCACCGCACGGCGGCTGAAGGCCGACGTGGCGGAGGGAGTGGCGATCGCGGTCGCGCGACTGGCCACGCGCCGCGGCGGCCGGGCCGGGCTCCTGCGCGCCGGTGCTGCGGACCACCTGCTGCTGCCGCCGCGCGGCGGCCGCCACGCACAGCTCGCGATCGAGCGCGTGGTGCGCGAAGGCGTGGCCGCCGATGCCGATGCGACCCCGAACGCCCTCTCCCGTGCGCTGGTGCGGGCCGGCCGGGTGGCGCGCCGCCCGGGGCTGGTCGTCGTGGTCTCGGATTTCAGGGAGGACGGCTGGCGAGCGCCGCTCGCCGCGCTCGGCGCGCGGCACAGCGTGGTGGCGGTCGAGGTGTGCGACCCGCGCGAGGCCGCGCTGCCGAGCGCCGGCCACCTCGCGCTCGTCGACCCCGAGACCGGCGCCCTCGTCGAGGTGGACAGCTCGCGCGCGCGTGTGCGCGAGCGGTACGCCGCGCTCGAGGCCGAGCGGCGCGGGGCGGTGGCCGCCGCCCTGCGCGCCGCCGGGGCCGACCACGTCGTCCTCGACACCGGCCACGACTGGCTCCGAGCCCTCGGCCGCGGGTTCGACAAGCGCCGTTTCACGCGCCGTCCCGCAGGATTCGACTCGACCCACCGCGCGCCGGTCGCCGGCCGCGACTCGTCGCGAGCCGCCCGTGGCGACCTCCTCGCGAAGGCCGGGCGATGAGCTTCGCCGCCCCGCTGTTCCTGCTCGCCCTGCTCGCGCTGCCGGCCGCCGCGGCGCTCCACGTGCTCGCGCAGCGCCGGCGGCGGCGGTATGCGGTCCGCTTCCCAGGCGCGCCGCTCGCCGCGCTCGCGGCTCCCGCCGCTGCGCGCTGGCGCCGTCATCTGCCCGCGGCGCTCCTCGCCACCGGGGCCGCCGCGCTCGCCGTCGCGCTTGCGCGACCCGAGGCGACGGTCGCCGTCCCGGTCGAGCAGGCGTCCGTGATCCTCGTGACCGACACCTCGCGCTCGATGACGGCGACGGACGTCGCGCCCGACCGGCTCTCGGCCGCCCGCTCGGCGGCCGAGCGGTTCCTCGACGAGGCGCCGGACGCGCTGCGCGTGGGCGCGGTCGCGTTCAGCGACACGTCGTACGTGCTGCAGCCGCCGACCACCGACCACGAGCAGGTCCGCGCGGCGCTCGCCGGCCTCGTCGCCGACGGCGGCACCGCCACCGGAGACGGGCTCGACACGGCGCTGCGCGCGCTCGAGCCGGCCGAGGGCGATCGCCGTCCGCCGGCCGCGGTCGTCCTCCTGTCCGACGGCAAGCAGACCACGGGCCGCAACGCGACCGAGGTCGCCCAGGAGGCCGGGCGCCTCAAGGTCCCCGTCTACACCGTCGCCCTCGGCACGCCCGACGGCGTGGTCGACGGCATCCTCCGCGTGCCGCCCGATCCCGAGGCACTCGCCGAGATCGCGCGCGCCTCCGGCGGCCAGGCGTTCGAGGCCTCCGACGCCGACCAGCTGACCGCCGTCTACGAGCGCCTCGGCTCCCAGCTCGGCACCCGCGAGGAGACGCGCGAGATCACGGCCGCCTTCGCCGGAGCCGGGATCGTGCTGCTCGGCGGAGCGCTGATCGGCTCGGTCCGCTGGCTCGGCCGCCTCCCCTGACCCGAACCTAAACGGGGTCTGACCCCGCGCGGGGTCAGACCCCTTTAGGTCTTGTTTACCGAAGGGGGTCTGGCACCCTTGGAGTCAGGAGGCCGCGGGCGGCGGGGTGGAGACCGGGGAGAGGTGCCCGGGCTCCGGGCCGGCGCCGGCCTCGTCGACCACCCCGAGCGTCTCCAGCTCGAGCACGATCACGATCTGGGGCACCGCGACGGCCAGGAAGTCGTGCCGCTCGGTCGTGCGGCTGCCTTCCAACCACCGGACCTCGGCATCGGTCAAGGCGATGAACTCGCGCTCGTGGGCGTTCAGGAAGTCGGTGGTTCGCGACCGGAAGCCCTCGTTGGGCAGCTGCAAGGTCCCCTCGATCTCGTGACGCTGGGTCTCGATCCGGACCCTCTCGCGGCGGAATTGCATGCGAGCCAGTATCGGCCATCGGCGCGCCGGGCGGTATAGGGTCCTCCGCCCAATGCTCGACGTCGACGCGATCCTGAGCCCCTGGTGGGATCGCTTCCGCGCCGACCACGGCGACCTCGACCTGTTCGACGCCCACACCCACATCGGCGCCGCCGATCCCGACGGGGCGCGCCAGAGTCCCGAGCAGCTGCTCGCCGTGCTCGCCCGCGCCGGCGCTCGCGGCGTCGTGTTCCCGCTGCAGGAGCCGGACGGCTACGCGCCCGCCAACGATCGCGTCCTCGAGGCCGCCGCCGACTCGCAAGGCCGGCTCACGGCCTTCTGCCGCGTCGACCCGCGCGCCGACCCGGTCAGCGAGGCCCGCCGCTGCCTCGACGCCGGCGCCAAGGGCATCAAGCTCCATCCGCGCGCCGAGCGGTTCACGCTCTCCGAGCCCGCCGTGCGCGACATCATCGCGCTCGCGCACGACCGCAGAGTGCCGGTGCTGATCCACGCCGGCCGCGGGATCCCCGCGCTGGGACAGGACACCGTCAGGCTGTCCGGCGAGTTCACGGGAGCCCGGCTGATCCTCGCCCACGCCGCGATCTCCGACCTCGCCTGGCTGTGGCGTGTGCTCCCGGAGCACCCGAACCTGTTCATCGACACCGCCTGGTGGGACCCCGCCGACCTGATCGCGCTGTTCACGCTCGCCCCCTCGGCGAGCATCCTGTGGGCGAGCGACTCGCCCTACGGGCTGCCGCTGATGTCGGCCGTAACGCACCTGCGGCTCGCCGTCCAGGCCGGAGTGACCCCACCCGCGCTCCGGTCGATCGCCGGCGCTCAGCTCGAGCGCATCCTCGAGGGCGCCGACCCCGAGCCCGCCGGCCCGCCGCCCCGGCCGCGCCGGCCGCTCGACCCGCTGCTCGAGCGCACCGTCTCGCACCTCAACCAAGCGATCGGCCGCACCTTCGGCCGCGGCGACCCCGAGGAGCCGGTCGCACTGGCCCGGCTGGCCTGCGCCGTCGGCGAGGACGGCCCGCACGCCGAGCTGTTCGCCGCCGTGCTGGAGCTGCTCGACCTGTACGAGCAGCACCTGGCGCCGCCGCCGCCCGAGCTGCGCTTCCCGGAGGCGATCCGGCTCCTGCTGATGGCGACCACGATCGCCCGCACCCCCGACGTGCCGCTCCCCCCACGCCCGCAGGCGCCGCCGCCGACCCGCGGGGAGGCCGCGCGCTGACTACTCGTGCGCGAGCTGGTGGCGCAGGCGGTCGCGCAGCTCCGCGAAGCGCCACGTCTCGTACGCGATCAGCGCCGCGAGCACCACGGCCGCGATGGCGACGGTGAGCAGCGCCGCGATCTCGACCGCCACCGGCAGCAGCGCGACCAGCAGCACCGCGGCGGCCAGCCGCTGCCACGAGAAGCGGTGGACGTTGCGGTACCGGAAGACCACGTGCGCGATCAGATAGGCGGCGAGCCCGCCGAGCAGCGCGACGGCCGGCACGACCTTCAAGGGGTCGTCGACGTGCTCGAGCGTCTTCTTCAGCCCCAGAGCCAGCAGCACGATCCCGGCCACCATCGGGAAGTGCAGGTAGGAGAAGGAGTCGCGGGCGATCGTGTTTCGCTCGCGGCCCGGGGCGGCGTTCGACAATCGGCGCTCGGCGACCAGGGCCACGATGTCGAAGTACAGCCACCACAGCGCGGCGGCGATCGCCATCCCCATGCACGCCGCGACCACCACCCCGGTCGTGACGCCGTGCTCGGCCCCGACCCCGATCGCGACGATCGACTCGCCGAGCGCGATGATCACGATCAGCCCGTGGCGCTCGGCGAAGTGGCCGGGCTCGAGCCGCCACCCGCCGGGGTCGATCACCAGCGGCCCGGCCATGTCGAACCCCAGCGCAGCCGCCCACAGCGCGCCCTGGAGCAGGCCGTCGGCGAACGACGCGCCGACCAGCAGGCCGGTACCGAGCGCAGTGCTCGCCAGCAGGCCCCAGACGGCGTGGCGCAACGCCGGGTCGTCGCGGCTCGCGATCAGGAACAGGCCGATCTGCGCGAACCGCACGAGCGCGTAGGCGGCGGCGAACAGCAGACCCTCGTCGCCGAACGCGCCCGGCACGCATAGCGCCACCACGAGGAACGCGGCCATGGCGGCGAACATCACGAGCCGCACGGCGCCCTCCTCCGGATTCACGACGCTCGTCAGCCACGCGTAGCCGACCCACGACCACCACATCACGCCGAGCACGAGGATCCCCCTGGCGAGTCCCTCCCACGTCGGGTCGTCGGCCATCAGCGCCGTGCACTGCGTGAGCGCGAGCACGTACACGAGGTCGAAGAACAGCTCCAGCGGCGTGACCCGCGACTCGTCGCGCAGCACCGCGGTCAGGCGGCGCGGACGGGGCTCGGCGGTCGCGGCCACGGCGACATCTTGCCAAGACGCCGTAGCCTGCCCGCCATGCTCCTCGCCACCGTGGCGCTGGCGGCCGCCCTGGCGGCGGGCCCGCTCGACGGCCGCACCGTCGTGCTCGACCCCGGCCACAACGGCCGCAACGGCGCCCACCCGGAGCGCGTCGACCGCCAGGTGCACGTCGGCGGCGGGATGTACAAGGCGTGCAACACCACCGGCACCGCCACGGCGTCGGGCTATGCCGAGTCGCGCTACAACCTCGACGGTGGCGCGCGAGGCGGCGCGGATCCTGCGCCGCCGCGGCGCCACCGTGGCCCTCACGCGCCGGAACGACCGCGGCGTCGGACCGTGCGTCACGCGCCGCGCGCGGATCGCCAACCGCGCGCAGGCCGACGCTGCGGTCTCGATCCACGCCGACGGCGGCCCGCCCGGCGGCCGCGGCTTCCACGTGATCCGCCCGACGCTGATCGAGGGCCTGACCGACGACGTCCACCGTCCCTCGCGACGGCTCGGCCGCCTCATGCGCGCCGCGTACGAGCAGCGCACCGGCCTTCCGCGGGCGACGTATGTCGGCGGCGACGGCCTCGTCGCCCGCTCCGACCTCGGCGGCCTGCGCCTGGCCGACGTGCCGGCCGTGTTCGTCGAGACCCTCAACCTCCGCAACGCGACCGACGCCGCCCGGGCCGAGGCGCCGCGCTCCCGCCGCCGGATCGCCCGTGGGATCGCCGATGGCATCACACGGTTCCTCTCCGGCTGAGGGCGGCGGGGGCTATCAAACCGCAGGACGGGTAGGCTGCAGTCGGGTCCCGCCGGGGGAGGCGGGTAGCAAGGGAGGATGCGATGCAGACTGGTCTTGATCGGCGCACATTCCTGACGCGGGCGGCTGCGGCCGGCGGAGGGCTACTCAGCTTCGGGGCGGTCGAGCGGCTCGTGGCCAGGGACGCGCTGGGCTACGACCGCAAGAGCCACGCCGAGCCTTACGGTCGGCTGCGGCGGGTCGCGGACCAGCGCGGCGTGGAGGTGCTGGCGCTGCCGGCGGGCTTCTCGTACGTCACCTTCAGCCACACCGGCTCGCGGATGTCGGACGGCTACCCGACGCCGCTCGCGCTCGACGGGATGGGCTCGTTCTCGGGCGGCAGGTATCACGGTCGCAGCCGCCACGGTCATCTCGTGCGGCTCGTGCGCAACAGCGAGGACCGCAACCCGGCCGGCACCACCGGCGGCCTGCTCGGCGACCGCTCGAAGGCGTACGACCCGACGGCGTTCGGCGGCACCGTCACGCTCGTCTACGACGAGCACCGGCGCAGGATGGTGCAGGACTTCGTCAGCCTCAACGGCACGACCGTGAACTGCGCGGGCGGCATCTCCTACCGCCGCCGCTACTGGCTCACGGGGGAGGAGACCGTCGGCGGGCCGGCTCACACCGACCCGGCCATGCGCTTCGCGAAGCGCCACGGCTACCTGTTCCAGACGCCGGTCGACCGTGGTCCGAACGAGCTCGAGGTCGGCGTCCCCATCCGCGCCGCGGGCCGGTTCTCGCATGAGGCAGCGGCCGTCGACCAGCGCACCGGCATCGTCTACGAGACCGAGGACCCCGGCTCCGGCGTCGGCGCCGGCTTCTACCGCTACACGCCGAGCGACCCCGACAGCCTGACCGACGGCGGCGTGCTCGAGATGCTGGCGATCACCGGACGGCCGCAGGTCGACCTGCGCGAGGGCCGGACCCGTGGCGAGGCGCTGCCGGTCCAGTGGGTGAGGATCGACGTGCCGGACCCCGAGCTCACCGCCGTCGGCGACTCGCGCAGCACCTTCAACCAGGGCTGGGCGAAGGGCGGGGCGAAGTTCAACCGCCTCGAGGGCTGCTGGGAGGACGAGGGCACGATCTTCTTCGTCTCCACCAGCGGCGGCGACGTCAAGAACGGCGACGTCAACTCCGACGGCTATGCCGAGGGCTTCGGCCAGATCTGGGCGTACCGGCCCAGCCGCGGCGGCGGCGGGACGCTCACCCTCCTCTACGAGTCGACCGCCGGCAGCGAGATGGACTCGCCCGACAACATCACCGTGACGCCGCGCGGCGGCCTCATAGCGTGCGAGGACGACGCGTCGTCGGCCTACGTCGACACGCACCCGCTCGCGCCCGGGATCGAGAACGTCAACCGGCTGATCGGGCTCACCCGGAGAGGGCAGCCGTTCGAGCTGGCGGTCAACGTGCTCAACGGGTCCGAGCTCGCGGGCGCCTGCTTCAGCCCGAGCGGGCGGACGCTGTTCGTCAACCTCTTCGGCCGCGCGCGGTTCGACGAGGACCCGGTCGAGGGGATGACGTGCGCCATCACCGGGCCGTGGCATCGCGGCCCGTTGTGATTTGCCAGAGCACAACTGGGCGGGCAACTACGCGTATCGCGCCGAGCGGCTGCATCGGCCGTCGACGCTGGACGAGGTGCGCCGGATCGTCGCCGGCGCACCCCGGATCCGCGTCCTCGGCTCGCGGCACTCGTTCCACGGCATCGCGGACTCGTCGGAGCTCCTGAGCCTGGACTCGCTCCCGGCCGGCGTGAGCGTCGACCGGGAGGCGGGCACGGTCTCGGTGGCGGGCGGCGTCAGGTACGGCGCGCTCGCAGAGGCGCTCGACGCCGAGGGCCTTGCGCTGGCCAACCTGGCCTCGCTGCCGCACATCTCGGTGGCCGGCGCCGTCGCCACCGCCACCCACGGCTCAGGTGACGGCAACGGCAACCTCGCGACCGCGGTCGCGGGGCTGCAGCTCGTCACGTCCGGCGGCGACGTCGTGGAGGCGCGCCGCGGCGATCCCGACTTCGACGGCCTCGTCGTCGGCCTCGGCGCGCTCGGCGCGGTCACCCGGATCACGCTCGACGTCGAGCCCGCCTACCGGGTGCGGCAACGCGTCTTCGAGGCAATGGCCTGGGACGCCCTGTACGAGCACTTCGACGCGATCACCGCGAGCGGCTACAGCGTCAGCGTCTTCACGCGCTGGGGCGAGACGACCGACCAGGTGTGGGTGAAGACGCGCGATGCGCCGGAGGAATCGCGTGATGAGCTGTTCGGCGCGCGCGCCGCCACCTCCGAGCGTCACCCGATCCTCGAGCTCGACCCGGTGAACTGCACCCGGCAGCTGGGCGTCCCCGGGCCGTGGTTCGACCGGCTGCCGCACTTCCGCATGGGGTTCACGCCGAGCGCCGGCGACGAGCTCCAGTCCGAGTACATCTTCGCCCGCCGGCACGCAGCCGCCGCGATCGAGGCCGTACGCGCCCTCGCCGGCGCCGTAAGCCCGGTCCTGCAGGTGAGCGAGATCCGCACGATCGCCGCCGACCACCTGTGGATGAGCCCTCAGTACGGGGAGGACAGCGTCGCCATCCATTTCACGTGGAAGCCGGACGAGCACGCGGTCGAGCGCGTCCTCGAGGATCTCGAAGCCGCCCTCGCGCCGTTCGGCGCCCGCCCGCACTGGGGCAAGGTGTTCCTGGCCGCGCCCCGCTACGAGCGGCTGCCCGATTTCATCCGTCTGGTCGAGCGCCTCGACCCGCGCGGAGCATTCCGCAACGAGTGGCTCGAGCGCCACGTCCTCGGCGCGGCCCGGTAGCCGCCTACGGAGTGCGCCTCCGCCCCGAGGCTCGTCCGCGAGCCGACGGCGGCGATCCGGCGCGCGCGGCGGCATGCCGGCGATCGGCCGCCTCCTGCTTCAGACGGCGTTGGACGTTGGCGGCCTCCTCGGCGCGCTCGGCGGGCGTCTTGGCCCTCGGTCGGGCCTCTTTACGTGACGACCCCTGTCCTGGTGCCATGTCGGCACTCCTTGCTCGCCTCCCCTTATGGACGAAGCCGCACGCGACGGGAGGGAGGCGAAAGAGCCTGGCGTGCGCTGCCCGTAAGCCTACCGGGTGCGTCAGGTCGGGCGGTCGGGCTGCTCCTTCGAGCGCAGCCGCCTGACGCGGGCAGCGTCGTTGCGCGCGATCGCCTCCCTGACCTCATCCGCGATCGAGCGACGGGCGTGCGGGCGCCTCCTGAGGGCTCGGAAGCCGATGATGTCCTCGGCGCGCGCCACCGGGTCGAGCGGTCCACCGCAGCCGGGACAGAGATCGCGCAGGTGATCCGCCGGATCGCCGTCGCGCCACACGCGGGCCTTGCAGGCGAGGCATTTGAAGTGGGCCATGCGTGCCTTCCTCCGCGGCTTTACGCCACCCACCCTAGCGCGTCGGCGGCGTGCTTCCCGGTGGTACGCCGGCCGAAGGGGAGCCCGGCAGGACCCCTCCCGACTCTTCGGGTGCCGGCATCAGCGTCACGACGTGCGTGGGGTTCACGCAGACCCACTCGCCGCTGACCGCGTCGGTCAGCCGGGCCAGCGTCCCGGGACTGCTGCGCGCCGCGTTCTGCAGCGGCTTCTCGACCTCTTCGAGCGCACCCGCCACGTCAAGCTGGTCGCCGGTGCTGAGGAGGAGCCTCGTGAAAGGACGCGCGCCGCTCATCGCAACTCCTCGCGTGAGTTGTACGGACGCGTCACGGCGCCTCGGGCTCGTCGGCCAGCATCGGTTGCCAATGGTCGGCCGTGAGCCGGGCGGCGTCGGTGCTGCCACAGAAGTCGGTCAGGATCGCGGCGAACTGCTCGGGGTCTGCATCGTGCGGCATGTGGCCTGCACCGGCGAAGACCTCGAAGCGACTACCCGGCATCGCCTCGTGCGCCGCGGCGCCATGCGCGACGGGGATGACCGAGTCGCGCTCCCCCCAGACGATCAGGCAGGGAATCAGCGCCGCGAGCGCCAGGCGGCTGTGGGCGCTGACCCGCTGCCCGCCGGGATCGATGACCGCGCGGACCGTGTGCAGGAACGCCTGGCGCGAGCCGGCGTTGTCGAGCGACGCGAAGCCGCGTGCGAGCAGGTCGAGGTCACCGTCGGGCGCGAGGCGCGCGCGCCGCAGCACCCCGCCCAGCCCGCGGCCGAGCCACAGCAGTTGGGATGAGCTGATCACCGGGAGCACGTAGTCGGCACCCGGGAGCGCGGCGGCCCGCAAGAGCAGATGTACCTCGCGACCGAGGCCGCCGCTCGACACGAGCACCAGGCGCTCGCATCGCTCGGGGAACTGGTAGGCGAACTGCATGGCGATCCCGCCCCCGAGCGAGTGCCCGATGACCGTCACCCGCTCGTGGCCGAGCGCGGTGAGGAGGTCGCGCACACCCGTGGCGTGCGCGCCGAGCGAGTAGTCGCCGCGCGGCGTCGCCGACTCGCCGTGCCCGAGCAGGTCGGGCGCGATGAGCGTGAAGCGCTCGCTCAGCAGCGGCGCCACGTGTTCCCACGTCTGCGACGAGTTGGCGATGCCATGCAGCAGCAGGAGCACAGGGCCGTTACCGGCGGTGCGGTACGTCACCCGGTGACCGTGCAGCGTGAGTTCATGTGGGGTGAGAGCTCCCTGCGCCCTCCCAGCCTACCCGCCGCGTGCGGATGGGAGCAGGCCCGCCTGCTAGCGTGGTCGGCGCGAGTGGATCGTCCGCTCGCGAGGTCTCCTTGCTCTGAGTTCGCCTTCGCGGTTCGGGTCAGTGAAGCCTCCCGGACCACGCGGCCTCCGAGCCGCAAGGAGTTGTCATGAGTTCATCGTTCGCCGATCTCGGCGTATCCCCCGCGGTCGTAGACGCCCTCGCCGCTCAGGGCATCGAGCGGCCGTTCGCGATCCAGCGGCTCGTGATCGGCGACGTGCTCGCCGGTCGCGACGTGCTGGCCAAGTCGCCCACCGGGTCGGGCAAGACGCTGGCGTTCGCCGTGCCGCTCGCCGATCGCATCCGGCGTGGCGGTGCGGGTCCCGCGGCGCTCGTGCTCGCGCCCACCCGCGAGCTCGCCGCCCAGATCGTCGAGGACGCGCGGCCGCTGCTGCGCGCCCGCGGCCTCCAGATTGCCGCCGTGTACGGCGGCGTGGGCTTCGAGAAGCAGATCCGCGCCGCCCGCAGCGCGCAGATCGTGGTGGCGACGCCGGGCCGTCTCGAGGACCTGATGGCGCGCGGCGCGGTGTCGCTCGCCGACGTCCGCACACTCGTGCTCGACGAGGCCGACCGGATGCTCGACATGGGCTTCCGCCCCGCCGTCGACCGCATCGTCGGCGCGTGCCCGACCCGCCGTCAGACGCTGTTCTTCTCCGCGACGCTGGACGGCGAAGCGGGCCGCATAGCCGCCGCCTACACGCGCGACCCGGTCCGCCACGAGCACGTGCCGCCGGCCACGTCGGCCGCGGCCGTCGCGCACCGCTTCCTCGCCGTCGAGCACGAGCACAAGCTCTCCGCTCTGACCGCCGAGCTTCGCCGCGACGACGGGCTCACGCTGGTCTTCGTGCGCACGAGGCGCGGCGCCGACCGGCTCGTGAAGCGCCTCGCAAGGGCGGGTGTCGAGGCCGCCGCCATGCACGGTGACAAGTCCCAGCGCCAGCGCGAGCGGGCGCTCGCGCGCTTCGAGGCCGGAGAGGTACGGACGCTGGTGGCGACGGACGTCGCCGCCCGCGGGATCGACGTCGACGGCATCGCCCACGTGATCAACTTCGACCCGCCGGCGGATCGCGAGGGCTACGTGCATCGGGTGGGCCGCACCGGCCGCGCGGGACGCAGCGGTGTCGGCACCACGTTCGTCGGCAGCCCAGGACGCCCGCGAGATGGGCCGGATCGCCGCGGCGCTCGACCTGCATGACGAGTTCGCCCGAGGAGGCCTCGCGCCGTCCGCCCACGACGGTGCGCGCTTGCACGAGCCCGCGCCGCGCCGACGCTCGCGGCGCGGCGGCTCCCGTCGCGTGTACTAGCTGGGTGGCGTCAAGTCGTCGGCTCGCTCGCCGGGCGTGTCGCCCGGTTCGCTCGGGGGGCCGGCCGCCGCCGCCTGCTTTCTGGCGTCCTTCTTGGCCTGCTTTCGCAGCCGGCGCTCGCGCACCGCGTTCTCACGGTTGAGCTTCGCCATCGTGGTCTTCTTCTTGGTTTTCGACCCCATGCGTTTCCGTCCCTGCTTGTGGGTTTGCGAGCGCGTCGATGACGCACAGGCCGGTCGTCGTGATGCTCGGACGGAGCGTGGTGCTCGCGCGGTCGGCGAGCTCCCCGCCGGTCAGCACGTACGGCGCCGGGCCGGCGGGGATCGCGATGAGTGGCGGGCTAGACGGTCTGTACGTTGACCGCGTTGGGGCCCTTGGGCCCGGTCTCGGCGTCGTAGCTGACCTTCGCGCCCTCGGGGAGCGACTTGAAGCCGCTGCCGGCGATGCCCGTGTGGTGCACGAACAGGTCCTTGCCCTGGTCGTCGGGCGTGATGAACCCGAAGCCCTTGTCGTCGCTGAACCACTTGACGGTTCCGGTTGCCATCTGGTCCTCCCAGAGGTTGTGTGCGGCGAAACGCGGGAGGTGCTAAGGCAACAACTACGAACGCTGGCACTGATTCGCCGGGCAGATCGCCCGGCACGGTCCCCACTACTTTAGCTGCCCGCCGGTGCGGCGCGTTGCAAGCGCACCGACTCCGTCGGCCACAGGACCTACGGTTTGCGCTTTGCGAGCTCTGCCCGTTCGCGAGCGTCGTCGGCCCGGAGCCTGGCGACGTGTTCCTCGTACTCCCGCTGCCGGCGCTCTCTGCCCACCTTGTACGCCCGCTCGTTGCGGCTGGCGACCGCCTCCTTGGCCGCCCTCCATGCTGCGTCGCCTCGTTTGGGCGTCTCAACCGCCGGCTGCCGCTTGCTCTTGTCGCTCATCGCGCCACCTGACCGGCCCCCTTGCTTGATGCATCGCCGCGCGAAGATGTAGGAGGCGTGAACATCTGGCGCTGCGCGCTTCTTCGTGGCGAGGTACCGCCCGACGCGGGTCGCGAGCTCGCTCCGGGAGCTTTGGACGGCCGCCGGCGGGCTCCGCCGGGCGCGTCAGGTCCGGCCAGGACCGCGATCAGGTCGCCGACGCGCTGTCCACGGGCGAGCGGGTCGGGGATGGGGAGCTGGGCCTGGATCGTGTAGCGGTTGCGGCGGCCCACGCGCCGTCGCGACACGTAGCCGGCGTCCGTGAGCTCGCCGACGATGCGGTGCGCGGCGCGCTCGGTGATCCCGACCGCTTCGCCGATGTCGCGCAGACGGGCGCCGGGGTCCTGGGCGATGCAGAGCAGCACGCCGGCGTGGTTGGTGAGAAAGGACCAGGCGGTGGGCGTCCCGTCCCGAGACATGACACTAGACTAACATTTCTAGATT
>CAWKIT010000023.1:0-44045 GCA_963849695.1 uncultured Solirubrobacteraceae bacterium
CAGGGTCGCACGAGCGGCACCGTCAGCCGCGAGGGATGGGCTTCGTCGTGCAGCACCGTCTGGGTGGCGATCTGGATCCCGGGCCGCGGCGGCCAGCCGGTGTTCATGTTGCGCGCCCATTGGGGAAAGTCGGAGCTGGAGACCTGGAGGCGCAGTCTGGTCCCCGCCGGCACGCGCGCCGCTACGGGTCCGAGGTCGATCGTGTACTCGTAGGGCTCGCCCGGACGGACCGGGCTCGGGTCCGACGCCGACTCCCGGAACGCCGCGCGGAGCACGCCCTCCTGAAGGTTCCGCGAGCAGCCCTCGGCGTCGACGAGGCAGAGCCTCGCCGTCCAGTCGGTGTCGGTCGCGGAAGTGACGGCGTGAAGCGTGAGCGTCACGTCGCCCACGACGTCGACGTCGGCCGGGAACGGCGCGGAGGTGTAGACGAGGACGCCGCGTCGGCGCTCGCGCTCGGCCTGGCAGGCGGGCCCCATCGGCGTGAGGGCGTCTTCGCAGCAGGAGTGCCCGCCGGCGGTCGGCGGCGGCGCGGCGGGGTGGTAGGCGTAGAAGTCCGGCGGCTCCCCGGCGGGCGCCTCCTCGGACAGACTGCCGTCGCCGAAGGCCGTGTTCGCGCGTCCGCCCGAGTGCAGGAACAGGTCGGTCGCCGACGCGTGCGGGGGAGGCCAGTCGCCGAAGTCCCGCCAGCCGTGGCCGAGCACCCACGCCGTGACCGGGTGGTCGAAGACGCCGCTCTCGCTCCCGTCGAGGACCTCGGCGAGGTAGCGCAGCTGCCAATCGTCGACCACGTTGGCGCCCGCCGCTGCGTCGGTGTCCCACACCGGCCCCCAGGGCATGTGCGTGAACGGCGCGATCAGCAGCTTCTGGCGATCGCGGGCCCGGTCACCGCCTGCGCCGCGCCGCATGCCCACGAAGTTGCGCACGGTCCCCGAGAGGAAGGAGTCGTAGAGGCCGCCGACGTGGAGGGCCGGGACGTCCAGGCGGCCGTAGTCGGTGTCGATCGACCAGCGCCGCCAGTAGTCGTCATAGGTCGGGTGCGCGAGCCAGTCGTGGTAGTAGTCCGCCAGCCCGCCGTCGAGGTTGGGGAACGCGGCAGGATCGGCCCAGTAGTGCTCCGGAGCGTGGAGCAGCGCGGCGTCCAGGCTGGCGAGCGCGCCGTTGTCACCCCGCCGGGCCGCTTCGCCGATGGCCAGGAACGCCGCCCACGAGCTGACGAACGCCTGGGCGAGCGCGCCGCCGCGGTACGTCCAGCCTTCATAGATCTGCGATCCCGTCAGCGCGGGGCAGACCGCCGCCAGGCTCGGCGGCTGGACGGCCGCCGCGAGGAGCTGGGTCGCGCCCGCGTAGGAGAACCCGTACATCGCCACGCGCCCGTCGCAACCGGGCAGCTGCGCCGCCCATTCGATCGTGTCCCGCCCATCCTCGGCCTCGTGCAGGAACGGGTAGAAGTCGCCGTCCGAGCTCCAGCGCCCGCGCACGTCCTGGGCTACCACGACGTAGCCGTGGGCCGCGTACCAGGCGGGGTGCGGGTACGCCTGGTCGCTCTGCGCGATCTGCTTGTCGTATGGCGACCGCTGGAGCAGGACGGGCCGGTCACCGCCCGCCACCGGCCGGTAGACGTCGGCCCGCAACACCGTGCCGTCACGCATCCGGCACCCCACGTCGCGCTCCACTTGAACCTCGGCAAGGCCGGGCACCGTCCCCTGAGCCGTCATGGGCCGCACCTCCTGTGTCGGCCGCCTTCCTCGTTCACCTGACCCAGAGCTGCTCGATCAGCGGTCCCCAGAGCGGGTGGTACTGGTAGTTGCCGACCCGCGCGGCGGTCAGCGAGATGTTGTTGTCGCTGGTGAGAGGAACGGTCGGCGCCTGGTCGGCCAGCGAGCTCTCGACACGTCGCCACAGCTCGGTCGCCTCCGTACCGCGTGCGCGGGCGGCGCGCTTCATCAGTGCGTCGAGCTTCGGGTCGCAGAAGCGCGAGAGGTTGAAATCGCCGCCGCACGAGACGAGCCACCGCAGGAAGTCGTAGGGCGCGGTCGATATGGCGCCCCAGCCCCAGAGACCGAGCTGCGGGCGCGGTCGCGGCTCCCCGGAGGCGCTCTCGGATATCAAGTAGAGATCGTCGAACGTCCGAAGCTCGCCGCGATAGCCGAGGGCGTTCAGCAGCGAGCGGAAGTAGCGGCCGACCGCCCCCCACGGGCGGGCGCCCCAGAACTCGACCTTCATGCCGCGGGTCCCGGACGCGGCGACGAGCCGGCGCGCCGTGGCCAGATCGGGGCCGATCCAGGTACCCGCCGGGTTCGGGTTCACCGTGTAGCGGCAGGTCGGCACGTATCCCGGGAAGAAGGGCGGCAGCAACTGGCACGTCGGCTGGTGTATCTCGCGGCTGCCGAAGAGCTTGGCAACGCGCTCGCGATCGACCGCGTAGTTGAGCGCCCGCCGGACGCGAGGGTCATCGAACGGCGGGGTGCGGACGTTGAGGAACGCGTACCCCGTCCCGAGGTTGGGGTCGGTGCGCAGGCGTGCGCCGTATCGCCGCCGGAGCGCGGTGACGCCGCGGATCTCGCGAGGGAGCAGGGCGATGTCCGCGGCGCCGCGCTCCACCGCGGCGACCTGCGCTCGCGGCTTCTCGATCTGGATGGCGATCTCGTCCGGGAACCCGTCGGGCCGGTCGCGCGACGACACGTCGAAGTGCGGGTTGCGGACCAGCAACCCGCCTTTCCCCGGGACCCAGCGCTCGATCGTGTACGGGCCCGTGCCCGGCACCGCTCGCGTTCTCGCCGCCCTCGCCGGGGTCCCGGCCGGCACGACGAAGAGGCTGTGAAGCTTGTGCAGGAAGTCGGGGTCGGGCCGGCGCAGATGAATGGTGACGGTCCTCGCCGTCGAGTCGGTCTCGATGCCCTTCGAGAGATCGCAGCGCTCGAGCCCGCAGCGTGCGGCTCCTCGGACGGGAGGCACGTCGGGGAGGAAGTCCTTCTGCGGGAGCATCATCAGGCGCTCGATCGACGCGCGGACGTCCTCGGGCCTGAGGAGGGCTCCGTTCGAGAAGCGGACGTTGCGGCGCAACCTGAACACATACGTCCTCCCGTCCGGGCTCGGCTCCGGCAGGTCGGTGGCCAGGTTGGCCACCAGCGTCCCGCCCGCCGAGCCGCCGGCGCGCCGATAGCCGACCAGGCCGTCGTGGGTGAGCGAGGTCGGCAGGAAGAAGATAGGCCGGCTCGATCAGGGGCGGCAAGGCGGGCGGCGGCACCGGGTGGCTCACGCGTAGGGTCCCGCCGCGGTGCGAGGCGGTGGCCGCGAGCGCGGCGGTCCACACGGTCCCGTCGACCACGGCCAGCGCGGCGGGGCTGCCCTCGATCGCGACGGTGTCGGTCACGTCAGGGTCGCGAGGATCGATTCGCATCACGGTTCCGTCGCCCGCGTTGGCCACCCAGACGCCGTCCTCGTCGGCCGCGACCGCGCGTGGCTCGCGGCCCACCCGCACAGCCTCGGTCACGCGATCCGTGGCGGGGTCGATCCGTGAGACGGTCCCGTCCAGGCGGCTGGCGACCCACACCGCTCCCGCACCGACGGCGACAGCGCTCGGTCCGTCACCGACGGAGATGGTGTCGACCGGGGCCCCCGAGCTCGGATCGAGCCGGATCACGCGCGACGTGGCCTCGCTCGCGACCCAGACGGCCCCCGCCCCAGCCGCCAACGCCGACGGCCGCGCCTCGACCGCGATCGGCCTCGTCGCCCTGCCGCTCCTCCAGGTCGATCTTCACGACGGTCGCATCGGCCGCGGATGCCACCCACACCGCGCCGAGCCCGACGGCGACGGCGTGCGCGACGTTGCCGACCTCGATCCTGTTCTCGACCTTGTTCGTGTCGGGGTCGACCTGGGCGACGGTGCGGCCCTGGCCATCTGCGACCCACAGCGACCCGGCGCCGAATGCGAGCCCCGTCGGCTCGCCGCCGACGTCGATCGTCACGATCTCCTCGTCGCGATCGATCCGCGAGACCGTCCCGTCCAGTCGGTTGGCGACCCACACCGAGCCGGCGCCGGCTGCCACGGCCTGCGGGCCGTGCCCGACGCGGTACTCGTCCGTGATCCGGCCGCCGTCGGGGTCGATCAGCCCGACGTGATCCTCGCGGATACCGGACAGGCTGTCCGGCTGTATCACGCGACTGATACCGAAGGCGACGATGCCGGCGAACAGCAGCAGCGCGGCGATCGCGAGCACGAGAGCGACGCGCCGCGGGGGCGGACGCGCGGCAGGTTCCGCGGGCGTCGGCGCGGCGAACTCGAGCGTCGGGTCCTGGGCCAGGATCGCCTCGTGCAGGCGGCGAAGCTCGGCGCCCGGCTCGACCCCGGCCTGGTCGACCAGCACCGAGCGCGCCTCGCGGTAGGCGTTCAAGGCGTCGGCCTGGCGGCCGGCCCGATAGAGGGCGAGCATCCGAAGCGCATGCAGCCGTTCGCGCAGCGGATGCTCGTCGATGAGCGCCTCGAGCTCGCCGATCACCTCGTCGTGGCGGCCGGACCGCAGGTCGGCGTCGATCGCCTGCTCGGCCGCGCGCACCCGCAGCTCGTCCAGGCGCCGGATCTCGGGGGCGGCGAACGGCTCGTCGGCCACGTCGGCGAGCGGCTCGCCGTGCCACAGCGCCAGCGCCTCCCGCGCGCGACCGTGCTCGAGCAGGCGCTCGAACTCGACCGCATCGACCGCCCCGTTGGCAAGCCGCAGCTCGTAGCCGCGTCCGCGGGTGACGATCTGCGCGCCGTCGCCATCGAGCAGCCGCCGCAGCTGGGACACGTACAGCTGCACCATCTTCGGCGCGCTGGCCGGCGGCTGCTCACCCCACAGGCCCTCGGCCAGCCGGTCAGCCGACACGGTCCGGCCGGCCTGGAGCCCGAGCATCGCCAGCACCGCGCGCTGCTTGGGCGCGCCGAGCGCGATCGGGCGCTCGGCGAGCCGCGCCTCGATCGGCCCGAGGAGGCGCAGATCGATGCCGGGCGGCGGAGATCCGGGCACGCTCAAGCGACCCTACTCCGGGTCGAGGCGCGCGTAAACCGGGCCTCGACCGCCCGTAGACCGCCCCGCAGGAACGTCCCCGGCGTTCATCCAGACCGCCTTGAAGGAGGCCGCCATGACCGCCAGGCACCGCTCCCACCGACTGACCCGCGCGCTCGCGGCCGGCGTGACCGCCGCCGCGCTCGCCGCACCGGCCGCGGTCGCCCGGCCCATCGATGGCCCGGACGAGCCCCTCCGCCCCGACCCCGGCCCGACCGTCGTCGTCGAGCCCGAGCAGGCCCCCGTCGTGCAGAGGATCGACCAGGGCTTCGACTGGGGCTCGGCCGCGATCGGCGCCGGCGGCGCCGGCGCCCTGGTCGTGATCGTCGCGCTCGGCGGCACCGCCTACACGACCCGCCACCGCGTCGGAGTCGCGCGATGAACCGGTCACTGACACGCGTGCTGCTCGTCGGGACGCTCGCAGCTATGGGGCTGGGTTCGCTCGCCTCCGCGGCGGGCGCTCGTCCCTCTGTCCGCTCCGACGCCGTGAGCACCTGGAATGCGAATGCCGGCGACGCCGCGCTTGCGGCCTGCCTGGCTCCCGCCAACAACCCGCTGCACGAATCGCGTCTGTACGCCGCGATGCACCTGGCCGTCCACGACGCGCTGAATGCGATCGAGCGTCGCTCGCGTCCCTACGCCTTCGCCACGCAGCAACCGCTGCCCGGCGCCTCGCTCGAGGCCGCGGTGGCGGCGGCGGCACGAGACGTGTTGGTGCCGCTGCTCGAGGAACTCCCGGAGGGCTTCTCGGGTTGCGTGCCCGCGGCCGTCGCGAGCGTCGAGACCGACTACGCGGCGGCGCTCGCAGCGCTCACCGACGACCGCGCCAGGCAGCAGGGGATTCAACTCGGGCGCGCCGCCGCGGCCACGATCCTCGCCGTGCGGACCGGGGACGGCGCGGACACACCGCTGGTCGACGACGAGTACCCGCAGGGAGACGCTCCCGGCGAGTACCGCTTCACTCCAGGCTTCGACTTCGCGTTCGCGCCTGGTTGGGCGGACGTGACCCCGTTCGTGCTCAGGGACAGCTCGCAGTTCCGCGCCGATCCTCCCTACGGGGTGACCACCAGGAGGTATGCCGCGGACTTCGCCGAGGTCAAGCGTCTCGGGGGCGACGCCGTCACCACACCCAGCGACCGCACCGCCGAGCAGACCGAGATCGCCCGCTTCTGGGCCGAGAGCTCCCCGCTGCAGTGGAACCGGATCGCCCGCAACGTCTCCGCGAGCCAAAGACTCGATCCGTGGGCCCAGGCGCGCCTGTTCGGCCTGCT
This sequence comes from uncultured Solirubrobacteraceae bacterium, assembly GCA_963849695.1. Classification (GTDB taxonomy): domain Bacteria; phylum Actinomycetota; class Thermoleophilia; order Solirubrobacterales; family Solirubrobacteraceae; genus DASSUW01. The sequence continues at coordinate 6,317 of CAWKIT010000023.1, forward strand.
CAACATGGCGCTCGCGGACGGCTACATCGGCTCCTTCGAGACCAAGTACTTCTACGACTACTGGCGCCCGGTGACCGCGATACGGCAAGCCGGCACCGACGGCAACCCGAACACGCGCGCCGACCCGACTTGGACCCCGCTGGAGCCCACGCCTCCGATCCCGGACCACGACTCGGCGCACAGCGTCGAAGGAGGTGCCGCAGCCGAGGTGATGCGGCGGTTCTTCGGCACCGATCGGATCGCCTTCAGGACCTGCAGCCTGACGCTTGCAGCCGGCCGCACCTGCACCGACCCCGCACCGGTCACGCGCAGGTACGACAGCTTCTCCGAGGCGGCCGACGAGAACGGACTGTCACGCATCCTCATCGGGTTCCACTTCCGCAACGCGGTCCAGGACGGAATCGAGCACGGCCGCAGGATCGGCGCCCGCGCCATCGACCGGTTCCTGCGCCGCGCGCGCTGACCGGTCCTCAGGATTGGGCAAGCGAGGCCCTGCGGAGCGGGGCCTCGCTCGCTCCCCAGCGGCATGGGCGACTCGACGCCCAGCCGCTCCCACGTCAGCGAGACGTCAGCGGAATGTCAGCGGCCCCCGCTGTACTCCCCCGCCATGAACCGCCGCATGCTGATCCTCCCGCTCACCGTGTTCGCCTGGATGGTGGGCGCTGCCACCGCGCACGGGCAGTTGACGACGCTCTACTCCAACCTCGACGGTCCCCGGACGGTCACCGGGATCGACTCCCATCCGGTCGGCCCCACCGACGCCGGCAACTTCCGCATCGCCTCTTCGTTCAGCCCGACGCAGTCCGGCAGGGCCCAGCTCCTCAGCATCCGCGGCCGCTGCGTCATCCCCAGCGTGGAGCTCCGAGCGTGCGCCAATGTCGGCGAGGTCTCCATCCGCGCCGACGTGAACGGGCGGCCCGGCCCTGTCGCGCTCGGCACCATGGGCTACTACCTGCTCGAGTCCTCCGAGGACAGCTGGCGGCTCAGGATGACGGGCGAGCCCACGGGCGGCACCTTCCGGCTCTCGCAGACGCTCGCCGGTGTGACCCGCACGACCGGCCCGATCCCGTTCGATACGCGGCACCACGCCGGCTCCACGAACGGGCTCGACAACACGGTCATCAATCAGCTCAGCTGGGTCGGGATCCCGGCGACCGCGCTGACGACCGGCAGGCTCCCGAACGACATCATGTTGTTCCGCGCCGACGGGGAGCTCGCGGTCACGGACGTGCGGCTCACCGGTGGGAGCCGCCCAGGCGTCGACGTGCAGCGCTTCACGGTCGAGAAGGAGTGCGGCGCGTTGAGCCCCGCCCCGCAGCTGACGGCCGGCACGAAGTACTGGGCCGTCATGTCGGCCGAGGACCCGGTGGGGTGGGACGACTGGACGGACACTACGGGTGAGGTCCTCGAGAGCGTCGACGGCGGTGCCTGGCGGACGGCGTTCAACACCAAGGCGCCCGCGCTCCGCATCGACACGGGCGCGGATACCTGCCAGGGCGTGGCCGATCCCAACCCGGCGCCCGGCACGGATATCGGCACCATGCTCCTCCGTCCCGGCCAGAAGGCCTGGACCACGATCACCATGTCCAACAAGGGCGTCGCCCCGCTGACGCTGGGCAGCGCGACGTTCACCGGCGGGGGCGGAGCGTTCACGCTGATGGACGGCCAGCCGGGCCCGCTGGCACGGCCCGCGCGGCTCAAGCCGATCGGCATCGGAGCCGTGTCGATCTTCTACCCGACGTGCAACGGCGACGTCGCGGAGGGCTGGTATCGCTCCTCCCTAAGGCTCATGACCAGCGACCCGAATCAGCCGGAGATCGCGTACCCGATCTCGTGCCTTGTCGACGGCACGCCACCGCGCCTCAATTTCGCGAACCTCGAGCCGAACGGGCTCAATGGGTGGTACACGCGGCCGGGCGGGGCGTTGATCCGGGCGGACGATCCCGAGTCCGAGGACATGGTGGAGAGCATCAGCTGCACGCGCGGGGAGCAGACGTTCAGCGCGTCCGGGCGCTCGGTGCGGGTGTCGCTGATGCCCGAGGGCACGGTCGTCCTGAGCTGCTCGGCCCGCGACATCGTGGGGAACGTGGCCGACCCGGTCGAGCACACGGTCAAGGTCGATACGAGGCGGCCGCTGCTGACCGCCGGCGTCTCGCCGCCGATGAACGCCGACGGCTGGAGCAACGGCGCCTCGACCACGGTGAGCTTCACATGCGCGGATCCCATGCCCGGCTCGGGTGTGGCGAGCCCACCGCCTGAAGTCATCCTCACCGACGAGACGGCCGGCACCGAGCTGGAGTCGGGCCCGTGCGTCGACGTCGCAGGCAATGCCACACCGTCGGTCAGGGCGACCGTGCGGATCGACCAGACCGTGCCGTTGGTGACGGCGCGCCTGCTCCGGGATGCGAACGCGGCGGGTTGGCACCGCGAGGAGCCGGCGGTCGGGTTCGAGTGCGACGAAGTGGGCGCAGTGCGATCCGGGCTCAAGACGAACACCGTGCGGAACGTGGCGGTACGCGACGAGACGGCGGGCACCGTCGTGACGTCGCCCGGGACCTGCGTCGACCGGGCGGGCAACGTGGCGTCACCGGTCTCCGTCACGATCAAGTACGACCGGACGCCGCCGACGACGGCGATCGCGTCGGGGCCGTCGGGCTTCGTGAACTCGGCCGACGCGTCGTTCGATCTGGTCGGTGAGGACGCACTGTCCGGCGTCGCGCGGCTCGAGTGCCGGATCGACCGGGCTGGGTTCGCGCCGTGCCCCGGCCAGCTGGACCTGGAGGGGCTGGCCGACGGCCCGCACACGCTGCTGGTCCGGGCGGTCGACGTGGCGGGCAACGTCGACGCGACGCCGGTGGAGCGGGCCTGGACGATCGACACGGTGCCGCCCGAAACCCAGCTCCTCGGCGGTCCGAGTGCCGTCACCGCGTCGCGGTCGGCAGAGCTGCGCTATAGCGGCAGCGCCCTCGGCGGCACCCCGGTGACCGCCTTCGAATGCCGTCTCGACGAGGGCCCGTGGGCGACGTGCGCGGCCAGCCCCGTGACCCTGTCCGAGCTCGCGGGCGGGCCGCACCGCTTCGAGGTCCGGGCCCGGGACGCAGCGGGCAACGTGGACGCTACGCCGGCCGCGAAGGCGTGGACGGTCGACCTGGTCGCGCCCACCACGCAGGTGATCTCGGGGCCCGAGGCGTTCACCCCGGAGACCGAAGCCACGTTCGAGCTCGCCTCGGCCGATACCGGCGGCTCGTCGGTGGCGAGCGTCGAGTGCCGCCTCGACGACGGCGAGTTCGCCCCCTGCGCCAGCCCGCTCTCGTTCAGCGGCCTCGCCATCGGACGGCACGCGCTCGAGGTCCGCGCCACGGACGGCGTGGGCAACGTGGAGTCTCCGCCTGCGCGCTTCGAGTGGCGGGTCGGGACGGTGTTCGCGCTCGACGACTCGCGCGGGACGCGCGAGGACACGCCGGTGGCGGTCGACGTCCGCGACAACGACCGCGGCGTCGCCGTCGGCATCGCGGTCCTCGATCTGCCGCTCGCCCGCTCGGAGCAAGGCGGCAGCGTGGAGCCGGGGGCCGGCGGGTCGCTGCTCTACACGCCGCCGGCGGACTTCAACGGGGTCGACAGCTTCCGGTACACGCTCTCCGCAGGCGACGAGTCGAGCACGGGCGTCGTCACGATGCAGGTCGAGGCGGTCAACGACGCCCCGTCGTTCGCCGCCGGCGGGGCGGTCAGCGTCGATGAGGACTCGGGCGCGTACGGCGGGGCCTGGGCATCTGGCGTGGTCGCCGGCCCGGCCGACGAGAGCGCGCAGTCCGTGCGGTTCGTGGTCGACGAGATCTCGGTTCCGGCACTGTTCGGCGCGCCGCCGAGCCTGTCCGGTGCCGGCGGGCTCTCGTTCACACCGGCGCGTGACGCGAGCGGCACGGCGACGGCCCGGGTCCGGCTGATTGATGCGGACGGCGCGTCATCGCCGCCGGTGAGCCTGCAGATCCACGTGAGCCCGGTCGACGACGCCCCGACGCTCGCGCTCGCGGGCGCGGCAGGCTGCAGCGGATCCCGTGTCTCGCTCGGCGTGCGGGTGGACGACGTCGACACGCCGAGCCCGGCGGTCACCGGAGTCGTGTCCGACCGGGGCAAGGCACCCGCGTCTTCTCGCCCCACCCGGCTGGCGATCTCCGGCACCGGCACGGACCGGATGCTCCGGCTCTCGCGCCTGGCCCCGGGCCGCCGAGCCACCGCCACCCTCCGCGTCACCGACGGCAGCACCGTGAGATCCCTTCGACTCCGGCTCGCCGTCGGCACCGGCCGGGCGGACACGCTGCGCGGCACCAAGGGCCCGGACCTCCTGCTCGGCGGCCGCGGCAACGACCGCCTCCGAGGCCGAGCCGGCCGCGACATCCTCTGCGGAGGCCGCGGCGCCGACACCCTGCACGGAGGCCGCGGCGCCGACCTTCTCCGCGGAGGCCCGGGCCCCGATCGCTTCGCCGATCTCGGCACCGGCGACCGGGCGCTCGACTTCAGGGCCGAAGGGGGAGACCGCCACAGTCGGATCTGACCGACGGCCGGCGGGGCGCCCTGCAGTACGACGACTCCCCGATCGAGGAGCTCCGCAACCTGGGCCTGACGCGTACCACCTGGAGCGGGGCGGGCCGAATGGCTCGCCGAGCATGTCGGTCTCCAGCCGACGCCGATGGCGAACGCTGCGGTGAACGCCGCGCCGGTCCCGCGAGCGCGATGAGCGGGCGCGCGCCACGTCGGCGCAGCTGACCGGCCGAAGTTGCGAGGCCGCCGTATCGGTCGTACGTACTCCCGTGGACTGGAGGAACTCGTGAGGCAGCTCGGAGTAGGTCTGGTGGCCGGCGTTCTATTGGTGCTCGCGCCGACGGCGGCAGCCGACGTCCGGCTCGCCGGCGGTGCCACGACGCTGAGGCTCGACCGCGGCACGGCGCAGGCGCTCGGCTCGCTCGGCGTCGCGGTCGCGCCGATCGACCCGGCACGGGCGAGGGGGAGCCGGTTGCGGTTTCCGATCAGCGGCGGTCGCATCGACCCGGCGACGGCTGCCGGCACGATCCGCCACCGGGGCGGCCTGCGGCTGACCGCCGGTAGGACGCGTGTGGCACTGCGTGGCTTTGACGTCTCTGTGGGGAAGCAGATCAATCTCTCGGCTCGGGTGGGCGGGGCGCGCCTGCACGTCGCGAAGCTGCGAGGCACGCCGACCGTGACGCGCAAGGGCTTCGAGACCCGCGTGCGTGGGCTCATCGCCGAGCTCACCGGCAAGGCGGCGCGCGCACTCAACGCGGCGTTCGGCGTGAGCGCCTTCGTCCGCGGCATCCCGCTTGGCCGGGTGTCGGTGCGCGCCGTACCGGCACAGACGGAGCTGCTCGCACGCGGCGCGACCGCGCTCGCGCTCAACCCGGACGCCCTTGCCGCGCTCGGCTCGCTCGGTATCGCGCCGGGCCTGATCGAGCCCGCGACACTGACGGGCACCACGGCGAGCTTCCCGATCACGGGCGGCCGCGTGGATCTCGACCTCGGCGGCGGCACGATCCGGCACAGCGGCGGGATCTCGCTGACGCGGGGGTCGACGGTCGTGCGCCTCGAGGGCTTCGACGTCCGGCTCGGCGACGCGCCGCAGCTGTTCGCGTCCGTCAACGGCGGGTCGAAGGTCGCGATCCTCGACCTCGACCTCAGCGCGGCGACGCCGGAGGTCTCCGGACGCCGGATCACGGTCGGCGGTGTCGGCGCCGCTCTGACCCAGGGTGCCGCCGACGCGCTCAACGCCGCGTTCGCCACGACTGCCTTCTCGGCCGGTCTCGTGCTCGGCACCGCGACGGTCGACGCCTTCGGCCGCTGAGCCGTGCGGGGCTGCCCGGCCGCGCGGCGGCCGGGCAGCCCGCGGGTCTCAGACCGCGCGCGAGAAGTAGCCGGCGGACGCGCGCCTACGAGGTCGTCGGCCCCCGCAGCAGTGACTCGCCGGAGTGCCCGGGATCGCCGTCGGCCGCCTCGACCGAGAGATCGAAGTACTGGAACTGGGACGGGTCGACCGGCAGCGGAAGCGACTCGATCGCCGTGCCGTCGGGGCCGACCGTGAACGACCCGAGGGCGATCAGCTCGCCCTCGCGACCGAGCAGCCACAGCTCGTAGAACTGGTCGGCGCCGGCCGGCTCGAGCCCGTCCACGCGCAGCGTCAGCGGCGAATCGCCGCCGCGCAGGTCGACGCGTCCACGCGCGCCACGGCCGGCGTCGCCGACGGGCTCGAGCGCGATCTGGCGCTCGGGACCGGCCGGCTCGCGCACCTCGCCGTCGTCGCCGAGGAGAGCACCGATGACCACTCCGACGAGGACGAGCCCGACCGCGCATGCTGCCGCCGCGAGCCGCCACCGCGGCCTGCGCGCTCGCGGCGGCGGCTCGCTCAGCACGGCCAGCGGCGGCGCCGCGGGCGGGTTCCAGGCTTCGCCGGGCAGCCGCTCGAGTCCGAGCGCGATCGGCCGGATCCGCTCGACCTCGTCCCGCAGCGTCGAGTTCTGGTCCATCGCGCGCTCGAACGCGGCGGCCGCCTCCGCGTCGAGTTCGCCGAGCACGTAGCCGACGGCGTCGGTGTCGCGCTCGCGCCTCATCGGCGCTCCTGTTCGAGCATCCGCCGCAGCCCATCCAGGCCGCTGCGCATCCTGGACTTCACGGTTCCCAGCGGTATGTCGAGCTCGGCGGCGATCTCGGCCTGCGTCTGCCCGTCGTAGAAGCGGCGGCGCAGCAGATCGGCCTCGCCGGTCGGCAGGCGCGCGACGAGGTGGGCGAGGTGCCATTGCTCGACGAGCCCGTCGACGCGGCTGGTGTCCTGCGCCTGCTCGGTCTCGAGCACCGCGATCGACCCCGCCGGGTCGCGAGGCTCGGGTATCCGCCGGCGCAGCTCGTCGATGGCACGGCTGCGCGCGATCGTCAGGATCCACGTCGCGAGGCTTGCGCGCTCGGGATCGTAGGTGCGCCCGCGCTGCCACACCTCCAGGAAAACCTGCTGCTGGACGTCCTCGGCGGTCGCGCGATCGCGCAGGACCTGCATCAGCATGCCGAACGTCATCGACCCGAATCGCTCGTACAGCTCATGCAGCGCCGCGCGCTCGCCGCGCTGCACGCGCGTGACGAGCCGCGCGTCGTCGCCGTTGGATCTGTGCTCGGAACCCGGCACGGCAGGGTGGATTGTGGCGGACGGCGCGCGGATGTCGGTCCAGACGGCCATGTCACCGGGTACTACGCAGCACGACGGCATCGCGGTTGCACCAAATCGGTCAACCCCGCGTCGCCGCGGCTCGTAGCTCGGGCGGCAAGTCGTCTCGACCGAGGAGCTCATCGCGTGCGCTCCCGGCCGCAACCGTGCCCGCCGGGCTGAAGCTCGGCGACGCGACCGTCCGTTACCGGCTCTCCTGGTAGCCCGCTTCCCGTCCGGAACGGCCGCCGCCGTAGGCCCGGCGGCGGCCGCCGGGCTCAGCATGCTGCGTAGGAAAGCTCATACAGATCGTTGGGCTTGACGCGACCGTCAGCCGCTTACCGCCCCGACCTGTCGCGCCGGCTGCTGCGGACGGGCCGCCCAGCGAGGCTTGCCGAGCACCATCTGGGCGACGCCGATGCGGCGCTCCACGAAGCCGGCCTCGCAGTAGCAGAGATACATCCGCCACAGCCGGCGGAAGCGCTCGTCGTAGCCGAGCTCGGCCAGGCGCCCGTCGTGACGCTCGATGTTCGCCCTCCAGCGTCGCAGCGTCTCCGCGTAGTCGAGTCCGAAATCCTCCATGTGCATCATCCGGAGATCGGTTCGCCGCGCAAGGCAGCGGGCGATCACCTCGATCGACGGCAGGCAGCCGTTGGGGAAGATGTGGGTGCGGATGAAGCTCTTCGAGGCGCGCTCGACGTCGTAGGCGCGATCGTCGATCGTGATCGCCTGCAGCAGCATCGCGCCGTTGGGCTCCAGCAGCCGCGCGCAGCGCTCGAAGAACGTCCCGAAGTCCTTCCACCCGACGGCCTCGATCATCTCGATCGAGACGAGCTTGTCGAAGCGCCCGCGCAGCTCCCGGTAGTCCGCGCCGAGCACGGTGACGCGGTGGTCGACGCCCGCGGCGCGAGCGCGCGCGAGCGCGGACTCCCGCTGCTCGCGTGAGAGCGTCGTGCTGGTCACGCGACAGCCGCGCGTGCGCGCGGCGTGGACGGCGAAGCCGCCCCAGCCGGTCCCGATCTCGAGCACGTGGTCGCGCGGCCCGAGCTCGAGCTTGTCGCAGACCAGCTCGAGCTTGGCGACTGAAGCCTCGCCGAGCGACATGCCGGGCCGGACGAAACGGGCGCTCGAGTACATCATCGTCGGATCGAGCATCAGCGCGAAGAACTCGTTCCCGAGGTCGTAGTGCGCGGCGATGTCGCGGCGGCTGCGACGCGGCGTGTTGCGCACCAGCGCGGAGCGGGCGCGCTGGTAGGGCTCCCGCAGCGGCGTGAGCCGGCGGCGCGGCGCGTCAAGCTGCGCTGCGTTGCGCGCCGCGACGCGGATCAGGGCCACCAGATCGGGCGTGTCCCACGAGCCGTCAGCGTAGGACTCCGCCAGCCCGCGGCTGCCCCGCAGCAGCGCCGTCCACGTCGCCGGTGCGGCGACGTCGACGGTGGCGTGGGGCGCGCCGCTGCCGAGCTCGAGCCGCCGGCTCCCCTCGACGATCGTGAGGCTGCCCTCGGTCATGCGGCCGAGTAGGGCGAGGACGAGCCGGCGAGCGACATCGTCCCGCGTCATCGCCGCCGCACGCCCTTCAGGCGCAGTACGAGGGCGTGGCCGTAGATCAACGGAACGACGCTCAGCGCGCTACCGGGCAGCCGCCAGGCCGTCAGCGGCCGCCGCCGCAGGCTCAGCGTCGCGTCGAACGCGCGCCGGCCATGCTCAACGCTCTCGATGTGCACGGAGAGCGTCGCTCCCGGCTCGCCCACCGCGATGCGGTACTGCTGCTCGGAGCCCATGAACGGCGAGACGCGCATGGCCTTCGCCTGCGCGCCGCGAAGCACGCGGCCGCCGCCCGCCACGACGTACGCGTGGCGCTCGCCCCACGGCGTGTTCGTCACCTCGGCGACAACGGCCTCGAGCCGCTCGCTGCGGTCGTAGCAGTAGTAGAAGCTCACCGGGTTGAAGCAGTGCCCGAACGTGCGCAGCTGGCACAGCACCCGGATCGGGCCGCGGGGCGTTCTGCCCGTCTGCTTGCCGACGACGTCGCGAACGGCGTCGGCGAGCGGGACCGCGGGATCGCCGAGGTAGTCGCCGCGCCGGAAGCGGACGACGCCGGGCCGGCGCGCGAGCAGGCGGCCGCCGAGCAGCTGCGGCAGCTCGTCGAGGTCGACGTAGGCCATCGCGATGCGGTGGCGGAGCTCGTGACGGCGAACCGCGAAGCGCCGGTGGCGGATCGTGCCGGCGTAGACGGCGCTGTCCGTCACAGCGCCTCGCCCCCGAGCCGCTCGGCGACCCGCGCGGCGCTGGCCACGCCGTCCTCGTGGAACCCCCAGCCCCAGTAGGCGCCGCAGAAGTGGGTCCGGCGGCGGCCGCTGATCTCGCCGTGGCGCGCCTGCGCGGCGACGCCGCGCGCCGTGTATACGGGATGCGCGTACTCGATCCTGCGGATCACGCGTTCCGGGTCGATCGACTCCGTGCGGTTGAGCGTGACGCAGAGCTCCCGGCCGGCGTGCAGCGACTGCAGCCGGTTCATGTGGTAGGTGACGGTCGGAAGGCCGATGGGCTCCTCGAGGAGGTGGTAGTTCCAGCTGGCCCATGCGCGGCGCCGGCGCGGAAGCAGCCGTGGGTCGCTGTGCAGGACCGCCTGGTTGGGCTGGTACGGGAACGCGCGCAGGAGCTCGTGCTCGCGGTCGGACGCGTCGGCGAGCATCGCCAGCGCCTGGTCGGCGTGGACGGCGATCACGATCTCGTCGAAGCGCTCGGGTCCGTCGCGTCCCGTGGTCACGGTGACGTGGTCGTCGTGGCGATGCACGGCGCGGACGGGGGTGCCGAGGCGCAGCCGGGATGCGATCGGCCGGATCAGCGCGTCCACGTAGCGCCGCGAGCCGCCCCGGATCGTCCTCCAACGTGGCCGGCCGCGGAACCCCAGCATCCCGTGGTTGTCGAAGAACTCGACCAGGAACCGCGCCGGGAAGCTCCACAGCTGCGCAGGATCCGCGGACCAGACCGCCGACACCTGCGGCACGATCAGCCGCTCGACGAAGGCGCGCGAGTAGCCGCGCTCCTCGAGCCAGCGACCGAGCGATGGATCCTCACGCGAGGCGAGCAGCGCGCGCGCGTCGCGGTTGAAGCGCGCGAGGTCGGCGATCATGCGATGAAACGAGGGCGTGACGAGGTGCGCGCGGTTGGCGAACAGGCCGTTCGGCGACGCGCCGCTGTACTCGAAGTCGCCGCTCTCGTCGCTGACCGAGAAGCTCATGGTCGATGGCTGCGACGGGACGTTCAGCCGGGCGAGCAGGCGCTCGAAGCGGGGGTAGTTGCGGTCGTTGAAGACGACGAAGCCGGTGTCGACGTCGTGCACGCCGGTCTCGGTCTCGACCGTCACCGTGTTGGCGTGGCCGCCCGCGTAGCCGGCCGCCTCGAACACGGTGACCTCGTGTGTGCGCTGGAGCAGATGAGCGGTGACCAGGCCGGAGACGCCGGCGCCGACGATCGCCACCCTCATCGGCTGTGCCTCGCAGAGACCATCGGAACACGATGCGAAGCTCGAGCGCGCCTCGGATCATCACTTCCGCGCATCCGCTGATCCCGCCGGTCCGCCCGCTACGTACCCTCGGCATGGATCCTGCTCGCACCGGCGCCACCGTGACCCTCGCGCTGCGGGTCGCCTACGGCGCGGCGCTGCTCGCGGCGCCCGGCCGCGTGACTCGCTCGTGGCTCGGGCCGGCGGGCGGCGAGCCGCCCGCCGCCGTCGCGGTGCGCGGCCTCGGCGCACGCGAGGTCGCAGTGCACGGCGCCGCGTTGATCGCGACCTGGCGCGGCCTCCCGCTCAGACCATGGCTCGCCATCAGCATCGCCGGGGACGTCGCCGACATCGCCGCCACGCGTGGCGGGCCGGCGAAGCCTGCCCCGCAACGCGGCGCCTGCCACGGCGATCGTCGCCGGCGCGTCGGCCGCGATCAGCGCGGCGGTCGCCGCCGCCGCCTGACCGCTGACCGCTGACCGCCGCGCGGTACGAATGCGGTGGCTCGGCACGCACCGGATTCATCGGACCCTGTCGCGCTCACGCAGCGCTCTGCGGACGGTCTCGGCGAATGGCTCGGGCTTGACGTCGAACAGCTTCGCGCCGGCTGCGTCGGTGACGACTGTCTCCGTGCTGAGGCCCTCGATCAGTGGTCGCGCCACGCCGGCGTCCACCGGCGTCACCAGGCCGATCCACAGCGACGAGAGCTTCGGCGTCAGCAACGGGACCGGGACCATCGCGGGCTCGCGCCTTCCGAGCGCGCGCGCGACGACGGCGAGCATGTCGCCGTACGTCAGGACGTCGGGGCCGCCGATCTGGATCTCGCGGTCCATGGCGGCCGGCGTGCGGGGCACCGCGCGCAGGTAGGCGAGCACGTCGTCGATGCCGATCGGCTGGCTGCGGATGCGCAGCCAGGCGGGAGCGACCATCACGGGCAGCCGGTTTGCGAGGTGATAGAGCGTGCGGAAGGACTCGCTGCCCGACCCGACCACCATCGCGGCGCGAAAGTAGGTCAGCGGTGGCCCCTCGGCAGCGAGCGTGTTGGCGGTCTCGTGCCGTGATCGCAGATGCCTGGACCGGGGCTCGCCGAGCCCGCCCAGGTAGACGACCTGCCGGATCCCCTCGCGCTTGGCCATGCGCGCGAAGTTGCGCGCGGCGACCTGCTCGCGCTGAGCGAAGTCGCCGTCGCCGCCACGCCCCATCCCGTGGATCAGGTAGTACGCGACGTCCACGCCCGCCCCGGCCCCGCGCAGGCCGGCAGCGTCGAGCGCGTCGCCCTCGTGCAGCTCGTGGCCCAGCACAGACGCTCGAGAGCGGCTGCGGACGAGGCAGCGGACACCGACGCCGTCCCGCGCGAGCGCGTCCGCGAGCCGGCCGCCGACGAAGCCCGTCGCCCCTGTCACAAGCGCCTTCACACCGGTGATACGGAGATCGCGTGATCCCGGATCAGATTCTGGCCGTACCGTCTCTGCGTGGAGCTCGAAGGCGCGACAGCACTGATCACGGGCGCGAACCGCGGCATCGGCCGCGCGATCGCCGAGGCGCTGGCGCGCGAGCCGCTCGCGCTGCTGCTCGCCGGAGCGCGCACACCCGGCGCGGTGGAGCCGATCGTCCCGCCGCGAGCGGGGGCTCGCGACGTGCGTGCGGTCGCGATCGACCTGTCCTCGCGCGAGTCGATCGAGCAGAGCTGCGCGGCGCTGCCCGAGCTCGGCGAGATCGACCTGCTCGTCAACAACGCCGGCCGGATGACCGGCGGACTGCTCGAGGACCAGGAGCTCGACGACATCTACGCGATGTTCCAGGTGAACCTGACCGCGGTCACCCAGCTGACCCGCGCCGTCCTGCCCGGGATGCTGCGCCGCGGCCGCGGCAAGATCGTCAACAACGCGAGCATCTCGGGCTACGCCTACTTCCCGGCCGCCAGCACCTACGCGGCGTCAAAGGCGGGAGTCGTCGCGTTCAGCGAATCGCTGCGGCGCGAGCTCAAAGGCACCGGGATCGACGTGCTCCAGCTCGTGACGCCCGGCGTCGAGACCGACATGATGGACGCGACGCTCGAGGTCTACGGGCGCCACATGGACACGAGCGCGTGGGACCTGCAGCCGGCCGAGGAGTGGGCCGCCAAGGTCGTGGAGGCGATCAGCAACGACGACGCCGTGCTCGGCCCCGGCGGCCGGCTCGCACTGGCCAAGCTCGCGTCGCGCGGCCCCGCCGCGCTGCTCGACGCCATCTCGGCCCGGGCATTCAGCCGCACGCCGCGCCACTGACGGCGAGGTCGATCTTCAGTCGCAGAACTCGGCGATCACCTCATCGAGCATCGCAAGCGACGGGCGCCACTCGACACGCGCGCGCGCTGCGAGAAGCGCCTCCATGTCGAGCAGGCCGATCGCCCGCGCGCGGGTGAAGGCCGCCCGGAGCTCGGCGGCGGTCATGACCTCGGCACAGTCGATCAGGGTGCGGGAGGGGGACGTGACGGGGATGCCGTTGTGCACCATGACGTCGTCCGGATGCAGAGGCGGCCCTCGGTGGATCACGACGCCGGGGATCGAGGTGTCGAGGCGCGGGTCGTCTGCGGACCCGGGAACGGACACGTGAATCGGCTCTGTGGGTCGGTCTTCCATGCCTCACATAGGCGCGGAGGCACGAAACTCGCCCCCCATCCGCCTCAGGACGACGCGAGCCAACGTCGTTCAGCGGCTCATCTGCGCACCGTATCCGTGTACCACGGGTCACGGGCGGGCAGAAGGTGTATCGGGCGCCTGTCGCAAGGTGTATCGTTTCGGTATGGTCAAGCGCACGAACATCAACCTCGACATGGATCTCGTCCACCAGGCAGCGCACGAGCTCGGCACCAAGCGGACGACCGACACCGTCCATCAGGCGCTGCGCGAGGTGATCGCCCGCGCACGCCGCGCGCGGCTGGCACAACGCGACTTCGAGGATCTCTCGCCGGATGCCCTCGAGGCGATGCGGCGGCCGGCCGGCCGCACGACTTGACCGAGCTCGCCGACACGAGCGCGTGGTCGTGGTCGCGCCGCCGCGCGTACCCGGAGCTGCGCGGCGCGTTCGACCAGGCGCTCATCGAAGGCGAACTCGCGACTTGCGACATGGTCCGTCTCGAGCTTCTCCACAGCGCGCGCGGCCCGACCGAGTTCGCGGAGATGCGTGAGGAGCTCGCGGCGCTGCCCGACTGCCCGATCGACACGGATCAGTGGAATCGCGCGCTGTGGGTCTACGAGCAGCTCAGCGCCCAGGGCGGCGCATATCAGCGTTCGGTGAAGCACCCGGATCTACTGATCGCCGCCGCAGCAGAGGCCGCCGAGGTCACGGTTCTGCACTACGACGAGGACTACGACCGCATCGCCGCGATCACCGGCCAGCCGACGCGCTGGCTGGCGCCGAAGGGCACTCTGCGCTGAGCGCGCGAGTCGTGTGACGACGTGCTCATCGGTGGTCCGGGCGACGACGGCTCCGTTTGCCTCGAAGCGGTACTCACGCAAGGGCAGTGGCTGGCTGCAGCGACTAGCGTCGTCGCGCTTCCGGTTCCAGCGATGGGTTGTGCCAGGAGTTGTCTTCCGGGTTGATGGTGATGCCGGGCGCGACGATCTCGTCGATGCGGTCCAGCAGCGCGTCGTCGAGCACGACGTCGACGGCCGCCAGCTGACCTTCGAGCTGGTCCATCGTGCGTGGCCCGATGAGCGCCGCGGTGATCGCGGGATGGCGTAGGACGAACGCGATCGCGAGCTGGATCAGCGTGATACCCGCCTCGTCGGCGAGCTGGGCCAGCTCCTCGACCGCGTCGAGCTTGCGTTGGTTCGCGGGGTGTGAGAGGTCGAAACGCTCCGGCAGCCGCGCCGCCCGAGACGAGGACTGCTGCCCGGTGTCCTTGCGCCAGCGGCCCGACAGCCAGCCGCCCGTCAACGGGCTATAGGACATCACGCCCATGCCGTAGCGCGAGCACGTCGGCAGGACGTCGGCCTCGATCGCGCGAACGAGGATCGAGTACGGCGGCTGCTCGGTCACGAACCGCTGCAGACCACGGTCGCGCGCCGCCCACTGGGCTTCAACGATGGCTGAGGCCGGGAACGTGGAGCCGCCGATGTAGCGGACCTTGCCCTGGTGCACCAGATCGGACAGCGCGCCGAGCGTCTCTTCGATATCGGTGCCCGGATCTGGGCGGTGTACCTGGTAGAGGTCGATCCAGTCGGTGCCGAGCCGCCGGAGCGAGTCCTCGACCGCGCGCATGATCCAACGCCGCGAGTTGCCCCGCTGGTTGGGGTCGTCCCCCATCGCATTGTGGAACTTGGTGGCCAGCACGACGTTGTCGCGTCGGCCGCCCGCGAGCGCCTTGGCGACGATCTCCTCCGACTCGCCCTGCCCGTAGACGTCCGCGGTGTCGATGAAGTTGACCCCGGCGTCAAGCGCCGCGTGGATGATGCGAACGGACTCGTCGTGATCGGGATTGCCCCACGCGCCGAACATCATCGCGCCGAGGCAGAACTTGCTGACCGACACGCCGGTGCGACCGAGTGGGCGTTGCTCCATGGCTCTCACATGCCCCGAGTCGCCCTGTCGCTATCGCCTCGAGGGAGCGGCGGGGCCGCCGGCGCTGTCGCGCCTGCCTCGCGATGCACCAGGCTCGAACTCGCGGCACGTTCGCACAGCATGCTCTGGGGCGGGATCCGTGCCGTGGCGTCCGGTCCCTTCGCGACGACGGTGACCGGCCCGCACGCGGCCGCCAGGGGAAGCTCCATGACGAACAGGCTGAACGGCGGTTCGCTCAAGTCCCGGGCGAGGCCCGGGCCGACCCTGAAGACCGCTCCTTGCGCGGTCCCGTCGGTGAAGCTCGCGACGACATCCGCCGAGGCGCCGGCGGTTCCCCAGATGACATATTCGTACCCGCGGACGCCCTGTCGCGGCTGACCGGCATCGCGAACGGCGAATCGAGAGATCGGCGGCTCGAGCTTGCAGATCGCCGGTATGTAGAGGCCGCGCCGACCGCGCCCGTTGTAGGCGGGATTCACGCAGGCGTGGCGTTCGCCGTCGATGTGCGCGAGGTTGCCGCTGAACTCGACCAGCTTCCCGCTTACCCCAAGGCGAGCGCAGCCGAGGAGCGCCGGCGGGCTAGCGGCGAGGCCGGGAACGAAGTAGCCAGGACGCTCGCCGACAGCGCACACGACAGGCGCGCTCTCGATGAGCCGTGTTTGCGTGCGCTGTCGGGCCGGTCCGCCGTCTTCGGTGGCGTTGGGTCGCGGACTGCCGTTCCCCGAACAGCCGCCGAGCGCGAGGACGCCGAGGATGACAAGCCATCGCGTCGCCACTAGCCCTCTTACGACACGCGCTGACCCTCATGGTCCGTCACTCTGACGAGCAGGCGGCAGACGCCGCCTCGGTGCGGAGGAGCGCGGCGTAGCGCTCGAAGGCTGCCGAGGTCCGCTTCTGATCGCCGATGGCGTCGGCGTCTTGGAGGAGCCCGCGGACGACGGCGAGGGTGAGCGTGGCCAGCTCGCGCGCCGTGGCCGGGTCGGCGCCGTCTGCGGCGAAGCCGTGCTCGATGGTCGGCAGCCAGTCGAGCACCGATTCGCGCAGGAACTCGGCGTGCGGGCTGCCGGGCGCGTGTGCGAGAGCGTGCAGCTGCCCGAACAGGCGCAGGTAGGGCTGAGCCTCGTCGGTGGCGAACCAGCGCCAGGCGTCGGTCAGGACGTCGGCGTAGGGCCGCCCGGCCTGGGGCGCCAGGCGAGCTTCGAAGGCTTCGCGCTGGCGGGAACGCGCGTCGCCGAGCGCGCGGGCCACCAGCTCTTCTCGTGAGCCGAAATGGTGGACGAGCATGCGCGGGCTCACGCCCACCGCCGTGGCGAGGTCGCGCAGCGATACGGCGACCACGCCGCGCTCGAGCAGGTGATCGGCTGCTCGCCGCACGATCGCCTCGCGGCGCTGGTGGTCGACGGTTCGAGCCACGGCGAGGTACGGTATCTTGTAACGCCGTTACGTCAATGAAGGAGCCGACATGTCACGCAAGGTGCAGTTGCGCCTCCTGTATGAGGCCTTCAACGCGCGGGACGTCGATACCTGTCTGGCCGCGATGACCCCCGACGTCGACTGGGCCAACGGCTGGGAGGGCGGTCGCGTCGCCGGCCGCGACGCAGTCCGCGACTACTGGCAGCGCCAGTGGGCCGAGATCGACTCGACCGCCGAGCCGACCGCCGTCACCGAACGCCCCGACGGCACCGTCGAGGTCGCGGTCCACCTCGTCGCCCGCGACAAGGCGGGAAGGGTGCTCAACGACGGGGAGGGCCGCCACGTCTACGAGTTCCGCGGAGATCTCATAGAGCGGATGACGATCGAGGAGTGACAGCGAGCCGCGTCTGGGCGTCGGCCGGTTCGTCTTCGACGATCCGCACGCCGCCGCTGAAGTGGTACACGGCGACCTCGAGCATGCGGTACGGCAGGTACTCGCGCACGCGCGCGCGTGTGACGCCGGCACGACGGGCGGCGCGTTCGAGCGCCTTGAACTCGGGGCCGACTGTAACCCCGACGTGGTCGGCACGTCACGGGCGGTCAGGGCGGGCCGGTCGCCACGCGGCGCAGCTTGTCCGGGTTGCGCACGACGTCGATCCGGGTGATCCGGCCTCCGTCGACCGCGAAGGAGACGACGGAGCCGTTGCCGTCGCGGACGGCGATCAGCAGGCCGAGTTCGCCGTTGAGCTCGATGGGGGCCGGCGCCGGCCCGATCGTCTCGTTCCGGCGCATGGCGACCCAGCCGCGCGCGACACGCGCGGCGCCGTGCAGCGGCTTGCGCAAGGCGATCGCGCGGCCGCCGCCGTCGGAGGTCCACACGACGTCGGGGTCGAGCACGGCGATGAGGCCGTCGAGGTCTCCTTCGCTGACGGCGTCCGCGAAGGCCCGCACGGCGCGTTCATGCTCGTCCGGCGAGGTCTCGAAGCGCGGGCGCTGCTCCCCGACGTGGCGCCGGGCGCGCGACGCGAGCTGACGCACGGCCTCCGGCGTGCGACCGACGACCTGCGCGACCTCGCCGAACGGCACCTCGAACACGTCGTGGAGCACGAACGCCGTCCGTTCGGCCGGCGAGAGCTGCTCGAGCAGCGCCAGCAGCGCGTAGCTGACCGACTCGTCGAGCGTGACCCGGTCGGCCGGGTCCACCGCGCCGGAGGAGAGGATCGGCTCCGGCAGCCAGGGACCGACGTACTGCTCGCGCCGCGCGCGGGCGGACCGCAGGGCGTCGAGCGCGAGCCGGCCGACGACGGTGGTGAGCCAGGCGTCGAGGTCGTCGATCGCGCCCGCGCCCGTGCGCTCGAGCCGGAGCCACGCCTCCTGCACGATGTCCTCCGCCTCGCCCACGTCGCCGAGCTGGCTGTAGGCGAGGCGAAGCAGTCGCGGACGCGCCTGCGCAAAGCGTTGGGCAACCGTCATGCGGCCAACGACTGCGCCGGGATCATGCGCCAGCCGTCGATGCCGGCGCGAACGCGCGGCCTCCAACCGCTCGCCGCGCGCAGCCGCCGGCTGGAAATGCGCTGCGAGCGCGCCACCGGTTCGAACACGGGCGGCACCTCGTCCAAGGCCGGCCGCAAGGTCCTGCGACCGACCACGGCGGCGAGCTCGGCATCGATCTCGCCGCGCGTCGGCGGGTCCTCGTCGGCCACGTTGTACGTCCCGGCGGGAGCGCCGAGCGCGGCGACGGCCGCCGTCGCGGCGTCATCGAGCCAGACGGTCGACAGGTAGGCGTCGCGCCGGCCGAGGCTGGGCGCGATCCCCGCCCGCGCGGCCTCGAGGTCGGACAGAGTGAGGCCGCTGTCGGGCCCGATGAAGAGGCCGAAGCGCAGCACGACAGTCTCGGCGAACAGCTCCCGCGCGTTGGCCTCCGCGATCAGCGCGGTCGACGCCGGCGCCGACGTCGTCGTGAGCCGGCTCACCCGCGTCCCGCCCGCCGAGTCGGTCATGGCGGCCTCGTCGAAGACGTCGGCCCTGACGGCGCGGGCGCCGAGGCTCTCGAGGAGTCCCCGGGCGCGCGCGGACCGCACGACGCCGGTGACCCGATGGCCGGAGGTGAGCAGTTCGGGGACTACGCGCCGCCCGACGACGCCGGTGGCTCCAGTGATCACGATGTTCATGACCAGCTGACGAGACAGCCGGCCGAATCGTGACGCAGCTCTTACCGCGGGCGGCCGCGGCCGTGCTTGTCACGTCCGTGTCCGCGGTGACCGCCCCGTCGCTTGCCGGCGCGGAGGTTCCGCAGGTACTCGTAGCCGACGCGGGCCGTGCGGGCGGGGTTGGGCTGGTCGTCCCGTTCGACGATGTAGTGGTGCGCGTTCTTGTGCTTGAGCGCCTGGAAGATGCGCCGGAAGTCGATCGACCCTTCGCCGAGGTCGGTGAAGCCTGGGTTGAAGTAGCCGCCGGCCGGGTTCGGGTTTCCGTCCTTGACGTGGAAGAGCGGGAATCGGTGCTGGTAGTCGGGGATCCAGTCGAGCGGGTCGATGCCTCCGAACACCATCCAAAAGAGGTCGGGCTCGAACCACACCAGGCGCGGATCGGTCTCGTCGAGCAGGATCTGGAACAGTGACTCGCCGGTCGTCGGGTCGGTTCCGAACTCCCAGTAGTGCACGTGCAGATAGGCGCGCATCCCGCGCGCCCTTGCGGCCGCGCCCCACTCGTTCGCAAGCTTGGCCAGCTCGCGATAGCGGTCGGCCGTCTGCGGCTCGCCGACGCCGTCCACGATCCCGGTCGGGATCGTGATCCCCGCCGTCCCGACGTACGGCTGCCCGAGCGCTTCCGCCTCGTCGAGCGCACTCTCGACCGTGCGGGCGCCGAAGAACGGGATCAGCGCCGGTCCGACGAGCTGATGGCCGCCGATCGCGCGGAGGCGGTTGGCGTCGAGCAACTGCCGGAACCGCTCCGGCGTGCGGCCGAACAGACCGGCCACCTCGACCTCGCGGTACCCGATCTCCGCCAGCAGCGCGAGCGTGCCGGGGAGGTCGACCTCAGCCAGGGTGCGGACGGTGAACAGCTGGATGCCGATCCGTCTGCGGGGGATGAGTCGCTCGCCGCCGAACGCCGGCGAGGTCAGCGGCCCGAGACCCATCGAGGCCGCGGCCGCGGCGCCGCCCGTCGCGAGGAACCGACGTCGGCTGAACGCCTGATCTACTCCCATTTCCGTCCCCTCGATCGCGAAGTTCAGCAACGTACTACCCGGTCGGCCGTCAGGGCATCCAGCGCTCGGCGAGCGGCGTGACCTGCAGCTCGTGCGTCGCGGCCCGCGGGCCCTGCTCGCCCAGGAAGCGCACAGCTTGGGCGATCTCGTAGGGGTCGGCGAGAGCGGCCGGGTCGACGCCCTCCCGCTTGCCGGACAGCGGCTCGATCCCGGCGTCGACGATCAGCAGCGTGACCTGGATGCCTTGCTCGCGCAGCTCGAGCGCCGCGGCGTGGGTGAGCGCCCGGACGCCGAACGCGCCCGCCGCCCACAGGCCGCGGCCGGGCATCGCCCGCCGAGCGGAGCCGCCGGTCACCTGCACGATCGTCGCCGGCCGGTCCTGGGCGAGGAGGAAGCGGCTCGTGGCCGAGAGGAACGAGAACGCCGCGCGTGGCGGTGCGGCGGCCCAGGCGTCGAACGCGTCCGGCGCGGCCTCGGCGAGGGGCCCTCCGCCAAACGGCCCCGACCGCGTACCGCCGTAGGCCGCCGCGGCGTTGACCACGAGATCGAGCGGCCCGTGCGCGTCCGCGGACTCCTGCAGCGCTCGCGTGACGTCGCCCGGGGCGGTCACGTCGGCGCGGATCGCGAGCGCGCCGAGCGCGGCGACGCCTTCGAGGGTCCGATCCGATCGCGCGACGCCGGCCACGTTCCAGCCCGCTCCACGCAGCGTTTCGATGATCGCCTTTCCGAGGTTGCGCGCACCGAACACGAGTGCGCCGCGGGCGTTTTCGGCCATGCCAGCTCCTCTCCCGACAGAATGACCCGCCAATTTTCCCCGTCGCCGCCTCGCGCACGCTATGTAGCCTCATTACAGATAGAGCGCGCCGCCTCGCTGACTTCCGCCGGCGCCTTTCCGAGCCTCGACGCGCTGCACCTGGCGTCTGCGCTGCTGCTGCCACGGGCTGAGTTGTGCGTTGCAACCTGGGACCGGAGGCTCTCGAACGCGGCTCGCGATCACGGGCTGCGGGTCTTGCCCAAGCGGTGGACTGAAGAGGCGCCATCTCGGAACCGCACCCAGCGCGGGTTTTGAGCCTCTGCCTTGCGCGCGCTTGAACCGCGGCCGATCCGTCCGGTGCGCGCGCTGCAATTCCGGTGTGACCGATCGAGAACTCCTTGACGAAGTGCGCCGGCTGCGCGCAGCGGGGCCGTCCGGTCTATGTCGCCGGCCCGCATGACGATCCGATCGCCGTGATGCGAACGCTCAGGGCCTCGGCCGGCAGCGACGGATTCACGGCTGCGGCGTGAGGCCGCGCCTCGAGGACGAGCGGTCGCTGCTGGACGCCATCGCGGCGGGCGAGCTGGATGACCATCTCGGCGCGCTCGCCGCGGCGGTGGAGGCGCGTCGGCAGCTCCTGTTCACCGTTCGCTCCGTCTCGGCGCTGGCGACGCTGAACGTTGGGGACGTCGTCCGCATAACCGAACGCGTCAGCCCGCGCTACCTGGTGGGCCTGCACGGCACGGTCGTCGGGCTCGACGATCATGCAGCGACCGTCCGGCTCGCGCACCCGGTCGGGCGCTTCGCGAGCGGGCGCGTCCGATGCCCGCCGCTCGCGCTCGAGAAACTGCGGCGACCGGTTGAAGTCAGCCCTCGCCGGTCGCGACGCCCACGCGCTCGGCGATCGCTTCGACGCTCGCGGGAATCCGCAGCCGTTCGGCCTGTTCGGGGTAGTCGCGGGCGAGTTTGGCGAGCTCTGAGCGCAGGAACGCGAAGCCGTCGTCGAGCTGCGCCTCGCCGGCGTCGGAACGGCGGCGGACGCCCATCGCGCGGTTGACCCGCGCCTGCGCCTGCGGCCACGTGTAGTCGGGGTCGATCTCGCGTCGCAGCTGCGCCCAGCGGCGGGCAAGGCGGTCGAGCGCGCGCCGCTTGTGCTCGACCCGGCGGTGCGCGGGAACGGGTGCGGGTGGGGGAGACGGGCCGCCGACACGCTCCCGGCGCACGAACTCGAGCACCTGGCGGCAGCGCGCGCTCGGACTGCCCGAGCTCGCGCAGCAGCCGGCGCGCGGCTTCGACCTCGCCGCGCGCATAGTGCACGCCGGCGACGATCATCCCGCCGGGCTCGACCTGCGCATCGAGCGGCTGGAAGTCGACCCGGCGCGCGAGTCCCGGCGGCGGCTCGACATCGAACGCCGCGGGCTCGTCGAGGACCTGCCGGCGCAGCTCGACCTCGACACGTTCGGCGCACCCGGTCAGCGTCGGGTCGGCGGGCAGGAACACGGTGGCCACGAGGTCGCCCGGATCGTGGCCGCGGCGGCGCACGACCCGCCCGACTGCCTGGCGGAAGAACAGATCGGTGCGCTTGACCGTCGCATACGCGGCGAGCACGAGGCGCGGCACGTCGACGCCCTCGCTGACCATGTTCACCGCGACCAGCCAGCGCGGCGCGGCTCGCGTCGCCGCGCGCGAAGCGGTCGATCCGGGCGTGCGCCTGCGGCTCGTCGCTGACCACGACGACCGGCTTCTCGCCCGCGATCGTGCGCAGCAACGCTCCCGTCGCGCGCGCGTGCGCGCGGTCATCACACAGCACGAGACCGGCGGCGTCCGGGATCACGGCGCGCGCCTTGAGCAGCAGCGCGTCGGCGTCGCGAAGCATCTGCGCCAGCAGCGGCGTCGACGGGTCGATCGCGGTCCGCAGCCGGCGCGCGTCGTCGGTCGGATCGAGCTCGTCGGCGAACGCGGCGATCGTCTCCTGCGCATCCACGCGCCAGCGCAGCGTCGCGTCGAGCAGCCGGAACGCCAGCGGCCGGCAGACGCCGTCGCTCACCGCGTCGCCGTAGCCGTAGACGAAGTCCGGCGAGCAACAGCGGTCCTCGTCGTAGCGCACGAACGGGATCGCCCGGGCGTCGGACCGGAACGGCGTGCCCGACAGCGCGAGCCGATGGCGCGCGCCGTCGAACGCCGCCCGCAGCGCGGTGCCCCAGGTCGCCGATTCGCCGGCGTGGTGGATCTCGTCGAGCACCACGAACGTCGGCCGCGCGAGATGGTGCGCGAACAGGTCCGGCGCCGAGGCGACCTGCTGGTACGTGACCGCGACGCCGTCGACCTCCTCGCGCCAGGCGCCGTCCGCGTTGCGCCAGCGCGGGTCCAGGTGCAGCCCGACCAGGTCCGCGGCGTCCGCCCACTGCGCGCGCAGGGCCGTCGTCGGGCACACGACGATGACCTGGGAGGCGCCCGCCGCGCGGATCGCCTGGCAGGCGGCCAGCGTCTTGCCCGCCCCCGGGGTCGCCACGAGGAGGAAGTCGGCCCGCGGATGCGCGGCGTGGCGCGCGAGGAACTCCGCCTGCCACGGTCGCGGCGCGATCACGCCGGCCGCGCGCCCTTTGCCAGGTTGCAGCGCGGGCACAGCGCCCGCCCGTTCGCCGGCTCCGTCTCCCCGCCTGCGCTCACCGCCCGCACGTGGTCGGCATGCCAGCTCGGCCGCAACGGCTCACCGCACACCGCGCAGCGCCCTCGCGCGGCGAGGAAGAGCGCAACCCGAGCGGCGGGACGGAAGCGACGCACGGCCACGCCGGGAGTCTTGCACCGCCGGCACTCGGAGCCCGCGGGGCGCGCGACGAGCATGGCGTGGCGCGACCGTAGTCCCCGCCAGGCCTCGCGCAGTCAGGCCGCGAGGACCACGCGGACGGCGGTGTGTGCGTCCGCGGCGCGAGCGAGACGGGCGTCCGCGGTCAATAGCGGCGCGCCATCGTCGGCGATCGCCTCCGCGAGTGCGATGTAGGTCGCGTCGTACATCGAGAAGTTGTCCCGCAGCTCCCAGATGCGTGGGATCAGCTCGTAGTGCCCATAGCGCTCGATCGGCAGATCGACCAGGTCGGCCACCGACTCTTCAGCGCGCGCGGGCGACGCATCACCGGCGGTGACGACGCGTCGCAGCGCGCTGAGGACTTCGACGTCGAGCAGCTGCGGCGCGTGGAGGTCGAAGCCGTGCTCGCGTAGTTCCCGGGCGACCGAATCGCCGGCCGGCCTGCCCAGGAGCAGTTCGGCGACGGCGCTCGCGTCGACGACGAGCATCAGCGTTCGGCGCGCTCGGCGGCGATCAGGTCGGACGCCGGCGCCCCGGACACCGCAGTCCGCCGCCGTACGCGGGCGAGCAGCTGCTCGCCCGACGGCTTATGCGCGAGGCGGGGCAGCTCGGCGAGGATGAGGTCGGACATCGTCGTTCCCTCACGCGCGGCGCGCGCCTTGAGCGACCGATGGAGATCCTCGGGGACGTTGCGGATCTGGATCATCTTCATGTGCACGACATGTTTGATGTGGTACACATGTTTGCATCGGCAGCGCGTGATCGACTTCGGTTCCGACGGGCGGCAACACAAGGATCGGACGGCTCATCGATCGGGGACGCCTGCCGCGGCGGGGCTGCGGGCATATTGACGGCATGGGTGTATCGGACAAGCTCAAGAAGGCCGCCCATGCCATGGGTGCGCATCGGGTCACGACCCGCCCGTTCACGGGGCACGTGCGAGTTGAGCGAGACGGCCGGGTTCTCGCCGCCTCCGACCGGGCGGTGGCGTTGGAGGAGACCGGTCTGCCGACTCGGTTCTATCTGCCGCGCGAGGACGTGCGGATGGACTTGCTCGCGCCGAGCGAGACCACGTCGCATTGCCCGTTCAAGGGCGATGCGAGCTACTTCTCCGCACCCGGCGCGGATGACGCTTTCTGGGTCTATGAGGCGCCGTCGGAGCAGGACGCGTCGCCGATTGCGGGGATGCTCGCGCCATGGCCCGGGCGCGTTGACGTGATCGTCGATGGCGATCCGATCTGACCCGACCGCACGTCTCGATGATCTCGGCGTTGTCGGCGCGCGACGCCGGCCGGGTGATCGAGGCCAAGGGCATGTACATGGTGAAGGGCCGCGCGTGGCTGGTGAAGGAGTACCCGAAGGCGTGCGCGGAGCTGCGGGCCAACGAGGACTTCGTCGCCGCTTACGAGCGCTTCGAGGTCATCAACCGCGACATCCTCGACCTGTTCACGCGCTGGCAGACCGTGACCGTCGCCGGTCAGCCGGTGCCGAACGACCACACCGGCGGCCAGTTCGTCGCGGCGCCCGCCCGCTCGGCCAGCGAACCGATCGGCTCGCGCTGGTGCCGCGGCCTCTTTGACCTCGTCCTCCAGTAGACGCCGCGGATGCGGCTGAGCCATGGTGAGCCTTGTAATGCAAGAGGACCGTCGTGCGTGAATCTTGGACCAAAGATGGCGCCTTACCGAAGGCGCGTCGTTTAGGCGCGCTACCCGACGTCGACGGCGTCACGTGTACGCTCGTGCCGCATGGCGCTGAGCGATCTAACCGACCGCGAAGCTGTACTGGCTGCGGTCCGCGAGTTTGACACGGTAGGGCGTGACGCGTTCCTCGCGCGGTACGGCTTCGGTCGTGCCAAGCACTGGATGCTCGTCATCGACGGTCGCCAGTACGACTCTAAGGCCATCGTCGCAGCTGCGCATGGATTCCAACATGCAAATTTGGGTCCGCTCCGCGCAAGCGAATTCACCGGCGGACAACGCACGACCGTACGCAAGCTCCGAGAGCTCGGATTCGAGGTGATCGACCGAGGAGCCGCAGCCCTGTCTCGTTTCTGGTGGGTCAACCAAGGCGGGACTTGGAAGGAGGAGCGGGACGGCAGCTTCATCTGGGCACCGCTGCGAGATCAACGCGGAAGCGAACTTGCGCATTGGAAGGCGCTTGCCGACGTCGACGTCGGCGATCGCGTCTTCCATTACGCCAACGGAGCGTTGCGGGCTGTCGGTGTCGTGAGTCGTGGCCCGCAAGTCGCTGCGAAACCCAGTGTGATCGAGCACGGCCCGTGGGAGGAGGAGGGGCGGCTTGTCGCCGTCGATTACACCGAGCTCGCCGAGCCCGTGCCCCTCGCCGAGATCCCCGAACGGTGGCGCATCGAGCACGGCGCGCCATTCACACAGTCGGGAGGCGTCCGGCAGGGGTACTTCTTCGGCCTCGACCAGACGTTCGTTGAACGGCTCGTGGGCCGCTTCCCTCAGATCGCAGCGGTGTTGACCGATGTGAGCAGCGAACTTCCCAGTTGGGATGTCTCCGTGGCGGACGCGTTCGCGTCGTTTCGCGAAAGCGTCGAGCGCTCCGGGTTGATCGTTGACCCCACGCTGCTCCGGTCCTTTTTCTGCGCGCTGCTCGCGAAGCCCTTCGTCATTCTCACCGGCCTCTCCGGTTCGGGGAAGACCCAGCTCGCGCTCAAGCTCGGGAACTGGTTTGGGGTTGACCGGGACGGTCGGGCGCGTAGCCTCGTGGTGCCGGTTCGCCCCAATTGGACCGGGCCTGAGCCGTTGCTGGGGTATGAGGACGCCCTTACCGCGACAGAGCATGGCGAGCACGCGTGGGCCGCACCCGAGGTGCTCCAGTTCCTACTCCGTGCAGAGGACGATCCTGCTCACCCATACGTCTTAGTGCTTGACGAGATGAACCTGGCACACGTCGAGCGGTACTTCGCCGATTTTCTCTCTGGGATTGAATCCCGCCAGCCGATCCTTGCGAACCTCACGCGCAGCGCCACCGGCGAGTGGCGCCTCACTACGGGCGAGCCGCACCGTATCCCAATCCCAGCGAACGTTTTCGTCCTGGGCACGGTCAACGTGGACGAGACGACATACCTCTTCTCACCTAAGGTCCTCGATCGCGCGAATAGCTTCGAGTTCCGAGTGCGGACCGATGACCTCGGGGCGGTTATCGGGCATCCTGCAGCGGCGGCCGAGGCTGACGATGTTGATCTTCGGCAGGTTTTGGCGGTGGTTGCCGACGACGACTGGCACGTCCGGTCGCCGCATCCACAGCAGGCCGAGCTCGAGAGTCGCCTCCTTTCGCTCCATCGCCTGCTCACGATCAGCGGCCATGAGTTCGGTCACCGTGTCTACGGCGAAGGCTTGAGATTCATGGCGTTGGTGGCAGGCTCCGGTGAAGACGATCTCCCCACCGCGCTGGACCTGTTCACGATGCAAAAGGTGCTGCCTCGGCTCCACGGCGCGCGTCGACGAGTCGAGCCCGTCCTACTTCGGCTGGCGGCGTTCGCGGCTACCGGAAGCGTGGAAGATCCGCCCGCCGAACTAGATCCGGTCTCGTTCAGCGAGACGCCGGTATTGCCGCGTACGTTCGACAAGGTATTGCGAATGGTCGAAAGTGTGCGCGTAAACCAATTCGTATCGTTCGCGGAGTAGTCCGACGCAACCAGAGCTTTCTGTTCCACTGGTAAGGGCGAGCGGTGAGGTCGTGGGGTCGCTCGTCGTCCAGGTGCCTCCTGGGACCTCAGCCGCGGGCGCACCTGCTTTGACCGCGAGCGAGCATGGGCGCCCACGATTGCGCGAGGCCACCGAGTATCGGTACACGATCAACGTACCGGGCTGGGACCGATACTGGCTTGAGCCGTCGGAGCTGTTCCGGCCCGATGACCAATCGCGCCAATCGGGACGGCTGCTCACCGGCCAGTCCGTTGGCTGGCTCGACGTCGAGCTTCGTACCGACCCCGAGTCACCGACCGTCGCGTCCGCCGCACTTGAGGTCCGAACCCTGAAGCTCAGCTACGAGCACGAGTACCGACAGATGCTCAATGACATCGGCACGGTGGCTGCGGAAGCAACCATCCAAGGGTTCGCGGCGACAACCCAGCGGTTTCAGGTTGACCCAGCACGAGAGGCATTACTGCTGTACCAGCGTTTCGCTGCGCTCACCGCACGTTTGTTCGACGAGGCGTTGGAGGGGGCGCTCGCCTACGTCCTGAACCAACCTCACCGTGAGTGGCGTGACGAGTTCGAAGACCGGCCGCCAGGGCGGCCCGTGGCTGGATCCTCCACTCTCGTGAAGGCGCTCACCGCCCCTGGTCCACGTGTGCCTGCGCCACGGATGGAGCACGCCATAGGTCTCGGGACGTTGCCTCGCCGGCTTTGGCATCGCCGAACCGAGGAGACGTGGGATACCGTCCCCAATCGGTTCGTGCGCTTTGCTCTCGAGCGCTGGCAGAGCATCGCTCTCGACTTGCAGCGCGCACTCGCGACTTCAGCGGTCGATGCGGGGCCGGCGCGACGCGGTCGACACTTGGCCGAGCAGGTGAACGCGCGCCTCGACGCGCTGCTAATGGCGCCGGTACTGCGAGACGCCTCAACTCTGACCTCATTTCCGAGTGGCAATCAGGTCCTTCTCAAGCGCGAGGGGTACCGCCAGATCTTCGAGGCGTACGTACTCCTCGAGGCGTCGCTTGCTGTGGGCATAGATCTTCCACACGATCCGCTCTCCGTGAGCCAACGGACGGTTTCGCAGCTCTACGAGATGTGGACTTACCTCGTTTTAGTCGAGGTCGTCGCCGAGATCGCTAATCAGCCAGTGCCGCTCGTGTCCTTGTTTCGACCCACGGCACTTGGCCTAAGTCTCGGGCTGCGGGTCGGCAAGACATCGGAGCTCGAGTGGAGCTTGTGCCATCACGGCCGCCAGATCGCGCTCACGCTCTCGTTCAACCGCACTTTTCGGGTCGGAGAACACGCGGCTGCCTCATGGACTCGGGTGATGCGGCCAGACTGCTCGCTGCGTGTTCGGCTCAAGGATCCGCAAGCCGGCCCTCCCGACGACGTATGGCTCCACTTCGATGCGAAGTACCGCTTGGAGCGGCTCGACCGCTTCGCACAGGACTCGACGGATGAAGCAGCGCTGGAGGCGCTCGCCGACGACGAGGAGCAGGCCGAATCGGTCGGCGCGAGCAAGCGCGAGGACCTGCTCAAGATGCACGCCTACCGTGACGCGATCCGGCGCTCCGCCGCGGCATATGTTCTTTATCCCGGCGAGGGGCCTCCGACCTTGTATCTCGAGCATGGGGAAGTCCTTCCTGGTCTCGGCGCGTTTCCACTAAAGCCTTCCGCGCACGGCGCGGCGATCGGAAAGGCTGCCCTGCGGAAGCACTTGACCGGCGTCCTTGATCACTTCGCTAGCCAAATCACCCAGCACGAACGAAGCCGCTACTGGCGTGAAGCTGTCTTCGGCGGAACGCCTCCCCAACTTTCGGCGGTCTCTGCAACGCCGTTTCTTAGGCGCCCGCCTGCTGATGTCGATGTTCTCCTGGGCTTCGTCCGGTCGCCGGAGCATTGGTCCTGGATCCGCGAGAACCAGGTGTACAACGTCCGCGCCGGGGATCGTCGTGGCGCGGTTGAGCTCGGTGGACGCGAACTCGGCGCGGACCTCGTGCTGCTTTACCGCTTAGAGCACGGGACTCACCGAACCCTGGGTCTCTTTAGAAGACGCGGTGCGTGGCGGGTCCTCACCCGTCGCGACCTGGAGGCGTTCGGTTATCCAGAGCCGAGGGGAGACCACTACTTCTGCGCCGACCTCGAGGCCGCGGAAGCCCCTGACTGGCTGCAGAAGCTCTCCGAGCGACTGTTCATCCCGATGCGGTCAGGACCTCACGGTGCACCGCATGTTGTCACTTGGCAGGACCTTGTCGAAAGCATCGATTGAGACGTCTTTCCCGCTCGACCCGCTAGCCCTACATTCTGAGGGCCAGGGAGCCGTCGTCGTCGGACTTCCCGCATGCTCGAACTGCTTGGCGAGGATTCTTGGAGTGGCGGAAGGCCTTACATCCGAGGGAGGCACGACCCAGGGCGGGACCGCGAGTCCACGACAGGTAGCTGGCGCTATGCGCGGACTCAAGTGAGGCGTGCTGGGGGCGCGGATTCGACCGGCAGTTCACGAATCGAGGAACGCGTGGATGTCTTCGGCGACGGTCTCGGGTTGGTCGAGCAGAAACAGGTGACCGCCCCCGCGGACCACGCGCAGGCGGGCGGCGGGCATGCGCCGGGCCATGAGGCGCGCGTTGGCGAGCGGCACGATCGGGTCCTCGTCGCCGGCGAGGATCAGGGTCGGCTGCCCAATGCGGTGCAGCCACGGCAGGCTCGTCCAGCCCGAGATGGCGTAGAGCTGGAAGGCGTAGCCGAGCGGGTCGGGCGGCCGGCCGAGGCGGGCGGCGGCCTGGCGCTCGAGCAGCGCGGGCTCGCGTCGGGTGCGGCCGCCGGCGATGCGGGGGACCTCGAAGCGGAATGCCGATGGGTGGTAGTAGCGGGCCGGCGAGGCGAGCAGGAGGGCGGGGTATGGCCATGGCGGCACGCCGCCGAGGCCGGGTGCGGTGGCGCACAGGATCAGGCGGCGGACGCGCTCCGGTGCGCGGCGCGCCAGCTCCTGTGCGAGGCCGCCTCCGAACGAGTAACCGAGGACGTCGACCTCACCGAGCTCGAGCTCGTCGAGCAGCGAGACCACCACAGCGGCGAGCCCGCCCATCCGGAGCGGGCGCGAAGGGCGCTGGGAGCCGCCCGCTCCCGGTGGGTCGAAGGCGATGACCTCGCGGCCGGGCACGAGCCCGACGAACGGCTCCCACATGTCCAGGTTCGCCCCGATGCCCGTCACGAGCACCAAAGGCGGGCCGCTGCCGGTGCGCGCGACCCGCAGCCGCAGCCCGGCCGCGCGCACGACGAACGGCTCCCAGCTCACGCGAAGGCGCCCACGCCGGTGATGTCGCGCCCGACGATCAGCGTCTGCATGGTCTCCGTGCCCTCGTAGGTGTGGATGACCTCGATGTCGCCCATGTGGCGGATGACGTGGTTCTCGAGCAGGACGCCGTTGCCGCCGAGCATGTCGCGCGCCGAAGCGATCACCTCGCGCGCCTTGCGCGTGTTGTTGAGCTTGGCCAGGCCGGCGATCGTGTCCGACAGCCGGCCGGTCTCCTCCAGGCGCGCGAGCTGCATGCAGTAGAGCTGCATGCTCGTGACCTCGGCGAGCATGCGCACGAGCCGCTCCTGGACGACCTGGAACGAGCACAGCGGCTTGCCGAACTGCGTGCGCTGCTTGCTGTAGGTGAGCGCGGTGTCGTACGCCGCGACGGCGTGGCCGAGCGCTGCCCAGGCGCACGTCGTCCGCGTGGTGACGAGCACGCGGCCGGTGTCCTTGAAGCTCCGCGCGCCCGGCAGCCGCGAGGTCTCCGGCACGCGCACGCCGTCGAGCCGGATGTCGGCCTGCCAGATCGCGCGCGCCGCGCCCTTGCCCTCCATCGTCGTCGCCGAGAAGCCGTCCCACTCGCTCTCGACCAGGAAGCCCTTGACCTGGCCGTCCTCGTCCGAGCGGGCCCACACGACGACGACGTCGGCGATCGACCCGTTGCCGATCCAGCGCTTGGCGCCGTCGAGCACCCAGTCGTCGCCGTCGCGCCGCGCGCTCGTCTCCAGTGCGACCGAGTCCGAGCCGTGCCCGGGCTCGGTCAGTGCAAAGGCGCCGACCCTTTCCAGCCGCGCCATGGCCGGCAGCCACCGCTCCTTCTGCTCCTCCGACCCGAGCACGTCGATCGACTTCATCGCCAGCCCCGACT
Source organism: uncultured Solirubrobacteraceae bacterium (assembly GCA_963849695.1). Lineage (GTDB taxonomy): Bacteria > Actinomycetota > Thermoleophilia > Solirubrobacterales > Solirubrobacteraceae > DASSUW01. The sequence continues at coordinate 37,583 of CAWKIT010000023.1, forward strand.
GCACGCCGAGGAACGTGCCGAGGCTGCCGTCGCCGCGGTGCAGCTCCATGTTGACCAGGCCGCGCGCCAGCGGGCTCATCCCAGGGCAGCCGTGCCCGGAGATGTCCTCGCCGAAGAGCCCGAGCTCGGCGATCCGGCGCATCAGCGGCCACGGCAGCTCGGCCGCCTCCCAGTACTCGTTGATCGCGGGCAGCACCTCCTGGTCGACGAAGCGCCGCACCTCGATGAAGTGCCCCCACTGCTCGTCGGTGAACTGCTCGCGGACCATGAAGTAGTCGGTGGCGAGCGCCTCGCCGAGGTGCTGGTAGGGGACCGTCGCGGTGGCCATGCGCTCCTCCTCAGTTCGCGTGGACGTAGTTGCCCGGCGCCTTGGCGACGGCCTTGTGCTTGCGGCTGCCCAGCTTGGCGGGAGCCGGCTTGAGCTCCCCGGACCGCGCGTGCAGCCACTCGACGTAGTCCGACCACCAGCTCCCGCGCCGGGTCGGAGTCTGCTCGAGGAACGCCTGCGGCTCCGCCACAAGCTCGTCCGCGACGCGGTAGCTCGCCCGGCTCTCCGGGCTCGGCGGGTTGATGAGCGCCTGGATGTGCCCGCTCGTGGACAGCACGAACCGCGGCGTGCCGCCCAGCAGCGCCGCGCTCCGGTAGGCGTTCTCCCACGGGATGATGTGGTCGTTGAGCCCGGCGACGACGTAGCTGTCGACGTCCACGGCGGACAGGTCGACGGGCGTTCCGAACACCTCCAGCCCGCCGGGCCGCGCGAGCGAGTTCTCCAGCGAGAGCAGCATGAAGTCGCGGTGCAGGCCGGCGGCGAGGCGGACCGTGTCCTGGTTCCAGTAGAGGATGTCGAACGCCGGCGGGTCCTTGCCGAGCAGGTAGTTGTTGACCACGTAGCCCCACACCAGGTCGTTGGGCCGCAGCCACGCGAACACGCCCGCCAGCGCCTGGCCGTCCACGTAGCCCTTGCGCGCCGACTCGGCGACCGCGGCCGCCGCCAGCTCACGGTTGACGAACGCGCCCGCCGTCCCCGCGCGCTCGTTGTCGAGCGCGCAGACGAGCAGGGTGAGGCTTGCCACGCCGGCCCAGCTCATCGCACGCCGCAAGGTGGCCGAGCAGGCCGGCGGCGATGATCCCGCCCGAGCACGCCGCGTTCAGGTGAACCGACGGTCCACGAGTGATCTCGGCCACGGCGTCGCGCGCCTCGACCACCGCGCGCGCGTAGGTGTCGAGGTCGAAGTGCCCCTGCTCCTCGCCCGGGTTGCGCCAGGAGATCGAGAACACCTGCAGCCCCTGCCGCGAGCATGTGCTCGATCATGCTGCGGCCGGGCGCGAGGTCGAGGATGTAGTACTTGTTGATCGTCGGCGGGACGAAGAGCAGCGGCACCTCGCGGACCTGCTCGGCCTGCGGCGCGTAGTGGATGAGCTCGAACACGTCGGTGCGCAGCACCACCGATCCCGGCGTCAGCGCCAGGTTCTCGCCGACCGCGAACTTGCTCGTGTCGACCATCGCCGGCAGGCGCGGCGGGCGCGAGACGTCGGACACGAGATGGCGTGCTCCCCGCACGAGGTTGGTGCCGCCCTCGTCGATCGTGGCCTTGAGCACCGTCGGGTTCGACCACGGGAAGTTCGTCGGCGCCAGCGCGTCGACGACGTTGCCCGCCGCAAACCGCGCCTGCCGCTCGGCGCGCCAGTCGACCCCCGCGTCGGTGACCAGCCCGTCGACGCTCTCGGCGAGCGACAGGTACGTCTGCATCACGCGGCGGAACGCCCAGCTGGACTCCCACGCGGGGTCGGCGAAGCGCCGGTCTCCCTTCGCGGGCCTGCGGTCGGATCGCCCGGCGGCCACGCGGACGAGGTCCGCTCCCAGGCCGCCGACCCGGCGCACCGAGCGCCGGGGATGCCGCGCCAGCCCGGCCGCCACGCGCGCGGTGGCGAGCGGCCGCACGAACCGCGACCGCTGCCCGACCGCGGCGTCCGTGAGCAGCACGTCGAGAGCGGCGCGCCGGCAGAGTTCGCCATGACGATGCCCCTAGGAGGACTTCGCCTCGACGGGTATCTCGATCTCGCGCTTGAGGATCTTGCCCGTCGGGCCCTTGGGCAGCGCGTCGGTGAACCACACGTGGCGGGGGTACTTGTACGCGGCGACGCGCTCCTTGACATGGTCGCGGATCGCCGCGGCGTCGACGTCATCGACCCCCTCCTTGAGCACGACGGCGACCGCCACCTCCTCGCCGAGCGCGTCGTGCGGGACCCCGACGACGGCGCACTCGAGGATCCCCGGGTGCTCGTACAGGGCCTCCTCGACCTCGCGCGGGTAGACGTTGTACCCGCCGCGGATGATCATGTCCTTCTTGCGGTCGACGATGAAGAAGTAGCCGTCCTCGTCGACCTGCGCCATGTCGCCGGTGTGGAACCAGCCGTCGCGGATGGCGGTCTCCGTGGCCTCCGGCTTGCGCCAGTAGCCCTTCATCACGTTGTGGCCGCGGATGACGATCTCGCCGACCTCGCCCTGCGGGACGTCGTTGCCGTCCTCGTCGACGACCTTCATCTCGACGCCCCGGATCGGGATGCCGATCGAGCCGGGCTTGCGCTCGCGGTCGGGATGGTTGAAGGACGCCACCGGCGACGTCTCCGACAGCCCGTAGCCCTCGAGGATCTTGCAGTCGAACGCGGCCTCGAAGCCGCGCAGCACCTCGACCGGCAGCGCGGCCCCGCCCGAGACGCACACCTTCAGCGCGCTGACGTCGAAGTCGGCGCGGTGCGGGTGGTTGAGCAGCGCGCCGTACATCGTCGGGACGCCCTCGAAGATCGTCACCCGGTCGCGCTCGAGGATCTCGAGCGCCTTCGTGGGATCGAACCGTGGGAGCAGCGTCAGCGCCGCCCCGCTGGCGATCGCCGTGTTGAGACCGCACGTGAGCCCGAAGACGTGGAACAGCGGGAGGCCGCCGAAGATCACGTCGTCAGGAGTGACGGAGAACAGCTCTTGCGAGACCTCGACGTTCTTGGTGAGGCCGTCGTGCGTCAGCTCGGCGCCCTTCGGCGTCCCCGTCGTGCCCGAGGTGTAGAGGATCACCGCCGTGTCGTCGCCCGCGCGCTCGACCACGTCGTCCGCCGGCTCGGCCTCGCCCAACATCGCGAGGAACGTCTCGGGATCGACGAGCACGCAGTCGACTCCCGCCGCCGCGGCCCCCTCCTCGGCGGCCTCGGCGAAGCCGCTCCACGCGAACAGCACCTTCGCGCCCGAGTCCTCCAGATAGAACCCGACCTCTCGCCCCTTGAGGAGCACGTTCATCGGCACCACGACGGCGCCGGCGCGCTGGGCGCCGAAGAAGACGATCGGGAAATGCGGAACGTTGGGCAGCATGACCCCGACGCGGTCGCCGACCTCCACGCCCTTCGAGCGCAACAGGGTCGCCACGCGGGCCGTCGCGTTGTCGAGCATCCCATACGAGACCTCGACGTCGTCCAGCTTGACCGCGACGTTGTCAGGGTGCTGTGCGGCGCTGGACGTCAGGATCTCCGCCAAACTCATCCGGGCTCCTCCTCGTGCGTCTGCTCGGCGGCCGCGCTGAGAGGCGGTCGTCCGGGACCTCACCGACTCACTTCCCGGACGGGCGCGTGCGCATGCGGGCCGTGCACTCGTCGGAGCGGCACTCGACCCGACTAGCGCGCCACTATGCCTCTGGTCCCCGTCAGCTCCAGCACGCGCTCAACCTGAGTTGGCACGTTGGTGAGAGCCATCTCGACCCGGAGTCGATCCGCCCGTTCACGGATCGAGAGAAGTGCGCCGATCCCGGCGGAGTCGATGAACCGGACGTCGGCGAGGTCCAGTACCAGCCGGCGAACTCCGTCCTGGGCCAGAAGCCGCTCGACCTCGGGCTCGAGCTTGAACGTGGCAGCCATGTCGAGGTCGCCGCTGGCTTGGATCTCGACGGACGCATCAACGCGCCGTGAGGTGAACGATCCGGCGTCAGGCGTTGGCTGCATGGTTCGCATCACTGCGGCTGGGGTGGATCTCGAAGATGCGATCGAAGCCTGCGAGCTTGATGACGCGGAGGACAGGCCCATCCGTGCAGATGAGGGCGAGCTGGAGGTTCGCGTCGGCCAGGCGGGCACGAGCTTGAGCCATGGCGTGGAGTCCGCTGGAGTCCATGAAGGTCGTCTCGCTCAGGTCGACCCAGACCTCGAACGCTCGGGTGCCGGCGGTCTCGATCGCCGTCCGAAGGTCCGCGGCGGTGCTGATGTCCACCTCGCCGGCGACCGACAGCACGGCACGACGTCCGACGCGGTGCTCGGCGATGGTGAGCAGCGCTCGTGTGGGGTCGGCGGGCCGGCCGCCTGTGGACGCCGCTCGCTTACCGGTCCGCGTCGCCACGGGGGGCGCGAAGGGTGTTTGGGGCATTGAAATCTCCTGGTCGAACGGATCGATCAGGAGACAGTCGCGCGAGCCGGTCAGGTACGCGCAACCGCCTACCGGTACTGAACCTCGGAGCCGGCTTCGCCCTTCGAGCGCCACTGGACCCGCAATCGAGTACTACGGTAACAGGCCTGACGCCAACCGGCGGCGGTAGGCTTGCCGCAATGAGCGACGGTCATAGGGCAAGATCGCCCGAATTGGATGGCGGCGACATGCTCGCGCGACTGTCCGACGGCATGGTCCGCGCCAAGAAGCAGTTCTTCGGCAAGGGCCCCGAGCAGGCGAAGAGCTACATGCTCGACGACATGCTCTTCGTCGTCATGCGCGGCGGTCTGACCACGGCCGAGCAGACGATGCTGAGGTTCGGCCGCCAGAACATGGTCCGCCAGTTCCGGCAGCTGTTCGAGAACGAGATGACCGAGGTGCTGACGGGCCTGGTCGAGGAGGCGACCGGCCGGGCGGTCGTCAACTACCAGTCGCAGATCATGTTCGACCCGGACATCATCGTCGAGATGTTCGTCTTCGCCGATCCCCGCCGGGACGGGATCGAGGCGACGGCCGAAGGGCAGCTCGAAGAAGGGCGACCGGATGTGCCCGAGGGCAGCGATCCGCGACCGGGCGGGCCGTAGCCCGAGCCGCATCGGACGGGCGCATGTTTGGGTTCCCCGGCAGGTGGGGACACTGTCGAGCTCCGAGGGCATTGGCGCCGAGGCTCGTGGACTCACGAGTTGCGGTGCGTGACTTCGTCAATACGGCGACGTAAGGCGAAGTCCTCCTGCCCGCGGATCCTCACGTGGGAGAGCGGTTCGGCCGGATTCGTGTGACGGCGCCGTTCGCATGCCGCCAAGGCGGCTGCGACCCGATGAGAACCGCTGAACGCATCCGTCAGGCTTCCGGGCCACGGGCGCGTCGGCACGAATCCAAAGGAGCCATCGATGGCCACCTCTCCTGCAACATCGCCCCGCCTGCCGGCCGACGGCCGCGTCGCCGCCGAGCGGAGCACCGTCCGCCGCAGCACCGAGACGAAGGCGGCATTCAAGACCACCGAGCTGATCGCCTACCTGGCCGCGACCGCCGGCGTGCTGATCGCCGCCCTCCTCGTGGACGACGGCGACGCCGGCAGCCTCGGAGCCAAGCAGGCATGGCTCTACGTGACCGTGCTCACCGTCGGCTACATGGTCAGCCGCGGCCTCGCCAAGTCCGGGAGCCGCGATCCCTACACCGAGGACCGCTGAGCCGAAGTCGCCGTGGCACCGGGTCCCTCGCGGACCCGGTGCTCGGTCACCTGACCGGCCCGCATACGCTGTCTGCGTGCGCGGGATCCTCGCCCTCCTCGCGTCGCTCGCCGGCGGCGGCTACGCGCTCGTGGTTCGCGGAGCGCTCACTCTCGACCTCGGCGTCGGGCGTCGTGTGCGGCCGCTGGGACCGATCCGGCGCACCATCGCCGCCCCGCCCGAGACCGTGTTCGACGTGATCGCCGCCCCGTACCTCCGGCGTACGCCGCGGGCGATGCAGGACAAGCTCCAGGTCTGGGAGCGCAGCGGTGACATGGCGCTGGCGGCGCACGTGACGGCGACGGGGCGCCTGCGGACCACGACCGTGGAGACCGTGCGCTTCGAGCGCCCGCACCGGGTCACGTTCCGGCTCGTCCGCGGACCCGTGCCGCACGTGCTCGAGACCTACGAGCTTCGCCCCGTCGCCGCCGGCACGGAGTTCGCATACACGGGCGAGCTCTGCACCGACGGGTGGCGGCTCGGGCAATGGTGGGGCGACCGTGTCGCGGCGCCATGGGAGCGCGCCGTCGCCTCCTCGCTGGACTCGATCCAGACCGAGGCAGAGCGCCGGGTCACTCAGCCGGGGGAAGCCTGAGCGCGTCGTAGTGCCCGATCCACGTGTCCTCGAGGAGGTGCTCCTCATCGGGGGCGATCACCGCCTCCTGCCAGCGCTCACCGGCGAACGCCCGAATCGACTCGACGTCCTCCCAAACCGTGACGTACAGGTGCTCGGTAGACGACGGGTTACGGGGCCTGCCCACACGCTGCGCGATGA
>CAWKIT010000024.1:0-73642 GCA_963849695.1 uncultured Solirubrobacteraceae bacterium
CGAACAGCCTCCCTTTGCCACCGTGGACAGTCAGACCGTCGAACGCCGGTGTGAGAGAGCCGTAAGAACCCCGTCGACTAGGCGAAACCGTCTAGTATCCGGACGTGCCGAGGCCGCAGCTGCACAGCACCGACAGCATCCTCGACGCCGCGCGCGAGCTCGTGCTCGACAACGGCGCGCGGGCGGCCACGCTGGACGGCATCGTCGCCGCCAGCGGCGCGCCCAAGGGCTCGATCTACCACCGCTGGCCGACGCTCAATGATCTGCTCGCCGCGATGTGGATCCGCGCGGTGCGCCGCTCGCAGGAGGGCTTCCTGGCCGCGCTCGGCGATCCCGACCCGGTCGAGGGGGCGGTCGCGGCCGCGCTCACCGTGCACGACTTCGCGCAGGCGCACCCGGCCGACGCTCGCCTGCTGGCTTCGCTGCGCCGCAAGGACCTGATCGACAGCGCCGGCGACCCGGCCTTGAAGACATCGCTGGGGCAGCTCAACCGCCCGCTGGAGGCCGCGATCCGCGAGCTCGCGCGGCGGCTGCACGGCCGCGCCACCCGCACCGCGCTCGAGCAGACGACCTTCGCGGTCGTCGACCTCCCCCTCGGCGCGGTCCGCCGCCACCTGATCGCCGGCACGCCCCTCCCCTCCCCGCTGCGCGCCGAGCTCGAGGCCGCGGTCCGCGCCGCCCTCGGGCGCTGACGTGCGCGTCGTCACCTGGGTCGCCGGTGCGTGGCCGTCAGACCACGCCGCCGTCGTCGCCGAGCTCGCGCTGTGAGCGCCGCGCCAGCCGGCGCCAGACCTCCTCGAAGGCCGCGAGATCGAGCGGCACGAGCCACGCCGTCCACGTTCATTGGACTTCACCGGAGCGCGCGGCATCCCGGGCCCGATCGTCGAATAGTCGGACCACGCAGGTGTCACAACCCGCCGCCGGCCTTTGTCAGCGTGGTGAGACATGGCAAATGAGATCGGAGGCCGGAATGAGCGATAGCGAGCTCGAGGCGCTGCGACGGCACGGCTTCGGCGTGGCCTACCGGATGCTCGGCAGCGTCTCGGAGGCCGAAGACGTGGCCCAGGAGGCGCTGCTGCGCCTGACGCGGCAGGAAGGCCCGATCGACGAGCCGGCCGCCTGGATCACGACAGTCGTCGACGCGCCTGTCGATCAACGTCCTCAAGTCGGCGCGGGCCCGCCGCGAGTCGTATGTCGGGCCGTGGCTGCCGGAGCCGCTGCTCGAGGATCCGACGCCCGGCCCGGCCTCGCGAGCCGAGCTCGCGGATTCGCTGTCGCTGGCGTTGCTGGTGCTCCTGGAGCGTCTGACTCCAGTCGAGCGGGCGGCCTACCTGCTGCGCGAGGTGTTCGGCTACGAGTACGCGGACATCGCCGAGATCATCGAGCAGACCGAGGTCAACACGCGGCAGCTCGTGACGCGGGCGCGGAAGCATCTCGAGGCCAGCCGCCCACGCTTCGACGCCGACGAGGCCGCCCGAGACCTCCTGCTCGAACGCTTCCTCGCGGCCGCCGAGGAGGGCGACCTGGAGGACCTGGAGGAGCTGCTCGCCAAGGACGCCATCCTGTACGCCGACGGCGGCGGCAAGGTGATGGCGGCGCAGGAGCCGCTCTTCGGGGCCGCGCTGATCGCCCGCTACATGGCGGGCTTGGCTGAGGTGCGCCAGGCTTTCGGCGAGTTCGAGACCCGGCTGGTGCGCGTCAACGGCCAGCCCGGCCGCGTCTTGCTGGGCGCCGGCGTGGAGCACTACGGGGACGCCGAGCGGCTCGCGGTCGAGAAGGCGCTGGCGCTCCTGAAGTCCGGTGACTTCGACGCCCACGAGCTCGCCGCGGTCGTGATGCGAGAGCTCGCCGGAAGCCGCCCACCCACCCCGGACCAGGCTGAGGTCCGGGTCTGGGACGTCCTCACGGTCGATGTCGTCGAGGGCCGGATCCAGACCGTGCGCATCGTGAGGAACCCGGACAAGCTCGGCCATCTCTGAGCTGTCACAGGGCGGCCGGCTGCGTTGTCAGACGGGTGTGCAGCCGAACCGCACAGGAGGATTCTCATGAGCACGCACGCACCCGGCTCCGTCGGCGCCCCGGACATCGAGAAGACGGTCTGGCGGATCGATCCCGACCGCTCGAGCGTCGAGTTCCACGCCCCGGCCGTCTGGGGGATCGGGACCGTCAAGGGCCGCTTCTCCCGCTACCAGGGCACGCTCCGCCTGTCCGGCAGGCCCGCCATCGAGCTGACCATCGAGGCCGACAGCCTCGACACGAAGAACAAGCGGCGCGACAAGCACCTCTCGTCGCCGGACTTCTTCGACGTCGAGCACCACCCGTACGTGCGCTTCGCGTCCGAGAGCGCCACGCTCGAGGACGAGCGGCTCAGTGTCCGCGGCCTCCTGCACGCCCGTGGCGCCGGCATGCCGCTGGACATCGACGCCACGCTGCGCCGAGCGGGCGACGAGCTCGAGTTCGAAGCCGTCACCCTCGCCGACCACCGCCGGCTCGGCATGACCTGGAACTTCATGGGCATGCTTCGCCCACCCGTCAAGCTCATCGTCAGGGGCCGGCTCGTCCGCGACGCGTAACAGCGCGAGCCGCGTTCAGGCGGAACCCAGACCCCGAACCTGCGAATGACCGCCCGCCCTGACCGAAAGCGCGCTGTCGGCACGGCCGGCCGGAGGCGACGCGATCCGCCGCCGGCGGCGCCGCAGCCAGCGCGCCAGCAGGTACGGCGGCCCGGCGATCACCGCGGCGATCGCGGCCAGGGGCGCCGCCAGCGCAAGCAGCAGGATGGCCGGCAGGACGACGAAGAGGATGATGCCGGGTATGGAGAGCAAGAGCACGGGCAGCAGCGCGACTCCGACGCCGGCGCTGAGATCCATCAACTCCTCGAACATCTCTCCGAAGGTCGCACGCGGGGGCTGAGGCGTACGCGCGTCGGCACGCGGGGTCGGGGTCGTCGAGGTGGGAGCCGTGTGTGTCATCACCCGTATGACGATTCGCGGACCGGCGATGTGACAGCGAGCTGTCACAGGCAGCGCCCCTGTCTCGTCTTAGAGGGCAGATGAGACGAGAGCAGTTCGACGAGCTCCGCCCGGCGGCGTTCGCCATCGCCTACCGGATGCTCGGGAGCGTGAGCGAGGCGGAGGACGTGGTGCAGGAGGGGTTCCTCCGCCTCCACCGGGCGCGCGCGGGCGGCGAGCGGATCGAGTCGCCGCGCGCGTACCTGTCGGCGGTGGTCTCGCGGCTCGCGCTCGACCAGCTCCGCTCGGCGCGTGTCCGGCGCGAGAGCTACGTGGGCGAGTGGCTGCCGGAGCCGCTGGTGGCGAGCGCCGACGACGACCCCGCCCGCAAGGCCGAGATGGCGGACTCGCTGTCGCTCGCCTTCCTCGTCCTGCTCGAGAGCCTGTCGCCCGAGCAGCGCGCCGCGTTCCTGCTGCACGAGGTGTTCGACGAGCCCTACAGGCGGATCGCGGAGATCATCGGCACGAGCGAGCAGAACGCCCGCCAGCTCGCCACCCGCGCCCGCCGGCACGTCGACGAGCGGCGCCCCCGGTTCGAGGCCTCGCGCGAGCAGCGCGAGCAGCTCGCGACCCGCTTCTTCGCGGCCGTCGAGGACGGCGACCTCGAAGGCCTTGAGGAGCTGCTGGCCCACGACGTGGTGCTCCACGGCGACGGCGGCGGCAAGGCGCCCGCCATCGTACGTGCGCTCCACGGCCGCGCGAAGGTGGCCCGCACACTGGTCAGAGGATGGCGGCACGCCGGCACCCGCGTCAGCGGGCTCACCGCGCGCCGCCAGGAGGTCAACGGCCAGCCGGGCGCCCTGCTCCTCGACCGCGAGGACAGGCTGATCGGCGTCGTGATCCTCGACGTCGCGGAGGGCCAGATCCAGGGCGTGAGCTCGATCGTCAATCCGGACAAGCTGCGGCACCTGGGGCCGCTGGCCGACCTGCGCGCGCTGCTGCGCGGGCGCAGCTGAACCTCGCAGTCATCCGGATCGGACGCGGGCAGGCGGCCTGATCGCGCTATCGGCGACTGCGACGCCTGGGCGCGGCTCAGCGGACGAGCGCGAAGAAGGCCGCGACCTCGGCCGCGAACGCCTCCGGCTGCTCGAGCGCCGGGAAGTGCCCGCCGCGCTCGGGCTCGCTCCAGTAGCGGATGTCGGTGAAGCGCGCGGCGGCCTCGTCGCGGGTCGGGCGCTGGAGCTCGTACGGGAAGATCGTGCAGCCGGCGGGCGCGTCGACGCGGTCGCCCGGCTCGAGCGGCCCCTCGAGCCAGCGGGTCACGTCGCCGAGGCTCTCCCAGTACAGCCGCGCCGAGGACGCGGCGGTGCGCGAGAGCCAGTAGAGCGTCAGCGTGTCCAGGATCCGGTCCTCGCGGATCGGACTGCGCGGGTCGGTCCAGGAGTCGAGCTTCTCGCCGATCCAGGCCGCGAGGCCGGCGGGCGAGTCGGTCAGCGCGTAGCCGACCGTCTGCGGGCGGGTGCGATGCTGGGTGGAGTAGCCGGCGTCGTCGTCCGCCTGCTGTTCCGCAGCGGCGGTGGGCGCCAGCGGCGGCATGAGGTGGATGCCGGCGACGTGCTCGCGATCCTGCTGCCCGAGGCTCGCGCTGACGCTGGTGCCCCAGTCCGTGCCCTGGGCGCCGTAGCGGGCGTAACCGAGCCGCGCCATCAGCGCCGCCCACGCGCGGGCGATCCGCGCGACGCCCCAGCCCGGCTCGGTCGGCTTGCCGCTCCAGCCGTAGCCCGGCAGTGAGGGCACGACGCAGTCGAAGCCCGCCTCGGTGAGCAGCGGGAGGACGTCGAGGAACTCCACGACGCTGCCCGGCCAGCCGTGCGTGAGGACGAGCGGGAAGGCGTCGGCGCGCGGCGAGCGCGCGTGCAGGAAGTGGACGCGCAGGCCGTCGATCGTGGTCGCGAACTGCGGCGCGGCGTTGAGGCGCCGCTCCGTCGCGCGCCAGTCGTAGTCCTCCACCCAGCGCTCGCAGCGTTCCTGGAGCCGCTCGAGCGCGACGCCCTGGCGCGGATCGGTCGCCGGCTCGGGCCAGCGGGTCGCGCGCAGCCGCGCGCGGAGATCCTCCAGCTCGGCCTCCGGGACGGCCAGGTTGAACGGCTCGATCATCGCGGCACGAACGCAGTCAGAGTCAGGGCAGGAGCTCGAAGGTCTCGCGGTGGTGCGGTCTGACCGCGGCGAAGTGTCGGTGGTCGAGCGTGACGACGACCGGGGCTTCGAGCCGCTCGGCGAGGGCGATGACCGAGGCGTCGGTGCCGCCGAGCGGGAAGTCGGCGTACCGCTCGACCAGCTGGGCCATCCGGACGAAGTCCTCGCTGCTGGGGCCCTCGACGTCGAATGCGCCGAGGCCTCGCAGGAAGGCCGACTCGGCGGGCGCGCCCAGTCGGCGCCCGACGAAGTACGTCGCCTCGGCCACGACGAGCGCCGGGACGACCAACCGCAAGTCCGGGCGCGAAAGTGCGACGAGCGACCGCTCGTGGTCGACGTCGTCCGCGTCGGCGGCGGCGTAGAGCGGGCCGGCGTCAACGACCGCGAGCGTCGTCATCCCACTCTCGCGCGAGCAGCTCCTCCATGTCGCGTGCCGTGCTGCTGTTACCGCTGCGGCCGACGGCGGCGAAGGGGACGTCGCGGGGCTTGCCCGCCGCAAGCCCGAGATGCGTAGCGAGCGCGTCGCGGGTGATCTCCGACGCGGACACGTGGCGGCGGCGGGCTTCGCGCACCAGAGCCAGAGCGAGGTCGTCGGGAAGCGATACAGTGGTGCGCTTCATACGTGCATACTACCGGCACGGACCGCCGTGGATTCCGCGGTCGAAGCAGGACGCTAGGCTTGGCCGTCGCCGCCGGAGTAGCTCAGTCGGTTAGAGCAGCGGAATCATAATCCGCGTGTCGGGGGTTCGAGTCCCTCCTCCGGCATCGAAGTCCCTGCAATTCTCAAGGTTCGAGTCGCGAACGCGAGCGGCTTGGGTCAACGGCGCTCGGCGCGCGGGCCCCGGAAGTGTTCGGTACGGATAGATCGCCCTAGCCGAACACTTTCCTCAAAGTGTTCGGTACCATTCGGATGTGCCCCAGCCGAACAAAATCGCGCACGCGCGTCGAGGACGTCCGTCACGGGCGGCGGTCTATGACCGGCTCCGGCTACAGATCGGCGAGCTGCGCGAGCGACTCGGTGGGCTGCCCTCGCCGCTTGAGGCCGAAGGCATCTGGCGAGGCATCTGGCTCGAGGAAGCGCATCATTCGACAGCGATCGAAGGCAACACGCTCGTGCTCAAGCAGGTCGAGCTGCTGCTCGCCGAGGGCCGCGCGGTCGGCAACAAGGAGCTGAGCGAGTATCTGGAGGTCCGCGGCTACGCGACCGCTGCGGACTGGGTCTACGGGCACGGGATCCAACCAGGCGACTGGTCCGAGGGCGAGCTCCTGTCGCTCGCGGAAGTCCGCCACGTCCACAGCCTCGCGATGACGCCCGTCTGGGATGTCGCACCGCATCCGCAGGCCACCGACCGAGAAGCCCCGGGCTCGTTTCGCGAGCATGACATCGAGCGATTCCCCGGCGGCATGCAACCCCCACTCTGGACCGAGGTGCCGGCGCTCATGCGCGACTGGATCGCGGACGCCCAGAGACTGCGCGACGTCGACGAAGCGATCCTGGCCGAGTCGCTCGGGTCCCTCCATGCCCGCTTCGAGCAGATCCACCCATTCCTGGACGGCAACGGGCGCGCCGGCCGACTGGTCTTGAATCTCTTGCTCGTCCGCCTTGGGATCCCACCGGCGATCATCTACAAGGGCGACCGCTCGCGCTACCTGGCCGCGCTCCGCCGCGCCGACAGCGGCGACACGGGGCCGCTCGGCGAGTTCCTCGCTCGGGCCGTGCTCGACAACCTCTACAAGTTCGTCGTTCCGGCGGTCGCGGGCCCGGCGCGGCTCGTCCCGCTGCCAGCCCTTGCGACCGAACAGCTCTCAGCAAACGCGCTGCGTGTAGCGGCGATCCGCGGCCGCTTGAAGGCCGCCAAGGCAGCCGACGGCACGTGGCGAAGCTCCAGAGCGTGGGTCGACGAGTACCGAGCCACCCGTTACCGACGCTCGTAACCAGGGTCGTCAGGCGACCACCTTGAGCGCGCTGCCGTAGTTCGTACCCAGCCCGGGCTGAATCGCCATGTTCACGTAGCCGACGCCCTCGAGCTGGTGTGCGAGCGCGAGCGGGCCGACGTCGATCGCGCGCAGCCCGCCGTCGGCGGCGAGTTGTGAGACGGCGGACTTGGCGCCCTCGTCGTCGGACGCGATGAAGACGTCGAGCGGGGTGTCCGCGACCTTGCCCTCGACCAGCGTGCCGGCGAAGGTGGTGTTGAACGCCTTGACGACCTTGGCGCCCGGGACGGCGTTGGCGATCTCCTGCGCGACCGAGCCCGCCTCGACGGTCAGCGGCGCGTAGGTCTCGAGGTCGACCGGGTTGGTGATGTCGACGACGACCTTGCCGTCGAGCTGGTCGCCGTAGCGGGCGAGCACGTCGGCCACGGCCTGGTACCAGACCGCGAGCACGACGACGTCGCCGGTCAGCGGATCGCCGACCTCGCCGGCCCGAGCCTCGCCCGGAAGCTCGGCTGCCAGCGCCTCCGCCTTCGCCCGGTCCGTGCCCAGCACGGTTACGCCGTGGCCGCCCTCGAGCGCGCGGGTGGCGATGCCGCGGGCCATGTTGCCGGTGCCGATGATGGTGATGTCCATGCGGGCTCCTCGAGTCGAAGTGGTCGGTCTCGATCGTGCGGCGACTTCCTCAGTCCCTTCCAGGCGCCCGCGGCAGGCGGAAGTCCTCGAAGAAGTCCCAGATGATGCGTGACGCGTCGATCTCCCGCGTCACGAGCCCGGGCCCGTGCGGCGGGCCGTTCGAGCCGGGCCACGTGTGGCCGCCGTTGGACACGCGGTAGAACTGGACCTCCACCCCGCCCCGGCACCCGGTGTACGAGAAGCGGGTGACGTGCTCGCTCACCGGGGTCGCCTGCGGGCCGCGCCGGCAGTCGTCGAGCCGCGCCCAGGTCTGGACCGCGAGCGGCACCGCGTATCCCCAGCGCAGGTCGCCGTTGCCCGGGTACGGGTTGACCACGTCCTCCTGGCCGTGGAACGTGAGGACCGGCAGCGGGCGGGCCGGGCGGCAGTCCTCGACCTCGGGCACCGAGACGTCGTCGGGATCCGGGCGCCCGGCACGCAGTCCGGAATTGGGCGCTATGGCCGCGATCCTGTCGGCGATCCGGCACCCGAGGGCGGAGGCCATCCGGCCGCCGCCGGAGTGACCGGTGACGTAGGTCCGGCGGGTGTCGGTGCAGAGCTCCCGCGACACGACGTCGATCACGCGGCTGAGGAACTCGACGTCGTTCCGGGCCGTCGGGGGCGGCAGCTGGCCGGCGGTGGTCGGCACGCCCGGCACGTTCCAGGCCCAGTGTCCGTTCGGATCCGGCGGCTGCACCGGCGGCGGCAGCGGGATGTCGCCGCTCGGCGCCGCGACGATGAAGCCCTCGTCGTCCGCCACGGCACGCAGTCCGCTGACCTCCATCTGGATCGCGCCGTTCGCCTGGCTCCCGTGCAGGTTGAGGACCAAGGGCACGCGCCGCGTGCGGCGCACGCCGTCGGGGACGTACACGAGCACCGAGTACGTCGTGCCGGCGAAGCTCACATCGACCCGCGTGTCGCCCGCGACGTCCGGGCGCACGCACGGCCGCCCGCCGCGGTCGGCCGCAGCCGGCAGCGCGAACCCCGCCACGATGCCGGTGACCACCACCGCGACCGCGAGCGCCAACGCTCGCCACGACCGGTGGAGCATGCTGAACGCTCTGCTGGACCTCATCCCGCCGCCTCCCCCTTTGCAGGTCTGCGCCGGTACTACCCGCGGCGTCTACCACGCAGCCATGGCGGGAGTCAGGGACGCCGCATGGACTTCGGTTAGACGGCGATGCGGAGCGCGGCCACGCCGATAAGCGCGTGGGCGACGTTGCTCAGATGCTCGCGGCCGGGAGCCCGGCCCCGGCGCACGATCGCACAGACGCGAGGTCGGGTCGCCCGCCCGGGCGGCCCGAGTCGCATACCGCGGGATCGCGGGGTGCGTCAGGATGTGAAACGTGCCAAGCGCCGATGTTCCGCCCGACGTCTCGGACGCCGCCCGCTCGGTCCGCGGTGGGACGGTCACGGTCCTCTTCGCCGATGTCGAGGGCTCGACCGCGTTGCTCGAGCGCCTCGGGCAGGAGCGCTGGCTGCGTGGCCTGTCCGAGTACGAGACGCTGTTGAGCGCCAGCATCGGCGAGCACGGCGGGACGCTGGTCAAAGCGCTCGGCGACGGGCATCTGGTGGCCTTCCCGAGCGCCCGCGCGGGGTTGCGCTGTGCCATCGACGTCCAGCGCGCGCTGCCGCTCGAGGGCGCTCCCGGCCTGCGCGTGCGGATGGGAATGCACACCGGCGAGCCGGCCGTCCGCGAGGATGACCTCCACGGACGGACCGTCGTCAAGGCGGCGCGGATCGCCGACCTCGCGCGCGGGGGCGAGATCTTCGTCTCCAGCGTGGTGCGGGAGCTCGCCGAGGCGGACGAGGACCTCGGCGAGGAGCTGTGGTTCGACGACGCCCGCGAGGTCGAGCTGCGCGGCCTGCGCGGGCGCCACATCGTCATGGCGGCACGATGGGATCCGCTCGCCCGCCGCGCCCTCCGGGTGGTGATCGCCGACGACTCCGCGCTGGTGCGCGACGGCGTCGCCGCCGTGCTGCGGGAATGCGGCGTGCACGTCGCCGCCATCGCCTGCGATGCGGACTCGCTTTACCGCGAGGTGGAGCGCCATCGGCCGGATGTGGCGCTGGTCGACATCCGCATGCCCCCGACGGGCACGAACGAGGGCCTCGTGGCCGCCGAGCACATCGGCCGGGAGTACCCCGAGGTCGCCGTCCTCGTCCTGTCCCAGTACCTCGAGCTCGCCTATGCCGTGCATCTCGTCGAGAACGGCGAGGCGCGACGCGGCTATCTGCTCAAGGATCGCGTGAGCGACATCGAAGTGCTGTTCGACGCCATCCGCCGGGTCGCGCACGGAGGAACCGTCGTGGACCCGGCGATCGTCGAGGAGCTCGTAGCGCGGACAGGGGCCGCCGGCCAGCTGGCGGGGTTGACCGATCGCGAGCGCGCGGTCCTCGCGCTCATCGCCGAAGGGTTCTCCGACGCCGCGATCGCCGAGCGCGTGAACCTCACGCCGGACGAGGTGGAGAAGCACGTCGAGCAGATCTTCCTGAAGCTCGGGGTG
This sequence comes from uncultured Solirubrobacteraceae bacterium, assembly GCA_963849695.1. Taxonomy (GTDB): domain Bacteria; phylum Actinomycetota; class Thermoleophilia; order Solirubrobacterales; family Solirubrobacteraceae; genus DASSUW01. The sequence goes on from CAWKIT010000024.1 coordinate 10,262, forward strand.
CGCGACGAGGATGCGTCCCACCGCCGCGTCGCCGCGGTGCTCGCCTATCTGCGCGCCACGCTGGTGCGCTGAGTGCGCGGCGGCGTGGTCCCACCTGCCTCGCCCGGCTCGGCCCGCCGGTAAGAACCGGAACCGACCGGCGGGCGAGTCAGCGCAGCAGGGCCCGCCCCGCGCGCAGCAGGATGCGCGCCATCCGCAGCCGCGCACGCCACGGGAGGTCGCGCTGCCCGGCCTGTCCACGGCGTACGTCCTGCCAGCGCTCGGGGCGGCGCCTCTCGATCGCGGCGGCCGCCGCCTGCACAGCTCCGTCCGGCAGGCCGCAGGCGCCAAGGCCGTCATTGCACCAGGCCAGCGTGCTCTCGTAGCCGAGGGCGAAGTCGCTGCGCCGCAGGTCCCGGTCGAGGAAGCCGCCGAAGTCGCCCATCAGCTCGCCTGCCAGCAGGTCCGTCACCCCGCTGTCCGCGTGCTTGGCGAGCAGCAATGGCGAGATGACGTCGACCGCGACGTGCTGCTTGCCGCGCAGCCCGCCGATGTCTTCGACCGCACGCCGCAACAGCTCGCCGGCCGGCCGCTCGTCGTCCTCCTCCGATGCCGGGTCGCCGTCGCCGTCGCCGCGGAGCTTGCCCCGATCGCCGGAGATACGCTCGAGCAGCGCGCGCAGACCGTCGCGCGCCTCCTCCGAGAGGTGGCCGTCGATCGCGTCCGACAGCTGCCCGATCCAGTCGAGTCGGTAGTTGTCGCGCTCGATCTTGCGCACGTCGTCGTAGAGCGCCTGCTCGGGAGGGACCGTGAGCGCCCGCGCGAGCCCATGGCCCCAGCTCGGGTCGTAGTCGCGGTCGCTCCACTCCTCGGCGGCGGAGGGCTCCTCCGAGCGCGGGTCGATCAGGAGGTTCAGGCGGTGCGCGTCCTCGGGCCCGTCGTCGTCGACCGCCCGCGCCGCGGCCAGGACTCTGCCCAGCGGCTCCGACTGGATCTGGCCGCCGTCGGAGTACCACAACCAGCCCGACCGCGGCAGGTTCGTGATGCCCTGCCGCTCGTACTCGTCCCTGTCGGCGCGGCGGTCGAGCACTCTCGGCGCGAAGGCCCCGGGATGCGACGCGGAGGCGAGCACGGTCTCGAGCGGCGAGCTTCCCCGCGGCTCCAGCAGCTGCGCCGTGCCGCCGCCGGGCTCGAGCCGGAAGTCCTTCCAATCGGCGAACGTCACACCCGTCACGGGCTCGTCCCGGCGCAGGCCGTGGATGTCGTAGGTCAGCCCGCGCAGGCCGGTGAGCGCGATGTGGAGCATCAGCGGATGGCGCTGGGCGGCACCGCGCCTGCCGCTCTCGAGCAGCTCCGGCAGCTCGCGCCGGACACGCGCCAGCGACAGCGGCCCTCGCGCACCGCCCCGCAGCAGGGTGTCGACCGTCACGCGGTCCACCCACGCCTCGTGGAGGAGCCGACAGCCATCGGCCCCCTCGAGCAGCGAATGGGCGGCGATCAGCCCCACGATCGAGCCGGCCGACGCTCCGCCGATGGCGTCGACGCGGACGTCGACCCCATGGTCGTCGCGGATGCACTCGAGCGCGGCGAGCAGCGCGGCGCTCGCGCCCGCCTGGTACGCGCCGAGCGAGGCACCCCCCGACAGCGTCAAGCAGACGCGCAAAGCACTGGGCATTGGCGACATGTGCCCGGCAGCGCCCGGCCTGAATCGCGGACGTAGACTCGCGTCCATCGGCATCTCCGAAGGCAGGCAGCAGGAGGAGCGGCTGCAGGCGGTGATCGACTCGTCGCCGCTTGCGCTCGTCGAGTTCGGCCTCGACACGCGGATACGGCTGTGGAACCCCGCGGCCGAGCGGATCTTCGGCTGGACGCGCGAGGAGATCGTCGGACGCGGCGGCCTTCCGATGGCGCCGCCGGAGAAACGCGCGGAGAGCGAGGAGCTGTTCGTGCGCGTGCGCGCGGGCGAGTGGGTGAACGACTACGAGACCGTGCGCCGGCGCAAGGACGGAGCGCTGGTGCCCGTCTCGATCGCGGCAGCCCCGGTCAGGGACGCCTCGGGCCGGGTCGTCGGCAACATGGTCGCGTACACCGACATCACCGAGCGCAAGGCACAGGAGGCGGAGGTCCATCGCCTCAACGACGAGCTCCACGCCCGGCTCGAGGAGCTCGCCGCGTCGCGGGCGCGAATCGTCGCCGCGGGCGACGTCGAGCGGCGCCGGCTCGAGCGCAATCTCCACGACGGCGCGCAGCAGCGGCTGGTCACGCTCGCACTGTCGCTGCGGCTCGCGCTGGCGAAGCTCGAGTCCGATCCCGGCGCCGCGCACACGATGCTCGCGAACGCCGGCGACGAGCTGGCGCTCGCGCTCGACGAGCTGCGCGAGCTCGCGCGCGGCCTCCATCCCGCGGTGCTCACCGATCGCGGGCTGCAACCGGCGGTGGAGATGCTCGCGGGCCGCGCGCCGGTCGTCGTGGAGATCGAGGAGATTCCCGGCGAGCGGCTGCCGGAGCCCGTCGAAGCCGCCGCCTACTACCTGATCGCCGAGGCGCTGACCAACGTCGCCAAGTACGCCGCGGCGTCGACCGTGCGGGTGCGGGTCGCCGCCGGCGATGCCGCCGTGCTCGTCGAGGTGACCGACGACGGCGTCGGGGGCGCCGACCCGGCGAACGGGTCGGGCCTCCGCGGCCTGGCCGACCGGGTCGAGGCACTGGCCGGCTCGCTCGTCGTGGTCAGCCCCGCCGGCGGCGGGACCTCGCTGCGGGCCGAGATCCCGACGCTCAGCGCGCGACCGCGGCGCTGACCGTCGCGGCCGGCGCCTCGGGGAGGAGCTCCGCGTGCGCTTTGGTCTGCTTGTAGATGACTGGTTCCGCGCTCGCGCACGTGGCGGTGGGCCGCTGCGGCGCTGGTGTTGTGCGCACGCTCCCGCTACCGCTCGGCGGCGAGGTGGGCCCGCCGCGGTCGGGCGCGGTGGGCCCAGCGAACTGCGGCTGGGTGGGGAGCGGCGACGACGCCGAGGCGGCCCGTCCGATAGCCGCGCCCGGTCCCGTTGTGGATTTCCACAACGAGGGCCGGCAAATCAGGCCGGCGAGCGCGTGCGAACCGCCGCCGACAGCGCTTGGGATGTGCATTCGGACCTCTACACCAGCCGTTGGGCGCGGTTCGAGGTAAGCCGTCCTGCCCTGGTGTCGACATTCGATACCAGGGCAGGACAGCTCCACATTGGAGATTCCTACAACGCCGAAGCCCGGCCACGGCGCCGACGGCCCGGCCGCGCGGGCCGCTCCCCCGCTTCCCCACCCAGCCGCAGTTGGCCGGCGTCGCCAGCCACCACACGCTGCGTCGATTTCGCCGCGCCACGCCGGCCTGACCAGCCCGTGACCGCCGGCACCCCGTCCGCGCTCGAATCGCAACACGAACGCCTCGTGGTTGATGCCCGCCGCCGGGAACGTGATCTCGTCCTCGGGCACGCCGACCAGTTTCGCGAGCTGCGCAACGGTGTACTGCACCGAGTGGCACAGCCCGACGACCTGCGAGGTCGGGGGGCCGGCGTAGATCGTCCGATGCGCGCGATCTTGAGTCATCGCTCGGTGGTCGCCAAGGTCTAAGCCACACGAAACCGGCATGCCGGCCGCGGATGCTGGGTAGCCATGTGGACGATGCTTCGAGTGGGGGGACTGCTGACGAGCTTGCTCGTGCTGGCCGTGATGGCCGCTCCGGCCGGCGCCGCCCCGCCGGCGCCCGGAGCGCCGGGCGCCGTGCACACCTGGGCGCCGGCCGACAAGCACGGCTTCGGCACCTCGCAGCAGCTCACGAGCCACGCCTCCTTCACGCTGCGCGCCGCCTCCCTGACCGAGATCTACTACCCGGACCTCAGCACGCCGGCTTTCCGCGGGCTGCAGTTCGTGGTGACCGACGGGAAGACGTTCGCAGACCGGGAGACGGTGGACGACGACCCGCGGCACATCGAGCCGGTGGCGCCGGGCGTGTCCGCCCACGTCGAGCCGGACGGCTCGCTCGCGTTCCGGCAGGTGACGAGCACGTCCCGGTGGCGGCTGACGAAGACCTGGATCACCGATCCCGCGCGCGCGACCGTGCTCGCGCGCGTGCGTTTCGAGTCCCTGACCGGTACGCCGCTCCAGCTCTACGTGCTCGCCGATCCGGCGCCCGGCAACGACGGCAACGACGACCTCGGGACCAGCGGCAGCCACGACCTCGTCGCCTACGACGAGGCCGCCGCCACCGCGGTCGCGGCCACGCCGGGCCTGCGCCGGACCACGAGCGGCTACCGTGGCTCCGCGAGCGACCCGTGGCGCGCTCTGGAGGCGATGGAGAACCTCCACCCGTACGACGCGGTCGAGCCCGGCAACGTCGTCCAGGCCGCCGCCACCGCCCTCGACGGCAAGCGACACCAGACCATGACCCTGGCGATCGGCTTGGGGCCCGACCAGGCCGCTGCCCGCGCCACCGCCACCCGCTCGCTCGACGGCGGGTTCGCGCAGGCCGAGCGGCGCTACCACGAAGGCTGGGAGGACTACCGCTCCGAGCTCGCGACGCCACCCGCCAGCGTCGCCGGCGACGCCGAGCTGCGCGCCGTCTACGAGCAGTCGCTGCTGGTGCTCGCCGCATCGGAGGACAAGACCTACCGCGGCGCGTCGATCGCCTCGCCCAGCATGCCGTGGATCTGGGGCACCCTGAAGCTCGAGCCGGATCAGCGCTCGGGCCCGTACCACCTCGTCTGGCCTCGCGACCTCTACCACGTGGCCACCGCGCAGAAGGCCGCGGGCGACGACGACGCGGCCGACCGCTTGCTGGACTACCTGTGGCAGGTACAGAAGCCGGCCGGAGACTGGTGGCAGAACACATTCGTCAACGGCACCGAGAAGTGGACGACCGAGCAGCTCGACCAGGTCTCGCTCCCGATCGTGCTCGCCTGGTGGCTGGGCCGCACGGACGCGGACGACTGGGACCACGTCGAGCGGGCCGCCGACTACCTCGTGAACAACGAGGACCGGCCGCGCAGCAATCAGGAGCGCTGGGAGAACCAGGACGGCTACTCGCCCAACACGATCGCCACCGAGATCGCCGGCCTGATCTGCGCCGCCGACATCGCGCGCAGGAATGGCGAGCCGGGCAAGGCGGCAGCGTACGAGACGCTCGCCGACGAGTGGCAGCGGCAAGTCGAGAGCTGGACCGCGACCACGAACGGCCCGTACTCGCCCCGGCCGTACTACCTGCGTGTGACCAAGGACGGGATGCCGGACAACCCCACGACCTACAACCTCGGCGACAACTTCGACCGCCCCGTCGACCAGCGCGAGATCGTCGACAACTCGTTCCTGGGTCTGGTCCTGTTCGGCGTCAAGCCGTGGAACCACCCGACGGTGCTCAACTCGCTGATCGTCGGCGACCGCACGAGCGCCTATCCCCTGGCCGTCGCCACCCCGAGCGGGACTTCGTGGCATCGCTTCACGTTCGACGGCTACGGCGAGCAGCCCGATGGCGGCGACTGGGACCTGTTCTTCGACAACCCGGAGGGCCAGACGCGCGGGCGCCTGTGGCCGCTGCTGAGCGGTGAGCGCGGCGAGTACGAGCTGCTTGCGGGCGGCGAACCGAATCGCCACCTGCGCACGATCGCCAACACGGCCAACGACGGGCTGATGCTGCCCGAGCAGATCTGGGACGACGTGCCGCCGCCCGGCGAGACGTCCGGGCGCGGCACGCGGTCGGCGACGCCGCTGGCCTGGACGCACGCCCAGTTCATACGGCTGGCATGGTCGATCGACGCCGGCAGGCCCATCGAGCGGCCCTCGGTGGTCAGCTGCCGTTACACCGGTGTGAACTGTCCCTAGACCGGCGCCCGTCGCCCGTGTCAGACGTACGACCGCGTCGCGCCGCTCAACCGACGCGGTGCGCCGCCGCCCGGTCGTCGTAGAGCGGCAGGTGCCCGGTGACACCGGCGACGTCGAACAGGCGCCGGACAGTCCCGGCCGGGCAGATGACCGCCAGCTGCCGGTTGAGGTCGCGCACGCGGCTGCGCGTGTCGAGGAGCACGTGCAGCCCCGACGAGTCCATGAACCGCGTGTGCGTCAGGTCGATCCACAGCTCGGCCGCGCCGCCGGCGAGGGCGGCCTCGACCGCGGCCGACAGCACGCCGACCGAATCGAGGTCGATCTCGCCGCCGACCGCCAGCACCGTGCGGCGCCCGATCACCTGTTGCGTGACGAGCGCGTGCGCCCTGTCCGCCTGACCGGCAGTCGCCGAACCCAACCTCATGAGCACTACTCTTCTGCGCCCGGCCGGAATCGACCTGCGTGCTGTCCTGGCTCTGACCGCAGCGCGCGGACGGGGCGGGCGGGTGTTCAGGCCGCGATCGAGCGGCTCCAGGCGCCCTCGGCGGCTGCGCGGCGGGCGAAGGCGCTGAAGTCGCGCGGCTCGCGGCCGAGCGCACGCTGCACGCCGTCGGCGAGCTCCTGGTTGCGGCCGTCGAGGACGTCGGTGAACAGGTAGCGCAGCAGCGCGATCAGGTCGCGCGGCACGTCGTCCGCCGCCAACCCCGCCTCGAACGCCTCGATCGGGATCGGCGTGTAGCGCAACGATCTGCCGGTCGCGCTGCCGATCTCGGCGACGGCCTCCGCGAAGGTGAGCGGCCGCGGGCCCGTCAGCTCGTACAGGCGGCCGGCGTGCCCGTCCTCGGTCAGCGCGGCCACCGCGACGTCGGCGATGTCCTCGGCGTCGACGAAGGGCTCGAGCACGTCGCCGGCGGGGAGCGCCAGCTCGCCCGCGGCCAGCGGCTCCTTGAAGTACCCCTCGTTGAAGTTCTGCATGAACCAGCCGCAGCGGACGATCGTCCACTCGGCGCCCGATGCCTTCAGCGCCTCCTCGGCGCGCTCGGCCTCCTCCTCGCCGCGTCCCGACAGGAGCACGAGCCGGTGCGTACCGGCCGCCATCGCGCGCTCGGCGAGCGCGCCGATCAGCTTGGACGTCCCGGGGACCGCGATGTCGGGGTAGTAGGACACGTACGCAGCGGACGCGCCGCGCAGGGCGGGCTCCCACGTGCCGCGGTCGTCCCAGTCGAACGGCGGCTCGCCGGCGCGCGAGCCGATCCGAGCCGGCACGCCCTGCGCCTTCAGCCGCTCTGCGACGCGGCGCCCGGTCTTGCCGGTGCCGCCGATCACCAGGATGGTCTGGTCGTTGGTGTTCATGCGTCCAGTGTGCGAGGCATCAGCGCGACTGTCTATGACCAGAGATCGCCGGTTCATGCCCGATCGTCCGCGTGATCGGGCTCCCGCCGGGCGCCGTCCGGCGCCGAGCCGCGGCGGCTTGACCCGGGCGCGCTTCTATCATCGTCCGCCCTTGTCGGGGCTCGGATCCTGGTTCACGCGAGCACGGCTCGAGAGCCTCGCGGCGTTCGCGGCGTGCTTCGCCGCCGCCTGGCTGATCTCGCTGAACCTGCTGAAGCCGAACGCGTTCTCGGCCGACGCGTTCGTGCACCAGTTCTGGATGTGGCAGTGGCGTGATCCGCAGCTGTTCACCGACACCCTGACCGCCGACCTGCGCGGTTCGGCGCGCTACCCCGACGGCTACGAGGCGCTGTTCTGGCTCGCCACGCAGCTCGGGAGCCCGATCGTGTTCGGCGAGTGGCTGGGCGTGGCGCTGATGGCGGTGTCGGGGTGGCTGGTGTGGGCGATCGTCCGCGACCACAGCTCATGGCGCCCGGCGGCGTGGATCGCGGCCGGCCTGTTCCTGGCGTTGATCGACATCCACCGCTTCTACGGCGGCTTCCCGCGCGCCTTCGTGCATCCCGTGGTGCTTCTCGCCGTGCTGCTGGCCATGCGGCGCCGCCACCTCGCGGCCGCCGTGGTGGCCGCCGGGGGCGCGCTGTTCTACCCGACCGCCGCGCTGCTGGCGACCGGGGTGCTGCTCGTCTCCTCGGTCGGGTGGTCTCGTCGCCGGCCGCGGCTCGAGACCCCCCGAATCTGGTTCGCGCTGCTGGCGCTGGCCGGGACGGTCGCCGCCGTGCTCGGACCGGCGCTGGCGGCCGGCGGCGCGCCCGACGTGTTCACCGCGGACGAGGCCCGCCAGTACCCCGAATTCGGCCCTGACGGCGGGCTGAGCTTCTTCGTGCCGTCGACGATCGAGTACCTCGAGCAGAACCGCAGCGGGTTCAACCTGCGCGGCTCGGGCAGCATCCTCGCGCTCGCCGCCCTCGCTCTGCTCGTCGCGCGGCCCGCCAACCTGCGGCTGCTGCGGAGGGAGGTGCTGGCCATGCCGGTGGTGGCGCTCGTTGGGTTTGCGGCGGCGCACGCCGTCCTGTTCCGGCTCTACCTCCCCCACCGCTTCACGTATCCGCTCGTCGCCTTCTTCGCGATCACGATCGCCGTCTCGCTGCGGCCGACATGGACCGCCCTGTGGTCGGGCCCGGGCCCGCGGCTGCGGGCGTTCCTGATGCTCGCGGCGCCGCTCGCCGTCTTCGGCGTCGCTGTCTACCTGTTCCCGCTCGGCCCGACCGAGCAGCTCGTCGATCCGTGGACGGCGGTGGCAGTCGCGGTGGGCGCGCTCGTGCTTGCCGGCGCTGTGGCACTCGTGCTTCGGCGGGCACCCGAGCGGAGCGTGCCGGCGATCGGGGCGATCGTCACCGCGCTCGCAGTCGGCGGCGCGATGCTGGCCGCCACCGACGAGTGGGCACGCGGCACGCTCTGCGCGAACACCGGCGCGGCCGCGTACCTCGCGAGCCTGCCGAAGGACGCGGTGATCGCGGGCGACCCCGGAGACCTGCGCTGCATCCCCGCGACTGCGCGCCGCCCGGTCGTCATCTCGACGCAGCTGGCTCCCGCCTATGAGAAGGAGTACTTCCTGCGCGGCCGCGAACGGATGTTCGCGACGCTGCGCGCCTACTACGGCCCCTCGGAGGCCGCGATCGGCGAGCTCGGCGAGCGCTACGGCGCGACCCACCTGTGGGTGCGGCCCGACGCTGTCCGGCAGGTCATGGCGTCCGGTGGCGGCCGCTGGCGCCACGGTGATGCTCCGTACGGGGCGTTCGTCTCGCAGCTGCTCCAGTCCGGCGAGCCGGCGGTCCTGAACCTGCCGGCCGCCTGCCGCCGCTGGCGCAACCAGTCGTCCGAGGTGTACGACATCCGCTGCATCGCAGACCGCGCGCGGAGCTGACCTGAGCCGGCACGTCCGCGCGCGGCGCACTCCCACGCGCGGACGGCGTCTCGGCCAACCGTTCGCGGCCCGGTGAAGACCCGCCCCTGGCGGGCGAGGCCGGCCCCACCGGACCGCGAACTGCGGTCACTGTATGCCAGCCACCGCGCCGTGTCTGCTACCCGGACGACCAGTTCCGGGGCCTCGCAACACCGGGCGTCGTGCCCGTCGCACGGCGACGAGGACCGGGTGATCAGGCGCCGAATAGATCACCCTGAGCGGGTGATGCCCGTTCACCCACGCCGGGGCCACGATGACCTCGCCGACGAAAGGGGTATTGCATGTCAACACGGACACAACCGCCGCAGGACGAGCAGGTCTCCGGATGGGCGATCGGCGGCATCGCGTTCGCCGCGACCATCATGGTGCTGATCGGCGTCTTCCAGATCCTCGCCGGCCTCGTCGCGATCTTCAACGACGAGTTCTACATCGTCGCGCAGAACTACACGTTCGACCTCGACGTCAGCGCGTGGGGCTGGATCCACCTGCTGGTCGGCATCGCCGTCCTGGCGACCGGGTTCGGGCTGTTCAGCCGGCGCCCGTGGGCCGGCGTCGCGGCGATCATGCTCTGCATGCTCAGCGCCCTGGTCAATTTCTTCTTCATCCCGTACTACCCGATCTGGTCGCTGGTCGTGATCGCCCTCGACATCTGGGTCATCTGGTCGGTCACGCGGGCCGGCGCGCTCGACAGCACCTGATCGCCACCGCTGCCGCCGCCGGCGACAACAGGGTCGCCGGCGGCGGTCGGTCGTACCGACCTGCGGCGCAGCGGGCTGACCGCTCAGGTGGCGGTCACGGCCCGATAGCGGCGCGCGTGCCACGCGAACGCGCCGAGGCCGGCCGGGAGCGGCAGCCAATACGAGAACAGCCGGTAGACGAACGTGGCGAGCACCGCGGCGCCCGCGGAGACGCCGGCCAGCGCGAGCATGGCCGTCAGGCCCGCCTCGACGAACCCGAGCCCGCCCGGCGTGATCGGGATCTGCGCGAGCACCTGCGCGGCGCAGAACGCGAGCAGGACGAGCGACGGGCGCGGCTGCGACCCCACGGCCGCGAGCGCGGCGAGCAGGGTGGCGTAGTCGAACGCCCAGCGGCCGCTGGTCGCCGCCAGCGCGCGCTTCCAGCGCGGCCCGAGGGTGCCGACGATCCGGTCGCGCTCGCGCAGCAGGCGCTGGGGCAGCGCCCGCAGCGGCTCGGCGTGCCTCCGGATCCGGTTGCGGACGTTCTGGATCGCCCGCCCGACCCATGCCAGCACGCCGTCGTAGGCGATCAGCACCGCGCCGACCGCGAACAGCGCCACGAACACGGCGATCCCGACGGCAGCCGCCTCGAGCAGGTCGCGGCTGACGCCGCCGCGCAGGATCGCCGGCACGGCGAGCACCGGCATCGCGAGCACGGCCGCGAACACGAGCAGGTTGCAGGCCGTCAGGCCCGCGACCGCCCGTCGGCGCGGCAGGCCGGCCTGCACCAGCATCCGGTACTGGAGCGCCGCGCCGACGGCCCCGCCGCCGGGGGCGATCTTCGCCAGCGCGTTGCCGGCGAGCTGCGACACGACCACGGCAGGGAACGTCGGCCCGCGCATCGCGAGGTACTGCAGCGCCCACAGGCACGCCAGCGAGGCGGTCTGCAGCACGAACATGAGCGCGAGCCAGGCGGGCGACAGCTGGTCGAGGTCGTCCCAGGAGCCGAGCACGTCGATCAGGCTCGGAGCCACGAGGTAGAGCGAGATCCCGGTGACCGCGAGCAAGAACACGGTGCGGACGATCCGCTGCCGCGCGGGCGGCGACGCCTCGCCGCGCTCGATCTCGTGCTCGGTGTCGGCGCGCTCCTCGATCGCGCGCTCGAGCCGGTCGCCGACCTCGGTCATCGCCGGCCAGAATACGAGTCGCGCGGGTGACGGCGGATCACCCGCATCGGGTGACGCACCCACCGGCGACGAGGCGGTGGCACACCCGCCGGTCGAGGCCGTGGTCAGCCGAGTCCGCTGATCCCGTCGCCGATCAGCTTCGCGCCGATCACGAGGCACAGGACGGCCAGGATCGCCGCATTGCTGGCGGCCATCCATGTCTTCAGGCCCTCGAGCAGCCGCCGCGCGCGGTCGCCCAGCGCGAAGTAGAGCGCGACCGGGATCCCCGGGCCGAGCGTGCCCACGAGGATGAAGACGGCGAGCGCGATCGCCTGCTGACCGGTGCTGACGCCGGTCTGGGCGATCGCCGCAGCGGCGCCCACCGTGAGGAGCAGGTTCTTCGGGTTGATGCCGGACAGCGCGGCCGCGATCGCCAGCGAGCGCGTGGGGGTGAACGTCTCGATCGTCCGCATCCAGCCCGGGAGCTCGGCCTCGGCGCCGTGGCGCGGGCGCCCGCGCCACTGCCTGACGGCGACGAGCGCGAGCAGCACGCCGAGCACGATCTTCAGCACGTCGACCCACGTGGCGGGCTCGGCTTCGTCGTTGGCGCCGGCGCCGCCGGCGACCGCGAGCACGATCGCGCCCACGACGGCGAGGCCGATCACCCAGCCGAGGACGAACGCCGGGCCGTTGGAGCGGGCGCGCGGCGTGCTGAGCATCAGCACGACGGCGACGATCGGGATCGGGCTCAGCGCGACGCCGACGCCCAGCGACAGGATCTCGCCGATCGCGTCAGCCACCGCGGGGCACCCATGCCATCCGCTCGGGCACTACGGCGGGGACGGTAGCGCCCGGCTCCGGGCGTGCCGGGCGCCGCGCAGCTTGAACGCGACCCACACCATGAACGCGCCGCGGATCAGCAGCGAGATCGCGAACAGGATCGCGAGCGTCACGAGACTCAGCTCCGGCAGCGACAGGATCAGGATGCCGAGGATGACGTCGATGATCCCGAGCCCCATCTGCAGCGCGCGGTCCTCGAGCGTCGAGAACGAGCGGATGAAGCGCACGATGCCGGCGACCACGAGGTAGATGCCGAGGACGACCACGATCGCGAGCAGGCTCTCCCCCGGCCGCCGCAGGCAGATCAGGCCCGCGACGATCGAGAGCACGCCGACGATCGCCGCCAGCACGCGCGACTCATGGTCCCCGGCGATCGCCTCGGCGATCTCGATCCCGCCGGAGAACAGCAGCCCGACGCCGACGATGATGCCGAGCGCCAGCAGCGTGATGTCCGGATAGACGATCGCCAGGATGCCGGCGATGATCGACACCAGGCCGACGACCAGGAACAGCCACCAGTTGCGGCCGATCTCGGGGATCTCGGAGACCGTCACTACGCGGCCGCCCCCTCGGCGGTCGCGACCAGATCGCTCATATGGGACAACGGTCGCGCGTGGCGGGGTGACTCGGCATCACCCTCGCCGGGTGAAGCGAGATCACCCCGCGGGCCGTCAGGGTGGAGACGGAATGCCGACCGCGAGCTACGAGATCCGCATCCGCGGCCGGGTGACCGAACCGCTGCTGTCGAGCTTCGAGGGCATGTCCAGCACGTTCGAGCCCGTCGAGACGGTCCTTCACGGGCCGGTCCGCGACCAGGCCGAGCTGCACGGGCTGATCGATCGGATCCAGGCGCTCGGCCTCGAGCTGGTCGAGGTCCGCCGCCTCCCGACCTGAGGCTAGGGCGACAGGAGCTCGAGCGACCGTGCCCGCGTGACGGCCTCGCGCCGGTCGGCGACGTCGAGCTTGCGGTAGATCGCCTTCAGGTGCGTCTTGACCGTGTTGACGGACACGAACAGCTCCGAGGCGATCTCCTGGTTGGACATCATCGTCGGCAGGTAGCGCAGGACCGCGCGCTCGCGCGGGCTCAGCGGCTCGATCATGAACGGCGGGTGCGGCCGGTTGCTCCCGTTGGCGCCGTCGAGCGCCGCCAGCAGCTCGCCGACCAGCGCCCGGTGGGCGGTGCCGCGCCGCAGCTGGCGGCCGAGGAGCGGCGCCAGCGTGCGCCCGAAGCCGAGCAGCGCCGACCGCAGGCCGCCCGGCTCGGCGCGTTCGAGCGCGCGTTCGAGCGCGACCGCGGCGCCTTCGTGGTCCGCGGCGGCATCGAGCGCCAGCGCCTCCACCAGCCACGCCTGCACGGCGGCCGGCGTCCGCGCCGTCTCACGCTCCTCCGACCACGCCGCGACGGTCTCGCGGGCGGCTTCCCAGTCGCCGTCGCCGAGCTGCAGCTTCGCCAGCACGACCGCGCCCGCGAGCGACGCGGCGCCGCTGGAGCCGTTGCCGAGCGCGCGCAGGGCGCCCGCGCGGTCTCCGAGCTCGGCCCGCAGCATCGCCTCGTGCGCTCCGAACTGGTTGCGGATCGGCTCGAGCAGCGGCCAGTCGCCGAGCTCCTCGGCTCCGGCCTCGAGCACGGCCAGTGCCGCCTCGACGTCGCCGGCGCGGGCGAGCACGCCGGAGCGGAGGAGCGCCAGGCAGGCGCGCAGGGGGCGCTCCTGCGTCCCGTGCAGCGCATCGCGCGCCAGCTCGACCGAGCGGGCCGCGTCGTCGCCCCGGTTCCACAGGATCTCGGCCGTCGCGCGCGGGAGATACGCGGCTCCCGCCGCCCATGTCCGCTCCCAGCCGTGCCGCTCGGCGAGCGCGATGGCCTCGGCGGCATGCCGGGCCGAGCGGGGGAAGTCGTACTGCATGCCGGTGAGCAGCGCCAGGTGCGCAACGGCGACCAGGACCAGCCAGTCGCGGCCGGCGTCGGCCGCCGCGCCGCGGCCGCGCTCGAGGTGCCGCGCAGCCGAGGCCGCCTCGCCGGTCCACAGCTCGGCGATCCCGAGGTTCACGAGCGCCAGCGCCCGCAGGTCGGGCTCGACCACGCCCGGCTCGAGCCGGCCGTCGCGCGCCAGCGCCCGACCCGTCTCGAGCACGCCGGAGAGGTCTCCGCGCAGGCGCGCCACGTGCAGCGAGAGGGCGGCGAACGACACGGCGAAACGCGCCTCGCGGTCCTCGGGCACGCGCTGGGCGGCCGCCTCGGCGGACCGCAGCAGCCTCGCCGCCCCGGCGTAGTCGCCGCGATCCAGGAGCGCGCTCGCGATCGCGAGCGCGAGCTCGGGATCCCGCTCGAGCCACTCGGGTGGCAGGCGCTCGATCAAGGGCCGCAGCGCGCTGACGTCACCGCGGATCAGCAGGTCGACCCAGCGCTCGCCGGCGAGCCGCGCGGCGAGGTCCCAGGCGCCGGCCTCGGCGGCGTGCAGCAGGGCGCGCGCGTCGTCGCCGTGCTGCGCGAGCCACCAGGCGGTCCGGCGGTGCAGCTCCGGCACCTGCTCGGGCAGGTCGCTCCGCAGCTCGGCGTACAGGAGCTCGCGGAACAGCGCGTGATAGCGGTACCACTCACCGCGGCTGTCGACCGGCGCCAGCAGCACGCCGGCGCGGGCGAGCTCCGACAGCCGCCGGCGGCCGTCGGCGCGGTCGGTCAGCGCGTTCGCGAGATCGCCGTTGAGCTCGCCCGCGATCGCCGTCCGCAGCACGAAGGAGCGGTCGTCCGGGGACAGGAGCGACATCACCTCGGAGATCAGGTAGTCGCTGATCGCGCGGTCGTCGCCGGCGAACTCGTCGACGAAGCGACCGGGATCCGGATGGTCGCGCAGCGACAGCGAGGCGAGCCGGAGCGCGCCGGCCCAGCCCTCCGTGCGGTCCCACAGGCGGCGGGCGTGCTGCTCGGCGAGCGACACGCCGGCCAGCTCCAGCATCTGCTGGGTCTCCTCGAAGGTCAGCGCCAGCGACGGCTCGCGGATCTCGGTCAGCTGGTCGCGCAGCCGCAGCCGCCCGAGCCGCAGCGGCGGGTCGGCGCGCGTGGCGATCACGACCCGCAGCGCGGGCGGCGGGCGATTCAGGAGCTGGTCGAGATCGCCGTGGACGGCATCGGCGACCTCGTGGAAGTCGTCGAGCACGAGCACGACGGGCTCGTCGCGCCCGTCCAGCGCCGTCATCAGCGCGGAGGTCAGGCGGTCGACGCGGCCCTGCGGGTGCGCGGCGAGCGCCGCCACGGCCTCACCGGCGCCCGCGCGATCGAGCGCCTCGAGGACCGCGCGCCAGAACCGCCGGCGGTCGGCGTCGGCGGGGTCGAGCGAGAGCCAGGCGACGGGGCCCGGCGGCCCGCCGGCCGCGATCCAGCTCCCCAGCAGCACGGTCTTGCCCGCACCGGGCGACGCCGAGATCAACGTCAGGGCGCGCTGCGTCCCCTCGTCGAGCGCTTCGTGCAGCCGTCCACGCACCACCGTCGCCGGCTGTTCCGGAGGCAGCGCGAACTTCGTGGCCGGCAGGGCGCCGGCGCCTCTGATGCGGGCGCGTCGCGTCGCTCCTCCTCGCTGAAGGGGATGGACGGTGTCACAGAGCTTACTCTGTCTCACCCCGCCGGAGTGAGGGCGCCTCACCCGCCGGCCCGTCATGATCGGCGCCATCGGACTCGTGAACGACAGACGGTCGGCGGTGCTGGCGCGAGCGGTCGAGGTCGGCCACTGGCTCGTCGATCCGCTCCTGCGGTTCAACTTGATCGATCGCTCGCTGGCGCTCGGCGCGCAGGCGTTCGGGGCCCTGATCCCGCTTCTGATCGTGCTCGAGAGCGTGCAGAGGCGGGGTGACTCGGTCGCCACCGACCTGATCGAGCGGTTCGACCTTCAGGGTGATGCCGCCAACGTGGTGAAGGAGGCGTTCACAGCGACGCAGGGCGAGACTACGGTCACCGTGTTCAGCGTGGTCGTGCTCGTCTTCTCGGTGCTGTCGTTCACCCGCCGCCTCCAGCGGCTGTACGAGGAGACGTGGGACTTCGAGCCGCGCGGGCTGCGCGGGACGGGCGCGGGCCTGCTCTGGCTCGTCTTCTTCGCCGCCTACGTCAGCCTCCATCCCGCGCTCGACCAGGTCCTCGCGCGGTGGGGCGGCCTCCTCCTTTCACTGGCAGGGGCGTTCGCGGTCGGCCTGGTCACGCCCTACCTGTTGCTGGGTCGCCGTCTGCGCTGGCGGAGCCTGGTGCTGCAGGCCGCGCTCACCGCGGCCGGGATAGCCGGGCTCGGAATCTGGAGCGCCATATACATGCCGCGGGCGATCGAGTCCTCGGCGGACGCGTACGGCTCGATCGGGGTCGCGTTCGCGATGCTGACGTGGCTGTGGGGCCTCGGCGGAGTGCTGGTGGCGGCCGCCGTCTACGGCTCGCCGCAGATGCGATGGAGGCGGTCATGAGCGACGGCGACGACGTCACCCGCCGCACCTGGCTGGCCGCCGAGCGGACCTGGCTCGCGTGGTGGCGGACTGCGCTGGGCGCCACCGTCGCCGGGCTCGGCGTCGGCCGCGTCGTGCCCGACCTCGCGGACCTCGAGCGCTGGCCGTTCATGATCCTCGGCGCCGCCTACTCGGTGCTCGCCTTGATCATCTTCGCGGCCGGCTCGTGGCGCTGGCGGTCCACCGAGGAGGCGCTGCAGCGCGGCGAGTTCCACAGGCTCGACCGGCGGCTGGTGGGCGGCCTGAGCGCCGGCGGCGTCGTGCTCGCACTCGCCACCATCGCGCTCGTGTTCGTGGAGCTCTGAGGTGAGCGATCACCCCCCGCGGGTGAAGGAGACGACCGCGGCGCCCGTTAGCGTCCACGCGATGGAGCGGCCGCAGCGCGTCGAGATCGTCGTCACGGCCCGGACGCTGCTCGTGCTGTTCGCGTTCGGCGTCCTCGTGGTGCTCGCCGTCGTGTCGCTCGGGACCCTGCTGTCGGTCTTCGTCGCGGCCGTGGTCGCACTCGGGCTCGACCCGCCGGTCGGCGCGCTCGTGCGGCGCGGCTGGGGCCGCGGCCGCGCCGCGCTCGCCGTCTTCGCAGCCCTGTTCGCGGCCGTCTTCACGCTCGTGCTGGTGACGGCCGGCCCACTGTGGGACCAGATCGTCGAGTTCATCAACGAGCTGCCTGCCTTCTGGGATGAGCTCACGCAGAAGCCGGTCTTCCAGGACCTGATCTCGACGGCGAACGCCGACGAGACAGATCCGCAATGCGCTGAAGGAGCTGGCGGCCGGGCTGCCGGACGCAGCGAGCGCGCTGCTCGGCATCGCAGGCGGCGTGTTCGGCTCCGTCCTCTCGCTGGTGACGCTGACGTTCCTCGCCCTGTTCCTGCTGATGGAGCGCCCGACGATCACCAAATGGCTGTTCGGGTTCACACCGCCGGCCGTCGAGCGGCGGTGGTCGCCGGTGGCGGAGGAGTCGATCACGGCGGTCTCACAGTCGCTGCTCGGCAACGTCGCGATCTCGGTGGTGGCGGGTACCTTCGCCGGAGTCTCGGCGTGGGCGCTGGGGCTGCCGTTCCCGATCGTGCTCGCCGTCATCGCCGGCCTGCTCGACCTGATCCCGCAGATCGGCGCCACCATCGCCTCGATCATCCTCGTCGCCGTGGCGCTGACCGTGAGCACCGAGGCGGCGGTGATCATGCTCGTGCTGCAGCTGATCTACCAGCAGGTCGAGAACTACATCATCTACCCGATCGTGTACCGCCAGGCCGTGGAGCTGTCGCCCTTCACCACGATCGTCGCGGTCCTGATCGCCGGCACGATCCTCGGCGTCGTGGGCGCCATCCTCGCGGTGCCGTTCGCGGCTGTGATCAAGATCGTGCTGCACGAGGCGAGCGCACCGCGGCGCGCACGGATGGCGACGCTGCGCGAGCCCGTGGCGGCCGACGCGCCCGAGCTCCCGAGCGAGATCACCCGATCCGGGTGATTCCGGGCCACCCCCCGGCGCGCGATGCTGCCCGTCGTGTCCAGCACCGCGAGCGCCGACGAGGTCGCCAAGCTGAAGGACGAGGTCGCAGGACTTCAAGCGAAGCTCGACCGCCGTGCCCGCTGGCAGGCGCGCGGACGGCGGTTCTCGCTGACGCTGCTGCTCGTGCTCGGATGCGGTCTGGTCGCGCTGTCGCTGATCGCCGCGTACGTGCGCGTGACAGTGCTCAACAGCGATCGCTACGTGGACACGATGGCGCCTATCGCCGCGAGCCCGCCGGTCCAGCAGGCGGTCGCCGACAAGCTCGACACCGCGATCACGAGCCGGGTCGACTTCGACGCCCTGGTGCGCGAGGCGCTTCCGCCACGCGCCGATCCGCTGGCCCCGGTGCTCGCCACCGGCCTTCAGCAGGCGATCCGCTCACGGCTCGACGCCTTCGTGGCGTCCGACAACTTCCAGACCCTGTGGGACGAGGCGAACAGGCGCGTCCACGAACGTGTAGTCGGGCTGCTGGTCACCGGCGAGTCGGGGCGGCTGCGGCTGGAGGGCAACACCGTCTACCTCGACCTCAGCTCGGCGGTCGACCGCGTCAGGAGCGCCCTGCAAGAGCGCGGGCTCGACCGGCTCGCGGCCGCCATCCCGCCGACCGTGGACGGCCGCGTCACGCTGCTGCAGTCGGAGGGCTTCGTGAAGGCGCGAAGCGCGATCGAGCTGCTCAAGGCGCTCTCCATCGTCCTACCGATACTCGCGCTGCTGTGCCTGGCCGGTCACGTGTGGTGGTCGCGCCCCCGCCGGCGCGGGCTGCTGCGCGTCGGCCTCGGCCTGATCGTGACCGCACTGCTGCTGGTGGCGCTCGTCGGCATCGCCCGCACCGCGTACCTCGACGCGATCAACCAGGAAGTTCTGCCGCGCGACGCGGCGGGCGCCATCTTCGACGCGCTCATCGGCCTCCTCCGCACCGGCATCCGCGTGGTTGCGATCGTGGCAGTCGTCGTGGCGCTGCTCGCTCTGGTGCTCGGTCATACGGAAGGCATCGCCCGGCAGGGGCGCACGGCCGTGCGCGGGCTCGCCACCGACCAGCGCGTGGGCTGGGTGGCGAAGCACCGTGGTGCGCTCCAGATCGGTGCGGTCGTGATCGGCGGCCTGGTGCTGCTGTCGTGGGACCCGCCGACCGCCGGCGTGGTGTTGATCGACGCCCTGCTGGTGATCGCTGCTGTGGCGCTGATCGCCGCGATCGCGGGGCTCGGTCGAGACCGCGCGCCCGCCGCCGCTCCCCCTGCAGCGCCGGCGTCGTCGACGCAAGGGCAGTGAAGCGGAGTGCGCGGATCGCCCGGCGTCACCCGCTACGGGTGATCTCCGATCACCCACCGGCGCAGGAGAATCGGGATCGTGGATCTGCATCCCGGTGAGCAGGTCGTGTTCGAGGGCCACCCGTCGTGGCGCGGGCTGCTGTCGTTCTACATCGGCGGCGTCGCCGGCGCGGTCGTGATCGCGGTCGTGGTCGGCCTCCTCACCAGCTTCTTCGTCGGCCTCGTGGCAGGCGTCGTACTGGTGGCGGCGGTGCTCGGCTTCGGTCTCTTCAAGCGCATGTCCACGACCTATCTCGTCAGCAGCCAGCGCCTCTATATCCGGCGCGGGATGCTGTCCAAGCGCGAGCAGCAGACACGGATCGACCGTGTGCAGAACGTCAACACCGAGCAGTCGCTGCGCGAACGGATGCTGCGGGTCGGGACCGTGGACTTCGACACGGCGGGCACCGACGACAGCGAGTTCAGGTTCGTCGGCATCGCCAGCCCCGACGAGGTCGTCAACGCCGTCGACCGCGCCCAGCGCGACGCCGCCGCAGGCCGCTGATGCTCGAGGAGCGGATCGAGGCGTTCCGTGCCGGCCGGCGCGAGCTGGAGCGCGCGGTGCTCTCGCTCGCGACGTCGATCGACGGGCGGCGGTTCTCGTTCCAGGCCTCGGCGCACGACCTCCAGCTGCAGGTCGGCGGCTACGTCGTGCTCGAGGCCGACGGCCCGCCGCGGCTCGGCCAGCTCCTCAGCCTCGAGCTCGGCAACCGCGAGGCCGCCGGCCCCGACGGCACGACGATCCACATCCGGCACGTGCACGGGGACGGGGCGATCCTCGACGGCGAGGACCGGCCGTTCCACGACGCAACGGTGCGCCCGGCCACCGCCGAGGAGGTGCGCGGGTGGCTGGAACGGACCGCGAAGCCACGAGCGCGGCTGCGGATCGGCGAGCTCGCGCTCGCGGAGGGCGTGGCGTACGAGCTCGACGCCGGCGGCTTCGACCGCCACACGTTCCTGTGCGGCCAGTCGGGCTCGGGCAAGACGTATTCGCTCGGCGTCATCCTCGAGCAGCTGCTGACCGAGACCTCGCTGCGAATCCTGATCCTCGACCCGAACTCGGACTTCGTGCGCCTCGCGCGCCTGCGGCCGGACACCGACTCGCAGCACGCGGAGCGCTACCGCGAGGCGGCGGCGGGCGTCGCGGTCCACGCCGCCGCGGGCGGGGGCGAGCGGCTGCGGCTGCGAGCGGGCGAGCTCGACACCGTCACCCAGGCAGCGCTGCTGCAGCTCGATCCGGTCGCCGACCGCGAGGAGTACGCCGAGCTGGCGGCACTGCTGGCCGAGGAGCGGCCGCCTTCGCTCGACGCGCTGATGACGGTCGACCGCTCCGAGGCGCGCCGGCTGGCGCTGCGCCTGCGCAACCTCGGCATCGAGGGATTCGGCATCTGGGCGCGGGAGCAGCCCGGCTCGGTGCTCGAGGCGCTCGGCCCGTCAGGCCCGCGCTGCCTGGTCGTGGACCTCGGCTCGCTGCCCACGCGCGAGGAGCAGGGGCTCGTGGCCGCGGCGGTCCTGCGCCGGCTGTGGCACGACCGGCAGCGGCGCGAGCCGATGCTGATCGTGATCGACGAGGCGCACAACGTCTGTCCAGCGGAGCCCGAGGACGCCCTGACCGCGCTCGCGACCGAGGCCGCCGTGCGGATCGCGGCCGAGGGGCGCAAGTTCGGGCTCTACATGCTGGTGTCCACGCAGCGCCCGCAGAAGGTCCACGAGAATGTGATCTCGCAGGCCGACAACCTGGTGCTGATGCGGCTCAACTCGGCCGCCGACGCCGCTTTCACACAGGCCGTGTTCTCGTTCGCCCCGCCGGGGCTGGTGGCCCGCGCGGGCGCGTTCCGGCTCGGCGAGGCGCTCGTGGCCGGCAAGTTCTCCTCCCACCCGGCGCTGCTGCGCTTCGGGGCGCGCCTGGCCGAGGAGGGCGGCGCCGACGTGCCCGCCACGTGGGCCGAGCGCTAGGCAGGGTCATCGCGGCGCGCGGCGGGTCCGCGACCCGCAGGAGTGGAGTCGATGACCCTACGCGACCCCCGCGTCGATCAGCTGCTTCCAGATCTCGCCCTGGTCGACGACCTCGACGCCGAGCTTCTCGGCCTTCGCGGTCTTGGCCGCGCCGACGTTCTCGCCGGTGATCAGGAGATCGGTGCTGGCCGACACCGACGAAGCGGTGGTGGCGCCGGCGCGCTCGCACAGGCGCTGGAAGCTCGGACGCGGGATCTTCTCGCCGCTGCGCGGGTCGGCGATCGTGCCGGTGACGACCACGGTCTTGCCGGCCAGCGGGGCGTCGGCGGCGACCTCCGGCGGGAGATCCTCGTCGAGCACGTCGAGCTCGACGCCCAGCTCGCGCAGCCTCGCGAGCTCGGCGCGCGTGGTCTCGCGATTGAGGTGCGTGTGCAGGCTGGCCGCGACCTTCGGCCCGATGTCCTCGACCTGCTGGAGCTCCTCCTCGCTCGTGTCCGCGAGCGCTTCGAGGCTGCGGAAGCCGGCGCGGCAGATGCGCGCGGCGGTCCCGTCCGAGGCCATCGGGATCGCGAGGCCGATCAGCGCGCGCCGCATGCCGACCGAGCGGCTGCGGTCGATCGACTCGACCATCCGGTCGGCCGACACGTCGGCGATCCGCTCGAAGGAGAGCAGTGTGTCGCGCTCGAGCGCGTAGAAGTCCGACGGCCGCTCGAGCAGGCCGGCCTCGTTGAGCCGCTCGATCCACACCGGCCCGATCGCGTCGATGTCGGCGGCGGCGCGCGAGGCCCAGTGGATCAGGCGCCGGACGGTCTGCGCCGGGCACGCGACGTTGGTGCAGAACAGCTCGCGGCTGTTGCCCTGCTCGGTGAGCGGCTGCCCGCACGACGGGCACTGCTCCGGCGGCTCGATCTCGCGCTCGGCGCCGGTGCGCTTGGAGGCGTCGAGCACGCCCGCCACGAACGGGATCACGTCCCCGGCGCGGCGCACCAGCACGGTGTCGCCGATGCGGACGTCGCGCGCGCGGATCACCTCCTGGTTGGCGAGCGTCGCGCGCGTGACGGTCGTGCCGCCCACGAACACCGGCTCGAGCACGGCGACCGGCGACACCTTGCCGATCTTGCCGACGTCCCAGATGACGTCGGCCAGCATCGTGGTCTTCTCCTCGGCGGCGAACTTGTAGGCGAGCGCGCCGCGCGGGCTGTTGGCGCGCGTCCCGGCGGCGGCGTAGGCGCCGCGGTCGGCGAGCCGCAGGACCGCGCCGTCGAGGTCGTAGTCGAGCCGGTTGCGCTCGGCCTCGATGCCGGCGATCACCTCGAGCGCGGCGTCGGCGTCGTCGCAGTGGCGCATGTCGGCGGCGTCGAACCCGAGCGTGCGCAGCGCGAGCTCGAGGTCGTCGTGGACGCCGTTGGCGGTGTGGAGGTCGAACGCGAAGAACCGCAGCCGCCGCTCGGCGACCACGGCCGGGTCCTTGGCGCGCACCGTGCCGGCGGCGGCGTTGCGCGGGTTGATCAGCGGCTTGTCGGGGTGCGCCTCGTTGTAGGCGGCGAACGTCGAGCGCAGCATCACCAGCTCGCCGCGGACCTCGACCCGCCCGGCGGCTTCGAGCCGGTCCGGCACCCCCTCCGCCAGCGCGCGCACCAGCACCGTCACGTCGTCGCCGGTGGTGCCGTCGCCGCGCGTGATCGCGCGCGCCAGCCGCCCGCGCTCGTAGACGACCGCCAGCGAGAGGCCGTCGAGCTTCGGCATCACCACCACCGGCTGGCCCGCGAAGCGGTCGAAGAAGGCGGCGACCTGCTCGGGCGTGGTGGCCTTCTCGAGCGAGAGCATCGGGCGGCTGTGGCGGACCGGGGCGTGCAACACGCCCGCAGCGCCGACCTGCTCGAGCGGGTTGGGGTCGGGCGCGAGGTCCGGATGCTCGGCGATCAGGCCGCGCAACTCGTCCTCCAGCGCGTCGTACTCTGCGTCGGCGACCAGCGGCGCTCCCTGGTAATACGCCTCGCGAAGCTCGACGATCCGCTCCGCGAGCTCGGCGATCCGCGCCGCCGCCGTCATGCGAGCGAGGCCAGCTCCACGTCCGGGTCGCGCAACTTTGCCGGGTCGACCTGCGTGCCGCTGCGGATCACCGCCTGGATGTCGTCGGTGACGTCCCAGACGTTGACGTTCATGCCCGCGAGCAGGCGGCCGGCCTTGAGCCAGAACGCGATGAACTCGCGGCCCTCGACGTCGCCGCGGAACACGACCTCGTCCCACTCGGTGGCGTGGCCGGCGTACTCCATGCCGACCTCGTACTGGTCGGAGAAGAAGTACGGGATGCGGTCGTACGGCTCGCCGGTGTCGAGCATCGAGCGCGCAGCCGCCGGGCCCTGCTCGAGCGCGTTGTGCCAGTGCTCGACGCGCAGGCGCGTGTTGAACAGCGGATGCCACGCGTTGGCGACGTCGCCGGCCGCGAACACGCCGTCGGCGGAGGTGCGCAGGCGGTTGTCGACCACGATGCCGTTGTCGAGGTCGAGGCCCGCGGCCTCGGCCAGCTCGGTACGCGGCACCACGCCGATGCCGACCACCACGTGGTCGCACTCGACGGCGCGTCCGCCGGCCAGCGTTATGCGGCCGCCTTCGATCGCCTCGACCGCGGCCCCCGTCAGGACCTCGACCCCGTGGTCGCGGTGGATGGCCGCGTAGATCTCCCCCAGCTCGCGGCCGAGCACGCGCTCGAGCGGCGCCGAGGCCTGCTCGATCAGCGTCACCTCGAGCCCCTTCTGGCGCGCGGACGCGGCGACCTCGGAGCCGATCCAGCCGCCGCCGATCACGGCCATCCGGCCGCCCTGGTCGAGTACGCCGCGCAGGGTGTCGGAGTCGCCGAAGTCGCGCAGGTAGTAGGCATCCTCGGCGCCCGGGAGCCGGCGGGGCTCGGCGCCGGTGGCCAGGAGCAGGCTGTGGAACGGGACCCGCTCACCGCCGGCGATCGCGACCTCGCGGGCGTTGAGGTCGATCGCCTCGGCCACGGTCTCGGTGCGGAGCTCGATGTCGTGCTCGTCGTAGTAGGCGGACTCGTGCACGTAGGCGGCGTCGCGCTCGGCCTCGCCGCGCAGGTAGTCCTTCGACAACGGCGGGCGCTCGTAGGGACGGTCGGGCTCGGCGCCGATCAGCACCACGCGCCCGTCGAACCCCTCCTCGCGCAGGGTCTCGGCCGCCTTGCCGCCGGCCAGGCCCGCGCCCACGATCACATAGGTCTCGGTCATAGGTCCTCGTGCGACACCATACGAAAGCTTGGATTACCGTGCGGGCCATGGAGCACCGGCGCCTCGGCAGCTCGGATCTCGACGTCTCGGTCATCGCGCTCGGCTCGTGGCTGACTTACTCGGGCGGCGTCGGCCGCGAGCAGACGGAGGCCTGCACGCGCGCGGCGTTCGACACCGGGATCACGTTCTTCGACACCGCCAACGTGTACGGGCGCGGCGCCGCCGAGAGCGCGTGGGGCGAGATCCTGTCCGGCTACCCGCGTGACTCGTACACGCTCGCCACCAAGGTCTACTTCCCGATGTCGGCGCGCGACCGCGGCCTCTCGCGGGCGCAGATCCACAAGCAGATCGACGCGTCGCTCCAGCGCCTGCAGACCGGCTACGTCGACCTCTACCAGTGCCACCGCTACGACGACGACACGCCGCTCGAGGAGACGATGCAGGCGCTGACCGAGGTGGTCGAGGCGGGCAAGGCGCGCTACATCGGCTTCAGCGAGTGGCCGCCCGACAGGATCCAGGCCGCGCTTGACCTAGCCGGGGCCGGGAGTATGTCCCCCCGGGACATACTCCCAAGCGAATCGCCCTCTGGGCGATTCGCCCGGTTCGTCTCCAGCCAGCCGCAGTACTCGGCGCTGTGGCGCGCCCCCGAGGCCGGGGTGATCCCGCTGTGCGAGAGCAACGGCATCTCGCAGATCGTGTGGTCCCCACTCGCGCAGGGCGTCCTGACCGGCAAGTACCGGCCGGGCGCCCCGCCGCCCGCCGGCTCGCGCGCGACGTCGAGCAAGATGAACCGGTTCATCAAGCAGTGGCTGACCGACGAGATGCTCGAGGCGGTGCAGCGGCTGCAGCCGGTGGCCGACGGCGCCGGGCTGACGATGTCGCAGCTGGCGCTCGCGTGGGTTCTGCGGCAGCCGAGCGTCGCCGCCGCGATCGTCGGCGCCTCGCGGCCCGAGCAGGTGCACGAGAACGCGGCCGCCGCCGGGATCGAGCTGTCCGACGACGTGCTGCGCGCCATCGACGACGCGCTGGACCCCGTCGCAGTCCGCTAGAAGAGCGGCGGCGTCGTCACCAGCGGCTCGATCCGCCAGCCGCCCGGCGCCGGGACGGCGTGCCAGAGCTCGTCGAAGCCCTCCTCGGGCGCGGGCCGCACGAACCGCCGTGCGGTGGCGGCCGCGATCCCCGGCCCCACGTGCTCCGACCGCCCGTCGCCCTCGACGAGGTAGCCGATCACGCGGAACCCGGCCGCCCGCGCCGGCTCGACGTAGCGGCGCCGCTCGGCGGGCGTCGGGTTCGTGTTGTCGACCACGAACGGCTGGCGCGTCTCGAGGCACAGCTCCAGGAACGCCGCCTCGCGGTGCCGGGTGCGCAGCACGTCCATCGACACGTGCACGTGCGTGGCCAGGAAGTGGTCGCGGTAGAGCGTGGTCTTGCCGCTGCCCTGCACTCCGCAGAGGACCACCGCCTCCATCCGCTCACCCGCGGCGGGGGCGAAGCCGCGGCCACCATGCCGGGACGGCGCGCCGGTAAGCCTCGTACTGCGCGCCGTATCGGCGGGCCAGCGTCGGCTCCTCGTACAACAGGACGAAGGCCGCCATCAGCGCCCACACCACCGCGGCGTAGAACAGCAGGTCGGCGCGGCACAGCAGCAGCGCCTGGCCGGCGATCGCTCCCGTGACGGCGATGTACATCACGTTGCGCACGTAGCGGTACGGCCCGCCGACCACCAGCTGCTCGGTCGGCGCCGACGGCGCCGGCGTCCCCAGCCCCTCGACCACGAAGCGCGCGAACGCCTGGACGAGCACCGCGCCGCTCACGACCACCAGGGCCGCGCCGAGCACGCGCAGCGGCGGCCACCAGTCGCCGCCGGTCTCCCAGCCGGTGAGCAGGTACGGCATCACGCCCGCCACCACGCCCGGCGCGACCGCGAAGAACAGCGCGCTGCCGGCCGCCGCCGTCGGGCGCTTCATTCGCCGATGTCCTCGTCCCAGATCTCCGGGTGGCGGGCGATGAACGCGCCGAGCAGGTCGGCGCACTCCCGGGAGTCGAGGTCGACCACCTCCACGCCGCACTCGCGCAGCCAGTCGATCCCGCCCTGGAACGTCCTCGACTCACCCACCACCACGGTCCCGATCCCGAACTGGCGGATCAGGCCGGCGCAGTACCAGCACGGGGCGAGCGTGGTGGCCATGATCGTGTCGCGGTACGAGCGCCGCCGGCCGGCGTTGCGGAACGCCTCCGTCTCGCCGTGGGCCGAAGGGTCGTCGCGCTGCACGCGCTGGTTGCGGCCGCTGCCGAGCAGCGCGCCCGCGGCGTCGAACAGCGCGCCGCCGATCGGGATGCCGCCCTCCTCCATCCCGGCGCGCGCCTCGGCGAGCGCGACCTCGAGCATCGCGTGGTGGTCGGTCACGGCGCGCAAGGCTATCGATGAGGAAGGCGGTAAGCCACCGGCAAGACCATCGCAATCGCGCGGAAACCGGCGGTGCGCAGACTGGCCGGCCATGAAGCCGTTCCCCACTCCGCTCTCGCACACGAGCCGTGCCCAGCCGGTGCTGAGCCAGTCCACCCGCCCCCAGCCCCCGCGCACGATGCGCTCGACGGTCCTGCAGTCGCTCCTGCTGGCGCCCGACGGCGGCGTGCCCACGCGCCGCCACGGGCAGGGCCGCAGCCAGGCGCTGTGAGTGTTGGGCGAGTCAGGGCCGCCTGGTCCGTTCGCAGCGGCGGGCGCGATCGGCATTGTCGACGATTGCCACGTCGCGGCCGGGACCGCAGTCGATCGTGTCGGCCGCATGCCCGCGCGCCACCACGCGGTCGTTGCCGGCGCCGGCGGCGACCAGGTCGCGGCCGGCGCCCGAGTCGATGTGGTCGTCGCCGGCGCCGGCGTTCACGCGATCCGGGCCCGGGCCGCCGAACAGTCGGTCGTCCCCGCGCCCCCCGTACAGGCGGTCGGCGCCGTTCTGGCCGTACAGGCAGTCGGCGCCGCCGAGGCCACGCAGGACGTCGGCTCCCCGGCGTCCGAGCATGATGTCGGTCAGCGCGTTGCCGCTGCGGCGGTCGTCGCCGCTGGTGCCCACTATCAAGGTGCCGGCCAGCGCACAGCGCGGTCGCAACGGAGCGCCCGGAGCCGCGGGCGGTTGCTCGGCGGGCAGCTGAACGGCAGGCTGCGGTGGGATTATCGCGAGCGGGTTGACGGTGTGTGGCTCATCCTCCGAGGCGCCGCCGCTGAAGTAGAAGTCGCCGGCGTAGGTTGCAGTCAGCGACCTGGCGCCCCGGGTCGTGAGGGTGATGTCGCACTCTGCGGCCGCGATGGTGGCGGTGCAGCTGTCGACGCCGTCGCTCACGGTGACGTCGCCGGTCGGCGTGCCCGCCTGCGGCTGTACGGGTCGCCACGTCGAAGTGGATCGTCACCGTCTGGCCGACGGTCGAGGGGTCGGGAGTGTCGGAGGTGATCCTGGTTGTCGTATCGGCCCGGTTGACCTGGTGCGTGACGCTTTCTGATGGCGGGCTGGGGTTGTGGTAGGAGTCGCCGTTGTAGGTGGCGGTCAGCGACCTGGTTCCCGCCGTGGTGAACGCGAGCGTGCACTGGCCCGCCGCGACCGTGCCGGTGCACGACTCGGTCCCGTCGCTGACCGTCACGCTCCCGGTCGGGGTGCCGCCATCCGGCGCTTCGTCCGCGACGCTGTAGTGCACCGTGACCGCCTGACCGATCACCGAGGGGTCAGGATCGACCGCTCTGATCACCGTGGTGGTGTCGGCCCTCATGGCCGGGGAACTCAGCGCTGCGTCGAGGTTCAGCCGCCGGCCCGAGACGGTATCGCCGCTCAGCACGGCGACGGGGTCGCCGGTGTCCATCAGCGCAGCCTTGACCTCGGCGACGGTCGCCGACGGCTTGTGCGAGAACAGCACGGCGGCGGCGCCGGCCACGTGCGGGGAGGCCATCGACGTGCCGCTCAGCAACTGGTAGTCGTTGCTGCCGTAGGGGCCGCCGGGGCAAGCGATGCGCACGTTGTCGAGGTAGACCCCGTTCCTGGTGGTGCTCGCGTTCGAGGTGAGCCGGTAGCGGTAGTAGCGGCTGCCGGCGGCGCCGAGCTCCAGGCCGGCGGACCTGACCGCGCCCTCGGTGTTGCCGATCCCTGTGAGGTTCGTCCAGGCGGTGCCGTCCGTCGAGGATTGGACCCAGAGCCAGTCAAAGCCTGCCTGCAGGTAGGTCCCGTAGCGGAACTTCAACACGCAGTCGGTGCGCTCTCCGACGTCGACCGTCGAACTGGTCCGGATCGCCCAGTCGGCATTGTTGGCGTAGTTGCCGCCGGGCGAGTCGACCAGCCAGGTGGTATTGAGCACCGTGGCCGTGCCCCACGGCCCGCTCTGCACGGTCCACTTGCCGAGGCCGTTCTGGAAGTCGTCGTTGAAAGTGTCCGGCAGGTAGTGCGGTCGCGCCGAGTCGATGTCGACGCCCGGCGCCGCCAGGTCGACCGACGTCGCGCCGTAGCTGGAGAAGTCGGCCAAGGCGTCGGTGTTGTCGGTCGCGGCGACGCAGATCAGGTTCGCGGCCGTGTAGCTGCACGGAAACGCCGGTGTCGTGTCGTTGTTCTGCGCGATGTTGCCGGCGGAAACGACGAACAGCGAGTCCGGGTGATTGGTGATCGCGTCCGACATCGCCTGCGAGAAGACGGGGCCGCCCAGCGAGGCGTTGATCACACTCGCGCCGTTGGCGGCCGCGTAGGTGAACGCATCCGCGATATCGGCATTGTTGCCCGAGCCGCTGGCGTTGAGCGCACGGACGTCCATGATCGCCGCCTCCCAGGCCACGCCGACGCCGCCCGCGCCGTTGTTGCCGCGGGCGGCGATCGTGCCGGCCACGTGCGTGCCGTGGTCGGTGTAGTCCCAGGGGTTGTTGTCGTCGCCCACGAAATCCCACCCACGGATGTCATCGACCACTCCGTTGCCGTCGTCGTCGACGCCGTTGCCCTCGGTCTCGTCCGGGTTGCTCCACATGTTCGGCGCCAGATCCGGATGCTCAAAGGCCACGCCGGAGTCGACCACGGCCACCACCGTCGACGCGCTTCCGCGGTTGACGTCCCACGCCTCCGCCGCGTCGATGTCAGCGTCGGCCGTGCCCTCCCGCCCGTTGACCGCCTGGCCCGTGTTGTTCAGGCCCCATAGACCGCCGAACCGCGGGTCATTGGGTGTCGTGGAGCCGGCCTGGTAGATCCAGTTGGGCTCGGCGAAGCGTACGTCCGCGCGCTTCTCCAGCGCAGCGATCGCCTCCTCGACGGTCTGGCCGCGCTCGACCTTCACCAGCTGCGCGCCCCGCGCGAGCAGGTTCCGCCTGGCGCGTACGTCGGCGGCCGACCGCGCCGCCGTCCGCTCAGACGCGTCCACCCCCGACCGGAATCCCACCACGATCTCGCCCGGCACCGCGGCCGGCCCCGCCGGAGCAGCCGCACGCAACGTCGGCCCGCTCTGCGCGGCCGCAACCGGCGTTGTCCCGGGCAGCGCGCAGACTGCAGCAATCACGACCATGGTCGCGCCCGCTCGGATCGACGTTGCCCGTGCGCCGTAGGCGTCGACCCGGATGCTCATGGCGTCTCCCCAATCCAGCGCCGCCACGGTTTGAGCGAGCCCTCAGCCGGCCACGACCGCCGGCCGTCGGTCACGGCTGTTCGCCTCAGCGGCCGAACGTACGGCGACGTGCGCGACATGCCCGCTCCTGATCGTCATGGAGGAGTCATCATCGCGCTCGCCGCCCGGCGCAGCAACTGCATTCGTCGCGCCGTTCTGTGTACTAGTGCACACAACACCGATGAACGAGACCGCCTCGCGATCGGGGCTAAAGCGTGCTGTCGTGGGGGGCGGGTGGGGTCGACAGGGTGCGTGCGATGCGCTGGCGAGCTCGGTAGACGCGGGTGGTGACGGTCGCTTCGCGGATGCCCAGGAGCCGCCCCGCCTCGCGGTAGGAGAGGCCCACCAGGTCGACCGCGATCAGCGCTCGGCGGAAGTCGTCGGGCAGCGCGGCGATCGTCGCGAACAGTTCCTGCTGCTCGAGCGCCGCTTCCGGGTCGGCCCGCGCGGAGCGCATGGTCTGGCTCTCTTCGGCCGGCAGCTCGACGGTGCTCGGCCGACGGCCGGCCGTTCTCAGGCTCGTCAGGTACGTGTTGCGGAGCGCTCCGAGCAGGTAGGGCAGCTCGTGGTCGCGGTGGAGCCGGCGCGGACGGGCCAGCACCCGCGCGAAGGTCTCCTGGACCAGGTCCTCGGCGTCGTGGCGCGATCCGCACAGCGCCCACGCAGCGCGGTGGAGCTGGTCCACCTGGTCCGGTAGACGCTGCGACGCGCCGAGCCGCCGCGCGGTGATGACCTTCGCCACGGGCAGGCCGGCGGCGATGACGTCGGCGACGCGGCTTCCGGTGATCGCGTCGACCCCGCCCTGAGGCGGCTGGGCATTGCCGCCGCCGCCCACGATGCCGGCAGGCGGGCTGCCGTCCACGATCCGTGACTCAGCCGGACGCCGACGCAGCCTGCGGCGCGAGCAGCGCGGCCGCGCACAGCACCGCGACAGCAGCCGCGCGGGCGAAGTGGAGCCGTTTCATGTCGAGTTGAGCCGTTTCACGCCGAGCCCCGGGGTCGTTTGGCGCTCACATCCACTATGACGCCGCCGCCTGCGGATCCTTCCCGGTTGGAGATCTTGAGCGAAGAGTCTCCCTCGTCGCCCGCCGAGATGCCAACTCGGGCCCCGTCGACGATCGGGCGCTTCCACGCCGAGCGACGGGAAGCAATCGGCCTGCTCGGAGTCTTGAGGGGCGAGAATGGTCCACCCCGACGGACAGATCAGCGAGGCCGGGCTCGCGGCCTTCGCCGACGGCTCGCTGTCACCGAGGCGGCGCGCGACCGGCCTGACGCCGCCGCCCCTTCACCGGCTCGCCGCATGACCGAGCGCCGTCGCTCCGTCTTCGTCCTGCTCCTCGTGCTGGGGTTGATCGCCGCGTCCGTCGCGGTGCTCAACCAGCGCGACACGAAGCTCGGCCTCGACCTGCAGGGCGGCGTGCAGCTCGTGTACGAGGCGGAGCCGACCGCGCAGCAGCCGACCGTCACCGCGGAGGCGCTTCAGCGCTCGCTGGACCTCATGCGCGAGCGCGTCGACGCCCTCGGCGTGTCCGAGCCGGAGCTGCTGCAGTCGGGTGAGAACCAGATCGAGGTGAACCTGCCCGGGGTGGAGAACGCCGACCGCGCGGCCCAGCAGGTGGGGTCGACCGCGCAGCTGTTCTTCTACGACTGGGAAGCCAACATCCTGGACGAGGAGCTGCCGGACCGACCCGAACGAGAACGCCAACAACAAGCAGCCGATCACCGGGTTCTTGGAGGCCGTCCGCCAGGCATCGAAGTGCGACCCGCGGCGCGACGGCAACAACAACGCCGCCGATCGGCCGCGGTTCTACGCCTTCGACGAGGTCTCCAAGCGGCCGCTGAACAACGGTCAGCCGTCCGACAGCCGGGAGGCGGCGCTCGAGGACCTCGACGAGCCCGCCCAGGTGGTGCGGGTGCCCGAGGGGATCCTGGTGGTGCGCGAACAGAAGCCGAGCGCCGACGCCCGGGAGCCGGATCGCTTCTGGGTGATCGAGGACAACCCGGCGTTGTCGGGCACCGACATCCGCGACCCGGAGCAGACCTTCGGTCAGCAGCTCGGCAACGAGCCGATCGTCAGGTTCAAGTTCACCGACCGCGGGCGGGAGGCGTTCGAGGAGATCACGCGCACGATCGCCCAGCGCGGGCGCGACAACGCGTTCGCGGCGCCGGACCCGCAGCACTTCGCGATCGTGCTCGACGACGAGCTGATCTCGGCGCCCTCGATCGACTACGTCGCGTACCCGGACGGAATCGACGGCAGGACGGGCGCCGAGATCACCGGCTCGTTCACGATCGACTCGGCGCAGGACCTGGCGAAGATCCTGGAGATCGGCGCGCTGCCGGTGCGGCTGGAGCTCGTCTCGCGATCGCAGGTGTCGGCCTCGCTGGGTCAGCAGGCGCTCGATCAGGGGCTGTTGGCCGCGGCGGCGGGGTTCGCGATCGTGGTGTTGTTCCTGCTCGTCTTCTACCGCGTGCTGGGCGTGATCGCGTCGGTGGCGATGGGCATCTACGGGCTCTACCTGTACGCGATCGTCGAGCTGATCCCGATCGTGCTCACGCTGCCGGGCATCGCGGGCATGATCCTCACGCTCGGGGTGGCGGCCGACGCCAACATCGTCATCTTCGAACGCGTCAAAGAGGAGATACGCGCGGGTCGTAGCGTGGGGGCGGCGATTGCGGCCGGCTACCGGAAGGGCCTTACCGCGATCCTGGACGCGAACATCGTCACGATCCTGGTCGCGTTCATCCTGTTCGTGCTGGCGACCTCGGCGGTGCGGGGCTTTGCACTCACACTCGGGGTCGGGGTCATCGTCTCGCTGTTCACCGCTGTGCTGGCCACGCAGGCGATCCTGTACGCCCTGCGCGGCACGCGCCTGGTGCGCTCGCGGGCTGCGCTCGGGGCACGCGACGCCAAGCCGATCCGGTTCGACTTCATCGGGGGCTCGCGCTGGTTCTTCTCGATGTCGGGCGTGATCCTTTTGATCTGCGCACTGGCGATCGCGATCCAGGGGCTGAACTTCGGGATCGACTTCGAGGGCGGGACGCGGATCACCGCCCCGCTCGACCGCGCGGCCACGGTCGAGCAGGTGCGCGACACGCTGGCGCCGCTGGGGCTCGGGGAGGCCGAGATCCAGACGGTCGACAACCGCGAGCTGGGGCGCAACGTCGTCCAGATCAACGCCGAGGAGCTGCCCGGGGACGAGATCGACCGGGTCGAGGACGCCCTGCGCGAGGGCTTCGGCTTCGCGGACGACCCCAGCACGCAGTCGATCGGGGCCAGCTTCGGCGAGACGGTGGCCGAGAACGCGTTCTACGCGATCATCGCGTCGCTGATCGTGGTGTCGATCTACATCACGCTGCGCTTCCAGTGGAAGTTCGCGGTGCCGGTGCTGATCGCCCTCTCGCACGACCTGCTGATCACGAGCGGCGTCTACGCGCTCACCGGCCGGGAGGTGACGGCCTCCACGGTGGCGGCCCTGCTCACCATCCTGGGCTTCTCCCTGTACGACACGATCGTCGTGTTCGACCGCGTGCGAGAGAACATCCCGCGGATGCCGAACGCCGCCTTCTCGCAGATCTACAACCGCTCGATGTCCGAGGTGATCGTGCGCTCGCTGGCGACGAGCTTCTGCGCCGCGCTGCCGATCCTGGCCCTGCTGCTGTTCGGCGGCGAGACGCTGCAGGACTTCGCCTTCGCCCTGCTGATCGGGACGCTGTCGGGCACCTACTCGTCGGTGTTCATCGCCGGCCCCGTGCTCACCCACTGGAAGGAGCGCGAGCCTGTGTACAAGGCGCGCGAGGCGCGCATCCGGGCCGAGTTCGGCACGGTGCCCGCCTACGCCGTGGCCACCGCCGGCGCCCCCGTCGACGTCGCCCCCTCCGAGCGCAAACGCCGCCGCGACCGGCTCACCACCCCCGCCGACCCATCCCGCGGCGTCTCCCGCGAAGAGTTCGACGACATGGTCCGCGACCTCGGCGTCGAGCAAGACAACCAGCCCCAGCCGGCCGCCGCCGGCAGCCGCCCCCGCGGCGGCTCGGGCTCGGGCGCCGGCGACAAGCCGAAGAAGCCGCGCAACCGCCGCCACGGGAGGCCGCGCTGATGGCCGCCCTCGTGTGGGTCATGATGGGCATCGCCCTCTGGCACTTCGCCATCTTCGTGCCCGACCACTTCTGGTCAGGCATCGTCGGCGCCTTCCTCGGAGCCGTGCTCGGCGCCCTCCTGTTCGGATTCCTCGTCCACGGCCTCACCGTGCCCGGCCAAGACGACACCGACCTGATCAACGCCCTCGAAGCGGTCCCGGGCGCCATCGCCGGAATGGCCGTCGTGTACGTGCTCGGCCTCCGGGAGGAACAGGCCGAGGCGCCGCGGAGCCGGTGACGCGCTGAGCGGCCGGGCGAGATCCACGACCGACGATTTCGCCGCGGCCTTCTAGGCCACGCCGGCGTCGTGCGCGAGCAGGGCGATCTGGACGCGGTTGCCGGCCTCGAGCTTGGTCAGCAGCCGGGAGACGTGCGCCTTCACCGTGGCCACGCTCATGTACAGCTCGGCGGCGATGTCGGCGTTCGACTTGCCCTGCCCGATCGCGATCGCGACCTCGCGCTCGCGGTCGGTCAGGCGGTCGAGCAGCTCGCGGGCGCGGGCGCGGCGGGCGGCGAGCCCGTCGTCGGCGACGTGGTCGATCAGCCGGCGGGTGACGGTAGGCGACAGCATCGCCTCGCCGGCGGCGACGAGCCGGATCGCGCGCATGATCTCGGGTGGCGGCGTGTCCTTGAGCAGAAAGCCGGCCGCCCCCGCGCGCAGCGCCCGCAGGACTTGGTCGTCGGCGTCGAAGGTCGTCAGCACGATCACCTCCGGGGACCGATCGCGCGCGCGGAGCCGCTCGGTCGCCGCCAGCCCGTCGATGCCCGGCATCCGGATGTCCATCAGCACCACGTCGGGGCCGTAGGCGTCGACCGCGGACGGCACCTCCGCGCCGTCGGCCGCCTCGGCGACGACGCGGATGTCCTCGGTCCCGGCCAGCATCATCGACAGCCCGGCGCGCACGAGCGCGTCGTCGTCGACGATCAGCACCCGGATCACGCCGGCCACGGCAGCCACGCGAACAGGCGGTAGTCGCCCGAGGCGGTGCGGCCGTGCTCGAGCCGCCCGCCGGCCAGGCTCGCCCGCTCGGCGAGGCCGACGATGCCGGTGCCCGTCCCCGGGATCGCCGCCGCGCCGACGCCGAGCGGCAGACGGTTGCGGACCTCGACCGTCAGGCCCTCGCCCTCGGCGCCCCCGACCGTCACGTCGACCGCCGCGCCGCCGGCGTGCTTGCGGGCGTTGGTGAGGCCCTCCTGGACGATCCGATAGGCGTTACGGCCGGCGGCGGCAGGGACCGTCGCAGGATCCGGCAGGCGCCGGTCGTAGCGGACCTGCATGCCGGCCGCGCGCGACTCGTCCATCAGCGCCGGCAGGTCCGCGAGCGTCGGCTGCGGGCGCTTGGCCTCGTCGCCTTCGGCGCCCTCGCGCAGGACGCCGATCACGGTCCGCAGGTCCTCGAGCGCGTCGTGGGCGCTCGAGCGGATGATGCCGGCCGCGCGCGCGACCTCGTCCGCCGGCGCGTCGGGCCGGAACTCGAGCGCGCCCGCGTGCAGGCTCAGCAGCGAGATCCGGTGTGCCAGCACGTCGTGCATCTCGCGCGCGATCCGCGCGCGCTCCTGCTGACGGGCCTGCTCCACCCGCAGCTGCTGCTCGGCCTCCGCCCGCTCGGCGCGTTCGCGCAGCGAGATCACGAGCTGGCGCCGGGCGCGCACGAACATCCCGCACGCGACGACCCCGCCGATCCCGAACAGCGCGATCACGAGGTTGACGGCGTACGGGATCTCCTCCTCGGGGTGGATGGCCACGTAGATCGGCGTGACCGCAAGCGCGAGGGCGGCGATCGCGAGCACCACCACCGCACGCCGGTGCACGGCGACCGTGAACACCGCGATCGCCCCGGCGGCCCCGGCCGATGCCGAGTACGCGGTGAGCGCGGTCACGAACAGCGCCACGCCGACCGGCCAGCGCCGCCGCCACCAGAGCGCCAGACACGCGATCGCGCCGCCCACGAGGTCGAAGAACTGCTGGTCGTCGCTCATCCGGCCCGCGGCCTCGGCGAAGAGGAGGAAGCCCGCGACCACCGCGATCACGAAGCAGAAGATGTCCACGATCCAGTCGCGCGTGGAGCGCCGCCTGGGGTCGCGGTCCGGATCCGGCACGAGGACGCCCGGGAGCAGCCTCGGATGCTCGACGCTCATCGCCGCGAAGCGTACGGCCGCGCGGGGCCGGTGCCCAGCGACGGAAGTCGCGGCCGGCATAGACCAAGGTAGGGACGGCATCACCCAAGGGGGAATGGACGCCGCGGGCGGCTGCGTCCATGCTCCCTGCATGATCGCCGTCGAGCACCTGACCAAGCGCTACGGCCGCCAAGTGGCGGTCGACGACATCAACTTCCGCTGCGAGCCCGGCACGGTGACCGGATTCCTCGGCCCCAACGGGGCCGGCAAGTCGACCACGCTGCGCATGATCACCGGGCTCACCAACCCGAACGCGGGCACCGCAACCGTCCTCGACACCAGCTACCGGAACCTGCCGAACCCGGGCCGCGAGGTCGGCGTGCTGCTGGACGCGTCGGCCCAGCACTCGGGCCGCACCGGTCGCGAGGTGCTCACGCTGTCGGCGATGGTGCTCGGCGCCGGCCGCTCGCGCGTCGGCGAGCTGCTCGAGCTGGTCGGGCTCTCGCGCGCCGCGGCGCGCAAGCGCGTCGGCGGCTACTCGCTCGGCATGCGCCAGCGGCTGGGCATCGCGCAGGCGCTGCTCGGCGAGCCGCGCGTGCTGATCCTCGACGAGCCCGCCAACGGCCTCGACCCCGAGGGCATCGCGTGGATGCGCACGCTGCTGCGCGACTTCGCCGACCGCGCCGGGACGGTCCTGCTGTCCTCGCACCTCCTGCGCGAGGTCGAGGCGATCGCCGACCACCTGATCGTGATCGACAACGGGCGGATCGTCGCCCAGGGCCTGACCTCCGAGCTGCTCGCCGCCACCGGCGTGGTCGTGCGCGCGACCGACCCCGTCGCTCTTCACGAGGCGCTGGCCGACGCCGGCCTCGTCGCCACCCCCGGCTCCGACGGCGCGCTGCTGGTCGAGGCCGAGGCCGAGGCGGTCGGCCGCGCCGCCGCCGCGGCCGGCCTCGTCCTGCTCGAGCTGCGGCCCGCCGACACCGGCGGGCTCGAGGAGCTGTATCTGACCCTGACCTCCAGCGGCCGCGAGGACGCCCTGATCTCATGACCACCGCATCGCTCGCCCGCCCGCCCCTCTCCCGCCTCACCCGCGTCGAGCTGCGCAAGTCGGCCGACACGCGCGCCGGCTTCTGGCTGCTGCTCGTGCTCGCGCTGCTCGCGGCCGCCGTGGTCGTCCTTCAGGCCGTCTTCGCGGAGGACGTCGACCGCAACCTCGAGCCGCTCCTGAGCTCCGCCATCCAGGTCGTGTCCGTGATCCTGCCGGTGCTCGGCATCCTGCTCGTGACCAGCGAGTGGTCGCAGCGCACAGGGCTGACGACGTTCGCGCTCGTACCCCAGCGTGAACGCGTGATCGCCGCCAAGGTGATCGGCGCCGCGATCCTCACCCTGTTCGCGGTCGCCGCCTGTGTCGTGGTGGCGGCCATCGGGAACCTGTTCACGGGCGGCGACTGGAGCCTCGGCGCCGGGGAGCTGGGCCGCCTCACGCTGTACGAGCTGATCGGCATGCTCGGCGGCGTGGCCTTCGGCCTCGCGTTCATGAACTCGGCGCTGGCGATCGTCATGTACTTCGTGATCCCGATCGGCTGGTCGATCCTCGGCGAGGCGGTCCCTTGGCTCGACGAGCCGGCCGACTGGCTGGACCTGAGCCGGCCGATGACGACGCTCGCGGAGGGCCAGATGACCGGCACCGACTGGGCCCAGCTCGGCACCGCGGCCGCCGTATGGGTGGGTGTGGTGTTGGTTATCGGACTGATCCGGCTGATGCGCACGGAGCTCAAGTGACTGGAACCGCTCCCAGCGCGCGCCGATGGGCGTATAGTCGTCTCGCCCGCGCACTCGAGGGGGAGGGATTCGATGTCAGGTCCGCGAGCGGTCGTCGCTCTGGGAGTCGTCCTGCTCACCGCCGTCATGGCCGCTCCGGCCTGGGCCGGCGGCGGCCGGCACGACGGCGCCCGACACAGCCTGCGGGAGGCGGTGACCGACCAGAACTTCTACTTCGTGATGGCGGACCGGTTCCAGAACGGCACCGCGGCCAACGACCACGGCGGGCTGCCGCCCGGCAAGAGCGAGGGCCAGTCGGGCTTCGACCCGACCGGCAAGGGCTGGTACCACGGCGGCGACCTGCAAGGGCTGCGGAACAAGCTCGCGTACATCAAGGGCCTCGGCACCACCGCCATCTGGCTCACCCCGTCCTTCAAGAACAAGGCGGTCCAGGACAACAACGGCTTCCCCTCGGCCGGCTACCACGGCTACTGGATCACCGACTTCACCCAGATCGACCCGCACCTCGGCAGCAACGACGACCTGAGCGCGCTGATCCGCGACGCCCACCGGCTCGGCATGAAGGTCTACTTCGACGTGATCACCAACCACACGGCGGACGTCATCCGCTACGGCGAGGGCGCCGCGCCCGCGTACATCTCCAAGGACCAGTACCCGTACCGCACCGCCGCCGGCACGGTGTTCGACGACCGCGACTTCGCCGGCACGAGGACGTTCCCGGCGCTGGCGCCGAGCGGCCAGCCGCCGTGCCCGCCGTCCGGGCCGCTCCAGAGCTTCCCGTACCACCCGTGCGTTCCGAACGGGACGCCGCCCTACCCGCTTGACGAGCAGGACGTCAAGGTCCCGGCCTGGCTCAACGACGTGAGCCTCTACCACAACCGCGGCAACACGACCTTCGTCGGCGAGAACTCGCTGTACGGCGACTTCTTCGGGCTCGATGACCTGTTCACCGAGAACCCGCGTGTCGTCGACGGGATGATCGACATCTACAAGTTCTGGATCCGCGAGTTCCGCGTCGACGGCTTCCGGATGGACACCATGAAGCACGTCGACGACGCGTTCTGGCAGCGGTTCGCGCCGGTGATCGAGCGCTATGCGCAGGGCCAGGGCATCCGCGACTTCTACATGTTCGGCGAGGTCGCCGAGGACTTCAGCCACGAGCTCATCTCGCACTACCCGGTGCACGACGACGTACAGGGTGTGCTCGACTTCCTGTTCCAGATGGCGTCCGTCGACTTCGCCGCGAAGTCGCTCGCGACCGACTCCCTTCGCGACTTCTTCGTCAAGGACGACTGGTACACCGACGGCGACTCGAACGTCTACAACCTGCCGACCTTCCTCGGCAACCACGACCGCGGGCGGATCGGCATGTTCATCCGCAACGCGAACCCGGGCGCAAGCGAGGCCGAGCTGCTCGCGCGCGACCAGCTCGCGCACGCGCTGATGTACCTCTCGCGCGGCAACCCGGTCGTCTACTACGGCGACGAGCAGGGCTTCACCGGCGCGGGCGGCGACCAGGACGCGCGGCAGGACATGTTCGAGTCGCAGTCGCGGCAGTACAACAACCAGGACGACTCAACCCTGACGACTCGAGGCTCGCGGGCGACGACGGCGCCGGGCGCAACGACAACATCGGCTCGAACGAGACGCCGATGGACGACAACTTCGACCCGGGCCATCCGCTGTACCGCGAGCTCACCCGGCTGGCCTCGCTCACCAAGCGCCACCCGGCGCTGCGCGACGGCACCCAGCAGCACCGCTACTCGGCCGGCGGCACGGGCGTCTACGCCTTCTCGCGCGTCGATCGCAGGCACCCGCACGAGTACGTGGTCGCGCTCAACAACTCCGAGCAGACGGCGTCCGCGTCGGTCCCGACGTGGATTCGCAACGGCAGCTGGGAACGCGTCTACGGCGACGGGCCGGCGCGCCTCCGCAGCGACGGTGACCGCGAGCTGCAGGTCACGGTCGGCGCGCTGTCGACGGTCGTCTACCGCTCGCGGGACCACCTCCCGCGCAGCCGGTCGGCGCCGTCGATCTCGCTCGACGTGCCGGCCACGGGCCGCAACCGCCTCGAGGTGAGCGCGAACCTCGGCTCCGAGGCGTTCGCCGAGGTGACGTTCCTGGCCAGGGTCGGCAACGGCCGGTGGCGGAACATCGGGACCGACGACAACGCGCCGTACCGCGTGTTCCACGACGTGGCGGACATCGAGCCCGGCACCACCGTCCGGTACCGCGCGGTCGTGCTCGACAACGCGCGCCACAGGCGCGCGAGCGCGGTCGAGAGCACGACGATCGCGCCGCCCGCGATCACGTTCGAGGCGCCGACGGCCGGCGGCCGCGTGCGCGGGACGGTCGAGGTGCGGGCGATCGCCACCCCCGACCACCCGGACAACGTCGTGCGGTTCGAGCGCTCGGTCAACGGCGGTCCGTTCACGACCGTCTCGACCGACGACTCGTCGCCGGTCTACACGGCGTTCGACAACACGGCGGGCCTGCCCGACCAGGCCACCGTCACCTACCGGGCGGTGCTGACCTACGCGCCCGGGCGGACCGTGACCAGCGCCACGCGCACCGTCACGGTCGTGCAGACGCCGGTGACGACGGCGATCGTCCACTACAACCGGCCCGCCGGCGACTACGGCGCGCCGCCGAACGGCTGGGGCCTGCACCTCTGGGGCGACGCGGTCGACCCGGCCGTCCTCGCCACCGTGGCCTGGGACCGGCCGTTCCAGCGCACCGGCACCGACGCGTTCGGCGCGGTCTATGCGATCCCGCTCACGGACGACACGAAGGCCGTGAACTTCATCATGCACCTCCCCAGCGGCGACTCGGTGCCCGCCACCCGCGAGCCGGGCGGCGACCGCTCGTTCGTGCCGCTCGACCACCCGGAGATCTGGCTCAAGCAGGGCGACGCCACGGTGTATTTCAGCCGACCACCACTGCCGTAATAGCGGTCGAGCTCGAGCAGGGGGTCGTCGACCGCAGCCGACACCGCCGCGACGTGCTCACCTGAGAGGATCTCCACTCTCCGGGGAGGCTAGTGCCGTGATCGACCACGTCAGTGACCTGAAGCTCCAGTACCTCGTCGAGCTCTCCAAGCTCGGCAACCGCTGCGCCGTGATGGAGACGGACGTGGCCCAGTGGCTCGTCGACGCCGGCTTCGTCTACGGCGAGCGGACGATCCCGTTCGTGATCATGCCGCACTTCATCTCGCCCGGGCAGCTACGGCGGCTGAGCCACGCGGTGGCCACGATCTCCCCCGTGCTCGACCGCTTCTGCGACGCGTATCCGAACGACGCGCTGCTCCGCGAGGAGCTCCAGATGTCGCCTCAGGAGGACGCGCTGATGCGGATCGACCCGGGCTTTCCCCAGCCGATCCGCGTCTCGCGGCTCGACGCGTTCCTGCACGACTACGACGTCAAGTTCCTGGAGTTCAACACCGACTCGCCGGCCGGCATGGCGTGGACCGACATGCTGTTCGAGGCGCTCCGCGACAAGGTCGACCTCCCGCGCGTCACGGAGGTCTTCACCACCGGCTACACGCCGGTGCTTCCGGAGGTCGTCGAGACGCTGATCGACGCCTACCGCGCGTTCCGCGTCAACCAGCCGGACCTCCCCGAGCGGCCGCGGATGGCGGTGATCGACGTCGCCGGCACCCCGACGGTCGCGGAGTTCCGCCGCGTCTGCCGGTTCGCCGAGGACTCCGGGCTCGAGACGGTGATCGCGACGCTCGACGAGACGGCCTACGACGGCTCCAACCTCCTGGTCGGAGGCGAGCCCGTCCAGCTCGTGTATCGCCGGGCGCTGATCGAGAGCATCACCGAGGACAGCCCGCTCGCGGTCGCCGCGCGCGAGCGGCGCGCCGTCATCGTGAATCCGTTCCGCGTCCAGGTCGCGTCCAACAAGAAGATCCTCGCGCTGCTCCAGGACGAGCGCTTCGAGCACCTCGTCACGCGGGCCGAGGCCGAGATGATCCGCAGCAACGTCCCGTGGAGCCGCATCCTGCGGCCGGGGCGAACCACCTACGGCGAGTGGCGGTTCGAGCTCCTGAGCTTCGTCTCGGACAACCGGGAGCGGCTGGTGCTCAAGCCGGCCTCCGACTATGGCGGCCACGGGGTCATGCTCGGCATCGAGACCGACCAGGACACGTGGGAGGCGGCGGTCGCCGAGCATGCCGAGGGCGGCGACTTCATCGTCCAGGAGTACATCCCGATCCCGGAGGAGATGTTCCCGACGATCGAGGACGGGCACGTGCAGATGCGCCTCAAGCGCTTCAACATCAACCCGTACTGCATCGGCGGCCGTTACGTCGGGATGATGACCCGGATCTCCGACCAGGCGGTGATCAACGTCGCCGCGGGCGGCGGGATCCTCCCGAGCGTCGTGGGCCGTCACAAGCGCAAGCTGCTGCTCGAGGAGGACGACTTGCCGGAGGAGTGAGGGTCACGCCGGCGCGTCCGGCACGACCTGCTCGGCCGGCTTGCTGAGCCAGTCCACCAGGTCGGGCGCCGGCATCGGCGGTGCCAGCAGGTGACCCTGGGCCTCGTCGCACCCCCAGCGCACGAGCAGGTCCCACGCCTCGCGGGTCTCGACGCCCTCGGCCACGACCCGCAGCCCGAGCCGCCGGCCGAGGTCGACGAGCGACTGCACGATCGCCGCGTCGCGCTCGTCCTGCGCCACCCGCATCACGAACGCGCAGTCGATCTTCAGCGTGTCGACCTCGAGGTGCTTGAGCTGCCCGAGGGCGGCGTGGCCGGCGCCGAAGTCGTCGAGCGCGGTGCGCACGCCGATTGCGCGCAGGCCACGGAGGACGTCGACGGTGCGATCCACGTCCGCCATCACGACGTCCTCGGACACCTCGAGCTGCAGGTGCTCTGGCGCGCACCGGCGCACCTGCAGGAGACGCTCGACCTCGGACGGCAGCCCGAGATCGAGCAGGTCGGCCGGACCGAGGTTCACCGCGACGTCGAGGTCGAGGCCGCCCGAGCGCAGCTCTGCCAGCTCGCAGAGCGCGCGGTCGATCACGAACGACGTCAGAGCGCGCGTGAGGCCGCTCTGCTCCACGAGCGGCAGGAAGTGCCCGGGGCCGAGCAGCCCGCGCTCCGGGTGCTGCCAGCGCACGAGCGCCTCGAGGCCGGTCACGGCGCCGGTCCGCACGTCGGCCTTGGGCTGGTAGTACAGGACGAGCTGGCCGGTCTCGAGCGCCCCGTGCAGCTCGCCCACGAGCCGCAGCCGCTGGCGGCTGTGGCGGTCGCGTGACGGCAGGTAGACCTCGTGGCCGGTCCGCATCCGCTTGGCCTCGTACATCGCCACGTCCGCGCGCTGCAGCAGGCCGAGCGCGTCGCGGGCGTGCTCGGGGAACAGCGCGATGCCGACACTGGCGTCGATGTGCACCCGGATGTCGCCGACCTCGAACGAGCGCTCGAGCGCCGCCCGCAGCCGCAGGCCGGCGGCGCTCGCGGTCGCTTCGTCGCCGGGCGCGAGCACGACCGCGAACTCGTCGCCGCCGAGCCGGGCGAGGGTGTCGCCGGCGCGCAGGATGTGCTTGAGCCGGGGGCCGATCTGGCGCAGGACCTGGTCGCCGGCGTGATGGCCGAGCGTGTCGTTGAGCTCCTTGAAGCCGTCGAGGTCGATCAGCAGCAGTGCGAGCTCTGCTTCGTCGTTTCCCGCCGACTCGATCGCGGCGCGCAGGCGGTCGACGAGGTGGCGGCGGTTGCCGAGCCCCGTGAGGTCGTCGGTGATCGCGCGGCGGTCG
Organism: uncultured Solirubrobacteraceae bacterium; assembly: GCA_963849695.1. Taxonomy (GTDB): domain Bacteria; phylum Actinomycetota; class Thermoleophilia; order Solirubrobacterales; family Solirubrobacteraceae; genus DASSUW01. The sequence continues at coordinate 54,034 of CAWKIT010000024.1, forward strand.
CTCTCGCGGAGCCGATCGACGACCGTCACGCCGGCGCGCGCCATCCCCGCGAGCACGGTGACGGTCGCGAGCGCGATCGCGACGTCGCTGAGGTCCGCGAACTGCCCGATCGTGAGCAGCGTGAGCGCGATGGTGGCTGCGATCAGGATCGCCCCCAGCACTACGGGGCTGAACTCGGGGCCGGGCCCGGCGGGGGCCTCGCGCCGCCAGGCCGCGGCAGCGAGCGCAGGCGCCGCGACCGGCGCGAGCGGCGCGCCGCCGGCCAGCGCCGCGAGACCGGCGACCGCCAGGAGCACGGCCCAGCCCGGCCGCCAGCGGCTCAGCGCCAGCGCGCCGACCGCGCCGCCGGCGGCCACCGCGGGAACGGCGCCGGCGCCCAGGCTCACCGCCAGCGCGCCCACCGCCGACGCTCCCATCGCGCCATCGAGCCACGAGAGCCGCGAAACGGTCTCGGTCCGGTCGAGCACGAGCAGGACGAGCCCGACGACGACGAGCAGGCACGCGGCGAGGGTCGCCCCGGTGGCCTCGAGGATGAGGGCGGCTCCGGCCACGGCGAGCGCGATCGCGAAGGCGGCGCTCGCAAGCCGGGCGCCCCGTCGCCACACCGCGGCCCATGCGGCGACGCCGCCACCGGCGATCAGCAATGCTCCTGCAGCCACCTCGACCATTCGGCCAGATGGTGCCTGAACCGGCTGTCCCGGTGGGGATCTTGCGCCGGCCGGCCGCTAGATTGGCACGTCGCCCCTGATGCACCGAATAAAGGAAGCGGTCCCTTGAAGGCCCTCACGATTCATTCCAAGGCCCGGTTCTTCGCCGGTGTGGCCGCGCTCGCCGCGCTGGCGATGCCGGCGGTGGCCGACGCCAAGCGCCACGCCCCCGAGGTCACGGTCATGACCCGCAACGTGTTCCTCGGCGCCGACCTCGCGCCGGCGGTCGAGGCGCCGACGATCGGGCAGGCGATCGACGGGACGGGCACGATCTGGAACGAGATGCAGCGCACGCGGTTCGCGGACCGCGCGCGGCCGCTCGCGCGCGAGATCAAGCGGTCGAGGGCCGACCTCGTCGGCCTGCAGGAGGTCGCGCTGTGGCGCAAGCAGACGCCGTCCGACGGCGGCGCGCCGCCGATCAGCCCGATCCCGACCGCGAAGCCCGCCACCCAGGTCGAGCAGGATTTCCTCGCGATCCTCCGCACCGCGCTCAAGAACGTGGGCGCCAAGTACCGGGTCGTGGTCGTCCAAAAGGAGTTCGACGCCGAGCTGCCGGTCGACGTCGACGGCTCGGACGCCACCGGCGCCGGCCCGCTGGCCTCGTTCGGCGCCGACTTCGACGCCCGGCTCACCATGCGCGACGTGATCCTCGTCAAGCGCGGCAGCAAGGTGAAGCTCGGCAAGACGCGGCGGGGTCACTTCCAGACGCGGTACGAGCCGACCATCGGCGGGCTCATCACGATCCCGGTCGATCGCGGCTGGGCCTCGGTCGAGGCCTCGCTCCGGGGCAAGAGGTTCCGCTTCGTCGACACCCACATGGAGGCGTTCGGCGACCCGGCGATCCGGGACGCCCAGGCCAAGGAGCTCACGCGCGGGCCGCTCAAGACGAGCAAGCAGGTGATCCTCGTCGGCGACATCAACTCGGGCGTGGGGAGGCACAACGAGCCGGAGCGGCCCGGCGACGACCTGGCGTTCCGGACGCTCACCGGGTTCGGGATGAAGGACAACGGCGCGGTCCAGAGCTGCTGCTACAGCGACCTCTTCGACCCGAACGCGATCTTCGACCACACGGTCGACCACGTGCTCACCAAGCCTGGGCTCAAGACCAGGCGGGCGTTCGTCACCGGCGACGACCGGGAGCAGCGGACCGCCTCCGGCCTGTGGCCGTCCGACCACGGCGGCGTCGTCAGCACGCTGCGTCTGCGCAGGTAGCGAGCCGTCGGGCGAGGGCGTTCCCGCGGGAACGCCCTCAGGGCGCCAGGCCGAGCGTGCTGAGAACCGCCGCCTCGATCCGGGCCTCGCCCGGCAGCGCCGCCTGCTCGAGGTTCTTCGCGTACGGCATCGGGACCTCGGCCATGCCGACGCGCTCGACCGGAGCGTCGAGGTCGTCGAAGCACGCCTTCTGGATCCGGGCGGCGAGCTCGGCGGTGACGCCGTAGGACGGCCAGCCCTCCTCGACGCACACGACCCGGTTGGTCTTCGCGATCGACGCCGCGACGGTCTCGACGTCGAGCGGGCGCAGCGACCGCAGGTCGATCACCTCGGCGCTCACGTCGTGCTCGGACGCCAGCCGCTCGGCCACGTGCAGCGCGCGCACGGTGGCGAACGAATGGGCTATGAGCGTGATGTCGGTGCCCTCGCGGGCGACGTTCGCACGGCCGATCGGGGTCAGGAACTCGGGGTCGAGGGGGACCTCGCCCTTCTCCTTGTAGATCGGCAGGTTCTCGACCACGAGCACCGGGTCGTCGTCGCGCACCGCGGCCTTCAGCAGGCCCTTGGCCTCGGCCGGGTTGGCCGGTGCGACCACCTTCAGGCCGGGCGTGTGCGCGAACCAGGCCTCGAGCGACTGCGAGTGCTGGGCGGTGAGCTGGTTGCCGGCGCCGTTGGGAGTGCGGATGACCATCGGGCAGCCGACCTCGCCGCCGAACATCGTCCGCACCTTGGCCGCGTGGTTGACGACCTGGTCGATCGCGACGAGCAGGAAGTTGATCGTCATGATCTCCACGATCGGGCGCTCGCCGCCCATCGCGGCGCCGACCGCGGCGCCCACGAACCCCTCCTCGGAGATCGGGGTGTCGCGGATCCGCTCGGGGCCGAACTCGCTCATCAGGCCGGCGGTGACCTTGTAGGAGCCCTCGAAGACGCCGACCTCCTCCCCCATCACGAACACGCGCTCGTCGCGGGCGAGCTCCTCGCGCATGGCGAGCCGCAGCGCCTCGCGGTAGGTCATCCGCTGGGTGCCGGTCGTCTGCTGCTCGGCGACCGCGCTCATGACCCCAGGCCTCCGGCGAACACGAGCTCCTCCTCGCCGAACGGGCTGCCCGGCCGCATGCGCGCGAACTGGCCGCCGCTGCCGGGCGCGTATACGTTGCGCGCGAGCTCACCCACGTCGGGCTCCGGGCTGGCGTCGGCGAAGGCGACGGCGGCCGCGACGCGCTCGTCGACCTCGCGGTCGACGCGGTCGAGGTCGTCGTCGGTGCAGCCGTGCTCGCGCAGGGTGGCGCGCAGGCGGGTGATCGGGTCGTTGGCCTGCTTGGCGACGATCTCGTCCTTGGTCCGGTACGCGAGGCCGGCGTCGGCGACCGAGTGGCCGCGGTAGCGGTAGGTCACGACCTCGAGGACGGCCGGCTCGCGTTCCTCGCGAGCGCGCTTGAGCAGCCGGTCGGAGACCTCGACGACCGCGTCGAGGTCGTCGCCGTCGACGCGCTCGCCGTGCATGCGGAACGCCGAGGCGCGGCGGTAGAGGTCGGGCTCGGCCGACGCGCGGGCGACGCTCGTGCCCATCCCGTAGCCGTTGTTGACGATCAGGAACACGACCGGCAGGTTCCACAGGGCGGCGAGGTTGAGCGATTCGTGCCAGGCGCCCATGTTGATGGCGCCGTCCCCGAGCTCGCAGACGACGGCCTGCTCCTTGCCGCGCCGCACGAGCGCCAGCGCGAGGCCGGTGGCGACCGGCAGCTGGCCGGCGACGATCCCCCAGCCGCCGTAGAAGCCGCGGTCGACGTCGAGCAGGTGCATCGAGCCGCCGCGGCCGTGGGCGCAGCCGTCGGCGCGGCCGAACAGCTCGGCCATGACGGCCTCCGGGAGATACCCCGCGCGCGAGCGCGAAGCCGTGGCATCGATAACCGGTGACGAGAACGTCGTCGGGCTGCATGGTGTGGACGACGCCGACGGTGGCGGCCTCCTGGCCGGACGACAGGTGGCAGTAGCCGCCGATCTTGGCGGCCTTGTACTGGCGCTCGGACTCGGTCTCGAAGACCCGGATCAGCACCATCTGCTCGTACAGGCTGCGCAGGTCGGCAGGTGACAGCTGGGGCGGGGCATCGACAGTGGTCACGCGCTCTCCTCCTCGGATTCGAAGTAGTCGGGGTGCTGGGCGCGGATCGCGGGCAGGGTCGAGAGCACCATGCGCAGGTGATGGCGCAGGGCGTGCTCGGCCTGGTCGGGATCGCGCTCGGCCACCGCGGCCACGACGGCGCGGTGCTCGGAGATCATCTCCGTCAGGTAGCCGGGCTCGGGCAGGCTCAGCCGGCGGACGCGGTTCAGGTGGCCCTTGGCGCGCTGGCTGAGTGACCACGCGATCGTGTGCCCGCTGAGGTCGCAGAGGGCGCGGTGAAGCTCGTCGTCGAGGACGTAGAAGGCGTCGAAGTCGTCGGCCTCGCGCGACGCCTCCTGGCGGCGGATGATCGCCTCGAGGCCGGCGAGCTCCTGGTCGCGCACGCGCAGCGCGGTCTGGCGGACCGCGGCGCACTCGAGAGCCTCGCGCACGAACTGGGCGTCGGCGACGGCGTCCTCGCTGATGCGGGTCACGAACGTGCCCAGCTGGGGAACGATCTCGACCAGCCGGTCGTCGCGCAGGCGCTGGAGCGCTTCGCGGATCGGCGTGCGGCTCACGCCCAGCAGCGCCGCGAGCTCGTTCTCTGACAGCTGGCGGCCGGGCGCGAGCTCGGCGGACACGATCGCGTCGCGGAGCAGGGCGTAGATCTGGCCGCGGGGGCGGGCGCGCCGGTCGCGCGTGGCGGTGAGAAGCGCCTCCATCTCCCTTGGATACTTGCATACAAGGCGCTTCTCGCAAACCACTTTCCCCCCGATCCGGGGGTGAGGGGTCCGGCGTTCCTAAACGGGGTCTGACCCCGAGCGGGGTCTGACCCCTGGTTTGCTAAGCTAATTAGCCGTGCGAACGAATTCTGTGCCCGATCTCGCCGGTCGCCTGCGCCTGACCATCGTGCGGACCGCGCGACGCCTGCGGCAGGAGACCGGGACCGAGCTGTCCCCGTCGCTGACGGCTGCGCTGTCGACCATCGAGCGGCACGGCCCGCTCACTCCCGGCGAGGTCGCGACGCGAGAGCGGATCCAGCGCCCGACGGCGACGCGCGTGCTCGCGCGGCTCGAGGAACAGGGCCTGATCGACCGCATGCCCGACGTCCGGGACCGTCGTTCGGCCCTCCTTACCGCGTCCAAAGCCGGCCGGGATCTGCTCTCCGAGCTGCGCACGCGGAAGACCGCGTTCCTGGCCGCGCGGATCGAGGACCTCGACGACGAGGACCGCGCGACACTGGAGCGGGCCGCGGACATCCTGGAGAGGATGCTCGCCGAGTGAGCGCCGGTCTCGCTCGCACTTTCGCCTCCCTCAGCGTCCCGAACTACCGCCGCTACTTCAGCGGCCTCGTCGTCTCGATCACCGGCAACTGGATGCAGAACGTGGCCGAGATGTGGCTCGTCGTCCAGCTGACGGGCAGCGGCGTCTCGGTCGGCCTGACCGCCGCGTTGCAGTTCCTGCCGATCATGGTGTTCGGCGCCTGGGGCGGCCTGCTCGCGGACCGGATGCCCAAGCGCCGGCTGCTGATGGTCACGCAGTCGCTGATGGCGCTGCCCGCCCTGGCGCTGTGGGCGTTGACCGTGAACGCGTCGGTCGAGGTGTGGATGGTGTACGCGCTCGTGCTCGCCCGCGGCACGCTCACCGCCGTCGACAACCCGGCGCGGCAGAGCTTCGTGTTCGAGATGGTCGGCCCCGACCGCGTGGTCAACGCGGTGGCGCTCAACTCGGTCGTCATCCACACCGCGCGCATCCTCGGCCCGGCGGCAGCCGGCGGCGTGATCGCGCTGCTCGGCGTCGGGCCGTGCTTCCTCATCAATGCGATCTCGTTCGCGGCGATGCTCGTCGCGCTGCGGGCGATGGACCCGAGCGAGCTGCGCACGCCCGCGGTCACGGCCCGCGCGCCCGGCCAGCTGCGCGGCGCGCTCCGCTACGTCGCGCGCACGCCCGCGCTGCGGATCCCGCTCGCGATGATGGCCGTGGTCGGCACGCTGTCGTTCAACTTCCAGGTGCTGCTGCCGCTGCTGGCCAGCTTCACGTGGCACGGCACCGCGTCGCTCTACACCGCCCTGGCGGTGGCGATGGGCATCGGGTCGGTGGCGGGAGCGCTCGCCGCCGGCGCCCGCGGCCGCGTCGGCCCGCGGCTGCTCGTCGCGGCCGCCGCCGCGTTCGGCATCGCCGAGCTGCTGGTCGCCGCGGCGCCGACCGTCGAGCTCCAGCTGCTCGCGCTGGTCCCGCTCGGAGCGGTCAGCGTGACGTTCGCGGCGGGCGTGAACTCGGCGATGCAGCTGGCGGTCGAGCCGGCGATGCGCGGGCGCGTGATGGCGCTCTACTCGGTCGTGTTCCTCGGCTCGACCCCGATCGGCGCCCCGCTGGTGGGCTGGATCGCCGAGGTCGCCGGCCCACGGGCGGGGCTGGTGCTCGGCGCCGCCGCGGCGCTGGTCGCCGCCGCCGGGGCACGGGTGGCGTTCGCGCGCGCCGGGCAGCCGGTCGGTGTCCGCGCCCCGGCGTGCGAGGGCGGCCGCCGGCGGGTGCCTGCGACGCGAACGAACGTCAACTGCGGCTGGGTAGGGCGGCGAGGGAGCCGGCCGCGCGGCCGTCACCCAGCCGCAGTTCGCCGGGCCTGCCAGGCGGCTACGAGCGGACGGGCGACGATTCCGCGCGGGTCATCTTCACCGAGGCGGACAGCTCGGCTCCGCCCGGGCCGCGGAACACGCCCTTGATCGGCGGGACGTCGGGGTAGAACCGGCCGTGGCCGATCTTGACGTGCCGCTCGCCGCCGAGCGTGCGGTTGGTGGGATCGGCCGGCACCCACACCGGCTCGCCGCCGTCGCCGGGCAGCAGCGCCTCGATCCAGGCATGGGTATCGACCTCGGCGGAGTCGGCTTCCTCGTCGCCGTTCGGCGGCGCCCACAGGTAGCCGGACACGTAGCGGGCCGCGATCCCGTTGCGGCGCAGGAGCAGCAGACCGAGGTGGGCGAAGTCCTGGCACACGCCCGCGCCGGCCTCGAGCAGGTCGTGGACCGTCGATCCGACGTACGTCACCCCCGGCCGGTACTCGAACCGGTCCGGGATCACCCCGACGAGCGTGCGAACGGTGGCGAGCGGGCTCTCCCCCCGCGACAGCCCCACCAGCTCGTCGAGGACCAGGACGTCGGGATCGCCGTTCTCGATCAGGAACTCCCCCGCCGCCGCCCGGTAGGCCGCATCCTCCAGTGCCGACCACGGTGCCTCGACCGGATCCTCCGGCGCCGCCGTCTTCACGCGCGCGCGCACGTCGATCGACATGTGGTCGTGCGGCCGCGCGATGCCGAACTCGATCACGGTGGTGCCGAAGTAGTCGGCGTGCTGGTGCAGCCGCGCCTCGGGATCGACCCGAACCCCGAAGTCGTCGACCCGCTGAGTCGGCGTCGTCGCCGGCTTCACCCGCAGGGCGTTGAGGTTGTCGGTGACCGGCGCGTCGTAGCGGTACTCGGTCAGATAGCGGATCGCGAGATGCATCAGGCCACACGCGCCCGGGGCGGCGCCATGCCGCCAAAGTACCGTTGGGCGATGTCGGCATCGACCTGCACGAGCTCCCGCTGCACCGACCCGAGCGTGCCGGACAAGGCGCCGTCGGGGTCTGCCGTGCGCGCCCGGAAGTCGAGGTCGGCCGTCAGCCGCCCCACCCGCAAGACGGCCGGCGAGCCGCGGTAGCTGGTGTCGGCGGCGGTGAGCGCCGCGTGCAGGGCCTCCACGGAGAACGCCACCGAGTCCGGATAGTCGCGCTCGTAGAGCAGGAAGCGCGCGACCGGCGCGGCGTTCGGCGGCGCCGGCACCGACCGCCGGTACGCCTGGAAGCCGCCGACCGCCTCCAGCAGCGCCAAGGCCTGACCGTCCAGGGCGTGGCCCTCGGCCTCGGCCGCCTCCGGCGGGAGCGCCACCCGCAGCATCCGCAGCACCATGTCGCCCGACTCGATCGCCGCCCCCGCCTGCAGGAAGGCGTGCGCCTCGTCTCGCAGCATCGTGCGCGAGCACACGCCCCAGAACATCCCGCACCGCTCGCGCACGTACGCGTAGACCGAGTACGGGCCGGATCGCAGCGCCGCCGACATGTCGGTCCGCAGGAGCCCGAGGTGGAACGTGTTGATCGCCTCCCACATCTCGGCCGAGAACACGTCGCGCACCGTGCGGGCGCTCTCGCGCGCGCGCGTGACACAGTTGAGCACCGAGGTCGGGAAGTCGGGGTCCAGCGTCAGCGCGCGCAGCACCTCGTCGCGCGAGACCGGGGAGTCCGGCGGCTCGCCGCTCACGATTGCCAGCAGGTGCTCCCACGACAGCAAGACGCCGCCCGGATCCTGCGGCTGCGCCTGCACGTCGGCGTGGAAGACGCCGTCGAGCATGCGCGCGGTGTGCTCGGCCCGCGCCAGCTGGCGGCCGATCCAGTACAGCTCGTGGGCGATCCTCGCTAGCACTGTTGCTGCTTTGCTGTTGCTGCTCCTGAGAGGACCACTCGCCCTGGCTGAGGCCGGGCATCCGCGGCGGCGCCCAGCGCGCGGCCGGCGACGACTCACCGTCGGTGCCGGGACCCTCGTCGAGCACCCAGGTGTCCTTCGAGCCGCCGCCCTGCGACGAGTTGACGATCATCGAGCCCTCGCGCAGCGCCACCCGCGTCAGCCCGCCGGGGACGATGCGGATGTCGTCGCCGAACACCGCGAACGGGCGAAGGTCGACGTGACGCGGCGCCAGCGAGCCGTCCGCCCCCGCGGTCGGGACCGTCGACAGCCGCACCAGCTCCTGCGCGATCCACCGCTCCGGCCGCCGGATCAGCTCCTCCGCCTGGCGCGCCACCTCCTCGTCGGAAGCCGTCGGCCCGATGAAGACCCCCGTCCCGCCGCTCTCGCTGGTCGGCTTGACCACCATCTCCCCCAGCCGGTCGATCACCCACCCGCGCTGCTCGGCGTCGGTCATCAGATAGGTCGGGACGTTGTCGAGGATCGGCTCCTCGCCGAGGTAGTAGCGGATCATCGCCGGCACGTAGTGGTAGACCGCCTTGTCGTCGGCGACGCCGGTGCCGACCGCGTTGACGATCGCCACGGCGCCCGCGCGGTAGGCGCGCATCAGGCCGGGCACGCCGAGCCCCGAGTCGGGCCGGAACTCGAGCGGGTCCATGAAGTCGTCGTCGATCCGCCGGTAGATCGCGTGCACGCGCTGGAGCCCGCGCGTGGTGCGCATGAAGCAGACCGCGTCGCGGACGACCAGGTCTGACGCCTCGACCAGCTCGACCCCCATCTGCCGCGCCAGGAACGCATGCTCGAAGTAGGCGGAGTTGAACGGCCCCGGCGTCCACACGACGACCGTCGCCTCCTCCTCGCCGCCGGTCGGCGCGACCTGCGAGAGGGCGGTCCGCAGCAGCGCCGGGTAGTGGTCGACCGGGCGCACCCGGTAGTGCGTGAACAACCCGGGGAGCAGCCGCGTCATCGCGACGCGGTTCTCGAGCACGTACGAGATCCCGCTCGGCGTGCGCACGTTGTCCTCGAGCACCTTCCACGAGCCCTCGCCGTCACGCACCAGGTCGCAGCCGCTCACGTGGCAGTAGACCCCGCCCGGCGGCCGGATCCCGTGCGCGGCGCGCGCGAACCCCGGGCGCGACACGATCAGATCCCACGGCACGAGCCGCTCGTGGACGATCTCGCGCCCGTGGTAGACGTCGTCGATGAAGTGATTCAGCGCCCGGATGCGCTGCGCCAGGCCGCGCTTGATCGTCGTCCACTCGGCAGCGGGGATGATGCGCGGTACGAGGTCGAGCGGGAACGGGCGGTCGCGGACCGGGTGGGCGGGGTCGAACTCGTCCGGTCCGGCGGCGTCGAAGGTGATGCCCTGCTGCATGAAGATCGCGTCGCGCCGGCGCCCGGCCGCCGCCAGCGCGTCCGGCCCGAGCGCGGCAAGTGCATCCACGAGCGTGCGCGCGTGCGCGCGCGGGGCGCCGCCCTCGTCGACTATCTCGTCGTAGAAGCCCTCGCGCACGGTGAGCACGCCGCAATCCTCACACGACGCGCAAACCCGCGCTCTGTCCCCATGGAGAGCCGTGAGCGGGCATCATTCGCCACCGTGTCGACACTCAACCTCTGCATCGCCGGGGCGACGGGCTGGACCGGCAGCGCCCTGGTCGAGGCGGTCGCCGCCGCCGACGACCTCGAGCTCCGGTCCGCGGTCAGCCGCTCGGCGGCCGGTGGCGAGATCGCCGGCGCGCCCGTCTACGCCACCGTCGCCGAGGCGCTGGACCAGGTCGACGTCCTGGTCGACTACACGTCGCACGACGTCGTGAAGGCGAACACGCTGGCCGCGATCGAGCGCGAGGTGGCGGTCGTGATCGGGACGTCAGGGCTGACCGCCGACGACTTCGCGGACATCGACTCAGCCGCGCGCAACCGCGGCGTGGGCGTGATCGCGGCCGGCAACTTCTCCCTCACGGCGGCGATGGCGCAGGCCGCCGCGCTGCTCGCGGCGCGCCACCTGCCCGCCTGGGAGGTGATCGACTACGCGAGCGCCGGCAAGCCCGACGCGCCCAGCGGCACCGCACGCGAGCTGGCCGAGCGGCTCGGCGCCTCGCAGAAGGAGCGTCCGGCGGCGGAGACGGCGGGCGCGCCCGAGGCCCGCGGCGCCGACATCGCCGGCACGCAGGTGCACTCGCTGCGGCTGCCGAGCTTCACGGTGTCGACCGAGGTGGTCTTCGCGCTGCCCGACGAGCGCCTGTCGATCCGCCACGACGCCGGTTCGTCGGCGACGCCGTATGTCGCAGGCACGCTGCTCGCGGCCCGGGCCGCGCCTTCCACCACCGGCCTGGTGCGCGGCCTCGACACGCTGCTGCTCGGCTACCCTCCGCCGACTTGACCGAGACCACCATCCGGCGCTCCTTCCCGGCCGATCGGGGAGCCCCCGGCGTCGCCCGCCGTGCGGTCAGGGAGTTCCTGCGCGGGCGCGGCGCCGACCCCGCACGGCTGTCAGACGTCCTGCTCGCGGTCTCCGAGGTCGTGACCAACTGCGTCGTGCACGGCTACCGCGACGGCTCAGCCGGCGACGTGGCGCTCGAGGCCCGCCACACCGGCGATCACCTCGTCCTGTCGGTGGCCGACCAGGGCACGGGGATGAGCCCGCGGCTCGACAGCCCCGGGCTCGGGCTCGGGCTGCCGCTGGTCGGCCGGGTCGCCGACCGCGTCGACATCAAGGCGGCCGACGGCGGCGGGACGCTCGTCCGCATGAGCTTCAGCCTCGACTGACGGTCGATCCGATCTCCGCCCGCGCGTCGATGGTCGAGCGGCGCCGCGCCGCCGATGATCGTCATATGCAGGAGATCATGCGCATAGTGGACTCGGACGAGCGATCGCTGGCGGCGCGCGTGGAGGCGGCGCTCGCGATGCTCGGGCCGCACGTGGTCACGCAGTTCACGCTCTGGTACACGACGCGGCCGCCGGTCCACCATGCCGTGCTGCGCGCGCCGCTCAGCGGAACCCGCGACGCGTGAGGTCGAGCACCTCGTCGGCGGTGTCGGAGGTGATGAAGTCGGGGCCGGTGGGGATCAGCTCGCCCGGCGGCGGCATCAGCAGGTGCCGGGCGCGCTCGGCCAGCAGCACGATCGGCAGGTAGCCCTGCAGGTACGGCTGCTGATCGACCGCGAACAGCACCCTGCGGTCGCGCACCGCCTCGAGGACCTCGGGCGAGAGGTCGAAGGTCGCCAGCTTCACCCGGCGGCCTGAGCTCGTGACGTCGACCGCCTCGAGCGCGGGCAGGGCGGCCGCCGCGCCGAGGGTGATCACGCCGTCGGCGCCGCGGGCCTGGATCGCCTGCGCGATCCGCTGTTGCGTCTCGTCGGTGTCCTGCAGGTCGACGAACAGCTCGGTCGCGCGAGCGCCGCCCCGCTGCATTCCGGCCCGGAACCCGCGGCAGCGCTGGTCGAGGCCCGCATTGCCGCGCTCCTGGTTGACGCACACGGCGTCGAACACGTCGGCGCGCGCCATCCGGAGCCCGGCCTCGAACCCCGCCCGGTACTCGGGCTGGCCGACGTGGGCGAGGACGCCGAGATCGCGGAAGCGGTCGCTGCCGGAGTTGATCGAGATCACCGGGATGCCGGCGCGGGCGGCGCGCCGGATCGGCGCCCGCAGCGCCTGCGCGTCGGGCAGCGAGACCACCAGCCCGTCGAGCCGCGCCGAGATCGCCTCGTCGATCAGCCGGCGCATCCGCGCCAGGTCGTAGGTGTCGGGCGCGCGGTAGGAGACTGCGACGTTGGTCTGGCGCGCCGCGTCGTCGATGCCCTTCTTGACGATCGTCCAGAACGGGTCGGACGCCTGGCCGTGGCTGACCACCGCGAACCGCGCCGACGGGAGCCGCAGGCCCTCTCCGCGCTGGGGCGTGGTCTCGGGCGACGGCCGCTGCGCCGGCGTCGCCTCCTCGCTCACGACGACGTCGTCCTCGCGCACGTTCGTCGTGCCGCCGCAGCCGGCGACCGCGACGAGCGCGAGGAGGAGCAGGAGCAGCCGCCTCACGGCTCGTCCACGCGCGGGATGCGCGCCGTCAGCCGCGTGCCCTCGCCGAGCGGGCTGGTGAGGGTCAGCTCGCCCTCCAGCGCCGCGAGCCGGTCGCTGAGGCCGCGCAGGCCGGAGCCGGCGTCGATCCGCGCGCCGCCGATGCCGTCGTCGCCGACCACGACCTCGATCGCTCCCGAGCGGCGGTGGAGGGCGACCGTGGCCTTGGTCGCGTTCGCGTACTTGACGACGTTGGTGAGGCCCTCGGCGACGACGAAGTAGGCGGCCGCCTCCACCGGCGGCGGCAGCCGCCCCTCGAGCTCGAGGTCGCACTCGACCTCGATCGGCGCGCGCTCGACGAGCACGTGGATCGCCGGCACGAGGCCGTGGTCGGACAGCACGGCCGGGTGGATGCCGCGCGCGAGCTCGCGCAGCTCCGCGAGCGCGGCTCCGAGCTTGTCGGCCAACTCCTGAACGGTGTCGGCCAGCTCGGGCTCGTGCTTGAGCCGGGCACGCAGCAGCCGGAGGTCGAGCGCGAGCGAGACCAGCTGCTGCTGGGCGCCGTCGTGCAGGTCGCGCTCGATCTGGCGGCGGGCGTCGTCGGCGGCCTCGACGATCCGGCGGCGCGAGTGACGGAGCTCCTCCAGCCGCGCGCGCAGGTCGGCCTTCAGCCGCTCGTTGTCGATCGCCAGCGCGGCGGCCGAAGCGGCGGCGTGGACGAGCTCGGGCGTTGCGTCGAGCTCCGCGTCGTGCACGATCGCCGCGACGCGGTTGCCCTCGCGCTCGACCGCGGTCCACGCGCGGCCGGACCCGGACGCCGGCAGGTCGACCGGGTGGCCGCGCTCGTCGACGAAGATGCGGCGGTCAGGCAGCCAGTAGGCGATGTTGAGCGAGCGGTCGCCGAGCCGCTCGGCCAGCATCTCGCGCACCGGCCCCTCCCCCGGGCGCTCCGAGCGCAGCAGCGCCTGCGCGAGCGCGCGCAGCGGGGTCGCGAGCCCGTCCGGCAGCGCGATCGAGACGACGGCGGCGGCGAACGCCAGCGCGCACAGCGCGAGCGCGACCGCGGGCCCGAGCGCCCACGGGCCTACGAGCCGGTCGTCGGCGCCGCCGAAGCCGTCGATCGCGAGCAGGAGCAGAACGACGGCGAGCGCAACCGGCGTGGCGACGAGCGCCAGGCCGAGAAGCGTCACCGGCAGCTTGAGCAGGAGCATCGCCAGCGCGCGCCAGAACGGCCTGTGCCCGGTCGCCTCGAGGACGCTGCGCCAATCGCCGCGGGGAGGGCGCGGGACCAGCGGAAGGTGGGCGTCGAGCAGCCGGTTCGCCTGCCGCCGCTCGCCCTCGGCGAGCTGCCACACGAGCCGCGTGACGGCGGCCAGGAGCGGCAGGCCGATCCAGACGAGGCTGAGCACCGCGCCGAGCAGCAGCCCGCCGCCGACCAGCACGAGGTAGGCGATGCCGTAGGGGACGCCGACCGCCAGGTAGAGCAGCGTCCTGCCCGCGCCGCGCAGGTGGCGCGGCAGCTCGAGGCCGCCGCTACTCGCGCGGATCGCGGTCATCCGCGGCCCTCCACGAGCACGTCGCCGGAGCCGCTGATCGCCTGCACGGCGAACGAGGCGTCGTCCGACTGGACGAGGTTGCGCACCCGGACGGTTCCGCGGTCGCTGGCAGCGTCGACGCGATAGCGGTTGTTGGCGGGGACGAGCGCGTGCACGTCGCCGCTCGCCGAGCGCAGCTCGATCCGGTCCGGCGAGCAGTCCGCCGCCCCGCGCACGTCGCCGGTCCCGCTCGTCGCGGTGAGCTGGAAGCCGCAGAACCCGTCGACCGCGATCGGGCCCGAGGAGGTCTCCACGCGCGCGGAGCCGTTGAGTCCGGCGATCCGCACCCGCCCGGTCGAGGTCCGCACGTCGACCTGGACGTTGTCGCGGACGAGCAGGCGGTAGGCGGCCTTGCAGGTGCCGACGACGGTGTCGGCGCAGCGCGAGCTGATCCGCAGCACGCCGTCGCGCACGGTGTGGCGGTCGCGCGGCGGCCGGCCGAACGCGAACTCCTCCGTCCGCGTCACCTGCACCGGGCCTGCCTCGCCGCCGACGATCTCCACGCTGGCATCGTCGAGCTCGAGCTCGATCGCGGACAGCGTCCCGATCACCCGGTAGCTGACCTCGCGGCGCTCGCTCGAGGCCACCCACCACACGCCGAGCACGGCGGCGGCGCCGATCAGCGCGACCGCGCATACGAGCACGAGCCACCACCATGGCGACGCCCTCCGGGCGCGGCCCGGCAGGCGGACGGTAGGCCGGCGCGAGGCATGGCGCACGGGCGCATCTTCCGTGATGCTCACGCATTTACCGTATCCGCCGCGCCGGAGAGCGACGCGGCGGACGGTCGGTAAGCCTGGATCCAGCGATGACCCGTGGATGGCTCGGCGCCGTGGGCCGAGTCAGAGCCGATCGGCCGCGCATCCGGTGTGGTGGGCCACATGGGATCGCGGCCGAGCGGCTCTGGCGGAACGGCCACGGCGGCGAGGCGCCGCGGGGATCGGTGGATTCAGGCTACGCGAGTGCCGGGCGCGCCACGCGCATGGCACGACGGCGGCTGCGGCGCGGAGCCTTGCCGGAGGCCGCGCGGAGGAGCTCGACGAGCTCGCCGCTCGGATAGAACGGATCGGCGACCACGCGGCCGCTTTCGAGCGACAGCGCGGCGCGGACGTCGCCACCCGCGTGGGCGAGCATGACCTCGCCGGTCAGCGGGCGGGCGCTGTCGAGCGCGGCGAGGCGCTCGAGCGAGGCGGCGTCGGCGGCAGTGGAGGGGCGAAGGACGAGTGGGGAGGTCATGGGCGTAAGTCTCTCGGGCCGTGCCCATAAACTCAAATGATCGTTTCTGATTCCTGTGATAATGTCGCCTTATGGATGATCTTCGCCTTCTAAGGGTCCTGCGCGAGGTCGCGCTGCGCGGCTCGTTCTCGGCGGCGGCCGACGCGCTCTCCTACTCGCAGCCCGCTGTCTCGCAGCAGATCGCGCGGCTGGAGGCGCAGACCGGCGTCAAGCTGATCGAGCGCCAGCCGAAGGGCGTCAAGCTCACCCCCGCGGGCGAGGCGCTCGTCCGGCGCACCGAGAGCATCCTCAGCGAGCTCGCGCACGCGCAGGCCGAGCTGACCGAGATCGCGAGCAGCGCCCGCGGCCGGCTGCGGCTGGCGGCGTTCACCACGGCGGCCGGGACGATCGTGCCGCGTGCGGTGAAGGAGTTCCGGCGCATGCGCCCGGGCGTGCAGGTCGACCTGCAGCTCATGGACCCGCCGCAGTCGATCCCTGCGCTGCGGCGCGGCGAAGTCGACATCGTGATCACCGAGGAGGGCGGCTTCGAGGCCGACCCCGACCTCGCCGGCCTCGGCGTCGAGCGGCTGCTGGACGACGTCCTGTACGCGTCGCTGCCGGCCGACCACCCGCTCGCGACGCGCCGCGCGGTCGCGCTCACCGACCTGCGCGACGAGGACTGGATGCTGGTCGGGCTGCGCGGCACCTGCGCCGACTCGAACATCGTGCTGCGCGCCTGCCAGCAGGCGGGGTTCGAGCCGCGGGTCGCCTATACGTCGGACGACTACTTCGCGATCCAGGGCCTGGTCGCGAGCGGGATGGGCGTCGCCCTCGTCCCGGGGCTCGCGCTCATCAGCACGCGCGAGGACGTCGCCGTGCGCCCGCTGCGCGGCCGCCCGCCGTACCGCAGGATCGGCGCGGTCTTCCCGGCCGATCCGGTCGGGCCGGTGGCCGTCATGGTCGACTGCCTGCGCGACGCCGCCGAGGAGTACAAGCGGCTGGCGCCGGTGTCGGCGGTCGCGACCGCTGCGTGAAACGGAAAACGTGAGGTACGCCGCCGCGGCTGGGGGACCGCGACGACGCCCTATATTCACGTTGCTGCCGGCCGAGCGACCGCCGGGGAGGAGAGAGGAGCAAGCCGGGGGCCGGAGCGCTGTCGAGGCGACCATGGCTCTTCCTTGAGCCGCGCCTCGTATGTTGGGGGAACGACGCGAATACTCCCAATCGGGGCGGGTGCCCTCGATACGGGCCGCTCGTCAATGCGGGTGGGGTAAACCGAACCCCCGGCTCCGGGTGTCGGTACCCTCGCTCGCGTGCCCGGTCAGGTCATCGCCGTCCTGCACAACCTCGCCGACGCGTTCACGGGCCACGCGGGACCGGCGCTTCGGTCCTCGGGAGCTGAGCTCGACGAGCGCCGTCTGCTCGACGGAGACCCGCTGCCGGCCGTCGACGAGGCCGACGGGATCGTCGCCTTCGGGGGCGACCAGTCGGTCCGCGACATCGATCGCGATCCGCTCCTGACCGCCGAGGCGGAGCTCCTGCGCGACGCCGCGGTCCGCGGTGTCCCGGTGCTCGGCGTCTGCCTCGGGGCGCAGCTGCTCGCGCACGCGCTCGGCGGCGGGGTGGCGCGGCTGCCGCGCCGGATGGTGGCGTGGGCGCCGATCGAGCCGCTGCCGGCGGCGGCCGACGATCCGGTGCTCGGCTCGCTGCCCGCGGGCGCGATGGCGCTGCACTGGAACGAGGACGGGTTCGAGCTGCCGGCCGGGGCGGTCGAGCTGCTCCGGCGACCGGGCGGCAGCGGCGAGGGCTTCCGGTACGGCGACCGCGCCTGGGGCGTCCAGTTCCATCCCGAGGTCGACCCGGAGAGTCTCGAGGGCTGGTACCGGATGGGTTACCAGGAGCTGTCCGAGGCCGGTGTCACCGAGGAGCAGGCGCGCGCGGCCGACGCGTTGCACCTGCATGGCCAGCGCGCACTGTCCGAGGCCCTGTTCGGGGGCTTCGCGCGCGTCGTGGCCGGCGCGCGCTCGCTCGCCGCGTGAGCGACTACCCGCACCGGCTGGCGATCCCGACGCGCTGGCAGGACAACGACGTCTACGGGCACGTCAACAACGTCGAGTACTACGCGTTCTTCGACACGGTGATCAACGCATACCTGATCCGCGAGGGCGGACTCGACATCTACTCGGGGGAGGTCATCGGGCTGTGCGTGGAGTCGCACTGCGAGTTCCGTGCGCCGCTGGCGTTCCCGGAGACCGTGGAGGCCGGCCTGCGCGTCGCCCACCTCGGCCGCTCGAGCGTGCGCTACGAGATCGGCCTGTTCGGCGAGGACGCTCGCGAGCCGGCCGCTACCGGCTGGTTCGTGCACGTGTTCGTCGACCGCGCGGCGCGCCGGCCGGTCGAGATCCCGGCCGGCGTGCGCGCCGCTTTGGAGGCGATCAGCGTGCCTCCATCTGCTCCGTGAGCGCTGCGACACGCTGTCGCACACGGCGTCACGATCTGCAAAACTGCTGGAAATGAGCTCGGGGCCGGCCGCCGCACGTCGTCGTTCCAATGCGCGCGTGCGCCGTGAGGAGGCGCGCGAGCGGATCCTCGGCGCGGCCGAGAAGGTGCTCCTCGAGCGCCCGTACCGGGACATCACCGTCGACCTGGTGATGGCCGGGACGGGGCTTTCTCGCACCGTGTTCTACCGCCACTTCGACGGCCTGCCCGATGTGTTGCTCACGCTGCTTAGGATGATCGAGGGCGAGCTCGTGGCGCCGATGCTCGCGCCGGTGACCGACCCGGATACGTGGCTCCGAGAGCTGCTGGCGAGTGGCGTGGAGACCTTCTCGCGCTACGGCCCGTTCATGCGCGCGCTCGACCACGCCGCGGGGCAGGACGCGGAGATCGAGGCCGCGTATGGCGCCGTCGTCGACCGCTTCATCGAGCAGACGGCTGAGGTGATTGGAGCGGATGAGCGCGCGTACGAGCTCGCTCGTGCGCTGAATCTGATGAACGGTCACTACCTGATGGAGACGCTCGGCAAGGACCCCGATTTCGACCGCGAGCTGGCCCTCGAAACGCTGCTCACGATCTGGGGTGCGGTGGCTCTCGCACGAGGGTCCGGCGGGGCCGGTTCAGCGGTGGCCACCGAACATTGAACTCCGATCCGCTTGACGGAAGCGCAGTCAGACTTCTGACGCAGGGTGGCGATGCGGCGCGGGGAAGCGGGCACCCGTTGTCGAAGCGGTTCCGTTTGGCGGGAACGGAGAGACGCGGATGGTCTCGATGCGAGTGCGGATTGGATCTCGTAACAGCCGAAGGATTTGGTGGCTGACCGCCACACTCCTCGCTGCGATCTTCGGCCTCCCGGCCACGAGCTCCGCGCAAGGCCTTCCGGCCATCCCGCCTGTAGATACGAGCGCGGCAACGACCGCGGTCCAGACTGCCGTCGACACCGCCGTCCAGGCCGCTCCCGGCCGCTCCGGCGCCCGCGCCACCGGCCGCTCCGGCGCCTGCGCCGCAGCCCGCCCCGGCGCCCGAGCCGCAGCCCGCCCCGGCGCCCGAGCCACCCGCCGCACCGGCACCTGAGCCGCAGCCCGCCCCGGCACCCGAGCCGCAGCCCGCCCCGGCACCCGAGCCGCAGCCCGCCCCGGCACCCGAGCCGCAGCCCGCCCCGGCACCCGAGCCGCAGCCCGCCGCACCGGCACCCGAGCCGCAGCCGGCACCGGAGCCGGTCACGCAGGTCGCCGCCGCGGTCGAGCAAGCGACCCAGCCGGCAGCCGAGTCCAGCGTGCCCGCCGGGGCTCCCGCTGAGCAGCAGACGCCCATTTCTCAACCCGTCGTCGAGACTGTCACCGAAACGACCGAGGCGGCTCCGGTGACGTCGGTCATCGACCAGGTCACCAACACAGCCGAGCCGGTCGTCCAGAGCGTCACCCAGACGACGCAGGAGCCGGCCCCTGTCGAGCCGATCGCCGACCTGACCCCGACTCCCACCCCCGACCCGGTCGTCGAGGACGCCGCCGAGACCACCCAACCGGTCACCACGCCCAGCACCGGTCAAGGCGATTCGACCGCCGCCGTCGTCACCGAGACCGCCGCCGACGATCACCGACACCATCGCCCCCGTCGCCGACCAGGTCACCGAGACGATCGAGCCGGTCAACGACCTCATCACCGAGACCGTCACCCCGGTCGCCGACGACGTCACCGATCAGATCGCCCCGACCGGCGGCACCGACATCACCGAACCGGTCACCACCACCGTCACCGATCAGATCGAGTCGAGCACTG
>CAWKIT010000025.1:0-168206 GCA_963849695.1 uncultured Solirubrobacteraceae bacterium
CCGACGAGGTCACCGACACGATCGCGCCGGTCGCCGACGAGGTCACGGACACGGTCGTCCCGCTCGTGCCGGCGATCACCGAGCCGCTGCAGCCGATTGTCGACGAGGTGGCCGACACGCTCGTCCCGCTCGTCCCCGCGATCACCGAGCCGCTCGACCCGGTCGTCGACGTGGTCACCGACACGGTCGCTCCCGCTGGTCCCGGCGGTCACCGAGCCGCTCGACCCGGTCGTCGACGAGGTCACCGACACGATCGCGCCGCTGATCCCGGCGATCACCGATCCGCTCGACCCGGTCGCCGACGTCGTCACAGACACGGTCGCTCCCGCTGATCCCGGCGATCACCGAGCCGCTCGACCCGGTCGTCGACGAGGTCACGGACACGCTCATCCCGCTCGTCCCGGCGATCACGGAGCCGCTCGACCCGATCGTCGACGAGGTGACCGACACGCTCGTCCCGCTCGTCCCGGCGATCACCGAGCCGCTCGACCCGGTCGTCGACGTGGTCACGGACACGCTCGTGCCGCTCATCCCGGCGATCACCGAGCCGCTCGAGCCCGGTCGTCGACGTGGTCACCGACACGGTCGCCCCGCTCGTCCCGGCGGTCACCGAGCCGCTCGACCCGGTCGTCGACGAGGTCACCGACACGCTCGTCCCGCTCGTCCCGGCGGTCACCGAGCCGCTCGCCCCGGTCGTCGACGTCGGTCACCGACACGGTCGCCCCGGTCGTCCCGACGGTCACCGAGCCGTCGCCCCGGTCGTCGACGAGGTCACGCGACACGGTCGCCCCGGTCGTCCGACGCGTCACCGAGCCGTCGCCCCGGTCGCCGACGTCGTCACGGACACGGTCGCCCCGGTCGTCCCGGCGGTCACCGAGCCGCTCGACCCGGTCGTCGACGTCGGTCACCGACACGGTCGCCCCGCTCGTCCCGGCCGTCACCGAGCCGCTCGCCCCGGTCGTCGACGTGGTCACCGACACGGTCGCCCCGCTCGTCCCGGCGGTCACCGAGCCGCTCGAGCCGGTCGTCGACGTGGTCACCGACACGGTCGCCCCGCTCGTCCCGGCGGTCACCGAGCCGCTCGAGCCGGTCGTCGACGTGGTCACCGACACGGTCGCCCCGCTCGTCCCGGCGGTCACCGAGCCGCTCGACCCGGTCGTCGACGTGGTCACCGACACGGTCGTCCCGCTCGTGCCGGCGGTCACCGAGCCGCTCGAGCCGGTCGTCGACGTGGTCACCGACACGGTCGCCCCGCTCGTCCCGGCGGTCACCGAGCCGCTCGAGCCGGTCGTCGACGTGGTCACCGACACGGTCGCCCCGCTCGATCCCGGCCGTCACCGAGCCGCTCGAGCCGGTCGTCGACGTGGTCACCGACACGGTCGCCCCGCTCGATCCCGGCGGTCACCGAGCCGCTCGAGCCGGTCGTCGACGTGGTCACCGACACGGTCGCCCCGCTCGTCCCGGCGGTCACCGAGCCGCTCGAGCCGGTCGTCGACGTGGTCACCGACACGGTCGCCCCGCTCGATCCCGGCGGTCACCGAGCCGCTCGACCCGATCGTCGACGTGGTCACCGACACGGTCGTCCCGCTGGTCCCGGCGGTCACCGAGCCGCTCGACCCGATCGTCGACGTGGTCACCGACACGCTCGTCCCGCTCGTGCCGGCCGTCACTGAGCCGCTGCGAGCCGATCGTCGACGTGGTCACCGACACGGTCGTGCCGCTCGATCCCGGCCATCACCGAGCCGCTCGAGCCGATCGTCGACGTGGTCACCGACACGGTCGCGCCGCTCGATCCCGGCGATCACCGAGCCGCTCGAGCCCGATCGTCGACGTGGTGACCGACACGGTCGTCCCGCTGGTCCCGGCGGTCACCGAGCCGCTCGAGCCGATCGTCGACGTGGTCACCGACACGTCGTCCCGCTGTCCCGGCCGATCACCGAGCCGCTGCAGCCGGTCGTCGACGTCGTCACCGACACGGTCGCGCCGCTGATCCCGGCGATCACCGAGCCGCTGGAGCCGATCGTCGACGTGGTCACCGACACGCTCGCCCCGCTCGTCCCGGCCGTCACCGAGCCGCTGCGAGCCGATCGTCGACGTCGTCACCGACACGGTCGCCCCGCTGATCCCGGCGATCACTGAGCCGCTGCGGCCGGTCATGGACGCCGTCGCCCCCGTCATCGGCACCATCACCGAGCCGCTGCGGCCGGTCATCGACGCCGTCGCCCCCGTCATCGGCACCGTCACCGAGCCACTGCGGCCGGTCATCGACGCCGTGGCCCCCGTCATCGGCACCGTCACCGAGCCGCTCAAGCCGGTCGTCGACGTGGTTGCGCCGGTTGTCCGGCCGATCGTCGCTCCGATCGCGCCGGTCCTGGATCCCGTGACGCCGGCGCGGACGGATAGCCGGCCCGTGGATTCCTCGCCGGCGCCGCTCCCGGCCGTGTCCTCGCCGCAGGGCAGCTCGCCCGTGGGTGGGCCGGCGCAGACCCGGATGCCGACGGGCTCGTTCGTCGCGCCGGCGCCGGTGGACTTCACCGAGGCGGCCCCCTCACAGCGTCGCGAGACGGCTCCGGCGGCCACCGGCCACGGGCTGATCGCGGCTCCGTCGGCCGGCTCGTACCTCACCACCTTCCTGCCGGCAACCCTGTTCGGCACGACGCCCGTCCTGCCGACCCCGCGGAACGGCGTGCCGGCCCCGGTGCCGCCTACCCCCGCTTCGGGTGGATCGTCGGACGCCGTGCCTCCGCTGAACACGGGGATGAGCCCGCTCGGCGCCGCCGCCGGCCCGAGCCCTGTGCCTCCCGGCGGCATCGCGCTTGCGCTTGCCGCCGCGAGCCTGGCTGCCGCCCTTCTTCTGACTCGCTTCACCACAGCACCGGCCCGTTGGCGGTCGGTGCTCGTCGTCTCCCTCATCGAGCGCCCCGGCTAGCCGCCTCTCCGGAGGTGGCAGGCCCGTGGCCGGCCGCGCGCGTCTTCGCGCGCCGCCCGGCGCCATGAAAACGCTCGATTTGTAGGAGACGAAATGCAACTCATAAACGCCGCGCACCTGTCGCGGCTCGGACCGCCGGCTCTGGCGTTCGCGCTGGTACTGATCGGACTGCTGGTCATGCCCGTGCCGACGCACGCCGCGCGCCAGCCGGAGGCGATGGCCTCCGCCGGCTGGCAAGGGCGAGCGATCCAGAACCCGCGCCCCCGCCTGCGCGTCGTCGACGTGCAGTGGCCGAAGGGCTGGTCCGCCGGCCCCGTCGGCTTCCGCTCCGGATACACCCGCCCGGGTGGCTCCGAGCGAGTCCGCGAAGTGCAACGACGACTCGTGAAGCTCGGCTATCGACCGGGTCCGGTCGACGGCCTCTTCGGCCCGCGCACGCGTGCCGCAACCCAGTGGTTCCAGTACAAGCACGGCCTGCCGACCAACGGCCGTGTCAACCGTTCGACGCTGGCGGTGCTGGCAGCACGGAGCGACCACAAGCCGCTCCCCACCAAGCCCCGCGAGCGCAGCACCGACACCACCCCACCGCCGGAGACGACGGCAGCCGTGCTCGCGCCGCCACCGGCCACCGCGCCAGTCCAGGCGCCGGCCCAGGTACCGGCCGACGGCAATTCCGACAGGATCGCCCTCGCGCTGCTGCTGCTCGTATTGGCCCTCGGGCTCGGCATCATCACCGGGCTGCTCGGGCCCGAGCTGCTGCGAGCGACAAGGGCCCCGGCGCCGCCGGCGCCGCGCACGGAGACCCCGCCGCCGGCGCCCGTGCCGCCGCCGTCCTCCCCCGCGCTGTCGTCCGCGACCGCGCTGACGCCCGCACCGGCGCCCCGCCGTCCCCGGCCCGCGCCGAGGCCGGCTCCCGCAGTGCTCGGCTACGCAGTGGTCGAGTCCAATGGCCATGAGGCCGACAGCGCCACGGCCGCGCTCGCCCTCCGGTGCGCCCGGCAGGGATGGTCGCTGCTCGAGGTGATCCACGACGGCAAGCAGCCCGGCCACCGCCTCGCCGAGCGCCCGGGGCTCGGGTACGCGCTCAGGCAGATCCGCTCGGGCGCGGCCAGCGGACTGGTGGTCGCGCGGATGCAGGACTTCACGATCCGCATCACGGACCTGGCGACGCTGCTGCGATGGCTCGACGAGGCGAACGCCTTCCTGGGCGCCGCCGACCACGAGCTCGACACGTCCACCCGCGCCGGCCAGGCAACGGCCCGCGCCGTCATCGATCTCGGCGGGTGGGAGCGCCGGCTCATCAGCGAGCGGACGCGCCAGGACCTGGCCTACGGGCGCTTCACGCCCGGCCGCCAGCATCCCCGCGGCGAGCTCAACCGCGAGATCGCGGCGATGCACGAGCGCGGCATCTCGCTGCGCGCGATCGCCGACGCGCTCAACCTCGCGGACATCGCGACACCGGCGGGGCGGCGCCGCTGGCAGACCACCGACGTGAGAGCGGTGACCGAGGAGGCGCTGGGCACCTAGCCAGAATCCAGGCCTAACCGACAACGGCACCCGGGGGGTCGGCGCGCGCCATACTGGCGTCGTGCCGACTCCCGACGACCTGCTCGCCACGGCGCCGCTCGATGCGGCGGTCGCCGCGCTGGCCGAGCGCAACCATCACCACCTGGAACAGATGAGCCCCGCCGAGCGCGATGACGCGATCGCGCACTGGCGCCAGCTCGCCGTGACCGTGCTGACCGCAGCCGGCGCCGCACTGGGGGACGGCGGCGCCGAGGAGGCGGGCGACGGGCCGGGCCGGGCCGTGATCGTGCTCGAGGACTCGGGGCCGGAGGAGATCGCCATCCACGCGACGTTCTTCCCGCAGCTCGAGGACCTCGGCGGCGGCGAGGTCGGCGCCACGCCCGCCCAGGCGGCGGCGCTCGAGCTGCTCGACCGGATCTCCGACGAAGACGATCCGGACAGCGGCTGACATCGCGCCCGAGGGCGACTGACTGCTGACCACCAAGGCCTGGTCGAGGCGCGCTATCCGCCGCCGTGGGCTACGCGGTCGTCGAGGAGTTCCCGATCGACGACCGGACGGATTACCGGCTGGAGAAGCCGATATCACCCGCTAGCGTGTCCTGATTCATGCCCGAGCAGCTCTGCACCGTCGGAGACGTCGAGCTCTGCTACGAGACCTTCGGCGACCCCGCCGACCCCGCACTCCTGCTCACGATGGGCCTCGCCACGCAGATGCTCGGCTGGCACGAGGACCTCTGCGCCGAGCTCGCCGGCCGCGGGTTCTTCGTGATCCGCTACGACAACCGCGACGTCGGCCGCTCGCAGCGGATGAGCGGCAGGGTCCCGTCGACGCTCCAGCTCCTGCGCCGGGACAAGCGCGCCGCCAGCTACACGCTCGCGGACATGGCCGCGGACGCCGCCGGCGTGCTCGACCACCTCGAGATCGACGCCGCCCACGTGGTCGGCGCCTCGATGGGGGGCATGATCGCCCAGACGATGGCGGCGCTGCACCCCGATCGGGTGCTGTCGCTGGTGTCGATCATGTCCAACACCGGCGCGCGCTGGAGCGGCCAGCCGTCTCTGCGCATGTACAGCGTGCTGCTCACGGCGCCGCCGCGCGACCGCGCCTCCTACATGGACCGCGCCGTCACGCTGTTCTCGCAGATCGGCTCGCCGGGCTTCGAGCGCGACGAGGAGGACCTGCGGCGGATCGCCGGCATGAGCTTCGACCGCGGGATCAACCCCGCCGGCACGGCGCGCCAGCTCGCGGCGATCATCGCCTCGGGCGACCGCACGCCGCTGCTGCAGAGGATCACCGCGCCGACGCTCGTCATCCACGGCACCGAGGACAGGCTCGTGCCGCCGTCCGGCGGCCGCGCCACAGCACGCGCGATCCCCGGCGCCCGGCTGCTGATGATCGAGGGCATGGGGCACGACCTGCCGCGCGCGGTGTGGCCGCGGCTGCTCGACGCGATCGAGCACAACGCCACGCGCGATGCGGGCGCGCCCGCGACAGCCTGACCGGGAATGACGGCGGCGGCAGCGCTCCCCGCGATCGCCTATCCGCCCGAGCTCCCGGTCAGCGCGCACCGCGAGCAGCTGCTCGAGGCCATCGGCGGCCACCAGGTCGTGGTGGTGGCGGGCGAGACCGGCTCGGGCAAGACGACCCAGCTGCCGAAGCTGTGCCTGGAGCTCGGCCGCGAGCGGATCGCGCACACGCAGCCGCGGCGGCTGGCGGCGCGCACGGTCGCGGCGCGGATCGCCGAGGAGCTGCGGGTGCCGCTCGGCGAGGCGGTCGGCTACGCGGTCCGCTTCCGCGACCGCTCCCGCGCCGACACCCGGATAAGGCTGATGACCGACGGCCTGCTGCTGGCCGAGGTCCGGCGCGACAAGCTGCTGCGCCGGTACGACACGATCATCGTCGACGAGGCGCACGAGCGCAGCCTCAACATCGACTTCCTGCTCGGCTACCTGCGCCGGCTCCAGCCGCGGCGGCCCGACCTGAAGGTCGTCATCACCTCGGCCACGATCGACCCCGATCGCTTCAGCCGCCACTTCGACGACGCGCCCGTGGTCGAGGTGTCGGGCCGCACGTACCCGGTCGAGGTCCGCTACCGCCCGGTCGACGACCCGGACCGCGACCAGGAGGACGCGATCGCCGACGCGTGCGAGGAGCTGCTGCGCGAGGGGCCCGGCGACGTGCTCGTGTTCCTGTCCGGCGAGCGTGAGATCCGCGACACCGCCGACGTCCTGAGGGGGCGCCTCCAGGGCGTCGAGGTCCTGCCGCTGTATGCGCGGCTGTCGGCCGCCGAGCAGCAGAAGATCTTCCGGCCGCACCCCAAGCGGCGGGTGGTGCTGGCGACCAACGTCGCCGAGACGTCGCTGACGGTGCCCGGCATCCGCTACGTGGTCGACCCCGGGATGGCGCGGATCAGCCGCTGGAGCCCGGGGCTCAAGGTCCAGCGGCTGCCGATCGAGCCGGTCTCGCAGGCGTCGGCCGACCAGCGCAAGGGCCGCTGCGGCCGCACCGCCGACGGCATCTGCATCCGTCTGTACGGCGAGGAGGAGTTCGAGGAGCGCCCGCGCTTCACCGACCCCGAGATCCTGCGCACCAGCCTCGCGTCGGTGATCCTGCAGATGGCGGCGGTCGGCCTCGGAAAGATCGAGGACTTCCCGTTCCTCGACCCGCCGGACCGCAGGCAGGTGCGGGACGGGATCCGGCTGCTCGAGGAGCTCGGCGCGCTCGACGCCGCCGGGCGGCTGACCAAGCTCGGCCGCCGGCTCGCCGACCTGCCGGTCGACCCGCGGATGGCGCGGATGGTGCTCGAGGCGGGGCGGCGCGGCTGCGCCGACGAGGTGACGGTGATCGCCGCCGCCCTGTCGATCCAGGATCCGCGCGAGCGCCCGTCCGACCAGACCGCGCAGGCCGACCAGCTGCACGCGC
Source organism: uncultured Solirubrobacteraceae bacterium (assembly GCA_963849695.1). Classification (GTDB taxonomy): domain Bacteria; phylum Actinomycetota; class Thermoleophilia; order Solirubrobacterales; family Solirubrobacteraceae; genus DASSUW01. The sequence goes on from CAWKIT010000025.1 coordinate 7,380, forward strand.
GCTTCGCGGACCCGGACTCCGACTTCATCGCCTACCTGAACCTGTGGCGGTACCTGCGCGAGCTCCAGCGCACGCTGTCCAGCAACCAGTTCCGCAAGCGCTGCCTGGCCGAGCACCTGCACCACCTGCGGATCCGCGAGTGGCAGGACCTCGTGCAGCAGCTGCGCGAGGCGGCCAAGGACGTCGGCGTGCAGCGCAACCGCACTCCCGCCGAGCCGGCCGACATCCACCGCGCGGTCTTGGCCGGCCTGCTGTCGCACATCGGCGTCAAGGACGAACGGGGGCGCGAGTACCTGGGCGCGCGCGGGGCGCGGTTCGCGATCTTCCCCGGGTCCGGGCTGTTCCGGAAGCCGCCGAGCTGGGTGATGGTCGCCGAGCTGGTCGAGACGACCCGGTTGTGGGGCCGCACGGCGGCGAGGATCGACCCGCGCGACGTCGAGCCACTGGCGGGGCACATGGTGAAGCGCACCTACGGCGAGCCCCGCTGGGACGCGCGCCGCGGGTCGGTGGTGGCGACCGAGCGGGTGACTCTCTACGGGCTGCCGATCGTCACCGACCGCACGGTCCAGTACGGCCGCATCGACCCCCCGCTCTCGCGCGAGCTGTTCATCCGCCGGGCGCTGGTCGAGGGCGAGTGGGAGACGCGGCACGAGTTCGCGGCCGAGAACGCGCGGCGTGTGGCCGAGGTCGAGGCTCTGGAGCATCGCGCGCGCCGGCGCGACATCCTGGCCGGCGACGAGGCGCGGTTCGCGTTCTTCGAGGCGCGGATCCCGGACGACGTGGTCTCGGCCGCGCACTTCGACCGCTGGTGGCGCGAGGAGGGAGCCCGGCAGCCGGACCTACTCAATTACAGTCGCCGCGTCCTCGTCGACCCGGAGACGGCAGCGATCGAGGAGCGGGCGTGGCCCGAGACCTGGCGGCAGGGCGACCTCGAGCTGGATCTCAGCTACCGGTTCGAGCCGGGCGAGGAGAACGACGGCGTGACCGTCCACATCCCGCTGCGACTGCTCGGGCAGGTGCGCGCCGACCGCTTCGAGTGGCTGGTGCCGGGGCTGCGCGAGGAGCTCGTGAGGACGCTGATGCGGGGGCTGCCGAAGGCGTTGCGGCGGCCGCTGGTGCCAATCCCGGAGACCGCCGCCAAGGTGCTGGCGCGCCTGGAGCCGCGGCGGCGGCCGCTGGCGGACGACCTCAGCCGGCTCGTCAGCGTGCCGCCCGGCGCCTGGGACTTCCGCCGGCTGCCGCCGCACCTGCGGATGCGGTTCCGGGTCGAGGACGAGCGGCGAGGGGTGTTGGCCGAGGGCGACGACCTCGCCGACGTGCGCGCCCGGGTGCGGCCGCTGCTGCGCGCGGAGCTGACCGCGGCCGCGTCGCGCCTCGAGCGCACAGGCCTCACCTCGTGGGACGACCTCGGGTCGCTCCCGCGCGAGGTGACGCTCCGCGGCACCGGCCAGGCGGTCCGTGGCTACCCGGCGCTGGTCGACGAGGGCTCGACGGTCGGCGTGCGGGTGCTGGAGACACCCGCCGCGCAGCGGGCGGCGATGCGGGCCGGGACGCGGCGGCTGCTGCTCCTGAACGTCCCCTCCCCCGCGAAGCACGTGCTCGGACGGCTCGGGAATGCCGCGAAGCTCGCTTTGAGCTCGGCCCCGCACGGCAGCGTCCCCGCCGTGCTCGCCGACGTCACCGTGGCCGCGGTCGAGACGCTGATGGCCGAGGCGGGCGGGCCCGCGTGGGAGGCGGCGGGCTTCGCGCGGCTGCGCGGCCACGTGGCCGGCAACCTCGCCGACACCGTCGCCGGCGCGGTGACCGTGGTCGTGCGGGTCCTCGACGCCGCGCGCGAGGTGGAGGCGCGGCTCGAGCCGCTACGGGCGGTCGCGCTCCAGCCCGCGCGCGCCGACGTCCGCGCGCAGCTCGAGCGGCTCGTCCGCCCCGGGTTCGTGGCCGCCACCGGCCTGGCCCGGCTCCCAGACGTCGAGCGCTACCTGCACGCCGCCGCGCGGCGGCTCGAGCGCCTGCCCGACGCGACGGCGGTCGACCGCGACCGCATGAACTCGATCCACGAGCTCGAGCGCTCCTACCGCGAGCGCCTCACCGCCAACCCCGGCGCCGCGGGCCTGCGCGAGGTGCCGTGGATGCTCGAGGAGCTGCGCGTCTCCCACTTCGCCCAGTCGCTCGGGACAAAAGGCCCGATCTCCGCCAAGCGAATCCGGCGCGCGCTCGCGGAGGCGACCATGAAGGGCGGGTAGCAGTACGGTGGCGCGGCATGCACCGCCGCGACGTTCTTCGAGCCGGACGTGCCGCCCGCGGTGCGCGAGCTGCTACGCCTCGCCCGTGACGCCCGCCGTCGCGGGGCGCAGCTCCGGCGGCACGTCGGAAACGGTCTCGAAGTGCTCGGCGACGGCCGTGATGGCGAGCAGTCGCTGCACCGCCGCGCTCCCCCGGACCAGCAGCAGCCGGCGCTTCTCGCGGCGCGCGCGGCGGCGCGCCGCCAGCAGGCGCGCAAGGCCGCAGGAGTCGAGGAACGACAGCCCGCGCAGATCCAGCACGAGGCAGGACGGCCGCCGGCCCTCCACCCGGCGCAGCTCCTCGTCGAACGTGTACGCATGTTCGAGATCGAGCTCTCCGCGGAGCGCTACCCGCACCGCGTCCCCCGCCAACGGCTCGATGGTCAGCCCGAAGCCTCGCATCCCGACCCTTCCCCCTTGGTTCGTGTGCTGACACAATCTACCCCCTCCGAGCGGGTTCACACCCCGTTTGAGGTTTGCGATCCAACCGGAGCGCGTCATCTCCGCGGTGGTCATGATCGAGACTGTGGATGAGCGCGAGCGTGCCCGGGCGAGCCGGAGGCGGGTCCAGGTGCGGCGCCGCCGCGTCGCGCTCGCGGCCGCGGCGGTGATCGCGCTGGTCGCCGGGGTGGCGGTCGGCGCCGGGGGCGGCGAGAAGGCCCAGGAGGCCGCGCCGGAGGCATCGCCGCAAGCGCGCGAGCAGTCGCCGCCGCCCGAGGAGGCGATCGGCCGGCTCACGCTCGAGCAGCAGGTCGGGCGGCTGGTGATCCTGCGCTTCGCCGGGACCGAGGCGCCCGAGTACGTCCGCCGCGTCCTGGGCGAGGGCCGCGCGGCGGGCGCGATCCTGTTCCGCGACAACGTGACCGACCCCGTACAGCTGCGCGCCCTGACCCGTAGCCTGCGGCGCGCCGGGCGCGGCGTGCTCGTGTGCGCCGACCAGGAGGGCGGGCCGATCCGCACCGTGCCGTGGGCCGCCCCGGAGCGCGCCGCCCCTGCCCAGCAGGCGTTCGGCGCCGTGCGCGAGGACTCGCAGGCCGGGGGCCGCGACCTGCGGTCGGCCGGCATCAACGTCACGCTCGGCCCCGTGGCCGACGTCCCGAGCGTCGACGGGTCGGTCATGACCAACCGCGCGTTCACGGCCGACCCGACGGCGGCGATCGCCGCCGTCGCCGAGTCGGTCGCCGGCTGGCACGACGGCGGCGTGGCCACCGCCGTCAAGCACTTCCCGGGCCTCGGCGGCGCGACCGTCAACACCGACGAGGGCTCCGCGGTGGTCGATCGCACGCGCGAGCAGCTCGAGGAGGACCTCGGGCCCTACGTGTTCGCGATCTCGCAGGGCACCGAGTTCATCATGGCCTCGCACGCGGTCTATCCGGCGCTCGACGACGAGCGGATCGCCTCCCAGTCGCCGGAGGTGATCGAAGGCCTCCTGCGCGAGCAGCTCGGCTACGACGGCGTCGTGATGACCGACTCGATCGAGGCCGAGGCGGTGCGGGCGGTGACCGACGTCGAGGAGGCGGCCGTGGCGTCGGTGGAGGCCGGCGTCGACGTGATCCTCACCACCGGCCGCGGGTCGTACATCCGCGTGTACCGCGCGCTGCTCGCGCGGGCCCGCGGCAACCGCGCGTTCCGCGAGCGGGTGCGGGAGTCGGCCACGCGCGTGCTCGCCGCGCAATCATCTGCGAATGGCTGACACTGCAACCGGGTTCGGGATCGGCGACACGGTCCCGAGCTTCACGCTGACCGACACCGAGGGCGCCGAGCACGCGGTTCCGGCCGCCGACGCCCCGCCCGCCACCCTGCTGATCCAGACCTGCAACCACTGCCCCTACGTGGTCGCCTGGAACCCGCGCCTGCGCGCGGTCGCCGAGGAGTACGCGCCGCGCGGGGTGCGCTTCCTGGCGTTCTCCTCCAACGACCCGGCGCGCTATCCGGCCGACTCGCCGGAGCGGATGGCGCAGTTCGTGCGCGACAACGACTGGCCGATCCCGTATGCCTACGACGAGTCGCAGGACGTGGCGCGGGCGCTCGGCTCCGAGCGCACGCCGGAGGTGTTCGTGCTCGACGCCGAGCAGCGGCTGGCGTACCACGGCGCGCCCGACGGCGACCACCAGGATCCCTCCCAGAATGCCGCCTGGCTGCGCGCGGCGCTCGACGACGTGCTCGCCGGCCGCCCGGTCGGGCGCGCCGAGACGCCGGCGCGCGGTTGCTCGGTGAAGTGGCGGTCGTGATTCCGGCCTAACTACCTGGTGCTGGTGGAGCCCGACACGGTCGGGTGATCCGCGCGCGGCTCGTGCCCCGCGCACGCGCGGACCGGGAGCGGCGGGTACTTCGGATAGCGGTCGGGCTCGGTGCGGTGGCGCAGGCACATCGAGAACGCCGAGCCGCGAGTGTTGTGCACGAGCTTCTGGTGCGCGCAGCTGTCACAGAGCCCGGCTGGGACCCGGCTCACCGCAGGCCGCGGTGGCTGAGCCGGGCGAGCTCCTCGTGATGCTGGGTGACGCGCACCTTGACGGGGTCGTCGTCCGCGCGGTTGTGGACCAGGCTCCACATCGCGTCGGCGATCTGCTCGGCGCTCTCCGGGGCCGCGCGGGCGCGCATCTCGTCCACCAGCGCGACCTCGAGGCGCTCGATCTTCTGCTCGGCGGTGCCCTCCCCGAGTGACGGGAAAGCCACGCCACGCAGGTTCTCGTCCCAAGCGCCCTTCACCATCGCGAACCGGTTGCGGAGAGAGATCGCGTCGTCTGCCATCCGGGGCGCGAGTTTCCCACACTCGCTGGCGACCCGGACCGCCCACGTATCGTGTGGAGTCCCGTGAGCACCTTCGTCCGCCTGCTCGGCTTCCTGCGTCCGTATCGCGCCGGCGCCACGTGGTCCCTGGTGCTGGCCGCGTTCGCGATGGTCGCCACGGTGGCGATCCCGTGGCTCACGGGCCTCGGGATCGACGCGGTCGCGCGCAGCGATCGCGGGGACGTGCGGATGTACGCGGGCCTGGTGGCGGCGGCCGCGCTGGTGCGGGTCGTGCTGTCGGTGACGCGGCGCCTGGTGGCCGGCCGCGTCTCGCTCGGCGTCGAGCTCGACCTGCGCAACCGTGTGTACGAGCATCTGCAGACGCTCGAGCTCGGGTTCTTCGCGCGCCAGCAGACCGGGCAGCTGATGTCGCGGTCGACGGTCGACCTGGCGAGCGTGCGGTTCTTCCTCGGCTACGGGCTGGTGTTCATCGCCCAGAGCGCGCTGACGATCCTGCTCGCCTCCGTGGCCATGTTCCTGCTGCAGCCGGGGCTGGCGGCGCTGGCGCTGCTGCCGGTGCCGTTCGTGGTGCTCATCGCCGCGCGCTACGGGCAGCGGTCGCGGCCGGCGCTGACCGAGGTGCAGCAGCGGATCGCGGAGCTGACGGCGGACGTCGAGGAGAACGTGTCCGGCGTGCGCGTGGTCAAGGCGTTCGCGGCCGAGGAGCGCCAGCTCTCGCGCTTCCGGGAGACCGTGGCGCGGGTGTTCGGCCAGTCGATGGTGGCGACCCGGCTGCGGGCGTTCTACAACCCGTTCATCGGCTTCCTGCCGAACCTCGGGCTCGCGGTCGTGCTCCTGGTCGGCGGGCGGCAGGTGGTGAACGGGTCGCTGACCATCGGCGACTTCACCGCGTTCTACGCGTACCTGCTGATGCTGATCGGGCCGATGCGCCAGCTCGGGATCGCCCTCGGGATGGCGCAGCGGGCGACCGCGTCCGGGACGCGCATCTTCGAGATCCTCGACCGCGACCCCGAGGTGGTGGCGCCCGCGGGCGCGCCGCCGCTACCCGCCGGCGCGGGCCGGGTCGAGCTCGACCACGTGTCGTTCGCGTACGAGGGCTCCGCGACGCCGGCGCTGCGCGACGTCGACCTCGTGGTCGACGCAGGAACGACGGTGGCGCTGGTGGGGGCGACGGGGTCCGGCAAGACCACTCTGGTGCAGCTGCTGGGGCGGCTGTACGACGTCACCTCGGGAGCGGTGCGGATCGACGGCTCCGACGTGCGGTCGGTCGACCTGCGATCGCTGCGGCGCGAGATCGCGGTCGTCGACGACGACCCGTTCCTGTTCTCGGCGAGCGCCCACGACAACATCGCGTACGGGCGGCCTTCGGCGTCGCGCGAGGAGGTCGAGCTGGCGGCCCGGCGTGCGCAGGCGGCGGCGTTCATCGAGGCGCTGCCGGAGGGCTACGACACTCGCGTCGGCGAGCGCGGGCTGACGCTGTCGGGGGGTCAGCGGCAGCGGATCGCGATCGCCCGCGCGCTGCTCGCCGACCCGCGGATCCTCGTGCTCGACGACGCCACCAGCTCGGTCGACGCCTCGACCGAGCAGGCGATCAAGGCGGCGCTGCGCGAGGTGATGGCGGGTCGCACGACGTTCGTGATCGCGCACCGCCTCTCCACGATCGCGCTGGCCGACGAGATCGTCGTGCTCGAGGGCGGCCGGGTGGCGGCGCGCGGCTCGCACGCCGAGCTGCTCGAGCGCAGCCCGCTGTACGCCGAGATCGCCGAGAAGGGCCTGCCCGACCAGGTCTTCCTGACGCGCAAGCCGCGTGAGGCGGTGGCGGGGCTGTGAGCGCGCCGCGCGAGTCGAACGGCGGGCCGGCGGCACGAGACGCGACGCGGCGCGACGAGATCGTGCGCCGCTGGCGCGCGACCGGCGGCCGCGGCCGCAAGCTGCGCGGCCTGCTGGCGCTGCTGCGCCCGTATCGCAGCCGGACGATCTTGATGTTCGCCGCGCTGCTGGCGGGCACAGCAGCGGCGCTCGCCCCGCCGCCGCTGGCCAAGCTGGCCATCGACGACGGGATCGTGCCGGGCGACCTCTCGACGCTCACCCTGGTCGTCGTCGCGTTCCTCGTCAGCGCGCTCGTGTACTGGGGCGCGACGTACGTGCAGACCTACCTCGTCGGCTGGGTCGGCCAGCGCGTGCTCCAGGACCTGCGGATCCAGCTGTTCGCACACCTGCAGACGCTGTCGGTCGGGTTCTACTCGCGGCGCCAGGCGGGCGTGATCATCTCGCGGCTCACCAACGACGTGCAGGCGCTCGACCAGCTCGTCTCCGACGGCGTGGCGACCCTGTTCGGCTCGACCCTGATGCTGATCGGGACCGTGGTGATCCTGATGATCCTGGACCTCGAGCTCGCGCTCCTGACCTTCCTCGTCTTCCCGCTTCTCGCGCTCGGCTCGCTCGCGTTCCGGATCGTGTCGGCCAACGCCTACCGCGCGACGCGCGAGAAGGTCGCGACCATCACCGCCTATCTGCAGGAGTCGCTGTCGGGGATCCGGGTCGTGCGGACGTTCGCGCAGGAGCCGCGCCACCTCGAGCGCTTCGACGAGCTCAACGAGGACAACTACGACGCGAACATGAAGACGGTCTACCTGAACGCGTCGTACTTTCCGGCCGTCGAGCTGCTGTCGGCGTTCGCGACGGCCGGGATCCTCCTGTACGGCGGCCTGCAGGCGATCGACGGCGAGGTGACGGTCGGCGTGCTGGTGGCGTTCATCGCCGCCCTGAGCAACTTCTTCGACCCGATCCAGTCGCTGTCGCAGTTCTACACGACCTATCAGGCGGGGATGGCGGCCCTCGACAAGATCTTCGAGCTGCTCGACGAGGAGCCCGAGCTGCGCGACGCTCCCGACGCCGTCGTGCTGGGGAAGATCCGCGGCGACATCGCGTTCGAGGACGTGACGTTCTCCTACGGGTCGGGCGACGCGTTGACGGACATCAACCTGCACGTCCCGCCGGGCCAGACCGTCGCCCTGGTGGGCGCCACGGGGGCCGGCAAGTCGACGTTCGCGAAGCTGGTCGCGCGCTTCTACGACCCGACCGAGGGGCGCGTGCTGGTCGACGGCCACGACCTGCGCGACGTCGCCGTCCACTCGCTGCGGTCGCAGATGGGCGTCGTGCCGCAGGAGGCGTTCCTGTTCAGCGGCACGATCGCCGACAACATCGCCTTCGGGCGGCCGGGCGCCACCCGTGAGGACGTCGAGGCGGCTGCGCGGGCGGTGCACGCGCACGACTTCATCGCCGCTCTCGAGCACGGGTACGACACCGAGATCGGCGAGCGCGGGGTCCAGCTGTCCGCCGGGCAGCGCCAGCTCGTCGCCTTCGCGCGGGCGCTGATCGCCGACCCGCGGATCCTGGTGCTCGACGAGGCGACCGCAAACGTCGACATCCACACCGAGGGCCGGATCGAGACGGGCCTGCGCCGGTTGCTGGGCGGCCGCACCGCGATCGTGATCGCACACCGGCTCTCGACGATCCGCACCGCCGGCCGCATCGTCGTGCTCGAGCACGGCCGGATCGTCGAGCAGGGGACGCACGAGGAGCTGCTCGCGGTCGAGGGCGCGTACTGGCGGCTGTACCGGGACTGGGCCGAGCAGGCGGCGGCCTGAGGTCCTACGACCAATTGCCGATGGAACCCCTCGGCGCGGCCGCCTAGCCTGGCGGCCATGACTGCGACGCGCACAGCCGGCCAGATCATCGTCGACGAGGTCACCTCGTGGCCCGGGATGGAGTCCGCTCTCGGCGAGCGGGGTGAGCTCTCGCTGCGGCTCGGCCGGCGCGAGATCGGCCACCTGCACGGAGACCATGCCGCCCACTTCGGCTTCCCGCGCGCCGTCGCCGCCGAGCTCCGCGAGGCCGGCCGAATCGGCCCCCACCCGGCGTTCCCGGACAACCCCGGCTGGGGAGCTCGCCGCATCCGCGACGAGGCCGACGTACAGGACGTGATCGCGATGCTGCGGCTCAACTACGACCGCGCCGTCGCGCGCCACGGGGTCCCGGCCGCGCACTGAGCAGCCGCTCCTTGCGTCCCGGCGCTTGGGGCTCGGCGGGTCCAGCGAACTGCGGCTGGGTGAGGGGCGGAGAGCCGCCGCGTCGGTTGTCCGCGTGGCGCCTTCGGGTCGATATCCGCGACGTCAAAGGCGCCACGAACGTGACCGTGGCGCCTTGCCCCGCTATGCGGTGCGAACGCGCCACGGAGACCGGCGCGGGCGGCATCCCTCCTCCCTACCCAGCCGAAGTTCGCCGGCGTCGCCGCGGCGCTGACACGATTCGCGGCGTGCGCAAACCACGCGACATCATCGCGGCCGGCGTGATCGGCGCCGCCCCCGCCGGCATCCCGTCCACCGCCTACTCGCTGATCAACGGCGACGACGTGCTCGAGGGGGGCCGGGCAGCCGGGGCGATCGTGTTGCCGAACGAGGCGCGTACGCCCGTGCTCCTCGCGGCCGGCGCGGTCGTCCATCTCGCGATCTCGCTCGGCTGGGCTGCGGTGCTGGCAGCCGGTCCTGCCGCGCCGCCACGAGCCCGCCTACGGCCCAGCCGCCGGGACTCGCGATCGCGGCGCTCGACCTCGGGGTGATCGGCCGCCGCATCCCCGCCATCCGTGCCCTCCCGCAGAAGCGCCAGTGGGCCGACCACGCCGCCTACGGGCTCACGGTCGGGCTCGCGCTGCGGGCGCGACGCTAGCCGATGTTGACGAGATCGACGACGAAGATGAGCGTCTCGTTGGGACCGATCGGGCCCGAGCCCGCCGGGCCGTAGGCCATGTCGGGCGGGATCACCAGCAGCCTGCGGCCGCCCTTCTGCATGCCGACCATGCCCTCGTCCCAGCCCGGGATGACCATGCCGGCGCCGAGCTGGAACGGCAACGGCCGGCCGGCGTCCCACGACGCATCGAACTGCTGCCCGTTCGACCACGCGGTCCCCACGTACTGCATGGTGAGCGTGTCGCCGGCCTTCGCCTTCGGGCCCTTGCCCTTGACGATGTCGCGGATCACCAGCTCGCTGGGCGGATCGCCCTTCGGCGCCGGCACCGTCGGCTTCGCGTCGGTCTTGCTCGGCGTCCCCTGCACCAGCGCCTCGATGCCGGCCGCCGAGGCGGTCTCGGTCGGCGTCGCCGTGGCCGTGGCGGCGGTCTCCGAGGCGGGCTCGTCGTCCTCGCCGCAGGCGCCCACGCCGCCGCCCACCACGAGCGCAAGGATCAACACCGTCAGCTTCGCGTGCATGAGCCGGGCAGTCTAGAAGCGCGCCCGGCCGGTCGGTGGGGAATCGAGGCTGCGGGGCAGGGACTCGAACCCCAACTACCAGAGCCAGAATCTGGCGTGCTGCCAATTACACCACCCCGCAACGGGCGGTCGCCCAGTATAGGACCGACCTCCGTCCGCTATCCGCGCGCGCCGTTCGAAACGGCCATGGAGCAACTTCCAATCGCGGTTTCGCGCGCTACCTTTGGTCGCCTGGCGCAGGGGGCGAAAAGACGGATGAATGAGGGCGGGAGCGGATCGGTGCAGCTGCTCGAGGCCGACCCGGAGCTGGCACGGGGGCTGGACGCCCGCCAGGTCCGCGAGGTCTCCCAGCGGCTGCTCGTGCGCGCGGTGACGATCCCGCGCGGCACATGGAGTCCTGGGCGGATGCTGCACGACGGCCGCCGGCCGATCGGGCTGCTCGTGCTCGACGGCCTGGTCGTGCGTGAGGCGACGGTCGGCGACCACCCGTCGGCCGAGCTGCTCGGGCCCGGCGACCTCCTGCGGGCGTGGGAGGACGGCGACGCCGAGGTGCTGCTGCCGCGCAGCGTCCGCTGGACCGCGCTGACCACCGCGCGGGTCGCGGTGATCGACCATGCGCTCGCGGTCCGCGCCGCGCAGTGGCCGGAGATCTTCGCGTCGCTCGTCGAGCGTGCCGCCCGCCGCGCCGAGCGCCTCGTGGTCATGCAGGCGATCGGGCACCTCACCCGGGTCGACGACCGGCTGCTGGCGCTTCTGTGGTGCCTGGCCGAGCGCTGGGGCCGCGTGGTTCCCGGTGGCGTGCTCGTGAACCTGAGGCTGCCGCACCGCACCCTGGCCGGCATGGTGGGCGCCCGGCGCCCGTCGGTCACCACCGCGCTCGGTCAGCTGACGGACCGGGGCGAGATCGAGCGGCGGCCCGACGGCGGTTGGCTCCTGCTCGGCCAGCCGCCCGAGCCGCGCGCGCAGCTCGGCGTGACCCGCAGCGCGAGCGTCTAAAGCGCGCCGGGAGAGACCGGCTCGCCCGCGATCATGAGCTCGCGCGCCCTGTCGAGGTCGTCGGAGCGGCCTACCGTCAGGGCGGCCACCATACGCCCGCCGGACAGGTAGAAGATCGTGAACTCGCCATCGGCCGGCGAGCCCCGCAGCACCTCCTCGTCCCACTCGCGCGCCGGGCCGACGTACTCGAGCGTGCACCAGTCCGCGAGGTCGGACCAGAAGTAGGGGACCTCCGCGAACGGCTCCTGCGAGCCGAGGATCGCCGCCGCCACCGCGGCGCCCTGCGCGCGCGCCACCTCCCAGTGCTCGACCCGCAGGCGGCGGCCGTGCACCACCGAGTCGTACTCGCAAGCGTCGCCGGCGGCCCACACCCCCGGCGCCGAGGTCTCCAGCCGCGCCGAGCAGGCGATCCCGCCGGTCTCCCCCAGCTCGAGGCCTGCCGAGCGGGCCAGCATCACGTCCGGCACCGCGCCGGTGCCCATCACCACCATGTCGGCCTCCAGCACGCGACCCGACTCGGTCACCACGCGCTGAACCCGCCCGTCGCCCTCGAACCGCCCGAGCCCGTCGCCGCCGACCCACTGCACGCCGTGCGACCCGAGCACGCCCGCGAAGAACTCCCCCGCCGTAGGCCCGAAGCCGAGCGACAGCGGCAGGTCCTCCTGCATCACCAGCGTGCAGGACTTGCCCGCCGTGGTCAGCGAAGCCGCCACCTCGCACGCGATGTACGACCCGCCGATCAAGACGACGCGCGAGGCGTCGGCGGCATCCGCACGGATCGCGTCGGCGTTGCCGAGCGCGCGCAGGTAGTGGATGCCGTCGAGCTCCGCCCCCTCCACCCGCAGCCGGCGCACGTTCGCGCCCGTGGCCAGCACAGCCTGCCCGAACGACACCTCCTCGCCCGGCAGCTTGGCAGTCCTGGAGGCCGGATCGAGCTTCATCACGCTCGTCCGGATCCGCAGGTCGAGCCCGTCCGGCAACCCGAGGTAGGTCTCCGCGCGGTCCACCTCACCGCGCAGGTAGTCCTTCGAGCAGTACGGCCGCTCGTACGGCGGGTCGACGTCGCGCCCCGCCAGCAACACCGACCCGTCGAAGCCCCCCGCTCGCAGCGCCTCGGCGCACGCCGAGCCCGCGCCGCCGGCGCCGACGATCAGGACGTCGACCGTCTAGCCACCGCCGTTCTCGCCCACGAACTCCCGCGTGATGTCCTGCTCGAGCCCGGGGTCGAGCACGACCAGCACCTCGTCGCCGGCCTCGACCACGGTGTCCGCCTTCGGCACGAACCCGCTGCCGTCGCGCAGCACCGAGATCACCAGCGCGCCGTCGGGCAGCGACACGTCCGACACCCGGCGACCCGCGGCAGGCGCGTCCTCGGCCACCACCAGCTCGATGATCTCCAGCCGCTCCTCGGGGAGGTCGAGCAGGTGCACGAGGCCGTAGCGCGGCACCTCGTGCTCGATCAGGCGAAGGATCAGGTCGGTCGCCGACACCGCCGGCTGGATCCCCATCAGCTTGAAGTGCTCGAGGTTCCGCGGGTTGTTGACGCGCGCGATGATCCGCTCGCAGAGGTACTTCTCCTTCGCGACCTGGCAGATCAGCAGGTTGTCCTCGTCGTCGCCGGTTACCGCCACCACCAGGTCGGCGCGTTGGATCCCGGCGCGCTCGAGCACCCACAACTCGGTCGCGTCGCCGTACTGGACCGCGTGCTCGAGCTCCTGCTCGACCGTCAGGTAGCGCCGCCGGTCCTGCTCGAGCACGGTCACCTCGTGGCCCTTGTCGATCAGCTCGCGCGCGAGGTTCCAGCCGACCTTCCCGGCACCGGCGATGATCACGTACAGCCCGGCCATCACGCGCCGCCGTCGCCGGGGCCGACGCGACTCACCTCGGACAGCGCCGCCTGCTCGAGCTGCTCGATCGCGATCTGCGTCGGGCACACCGTCTGGAGGCCCTGCTCGGAGTACCAAGCGGCGCGCCGCGGGTCGAGCACACGGGCGATCACGCGCGGCACGTCGAAGCGCTGCTTGGCGATCTGGGAGACCACGAGGTTGGTGTTGTCGCCGTTGGTCGAGGCGATGAAGACCTCCGCCTCGTCGATACCCGCCTCCACCAGCGCATCGAGCTCGAGCGCGGTCCCGATCGTGAACCGCCCGCCGGCCTCCTCCCACGACTGGCCGAGCTCGACGTCGAGCCGCTCGTGCGACAGCGGGTCCTCGTCGAGCACGGACACTGTGTGCCCGGCGCGCAGCGCCGAGGTCGCCACCGAGGAGCCGACCCTGCCCGCTCCGACCACAAGGACGAACATGCGCGGCGAGCCTAGCGATCAGGGCACCGGCGCATGACCGGCTGGGATCTCGACCGGCTCGTCGACCGGACGCGTGGGATCGGCGCCCGTGGCGGGCGGCGCGGTCAGCACCACGCGCGACGGGGCCTTGTTGACCACGTAGCGCGTCGTCTCGCCCACGAACGTGTCGCGCAGGCCCTGCTTGCCGCCGTACAGCACGCCGCCGCGGGTGCGGACCGGCTCCTCGGCGGCGAGCACGATCGCCTCCACGCCGCGCCGCTTGGCCTCGTGCACGATCGCCTCGCCCGCCCGCCGCGCGCGCACGACCGCGGTCGCGACCTCGACGCCCTCGTACTCCTCCCCCACCGCCTTCGCGCGCGCCAGCGCCTTCCGGGCGCGCTTGAGCTCGGAGTCGGGCACCGGCGTGTCGAGCGGCAGCGCCATCGGCACCTCGAACACCCACAGCGCCTCGATCACGGCGCCGCCCTCGCCGATCTCGTCATCCGCCTCGGACGCGAGCCGGCCGGCGGTCTGCACGATGTCATCGTCCAGCTCGGTCCCCAGGATCGGCACGAGGATCGAGCCGTACTCGGCCTGGGTGCGCCGGCGCGTGAGGACCTGCTCGGGCACCGAGATCCGCTTCAGCAGCGGCTTGTCCTCCGACAGCCGGTAGTAGACGTAGAGCAGCACGCCGAACACCATCCAGCCGAGTCCGACCCAGCGCGCGCCCTCGTGGAACGCGATCACGGCCACGAACGCGGCGCCCGACAGCAGCGTGCCGAGCGCCGCCGGCAGCGGCAGGTCGGCGCCCCGCACGCGCAGGTTGAACGGCATCTTGTACGGGCGGTCACGGTCGGGCTCGCGCCACCGCAGGCGGCAGACCGACAGGCACACGATCGTGAAGGCGGTGGTGGCGCCGAACGCGGAGATCGCGAGCAGGAACTCGAGGTCGGCGGTGAGCAGGAGAAGCCACGCGACGAGCGTGCCGATCCCGATGATCACCACCGGCGTCGCCGTGTTCGGGTGCAGGTAGCCGATCCGCGACGGGAGCTGCCGGTTGAGGGCGAGCGAGTACCCGAGCCGCGACACGCCGAGCATCGCCGCGTTGCAGGCGGCCGCCAGGATCGCGACCGCCGAGGCGGCCACGATGTAGCGCAGCGGCTCGCGCAGCCAGTCCTGCGGGAAGTCGTCGACCACGCCGAGCATCGGCGCCTCGATCCACAGCGATCGCGGCTCGTCCGGCAGCGCCGCCGACGCCACCAGCGCGATACCCACGTACGGCACGATCGCCGCCAGCATCCGCACCGAGATCAGCCGCCGCAGCCCGCGCCGTCCGATCGCCACCTGCCCGGCGAGGCCGGAGGAGGCGTCGAGGCCGCTGAACGCCACGAGCACCAGCGGGAACGCGAACAGCACGTCCTCGACCGACGGCGTCCCGGCGATCGAGGCCGGGTCGGTCAGCACCTCGGGCTCGAACAGGTAGAGCAGGCCGAAGGCGACGATCAGCAGCTGCAGCGCGAGATCGCCGAGCACGATCAGGACCGCGCGGTTGTAGCGCGGCGCGTCCGATCCGCGCCCGTTCCACCATGCCACGAACAGCACCAGCGCCGCCGCCATCAGGAACTCGGGCGCCCCGGAGTCGAGCGGCTCCCAGAACACCGCGGCGTAGTCGGTGGTCGCGAACGCGCAGATCGCGATCAGGATCAGGTACTCGAGGCAGATCGCCCAGCCGGCGATGAAGCTCACGAGCTCGTTGAACGCGAAGCGCGCGATCACCGTCGCCCCGCCGCGCTCCTGGTGCAGCGACGCGCCCTCGACGTAGGACAGGACGACGAAGGCGAACAGCAGCCCGCCGACCAGGAAGACCAGCCAGGTGAAGCCGAGCGCCCGCTCGGCGACGAGGCCGACCGCGAAGTACACCGACGCCGCGATGAAGCCCTGGACGATGCCGAACAGCGCCGGCGCGCCGAGCGACTTGCCGAGCGGCTTCACGGCCGCCGCTCCGCGTACAGCCGGCCGGCGCCGGCGGCCACGAACAGGAGGCCGAGCAGCAGGCCGAGCGCCAGCGCGCCGCCGCCCGCCGCGACCGTGCGCACGATGATCGCGACGCCGATCACCATCATCAGCGCGGACAGCACGCGCGTCACTGGACCAGCTCCCGCTCGAGGCCCATGCGGTGCTTGGCGCGCCGCGCGTCGGGCGCCGACTCGATGATCACGCGGCACGGCCGCTCGGAGAGCACCGTCTCGAGCGTCTTGCCGAACAGCGACGCCCCGTCGACCCGCCGCGGCAGCGGCATCACGATCGCCGACGCGCGCATGTCGGTCGCCTCCTCGATGATCCGCCGGCCCGCCTGCCCGGCGCGGATCTTCTCCTTGTGGCCGGACACGCGCCGGCCGCCCTGGATCCGCGCCTGCTCGATCGCCGAGTCCGCGGCCGACTCCTCCTCGGGCAGCGTGGAATCGATCGCCAGCGCGTTGGGGACCGTGACCATCGCGAGCACGTGGATGCCGCGCCGCTTGCCGGCGGCCAGCTTCATGGCGGTCCCCATCACGCGCTCGTCGTACGCGCCGTCCACCAGCGGCACCAGCACCGAGTCGTACTCGGCCTCGTGATCGACCACCGGCTGCGGGATCGCGACCTTGACGGTCGAGACCAGGTCGAGCCCCTGATAGCGCCGGAAGCCCATGTAGATCGTGACCCCGACGATGAGCCAGCCGAGGCCCGCGGCGGCCACCGGCAGGTTGAGCGCCACGATCACCACGAACGCGACCGCCGTGAAGGTGCCGCCGACGACCGCGAACAGCGGCAGGTCGACGCCGCGCCACATCACGTTGCCGGGACCCTTGTAGTGGCGCGGGAAGTCGGGGAGCTTGACCCGCAGGCGCACCACCGCCGCGTGCGCCATCGTGAACGACAGCAGCGCGCCGAAGGAGTAGATCGCGCCGAGGAACCCCTCCTGGCCGGGCAGCACGACGAGGATCGCGAATGCCGAGAACACGAGGATGCCGACCCACGGCGTGCGGAAGCGCGGGTGGAGCCGCCGCAAGCCGTCCGGCAACTGGCGGTGGATGCCCATCGAGTACACCAGCCGCGAGACCCCGATGATGCCCGCATTCGTGGCCAGGAACAGGATCGTGGCGGCAAGCAGGCCGACGTAGATCTCGCCGACCGACTGCAGCGGCCCGAGGTCGATCGTCTTCACGACGCCGAGGATCGGGTCGCCGGCGTAGCCGCCCTCCTCCTCGGTCAGCCCCAGCAGCGTCTGATACTCGCCGGTCCGCTCGTTGAACGTGACCGGCAGGGCGGAGAGCGCGACCGCGGGCAGCGTGAAGTAGATCGCGAACACCGCAATGCGGACACGGTTGATGGCGGTCGGGATCGTCTTCGCCTCGTCGCGCGCCTCCTCGGACATGTTCGAGATCGTCTCGATGCCCGTGTACGCGAGCATGCCGATCGGGATCGCGAGGACGAAGTCCTTCCACGTCGGCGCCACGCCGAGATGCACGTTGTCCACCAGCGTCTCGGGCGAGAACACGAGGAAGACGCCGACGATCACCAGCAGCAGCTGGGTCGCGAAGTCGACGACCGCGAGCAGGATGTTGACGCCGGTCGACTCCTTGGCGCCGAACACGTTGATCGCCGCCAGCACCGCGATCACCAGGCAGCCGGCGATGATGTCGCCCGGCGACGAGCGCAGCGGCTCCCAGAACAGCCCGCCGATGTAGTGCGGGACGAAGAACGCCGAGATCGCGATCGTGGCGACGTAGGTGAGCATCTGCGCCCACGCCGCCACGAACGACCAGAACTCGTTGAAGGCGCGCCGCGCGAAGCTCGACGAGCCGCCCGCCTCCGGGTACATCGTCGTGGCCTCGGCGTAGGTGGCCGCCGTGCAGAAGAAGAAGAACCCCGTGATGATGAAGACGATCGGGGTGAGGCCGAGGGCGAACGACGCGACGAGGCCGAGCGCGTAGTAGATCGACGACCCGACGTTGCCGTAGGCGGTGGAGAAGAGGGCGTTGGCCCCGAGGACGCGCTCGAGGCCCTCCAGTCGGCGTCGTGCCATGTCGTGCCGATTCTAGATTTCGCTAAGGCACACTCAGGACGAGCAGAGCGAGGTCGTCCTGCGTACGGCCGCCCTGGAAGGCGAGGGCGTCCTCGACGATCCGGTCGGCGATGCCGGCCGCGTCCTCCCCCACGCACGTCGCGAGCAGCGCGGCCAGCCGCTCGTCGCCGTACATGCCGTCCTCCCCGCGCCCCTCGGTGACGCCGTCGGTGAAGCACACGAGCGCGTCGCCGGCCCTCAGCTGCACGATCACGTCGGGGTGGACGACGACCGGGATCACGCCGAGCAGCGGGCCGCTGCACGCCACCGTCTCGACCCGGCCGTCGGCGCGCAGGACGAGCGGTGCCGGGTGCCCCGCGCTCGCGAGCGAGATGCGAGCCCCGTCCGCGCCGACCGTGAGGCGGCCGTGGATGGCGGTGCAGAAGCGGCCGTCCTCGAGCTGGCGGAGGATCGCCTCGTTCAGCAGGCCCAGCACCTCGCCCGGGCTCGAGTGGTGCAGGGACTCGGCGCGCACCGTGTACCGCACCATCGCGGTCAGCGCCGCCGCCTCGGCGCCCTTGCCGCACACGTCGCCGACCACGAGCGCCCAATCGTCCTCGACCGCGAACAGGTCGTACAGGTCGCCGCCGACGACTGTGCCCTCGCCGCCGGGCAGGTAGCGCGCCTCCGCCTGCAGGCCCGCGATCTCGGGCAGGCTCGAGGGCAGCAGGCTGTCCTGCAGCGTGCGCGCGATGTTGCGCTCGCGCTGCTCGAGCCTCGCGTTCTCGATCGCCAGCGAAGCGATCCGCGCCAGGTCCTCGAGCGCCCGCTCGTCACTCGCCGTGAAGGCGCCCTCGCGCTTGCCGGAGACCTCGATCGCGCCGAGGTCGGTGCCGTCGCGCGCCACCAGCGGCGCCGACAGGCCCGCGCCGCCCGGGCCCGTGCCGGACGCCTGCGAGATGGCTGTCATCCCGTCGGTGTGCCCGGGCCGCATCGCCGCCACCGCGCGGTCGGTGCCGATCAGCTCGCGCGCGCGCTCGGCGATCTTCTCGAGCCGGCGCTCGAGGCGGCGTGTGCGGTGGATGGCGAGCGACGCGGCGGCCAGCGCGTCGAGCTGCTCCGCCCGGCGCTGCTCGGCGGCGGCCGATGCCTGCGCCTCCTCGTACAGTCGCGCGTTGTCGACCGCCAGGCCGGCGCGCAGGCCGAGGTCGCGGGCGAGGTCGAGATCCCGGTCGTCGTAGCGCCGGGCGGACTCCGCGATGGTGAGGGAGAGCGCCCCGAGCACGCGGCCGCGCGCCCGCAGCGGGACCACGATCTGCGAGCGCGGCCCGATCTCGCGCATCAGCTCGGCGCCCTCCTCGCCGGTCGTCTCGAACGCCGAGCGCACGATGGCCTCAGGGACGATCTCGGGCGTGATCTTCGCCTCGCCGGTGGCGAACGTGGTGGCCATGCCCACGCGCTCGGACTCGGACAGCGTGCCGCGCGCCCGCCATGCCCGCATCAGCGCCTCGCGCTCGGGGTCCTGGTGCGCGATCGCCACCGGCCGCCGGCCACCCTTGCCCTCGAGCAGCTCGATCTTGACGTAGTCGGCCAGCGCCGGCACCAGCAGGCGCGCGAACCGGTCGAGCCGCTCGTCGACCCCGAGCGCCGAGTCGAGCACCTCGCCGGCCCGCACGAGCAGATCCTGGCGCTTCGCGGCCAGGCGCCGCTCGGTGACGTCCTGGACCACCACCACGGCGGCGACGATCGCGCCCGCCCGGTCCAGGATGGGCGCCGAGTTGGCCTCGATCACGCGCCGCGAGCCGTCGCGGCGGACGTAGGTCATCTCCTCGCCGTGCACGACCTCGCCTCGCTCCAGCGAGCGCGCCAGCGGCCACTCCTCGCGCATGTACGGGCGGCCGTCGGCGTGCCAGGCGACGAACTCGGCCTCCTCGAGCCGGGTGCCCGTCGGCGCCGGCTCCATGCCCATGTCGCGCAGGCTCTTGTTGGTCAGCACCACCTTGCCGCGGGCGTCCGCGATCACGACGCCCACCGGAAGCTGGCGCAGCACGCCCAGGAGCCGCAGGTCGGCGTCCTTGCGGTCGGTGATGTCGATCACGACCGCGCCGATGCCCGCGATCCGGCCGGCGACGCGCACCGGGAACCAGCTCGCCAGCACGTGGCGGGCGTGGCCGCCGCCGGCCGGCGTTGTCGTCAGCTCGCGCTCGAGCACCGGCTCGCCGGTCTCCAGCACCTCCCGGTAGATCGGCACCAGCACGTCGGCCAGCTCCGGCAGCACCTCGTCGATCCGGCGGCCGATGTGCTCGGCGGCGGGCCGGCCGTTGATCGCGCACAAGGCGGCGTTGATACGGACGTAGCGGAGGTCGGTGTCGAGGAACGCGAGACCGACCGGCGCTCCCTCGCCGACAACGTCGAACAGCGCGCTTGCCTCGCTAACCGACACCCCGTGAGGAACCTAACATGGCGGGGGATGCCCGACCTCGATAACACGGCCCTCTTGGTAATCGACGTGCAGCGCGCGTTCGACGACGACAGATATTTCCCGCCCGCCCAGCGCAACAACCCCGACTGCGAGGCCAACGTGGCGGCGCTGATCGCCACCTGGCGCGAAGCGGGGCGACCGCTCGTGTACGTGCGGCACGACTCGGTCGAGCCCGGTTCGCCGCTGGCCCCCGGCGGGCCGGGGAACGCCTTCAAGGACGTCGTGAGCGGCGAGCCCGACCTGCTCGTCACCAAGCACACCAACTCGGCGTTCTACGGCGATCCGGAGCTGCACGAGTGGCTGCAGGAGCGCGGGATCGGCTCGATCGCGGTGTGCGGCATCACCACCAACCACTGCGTCGAGAGCACCGCCCGGATGGGCGCCAACCTCGGCTACGACGTGCTGTTCGCGCTCGACGCCACCTGCACGTTCGACCGCGCGGGCCCGGACGGCCGCGTGATGCGCGCCGACGAGCTGGCGCGGGCGACGGCGACGAGCCTCCACGGGGAGTTCGCCACCGTCGTCCGCACGGAAGAGCTCGCCTAGACCAGACGCTTGATTTCAGGTTCTGTTTGCCGGCTTCCGTTGTAGAAATCCACAACGGGACCGGTCGCGCCCGCTCGGGACCGGCCGCGCCGGCGGCGATGCCGCTCCCCACCCAGCCGCAGTTCGCCGGGCCCGCCGGCCCGCTGCGCCCAACCACGGCACCGCCAAGCGGTCGCGGGACCAGCACAAGGGTGGGCCCTCGCCACACACGTGAGGCGCGGAATAAATCAGCTAGACGATCATGGGAATGATCAGGAGGGCGACGATGTTCGCCACCTTGATCATCGGGTTGATCGCCGGGCCGGCGGTGTCCTTGAACGGGTCGCCGACCGTGTCGCCGGTCACCGAGGCGGCGTGCGCCTCCGAGCCCTTGCCGCCGAACGCGCCGTCCTCGATCAGCTTCTTCGCGTTGTCCCACGCGCCGCCGCCGGCGGTCATGAAGATCGCCATGAACAGGCCGACGACGATCACGCCGATCAGCAGCCCGCCGAGCGCCTGCTCGGACAAGAAGCCGACGATGACAGTCACCACGATCGGGATCAGGGACGGGATGATCATCTCGCGCTGCGCGGCGCGGGTGACGATGTCCACGCACTGGCCGTAATCCGGCTGCTCGGTGCCCTCCATGATCCCCGGCTTCTCGCGGAACTGGCGGCGCACCTCCTCCACGACGGCCTGGCCGGCGCGGCCCACGGCCTCCATCGAGAGCGCCGCGAACAGGTAGACCATCATGCCGCCGATGATCAGGCCGATCAGCACGTCGGGGTTGTCGATGCCGAACGTGACGACCTGGCCGGCCTCCTCCTCGAGCTCGATCTTGAAGGCCGCGAACAGCACGAGCGCGGCCAGCGCGGCGGAGCCGATCGCGTAGCCCTTGGTGACCGCCTTGGTGGTGTTGCCGACGGCGTCCAGCGGGTCGGTGACGTTGCGGACCTCCTCCGGCATGTTGGCCATCTCGGCGATGCCGCCGGCGTTGTCGGTGATCGGGCCGAAGGCGTCGAGCGCGACGATCAGGCCGGTCAGCGACAGCTGCGCCATCACTGCCACGCCGATGCCGAACACGCCGGCCAGCTCGTACGCGCCGAAGATGCCGAGCACGATCACCAGCGCCGGAAGCGCCGTCGCCTGGAGGCCCTGGGAGAGGCCCTGGATGATGTTGGTCGCGTGCCCGGTGACCGAGGCCTGAGCGGTGCTCTTGACGGGCCCGAAGCGCGTCGACGTGTAGTAGTCGGTGAGCACGAACAGACACGCCGTGACGCCGAGCCCGATCAGCGCGCAGAGGTAGATGTCCCAGACGCCGGGGCCCGCGCTGCCGTCGAGCCGCGTGAGGTCGTCCATCATCCACAGCGTCACCGGGATGAACAGCAGCGCGGCGATGACGCCCGCCACGATCATCCCCTGGTAGAGCGCGCGCTCGACGTGGCCGGCCTTCGACTTGACCGCGAAGGTGCCGATGATCGACGCCACGATCGAGACGCCGCCGAGCACGAGCGGGTAGATCACTACCGCCTCGCCCTCGAAGGTCAGGACGCCGAGGAGCATGACCGCCACCGCGGTGACGGCGTAGGTCTCGAACAGGTCGGCCGCCATGCCCGCGCAGTCGCCGACGTTGTCGCCCACGTTGTCGGCGATCACGGCGGGGTTGCGTGGGTCGTCCTCGGGGATGCCGGCCTCGATCTTGCCGACGATGTCGGCGCCGACGTCGGCGCCCTTGGTGAAGATGCCGCCGCCGAGCCGGGCGAACACCGAGATCAGCGAGCCGCCGAAGCCGAGGCCGATGAGGGCGTCGACCGCTTCCTTCTCGCTCCTGCCCGCGATCTGGAGGATGCCGTAGTAGCCGGCGACGCCGATCAGGGCCAGCCCGACCACGAGCATGCCGGTCACCGCGCCGCCGCGGAAGGCGACGTCGAGCGCGGGGCCGATACCGCCGCGCGCCGACTCGGCCACGCGGGAGTTGGCGCGGACGGACACGTTCATGCCGATGAAGCCGGCCGAGGCCGAGGCCAGGCCGCCGATCGCGAAGCCGATGGCGACCGTCGCATCCTGGACGAAGATCAGAGCGATGAAGAGGACGACACCGACGATGCCGATCGTCGTGTACTGGCGCCGGAGGTACGCCGAGGCGCCCTCCTGGACTGCGGCCGACAGGCTCTGCATGGTGGCGTTGCCCGGGGACAGCGCCATCAGCGACCGCGTCGTCAGCAGCCCGTACGCGATCGCCAGCGCCGAGCACAACAGCGCGAAGACGACCCCGTAGTCGGACAGGAAATCGGTCAAGACAACCCCTCTGGATTCAAGGAAGCAGGCAAAGCGAAGCGGCAGCCCGGCTGGGCCGCCGCTGAAGCGCCGCGAAGTGTATCGCCTACTGTCCTGGAACCCAGAGGCGGCCGGACTTCTGGGCGGGGCCGGGCGCCTCGGGGTCGGCCTTCTCGGGCGGCTCGGTGGTGGGCTGCGTCTCGCCGCCCGACTTCTGCACATACGCCATCTGGAGGCGCGAGAGCGCGTCGCGCACCGGGGCCAGCGCCTCGCCGTGCTCGGGCTCGACGACCGGCAGCAGCGCGCGGGCGGCGTCGATCGCCTGCTTGACCTGCGGCAGGTCGGGCTCGGTGTCGTCGGCCAGCCCGGCCTTGCGGGCGCCGAGGTTGATCAGCGTGACGATGGTCTGCAGCACGACGTCGTCGACGGTCAGCTTCGCCATCTCGGCCTCGAGGGCCTGGATCTCCGCTTCAGACGGCTGTCTCATATGTCGCTCTTGTCTCCTCTACGCACTTCGCAAACACCTCGTGCGGGCCGGCGCCGGCGTCGATCATCCGCCGCTGCCGCTGGGCGCCGTTCAGCGCCGGCACCGTGACGTCGGCGCCGGTCCAGGCCTTCAGGCGGTCGAGCGCCTCGCCGGCGGGGTACTCCTCGACCACCGGCGCCTCGAGGTCGAGCAGACGGCCGTCCTGCCCGTACCGGATCGCGCGCCACATGTTCTCCTCGATCAGGCGCCCCGGCAGGTCGGGCGGCGTCTCGCCGGCGTCGATCTCGCGCAGCGCCTGCGCCACGCACGCGACCATCAGCTCGGCGAGGGCGTCGGCCTCGGCGGCCGTCGACTGCGCGTCGCAGATCCGCACCTCCACGGTGCCGAACGAGTGGTGCGGCCGCACCGACCACCAGAGCTGGGTGAACTCGACGATCGAGCCGGTGCGCACGAGCAGGTCGACGTAGTCGGCCCACGCCTGCCAGCCGCCGAACGCGTCGGGCACGCCGCAGCGGGGGAACGACTTGGTGAAGGTCTGGGTGCGGGCGGAGTGCAGCCCGGAATCGATCCCGTCGATGTATGGCGAGCTGGCCGAGATCGCCAGCAGCATCGGCAGGACGGGGCGCAGGCGGTCGCACACCTTCACGGCCCGGTCTCCACCCTGGACGCCGACGTGGACCTGCAGCGCGAACGTGTTGTTGCGCCAGGCGACGTACTTGAGCCCGTCCTCGACGCGGTGGTAGTGCGGCGTGTCGATGATGTGCTGCTCGCGGTAGTCCGACAGCGGGTGGGTGCCGGTCGAGCCGAGCCGCACACCGTGGGCGTCGGCCAGCTTGTGCAGCCGCCGGCGCGCCTCCTGCTGCTTGGCGCGGGCGTCGGCGATGTCCTCCCCGCGGCCGGAGCGGATCTCGATCTCGGACGAGATCAGCTCACCGCTGATCGCGTCGGCGAGCACGGAGTCGGCGGCGCCGGCGTCGCGCAGCTCCTCGAACTTGGGGATCAGCTCGAGCGTTTCGGGATGGACGAGCGCGTATTCCTCCTCGATCCCGACCGTGAGGTCCTGGGAGGCCTCGAAGGTCTCACGCGCAGCGGCGACGTCGATCAACTGGGCTCAGGTCAGGTAGAAGTAGAGCGCGTAGAGGAGGTCGACGGCCGGGCTCGACGTGTGGACCGTGACCTCCGGCGGCACCTGCAGGAGCGCCTCAGAGTAGTTGAAGATGATCTTGACCCCTGCCCCGACGAGCCGGTCGGCGAGCTCCTGGGCGGCGGCGGTGGGGACCGCGAGCACGCCGACGACGATGTCCTCCTCCTCCACGACCGACTTCACGTCGTCGGTGTGGCGGACCTTGACGCCGTTGATGTCCTCCCCCACCTTGCTGCGATCGGAGTCGAAGATCGCCACCACGCGGAAGCCGTGGTCGGCGAAGATGTCGGACGAGGCGATCGCGCGGCCGAGGTGGCCGGCACCGAACAGCGCGATGTTGTGCTGCCCGCTGGTGCGCAGGATCTTGCGGATCTGCGAGACGAGCGAGTCGACGTTGTAGCCGACGCCGCGCTTGCCGAACTTGCCGAATCCCGACAGGTCGCGCCGGATCTGGGTCGAGTTCACGTGCGTGTACTCGGACAGCTCCTGGCTGGAGATAGTCTCCTTGCCCATCTTGCGCGCCTGCGTGAGCACCTGCAGGTAGCGCGACAGCCGCGCGGCGACGCCAAGCGAGAGGCGATCCGACAGCGGACCGAGGCCCGCGTCGGCCGGCGCCTGCCCTTGCCCGCGCGTCCCGACGTCGCCCAAGCTCATCCGGGGAGACGATAGAGCCTGACCTCCAGCGCCGCCTCGTCGACGAAGAAGTCGAACAGCTCCTCGTCGCCGAGCGCCACGACGGGGATCCGCTCGAGGTAGCGGCGGTGCAGCTCGTCGTCGCTCGTGATGTCGATTTCCTCGAGCGTGAAGGCGGTGCGGGCGCGGACGCGGTGCAGCGCCTCGCGGGCCTCGTCGCACAGGTGGCAGCCCGGGCGGCTATAGAGCGTGATGGTGGGCGGTGGCGTAGGCGTCGAGGTCGAGATAGCCCGGGAACGGGGTCGCCGGTGCGTAGCGCGCCGCCGAGGCGATCATCGCGGCGTTGTCGGTGCACAGCTCGGGCGGCGGGATGTGGACGGGGACGCCGAGGGCGGCGGCTCTTTCGCGCAGGAGGCGGTTGGCGGCGACGCCGCCGCCGATCGCCAGCCGCGGCTCGCGCTCCAGCGCCCGCTCCACGCGTGCCATCAGGGCCTCGACGATCGCGTGCTCGTAGCTCGCCGCCAGGTCGGCCTTGCGCGTCTGCGTCTCGCGTTCACCGAGCTCGCGCGTCTTGTACAGCAGAGCGGTCTTGAGGCCGGCGAAGCTGAAGTCGAGGCCGGGGACGCGGGCGGCGGTGGGGAAGTCGAAGGCGGTCGGGTCGCCTTGCGCGGCCAGCCTCGAGAGCGCAGGCCCACCCGGGTAGCCGAGGCCGAGCAGGCGGGCGCCCTTGTCGAAGGCCTCGCCGGCGGCGTCGTCGAGCGTCTGGCCGATCAGCTCGTAGCCGGTGTGGTCGGTGACCTTCGCGAGCAGCGTGTGGCCGCCGGACGCGATCAGGCACACGAACGGCGGCTCGATCGGGTCGGGCTGCAGGTAGTTGGCGGCCACGTGGCCGTCGAGGTGGTCGACGGCGGCGAGCGGCAGCCGGCGGGCGGCGGCGAGCGCCTTGGCGGTCGCGACGCCGACCAGCAGCGCGCCGACCAGCCCCGGGCCCTGGGTGACCGCTATGAGGTCGAGGTGGTCGAGGCCGGCCTGCGCGCGGGCGAGCGCGTCGTCGACGACGGCGTTGACGAGCTCGAGGTGGTGGCGCGAGGCGATCTCCGGCACGACGCCGCCGAAGCGGTCGTGCACCCCCTGGCTCGAGACCACGTTCGAGCGGATCTCGCCGGTTCGGGTGACGACCGCGGCGCAGGTGTCGTCGCAGGAGGTCTCGAGCGCGAGGATCATGCCGGCGGCTGCGAGCGCCACATGATCACCGCGTCCTCGCCGTTGTCGGCGTAGTAGCGGCGGCGGACGCCGGCCGAGCGGAACTCGAAGCGCTCATACAGGGCGATCGCTCCGGTGTTCGAGCGGCGCACCTCGAGCGTGACCGGCGCGTCCCGGCCCACCCTCTCGAGCAGGGCTTGGAGGAGGGCGGTTGCGATCCTGCGGCGGCGGCGGTCGGGATCGACGGCGATGTTCATGACGTGCCAGACCGTGTCGTAGCGGGAGCAGACCAGGTAGCCGACCAGCTCACCCTCCACGTCGGCGGCCAGGCAGACGCCGGAGGGCTTGGACAGCTCGAGCACGAACATCGCCAGCGACCAGGGCGTGGTGAAGGCGCGGCGCTCGATCGCGACGACCTGTGGGAGGTCGGCGTACGTGAGGCGCCGGATCTGCGAGAAGCTTTCCGTGAAGGGATCAGCGGACGGGAGGGTCACGGGGGGAAAGCTTTCCGGGGTGGCTTGGCGTCCGGCTCGCGGCGGTAGTCCGGGAGCAGGGCGTCGCGGCCGGCCGGCTCCCCCGCTGCGCCGAGCTTGCAGACTTCGATCGCGCTCACGCGGTGAAGCGGGGAACCGTCGGCCGGGACGACAGCCCCGGCCCGTTCGAGCTCCTCCCGAAAGCGTACCGCCCCGTCGCCCACCGCCCGAGAGCCTGGCTCGATCCTGGCCGCCAGCGCCTCGGGGGCGAGCGCCACCGGGTCGAACACGCCGGGCGACGCCGCGAACACCTCCCCCCGCCGCGCATCGATCACGGCGACCGCGCGGCCGTCCACGGGCGCGGCGAGCGCGGCGAGGCTGGAGACGCCGGCCAGCGGCAGGTCGCGGGCCTGGGACAGCGCGCGGGCGGTGGCGATGCCGAGCCGGAGTCCGGTGAAGCCGCCGGGGCCGATCCCGACCGCGATCCGCTCGACGGCGCTCCAGTCGCCC
Organism: uncultured Solirubrobacteraceae bacterium; assembly: GCA_963849695.1. Lineage (GTDB taxonomy): Bacteria > Actinomycetota > Thermoleophilia > Solirubrobacterales > Solirubrobacteraceae > DASSUW01. Next base: position 34,736 of record CAWKIT010000025.1, read on the forward strand.
TCGAGGACCTCCTCGATCAGCGCGAGCAGTCGGCTCGTGTGGGCGGGACGCGAGCCGGGTGGCGGGTCGTCGCGACGCTCGACGGCGTGATCGGGGGACCACAGGGCGACCGCGGTCGAAGACGTGGCGGTGTCGAGCCCCAGGATCACGTGAGCTCGATCCTGCGCTGGTCGCCGCCGGCGTGCGCGAGGTGGACGCGGTGGGCGACGCGGTCCGGCGGCCACGCTCCCGGCCCGTGCTCGGGCCACTCGACGAACGCGACCGCGTCGGGCGCGAAGAAGGGCTCGAGCAGCCCCGGGTCCTCGTCGGCCATCCCGGCGAGCCGGTAGAGGTCGAGGTGAGAGACCGGCCCGTTGGCGCCCTCATAGGCGTGGCCGACGACGAAGGTCGGGCTGGTCACGGGCCCGCTGATGCCGAGCGCGCGCAGGGCACCGCGGACGAACGTCGTCTTGCCGGCTCCGAGCTCCCCCGAGACCAGCACGACGTCGCCGGGCCCGAGCCGGGCGGCGAGGTCGGCTCCGGCCCGTTCGGTCGCGTCAGGGCCGGTGGTCGAGACGGCGCGGCTCAAGGCTGGATAAAAGCGTAGTCCGATTCGTAACCAAGCAGGGGGCGGAGCGTTAAGGGCTCGGACCTACCCACCGATGAGACCTTCGATGCTCCGACTCCTCCCCCTCACCCTGATCCTCTCCTTGGCCCTCGTCGGCACCGCGAGCGCCAGGGCGCCGATCGTGGGAGTCGGCGATCAGAACGCCTCGATGTTCAGCTCCTCGGCCTTCACGAAGCTCGGCGTCAGGCACAGCCGGCTGGTGCTCGCCTGGGACTGGTACCGCGACCCGCACGCCGTCTACCAGGCCGACGTCTGGATGCAGCAGGCGCAGGCGGCCGGCGTCCGGCCGCTGGTCGCGTTCAACCGCAACTGGCGGTCGAACGGCCACCGCAAGCTGCCGTCGCTGACCCTGTACCGCAAGAGCTTCCGGCTCGTCCGCGAGCGCTACCCGTGGGTCACCGACTACTCGGCGTGGAACGAGGCCAACCACTCCTCGCAGCCGACGTCGAAGAAGCCGTACATGGCGGCCCGCTACTACAACGCGATGCGCAAGGACTGCCGCACGTGCACGATCGTGGCGGCCGACGTGCTCGACAGCCGCGACATGGTCGCGTGGGTGAAGAAGTTCAAGCGCCACGCCCCCGGCGCGCGGATCTGGGGCGTCCACAACTACAAGGACGCCAACGACGCGAGCGGCACCACGCAGCAGCTGCTGCGCGCCGTCCGCGGCCAGGTCTGGCTCACCGAGACCGGCGGCATCCTGCGCCTTAAGCCGGCGGACGGCAGCCGCGGCGGCCGCAAGCACACCAAGTCCCAGCAGGCCCGCGCGGTCAAGCGCGTCTACCAGATCGCCAAGTCCAGCCGCCGCATCACCCGCGTCTACTTCTACGAGTGGGCGAAGAAGAAGGGCAACCGCTGGGACTCGGCGTTCATCGAGACCAATGGCACGCTGCGGCCCTCGTACCAGGCGCTCAAGCGCGGCCTCCGCGTCACCGGCGGCGCGGCCCGCGCCCGCTGAGCACGGCTCACCGGCGGCGCGGCCCGCGCTCGCGCAGCGTCACCCGCAGCGCGACGCCGCCCGCCAGCAGCACCGCTCCGCCGAGCGCGAGCAGGCCGGTGTCGGCGCCGGTGCGCGGCAACTGTTGACCGGCGGCCGAGGTCGTCGCCGGCGGCGCCGTCACGGCCTCGGGCTGCTCGCTCGGCGCGGGCTGGACCGCTCCGCCGCCGCCCGACGACCCCGCGCCCGACGAGCCGCCGCCTGACGAGCCGGTGTCGTCGCCGCCCGACGAGCCGGTGTCGTTGCCGCCCTCGTCCGTCTGGCCGGACTCCGGCGCGAACGGGTCTTCGTACTGCTCGTCGCCCGCGCTCTGCCCCCACGCCGCGCCGGGCAGAGCCAGGGCCACGGCGGCCAGCAGGCATGCGGTCCGGTGTGCTCGCCTGCGCATCGAACGGGGCACGATAGCCACCGGCGCGGTTAGCCTGACCGGCCATGCGCCGAGGCGTGCTCGTGGCCGCGGCGGCCTGCCTGCTCGCCGGCCCGACCGTCCTGGCCTTCTTCTCCGGCGGCTTCTTCGCCGAGCCGCGCCTGATCGCGGCGATCGTCGCGTGGGCGTTCGTCCTCGCGCTCGCCGCCACCGGGGAATCTCTGCTGCCGCGCGGCCTTCCGGGCGCGCTCGCGCTAGGGGGCCTGGCATTCATGACCGCTTGGAGCGCGCTGTCCATCGCATGGGCGCCGCTCGGCGGGCCCGCGGCGGAGAGCGTCCAGCGGCTCCTGCTGTACACGGCCGCTCTGGCAGTCGCCGGAACGGCGTTCACGGTGCCGCGCCTGGCGAGAGCGGCGGAACCGGCGCTGGCTGCCGGGGCCACGCTGGTGATCGGCTACGGCCTGGCAGGGCGACTGCTGCCCGACCTCGTCGAGCTCTCGCGCTCGCAGCGCGCGGGCGGCCGGCTCGAGCAGCCCATCACATACTGGAACGCCGAAGGCGCGCTCGCCGCGGTCGGCCTGGTTCTCTGCGCACGCCTGGCCGGGGACCGCAGCCGCCCGCCACTGATCCGGGCGCTGGCCGCGGCGGCCGCCGCGCCGCTCGGCGCCGGCATCTACCTGTCGTACTCGCGCGGCGCGATCGCCGCAGCCCTGGCCGGCCTGCTCGTGCTCGTCGCGGCCGCGCCCTCGACCGCCCAGCTCCGCGCGGCCGCGCTTGTCCTGGCAGCCGGGGCGATTGCCGCCGCGATCACCGCCGTCTTTCCGTACGTCTCCGCGCTCGAGGGGGACGACGCGGCGCGCGACGGCGCGGGTGCCCTCGGCGGGCTCGTCATCGTCGCGGCCGCTGCCGCCGCGCTCGCGACGCGCGGCGGCGCGCTCGACGCGCCATCGCGCTGGGCCGGCCCGTTGCGCGTGGCGGCGGTTGTCGCGGTCGTCGCCGCCTTGGTGGGGGTGCTCGCCGCCGGGCTCGGCGAGCGGCCGACCGATGCCGAGCTGAGAGCCGGCGCGGGCGCGGGTCGCCTCACGACCGCGAGCTCGAACCGCTACGAGTACTGGCGAGTTGCAGCCGATGCGTTCGCGAGAGAGCCGCTCACCGGCGTCGGCGCCGGCGGCTTCAGCGTCGAGTGGCTCCGCGAGCGCCGGATCTCCGAGGCAGTTCGCAACGCTCACTCGCTGCCTCTCGAGACCGCCGCCGAGCTCGGATTTCCCGGTCTGCTGGGTCTCGTTGCGCTGGTCGCCGGCGTTGCGCTCGCCGCGCGGCGAGCGCTCGCCCGCCATCCCGCGGCGGCGGCCGGCGCGTGCGCTGCGCTGACGACCTGGTTCCTGCACGCGTGCATCGACTGGGACTGGCAGCTTCCCGCCGTGACGCTGCCCGCGATCGCCCTCGCGGGGCTGCTCCTCGCGCTCAGCGAGCGCCCAGCGGGTCCAGCCGCCGCCGCGCCTCCAGCGCCCGCCGCGCGGACCCCGGATCCCGCTCGCGCGTGAACGCGTACAGCAAGCCCCAAGCCTGCAGGTTGTCTGGCTCGCGCCTCAGGACCTCCTCGAGCAAGGCGACAGCGTCCTCCGAGCGGCCGCCTGCCTGGTACACGAACGCGCGCTGCGCATCGGGGGTCGTGTCCGGGTTGAGCAGACGTGCTCCCCGGAAGTCGCCATCCGCTGCGTCGAAGTCGCGAGCCTCCGCCGCAGCCGTCCCGCCTGCTTGCAGCCGGACCGCGCGCTCCATCACGCCGAGCCATGCGAGCACCGCAGCCGCGACGATGATCACGAGAACACGCGTCACAGCTCCTCGGCGATCCGCGGCGCCTCGCGGTTGAAGATCCACACCGCGAGCACGCAGACGGCCACGAAGATCACGGCCGGCACGACCAGCGCCGACGGCCCGGGCGCGTCCGGGTCGATCACCCACCTGCGCGCCAGCTCGAACAGCGGCGTGAGCGGGTTCAGCGCGAGCAGGCGACCGAGCTCGTCGCCGACGATCTCGATCGGATAGAGCACGGGCGTCGCGTAGAACAGCGCCATCACAGCGACGCCCCAGATCACGCCGGTGTCGCGAAAACGGGGATGGAGGGCCGAGAGGATCATCGCCACGGCGGTCGTGAACACCACGAGCAACACCAGCACCACCGGGAACAGCAGCCACGTCCAGGTCGGCTCGACGCCGCCGGCGAGCAGGAAGGCAAGCACGACGACGAGGTTGACGCCGAGGTTGAAGAGGGCCGTGAGCACGATGGCGAGCGGGATCACCACGCGTGGGAACTGGGTCTTCCGGACGACCGACTCCTGGCTGACGATCGACGTCACGGCCTGCGTGGTCGCCTCTTGGAAGAACGTGAAGAGGACGATGTTGAACAGCAGCAGCATGGGATAGTTCACGACGCGGTCGCCGAGATCGAAGGCCTGCGTGAACACGACGAGCAGCACGGCGAACAGCATCAGCGGGCGCACGAGCGACCACAGATAGCCGAGCGCGGTGCCGAGGTAGCTGCGGCGGAACTCGGTAAGGGCGATCAGATACAGCAGCTCGACCGCGCGCCGCCGGCCGCCGCCGAGGGCGGACGGTCCGCGGACGTCGCGCAACTCGAGAGCGGTGTCGCTCACGACGGCTGCGCAACCTCCACCGAGACGTGGACGTCGGCGTCGACGACCACATGCCCCGCGCCCTGCCGGGTGCCGTAGACCATGAAGTCGAGGAGCCGGACCAGGTGCAGCGCCATGCCGCCCTGGCTGCGGTCGCGCGCCACGTAGCCGTGGACGAAGTAGCGACCCGGGAGCAGCCGGTTCTCGATCCTGCCCGCGATCCGAATCCGCTCCCCGGCCGCGACGCGCTCGGGCCGGCCGAGGCCGACCGACAGCGTCCGGTTGAAGCCGAACACGGTGACCGCGTCGGCGTCCAGGACGTGGATCCCGAACACGGGCGCATCGAGATCCTGGCGCGCCTCGAGCACGACCTCCAGGTGGATCGGCGTGCCCTGCTCGACGCCCTCCACCGCTATGCCATCCTCGTCCGTGAGCCGAGCCGAGACCATCCGCGCGTTGACGTCGGGCACGCCGGCGGTCGTCACCTGATGGCCCTTGCCGTCGGCGCCACGGAAGTTCAGCCGGTAGTAGCGCATCGCCGTCTCCTCGGGGTCACCGAGGTAGCGCACGTCGCCGTCGTGGATGAGCAGTGCCCGGTCGCAGAAGCCCTGGACCGTCGACATATCGTGTGTGACGAGCACGAGCGTGCGGCCGGCTGCGCGCTTCTCGCGGAAGACGTCCATGCACTTCTGGGCGAACGCGGCGTCGCCGACGGCGAGCACCTCGTCGACGAGCATGATGTCGGCGTCGGCCTCGACCATGACCGCGAACGCGAGCCGGACCATCATCCCCGACGAGTAGTTCTTGAGCTTGAGGTCGACGAAGTCGCGCAACTCGGCGAAGTCGAGCACGGAGTCCAGCCGGCGCTGCGCCTCGCGGCGACCGAGGCCCATCATCACGCCGTTCAGCACGACGTTCTCGCGCGAGGTCAGCTCGGGGTTGAAGCCGACGCCGAGCTCGATGAACGGCGCCAGCCGGCCGGCCATCCGGATCCGGCCGCCGTCGGCGCGGTAGATGCTCGACATGATCTTCAGCAGCGTGCTCTTGCCCGAGCCGTTGCGGCCGACGATCCCGAAGAACTCGCCCTGGTGGACGTCGAACGAGACGCCGCGCAATGCGCGCAGCTGTCGGTGCTCCTCTCGCCGCAGCGGGTGCAGCGCGCGCTCCTTCAGCGTGTCGACCCGGTGGGTCGGGATCCGGAACGTCTTCTCGACGTCGCGCACCTCGATCACCACGGGCGAACGCGGGCGGCTGGGGCGCGAGGCGGTCATCGAGTCGAAGGGTAATTCGCGCTCAGGCGCACGCACGCCAGCGCTCCAGGCGCCGCTGCCGGAAGCTGTCCTCGTCCGGGAACCGGGCGTCGAGCGGCCGCCGCCCCGGGCGCCGCGACCCGACCGCCAGCGCCGGGAGCAACCGGCGCCACAGGATTCCCTGCGCGAGGCCGAGCTCGGTGCCGAGCGTCTCGTTGCGACCCCACAGCGCGCGCAAGCGGCCGCGCCGCGAGCCACGCGAACGCCGGCGCCGAGTCGGGCGCGGCGAGGAACCGCTCGAGCGCGCGGCGCTGATCGGGCTCCAGCGTCCGCGCGCAGCGGGCGAGCAGGGTCAGCGCGAGCACCTCGCGGCCGACGTAGCCGAGGAAGTACGCGCCGCGCGCCGCGCGCCACGGTCGCGGACGCCACCCGCGGCCCACCTCGCCGAACACGGCGCCCGCGTGCTGTACGTAGTCGTACAGCGGCCGGTCGACGTACGCGATCCCGCCGCTCGCCAGCGCCACGAGCGCGAGCCAGTGGTCGTGGAACACGACTCCCGGTGCATTCGGGAACGGCAGTGCCAGCTCGACCACCGACCGCCGCAGCAGCGTCGCGGCGCCGGTGACGGTGTTGGCGACGAGCAGTGACGTCAGGTCCGTGTGGTTGTTGCGCCGCCGCTCCCACAGCGTCTCCCGCAACACGCGCCCGCCCGGGTCGACCAGCCGCTGGTCGCTGTAGACGAGCATCGCGTCGCCGAGCCCGTTGCGCAGCGCCCCGAGCTTGTCGGGGTGCCAGACGTCGTCCTGGTCGCACAACGCGACCAGCTCGGCCTCGGCCGGCGCCATCTGCAGCGCGCGCTCGAAGTTGCCGTAGAACCCCCGCCGGCGCGGCGAGCGCGACACGTCGAAGCGCTCGTCGCCCGCCACGGCCGCCTCGAGGCCGGCGAACCGCGCCGGGCTCGAGCCGTCATCGCTGATCACGCAGACCCAGTGGCGGTCGGTCTGGACGCGCAACGACTCGATCTGTGCCCGCAGCCGGCCGGGCTCCGGCTCGTACGTCGCCATGCACACGGCGATCAGCCCGGCCGCCGCGTGGCCGTGTCGCGGGGGCTGCCGGCGCGGCGCCGCCTGCACCGTGCCGAGCGGCGCGATCAGCTCGCGTCCCCCCGCGAGGCGCGCCGCCACGGCGACGTCGGCCGGCGGCTCGACGACCACCGTGCCCCAGAAGCCGCTGCGGAACGACCCGGGGACGCGCCGCGCGTCGTGTACGTCCGGCCGCGGCATGCCGTACGCCGCCGACCGCCGTCGCGCACCGCCGACGACCAGCTCCAGGCCCCCGATCCGCTCCTCGCGATGGAAGCAGGTGCCCGAGAGGAAGACCGCCGTGGCGGTGCCGGCCGGCAGCGAGGCCGGCAGCGGACTCTCCAGGTTGACCTCGAGACCGTCCACCTGCATCGGTGCGAGAACCTATCCTTCCGCGGCGATGACGGCCGATCCCCTCGAGTACGCCATTTGGGTCCCGGACGCCGAGCGCCACATCGCGGCCGCGCGGGAGCCGCGTGCCGCCGGTCCCGGCCGCGACCACGAGGCGCTGCGGCGCGCGTACCTCGACCTGCTCAAGCTCGCGCTCTGCGAGCTCGTGGGGACGGCCACGACCTCGGTTGGCGACCGCCCCGAAGGCGGGATCGCGAGCCGCGAGCTGCGCGGCGAGGAGCGCCGGGTGCGGTCGGCGGGCATGGACTGGCCGCTGCACGGGCTGACGATGGTCGGCCTCGGTCGGCTCGACGACCTCCAGGCGTGCGTGGAATCCGTGGTCGCCGACGGCGTCGAGGGAGACATGATCGAGGCCGGCGCCTGGCGGGGCGGCGCGGCGCTGCTGATGCGGGCGACGCTCGACACGCTCGGCGACGACCGCACGGTCTGGGTGGCCGACTCCTTCCGGGGGTTCCCGGAGCCGGACGACGACGACTCGGAGGCCCAGCGGGTAGGCGCGCTGGACTTCCTCGCCGTGCCCGAGGAGGAGGTCGCCGACAGTTTCGAGCGCCTCGGTCTGCGGCGCGGGGTGCGGTTCGTCGCCGGCTTCTTCGAGGACACGCTGCCGGGCCTGGCGGACCGGCGCTGGTCGCTCGTCCGGCTCGACGCCGACACGTATCAGCCGACGCGGCTCTCGCTCGACCTGCTGTATCCCGGCCTGTCGGTCGGCGGCTACTTGGTTGTCGACGACTACGGCGCCTTCCAGGGCTGCCGGCGAGCCGTGGACGGGTTCCGCGAGGAGAACGGGATCACCGAGCCGATCGAGCGGATCGACTTCGCCGGCTCGCGCTGGCGGCGCGCGCACGACGCGCCGGTCCGCTCGACCGCCCCGTCGCCGCGGCGTGAGCGCCCGCAGCGCGCCGCGAGCGCTCCGCCGGCGCGGCCCGTGCCGAGCGTGCGCGAGGTCGAGCTCGAGCGCGAGGTGGGCGAGCTGCGCGGGCTGCTGGCGGGGGCCGAGGCACAGATCGGCCTGCGCGCCTGGCTGCGGCGGCGGCTCGGGAGGGCGCGATGATCGTCTTCGCCTCGTCGATCACGGACGCGGAGGTCTACGAGCGCGCGGCTGCTCCCGGGATCCGGCTCGCCGCCGAGCCCGACTCGGAGGTCCTTGCCCACTCCGCTGCCGGGTCGATCTTCCGCTCCTACAACCTGATCATGGACACGGTCGCCGACCGCGAGGACCTCGAGGCGCTCGTGCTCATCCACCAGGACGCCGAGATCGCCGACCCCGGGTTCTGCGCCGAGCTGCGCCGCCGCCTCGCCGACCCCGACGTCGGCGTCGTCGGCTGCGTCGGCGCGATCGGCGTGCGCAGCATCGCGTGGTGGGAGGGCTCGGTGACGTGGGCCTCCTTCGTCCACCGCTACGGCGAGCTCGGCGGCGGCGACCTGCCCGCGTTCGCCTGGAACGGCTCGAAGGCTCCCGCGTACGCCCGCCTCGGCGAGGTCGAGTCGGTCGACGGCTTCGTGATGGCGCTGTCGCCCTGGGTGGTCCGGAACGTGCGGTTCGACGAGTCGCTCGGCCAGCTGCACGGCTACGACTTCGACTTCTGCCTCCAGGTGCGCGCTGCCGGCCGCAAGGCCGTGACCGCCGACTTCAAGGTCATCCACCACCACTCGCTCGATCTGATCGGCGATCTCGAGACCTGGATCCAAGCGCACATGAAGATCGCGGAGAAGTGGGACGGGCGGATGCCTGGCGTGGGCGTCGACACGGGGACCTGGAAGGAGCGCGCCCGCCGCGCCGAGGCCGAGGCCGCCGCCTCCCGGGCGGCCTCGGTCTCCGCCCAGCTGAAGTCCGACGCGCGGGCGCTCCAGCACGAGCGCGCCATGCGCGAGATGACCGAGAGCATCGGCTGGCGGATGACGGAGCCGCTGCGGCGCGTCAACGCCCTTCGCCGGCGGGTCGTGGCGCGCCGGCGGGGCTAGCCCTGGAGCGCCCGGCGGACGTCTTCCTTGGAGACCACGGAGGCGTCGGGCGCTATTCCCAGCCTGACGCGCAGCCGCGAGAGCCGCTCGGCGACCGCGAACGCGCTGGACTGGAGCAGGCGCTCCAGCAGCTGCTCCTGGCGCGCCGCGCGCTCGAGCGCCGCGTTGGCCTCGACGAGGTGCACGTGCGAGGACGCCAGGTGCAGTACGCGGCTGGCCTCGAGCCGCTCCAGCAGCGGGTTGCGATCCCACGGCTCGACGATCCGCGCGACGGCGTCGGCCCACGGGGCGTCTTCGCGCCAGGCAACGCCGAGGCCGAAGAAGGCGGGCACGACCGCCAACCGCAATCCCTCGCGGCCCGAGAGGAAGTCCTCGACCGCGGTCAGCACGCCGTTGCGCTCCCCGCCCTCCTCGCGCGCCTTGTACCGGTACGGCAGCCCGCCGGTCCGCACCCCGGGCACGCCCGGGAACAGGCCGGTCCCCTCGTCGATCGGCCGGCGGTGCTCGGGCGGGATCATCTCGGGGTCGTAGTAGTCGTCGCGGCGGGCGTGCGGCCAGGCGACGTCGTGGAACAGCAGCAGCGGGAGCGGGCCGTCGCCGGCGCGCTCGGCAATCAGGCGCAGCTCCTCGCTCACCGTGTAGTGGTTGTGGTCGCCGTCGATGATCGCCGCGTCGGGTACGGGTATGCGGCGCAGCGCGTCGTGGCTCGTCTCGCGGAGCAGCTCGAGCTCCGGATGGGCGCGCTCGAGCTCGACAAGCGGTGCCCGTGGACTCGGGTCGATCGCCGTGATGCGGACGCCGCGGCCGGCTCCCCAGCGCACGAGCGCTCCGGTCAGGTCGCCCGCGTAGGCCCCCACCTCGACCACCGACCGCACCTGCGCGGCCTCGAGCAGCGGGAAGATCAGCTCGGCGAGCGTGAGCAGCGAGGCGCCCCAGTGGCCGGGGTCATTCGCGTACGGATCGACATCGAGCGGCGCCACGGAGCGCGGCAGTCTAAAGACCACGTGCAGGTGGCGGCAGGGTACGCTCGCACGCTCCGTGGACGTCCGCCTCGACGCACCGCTCCCGCCGAACGTCGCGGTCGGCTCCGGTACCGCGCTGTTCGTCGCCGGGACCTGCTTCGAGCCGGGCGAGCGCATCGAGTCGCTGGCGCTGCTGGTGGACGGCGCCGAGCAGCGGTTGATGGCTCACGGGATGCCGCGGCTGGACCTGAGGCGGGCCACGGGCGAACCGGCCGCGTACCGGTCCGGCTTCTGGGGGCTCGCGCGGATCGGCCGGCGCACTGGGCCGGTGGTCCTGGGCCTGCGGGCGCGGCTCGAGGGTGGCGACGTACGTGAGGAGGCGCTCGCGCGGATCGCGGTGGCGACGCCGCCGGCCCCGCTGGCCGGGACGCCGAAGGTAGCGATCTGCATGGCGACGTTCGAGCCCCCGATCGAGCTGTTCCGGGCGCAGGTGGAGTCGATCCGCGCCCAGACCGAGACGGACTGGCTCTGCGTCGTCGCCGACGATTGCTCCGCCCCTGCCCGGCTGGAGGAGATGCGCGCCGTTCTGGGCGACGATCCGCGGTTCGTGCTGGTGGCGTCCGATCGGAGGCTCGGTTTCTACGGCAACTTCGAGCGCGCGCTCGCGCTGGCACCGGCCGGCGCCGGTTACGTCGCTCCGGCCGATCAGGACGACGCCTGGCACGCCAGACAAGCTCGCGACGCTGCTCGGCGCACTCGACGGCGGGCGTCTCGTCTACAGCGACCAGCGGGTCGTGGCGCGGGACGGCTCGATCGTGGCGGACAGCTACTGGGAGCGCCGCGCCAACAACCACACCAGCATGCTGTCGCTGCTGGCCGCGAACGCGGTGACGGGCGCCGCGTCGCTGTTCCCCCGTTCGCTGCTCGACGACGCCCTTCCGTTCCCGCCGGGCCAGTTCGCCCACTTCCACGATCACTGGCTCGCGCTGACCGCTCGTGCGCTCGGCGACATCCGCTACGTCGACCGCCCGCTCTACGACTACGTCCAGCACGGCGCCGCGACGCTCGGGCACGCCAACGCCACCTCGACTACGCGCCTGCGCGAGAGGCTGACCCGCCGCCGCGGCGCGCGGGAGCGGATCCGGATGTGGCGGATGCACTACTTCGTGGACGTCTGCCGGCTGATGCAGTTCGCCGCCGTGCTGGAGATGCGCTGCGGCCCGCGGATGCCGCGCGCCCGCCGGCGCGCCCTCGCCCGGTTCCTGAGCGCGGACCGCTCGGCAGCGCGAACCGCCACGCTGGCGGTGCGCGGGCTGCGGGACCTCAAGCGCGAACGACCGCAGACGCTCGGCGCCGAGTGGATGCTCTCGCTTGCTCTCGTCTGGCGGCGCATGCTGGCGCTCACGGCGCGCGACCGGCCGCAGCGAGCCCTGCGGCTCGACGCCGTCCCGCCGACCGTGCTCGACCCCCGCCCGGGCGCGCACGACCCGGTCGATCCCGATCTGCGGGCGGTGGCCGAGAAGATCGCCCCGCTGCGGCTCGCTGTGCGGGCCGGCGCCCTGGAGAGGGTCAACCTGCTGATCCCGACGTTCGACCTGCGCCACTTCTTCGGCGGGTACATCGCGAAGCTGAACCTGGCACGGGCACTGGCCGAGCGCGGCCTCCGCGTGCGGATCGTAACCGTCGACCCTGTCGGGTCGCTGCCCCGCGACTGGCGCGACCGGGTCGAGTCCTACAGCGGGCTCGCTGGTCTCTTCGACTCCGTGGAGGTCGCGTTCGGCCGCGAGTCGCCGGGGCTCGAAGTCAGCCGCGACGACACGTTCGTCGCGACGACGTGGTGGACTGCACACATCGCTCACGCCGCGCTCGACGGCGGCCGCTTCCTCTACCTCGTGCAGGAGTACGAGCCGTTCACGTTCGCGATGGGCAGCTACGCCGCGCTCGCGGACGAGTCGTACCGGTTCCCCCACTTCGCGCTGTTCTCGACGGAGTTGCTGCGCGACTTCTTCCGCCGGCGTGGGCTCGGCGTCTACGCGGCCGGCGCCACGGCCGGCGACGCGGCCTCTGCGGCCTTCGAGAACGCGATCAGCGCGGTGGACGCCCCGGACGCGAGCGAGCTCGCCGGCCGCAGGCCGCGACGGCTGCTGTTCTACGCACGGCCCGAGCCGCATGCCGTGCGCAACATGTTCGAGGTCGGGGTCCTCGCGCTCGGCCGGGCGCTCGAGAGCGGCGCGTTCGCCGGCTGGGAGCTCGACGGCATCGGCACGGTCCATGGGGGCCGCCGGCTCGAGCTCGGGGGCGGCTCTTCGCTGCGGCTGCTCCCGCGCGTCGGGCAGGCGGAGTACGCGCAGCTGCTTCGCGCGCACGACGTCGGGCTGTCGCTGATGTACACCCCGCATCCCAGCCTGGTGCCGATCGAGATGGCGTCGGCCGGGATGCTGGCCGTCACCAATACCTTCGAGAACAAGACCGCGGAAGCGCTCGCGGCGATCTCGCCCAACCTGATCGCGGCGGAGCCTGGCATCGAGCCGATTGCGCGTGCCCTCGTCGACGCCGCCGCGGCGGCCGACGACGGCGACCGCAGGGTGCGCGGCAGCCGCGTGCGCTGGTGTCGCGACTGGGAGACCTCGTTCGACGACGAGCTGCTCGACCGCGTGATCGCGTTCCTGCGCGTATCGCGGTGAGGGTCGCGGTCGACGGACGCAGCCTCGCGAGCCCGCGCCGGGGCATCGCCGCGTACCTCACCGGGATGCTGGCGGCGCTGCCGGCGGCGGTCGAGGTGCGCGTGGTGCTGCCGCGCGGGGCCGTGCTGCCGCCGGGACTCGGTGCGAACGTCGCCGGAGTGCGGCACGCGGCGCCGTCGCGGGTGCTGCACGGCGCCGCCGCGATCGCCCGGCGGCCGCGGCTGGAGAGGATCGCCGGCGGCGTGGACCTGGTGTGGCTGCCGGCGCCGGCGCCGGTCGCGGTCGGTCGCGGCACGCCGATCGCGCTGACCGTGCACGACCTCAGCTTCCTCGAGCGGCCCGGTGACTTCACGCCTTACGAGCGCGTCTGGCACAGGCTCGCCCGACCGCGGTCGCTGGCCCGGCAGGCGGTACGCGTGCTGGCCGACTCCGAGGACACGGCGCGGCGTGCCCGGGAGCGCTTCGGGCTGGACCCGGCTCGGGTGTGCGTCGTGCCCGCCGGGCCCGGGGACCCGGGCCCGGCGGCAGGAACCGGCGACGTCACCGCCGCGAGAACGCGGCACGGGCTGCCGGACCGCTACTTCGTGTTCGTCGGCGCGCTGGAGCCGCGCAAGGCGGTCGACCGGCTCGTCGCCGCGCTGCCCACCGGTGAGGCGCTCGTGGTCGTGGGTGAGGGCCGGCTGGCCGACGCGGTGCGCGGCCCGGGGGTGCATCTCGTCGGGCCAGTCGACGGCGCCGAGAAGGGCGCGCTCTACGCCGGCGCGCTGGCGGTCGTGCTGCCGTCCTGGTCCGAGGGCTACGGGTATCCGCCGCTCGAGGGCTATGCGCACGGCACGCCGGCGATCGTGTCCGACCTGCCCGCCCTGCGCGAGACCGCCGGCGCGGGGGCCGTGTACGTGCCGCCGGGCGACGTGGGCGCGCTCACCGCCGCCCTTCGCGAGGTCGCGAGCGACGAGGCGCTGCGCGCCCGGCTGGTCGCCGGGGGCGCGGCGGCGCTCGCGACGCGCTCGTGGGAGGCCGCCGGGGCGGCGCTGCACGCCGCGCTCGAGGAGGCGGCGGGAGCGTGAGCTTCACGGTGCTCGTCGTCCTCCACGACTCCGAGCCGGAGCTGCGGATGCTCCTGACCTCGATCGAGCGGCACCTCGACGTGGCACCGCAGCTCGTGGTGATCGACAGCGGCTCCCGCGACGGCGGCGCCGCCCTGGCCCGCGCTCACGGCGCCGACGTCGTCGAGCTGCCCGGGAACCCCGGCTTCGGCGCGGCGACGAACGCCGGGCTCGAGCACGCTCGGCACGAGGTGGCGGTGCTGCTGAACCCGGACTGCGAGCTGATCGACGGCTCGCTCGCCGCGCTGGCGGAGCTCGCGCGCGGTCACCCGCGGGCGCTGCATGCGCCGCGGCTGCTGAACGCGGACGGAAGCGTGCAGCGCTCGGCCCATCCGCTGCCCGGGACCGTCGGGGCGCTGGTGCCCGCGCTCGTCCACCCGCCGCTGCTCCCGCGCTCGGTGCGCGAGCGGGCCGAGCCGCATCGCGCGGAGACAGCACGCACTGTGGGGTGGGCGATAGCGGCGTGCCTCGCGAGCGCGACCGCGACCCTCCGGGAGCTCGGGCCGTTCGATCCCGACGTGCATCTGTTCTCGGAGGACATGGACCTGTGCCTGCGTGCGCGGGCCGCCGGGATGCCGACCGTCCTGCATCCCGACCTCGAGCTTCGCCACACGGGCGGGCACGCGACGCGCCGTTCGGGCGAGCCGCTCGAGCTGATCGCGCGCCGGCGCCGCGAGACGGTCGCCTCGACGCTCGGGCCGCGGGCGCTGGCGCTCGACGACCTCGCGCAGGCGCTCACGTTCACCGCCCGTGCCGCCGGCCACGCGCTGCTCGGCGGCGACGCCGCGCGCCCGCGGGCCCAGCTCGCCGCCGTTCGACGGGCGCGGCGGCGCCGGTGCGGGTGACCGCACCGGCGAGCGTGGGACCGCCGTAGCGGCAGCGACGCGCCGCACGGAATAGCCTCCGCGGCGTGAGCGACTGGCTTGCACGGTTCGCCCGCGCCCCGCGGCGCCCGCAGACCTGGCTGAACCTGCTCTACCTGCTCGCCGCGTTCCCGCTCGGGCTCGCGTACTTCGTCGTGCTCGTGATCGGGCTCTCGGTCGGTGCGGCGCTGGCCGTGGTCATCATCGGGCTCGCGATCCTGCTCGCCACGCTTGCCGCCACCCGCGGGATGGCGGCGATCGAGCGCGGGATCGCCCGCGCCCTGCTCGGCGTGCCCATCCCACAGCCGGTCGACCGCAGCGACCTGCGCCGGCTGCAGCGGGTCGGCCGCTGGCTGCGCGACCCGGTGACGTGGAAGAGCCTGATCTTCGTCGCGCTGAAGTTCCCGCTCGGCGTGGCCACGCTGGCGCTCGTGGCCGGCAGCGCCTTCGTCTCGCTCGTGTTCCTGTTCGCGCCGCTCATCGTCCTCGACACGCCGGTGACCGTGTTCGGCTGGATCGTCGACTCGCCGCTCCAGGCGCTCCCGCTGACCATGATCGGGGTACCTGCGGTTCTGCTCTCGCTGAACCTCTACAACGGCCTCGCGTGGCTGTGGGCGCTGTTCGCGCGCCTGATGCTGGGGCCGAGCGCCGCTCAGCTTCACGACCGGGTCGACGACCTGCGCGACGCGCGCGCCCGCATCATCGCCGCCGCCGACGCCGAGCGCCGCCGGATCGAGCGCGACCTGCACGACGGCGCGCAGCAGCGGCTGGTGGCGCTGTCGCTCACGCTCGGGATGGCCGAGTCGCGCCTCGCCGCCGATCCCGCCGCGGCCGCGCCGCTGATCGCGCAGGCGCGGGAGGAGGCACAGCACGCCGTCAAGGAGCTGCGGGAGCTCGCCAGCGGCATCCATCCCGCCCTGCTGAGCGAGCGCGGGCTCGGGCCGGCGCTGGAGGCGCTCGCGGCGCGCGCGCCGGTGCCGACCACGGTCGACGGCGTGCCGGAGCAGCGCCTGCCGCCACCGGTCGAGTCCGCCTGCTACTTCGTGACCGCCGAGGCGCTGACCAACGTCGCCAAGTACGCGGGCGCCACGTCCGCCGGCGTCCACCTGGCGGTCGAGCACGGCCGCGTGCGGCTGATCGTGCGCGACGACGGCGCAGGCGGCGCCGATCTGAGCTCCGGCACCGGCCTGCGCGGTCTGCGCGACCGGGTCGAGGCGCTCGACGGGCAGCTCGAGGTCGACTCGCCGCCCGGGCTCGGCACGACCGTGATCGCCGAGATCCCGCTCGGGGGCCGAACGTGAGGCTCCTCCCGCTGCTGCGCGCTGGTCATCGTCGTCGCCGGCTGCGGCGGCGGAGACCGGACCACCGAGACCCGCGCGGTGGCCCCGTTCGAGCGGCTCGAGATCGCCGACAGCGTCGACGTCCAGGTGGTGCCGGGCGACGGACGCGAGGTGCGGGTGTACGGCGGCGAGGACGTGCTGGACCGGGTCGAGACGGAGTCGTCCGCGGGCGTGCTGAGGATCGACGTCCACGACCGCGGGATCGTGATCGGGCCCGACCCGCTCAGCGACGTGCGCGTCCAGGTTGCGGCCTCGGCGCTCGACGCGGTCGAGATCGCCGGCTCGGCCGACGTCGAGCTCGGCGGCCTCGACCTCCCGCAGCTCGAGATCGAGATCGAGGGAGCCGGCGAGGTGGCGGCGAGTGGCACCGCCGACCGGCTCGCCGCCACCATCCAAGGCGCCGGCGACGCCGAGCTCTCGGACCTGGCCGTCCGGACCGCGACGGTCGTCGTGCAGGGCGCCGGCGAGGCGCACCTCAACGTGAGCGAGCGGCTCGACGTGAAGGTGCAGGGCGCTGCCGACGTCATCTACCGCGGCCACCCCACGGTCACGGAGGACATCGACGGCGCCGGCGAGGTCCGCCGGGAGACCCCTTAAACAGCGCGACCCGGACGATGTCCGGGTCGCGTTGAGGCTTAGGCTGCCTCGCGCAGCGCCATTATTTCTGTGCGCTGGCTGAGGCGCTTGAGGGCCCGCTCCTCGATCTGGCGCGCGCGCTCGGTGGACACACCGAGCTTGCGGCCGGCCTGGCTGAGCGTCTGCGGCTCCTGATCGCCTGCGCCGAAGCGCATCTCGATCACGTTCCGCTCCTGCTCGGGGAGCTCCGCGATCGCACTCAGGAGCGTCTCCGAGCGCAGCTTCTCACCGACCTCCTCGTCGACGGGGGCCGTCTCGATCGCCAGCAGGTCGCCGAAGGAGGTGTCCCCCTCGTCGCCCACCGGCTTGTCGAGGCTGACCACCGCGCGGTCCGCCTTGCGGATCTCGATCACGTCCTCGAGCGGGAGGTCCGCCACAGCGGCGATCTCCTCGTCGGTCGGCTCGTGACCGAGCTTGGTCGTGAGCTCGCGCTCGATGCGCCCGACCTTGCGGGACCGCTGGGCGACGTGGACCGGGAGCCGGATCGTCCGGCTCGTGTTCTCCAGTCCGCGCTGGATCGCCTGGCGGATCCACAGCGTCGCGTAAGTCGAGAATCGGAACCCCTTGCGCCAGTCGAACTTCTCCACGGCCCGGATAAGGCCGAGCATGCCCTCCTGAATGAGGTCGCCGAGGGCGAGGCCCTGGCCCTGGTAACGGCGCGCGTTCGCGACGACCAGGCGCAGGTTGGAGTTGATCATGCGGTCCTTGGCGGCGAGATCTCCCTTCTCGATCCGCTTGGCCAGCTCGATCTCCTCGCTCGGCTTGAGCAGCGGGTAGCGACCCGCCTCACGCAGCAGCAGCTGGAGGGAGTCCATGGTGGGATCGGCCTCGTGCTCGTGGGCGATCCGGGGACGCGGGATATCCGTGAGCGTGCTCGTCGTCTTTCCTTTCGGTGATGTGGTCGAACTCATGTTCAGAAAACCAACTCTTGCAGTAGGAATTATAGGGAAATCCCGTTGTTGATGCAACCATCTCGGGGGCCCAGGGCCGTACTGGCTGGGCGCCGCATCCTGCGGCTACCATCTGGTCGGCCCGCCCGGGGGAGGTCGGACGGCCGCCCTTGAAGGCGATTCCCTGAAACCGGACTACGCCGGGGACCCGTCGCCGGTTCAGGTGCCGGACCCACGGCGGAGTCCGGGCACAACAGATAACCCTCAGCGCCGCCGCAAGTTACGCGGTTTTGTGCCCGCTGGTCCCAGGTTTTAGGCGCTCATGAGGAAGTCAAGCGCATACGCGGGGGTTTTGCGGCGCCCGTGTGACCGACAGCACACTTCCTCACGGAGCGGCTGAGCGCCGCGCCGCCCGGCGCGAGAGCAGCCCGGTGACGACCTCGGGTCGCGGCGCGGGCGGCCGCTCGGCGGCGGTGGCTTCGGCGACGATCGCCCGCAGCGCCGCCTGGAACCGCTGTGTGCCGAAGCGCTGGGCGGCGGCGACGCAGGCGGCGGGGTCGACGGCCAGCGGATCGAAGCCGGCGACCACCTCGGCCAGCGAGTCCGGGTCGCTGGTCCCGTAATAGGCGCCGGTCTCGCCCTCGTGCACGCTCTCCAGCACGCCGCCGTCGCCCAGCGCGATCACGGGCCGGCCCGAGGCAAGCGCCTCCACGGCGGCGATCCCGAACTCCTCGGCCGCCGTCACGACCAGCGCCCGGGCGCGGCGCAGCAGGTCGGCGACCGCGGGGTCCGGCAGGCGGCCGGTGAACATGACGGTCGGTCCGGCGAGCCGGCGCAGGCGTCGCAGCTCGGGCCCGTCGCCGACCACGATCAAGGTCCGGCGCAGCCGGTTGAACGCGTGGACGGCGACGTCGATCCGCTTGTGCGGCATCAGCTCGGCGACCACCAGGTAGTGGTCGCCGACCTGCCCCGGGGAGAACCGCTCGAGCTCGACCGGCGGGTGCAGCACGTCCGCCTCGCGGCCGAAGTAGTGGCGCACCCTCGAGGCGGTGAGTCGCGAGTTCGCCACGTACCGATCGACCCGCTGGGCGGCGATCCAGTCCCATTGCCGCCAGCGCGAGAGGACGACCTGCAGCGGGAGCCGCAGCGGCGCGCTGCGGGCGGCGAGCGTCGCCTCGTGCTCGGACCAGGCGTAGCGGAAGGGGTTGTGGCAGTAGCAGACGTGGACGGCGCCGGTGTCGGGGAGCACTCCGTGCGCCCACGCGCTCGACGACGAGATCACGAGCTCGTAGCCGCGCAGGTCGAGCGACTCGATCGCGTGCGGGTAGAGCGGGAGCAGCCCGCGGAAGGTCCGCGCGCTGGGTTTCAGTCGCTGGAGGAACGACGTCCGTGGCGAGCGCGCCGCGAAGCGCCCCTCGGTGCCCTCCTCGTCGTAGACGGCGGTGAACACGTCGGCCTCCGGCCAGGCGTCGCAGATCGCCGCGAAGACCCGCTCCGCCCCGCGCAGGTCGAGCAGGAAATCGTGCACGAGCGCGACGCGGGGGGCCATCCGGCGGCAATCCTATTTGCCTTGCGCTCCGACCGGCCCCATGCCGTGTTGTCGCCCGCGATGGCACGAATCGTCACGCTCGCGCTCGCGTTGCTGCTGGTCGCGGCCGCCCCGGCGGCCGCCGCCGTCCCGCGCGACTGGCTCGGGGTGGCGGCCGACGGCCCGCTGATCGAGGCGCCCGGCCAGCACGCCGGCGAGTGGCCGTTGATCGCGTCCAGCGGCGCGACGAGCGTGCGGATCGCGTTCTACTGGCATGCGGGCCAGCCGCTCGGCCCCGGCCCCGTCGACTTCGGCGCCTATGACGGTCCCGTCCTGGCGGCGGCGCAACACGGCCTCGGCGTGCTGCCGGTCGTGTTCTCGACGCCGTCATGGGCGCGCCGTGACGCTGACGATGACGCTTCGCCGCCGCGCGACCCCACCGACTACGCGGCGTTCCTCACCGCGCTCGTGGGACGCTACGGGCCGGCGGGATCGCTGTGGGCCGAGCACCCCGAGGTACGGGCACGGCCGATCCGGGCGTGGCAGCTGTGGAACGAGCCGAACCTGCGCGGCTACTGGTCGCACCAGCCGTTCGCCAAGGGATACGTGAGGCTGCTCAAGGTCGCGCGCGCCGCGCTCCGGGCCGCCGACCGGCGGGCGCTCGCGATTCTCGCCGGTCTGCCGAACGGATGGGACGCCCTGCGACGGATCTACCAGGCGGGCGGCCGCCGCTACTTCGACGCGGTCGCGATCCACCCCTACACCGCGCGCGCCGACCGCGTGCCGCGCTACGTGCTCGCGGCGCGGCGGGTGATGCGCCGCTTCGGCGACCGCCGCAAGCCGGTGTGGGTGACCGAGATCTCCTGGCCGGCCGCCAAGGGGCGTGCTCCGGACCCGATCGGCATCGCGACCGACGACCGCGGGCAGGCGCGGCGGCTGCGGCGCGGGCTGACCGCGCTCGCGACGGCCCGGCGGCGGCTGCGCCTGCAGCGCGTGTACTGGTACACGTGGCTGTCCGCCGAGTCGAACGCGAGCGTGTTCGCGTGGTCGGGCCTGCGGCGGCTGCATGACGGCGCGGTGATCAGCACGCCGGCGCTGAACGCGTTCCGGGCGACGGCGCGGCGTCTGCGGCGGTAGACGATCCGCGCTGAATTGCGGCTGGGCGCGGCGGGTCCGGCGAACCCCGGCTGGGTAAGGCAGCGGCGACGCCGTCGGTGCGGCCGGTCATCGACCGCGATCGGTCTCGTTGTGGATTTCTACAACGGATCCGGTGGATCGGGGCGACGATCGCGCGTAGATCGGCGGCGGGAGCGCTTGGGAGTGGCGTTTCGAGCTCTGCACCAGTCGGTTCGGCGCGGTCCGAGGTGAGCCGTGCTGCCCTACTGTCGATAAACGACAGCCAGTTAGCGCAGCACCGCATTGGAGATTTCCACAATGCGGACCCGGCCACGACGCCCGGCCGCGCGGGGCGCTCTGCCGCTTCCCCACCCAGCCGCAGTTAGCCGGCGTCGCCACCACCGCACGAGTTCCCCGCGCGAGCGACATCGTCACACCGGGCCATGACCACTGCCACGCGTCGTGCGCCGGCGGTGGCCCGTCACCTCGGTTCGCCGGTGATCAGCGCGTCGACCGCGCTCGCGGTGCGGTCCCAGCTGAAGCCGCGGCGCGCTCAGGCCGGCCGCGCGGAGCCGCTCCCGTGCACCGGCGTCGCCGAGCAGGTCTGCGAGAACGGCCGCGAACGCCTCGCCTTCTGGCGGGGCGAGCATGGCGGCTCCTCCGCACGTTTCCGGCAGGGCGGTAGCGTCCGCGGCCACGACCGGCGTGCCGCAGGCCATCGCCTCCAGCACGGGCAGGCCGAAGCCCTCGTAGCGGGACGGCAGGGCGAACGCCTCGGCTCCGGCGTACAGGCCGGGGAGCAGCGCGTCGTCGACGTGGCCGAGCAGCCGCAGGGCGTCGAGCCCCTGCTCGGGCGCGAACTGCGGCCGGTGGCCGCCGGCGACGACGACGTCGATGCCGTCGGCGGCGAGCGCGCGTGCGGCCGGCACGAGCGCGGCGAGGTTCTTGCGCGCCGTGTGGGAGGCGACGCAGAGGACGTAGGGACGGTCGAGGCGATGGGCGCGGCGCGCCGGCTCGGGGTCGGCCGCCGGGTTGAAACGCTCGTCGACCCCGCCCGGCACCACGGCCGCCTCGACCCCGAGCAGCTCCGCCAGCTCCGCGCGGGCGAACTCGGAGACCGTGACCACCCGCCACGCCCGCCGCGCGACGGCGGGCAGGGCGAGCCGCTGCCACGCGACGTAGGTGCGCGAGTACCAGCCCGGGTGGCGCAGGGGAGCCGCGTCGTGGATCACGACCACGGAACGCCCGTAGGCGACCGGCGCGAGGTTGGCCGGGCAGAGCAGCGCCCGCGCGCCGAGCCGGCTCGCACGGACCGGCAGCACCAGCTGCTCCCACGCGTGCCCGGCGCGGTGCGCGAGTGTGGCCGGCGGCCGCAGCACGACGTAGCCGCCCGGCCGCAGCGCCGGCAGCCGGCGCGCCAGCTCGCGCGCCCACCGCTCCACCCCGCCGAGCTCCGGCCGCGCGGCCGCGCGCGCATCGATCGCGACTGGACCGCGGCGGTCGTTCGTCTGGCGGCCCGCGGAATCCGTCATCATCGCGGTGCGCTTTGATGAGTCGGGTGAGACGTCCCATGCTCCGTCGCCGTCCGTTGTCCGCGGTCGTGGGCGGCGCCGTGCGCCCGTCGGAGATCGAGCCGGACCCGCCGCCCGACGGCGCGCGGGTCGCGCTGCGCGTGCTGCAGCGCTCGGACCGGGAGCCGTTCCTGGCGCTCGCCCGCGAGAGCCGGGAGCTGCACCGCCCGTGGACGTACCCGCCCGAGCGGTCGGACCAGTTCGACGACCTCTACGCCCGCTCGCGCCGCGAGGACTTCGCCTGCCTGCTGGCGTGCCTGGTCGAGGACCCGCGCGCGATCGTCGGCGTGTTCACGATCTCGCAGATCGTGCGCGGCGCGTTCCAGTCCGCCTATCTCGGCTACTACGCGAACCAGCGCTACGCCGGACAGCGGTTGATGCGCGAGGCGATGGAGCAGGTGATCGACCACTCCTTCGGGCCGCTCGCGCTGCACCGGCTGGAGGCCAACATCCAGCCCGGGAACCAGCCCTCGATCGCGCTCGCCCGCGGCTCCGGCTTCCGGCTCGAGGGCTTCTCGCCGCGCTACCTGCTGATCGGCGGCCAGTGGCGCGATCACGAGCGGTTCGCCATCACCGCCGACGAGCGGGCGGCTCAGAAGAGCCCGAGCTGAGCCGCCTCGCGCTCGCGCTCGACCTCGGCGACGATCTCCGGCTCGGGCACGACCGGCTCGGGCTCCGGCTCCGGCACCGGCTGCTCGGGCGGTTCGAGCGCCAGCAGCCCTGGGAGCCGCCCGAAGTCCTCGCGCAGGGTGTCGAGCATCTTCGGCGTATAGAGCGCCGCCGCCGGGTGATAGATCGGGTACAGCCGCACCCGCCGAGGCCCGATCCGCCGGATCTCCTCGCGCCCGTGCAGCCGAGTGATCCCGGTCGTCGGGTCGCCCCGCAGGAGCTTCGTCGCGAAGTTGCCGAGCGTGCACACCACCCGCGGCTCGATCAGCTCGAGCTGGCGGAACAGGTAGTCCTGGCAGGCGTCGATCTCCTGCGGCAGCGGGTCGCGGTTGCCCGGTGGGCGGCACTTGAGCACGTTGCACACCCACACCTCGCCCCGCGTGAAGCCGATCTCCTCGAGCAGGGTGTCGAGCAGCCGGCCGGCCTGGCCCACGAACGGCAGGCCCTGGCGGTCCTCGTTGGCTCCCGGCGCCTCGCCGACGAACATGAGGTCGGCGTCCGCATTGCCGGAGCCGAAGACCACGGTCTGGCGGGTCGCGGCGAGCTGCGGGCACTTGGTGCAGCTCCGCGCCTGCTGCCAGACGGCCTTGAGCTCCTCGCGCCGCTCCGCTGCGGTCCCCATCGCCTCTCTGACTCTAATCGCCCCCACGGCGGACTATCCTCTGGATCGACGCTGAAAGCCGGTATCTCCGTGAGGGAACTGGACTCGATCGCCATCGTCGGGGCTGGCCGCCTCGGAACCGTACTCGCCGCTGCCCTCGGGGCCCCGAGTCCACTCGGTCGCGGCGCCGACGCGCGCGGTGCGACCGCGGTGCTGCTGTGCGTGCCGGACGCGGAGATCGCCGCGGCGGTCGCCGCGATCGAACCCGGCCCGCTCGTCGGCCATTGCTCGGGCGCGACCGGGCTCGACGTGCTGAGCCCGCACGAGGCGTTCTCGCTGCACCCGCTGATGACCGTGCCCGCCGGCGCGCCGCCCGACGTGCTCGACGGCGCGGGCTGCGCGGTCGACGGCTCGACTGCGCGGGCGCTGGAGCTGGCGCACGCGCTGGCAGCGCGGCTCGGCATGCTGGCCACGCAAGTGGGCGACGAAGATCGCGCGGCGTACCACGCCGCCGCCTCGGTCGCCTCGAACTTCCTCGTCACGCTCGAGGGCGCCGCCGAGCGTCTCGCAGCCACCGCCGGCGTCGAGCGCGCGCTGCTGGCGCCCCTCGTGCGCGCTGCCGTCGAGAACTGGGCCGCGCGCGGCGCCGAAGAGGCGCTGACGGGCCCGATCGCCCGCGGCGACGACGAGACGGTGGCGCGCCAGCGGGCCGCGGTCGCCGAGCGCACGCCCGACCTCCTGCCCCTGTTCGACGCGATGGTCGACGCGACGCGGGCGGCGGTGGCGGCGTGAGGATCATCCGCAGCAACGCGGAGCTGCGCGCCCACCGCGAGCGGGCTCGCGGCGTCGTCGGCTTCGTCGCGACCATGGGCGCCTTCCACGCCGGCCACCACGCGCTGATGCGAGCCGCTCGCGAGCGCTGCGACGAGGTGGTCGTCTCGCTGTTCGTCAACCCGGCCCAGTTCAACGAGCCCGCGGACCTCGACGCCTATCCGCGCGACGAGGCGCGCGACGCCGGCGAGGCGGCCGAGCTCGGCGTCGACGTGCTGTACACCCCGCCGGTCGAGGAGGTGTATCCGCCCGGCTTCGCCACCAGCGTCCGCGTCGAAGGGCTCTCGGACGTCCTCGAGGGCGCGCAGCGCCCAGGCCACTTTGCCGGCGTCTGCACAGTGGTGGCCAAGCTCTTCAACCTCGTCACGCCCCACGTCGCGTACTTCGGGCAGAAGGACGCCCAGCAGGTCGCCGTCCTGCGCCGGATGGTGCGCGACCTCGACCTCCCGATCGAGATGGCGATCATCCCGACCGTCCGCGAGCCCGACGGCCTCGCGATGTCCAGCCGCAACCAGCGCCTGACCCCCGACGAGCGCATCCGCGCACTCGCGCTGTCGCGCGCCCTGAACGCGGCCGAGGCCGAGGTCGCCGCCGGCGAGCGCGACGCCGAGACGATCGCGGCCCGCGCCCGCGCCGCCATGGACGGCGTGCAGCTCGAGTACCTCGCGCTCGTCGACCCCGACAGCTTCCAGCCGGTCGCGACGGTCGACGGCCGGGTACTCATCGCGGTGGCGGCGCGCGTCGGCGCCATCCGCCTGCTCGACAACACCCTCGTCCAACCGGCGGCGACCCGCGAGCGGGCGCCGACCACCTAGGAGGAAACCCACGATGTCGTCCCCGCCCCACAGCGACCGCAGGCCGATCACGCTCACCAAACTCTCCGAGATGCGCGCGCTCGGCGAGCCGATCGTGATGGTCACCGCCTACGACCACCCGAGCGCGCTGGTGGTCGAGCAGGCCGGCGCCGACGTCGTGCTCGTAGGCGACAGCGCCGCCAACAACGTGCTCGGCTACGAGGACACCGTGCCGGTGACGGTCGAGGAGCTCCTGATGCTCGCCGCCGCCGTCGGGCGCGGCCTGAGGACGCCGCTGCTGGTCGGCGACCTGCCGTTCGGCTCCTACGAGGCCTCCGACGCCCAGGCGATCGCCACCTCGCATCGCTTCGTCAAGGAGGCCGGCTGCGACGCGGTCAAGCTCGAGGGCGGAGGCGCGATGGCCGAGCGCGCGCGGGCGATCGTGCGCGCCGGCGTGCCGGTCATGGGCCACGTCGGCCTCACGCCCCAGACCGCGACGGCGCTCGGCGGCTACCGCGCGCAGGGCCGGACCGCCGAGCGCGCCAAGCGGGTGCTCGACGACGCGCTCGAGCTGCAGGAGGCGGGCTGCTTCTCGATCGTGTTCGAGGCGATCCCCGCCGAGGTGACCGACACGATCATGCACTACATGGAGATCCCGGTGATCGGGATCGGCGCCGGCGCCAGCACCGACGGCCAGGTGCTCGTGCTGCACGATCTGCTCGGCATCCACGACGGCCACAAGCCGAAGTTCGTCAAGCAGTACGCCGACGTGAAGGGCGAGATGGTGCGCGGCGTGGCCGCCTACGCGGAGGACGTGCGCACGCGTGGGTTCCCCGCGCCGGAGCACGCCTACGGCATCGCGCCGGAGGAGCTCGACCGACTGCGCGCCATGCTGCCGCCGCATCGCACGGCGGTCTGATCACAAACCGTTCACAACTCCTTTACACGAAGCCGGGGTATCGACCGCCGGTCCTCCTAGACTGCGGCGCCGATGGCCCGGTTGTCGCAGCTGTTCGCGCCCAAGGAGCGCGAGTTCTTCGACCTCTTCGAGGAGGCGGGTGCCAACATCGTCCGCGCGTCGGAGCTGCTCGAGCGCATGCTCGAGCACTGGCCCGACAACGCGGAATTGGCGCGAGAGGTCGTCGTGTGCGAGCAGGAGGGCGATCGCATCACGCACGACATCATCCAGCGCCTGAACCAGACGTTCGTGACGCCGATCGACCGCGAGGACATTCACGAGCTGGCGTCGGCGCTCGACGACATCGTCGACTTCATCGAGGAGGTCTCCGACTTCCTCGGGCTCTACCACATCGAGGCGCCGATGGACAAGGCGACCGAGATGGGCCGCATCCTGCACCAGGCCACGCGGGCGATCGCCGGCGCGATGCCGCGGCTGCGCACGTTCAAGGACATCCACCACTACACGGTGGAGATCAACCGGCTCGAGAACGACGGCGATCGGATCCTGCGCGAGGCGCTCGCCTCGCTGTTCGAGCGCGGCATCGACCCGATGCTGGTGATCCGCTGGAAGGACATCTTCGAGCGGCTCGAGGACGCGATCGACTCGACCGAGAAGACCGCGCACATCCTCGAGGGGATCGTGATCAAGAACCAGTAGATGGGCACCGAGCTCGTCCTCTGGATCGTCATCGGGACCGCGCTCGCGTTCGACTTCACGAACGGGTTCCACGACACCGCCAATTCCGTCGCGACGTCGATCTCGACGCGCGCGATGTCGCCGCGCGTGGCGGTCGCGATGGCGGCGGTGCTCAACTTCGTCGGCGCGTTCCTCTCGCTCGCCGTGGCGGCCACGATCGCCTCGGGGATCGTCGACGCCAATCTCATCACGCTCCCGATCGTGTTCTCGGGCCTGATCGGCGCGATCGCCTGGAACCTCGCGACCTGGTACTTCGGGCTGCCGTCGTCCAGCTCGCACGCGCTGATCGGCGGCGTGGTCGGTGCCGCGTTCGCGGCCGAGGGCCCGAAGGCCGTGTACGGCGACGGGCTGATCGAGAAGGTGATGATCCCGGCGCTGGTGGCGCCGGTGCTGGCGCTGACCACCGCCGGCATCGGGATCCTGCTCTGCTACCGGATCGTCGGGCGCCAGCATCCGGGCGTCGTGTCGCGCGGCTTCCGGCTCGGTCAGATCGTCTCCGGCAGCCTGTTCTCGCTCTCGCACGGCACCAACGACGCGCAGAAGACGATGGGGATCATCGCGCTCGCGCTGATCTCCAGCGGCCACCTCGACTCGGGCGCCGACCCGCCGACCTGGGTGGTCGTATCGGCCGCGACGGCGATCGCGCTCGGCACCTACGTCGGCGGCTGGCGGATCATCCGCACGATGGGGAGCCGGATCATCAAGATGGATCCGGCGCAGGGGTTCGCCGCCCAGAGCGTCGGCGCCGCCGTGATCCTGTCGGCAACCCACGCCGGCTTCCCGCTCTCCACCACGCACGTCATCTCCGGCGCGATCATGGGCGCAGGCGCCGCCAAGCGGATCTCGGCGGTGCGCTGGGGTGTGGCGGGGAACATCGCCGTCGCCTGGGTGCTGACGCTGCCCGCCGCGGCCATCGTGGGCGCCGTCACCTACGGCGTGACTCGCATCTTCGGCGGCGGGGCGGCCGGCCCCGTGGTCGTGTCCGCGGTGCTGCTGGCTCTGCTCGGGTGGGTGTTCACACGGCGCCTCGTCGGCGGGCGGACGCTGACGGCGGAGGGTTGAGCGGTGCTGGCAACGGTCAAGGCAGGGGACATCATGGAAGTCGTGTGGGTCTCGCTTGTCGCAGGCGTGCTCGTGACCGTCGCGTTCTCGTTCGTCGTGCTCGGGATGGCCCGCTCGACGGAGGCCGCGCGCGGCGGGCGCGGGACGGCGGCGATCGCCTACGCAGCGGTGGCGCTGCTCGCGTTCGGGATGTTCGCCGCCGCCGTCGTCTTCGGCGTGCAGACCATGCTGTCGAAGGACTAGGTGAACGCCGGCCCAGAGGGCCGGGTTCACTTGCGGGTATTCGCCCAGAGGGCGAAACCCGCGGCCGTGAAGGTGAACGCCGGGTGTGAACGCCGGCCCAGAGGGCCGGGTTCACTTGCGGGTGTCCGCCCCGGGGGCGAAACCCGCGGCCGGGTATTCGACCCGCTTGATGACCCGGGCGGGGGCGCCGGCGGCGATCGAGTAGGGCGGCACGTCGGTCGTCACGACCGAGTTGGCGCCCACCACGCTGCGGTCGCCGATCGTCACGCCGCTGGTGACCACCACGTTGACGCCGAGCCACACGTTGTCGCCCAGGCGGGTCGGGCCCTTCGACGTGAACCCCTGCCACGGCACCGGCTTCTCGGGGTCGTCGAAGCGATGGTTGCCGTCGGTGACGAAGCAGCCGTTCGCGAGCATGCAGTGCTCGCCGATCTCCACCAGCTCGACCGCGGCCACCTGCACGCCTAGGTTCAGGAACGACCCGCCTCCGATCCTTATCCGCGCCGGCGCCTGCGCGGTCAGCCACACGTTCGGCTCGAGCAGCACGTGCTCGCCCAGCTCGAGCCGGCCCTCGCGCAGCATCTCCAGCACGTTGCCGTGCACCGGCCAGCGGCAGAACGCCCGCCGGCGCGCGAATTCGTAGTGGATCCGGGCCCGGGCCCACGGCAGCGAGCCGCGCTCGTACCAGCGCCATTTCTGCCACCAGAGCCTCAGATCGGCGGGGTCCAAGGCTTGAGCATGCCATGGGCAGCGCCTTGCAGGGCGTCGTAATACCGCGCGCACCGGTTCCCGGAGTGTGACTACCGGGTGACGATGGTCGAGGAACCCGGACCTAGGGAGGACATGAACTTGCGCCCGAGCCGCCTGCTGTTGTTCTGCATCTTTCTGCTGATTCCTGCTGCGCCCGCGTCGGCCGCCGTGCCGCACACCGTGCAGCCCGGCGAGACGCTGTGGTCGATCGCCGCCGCCAACAACCTGACGACGAGGACCGTGGCCGCCTACAACGGCCTGTCCGAGGACGCGCAGGTGGTGCTCGGATCGACGATCCTGGTGCCGACGACGGTGGAGGGATACGCCGCGCTGCAGCAGGCCGGGCTCGTGCCGGCCGACCCGGCGCAGGCCACGGCGCCCACCACGACGACCACGACGGCCGCCCCGGCCGCCGCCGCCCCTGCCCCGCAGGGCGCCTACACGGTGCGAACCGGCGACACCCTGTCCGCGCTCGCCGCCCAGACCGGGACGACGGTGGAGGCGATGGCGGCGATGAACGGCCTCGACCCGAACGGCCTCCTGCTCAGCGGCACCGTGCTCAAGCTGCCGGGCGGCGCTCCCGCCCCCGTGCAGTCGAGCACGCCCGAGCCGGCCACCCAGGTTGTCCCCGAAGCCGCGCCTGAGCCGACGGCCCAGCAGGTCTCCGCGGCGGACGTCCAGAACGTCGCCTCCGCGCACGGTGTCTCGCCCTCGCTGGCGGCGGCGATCGCGTGGCAGGAGAGCGGATTCAACAACTCGATGGTCTCCCCCGCCAACGCCCGCGGCGTGATGCAGGTGATGCCGGGCACGTGGGACTACGTGCAGGACAACCTGGCCGGCGACCAGGCCCTCGACCCGAACTCGGCGACCGACAACATCCACGCCGGCGTGATGTACCTCAAGCGCCTGCTGACCGACGCGGGCGGCGACGAGAACTCCGCCATCGCCGGCTACTACCAGGGGCTGGCGTCGGTGCGCGAGCGCGGCATGTACGACGACACGCAGCAGTACGTGGACAACGTGCAGGCGCTGAGATCCCGCTTCGGCGGCTAGTGGCGGGGGCCACTGCACTAGCCTCAGGACCTAGGTCGAAATGCCGGTGGCCGCCACGGCCACCGGCTCCTAGCCTCTGGGGCATGGAGCGAATCCTCCCCGGCCTCTCTGCCAGTGCCCCGCAGCCGCTGCCGTTCGCGCCCTCGCTCACGGTCCGCGCGTTCCGGCTCGAGCGCGCTGCGGGCGACCTCGTGGTGTACGGCGCGGAGACGCTGACGGACCCGGGCGACGTCGCGGGCCGCTACTTCAATCACTGGCACGAGGCGATGTTCGCGGGCGACGCCTCCCCCACCTTCGTGCACGAGCGCGACCGCGACGCGGCGGCCGAGCGCACGACCGTCGCCGGCACGTTCTCGGAGCGCGCGACGCTCGACGGCGACTTCGAGCTGATCCCGATCCCCGGACACACGCCCGGCGCGACCGCGTTCCTGTGGGACGGCGGCGAGCACCGGATGCTGTTCACGGGCGACTCCGTGTTCCTCGACGACGGCGAGTGGGTGGCCGCCGTCGTCGGCGGCAGCGACCGCGCGTCCTACGTCGAGAGCCTCGAGCTCCTGCGTGGGCTCGAGTTCGACGTGCTCGTCCCGTGGGCTGCGACGGCCGGCCGGCCGCCTCACGCCGTGACCGATGCGACGGACGCGAGGCGGCGGATCGGCGCGATCGCGGATCGCCTGCGGCGCGGCGAGCGCCGCTGAGGTCTCAACTGCGCCGGTACTGCGGCGGCAGCTTGCGCGGGACCGGGTGCACGAGGCGCGGCCTCGGCTGCCTGATCGGCAGCGGATGGCGGCGCGGGCGTGGCTTCACTGGACGGCGCGGCACGAGCGCTCCTTTCGGACGATGGGCTCGGAGGGAGCGGTCCGTCCGCACTCACCGCGGCAACCGGATGGGCGGCGGCGAGGACAGCGATGTCAAGGGCGCGGACGGCCGGGCGCGCGCGAGCGGCGCGCGGCTGGTGCTAGGACCGTCGGCGATCGATCATGACGCCCGGATCGTACGCGCGGGGTACCGTCGCGTCGGTGGGGGTAGCTCTACTCCGAATCACGACCGGGAGGCGACATGGCGACCTGCGAGGTCTGCGGCAACGACTACCACCGCTCGATGACGATCGAGAAGGACGGCTCCAGTCACGTGTTCGACTCGTTCGAGTGCGCGATCCACGCGCTCGCGCCGACCTGTGAGCACTGCGGCTGCCGCATCATCGGCCACGGGGTCGAGGCCGGCGACGGGCGCATGTTCTGCTGCGCGAACTGCGCGCGGCACGCGGGCGTCGAGGGAGTCACGGACCGCGCCGACTAGTACGCGCCGCGTGTACTAGCGGCGTCGTTCAGGCCGCCGCCGGCACGCGCCGCCGGCGTCGCTTCGGCGGCTCCGCCGGCTCGACCAGCCGGCGCAGGAACGCGCCGGTGTGCGAGCCGTCGACGGCGGCGACCTCCTCGGGCGTGCCGGCGGCCATCAGCCGGCCGCCCTCCTCGCCGCCCTCGGGGCCGAGATCCAGCACCTGGTCGGCGACCTTGATCACGTCGAGGTTGTGCTCGATCACGACGACCGTGTTGCCGGCCTCGACCAGCCGCTGGAGCACCTCGAGCAGCCGCTGGATGTCGGCGAAGTGGAGGCCGGTGGTCGGCTCGTCGAGGATGTACAGCGTCCGCCCCGTGGCGACCTTCGACAACTCCGCCGCCAGCTTCACGCGCTGGGCCTCGCCGCCCGACAGCGTCGTAGCCGGCTGGCCGAGGCGCATGTAGTCGAGCCCCACGTCGTGCAGTGTCTGCAGCCGGCGCTTGAGCTTCGGGATGTGGGCGAAGAACTCGAGCGCCTCCTCGATCGGCATCTCGAGCACGTCGGCGATGTTCTTGCCCTTGAAGCGGATGTCGAGCGTCTCGCGGTTGTAGCGCTTGCCGTGGCACTGCTCGCACGGCACATAGACGTCGGGCAGGAAGTGCATCTCGATCTTGATCTGCCCGTCGCCGCGGCAGACCTCGCAGCGCCCGCCCTTGACGTTGAACGAGAAGCGGCCGGGCTTGTAGCCGCGGACGCGCGCCTCCTGGGTCTTGGAGTACAGGTCGCGGATCTGGTCGAAGAGCCCGATGTAGGTCGCCGGGTTGGACCGCGGCGTGCGCCCGATCGGCGACTGGTCGACGCTGATGATCTTGTCGAGCCGCTCGAGCCCGGTCAATCGCTTGTGCGCCCCCGGCCGCATCCGCGAGCGGTGCAGCCGGTTCGACACCGCCTTGTAGAGGATCTCGTTCACCAGGGTCGACTTGCCCGACCCCGACACGCCGGTGACGGCGGTGAACACGCCGAGCGGGATCCGCGCGTCGATCTCCTTGAGGTTGTGCTGCGTGGCGCCGAGGATCTCGACGTAGCCGCTCGGCCGGCGGCGCTCGGCGGGCAGCTCGATCCGTCGCGTGCCGGCCAGGAACTGGCCGGTCAGCGACTCCGGCACGCCCATGACGTCCTCCGCCGTGCCGGCCGCCACCACGTAGCCGCCGTGCTCGCCGGCGCCCGGCCCCATGTCGACCAGATGGTCGGCCGCATGCATCGTGCCCTCGTCGTGCTCGACCACCAGCACGGTGTTGCCGAGGTCGCGCAGGCGCTTCAGGGTCGCGATCAGGCGCTCGTTGTCGCGCTGGTGGAGGCCGATCGACGGCTCGTCGAGGATGTACAGCACTCCCACCAGCGACGAGCCGATCTGCGTCGCCAGCCGGATCCGCTGCGCCTCGCCGCCGCTCAGCGTCGCCGACGCGCGGTCCATCGACAGGTAGCCGACGCCGACGTTCTCGAGGAACCGCAGCCGCTCGTCGATCTCCCGCAGCACCAACCGCGCGATCGCGCGGTCCTGGTCCGACAGCTCGAGCGCCTCGAGCCACTCGAGCGCGCGCTTGGCGCTCATCGCGCTGAACTGGTGGAGCGCGAGGTCGCCGACCGTGACCGCGCGCGACTCCGGCCGCAGCCGCGCTCCCTTGCACTCCGGGCACGGCCGCACCGACATGTACTCCTCGATCTTCTCGCGCGACCAGTCGCTGTCCGTCTCCCGGTAGCGCCGCTCGAGGTTCGGGACGATTCCCTCGAAGGTGGTCATGTAGGAGCGCTTGCGCCCCATCCGGTTGCGGTACGAGACGTACAGCTTGTCCCCGTTCGTGCCGTACAGGAAGAGGTTCTGCTCGGCCTCGCCGAGCTCCTCCCACGGCGCCTCGACGTCGATCTCGTAGCGCTCGGCGATCGCCTGCGTGATCTGCTCGTAGTAGCTGGTGGCGCCGCTCGCCCACGGCAGGATCGCGCCCTCGTCGAGCGACAGCGACGGGTCCGGCACCACGAGCTCGGGGTCGATCTCCATCTGGGAGCCGAGCCCCGTGCAGCGCGGGCACGCGCCGTGCGGGGAGTTGAACGAGAACGACCGCGGCTCTAGCTCCGGCATCGAGATGCCGCAGTGCAGGCACGCGAACTTCTCGCTGTAGGTCGTGGTCTCGATCGGGCCGCCGTCGCGTGGCACGGTCTCGATCTCGACCATGCCGTCGGCGAGCGCGACGGCGGTCTCGACGCTGTCGGCCAGCCGCTTGCGCAGGTCGCGCCGCATCACCAGCCGGTCGACCACCACCGAGATGTCGTGCTTGAACTTCTTGTCGAGGACGATGTCCTCCTCCAGCAGGCGCAGCTCGCCGTCCACCTTCACGCGCGTGAAGCCCTCGCTGCGCAGCTCGGCCAGCTGCTTGCCGTACTCGCCCTTGCGGCCGCGGACGATCGGCGCCAGGACCATGAACCGCTCGCCGTCCTCGGTCGCCATGATCTGGTCGATGATCTGCTCGGCCGACTGCGCGGCGATCGGGCGGCCGCAGTTGAAGCAGTGCGGCTTGCCGATCCGCGCCCACAGCAGGCGCAGGTAGTCGTAGATCTCCGTCACGGTCCCGACCGTCGACCGCGGGTTGCGCGACGTCGTCTTCTGGTCGATCGAGATCGCCGGCGACAGGCCCTCGATCGAGTCGACGTCGGGCTTGTCCATCTGCCCGAGGAACTGGCGCGCGTAGGCCGACAGCGACTCGACGTAGCGCCGCTGGCCCTCGGCGTAGATCGTGTCGAACGCCAGCGAGGACTTGCCGGAGCCGGAGAGCCCGGTGATGACGACCAGCGAGTCCCGCGGCAGCGAGACCGTGACGTCCTTCAGATTGTGCTCGCGGGCGCCGGAGACGACCAGGGAATCGGAACGGGACATAAGACCGCCTCGGATTCTAGGCGGGGGAACGGACGTTCGGTTCAGGCGGTCGGGGCGAGGACGCCGGAGTCCGTCAGCTTCTCGCGCAAATAGCGGAGGAACGGATCGATCGTCAGATCGCGGCGTGTCACGCGCCGGACCAGCTCGCGGGGCGGGAACTTGCGGCCGTGGCGGTGAACGTGCTCGCGCAGCCATTCGCGGACGGGCGCGAAGTCGCCCCGCTCGAGTAGTTCGTCGACGTCCGGCAGGTCGTCCTGGAGACGCACCCACAGCTGCGCGGCCAGCAGGTTCCCGAGCGTGTAGGTCGGGAAGTAGCCGAGGTGACCGGCACTCCAGTGGACGTCCTGGAGGACGCCTTCGGCGGGCCCGGTGACCTCGACGCCGAGCAGCCGCTGCATGCCCTCGTCCCACGCGTCGGGCAGGTCGTCGACCACCAGCGTGCCCTCGGTCAGCGCCAGCTCGAGCTCGAAGCGCAGGATGATGTGGAGGTTGTAGGTCGTCTCGTCCGCCTCGGTGCGGATGAGCGACGGCTGAACGGTGTTGACCGCCCGGTACAGCCCCTCCGCGTCGAGGCCGTTGAGCGCGGCCGGCAGCCGGGCCGCGAGGCGCGGCACCAGCCAAGCGCAGAACGGGCGCGAGCGCCCGATGACGTTCTCCCACAAGCGGCTCTGCGACTCGTGGACGCCGAGCGACACCGGGTCGTCCAGGGTCGTGCGGAACAGGCTGCGGTCGACGCGCGCCTGGTAGAGGCCGTGCCCGAACTCGTGCAGCCCGCAGTAGAGCGCGACCGCGAAGTCCTGCTCGTCGTACTTGGTGGTGAGCCGGATGTCGTCGGGCGCGATCGCGGCGGCGAACGGGTGCACGGTCGGGTCGAGGCGCATGGAATCCGGGTCGAAGCCGATGCCCTCGAGGACGTCGAGCACCGCGATCCGCTGCGCGTCGGCCCCGAAGCGGCCGAGGAAGGCGCCGCCGTTGTGGGCGTGCTCGGGGTCGCCGGCGGCGGCGACGATCGGCACGAGGGCATCGCGCAGCTCGGCGAAGAGCGGGCGGAGCTCGGCGGTCGTGAGACCGGGCTCGAAGTCGTCGAGCAGCGCGTCGTACGGATGGTCGTGGCCCTCGAAGCAGGCGACGTAGCGGTGCCGCAGCTCGATCTGGCGGGCGAGAGCGTCGCGGAACCGCCCGAAGTCGTTCGCGGCGCGCGCCTCCTGCCACGCCTGCTGGCCGAGCGCGTTGGCCTTGGAGATCTTGGCGGTCAGCTCGGCGGGGACGCGGACCGACTTCTCGAAGTCGCGCCGCGCCCAGTAGACGAGCCGCACGTCGTCGGAGTCGGGGTCCTCGCCGGCCGCCCAGGGCTCGAGCGCGTCGAGCAGCGCGCCGAGCTCCGGGTCGCTCTCGCGGGCGTGGATGGCGAGCGCGATGGTCGCCGACCGCTCCGCCCGCGCCGCGGCGCCGGCGGCGGGCATCATCGTCTGCTGGTCCCAGAACAGCAGCATGCTGACCCCGTGCAGGTCGCTGAGCTCCGCCATCCGCGCCCGCAGCGCGGCAACCTCGGGCGGCTTCGTCACCGCGCCGCCCGCTCGTACACGTCGTCGAGCAGCGCGCCGCCGTCGGCCAGATCGAAGTGCTCGGAGAGGTAGCGCGCGGTCTCCTCGCGCGGGGCTGCCGCTGAGAGCCATGTTGAGGGCGATCAGCCGCGCCCCTGCCTCGTCGCCGTTGGGGGACTCGGTGGGCGCGTCGGCCGGCGGCGATTCGGGGGCGGCGACAGGCGGCGCCGGGGCGGCGGCGGCGAAGTCCTCTTCGGGCGGCGTGGCCATGGCGCCGAGCTCGCCGGCCTGCTCGTGCAGCTGGGCGAGGCCTTCGGTGAGCCGCTCGGCGCTCGCGCGCAGCGCCCGGAGCTCGCGCTCGATCTCGTCGATCCGGTCGAGCATCGCGCCGGCAACGCGCTGGACGCGGCCGACGTGCTCGGAGGACTGTCGCGCGGCGTCGGCGCGCAGCTCGGCGGCGCTCGCCTCGGCCGCCTCGAGGATCACGCGCACCTGCTCGGACGTGCCCGCCGACAGCGACTAGGACGCCGTGCGCGCCCGCGCAGCGCCTCGAGCTCGTCGGCGACGCGACGCAGGTGCTCGTCGACGGCGGCCTGGTCGTAGCCGCGCCGGCCGACCGGGAAATCGCGGCGCTCGATGGCGTCTCGCTCCACGCGCTGAGCATAGTCGCGCGTCGGGCTCACGACGCCGCCCACAGATGACGGACCGCGTGCGTGCGGTACGGCCGCCAGCGCTCGGCGTCCCTCGCGGCGGCGCCGATGCGCGCGAGGCCGCGGCGGACGCCGAGATCGGTCGGCAGCCAGGCGTCCGGGTCGGCCAGGGCACGCATCGCGACGTACTCGGCCGTCCATGGCCCGATGCCCGGCAGCTCGAGCAGCCCGGCGCGGATCTCGGCCGGGTCGGCGCCGGGTTCGAGGACGAGCCCGTCGGTGAGCGCGCGGGCGAGTGCGACGAGCGCCAGTGATGCGGGAGCGCGGCATCGGCATCCGCGGGGCCGCGTCGGCGATCGCCTCCGGGTGCGGCCAGGTGTGGGTGAGCGCGCCCACCGGCTCGGGCAGCAGGTCGCCGGCCTCCGCCACCAGGCGGCCGGCGAGCGTGCGCGCGGCGGCGAGCGAGACCTGCTGGCCGAGCACGGCCCGTACGGCAAGCTCGGCGCCGTCGACGGTGCCCGGCATGCGCAGGTGCGGCCGGGCGGCGATCAGCGGTCCGAGGAACGGGTCGCGCGCGAGGTGCGCGTCGGCGGCGGCGGGGTCGAGCACCGTTGAGGCGGGCGATCGCCCGCTCGGCGGCGGCGCGGTCGCGGGGATCGGCGCTGATCACACGGTCGAGCGCGACCACGGCCGGTCCGTGGGGCAGCGCGACGGTGCGGCGGTAGACGCCGTCCGTGGCGTCCTCGATGCCGGGCACGGCTCGGGGCGCGAGGAAGGCGGTGGTGGTCTTGACGAACGTCAACTGCGCTGGGTGGGGAGGCGTGGGATCGATGCCGCGGTCTGCCGAGTGTCGAGTTTGTCCGCTCAGAGGCCACAAAGTCGACACTCGGCCCGCCGCGGTCGCACGCGCCTCCCTCAGTGCGCAGTTGGAGGCGCAACCAGCGTGGAGGCAAATCCACGGGTCACGCGCCCTCGGCGGGCGTACGATCACCCGACGGAGGGGGGTCCCTGCCGGCAGACGGCTCGAGGGGGCCGGCCAGAAGGCCGGCCCTCAACCGTTCTGGGGGCGGCGTTCGGGGGCGGCCTATGTCGCCGTCGCGGCCTCGTCGAGCTCGCGGCGCAGGTCGCGGATCTCGTCGCGCAGCTTGGCGGCGTACTCGAAGCGCAGCTCCTCGGCGGCCGCCAGCATCTCCTCCTCGAGCTCGACGATCGTCTGCTCGATCTCGTGCGGCTCCATGTCGACCCGCTTCTCGCGCCGGCGGCGGGAGGAGCGAGGCACCTTGCCCTCCCCCATCAGGAACTCCGTGATGTCCGAGATCCCCTTGACGATCGTCTCCGGCGTGATGCCGTGCTCGGTGTTGTACGCACGCTGGATCGCGCGCCGGCGGTCGGTCTCGTCGATCGCGCGCCGCATCGCCTCGGTCTGCTTGTCGGCGTACATGAGGACCGTGCCGCTGACGTTGCGGGCCGCGCGGCCGA
The DNA here is from genome assembly GCA_963849695.1 of uncultured Solirubrobacteraceae bacterium. Taxonomy (GTDB): domain Bacteria; phylum Actinomycetota; class Thermoleophilia; order Solirubrobacterales; family Solirubrobacteraceae; genus DASSUW01. The sequence continues at coordinate 72,284 of CAWKIT010000025.1, forward strand.
TGGTCTGGATCAGCGAGGTCTCGCCGCGCAGGAAGCCCTCCTTGTCGGCGTCGAGGATCGCCACCAGTGATACCTCGGGCAGGTCGAGTCCCTCGCGCAGCAGGTTGACGCCGACCAGCACGTCGTACTCGCCGAGCCGCAGCTCGCGGATGATCTGGATCCGCTCCAGCGTGTCGATCTCGGAGTGCAGGTAGCGGACCTTGAACCCGACCTCGAGCAGGTAGTCGGTCAGGTCCTCGCTCATCTTCTTCGTCAAGGTCGTCACCAGCACGCGCTCGTTGCGCTCGGTGCGGACGCGGATCTCGCGCATCAGGTCGTCGATCTGGTTGCGCGTCTCGCGGACCTCGACCTCCGGGTCGACGATCCCGGTCGGCCGCACCAGCTGCTCGACGATCGCGGCCGAGTGCTCGCGCTCGTACGGCCCGGGCGTGGCGGACACGAACACCAGCTGCGGCGTGATGGAGAGGAACTCGTGGAACGTCTGCGGCCGGTTGTCGAGCGCCGACGGCAGCCGGAACCCGTAGTCGACCAGCGTCGTCTTGCGCGAGCGGTCGCCCTCGTACATGGCACCGAGCTGCGGCACCGTCTGGTGCGACTCGTCGATGAAGCAGACGAAGTCCTTCGGGAAGTAGTCGATCAGGCAGTACGGGCGCGCGCCCGGCGGCCGGCCGTCGAGGATCCGGGAGTAGTTCTCGATCCCGGAGCAGAACCCGACCTCGCGCAGCATCTCCATGTCGTACTGCGTGCGCTGGCGCAGCCGGTGCGACTCGAGCAGCTTGCCCTCCGCCTCGAGCTCGGCGGTGCGGTGGTTGAGCTCGCGGCCGATCTCCTCGACCGCCCGCTCCATCGTGCCCTCCTTGACGTTGTAGTGCGTCGCCGGCCAGATCGCGACGTGCTCCAGGTCGTCGACGATCAGCTCGCCGGTCAGGGGATCGAAGTGCTGGAGCCGCTCGACCTCGTCGCCGAACAGCAGCGCCCGGAACGCGGTCTCGGCGTAGGCCGGGAACACCTCCAGCGTGTCACCCCGGACGCGGAACGTGCCGCGCCCGAGCGCGGTGTCGTTGCGGTTGTACTGGAGGTACACGAGCTTGCGCAGCAGCTCGTCGCGATCGACGTCGCCGCCCTTGAGGAGGATCTGGCAGTTGTCGTTGTACGTCTCCGGCGAGCCGAGGCCGAAGATCGCCGACACCGAGCCGACGATCACCACGTCGCGCCGCGCGAACAGCGCCGCCGTGGCGGCGTGCCGCAGCCGGTCGATCTCCTGGTTGATCGCCGAGTCCTTCTCGATGTAGAGGTCCTTGCTCGGGACGTAGGCCTCGGGCTGGTAGTAGTCGTAGTACGAGACGAAGTACTCGACGGCGTTGGACGGGAAGTACGTCCGGAACTCGTTGCAGAGCTGCGCCGCGAGCGTCTTGTTGTGGGCGAGCACGAGCGCCGGGCGCTGCAGGCGCTCGATCGTCGCCGCCATCGTCATCGTCTTGCCGGTGCCGGTGGCGCCGAGCAGCGTGACGCCGCGGGCGCCGGATTCGATGCCCTCGACCAGCCCGTCGATCGCCTTCGGCTGATCGGCGGTGGGCGAGTACACGGCGTCGAGCTTGAAGGGAGGCATGGACCCACAGACGATAGAGGCCGGGCCGGACGGGGTAACCCCGGGCCGGGACAACCGGGAGGTGTGTGGTGGAGCGCATCGTGGTGGCCGCCAAGGCAGGGGCCGATCAACCGTGGCTGGCAGAGGCGGCCGCCGACCTGGCGGCGCAGTCGAACGCGGTGGTCGACGTCGTCAGCGCCGACGACCTCGACTCGGAGGCGTTCTCCACGGTCCCGCGCGACGTGGCCGCCGAGCCGGCCGAGCAGTCCGCCGAGGCGATCGCCGAGCACCTGCGCGCGGAGGGCATCGAGGCCTCCGCCCACACCCTGCACGGGCCGATCGTGCGCAGCGTGCTGCTGTTCGCCGAGCATCATGACGCCGACCTCATCGTCTGCGGCGCCTCGACCCGCGGGCGGATCGCGCGACGCCTGCTGGGCGACACACCGATCGAGCTGATCCAGCGGGCCCGCCGGCCCGTGCTCGTCATCACGCCGCCGAGCGGGCGGGAGTAGAAAGGGAGCAGCATGGCCGCGACGAAGCAGAGCGGGATCTTCGCCACCAAGCCGGTCGGCCGGCTCGTCGAGGACACGCACGAGAAGGAGCACGAGCTGCGCCGCGCCGTCGGCGCGCTCGACCTGACCGCGCTCGGGCTCGGCGCGATCATCGGCACCGGCATCTTCGTGATCATCGGCGAGGCGATCGGCACCGCGGGCCCTTCGATCGTCCTCTCGTTCATCATCGCCGGGGTCACGTGCATGTTCTCCGCCCTGGCCTTCGCGGAGCTCGCCTCCTCGATCCCGGTCTCGGGCAGCGCCTACACCTACTCGTACGCGACGCTCGGCGAGCTGGCGGCGTGGATCATCGGCTGGGACCTGATCCTCGAGTACGGCGTGTCGATCGCCGGCGTGGCGGTCGGATGGGGGCAGTACTTCAACGAGCTGCTCGACAGCCTGTTCGGCCTCTCGCTGCCCGAGGCGCTCGCCAACCCGCCCGGCGAAGGCGGCACCGTGAACCTCCCGGCGGCGTTCCTGGTGCTCGCGGTCACGGCCGTGCTGATGATCGGCGTGCGCGAGACGGCGCGCACGAACACGATCATGGTGGCGATCAAGCTGGTCGTGCTGGCGCTGTTCATCGTGCTCGGCATCACCGCCTTCAACAGCGACAACTTCAGCCCGTTCTTCGTCGAGGGCGAGGGCTTCGACGGGACGGTGACCGCCGCATCGATCATCTTCTTCGCGTACATCGGCTTCGACGCCGTCTCCACGTCCGGCGAGGAGGTCAAGGAACCGGGCAGGGACCTGCCGCGCGCGATCATCGGCTCGCTGGCGATCGCGACGGTGCTCTACATCCTCGTCGCCGTGGTCGCGACCGGCGCGCTCCCGTTCGACGAGCTCAACGGCGCCGAGGCCCCGCTGGCGACGGTGCTGTCCGAGGGCGCCGGCATCGAGTGGGGCGCCGACGTGATCTCGTTCGGCGCGCTCGTCGCCATCACCAGCGTCGTGCTCACGCTGCTGTACGGGCAGTCGCGGATCCTGTTCGCGATGAGCCGCGACGGGCTGCTGCCGCGCCGCGTCTCGCACGTGAACCCGCGCACCCGCACGCCGGTGTTCATCATCGGGATCCTCGGCGTCGCCTTCGCCTGCCTCGCCGCCGTCGTGCCGCTCGCGGAGATCGTCCAGCTCGTCAACATCGGCACGCTGTTCGCGTTCGTCGTCGTGAACATCGGCGTGATCATCCTGCGCCGGACCCGGCCCGACCTCGAGCGCGGCTACCGCGTGCCGTTCGTCCCCTGGTTCCCGATCATCGGGACGCTGCTGTGCATCTACCTGATGGCCGACCTGCCGGGCGCGACGTGGGCGCGCTTCCTGATCTGGATGGCGATCGGCCTGGTGATCTACTTCGCCTACGGGATGCGGAACTCGCGGCTGCGCCGCGGCGAGGTCACGAACCCCGAGGCCGAGCTGCCTGAGGGCTAGGAGGTGGGCGCCCCGCCCAGCGGGCCCTTCCGTGTGGCGCGATGTCCCGTCGGGCACCCCCAGTCGATTCCCGCACGACCAGCTCGGGCGGGGCGCCGTGGAACGGGGGCGGCGCCTCGCCGGCGATCGCGGCCATCAGCGCGGCCGCGGCGGCCTCGCCGAACTCGGCGTAGTCGACCCGCACGCTGGTGAGCGGCGGGGAGGCGAGCGCGGCCAGCGGCGAGTCGTCGAAGCCGACGATCGACAGCTCACCCGGGACGGCGATGCCGCGCCCCCGGGCGGCGCCGAGGCCGGCGGCCGCCAGCAGGTCGCTCGTGAAGACGATCGCGGTGACGCCGTCGTCGAAGAGCGCGCCGGGGTCGCCGAAGGCGACCGGCCCCGGCTCCAGCCCGGCTGACTCGAGCGCCTCGCGCCAGGCGTGCATGCGGGCCTGGACGTGCTCGAACCGCTCGCTCGAGCCGCAGAACCCGATCCGCCGGTGGCCGAGCTCGAGCAGGTGCTCGACCGCCGCCGCCGCTCCGCGCGCGTGCTCGGTCTCGAGCCACGGGAACGGGCACGGCGAGACCGGGTGCCCGGCCACCACCGCGGGCAGGTCGATCAGCTCGAACCGCGGGTCGTCGAGCTCGACGTCGCACAGCAGGAAGCCGTCGACCCGGCCGGAGGCGGCGAGCCGCTCGTAGGCGTCGAGGTCGACCGGCTCGGCGCTGTCAAGCACCCGCAGCACCAGCGCATGGTCGCTGCGCGCCAACGCGCGCTCGACGCCGGCGAGGAAGCGCACGAAGAACGGATCGACCTCGAGCTGCTCGACCGGGCGCGCCAGCAGGAGACCGATCGCGCGCGCCCGCGCCTCGGTGAGGGCGCGCGCGTGCGCGCTCGGACGCCAGCCGAGCTCGGCGGCGGCGGCGAGGATCCGTCTCCGGGTCTCCTCCCCCACCCCCGGCCGCCCGTTCATGGCGAACGAGACCGCGGCCGACGACACGCCCGCGCGGGCGGCGACGTCGTCGATGGTCGGTCGGCGACGCCGCGGTGCATCGGACGGGTTCGAACCGGGCATCACCCGGGTAATCCTGCCACGCAGGTGCCTTAAGCGCTTAAGGGAGGGGACCGCCTTGAGTCTCAAACGTGCTATCGCCGCCGGAGCCGTCCTGGCGGCCACGATCGCTCCGGCCGCCGCACAGGCCGCGCCGGAGTTGTCCATCAGCGACCGGCTGCAGGATCGCCGGTATGCCGCCGCGGGGGAGCGGGCGCGCATCATCGGATTCCAGGACGGCCGCTGGTACGCCAACGGCTGGCACATCGCCGGCGAGATGGGCGGCATCTGGAGCGAGCCGATCAAGCTCGTCGACGGAGTCTGGTTCGGTGTCGACGACCAGTGGGTCGGCCGCGCCACCAGGTTCACCAGCGGCTGGGGCTACGTGAGGTTCGACCTGCCCACGACCGGCGGACTCCGGCTCCAGCGCACCGACTTCGCCCCCGACGGCCGCCGCGGCGCGCTGATCGGGCTCGAGATGACGAACCCGAGCGGATCGGCCCGGACGGTCACCGTGAAGGTCGATGCCCACTCCGAGCTGCTGGCCGAGTACCCGTGGAGCTTCGACAACACCCCGCACGCCCGCGACCAGCTGCCGGACACTGCGACGGTCGACGACGGCGCGCTGCTGTTCCGCGAGCAGGGCACCCTGCCGCATCCGAACGCGACACCGCACGACTACGCCGCCTACGTGGCGTCCGACCGCCGGGCCGCGGCGGCCGAGGTCAACGCCGCCGCCAACGGGCACCGCGGCCCGCAGGGCACGAACGTGTGCACCGCCGAGGAGCCGCCCAGCGCGTGCGACGACGGCCCGTACGGCAAGGGCGCGGGCGGGCAGCTGCGCTACCGGGTGACGGTGGGCGCCCGTGACTCCGAGACACTCTGGATCGCCGTCACCGGCTCCGACAAGGGACCGCGCGAGGCGCGCGCGGAGCTCCGGGCCGCGCTGCGCGACCCCGACCGCGCGCTCGCGGCCAAGATCCGCGCACGCGAGCGCTACGGCGCGCTCACGCGGCTCTCGCTGCCCGGCGACCGGCGGCTGCAGCAGGCGGTCGACTGGGGCAAGCAGAACCTGCTCGACCTCACGCGCTACTCGGAGGACCTGCAGATCCGCTGGCTCGACCAGGGCCGCCAGTACCCGGCGCCGCTCGGGACCGTGAAGAGCGCCCGGTGGGTCGGCGCCGGCTACCCGGACTATCCGTGGATGTTCGCCACCGACGCCGAGTACACGGCGTTCGCGAGCGTCACCATGGGCCAGTTCGAGCAGATCAAGGACCACATGCTCGACCTGCGCGAGGTGTCCGAGATCCTCAACAACGGGTCGGGCATCGTGACCCACGAGGTGATCTCGGAGGGCTCGAACTGGTTCGGCCACGACTCGCGCAACGCGACCACCGGCGCGTACAACTTCAACACCGACGAGACGGTGAAGTTCCCGAGCGCCGTGGCCCTGATCTGGCGCTGGACCGGCGACGACCGGTTCCGTCACGAGCTGTACGACTTCTCGGTGCGCGGAATGCGCGCCGTGGTCGACCGGCTCGACGAGGACGACGACGGCTGGCCCGAGGGCTCCGGCAACGTGGAGCGGGGCGGCATGGGCGTCGAGAAGCTCGACAACTCCGTCTACCTGATCCGCGGCCTCTACGACCTGGCCGACCTGGCGCACGCCGAGGGCGACCGCAGCACGCGCGAGTGGGCGACCGACCTCGCCCGGCGGCTGCACCAGCGGTTCGAGGACGCCTGGTGGTTCCCGGGCTCGCCCGACGGGCCGCAGTACGCGGACTCGATCGACGACCCGCCGGTCGGCGGCGACAACAACAAGCAGCAGGACAAGCACTGGATCGGCGTGACGCCGATGGAGGCCGAGCTCACCATCGGCGGTATGGCGGTGCCGGGCCTGGCCACCTTCGACCATGGCAACCAGGCGCTCGCGCTGCGTGAGACCGACTGCTACAGCGGCCAGCGGCCCTACAACCTCGGCCTGTTCCACACGGGCTGCGGCGGTGGGTCCGACGGCCTCGGCGAGCGGACGATCTTCGGCCTCAACACGGCGATCCAGGCCGTCGGCGAGGGCAACTACGGCCGCATGGAGGGCCAGCGTCGCTACACCGACGCCGAGGCGGAGCCGATGTTCGGCCAGCCCTACACGGGCGGCACGCCGGACGAGCAGCCCGGGTCGCTGCCGGAGATCCTGCCCTCGCCGGACTTCGACAGGGCCGGCGCGCGCGACGCCAACATCGAGCGGTGCTGGAGCTGCCGGGCGATGTTCGTGCAGGCCTGGGGCCACTACGGCACCGTCTGGCCGGTGGTCCACCAGCAGCTGGGCGTCCGGCCCGACATGGGCCGCGAGAGCCTGGAGGTCGTGCCGCAGGTGCCGTCGACCGCCCCGATCGCGGGCCGCGACATCCGGCTCGGCAACGGGGCGCTCGACCTCGTCGCCGCGTCGCGCGTCGGCAACCGCTACCGGACGACCGTCGACACCGGGAGCGCGAAGGTCAAGCGGCTGCTGATCGGCCATACGCTGCCGCACGGCGCGAGCGTGCGGTCGGTGACGCTCGACGGCCGCCCCGCCGACTGGGACGCCCGCCGCACCAACCGCGGCCTCGAGGTGACGGTCGAGACCCGGAAGGGCGAGCACACGCTGGTGGTCGAGTCGCGCTGAACGTCAGTTTGGGACGGCCGGCGCCGGCCGGCCGTCCCACTCGTTCTCGAGCGCCCAGCGAGCGCCGACCGTCCACGCCTGGACGCGATTGGAGAGCGCGATCGGCTCGACCTCGCCGGCCTCGTCGACCGCGTACAGCTCGGGCGCGCGGCCGAGCCGGTCGAGCGCGGCGAGCACGCCGGCGCGGACGCGCTCGGCCTCGCTCGGCGCGGCCCGCGGCGCGCAGGCCGCCCCAGCCGAGCCACGAGTCGAACGGCCACACCGAGCCGCGGTGGTAGGCGTGCGGCGCGAACACCGGCGACTCGCTCGACAGGGTGCGCAGGCCGTAGCCGGTGAGGATGTCGGGGCGGCACAGCCGCTCGGCGGCGGCGTCGCGCGCCGCCGGCTCGAGCGCGTCCGCCCACAGCAGCCAGCCGAGCTGCGACCCGGCCCCCGGCACCACCCGATCTTCGGCCTCGACCGCCATGACGTCGGGGACGAGCGCCGACAGCCGCTGCCCGCAGGCGTCGGCACGAGCGGCCCGCGTCGTGCGGGTGGTGGCGCCGAGCGCGCCGCAGCGCGGCGTACGCCACCGCCTGGGAGTCGAGGTCGGCGAGCGGCGGCTCGGGCACGGTGCGGTCCGGCCGCATGATGCCGGAGCCGCCCTCGGCCGGGTCGGACGGATCGAAGGCGTCACGCCAGCCCTGCTGCGTGAGCGCCCCCCACGCGCCCAACCCATGGCGAACGAGGCCACCGCCGCGGTCGAGCGCCCGCGCCAGCCAGTCGCCCGCGGTCCGCACCGGCTCTTCGAAGCCGCCGACCGCGACCGCGAGCACGATGAACCATGACGTCGCGTCTGCGGTCCCGTAGTAGGCGAATGGCCCGTCGTCCGGCCACCCGGCAGCGACGATCGGCGGCGGCGCTGTGTCGCGGAACTCGTGGCCGATCTTGCCCGGCTCCTCGAGCGTGCCCGGATGCGAGCGGCGCCCCTGCCGTACGGCGAGCGCCCGCAGCGTGGCGCGCGCCACCTCGGGCCGGGCCGGCAGGATCTGGAGCGCCGCGATCAGCGAGTCGCGGCCGAACAGGGCGTGGAAACGGCCCGGATCGCCCGCCTCGACCGGCGGCGTCGACGCGTACAGGAACCCCTCGTCCGCGAGCAGGTCATCGACCGACATCGAGCACCACGCCCTGCCACGGCGCCAGCGTGCCGTCGAACTCGGCGCCGTCGCGGGCCCGGTCGGTGGCGATCAGCACCGTGCCGTCGAGCTCGACCCGGACGGCGGCGTCCGACAGGTTGAGGGCGACGCAGGTCCGCTCCCCGCGCCGCCATGCCCAGGCGCCGGCGGGCGCCGGCAAAGTCTCGTAGTCCCCGTCGCGGAGATCGGCGCGCTCGCGCCGCAGCGCGATCAGGTCGCGCACGAGGTGCAGCGTCGATCCCGGATCGTCGCGCTGGGCCGCGACGTTGCGGGCGAGGTCGCCGAACGGCAGCCACGGCCGCGCGCCGTCGGGCGAGAATCCGGCGCCCGGCTCGGCGCTCCACTGCATCGGCGTGCGGTGGCGATCGCGGTTGCGCTCGGGGTCGCCGGTGCGGCGCGCCACGGGGTCGAGCGCGACGGCCGGGTCGAGCACGGCATCCTGCAGGGCGATCTCGTCGCCGTAATAGAGAAACGGCGTGCCGCGCAGCCCCAGCAGCATCAGCAGCGCCACGCGCGCCCTCGCCTCGCTGCCGCCCGCCCACCGCGAAGCGAGCCGGCCCGCGTCGTGGTTCGAGCCGGTCCACACCGGCCATGCGCCGGCCGGCAGCTTCGCCTCCATCGCCTCGACCACCGGCCGCAGCTCGTCCGCGTCCAACGCCGCGTGCACGAACAGGAAGTTGAACGCCAGGTGCAGCTGGTCCTCGCCGGTGCCGTAGTACGGGACCAGCTGGTCGACGTCGAGCACGTAGGTCTCCCCCACCAGGATCCGGTCGGGCTCCGACACGCGGCGCCAGCGCTTGAGCACTTCGTGCACCTCGGGGCGGTTCATCGAGAACACCTGGCGGGTGCCGCGCTCGCGCACCTTCGGGTGATCGTCGGGCGTGGCGGCCGGGTCGTCGCGCAGCTCGCGGTCCTTGACGATCGCGTGGCAGACGTCGATCCGGAAGCCCGCGATCCCGCGCTCGTACCAGAACCGCAGCACGTCGTCGAAGGCCTCGCGCACGTCCTCGCTCCACCAGTTCAGGTCGGGCTGGGTGGGGAGGAAGTTGTGCAGGTAGTACTGGCCGGAGCGGTCGTCGAGCGTCCAGGCCGGGCCGCCGAAGTTCGACAGCCAGTTGTTCGGCGGGCCGCCGCCCGGCCCCGGATCGGCCCACACGTAGAAGTCGCGGCGGCGGCCCGACAGGGCGTCCTGGAACCAGGCGTGCCGATCGCTGGTGTGGTTCGGGACGAGGTCGAGCAGCACACGGATCCCGCGCCGGCCGGCCTCGGCGACCAGCGCGTCGAGATCGTCGAGCGTGCCGAGATCGGGGTGCACGGCGCAGTAGTCGGCGACGTCGTAGCCCCAGTCCTCGTTCGGCGAGGGCATCGTCGGGTTCAGCCAGATGCCGTCGATCCCGAGCCACTCGAGGTGGTCGAGCCGGTCGACGATCCCGCGCAGGTCGCCGATCCCGTCGCCGTTCGAGTCGGCGAACGAACGCGGGTAGATCTGGTACAGGACTCCGTCGCGCCACCAGGACATGAGGGCGCAGCATACGAACCTCGGATGGCGGTATAGCCGTTGACGGACGCCGCCGGTCCTGATTCCATGGAAGCGGTTCCACGAGAGGAGAGGGTTGGCGACCATCACCGAGGTGGCACGGCATGCCGGGGTCGGAGTCGCGACGGTGTCGCGGGTCCTCAACGGCTCGCCGGCGGTCCGCGAGGAGACGCGCCGGCGCGTGCTGGCCGCGATCGCCGAGCTCAGCTACGCGCCGAATCCCGCGGCGCGGGCGCTGTCCACCGGCCGCACGCTGTCGATCGGCGTCGTCGCCCCCTTCTTCACGCGCCCGTCGGTGATGGAGCGTCTGCGCGGTGTGGCCCGCGTGCTCGCCGCCGCCGGCTACCAGCTGGTGCTGTTCGACGTCGAGCGGCCGGGCCAGGACTGGCAGTCGTTCCGGACGCTGCCGGGCGGGTTCGACGGCCTGCTGTCGATCTCGCTCTGCCCGCCGGACGCGGACCTGGCGCGCTTCGAGGCGGCCGGCATGCCGGTCATCCTCATCGACCACCCCGGCCGGCGCGCGCCCGGCGTCTACACCGACGACGTCGCGGGCGGGCGCCTGGCGACCGAGCACCTGCTGGCGCTCGGCCACCGGCGGATCGCGTTCATCGGCGACCTCGAGCAGAACTCGCACGGGTTCACGTCGAGCGCGATGCGGCGCAGCGGCTACGAGAAGGCACTCGCCGGCGCCGGCCGCGCCGTGGAGCCCGCGCTCGTGCGCCGCGCGGCGCACGGGCGCGAGCCGGCGGCGGCGCTGGCGGGCGAGCTGCTCGGCTCGGAGCGGCCGCCGACCGCGATCTTCGCCGCCTCCGACACCCAGGCGCTGGGCGTCCTGGAGGCGGCCGAGCAGCTCGGCGTCGAGGTGCCCGCAGACCTCTCGGTCGTCGGCTACGACGGCATCGAGCTGGCCCGCTACGCGGGTCTCACCACCGTCGCGCAGCCGCTCGAGGAGAGCGGCGCGTGCGGCGCGCAGATGCTGCTGTCCGCGCTCGCGGGCGCGGCCACCGGCGGGCAGCGGCTTTCCGTCGAGTTGGTCGTGCGCTCAAGTACCGCCCCAGCGGGTATGAAGCGCGACGGAGCCTCTCGGCACCGTTCGGGCCGGCGCACGGACCGCAGCCGGCAAGCACGCCAGGATGGCAAGAGGGTACGTTCCTGATCAAACCCACGGACCAGAGGGGGAGCTCGTGTCCAAGAAACTTCTGTACCTGCTCTGCATGGCACTCGCCTGCGGAGCTCTCGTCGCCGCGTGCGGCGAGGATGAGGACGGTGGCGGCGGCGGTGGCGGCGGCGGCACGCGTCGGAGAGCGGCGCCACCGAGGGCGCGAAGGCCATCGACCCTGCCTCGATGGAGAGCGCCAAGCGGAGACGTCACGTACTGCCTCGGCAAGGACACCTCCGGTGACAAGACCGCCGCCGATGAAGCGGTTCAACGAGCAGAACCCCGACATAAAGGCAACATGCTCGAGTTCTCGACCTCGGCCGACGAGCAGCGCACGCAGTTCGTCCAGCGCCAGGAGGCGAAGTCGGGCGAGTGCGACGTGTTCTACTGCCGACGTGATCTGGACGGCGGAGTTCGCCTCCCAGAAATGGATCTATCGACATGACGCCGTACGTCGAGAGCCAAGCAAGGACGACCTGATCCCGGCGACGCTCGAGACCGTGACGTTCGACGGCAAGATCTGGGGCATGCCGCAGCAGACCGACGCGGCGTTCCTGTACTACCGCACCGACCAGGTCGACGAGGTGCCGGCGACCTGGCAGGAGGTCTACGAGGAGGCCAGGCCAGAACGACGGCATCGTCTACCAGGGCGCGCCGTACGAGGGCCTGACCTGCGACTTCCTCGAGCTCGCGTACGCCGCCGGCGGCGAGATCCTGTCGGAGGACGGCACGAGGCCGATGATCGACTCGGAGGAGAACCTGCAAGGCGCTCCAGTTCATGGTCGACGGCGTCAAGGACGGCACCGCCGCCAACGGCGTCACGACGTACATGGAGGAGGAGTCGCGGCGCTACTTCGAGTCCGGCCGCGCCACGTTCATGCGCAACTGGCCGTACGCGTACGCGCTCGGCGAGGCGGAGGGCTCGAAGGTCAAGGGCAAGTTCGACGTCGCGCCGTTCCCGGCGTTCGAGGGCGGCGGCAAGGCCGCCATCCTCGGCGGCCACAACCAGGTCATCTCCGTGCACACGGAGAACCCGGGCGCGGCGCTGAAGCTGGTCGACTTCCTCACCGGCGAGGAGGAGCAGAAGGCCCAGTTCTGGCGACTACTCGCTAGCGCCGACGCTGGCGGCGGCCTACGACAATCCGGGCATCCAGAAGAAGTACACGTTCGCCACCGAGCTGAAGGCGTCCGTCGAGCCAGGCGCAAGGCCCGCCCGTCTCGCCGGTGTATCCGCAGATCTCGCAGGCGATCTACAAGAACGTCAACGAGGCGCTCGCCGGGCGCGCGTCCCCGGAGGAGGCACTGAAGACCGCGCAGGACCGAGATGCAGCAGGCGCTGGAGACGTTCTGATCAGTCATGGCTGAGGCGGCTTCAGTACCGGCCGGCCGCACCGGCAGCGCTCCCGGGGCATCCCGGAGCGCCGCCTGGCGTGGCTGATGACGACGCCCGTCATTGCTGCTGATCGCGCTCGTCGCGGTGTGGCCGATCATCTACGCGATCTGGCTCTCGATGCACGAGTACAGCCTGATCAGGGCGGGCGTATCGCGATGGGCCTCACCAGCCGGGCTGGGCAACTACATCGACGCGTTCGGGGACGCCGAGTTCTCGGACGCCTGTTGACCACGATCGTCTTCACGATCGCGTCGGTTTGCTGGAGACGCTGCTGGGCCTCGCCATGGCGCTGATCATGGCGACGGCCTTCAGGGGCCAGGGCCTGCTGCGTACGGTGGTGCTGGTGCCGTGGGCCGTGCTCACGGTGGTCACCGCGATCATGTGGCGCGCGATCTTCGACGCGAACCTCGGGTTCGTGAACCAGATCATCGGATCGAACGTCGTCTGGCTCGGCGAGGAGCCGCACGCGCTGATCGTGATGATCATCGCCGACGTCTGGAAGACCGCGCCGTTCATGGCCCTGCTGCTGCTGGCGGGCCTGCAGGTGATCCCGTCGGAGATCTACGAGGCCGCAAAGGTCGACGGTGCGACCGCGTGGCAGCGGTTCAGACGGATAACCCTGCCGCTGCTGATGCCCGCGCTGCTCGTGGCGCTGATCTTCCGCACGCTGGACGCGCTGCGGATCTTCGACCTCCCGAAGGTGCTCACGAACGGCGCCAACGGGACGACGAGCCTTTCGCTGCTCGCCCAGCGAACGTTCCAGGAGAACCGGCTCTACGGCGAGGGTGCGGCGATCTCGATCATCACGTTCGTCATCGTGATGCTGGTCGCCTTCGCCTACATCCGGCTGGTCGGCGGCAACATCCGCGGCATGACGGAGGATCGCTAGCCATGGAAGCTGCAACCGTCGGGCAGGCGACCACACGCGACCAGGTCGCCACCAAGGCGAAGAAGGGGCCGAAGGCTCCCGGACCGCCGTGGTGGATATGGGTGGCCGTCGCGGCCGTCGTGATCTTCTGCCTGCTTGCCGTTCTACTGGCTCGTCAACATCTCGCTCAAGACCGGGCCGGACCTGTCCAGCGCGTCCGTGTTCCCGCCCAACCCGTCGCTGGAGAACTACAAGTCGATCTTCCAGAACAACGACTTCACGAGAGCGCTGGCCAACAGCGCGATCGTGGCGCTCGTGACCACGTTCATCGGCATCGTGGTGGGCTCGTTCGCCGCCTATGCGCTGGCGCGGCTGAGGATGAAGTTCAAGTTCCTGCTGCTCGGCATCGTGCTGTCGATCTCGACGTTCCCGCAGATCGCGATCGCGGCGCCGCTGTTCCGGCTGTGGACGGACATCGGGCTCTACAACACGCTGATCGGGCTCGTGATCCCGTATCTGACGTTCGCGCTGCCGCTGTCGATCTACATCCTGGTGTCGTTCTTCCGCGAGATCCCGAAGGACCTCGAGGAGGCGGCGCTGGTCGACGGGGCGACGAACTTCCAGGCGTTCGTGAAGGTGATCGTCCCACTGGCCGCCCCCGGCCTCGCGACGACGGCCATCCTCACGTTCATCGCGGCCTGGAACGAGTTCCTGCTGGCGGTGACGCTGACCTCGTCCCGCACGGCCCGCACCGTGCCGGTGGCGATCTCGCAGTTCACCGGGTCGTCGCAGTTCGAGGTCCCGCTCGGCACTCAGTCGGCCGCATCGGTGGTGGTGGCGGTACCGCTGATCGTGCTCGTGCTGCTGTTCCAGAAGCGCATCGTGGCGGGCCTGACGGCGGGCGCCGTCAAGGGCTAAGACGTGCTGAAGAGTAGTCGCAGTTACTAGAGGAGACGACAAAAATAAAACTGATCATGGCGACGCCTTCAAGGGTCAGGGCCTGCTCCGCACCGTGGTGCTCGTGCCCTGGGCCGTGCTGACGGTGGTCACGGCGATCATGTGGCGCGCGATCGTGGACCCGAACCTCGGGTTCCTGAACCAGTTACTCGGCACAAACACCGTCTGGCTCGGCGAGGAGCCACAGGCGCTGATCATCATGATCCTCGCCGACACCTGGAAGACCGCGCCGTTCATGGCGCTGCTGCTGCTCGCCGGCCTCCAAGTGATCCCGGGAGAGATCTACGAGGCGGCGAAGGTGGATGGCGCCACGACGTGGCAACGGTTCCGGCGGATCACGCTGCCGCTGCTGATGCCGGCGCTGCTGGTTGCGCTGATCTTCCGGACGCTGGACGCGCTGCGCGCGTTCGACCTGCCGAAGGTGCTCACCAACGGCGCCAACGGCACCACGACCATGTCGCTGATCGCACAGCGAACGTTCCAGGAGAACCGTCTCTACGGCGAGGGAGCGGCGTACTCGATCATCACGTTCCTGATCGTGATGATCGTCTCGTTCGCGTACATCCGGTTCGTAGGCGGCAACATCCGCGGCCTGACCGAGGATCGATAACCATGGGAGCTGCAACCACCGCCGGAGGAGTCGCGACGACCCGCGACGAAGCCGCTGTCAAGGAAGAAGGGGCCCAAGGCCCCTGGCCCGCCCTGGTGGATCTACGTCGCCGTCGCGGGAGTCGTGATCTTCTGCCTGCTGCCGTTCTACTGGCTCGTCAACATCTCGCTCAAGACGGGGCCGGACCTGTCGTCCGCGGACCTGTTCCCGCCGAACCCGAGCCTGGAGAACTACAAGTCGATCTTCCAGAACAACGACTTCACGCGAGCGCTGGCCAACAGCGCGATCGTGAGCTCTCGTGACCACGTTCCTCGGGGTAGTGGTGGGCGCGTTCGCGGCCTACGCGCTCGCGCGGCTGAAGATGAACTTCAAGTTCATCCTGCTCGGCATCGTGCTGACGATCTCGACGTTCCCGCAGATCGCGATCGCCGCACCCCTGTTCCGGCTGTGGACGGACATCGGCCTCTACAACACGCTGATCGGGCTCGTGATCCCGTACCTGACGTTCGCGCTTCCACTCTCGATCTACATCCTGGTGTCGTTCTTCCGCGAGATCCCGCGGGACCTCGAGGAGGCGGCGCTCGTGGACGGCGCGACGAACTTCCAGGCATTCCGGAAGGTGATCATCCCGCTCGCGGCTCCCGGGCTGGCGACGACGGCGATCCTGGCCTTCATCGCCGCCTGGAACGAGTACCTACTGGCACTCACGCTGACCTCCTCCCGCGAGGCCCGCACCACGCCGGTGGCGATCTCGCAGTTCACAGGGTCCTCGCAGTTCGAAATCCCGCTCGGAACGCAGTCGGCCGCGTCGGTGGTGATCACGATCCCGCTCGATGCTGCTCGTGCTGCTGTTCCAGAAGCGCATCGTGGCGGGCCTGACGGCGGGCGCCGTCAAGGGCTAAGCCGTGCTGAGGCTGTCGTCGCCGTTTCTCGCGGCGGCGGCAGCCCTTGCCCTGCTCAACGCGTTCGTCGTGGTGGCTCTCTGGAGCCCGTCCGGCATCCACGACGCCGCGAGCCTGCTGACCGGGCTCGGCCGCGTCGCAGGGCTCCTGGGCGCGTACCTCGCGCTCGTCCAGCTACTCCTGTTGGCGCGCATCCCGGGGCTCGAGCTCGACCGCCTCGTGCGCTTCCACCGCTGGAACGGCTTCGCGTGCCTGGCGCTGCTGCTGGCGCACGCCGTGCTCATCACGGCCGGGTACACGCTCGGCGACGGCATCTCGCTGCCCGCGCAGGTCGAGCGGCTGATCACCGGCTACCCGGGAGTGATCACCGCGGTCGCGGGGCTGGCGGCGCTGATCGGCGTGACGGTGACCTCGATCGCGATCGTGCGCCGCCGGCTGCGCTACGAGACCTGGTACTTCGTGCACCTGTACGCCTACCTCGGCGTCGCGCTGGCGTTCAGCCACCAGCTCGCGACGGGCAGCGACTTCGTCGGCGACCCGTTGGCGCGCGCGTACTGGTACGCGCTGTACGCCGTCACGCTCGGCTCGCTGGTCGTGTTCCGGCTGGCGCTGCCGCTGGCCCGCAGCGCCTGGCACCGGCTGCGGGTCGTGCGCGTGGTCGACGAGGCGCCCGGCGTGGTCTCGCTCGAGATCGGCGGCGTGCGGCTCGATCGGCTGAAGGCGCGCACCGGCCAGTTCTTCACGTGGCGCTTCGTGACCCGCAATCACTGGTGGGAGGCGCACCCGTTCTCGCTCTCGGCGGCGCCGGACGGGCGCCGGCTGCGGATCACGGTCAAGGGGCTCGGCGACCACACGCGCTCGCTGCGTGACATCCGGCCGGGCACGCGCGTGGTCGTCGAGGGCCCGTTCGGAGGCTTCACGACGACGGGCCGGCGGGTCGCCCTCATCGCCGGCGGGGTGGGGATCACGCCGATCCGCGCGCTGCTGGAGGACTTGCCGGGCGACATCGCCGTCGTCTACCGCGCGTCGCGCGAGGAGGACGTGATCCTGCGGGCCGAGCTCGACGAGCTGGCTCACCGCCGCGGCGCCGACCTGCACTACGTGGTGGGCACGGCGCCGCTCTCGGCCGAGCGGCTGCTCGAGCTCGTGCCCGACCTGCCGGAGCGCGACGTGTTCGTCTGCGGCCCGCCCGCCATGACCGAGGCGATGCGGGACAGCCTCGGGCGCACGGGCGTGCCGCGGCGCCAGGTCTCCGTGGAGCGGTTCGCGTTCTGATGCGCCGCGCCGTCGTCGCCCTCGTGCTCACGGCGGTGGCGGTCGTGCTGCTGGCGCGCTACGAGACGACGCCGCCGGTGACGCGCAGCGCGGACGACCCGCGGAAGCCGCCCGCGCTCCCGCGCCCGGCGCCGGCGCCGGGGGGGTCGGTGAGCGCGGTGGGGCCGGCGCTGGTGACTCCGTTCTCGGCGATCCAGGTCAAGGCGTCGGTGAAGGACGGCAGGCTGGTCGGCGTCGAGACCGTCGCGCTGAGCGGCGACGGGCCGCACACCGGCGCGCTGAACGCGCGCGCCGAGCCGATCCTGCGCGAGCGGGCGCTGCGCGCCGGCAGCGCCGACGTCGACGTCGTGACCGGCGCGACCTCGACCTCGGAGATCTGGATCGAGTCGCTGCAGGGTGCGATCCGGAAGGCGCGCCGTGCCGGTTGAGCACGTGATGGGCATGCCCGTTCGGGTCACCGGCGAGATCGACGCCGGGCGGGTGTTCGCCTGGCTGCGATGGGTGGACGCCACCTTCAGCACCTACCGGCCGGACAGCGAGATCAGCCGCCTCGACCGCGGCGAGCTCGGCGACCCGCATCCGCTCGTGCGCGACGTGCTCGACCGCTGCGAGCGGCTGCGGGTCGAGACCGGCGGCCTGTTCGACGTCCGGGCCGGCGGCCGGCTCGACCCTTCCGGCTACGTCAAGGGCTGGGCGGTCGAGCGCGCCGCCGCGTTCGGGCGCGGGCGCTTCCTGATCGACGCCGGCGGCGACATCGTGCTGCGCGGCTCCTGGCGGGTCGGGATCCGGCATCCGCACCGGCCCGGCAAGCTCGCCGCCGCGATCACGGTGGCCGACTGCGCGGTCGCCACCTCGGGCGCCTACGAGCGCGGGCCGCACATCCTCGACCCGCGCACCGGCCGCCCGGCGACCGGCCTGTCCTCGGTGACGGTGCTCGGGCGCGACCTCGGGACGGCCGACGCCTATGCCACGGCGGCGTTCGCGAGCGGCGACCCGCGCTGGATCGCCGGGCTGCCGGCGATGTGCATCGCCTCGGATCGCGTGTTCACTTCCCGGTCCTGGCCTCGAAGCGGAACTCGCAAGCGAGTACGCGTCACGAGCGACGTAGCCTCGAAGCGGTACTCGCCGGGCTCGACGGTCCAGCCGCCGTCCCAGTGCGCGAGCGCCCGCGGCTCGATCGTGACGTCGACGGCGACCTGCTCGCCCGGGTCGGCCTCGACGACCGCGAAGCCGGCCAGCCAGCGCGGCGGCCGCTCGACCGCGCTGTCGGGCCGCGAGGCGTAGACCTGCACGACCTCGCGGCCGCGGCGGGCGCCGGCGTTGCGCAGGCGGACCGTGACGTGGCCGTCGGCCGGCTCGACCGCCAGGTACTCCCACTGCGTGTAGCCGAGGCCGTGCCCGAACGGGAACAGCGGCTCGCGGCCGTCGCGGTCGTACGCGCGGTAGCCGACGAACAGGCCCTCGTCGTAGGCGAGCACGCCATCCTGCGGCGTGGTCGACGGCAGGCCGTCCTCGGAGGCGGGCCAGGTCGTCGGCAGGCGGCCGCCGGGCTCGACGGCGCCGGTGAGCACGTCGGCGAGCGCGTTGCCGAACTCCTGGCCCGGGAACCAGACGAGCAGGATGGCGGCGACGTCGTCGGCCCACGGCAGCAGCACCGGCGCGCCGGCGTTCACCACCACCACCGTGCGCGGGTTGACGGCGGCCACGCGCGCGACCAGCTCGTCCTGGCGGCCGGGCAGCGCGAGCGAGTCGCGGTCGACGCCCTCGCACTCGACCTCCTCGTTGGTCCCCACCACCACGAGCGCGACGTCGGACTCGGCGGCCAGCGCCACCGCGGCCTCGAGCTCGGCGTCCTCGTCGCCGAACGGCGGCTCGACGTTGATGTGGACCGCGGCCATCGGGATCTCCGGGTCCGGCTCGTAGCGGAGCACCAGCTCGCGCTCCGCGTCGAGCATCACCGGGACGCCGTACTGGGGCGGCCGCAGGATCGCCTCGCCGAGATCGCCGCCCTCCGACAGCTCGATCGGGCGGTCGAACACCTCCTCGCCGTCGAGCGTCAGCCGGTGGTGGCCGGCGCCGGTCGCTCCGATGACGTGCTCGCCCGGGGCCGCGGGCCGCAGCCGCGCGCGCAGCTCGATCGCCGCGGTGCCGGGCGGAAGCGTGCCCAGCCAGGTGAACGACGCGCCGTGGCGATGCTCCGAGCCGAGCTCGCCGCCGGCCTCGTCGAGGAAGCGGACCTGGACTCCGCCGGGAAGCAGGTCGGGCGTGGCGGCCGGGATCCGGGTATGGGCGCGCACGCCGGCGCGGTAGTTGATCTCGATGTTCGCCCAGCGGTCATGCGAGTCGCGCAGCGAAACGGTGTACGGCGGGAACACCGTGGCACTGCCGCCGCCGAGCGTGCGCGGGACCGCCGCGTTCGGGCCCAGCAGCGCGATCTTGCGCACCCCCTCGAGCGGGAGGACGCCGTCGTTGCGGGCGAGCACGAAGCCGGCCGCGGCGGTCGCGCGCAGCTCGCCGGCGATCTCCTCGTCGCTCCAGGGCGTGGCGTTCGCGACGGGCTCGACGCCCTCGAGCGCGCCAACGCGGCCGGCGAGCCGCAGCAGGCGCAGCACCTTCGCGTCGATCGCCTCCTCGGGGACGCGCCCTTCCCTGACCGCGGCCACCAGCGCCTCGCCCCACGGGCCGTTCGGGCCGGGCATGACCAGGTCGAGCGCGGCGTTGGCGGCGGGCTCGGTCGAGCGCGCCGCCGTCCAATCCGACATCACGAGGCCGTCCCAGCCCCACTCGTCGTGCAGGACCTCCTGCAGCAGGGGCGACTCGGTCATCGTGGCGCCGTTGACGGAGTTGTAGGCCGCCATCACCGTCCACGCCCCCGTCTCGCGGACGATCGCCTCGAACGGCGCCAGGTACAGCTCGCGCAGCGGCCGCTCGTCCACGCGCGCGTCGAGCGTGAAGCGCTCGGTCTCGGAGTCGTTGGCGACGAAGTGCTTGACGGTCGCGGCCACGCCCTCGCTCTGGAGGCCGCGCACGTAGGCGGCGCCGATGCGCGCGGTCAGCAGCGGGTCCTCGCTGAACGACTCGAAGTGGCGGCCGCCGTAGGGCGTCCGGTGCAGGTTGACCATCGGGGCGAGCACGACGTCGACGCCCTTGCGCCGCGCCTCGGCCGCCAGCAGCCGGCCGAGCCGCTCGATCCGCTCCTCGTCCCACGTCGCGGCCAGCAGCGTCGGGGACGGGACGTTGGCCGACGGCTCGCGCTCGTCCCAGCGCTCGCCGCGCACGCCCGCCGGGCCGTCCGAGGTCACCAGCCGCCGCAGGCCGGCGGCCGGCTCGTCGTGCAGCGCCCAGAAATCGGCCCCCGTCAGCAGCCGCACCTTCTGCTCCAGGCTCAGCGCCGCCACCCGCTCGTGTAGGACACGCTCGCTCATCGGGCCGTATTCTCGCCATATGTCGACGACGATGGCCGCCATCCTGCTCGCGCTGGCCGGGATCCTGGCCGTGGCCGCCGTCTCGTACGTGTTCTATCTCGTCGGCCGAGCGGAGGATCGCGACCGCGCGGCAACGGCCAAGCCGCCCCCCGCGCCGCCCGAGCCGACGCCCGACGAGCACCCCGAGCGCAACGGCCACCTGGCGCGCGAGCGGCGCCGGCCGCTGCCGCCGCGGCGCCGTCACCGCTGACGTCCGCTCTCAGCAAGGGGGGTCTGACCCCCTTGGTTCAGTGATTCAGGTCTAGAGGCCCAGCTCGCGCGCGTACTCGCGGCGGTACGCGCGCCGGGCCTCCAACACCTTCGCGACGTAGTCGCGCGTCTCCGGGAACGGGATGTGGTCGGCGACGCGGAAGCGCTCGCCGCGTTCGGCCGCGCTGCGCCACCACTCGTCGACCTTCCCCTCGCCCGCGTTGTAGGCGGCGAGCGCGAGCACGGTGTTGCCGTGATAGCGCTCGAGCAGGTAGCGCATGTACCACGACCCGTAGGCGATGTTGATCTGGGGCTCGGCGAGGTCGCCCTGCACGAACGCCGTGCCTCCGGACTTGTGGGCGATGTAGTCGGCGGTGCCCGGCATGATCTGCATCAGGCCCTTGGCGCCGGCGTGCGAGGTCTGGTCGCGGAACCGCGACTCGACGTAGATCACGCCCGCGATCAGCGACGGGTCGAGGTTCTTGTCGTTCGCCTGCTGGCGGATGATGTCCTCGTGGCGGAGCGGGAGGCGGATCTCCTTCACCGCCTTGTCGGCCCACGGCGACAGGATCGCCATCGTCACCGCGGCGGCGATCGCCACGAACGCGAGCAGCAGCAGCCGGCGGCGCAGCAGGCGCGGGCGGCCGCGTCGCTGAGGCTTGCGGCGGGTGCCGGTGCGGGATGGGGCTTGGACGCTCACTTACGTCAGCTTCGCAAGGAGGGACGACAGCTCCTGCTCCAACTCTTCCAGGGTGCCCGAGTTGTGCACGACGTACGTCGCACGTTCCGCCTTTTCCTGCTGCGTGAGCTGGCGCGCGGTCCGCTCGTCGACCGCCTCGTGCCCGCGCGCGGCGGCACGCTCGGCCCGGACCGCGTCATCGGCCACGACAGCGACGGTGGCGTCGTAGGCGGACCCTTGGCCGGCCTCGAACAGGAGCGGGACCTCGACCACCAGCGCGCGCGGCGGCGGCTCGCGGGTGGACTCGACCGCGCGCCACTCGGCGACCCGCTCGCGCACCTTGGGCCAGATCAGCTGCTCGAGCCACGCCCGGTCCTCCTGACTGGCGAAGGCGCGGCGGGCGACGGCGCGGCGATCGACCCTGCCGTCCGGCGCCACCTCGTCACCCCAGCGGGCGGCCACGGCGGCGCGCACCTCGGGGTCTTCGTAGAGCTCGTGGACGACGGCGTCGGCGGAGAGCGTGACCGCACCCAGGCGGCGCAGCGCGGCGAGCGCCTCCGACTTGCCGGCGCCGATGCCGCCGGTCAGGGCGACGAACCGCGGCCGGCTCAGGTCTCTTCTTCGGGCTCGGCCGGCGCCTCGGGCTCCGCGGCCGGCGCCTCGGGCTCCGCGGCCGGCCTCGGGCTCCGCGGCCGGCCTCGGGCTCCGCGGCGGCCTCGGGCTCCGCGGCGGCCTCGGGCTCCGCGGCCGCCTCGGGCTCCGCGGCGGCCTCGGGCTCCGCGGCGGCCTCGGGCTCCGCGGCCGGCCTCGGGCTCCGCGGCGGCCTCGGGCTCCGCAGCGGCCTCGGGCTCCGCGGGCGCATCGTCGACCGCAGCCTCGGGCTCGGGCTCGGGCTGCTGCTGCGCCGCGAACACGTCCTCGGAGAGGCCGAGCTCGGGGACGTTCTCGAGATCGGCGGTGTCGGTCACCGGGCGGCGCGGCAGCACCTGCCCCTCGACCCGCTTGATCGACAGCGACAGGCGCCGGCGCTCGGTCTCGATCTCGAGGATCTTGACCTTCACGTCGTCGCCCGGCTGGACGATCTCGCGCGGGTTCTCGACGTGCTGCTGAGCCAGCTCGGAGATGTGCACGAGGCCCTCGACGCCGTCCATGATCTCCACGAACGCGCCGAACGCGACGACCTTGGTGACGGTGCCCTCGAGCTCGTCGCTCACGTGGTACGTGTCGACCACGCGCTGCCACGGGTCCTCCTGGGTCTGCTTGAGCCCCAGGGAGATGCGCTGGCGGTCGCGGTCGATGTCGAGCACCTTGACCTGCACGGTGTCGCCGATCGAGAGGATCTCGCTCGGGTGGTTGACGTGCGACCAGCTCAGCTCGGAGATGTGGATCAGGCCGTCGATGCCGTCGAGGTCGACGAACGCGCCGAAGTCGACGATGTTGGAGATCTGGCCCTCGATGATGAGGCCGGGCTGGAGGCGCTCCAGGATCGCCTGGCGCTGCTCCTTGCGCTCCTCCTCGAGCACCGCGCGGCGTGAGAGCACCACGTTGTTGCGCGAGCGGTTGAGCTCGATCACCTTGGTCTGGATGTTCTGGCCGAGGTACTCGTCGAGGTTCGGCACGCGCCGGATGTCGACGAGCGAGGCCGGCAGGAAGCCGCGCACCCCGAGGTCGATGATCAGGCCGCCCTTGACGACCTCGATGACGCTGCCGATGACCGGCTCGCCGGACTCGGCGGCGGCCTCGATCCGGCGCCAGGCGCGCTCGAAGCGGGCGCGCTTCTTGGACAGGATCAGGCGGCCGTCCTGGTCCTCCTTGGTGAGGACGAGAGCGTCGACCTCCTCGCCGAGCTCGACCTCGTCGGACGGATCGACCGACTTGCGGATCGACAGCTCGCCGGAGAGGATGACGCCCTCGCTCTTGTAGCCGATGTCGACGAGGACCTCGTCCTTGTCGATCCGCACCACCTTGCCGGTGACGACGTCACCCTCCTCGAAGGGGACGATCGTGGCGTCATAGTTGGGGACGATGCGGCCGTCGACCTCGAGCAGCATCCCGTCGGAGCCCTCGACGATCTTGGCGTCGGTGTCGGTCGGAGGGGTCATCGTGGCTTCCATCAGCGGCCAGATACTGTAGCGAGCCTCACCATGCCCGTCCGAGCAACCAAGCGCGGCGCCGAGCGGACTCGCTTCGCGCCCGGAGCCGCCGCCGACGTCCTGATCTGCGGCGCCTCCTTCGCCGGGCTGGCCGTCGCGCGGGAGCTGCGGGCGAGCGGCGCCCGCGTACTCGTGCTGGACCGCTACGAGATCGGCGAGCGCCAGACCTCCGCGTGTGCGGCGCCGACCGAGTGGCTGGTGAATCTCGCGCTCGAGGACTCGATCCGCCAGACGTTCGGCTCGCTGCTCGTCCACACCCCGCAACGCACCGCGAGGTGGGCACTGCCGTGGACGTTCTCCACCTTCGACTACCGGACGCTTTGCCGGCTGCTGTGGGACCAGAGCGGGGACGCTGCGTTCGAGACCGCGAAGGTGGACGGCCGCACGGGGAATGTGGTCCACACCGACCGGGGCTCGGTGTCCGCGCCGGTGATCGTCGACGCTCTCGGCTGGCGCCGCGTGCTGGGCTCGGGGACGAACGTGCAGCCGCCGGAAGCCGCGCTGTCGCGCGGGCTGGAGGTGCATCCTTCCGGCCGCGGCGCGGACCTCGAGCTGTGGCTCGACCGCCGCTACGTCGGCCCCGGGTACGGCTGGTCGTTCCCGGCGCGAGACGAGCTGCGGATCGGCGTCGGGTCGTTCGATCCGCGCGTGCACGTGAAGGACCCGACCCTGACGCTGGCGGCCGACGTCTCGGCCGATGCCGTGCGCTTCCAGGGCAACTGGATCCCGCACCGGCTGCGGCCGGCTGTGGAAGACGGGGTGTTCTTCGTCGGCGACTCGGCCGGCCACTGCCTGCCGATGACCGCCGAGGGGATCCGCACGGCGCTGTACTTCGGCGTCGCGTGCGGGCGGGAGGTGGCCGCCGTTCTCGACGGGCGCCAGGACGTGGGCGCGGCGTTGAGGCGCTACGCGGAGTTCTCGTGGGGCCACCGGCTGCCGTTCGCGTGCATGTACGCGGCTCAGCAGTCCGTGCGGCGGCTGCACGGGGCGCCGATGAACTCGCTGGTGCGGCTGTTCGGCCGCCGCGCCGTGTCCCACTGGGCGTTCCGGCACTACCTCGACATCGCGCCGCCCTCGGCGGCGCTGCCGGCGCCGCGTGCCGATTGGCGCGGCGCCGTTGCGGCGGCCGCCTGATTCGTAGCGGCGCGGCGGGTCCGGCGAACTTCGGCATTTAGGGAAGCGGGATCGGCCGGGGCGGCGGGTCGGGCGGTCGCTTCCTGCGGTTGTGAAATCTCCAACGGGAGCTGTGCTAACTGAGTGTCGATAACGACACCAGGCTAGCACAGTTGCCTTCGAACGCCTCCGAATCGGTCCCCGCGCACGTCCAACCGGCCGGTCCGAGCCCCTGGCGACGGCGGTAAGAGCGCTCGAAACGCGCCGCTTGCGTTGTAGAAACGAACAACGGCGACCGCCGGGGCGCTCGAACCCGCCGCCCTACATGCCCGCAGTTCGAGCCCGCCGCGCGGCCGAGCCCGAAGTTCGCCGGCCGCGCCTACCAGTCGCCCTCGGCCCTCGCGCCGGCGCGACGGTACGGCTCCTCCTCACGCCGGATCAGGTCCGGGTTCACCCCGCGCGCCTCGGCCAGGGCCAGCGTCAAAGTCTGCAGCGCCGCGGCGCCCGCGAGGAGCCGCTCCAGCGGACCCCGCAACCCCTCGTCGGCCGGCACCAAAGTGAGCACCGGCATGCCGATGTCGCCCAGCGCGGCCGCCGCCATCGCGGCGCGGCGCTCGATCCGGTCGGCGGCCGGGTCGGTGTCGACGAGCACGGCCGCGGTGCGGGCGTCCTCGCCGGCGAGGTGGCCGTGGAGCAGGGTCTCGAGCTGGAGCGCGGCGGTCGGGATGCGGGCGCCCTCGGCGATCTTCAGCGCGAGCTCGCGGGCGGTGATGAGGTCGAGCCCGATGCCGGTGGTGACCACCCGCTCGGCGCCGGTCAGCGCGGCTGCCGCCGGGCGGCGCCGGATGCCTGCGCTCAGCACCTCCTCGGCCCGCGCCCCGTCGACCCCCTCGAGGCCCAGCTCGCGCGCGAGCACGGCGCCGACCGCGATCGCCGACGTGTAGGCCACGGTGTGGCACCACGAGTCGTCGTGCACGGGCGTGACGATCAGATGCTGTGCCGGGCCGGACGCCGAGCCTCCCGGCCGGTTCGTGACCAGCGCGGTCTTCGCGCCTCCCGCCGCGGCCGCCTCCAGGGCGAGGGTCGTGGCTCGCGTGCCGCCGTCGTGCGAGACGCCGATGCAGACGCCGCCGGCCTGCGGCCGCTCGGCGGCGTCGAGCGACTGGCGCGCGACCGCGCGCGGCGGCCATTCGGCGCCCAGCGCCGCGTCGAGCAGCTCGGCGAGCGCCATCGCGCCGTGCTCCGAGGTCCCGCAGCCGACGACGGTGACCGCTCCGCCGTCCCGGATGGCGGCCGCGACCTCCGCGACGCCTTCGGGCGGCGAGTCGAGCAGCCCGCGCACGGCGGCCGGCTGCGCGGCGACCATCTCCTCCATCACCCAGGGCGGCCCCGAGCGCAGCTCGGGGTACTCGTCGGTGTGCCAGTCAGCCAAGGCGATCGAGCCCGGCGCGGAAGGCTTCGGCGATCTGCTCGAGATGCTCGGGCTCGACCACGAGCGGCGGCGAGACCGCGAGGGAGCCGAGCAGCGGCCGGACGATGACGCCGGCCTCGCGGACGCCGCCGGCGACCTTGGCGAGCGCACCCGGGTCGCTCGCGAGCACGTCGGGCGCCAGCTGGACCGCGGCCAGCAGCCCGAGCCCGGCGCGCACCTCGTCCACGGCCGGATGCGAGGCCAGCGGCGCCAGCGCGTCGGCGAGCGGGCGCTCGAGCTCGCGCCCGCGCGGGATGATGTCCTCGCGCTCGTAGATGTCCAGCACGGCGAGCCCGGCGGCGCAGCACGTCGGGTGGCCGGCGTACGTGGCGCCGTGGCGCAGCATCGGGCCACCCGGCTCCTCGAAGAACGGGGCCGCGACCCGGCCGGAGGCGATCACGCCGCCGAGCGGCAGGTAGCCGGACGTGATGCCCTTGGCGAACGTGATCAGGTCCGGCCGCACGTCCTCCCAGCGCTCGATGCCGAACCACGTGCCGAGCCGGCCGAAGCCGCAGATCACGCTGTCGACCACCAGCAGGATGTCGTGCTCGGCGCACAGGTCGGCGACGCCTTCGATGTAGCCGTCGACCGGCAGCCGCACGCCGCCGGCGCCGATCACGGGCTCGCAGAAGAAGGCGGCGACGCGATCGGGCCCGACGCGCAGGATCTCGGCCTCGAGCGCCGCCAGCGAGTCGTGCTGGACGGCCGAGACATTCGGCACCAGCGGACCCCAGTTGCTGGTGTTGGCCTCGATCCCGCCGATGCTGGTCCCGAACCCGTGCGTGCCGTGGTAGCCGTGGCTGCGGGAGATCAGGTGCGTGCGCTCCGGCCGGCCGGCCAGCACCCAGTGCCGGCGCGCGATCTTCGCCGCCGAGTCGATCGCGTCGCCGCCGCCCGAGCCGAGGAACACGCGCGCGTCCTCCATCGGCGCCAGCGCCGCGAGCCGCTCGCACAGCTCGTTGGCGGGCCGGTTGCCGAACTCGCCGAACGTCGAATAGGCGGGCAGCGTCCGCAGCTGGGCCGCGACGGCGTCCGCGATGTCGCGCCGCGAGTGGCCGAGGTTGGCGTACCAGAGGCTCGCGGCGCCGTCGAGATAGCGGTTGCCGTCGGCGTCGTAGACGTACACGCCCTCGCCGCGCTCGATCACCAGCTCGCGCTCGCTCACCGCCCCCATGTCGGCGAACGGGTGCCAGAACCGGGTCGTCGCGGTGCTCACAGCCATGGCAGAGGACGGTATCGCGTCAGCGCTGCGAGCGCCCGCCGCAGGGCCGTGCCGACGGCGTCGATCGCCTCGCGCGCGGCGGTCGCGACCGCGAGCCAGCGGAAGAAGCCGTGGATGGTTCCCGGCCAGCGGACCAGCTCGGTCGGCACGCCGGCCTCGCGCAGCGCGGCCGCGTACGCCTCGGCCTCGTCGCGCAGCACGTCCTCCTCGGCGGTCAGCACATACGCGGGCGGGAGGCCGGTCAGGTCCCGCGCGCGCAGCGGCGAGGCATCGGGGTGGCGGCCGTCGGCGCCGTCGAGGTAGAGGGTCCAGAAGCGGCGCATCGACGCCGCGCTGAGGCCATGGCCTTCGGCGAAGTCGCGGTAGGACGGCGTGTCGAGCGCCGAGTCGGTGATCGGGTAGATCAGCGCCTGGGCGCGCAGCGGCAGCTCGCCGCGGAGCCGCAGCGCCGCCACGGCCGCGAGGTTGCCGCCGGCGCTGTCGCCGGCCACCGCGAGCCGCGTGCCGTCGCCGCCGAGCTCGCCGGCGTGCGCCGCCAGCCAGCGGATGCCCGCCAGCGTGTCGTCGACCGCCGCCGGGAAGCGATGCTCGGGCGAGAGCCGATAGTCGATCGAGGCCACGAGGGCGCCGGAGGCGTTGGCGAGCGCGCGCAGCGGCGTGTCGTAGCTCTCGAGCATGCCCATCATCCATCCGCCGCCGTGGAGGTACGCGACGACTCCCCCACCCTGTTCGTGCGGCCGGTACGCGCGGATGCGCAGCTCGCCGCCGGCCGTCGGCACCCTCACGTCGCGCACCTCGGCGACCGGCTCGCCGGGGCCGCACAGCCGCTCGGACTCGGCGTTGTGCGCCGCGCGCGCCTCCTCCACCGGCACCTGGTCGGCAGGCGGGCCGGGCGCCGCGTTCATGCGGTCGAGCTGCGCCTGGATGTCGGGCTGGAGGGTCAGAACCCGCGCCGCTCGCGCGCGCGGATCACTGCCGGGTCGTGCGGGTCGCGGTGGCGCGAGTCCCAGACCGCGTGGGCCAACCACAGCAGCGCCAGGGCGATGACGACCAGCGTGAGCGCGAGCACCTCGCCCGGCGTGAAGGCGCCGAGGGCGACGAAGAACGCGAACAGCACGACGACCGCCAGCACGAGGATCCAGATGGTGTCGGAGAGGGTGGCGAAGATCCGCGAGCGGCGCCGCTCCATGGGGCCGATCGTATCAACGCAGTCCGAGCAGTTCACGTGCCTCGACGGCCCCCGCGGGGACCCTGTCGAGCAGCCGCGCCAACGCCAGCGCCTTCTCCACCAGCTCGGCGTTCGAGGCCGCCCGGCGATCGCCCTCGACGCGCAGGTTGTCCTCCAGCCCGACCCGCACGTGGCCGCCCATCGTCAGAGCCGCGGCCGCGAGGTGGAACTCGGCCGGGTAGCCGACACCGGCCGTGCACCACGTGAAGCGATCGCCGAGCAGCGACGTCGCGGTCCGGTGCATGTGGACGAGCTGCTCGAGCGTGGCGGCGTTCGCGCCGAGCACGCCGAGCACGAACTGGACGTGGACGGGGAAGTCGACCAGCCCGGCGTCGGCCAGGTGGGCGAGGTTGTAGAGGTGGCCGACGTCGTAGACCTCGTACTCCGGCTTCGTGCCCGCCTCGCGGAACAGCTCCGACAGCCGCTCCATGTCGCCGAACGTGTTGCGGAACACGTAGTCGCGCGTGCCCTCGAGGTACTCGACCTCCCACGGCGCCATCTCCGGCCGGTGACGCACCTTGAAGATCCCGAAGTTGAACGAGCCGCAGTTGAAGGTCGCCATCTCCGGCCGGCACTCGGTCACCACGCGGGCGCGCTCGTCGATCGTCATGCCGACGCCGCCGCCGGTGGTCGGCTGGACGATCGCGTCGCAGCGCTCGCCGATGCCGGCCAGCACCTCGCGGAACAGCCCGAGGTCGGCGCTCGGCTTCCCCGTCGACGGCTCGCGCACGTGGATGTGGACGATCGCCGCGCCCGCCTCATGAGCGTCCACGGCACTCTGCACGATCTGCTCGGGCGTGACCGGGATCGCCGCGCTCTGCGAGGGAACCGACATGCCGCCGGTGATCGCACAGGAGACGAACACCGGCTTCATGGCCGCACGATCACCTTGAGCGCGCCGTCGCGGCGCTCGGTGAACGTCGCGTACGCCTCGGCGAAGTCCTCGAGCCCGAAGCGGTGGGTGATCAGCTCCGCGAGGCGCACACGGCCGGCCGCGACCAGCGCGATCGCCTGCGGCATCTCGCCGGCCGCCGCGCGCACGCCGACGACTTCGATCTCGTCGAGCACGAGCCGCTGCAGCGGGATCCGCGCGTCCTCCATCGGGATCCCGATCACCGCGATCCGCCCGCCCTTGCGTACGAACTCGACGCACTGCCCGAGCGCCGCCGGGTCGCCGGAGCACTCGAGCGCGACGTCGGCGCCGCGCACCGTCTCCACGGGGTCGACGGCGGTGAAGTCGACGGCCTCGTACCCGAGCGCGGCCGCCTTGGCGAGCCGCTCGCCGCGGCCGACCACGATCACCCGGCCCGCTCCCAGCGCGCGCGCGAACTCCGCCACCAGCAGCCCCATCACGCCCGGCCCGACCACCACCACGGTGTCACCCGGCGCGTGGCCGCCGCGCTTGACCGTGTGCAGCGCGATGGCGGCGGGGTCGAGCATCGCCGCCTCCTCGTCCGACAGCGACTCGGGCACCGCGAACACGCTCTTGATCGAGTGCACGACGTACTCGGCGTACGCGCCGTCGACGTTGTGCCCGTACTGCCGGTGCACGCGCAGGTCGCCGAACCGCTCGCACACGTTGTACCGGCCCTCGACGCAGCGGCGGCAGAACCCGCAGGCGGCGTGCGAGGTGCCCGCCACGCGGGTGCCGACCTCCCACCCGAGCTCGGCGGCGCCGGCGCCGAGCTCGACCACGTCGCCGCACCACTCGTGGCCGGGGATGAGCGGCCATTCCTGCGGCCAGAAGCCCGGGTAGTGGCCCTGGATGATGTGCGGGTCGGTGCCGCAGATCGCGATCGCGCGCACGCGGCACAGCACCTCGTGCGGGCCGGGGACCGGCCGGTCGACGTCCTGCACGCCGAACACGTTCGGCTCGCTGACGACCAGCGCCCTCACGTGATCGCCACCGGGTCGAGCATCGAGCCGGTCGCCCCGCGGATCGCCAGCGGCAGCGCCACGAACAGGAACTCGCGCACGCCCGCGCGCGCGAGGCGCTCGAGGTCGAGGCTCTCGAGGATGTAGATGCCGCGCTCGATCAGCAGCAGCGTGTGCACGGGCTGGGGGTTGGCGGGAGTCCCGCGGTCGGGCGCGGGCTGGACCTCGAAGGTCTCGGTGTCGGAGCCGACCGCGAGCACGCCGCGCTCGGCGAGCAGCCGCGCTGCCGACAGGTCCGGGCCGGCCCCGCGGTGGGCGGCGAGCGCGTCCGGGTCGGGCCAGTGCGCGAGGTAGCCGGTGCGCACCAGCGCGACGTCGCCCTCGCCGGCCGCGAAGCCGTGGGCCGCCTCGATCGCTTCCAGCTCGGCGGCGCCGACCGGCTCGCCGGCGTCGAGCGACTCGACGCCGCGGTGGCCCGGCACGTCGTACAGCACGCCGCGCCGCCACAGCGGCGGGATCTCGGTGGCGTCGCCCTTCAGCGGCCCGAAGTCGCCGAGGTGGGTGCGCGCCGAGCCGCCGTGCCAGCGGTCCTCGGGACCGACGGTCATGTGCGCATGGGCGTCGATGTGCGCGCCCGAGTGCGTAGTGCCCATCACCAGCTCGCTCATGAAGCCGAGGCAGGCATCGTTCGGCGGACCCCACGGCTGGTCGCCGGCGGCGCGGATGCCCTGCGGCGTGCGGTAGGCGAGCACCTCGAACGCGGGATGGCCGGGCCACAGCGGCATCCGCGGGAAGCGCTCGCACGCCAGGCGGTGCATGCGGCCGGTGCGGATCAGGCCGCTCAGCCGGACCACCTCGTCGGGCGCGTTGGCGGCGCGCACGCGCGACAGCGCCGGCGCCAGCAGCGCCCCGGCCAGCTCGCGCGCCCGTGGCAGGTCGCCGCTGATGCGGTCGACGCTGGACCGCAGCTTGCCGATCGCCCGCTCGCGCGGCGCCCGGCCCTCCTCGACCCAGCCGACGACCAGCGGCACCATCGTCTCCAGGAACGAGAGCGAGTCGGCGGCCTGCACGAGGTCGGCCTCCCGCCAGCCGCCGTCCTCGTGCACGCGCACGAGCCCGGACACCTCGCGCGCCAGCTCGTCGGAGGCGCCGCGCTCGCGCAGGCCGTGGGCGATCATGTCCGCGCAGCGGTCCTGGTGCCAGCGGTTGTACTCGGGCGAGTCCCAGTCGCGGGCCGAGTCCCAGCCCGCCGCGCCGTCCGGGTACGCGCGCTCGATGTCGTGCGTGGCGGCCGCGATCCGCACCGCCTCCGAGGCGTCGGGGTCGAGCACGAGCAGCCAGTCGAGCGTGCGCTCGAGGTGGTGGGCGTGCGGGTGCACGCCGGCGATCCACTCCTGCGCCCGCTCGAGCATCAGGCCGTCACCGGCCTCGCCTGGAGGACGTAGATCTCGCCGCCCTCGAGCGCCCACTCGATGTCCTGCGGGCCGCCCAGCCGCTGCTCGAGGTCGTCGCCGATCCGCGCCAGCTCGCGCAGGTGCTCCTCCGCCAGCTTCTGCTCGGCCCCCTCCTCCCCCAGCTCGCGCTCCTCGGTGCCGCCGGCCTCGAGCGGGACGATCGCGAACGGCTGGCGCGCGACCTTGGCGCGCTTGACCGTGCCGTCGCGCTTGAGCACGTAGTGGTCGGGGGTCACGGCGCCCGAGACGGCGGCCTCGCCGAGCCCGAGCACGGCCTCGACCACCATGCGGTCGCGCCGCCCCTGCACGGGGTCCATCGTGAACAGCACGCCGGCGACGTCGGCGCGCACCATCCGCTGGACGACCACCGCCATGCCGAGGTCCTCGAGCGACCCCTTGCGCTCGCGGTAGAAGATCGCGCGCTCGGAGAAGAACGACGCCCAGCAGTCGCGCACGCGGTCGAGCACGGCGCGCGCCCCGCGCACGTGCAGGTAGGTCTCCTGCTGGCCCGCGTACGAGGCGGCCTCGGAGTCCTCGGCGGTGGCGCTCGAGCGGACCGCGACCGGCGGGTCGTCGCCGAGCGCCTCGTAGGCGGCGGCGATCTCCTCCGGCGGCTCGGCCCGCGCCACGATGGCCTGCGCGCGCGCCGCGTCCGGGAGCGCGGCGCGCAGCTCGGCGCCGCCGTCGCCGAGCGCGACGACGAGCGCGTCGGCGGGCACCACGAAGCCCTCCGGGACGGGAAGGCCGAGCGCCGTCATGCGCGCGAGCGAGGCGCCCTTGCCGCCGGCGCGGCCGACGTCCGTGCACTCCTCGTGACCGAACTCGAGCATCACTCCTCCACGATCGCCACCGCGCGCACCGGCGCGGCCGTCGTCCCGACCCACTTGACCGGCGCCACGATCAGCTGGAAGCCGTGCGGGCGGCCGATCTGCTCGAGGTTCATGAGGTTCTCGAGGTGCCAGTACTCCTCGTCCCACATCACCCGGTGCGCCTCCCAGAACTTCCTCTTCTCGAACATCGCCCACACCGGCGGGTCGAACGTGATCGCGTCGCAGCCCATCAGCCGCACGCCGCGCTCGATCAGCCAGCGGGTCGCCTCGGCGCTCATGCCCGGATGGTCGGTGCGGTAGCGCTCCTCGGTGTTGTAGGCGCCGGCGCCGGTGTGGATGAGCACGATGTCGCGCTCCTTGACCTCGTACTCGATCCGCCCGAGCGCCGCCTCGATGTCGGCGGCGCTGATGACGTCGCCCGGCTGCCGGTCGGTGAAGTCGAGCAGCACGCCGTCCGAGATGCAGTACTCGAGCGGGATCGTGTCCGGCCCGCCGGCGTCGGGGACGATGTGCTTGCGCGCGTCGAGGTGGGTGCCGACGTGGTCGTTCTGCACCACCAGGTAGCTGGCGGTGAGCGAGTCGACCCCGTGGGCCGCGGCCCCGATCCGCTCGGCGAACTCGGTGTGGCTCTCGTACACGCACATCGCCGGCGGCGGCACGCGCGGGAACGTGAGCATGTCCATGTGGACCGGCATGGAGAGGTCGACGATGCGTCTCACACGGGCTCCTTCAGCAATTCGGCGGCGTCCATCAGGTGGCGATGCATGGCCGCGGCGGCAGCCTCGCCGTCGCGGGCGCGCAGCGCGTCGAGGATCGGGACGTGGCGCTCGGACAGCGCGAGCAGGTCGAGCCCCGGCTGCGAGACCGTCAGGTACGTGCGCGAGAACGGCTCCAGAAGCGACCACTGGCGCTCGAGCGTCGCGTTGCGGGCGGCGCGCACGATCGTGGCGTGGAAGCCGGCGTTGGCCTGCGACTGGTCGTGAGCGTCCCCGCGCCGCGCGGCGGCGCGCATGGTGTCGAGCAGTTCCGCGAGCTGGAGGAGCTCCTCCTCGGTGACCTGCTCGGCGGCCAGCCGGGCGGCCAGGGCCTCGAGCGCGGCGCGCACCGGGAACGCCTCGAGCAGCTCCTCGGCGCTGAACGCGCGCACCGAGCAGCCGCGGAACGGCTCGTGGACGACGCAGCCGAGCTGCTCGAGGTCGCGCAGCGCCTCCCGCACCGGCGCCTGCGAGACGCCCAGCTCCTGCGCGATCCGCGTCTCCACGAGCCGCGCTCCCGGCGCGTACTCGTGCGAGACGATGCGCTGGAGGATCACGTCCTTGATCTGGGCGCGCAGGTTGGAGCGGATGAACGGCGCGTCGGTCTCCACGAGCTCGTCGCTCACCGACGCCGCCTCCACAGGATCAGGAGCAGCGCGACGAGGCCGGCGGCGACCGGCACCACCCGCTTGAGCACCGCCTCCCGGCTCGCCTCGCCGAGGTCGAGCACGTCGGAGGTCGGGCGCCCGACCGCCTCCCCGAGCGCGTCGCCGTGGGGCGCGGTACGCGCGGCGGCCGCGGCCGAATCGCCGGCCGGCCCGGGCGGCGGCTCGGCCGCCGGGTTCAGCGGCCCTACGGTCCGGGCGCCGGGGGCCGCCGGCGGGGCGGCGGGCGCGGGCGCCGCCTCGGCGCCGCTCGGTTGCTCGGCCGGGGCGCCGGCCCCGCCGGCCTCCTCGGCCGCGGGCGGCGCGCCGCCGCTCATCTGCTCGGCCAGGCAGTCGGCGAAGCGGCCCATCAGCTTCGCGCTCACGTCCTGCATCACGCCGCGCCCGAACTGCGCGGCGGGGCCGGTGACGCGCATGTCGGTCTCCACCCGCACCCGCGTCCCGCCTTCGACCTCCTCCATCGAAGACGTGATCGTGGCCGCCGCCGTGCCCTGCCCGCGGCTGTCGCGGGCCTGCGCGCGCATGACCGCGCGGCGCGCCGCCTCGTCGGCCTCCTCGATCTTGACCGTGCCCTTGTACTGCGTGGTGATCGGGCCGATCTTGATCTTCATCGTGCCGGTGTACCGGTCGCCCTCCGGGCCGTCGATCGTGGCCCCCGGCAGGCAGGGCGCGACGCGCTCGACGTCGAGCAGCACCTCCCACGCGCGCTCGACCGGCGCCGGCACCGTGAACTCGTTCTCGAGCTTCATGACAGCGTCTCGTAGAACTCGCGCTCGCGCGACTCGAGGACATCCGGGATCGCCTCCTCCTTGACGAGGCGGGTGAAGTGCTCGGACGCCATGTGCGCCTCGTAGCCGGCTTGGTCGTCGTACTGCTCGTAGAGGAAGAACAGGCGCGGGTCGTCCGGCGAGCGATGCGCCTGATAGAAGCGATTGGCGGACTCGGCGCGCGAGGGCTCGGTCATCTCCTCGCAGATCTCCGCGAGCCGGTTCTCGAGCCCTTCCCTCGCGGTCCACTTCGCGCACACGACGTAGGCCATCTCAGGTGCCTCCCTTGGTTCCGATGCGGTTGCGGAGCACTCCGATCCCCTCGATCTCGAGCTCGACCACGTCGCCGGGCGCCAGCCAGCGGTCGAGCTCCAGCCCCGAGCCGCCCGCCGCGGTGCCGGAGCCGAGCACCTCGCCCGGGTACAGCGTCTGCGAGCGCGACGCGTAGGCGACCATGTCGGCGAACGTGTGGTGCATGTGGGCCGACGTGTCCTCGCCCCACAGCTCTCCGTTGACGCGCACGCGCATCGCCGCGTCCCCGGCGTCGAGCTCGTCGGCGGTCACGAGGCACGGCCCGAGAACGTTCGAGCCGTCCCAGTCCTTCGCCTTGGCCGGTCCCATCCCGATCGGCAGCTCGCGGGCCTGGACGTCGCGCGCCGACATGTCGTTCCAGATCGTGTAGCCGAAGATGCAGCCGGCGGCGTCCTCGGGCGCAACATCCCGGACCGCGCGGCCGATCACCGCGGCCAGCTCGAGCTCGTGGTCGAGCTTGTCCGTCCACGGTGGCCACGGGATCTCGGCCTCCGGGCCGATCACGGTGTCCGGCATGCCCTTGTAGTAGGCGGGAACGTCGTACCACTCGTCGGGGATCGGGCGGTTCAGGCGCGAGAGGGCGTTCTTCATGTGCCCCTCGAAGGCGAGGAAGTCGCGCAGCGAGCGCGGCCGCAGCGGAGCCAGCAGCCGCGCGCCGTCCACGCGCCCGCCCTCGCCCTCCGGCGCCCCCGCCTCGATGAACGCGACCATGTCGCCGTCGAAGCCGAGGTCGAGCACGGTCTCGCCGTCGAGCCTGCCGACCCGCGGGCCGGCGCCTGCGTCGTAGGTCACGAGACGCACGCGCGCACCGCCTCCTCGATCTTCACGTAGCAGCCGCAGCGGCACAGGTTGCCGCCGAGCGCCTCGCGGATGTCCTCGCCCGGCCGCATCGCCGTCGCGGTGAGGATGAACCCCGGCGTGCACCAGCCGCACTGGAAGGCGTGCGCTTCGTCAAAGGCCCGCTTGACGGGGTCTGACCCGCTTAAGCCTTCGACGGTGGTGATCTCGCGCCCGGCGACGGCGGCGGCGAGCATCAGGCAGGCCGAGACCGGCTCCTCGTCGAGCAGCACGGTGCACGCTCCGCAGACGCCGATCGCGCACGTCTCGCGCACCGATCGCAGGCCCTCGCGGCGCAGCGCCTCGAGCAGCATCTCGTCGGTGCGGACCTCGAGCGTGGCGGCGCGGCCGTTGAGGACGAGGTCGACGTTCACAGCGCCTCCAGCACCCGCTCGGCCGACATCGGCAGCACGGTGACGTGCACGCCGAGCGAGGCGAGCGCGTTGCCGATCGCGGCGGGCACCGGCGGCAGCGCCGTCTCGCCGAGCCCGTGGGCGTCGGCGCCTTCGCGCTCGATCAGTTCATGCGTGAGCCGCGGCATGTCGCCGGCGGCGGGCACGTTGTAGTCGGAGAAGTTCGCGTTGCCGACCACGCCGTCGGCGAACTCGATCGCCTCGAACAGCGCGGTGCCGAGCCCCATGATCATCGAGCCCTCGTTCTGCAGCTCGGCGCCCGGGCGGTTGACGACGCGGCCGGCGTAGACCGCGGCGTGCAGGTGCTCGACGGTCACCCGCCCGGTCTCCTCGTCGACCGATACATGCGCCGCCGCCGCGCCCTGGTGCCAGTGCGTCGAGGCGACGCCCTGGCCCGTGTCGGGGTCGAGGCCGCCCTCGTTGCGGACCTCGCCGAATCCCTTGTCGCCGTCGCCCATGTCGCGCACCGCCTCGGCCAGCGCGCGGCCCATCATGTAGGTCGAGCGGCTCGAGGTGGTGCGGGTGTCGAACGGCGAGCTGTCGGTGTCGGGGTCGGGGACCTCGACCTGCCCCGGCTCGCACTGCAGCAGCTGTGCCGCCATCAGCTTGATCGACTGCCGGACGTCCTGGCCCATCTCGCACGAGGCCGACCGCACCACGTAGCCGACCGGCGTGCGCTCGACCGCGACCTCGGCGCGGCTCGGCGTCTGCATCCCCTTCAGCAGCACGCACAGGCCCTTGCCGCGCGGGTCGGCCTCGTAGCCGACGGCGTCGGCCGCCGCCTGCAGGCACTCCTCGAAGTGCACGTCGTGCATGACCTCGCCGGTCGCGAACGCGTCGCCGTCGCGCAGCAGGTTCCGCCGCCGCAGCTCGAGCGGCGAGAGGTCGAGCTCGGCCGCCAGCAGGTCCATCGTGCGCTCGGACGCCCACACCGACTGCATCGCGCCGTAGCCGCGGAAGGCGCCCGCGGGCGGCAGGTTGGTGTAGACCGCCAGCGAGTCGACGCGCACGTGCGGGATCCGGTACGGGCCGACGCCGGCGTAGCCCATCTTGGTCGCCACGCCAGGCCCGCAGTCGGCGTAGGCGCCGGTGTCGGCCCAGCAGTCGACCTCCTTGGCGACCAGCGTGCCGTCGCGGCGGGCGCCGATCCGCACCCGCACCACCGCCGGGTGGCGGTTGAGCGTGACGAACTCCTCCGCGCGATCGAGCACCGCCTTCACCGGCCGCCCGGCCTTGCGCGCGAGCGCGGCGACCAGCGCCTCCAGGCGCACGAAGGTCTTGGCGCCGAACGAGCCGCCCATCGGCGGCGCGACCACGCGGATCTGCTCTTCCTCGACCCCGAACAGGCCGGCCAGGTCGGCGCGGGTGTTGAACGGCGTCTGGGTGCCGCTCCAGATCGTCAGCCGTCCGTCCTCCCACTCGGCGAGCGCGGCGTGCGGCTCCATCGGGGCGTGCTGGGCGGCCGCGGTGCGGAACACCTCCTCGACGACGACGTCGGCCTGCGCGAAGCCCTCGGCCACGTCGCCGTGGCGGATCCGGAAGCGGTGGCAGACGTTGGTGCCGGCGATCGGGCGGACGTCGATCGAGACCGCGTCCTCGGCACTCGCCGCCGCTTCGCGATGGATCAGCGGCGCGCCGGGGGCGACCGCCTCGAGCGGGTCGAAGACCGCCGGCAGCTCGTCGTAGGACACGTCGACCTCCCGGGCGGCCTCCCGCGCGGCCGCACGGCTGGGCGCGGCGACGGCGGCGACGACGTCGCCGACGTGGCGGGCGACGTCCGCCAGCACGCGCTGGTCCTTGACCTGGCAGCCGTAGCGCCCCAGGTCGGCGACGTCCTCCGGAAGGAGCGCGACGACGCCGTCGGGGGCGTCGATCGACAGCACGCGCGCGTGCGGGTGCGGCGAGCGGACGAACGCCGCGTGCAGCATGCCGGGCCGCTCGACCTCGACCGAGTAGCGCAGGTCGGCGGTCACGCGGGGGTCCATCCCACCTCCTCCACCGCGCGGCGCACCTCGGCCGCGATGACCCGGCGGCGATACGCCGCCGAGCCACGCGAGTCGCTGAGCGGCTCGATCCGCTCCGCGTACCCCGCGGCCACCTCCTCCGGCGACCCCTCGCACAGCTCCGGGAAGTCCTGCGGGGTCTCCGCGACCGCGCCGACGACCACGCGCAGCCCGTCTTCGCCGTTGACCGCGGCGACCGCCGCGCACGGCCGGTCCTCGCTCGACCGCGAGCGGAACTTGCGGTACGTCGCCCGCCCGGGCTCCGGCGGCACCCGCAGCTCGACCAGCAGCTCGTCGGGGCGGATGCACGTCTCGTAGTAGCCGAGGATCAGCTCCCCCACCGAGACCTCGCGCTCGCCGCTCGGCGAGCGCAGCAGCACCCGCGCGCCGAGCGCCGCGAGCATCGCCGGCGGGTCGCTCGCGTAGTCGGCGTCCGCCAGCACGCCGCCGACCGTCGCCACGTTGCGCACGCGCGGGCTGGCGACGAGCCCGAACGCGCGCGCCAGCACCGGCCACTCCGTCGCCTCGCGCTCGACGCGCCGGTGCGTGACCATCGCGCCCAGCCGCAGCTCGCCGTCGACCACCTCGATCCGCCGCAGCTCCGGAACGGCGCCCAGCGACAGGAACGCGCTCGGGGCCAGGAAGCCCTGGTTCATGAGGATCCCCAGGAACGTCCCGCCCGCGAGCACGGTCGCCTCGTCGCCGCGCTCGGCGCGCAGCGCGAGCGCCTCCTCGAGGGAGGCGGGCGCCATCCACTCTGGCTCAGCCAAGGATCTCGACGATGCCCGTCGTGCCGTTGACCCGGATCCGGTCGCCGGTCTTGATCCGCTCGCCGGCGTTGGTGGTGCCGACCACGGCCGGGATGGCGAACTCGCGCGCCACCACCGCCGGGTGGGAGATCACGCCGCCCGCCTCGGTGACCAGGCCGACGATCTTCGTGAACAGCACCACCCACGCCGGGTTCGTCATCCGGCACACGAGGATCTCGCCGTCGCGCACCTGGTCGAACTCGTCGAGCGAGGCGACGAACCGCGCCGGGCCCTCGACCACGCCGGGCGAAGCCGCCAGCCCCTTGACCTCGCCGGTGGTCGCCGGCTCGCCCGCGTAGAACTTGTCCGGGAACCCCCACAGCGCGTTGTAGGGGAAGTCGAGCGCGGTCTTGGTGGCGGTGCCGACCCACGAGGGCGGGCGCCGCTCGGCCGCCTCCTCGCGCGCGTCGCGGCGGTCGGACACCAGCTCGCGCGCGTCGAACGCGCCCTGGTCGGCCATCAGCAGCCGCAGCTCGTTGTAGCGGAGGTACATCACGTCCTCGGGGTCGTCGAGCGCGCCGGCGTCGGCGAGCTTGCGGCCGATCGCGATCAGCACGATCCGCAGCCGCGCGTTGGTCCCCTGGTCGACGTAGAAGTGGTGGTCGGGGGTGAGCGGGTTCATCCCCAGCGAGAGGTCGAGCGCCTGCTGGAGCTGCTCGCGACCCTCGCCGTCGACGCCGTCCATCACCTCGCGCTTGGCCGCCTCGAGGTCGTCGCGGACCGAGGCGATGTTGGACGGGTAGTCGTAGTCCGTCGCCAGGTAGCCGCGGACCGCCTCGAGGATCGGCGCCGGGTCCTCGCGCCAGGTCTTGAACGCGAACTCGTGCGACCAGATCGCCTTGTTGCCGAACGTGCGCTGGTGCGACTCGATCCGCTCGGCGATCAGCCGCCGGCCGCGCTCGGAGCCCTCGAGCGCGCGCAGCACGTCGGGCGCGGTGTCGCCCTCGAACGCGGCGGCCAGCTCGCCTTCGCCCTTGATCTCCTCCTTGATCTTCCACAGGTCCTCGATCGAGTCCCAGTTGCGGTCCTCGAGGCTCGACTGCAGGCGGCCCATCAGCCCCGGGTCCTCGCCCCCGCGCACCTCCGCGATCACCGAGTTGAGGTTCGTGGTGGAGGCGAACTGGGCGAAGTTGAGCATCCAGTGGATCTTCCAGTGGCGGTCGTGGACGTCGATCGCGTCCTCGAGGTAGACCGCCATCTCGCGCATCGCCGCCGCGTCGTAGTCGATGCCGTCCAGGTACTCGAAGTTGCGCTCGATCTCGGGCCGCAGCCGGTCCCGCCACCAGTCGAGGAAGTTGCCGGCGTACTCGGGCAGCACCCAGCCGAGGTAGGCGCCGATCGTGGCCGCGTGGTCGGCGTCGCGAGGCACGCGCGGGACATACCGCGCCTGGTACTCGGTCGCCTCCGAGTGCAGCTCGGACTCACACGGAACCGCCGCCGTGTACACGTAGCCGTTGATCTCCTTGGCGATCCAGTCGCACGCGAACGGCGTGCCGAACCGCCGGAACATGTGGTCGCAGGTCAGCCACCAGCCGCCGATGTCGAAGAACATCGGCGACACCGGGTTCGGGATGTGGAGGTCGTCGTAGATCCAGAAGAGCTCCTTCTCGCCCTCCTGCCACTCGATCGGGAACTCGTCCGACCCATGGAACGTCCCCAGGACCTCCTCGGTCACGGCCATGCTCTTCTCCTCCGCTCGCCCTCTCCGGCGGCGGACGCTAGATAATCGATGATCCGCCCGCAAGCGCGTGCGATGTACGACGTCACGCGTGTGACGCCGAGGCGGCCGCGATCGCCGCGATCGGTCCGCCGACCGAGGGGGGTGTGACCTTTGACTTCGCTCCTGGGAAAGGATTTGGTCGCACCCCCGACCAGGACCGCGCCCGGGCGGTAGGGTC
Source organism: uncultured Solirubrobacteraceae bacterium (assembly GCA_963849695.1). Classification (GTDB taxonomy): domain Bacteria; phylum Actinomycetota; class Thermoleophilia; order Solirubrobacterales; family Solirubrobacteraceae; genus DASSUW01. The sequence continues at coordinate 113,574 of CAWKIT010000025.1, forward strand.
GCCGCGTCCAGTAAGGAGGAGGGAACGGTGTCGGAGACGGTCCTGCTCGTCGGCACGCTCGACACGAAGGGAGCGGAGTACGCGTACCTGCGTGAGCGGCTGCGACTGCACGGCGTCGACACGATCCTCGCCGACGCCGGCGTCAACGAGCCGGTCGGCGTCGAGCCGGACCTGCATGTCGGAGGCGACCCCGCCGCGCTGGCGCAGGCGGGCGACCGCGGCGCCGCCGTGACCGCGATGGCCGACGCCGCCGAGGAGCTCGCGCGGCGGCTGTATGCCGAGGGGCGGATCGGCGGCGTGCTGGCGGCCGGCGGCTCCGGCGGCACGGCGATCGCGACGCGCGCGATGCAGGCGCTGCCGGTCGGCGCGCCGAAGCTGATGGTGTCGACGATGGCGGCCGGGAACACCGCCGACTACGTCGGCGCCAGCGACGTGACGATGATGGCCTCGGTCACCGACGTCGCGGGCGTGAACTCGATCTCGGCGCGCATCCTCGCGAACGCGGCGGCCGCGATGGCGGGCATGATGCAGGCGCCGCCGGTCGAGCTCGGCGAGACGAAGCCGCTGGTGGGCGCGACGATGTTCGGCGTCACGACGCCCTGCGTCACCGCCGCTCGCGAGCGGATGGAAGGCCTCGGCTACGAGGTGCTGACCTTCCACGCCACCGGCGCCGGCGGGCGCGCGATGGAGGGCCTGATGGACTCCGGCTTCCTCCAGGGAGTGCTGGACATCACCACCACCGAGCTGTGCGACGACCTCGTGGGCGGCGTCCTCTCCGCCGGGCCCGACCGGCTCGAGGCGGCGGGGCGGCTCGGACTGCCGCAGGTCGTGTCGGTCGGGGCGCTCGACATGGTCAACTTCGGCGCCCGCGACACGGTCCCGCCGCAGTTCGAGGCCCGCAACCTGTACGTGCACAACCCGTCGGTGACGCTGATGCGCACGACGCCGGAGGAGACGGCCGAGCTCGGCCGCCGGATCGCGCGCAAGCTGTCGGCCGCCACGGGCCCCACCGCGCTGTTCCTGCCGCTGCGCGGCGTCTCGATGATCGACGCCGAGGGCCAGCCGTTCCACGACCCGGAGGCGGACGAGGCGCTGTTCGCGGCGCTGCGCGACGGGCTCGGTGATCGCGTCGAGCTGGTGGAGATGGACTGCAACGTCAACGACCCCGAGTTCGCCGCCGCGATGGCGGACAAGCTCGACGAGTTCATGAAGGAGAAGGCGTGACCGGAGACGAGGCACGCGCGAAGCTGCGCGCGACGCTCGACGCGGGCGGGGTGATCATCGGCGCCGGCGCCGGCACGGGCCTGTCGGCCAAGTGCGCGGAGGCGGGCGGCACCGACCTCGATCATCATCTACAACTCCGGCCGCTACCGGATGGCGGGGCGCGGCTCGCTGGCGGGGCTGATGCCGTACGGCGACGCGAACTCGATCGTGCTCGAGATGGGGCAGGAGGTCCTCCCCATCGTGCGCGACACGCCGGTCATCGCGGGGGTCTGCGGGACCGACCCGTTCCGGCTGATGGAAGTCTTCCTGCGCCAGATCGCCGACGCCGGCTTCGCGGGCGTCCAGAACTTCCCGACCGTCGGGCTGATCGACGGCACGTTCCGGGCCAACCTCGAGGAGACCGGGATGGGTTACGGGCTCGAGGTCGACATGATCCGGGCCGCCAAGCAGCTGGGCCTGCTGACCACGCCCTACACGTTCGACCCGGACGACGCGGTGGCGATGGCCGGGGCGGGCGCCGACGTGCTCGTCCCCCACATGGGCCTGACCACCAAGGGCACGATCGGCGCGCACACGGCAAAGACCCTCGACGAGTGCGTGACCGAGATCCAGGAGATGCGCGACGCCGCCGTGCGGGTCAATCCCGACGTGATCGTGCTCTGCCACGGCGGTCCGCTGGCCGAGCCGGAGGACGCGCAGTACGTGCTCGACCGCACCGAGGGCATCGCCGGCTTCTATGGCGCGTCGAGCATGGAGCGGCTGCCCACCGAGGTGGCCATGACCGAGAACATGAAGCGCTTCAAGGCCTGCTTGCGAGCTGCGCGGTACCATGATGCCTTCCAAGTTCGTCGATACCGTCGTCGCTGCCGACCATGAGCTTCGACTGGGGCGTGATCAAGCCGCTGGTGGCGACCGACAACACCGAGAACCCGGAGGTGAGCATGATGCACGTGATCCTGCTCCCCGGTAAGGGCCACGACCGCCACAACCACCCCGAGTCGGACGAGATCCTCTACATCCTCGCCGGCGAGGGCGACCAGATGGTCGACGACGACGAGCCCAAGCGGGTCCGTCCGGGTGACACGGTGTTCATCCCCAAGGGGGCCTTCCACTCGACGCTCAACACCGGCTACGAGCCGATGGTGATCCTCGCCATCTACGCCCCGGCAGGCGCCGAGGAGGTGCTCAAGACGCTCCCCGACTACCAGGAGGTCCCGGCCGGCGAGGCGCCGGCGCTGTCGCGCGGGTGATCTCGGTCCGCGAGGAGCGGGCGGAGGACCGCGAGGCCGTCCGGCGCGTCGAGGAGGCGGCCTTCGGGCGAGCGGAGGAGGCCGACATCGTCGACGCGCTGCGCGGCGATGAGGCATGGGCGCTGTCGCTGGTGGCGGAGGTGGACGGCGAGATCGTCGGCCACCTGCTGTTCAGCCGCGGCGACCGCGCGATGACGCTGGGGCCGCTCGCGGTGCTCCCCGAGCATCAGCGGTCGGGCGTGGGCGCGGCACTCATGCGCGAGGGGCTGGCGCGGATCGACGAGCCGATCGTGCTGCTCGGCCACCCGGCGGCCTTCGGGCCATGAGCCCGGCCATCGTGCGGACCATCTGGCGGCCGATCCACGGCACGCGCGCGGCCGGGCCCATCAGCGCGTCGCGCGGCGCGGCGAGGCGGTCGCGGCCGGACTGGAAGAACGGCGTCATCCAGCGGCTGGCGAACGCGTAGAAGCGGACGTGCGCGCGGCGGCGCCGCGTGTAGCCGGCGAGGCCCTCGCCGGCCCTGAGCGCGTCGGCGAGCGCGGCGGCGTCGAGCAGCGCGAGGTTGGCGCCCTGGCCGAGCTGCGGGCTCATCGCGTGCGCGGCGTCGCCGAGGAAGGCCACGTTGCCCTGGTGGAAGCGCTTCGGCGATCGGCACGGACGCGGAAGAACAGGCTCGCCAGCGCCCCACGGATACGGCCGGACGACGGCGTCGCGGCGCAGCGCCGAGCGGGCGCCGTCGGCGGGCCGAGGCGCAGCTCGACTCCGGCGGGCTCGAGCGGGTCGAACAGCGCATGGAACAGCGCGCCGCGGTGCACGCCGAGGCCGTGGGCCCCGATCACGTCGTAGCTCAGGTCGAGCAGCGTCCGCCCACCGGCCGTCGTGCATCGCAGCCGCCGCACCTGCGCCCCGGGCACGCTCACCCCGAGCCGCTCCAGCACCTCCATGCCCGTCGGCTGCAGCAGGATCCCCGCGCCCACCGGGCCCGGCTCGGGGGCCTGCTCGAACAGCGTGACGCGGTGGCCGTCGCGCGCCAGCAGCAGGGCCGCCGCGCAACCGGCGGTGCCCGCGCCGACGACCGCGACGCTAGTCACTGATGACGAGCCAGGTACCGAGCGCGAGCAACGCGACGCCGGCGATCTTGACAGCGGTTATCGGCGAGCGCTCGACTCCCAGCCAGCCGAAGTGGTCGATGACCATCGCCAGCGCGAGCTGGCCGGCGATCGTCACGGCGGTCAGCCCGGAGGCCCCGAGCGCGCGGACCGTGAACACGATGCTGCCGACGTACAGGGCTCCCGCGAGACCGCCGCCGATCGCGACGTACAGCGGCGCGTCGCCGATCCTGCGGATGCCGCCGAGCCCCTCGGTGACGGCGGCGAGCGCCAGCAGCGCGACGAACGACACCGCCAGCGCGACGACCGACGCCTGAAGACCGCCGACCGTGCGCCCCAGCTGGGAGTTCAGCGGCGCCTGCGTGGCGACCAGCCCGCCGACCACCGCCGCCACCGCGACGGCGACGCCCTTGTCCATCAGCCGCCCGGCTCCTGGTGGCGGGTCACTTGGCTTCGAGCCAGTTCGGGCCGGTGCCGGCGTCGACCTTCAGCGGCGGGTCGAGATCGGCGGCCGCGACCATCTCGCGCGAGATCACCTCGGCGGCGCGCGGCGCCTCCTCCTCCGGCCCCTCGGCGAGCAGCTCGTCGTGGATCTGGAGGATCAGCCGCGTCTTCAGCCGCTCGGCGGCGAGCGCGTGGTGCGCGCGCACCATCGCGAGCTTGATGATGTCGGCGGCGGTGCCCTGGATCACGGAGTTGACCGCGAGGCGCTCGCCGAGCTTGCGCGTCTGCCAGTTGCGGGCGCGGATCTCGGGCACCTGGCGGCGGCGGCCGAAGAGCGTCGACACGTAGCCGTGCTGGACCGCCTGCTCGACGGCGTCCTGCATGAACTGGTGGACGGCGGGGAAGCGCTCGAGGTAGCGGTCGATGAACTCCTGCGCCTCCTCCTGCGGGATCTGCAGCCGGTCGGCCAGCCCGTAGGCGCTGAGGCCGTAGACGATCCCGTAGTTGACCATCTTGGCCTTCGAGCGCATGCCGACGTCGAGCTGCTCGGGCGGCAGCTCGAACACCTTCGAGGCGGTCTCGGTGTGCACGTCCTCGCCGCGCAGGAAGATGTCCCGCAGCACCTGCTCGTTGGCGATGTGGGCGAGCACGCGCAACTCGACCTGCTCGTAGTCGACCGAGATCAGCACGTTGCCGGGCTCGGCCACGAAGCACTGGCGGATGACGCGGCCGGTCTCCGTGCGGATCGGGATGTTCTGCAGGTTGGGGTTGATCGAGGCGAGCCGGCCGGTGGCCGCGTTGGTCTGCAGGAACGTGGTGTGCAGACGGCCGTCGTCGCCGATCCAGGCGGGCAGCGCGTCGAGGTAGGTCTGCACGAGCTTGGTGAGCTCCCGGAAGCGCTCGATCTTGGGGATGATCGGATGCTCTTCGCGGATCGCCTGCAGCACGCGGGCGTCGGTGCTGAAGCCGGTCTTGCCGCGGCGCTTGCGGCTGAGGCCGAGCTTGACGAACAGCACCTCGGCGAGCTGCTGCGGCGAGCCGATCATGAACTCCTCGCCCGCGATATCCCAGATCTCGCGCTCGAGCTGCTGGGCGTCGGCGCGGATGCGGCTCGCGGCCTCCTCCAGCCTGCGGGTGTCGAGCTTGATGCCGACCTTCTCGGTCTCCCGCAGGACATAGACGAGCGGGAGCTCGATGTCGTTCAGCAGGTCGGTGAGGCCGCGCTCGTTCAGCTGCTCGCGCTGCTGGGCGGCGAGGTCGTGGACGAGCACGGCCCGGGCGGCGTTCTGGTCGTCGGCGGTGACCGCCAGGCCGCGCTCCTCGCACAGCTCGTCGAGCGGGAAGCCGCGTCGGGCCGGGTCGAGCAGGTAGGCCGCGAGCTCGGTATCGAACACGAGGTTCCTCGGAACCTCGCCGAGCGCCTTCGCGTTGTGGGCGACGACCGGGCGGTCGCCGGCGGCCGCGACCAGCACGGCGGGGTCGTCGACCTCGCCGGCGAGCGCCTGAGCCGCGTCCGTGGCGTAGGCGCCGAAGCTCCAGCGCGGCTCGCGCGGCAGCAGCTCGCCCTCGGGGACGATCGGCGACTCGGCGACCAGGAACAGCTCGTCGCCTCGGAGGGCGCCGACGTCCTGCGGAGTGGCGTTCTGCTTGACCGGGACGATGCGGGCCTCGGCGGCTTCGGGGCGCGGGATCGCCTCGGCCTCGGCGACCGCGAGCGCCTCCTCGAGCCGCCGCAGCGGCTCGCGCAGCTCCCACTCGCGGAAGGTCGTGCGGAGGTTGTCGCGGGCCGGCCGGCGCCCCAGCTCGGCCTCGAGGTCGAGCTCGACCGGGACGTCCTTGACCATCGTCGCCAGCTGCTTGGACAGCCGCGCCGCCTCCGCATGCTCGGTCAGGTTCTGCTTGCGCTTGGCGCCGGAGATCTCGTCGACGCTGGTGAGCACGCCCTCGAGGTCGCCGAACCGCTGGAGCAGCTCGGAGGCGGTCTTGTCGCCGATGCCGGGGACGCCCGGGATGTTGTCGCTGGTGTCGCCCTTGAGGCCGATGAAGTCGGGGACCAGCTCGGGCGGGATGCCGTAGCGGTCGATCACGCCCTGGCGGTCATAGACCTTCGTGTCGGTGATCCCGCGCGAGGTCGTCATGATCCGCACGCCCTCGCCGACCAGCTGGTACGCGTCGCGGTCGCCGGTCACGACCATCACGGGGATGCCGCGGCCGCGCGCCTGCTCGACGAGCGCGGCGATCACGTCGTCGGCCTCGAACCCCTCGACGGAGATGTTCCGGTAGCCGAACGCCTCGACCAGCGGGCGCAGGTGCGGCCACTGGAGCTTGAGCAGGTCGGGCCGGGTGGTGCGCTGGGCCTTGTAGTCGGACGAGATCTCCTTGCGGCCCGACATCCCGGCGTCCCAGACCACGACGGTCGGCACCTCGCCGTAGTCGGTGAGGATCTTCACGAGCATCGACGCGAAGCCGAGGATCGCGTTGGTGGGCCGGCCGTCGGAGGTCGCGATCGACTCCGGGAGGGCGAAGAACGCGCGGTAGGCGAGCGAGTTGCCGTCGATCAGGAACAGCTCGCGCGGCGCGTCTCCGTCGGTCTGGGCCATCGCGGTCGAAGGCTAGTGGACCGCAGGTGGGTGGCGGTTCGTCTCATGACCCCGCGCCGCTATGCTGGCGGGTCGATGCTCTCCGGCAGGTCTCCGCCGTCGACGAGCAGGCTCCCCGACCTATGACCGAGACGCCCAGCCCCGAGGACCGCGAGCCGACGCCGGCGCCAGAGTCGCCCGACGAGCCGGCCCCGGCGCCCCCCGAGGCGACGGCCGACGAGCCGCCCACGGCCCCGGCCGCCGAGCCCACGGCGCCGCCCGCCGAGCCGGCGGCCGACGAGCCGGTGGTGCCGGCCGCGGAGCCGACGGCCGAACCAGCGCAGCCCGCCGCCGAGACGCCGCCGGCCGAACCGGCGCAGCCCGCCGCCGAGGCGCCGCCGGCTGAGCCGCCGGCCGGCCGAACCGACACAGCCCGCCGCCGCGGCGCCGCCGGCCGAGCCGCCGGCGGCCGAACCGGCGCAGCCCGCCGCCGAGGCGCCGCCCACCGAACCCGCGCGGCCCACGTCCGAGGCACCGACGCCCGAACCCGCGCAGCCCGCGCCCGAGGCGCCGCCGGCCGAGCCGCCGGCGGCCGAACCGGCGCAGCCCGCCGCCGCGGCGCCGCCCGCCGAGGGTGCGGCACGGCAGCCGCGGGGCCAGGGTCGTGGCGGCCAGCAGGGTGATCGGCCTCGGCGCCGGCGCCGGCTGACGGCCGCGGAGCGGCATCGGCGGACCTTCTTCGCCAAGTTGAGTGAGCTTCGCAAGCAGGAGCAGGCGGCCGTCGAAGCGAGTGCGCCCGAGCCGGCCGAGGCCGAGGAGGCGCCCGCCGCCGAGGGTGACGCCGCTCCTGCCGCCGAGGCGCCGCCGCAGCCCGCCGCTCCGCCCGCGACCTCGCCGAGCCGCTCGGCCCGGGCGCAGGCGCGGCTCGTCGCCGCCATCGAGCGCGTCGGCGGCCCGGAGGCCGTGCGTGAGGCGCTGCAGCCCAAGCGGCGCGACGACGGCGAGACGATGAAGTGGTCCTCGGTGTGCGCCGAGCAGGCCCAGGGCCACAAGCCCGGCGACCCGGTCTTCACCGCGTGGGTACGCCTTGCAGCCACCCCGGTGCGCGACGTCAAGGCGATCGTCAACCCGCGCACGCGCGACGACGACCGCCGTGGCCGCGGCCGCGGCCGCCGTTCCGGCGGCGGCAGTGGCGGCGGCGGCCAAGGTGGCTACCGCGGCGGTGGCGGCGGCGGCCAGGGTGGCTACCGCGGCGGCGGCCAGGGCGGCTACCGCGGCGATCGCGAGGGCGGCGACCGCGGCCGGCCCGCCCGTCGCGAAGAGCTCGAGACCCACGGCCGCGACGGCTCCTTCCGCTCCTCGGTCCGGATCGTCCACGTGGACAGCGAGGGCCAGCGCAAGGAGGAGCACGAGGAGGAGCGCGACGACGACCGCCGCGCCGAGCGCGACGCCAAGCGCCAGGCCGAGGCCGAGCGCCTCGCCCGCCTCGGGTACTGACCGGAGCCGCAGGCCGCAGGACGAAGTGCGTGGCGGTCAGGCGTCGGCGGCCCGTCGCATGACGATGCGGACGATGTGGCGCCAGACGAGCGTCGGCGTGACCGGCCACGCGATCGGCCGGCCGCCCTCGTCGCCCGTCGTGAGCATCCAGAGGCCGTCCGCGGTGTCGAGCACCTCGAGGCCGTCGCCGCCGCTCGTGCCGTCGTCGAGCTTCCACGCCGCGTCGAGCCGCCATCGCCGGCGCACGTCCGGGATCGCGTCCGGCACGTACACGATCGGCTCGGCGGCGTCGGGCACCGCGCGCGGACCGAGGTCGACCAGCTCGGCCAGGGTGGCCGGGAGCACCGTCGGGTGCACCGCCAGCAGCTGACGGCGGCCTTCGTCGCCATCGCGCTCCGGCAGCAGCAGCGCCGCCGCGCCGTACGAGGCCCAGCCTCGCATCGACCTGCCCGAGGACGACAGCTCGAGCGTGGACAGGTCCGGCCGGACGATCGCCGCCAGCGCCTCGGACACCGCAGGGTGAGCCCGGCCGCCTGAGATCACCCCCGCGGCCTGCAGCGCGGCGAGCTCGTCGACCGCGCCCTCGACGGCCACCGCGACGGGATCGGCGGTGTGCGCGACGAGCACGCGCAGCGCCTCCTCGCCGATCAGCAGCCGGCCCCGCTCGGGATCGAACTCGACCGCGCCGTTCATCGCACCCGCAGCCCGTCCGCGACCGCATGCATGAGCTCGAAGAGGTCGTCGTACTCGAGCGCCGCCGTGGTGCAAGACACCACGATGCCCAGCTCACCGGCCGGCACGAGCCACTGCTCGAGGCAGACGCCGCCGTGCACGCTGTCGACGTAGTGGCTGAGCGCGCGGCGCGCCGGCCGGCCGCCGACCTCCAGCTCCTCGAGGTCGAGCAGCCGGTGCCGGCGGAGCGTCTCCGCGAGCGCGGCGAGCGACCGCCCGGCCCACTCCTCGACCGACTCCCCGTCCGGCAGCCGCTCGACGGTGACGACGACGTTGGCGCGGACATGACCGTCGTCGCGCTCGGGCTCGATCGCCAGCAGCGCGCACCCTTTGACGTTCTCTCGCCACTCCCATCCGACGGGGAGCGGCAGCTCGAAGCCGCCCGCGCCATGGCGATGGACCGCGAGGGCGTCGCTCATCCGATGCGGAAGCGCTCGTTGAGGGCCCTGGCGCGGGCGGGCCCGTGCGGGCCGTCGAACACCCAGCCGCCGGCCGTGGTGTCGACGGCGAAGCCGGGGCTGCGCAGCCGTCGCTGCCACTTGGGCATCCAGCCTCCCGCCACCGGCGTGCCCGGCGTGAGCGGCCCGATGGCTCGGATGCTCGAGGCGGGGATGACCTCCGTCTCGCCGGCGCCCGCCGGGCGGAAGACGAGGCCGTCGACGTGCACCTCGAGCGAGCCGGCCACCGGGCGAACGATCTCCTCACCGGGCGCCGGGCCCCATGCGGGGCCGACCGCCGCCAGCTCCCACCGCTCGATCGGCTCGTCCGACACTGCAGTGCCCCGACACTAGAGCCGAGCCTCCACCCCGCCGAGGTAGCGCTCGGCGAGCTCGGTCGCCCGCCGCCCGGCGCGGGCGGCCTCGAAGTACCACGAGCCCTCCGAGGTCTCGATCCGCAGCCGCGGCATGACGCGCGAGGGCAGGTCCGGCCCGGTGCTCGCGCCCTCCGGACGGCTGCCCGCGGGCACGCGGTCCACCGACCGGATCGAGTCGGCCGGAATCACGACCGTGACCGGCCGGCCGCGCATCCGGTCCTCGCGCGCGTCGGCCGCGAAGGCCAGCGCGTGCTCCCAGAGCAGCAGGTGCCCGCGCACGACGCCCACCCGCTGCATCGCGCTCGGGTGCCCGTGCTCGTCGCTCACCAGGTGCGCCCGCCAGCGATCGAGCGGCGGGCCCGGCCCGGCGGCCGAGCGCGCCGCCGCGTCGCTCGAGTCCGCGACCGGTGACCGCACGGTCGTGGCGATCGCCGCGTTGAGCGGCACCGACAGGTCGTACGTGGTGTCGCGCTCGCGGTACCAGGCCGGCCCGTACCACTTCGGGTCCCACAGCCACAGCACGACGCCCGCGAGCGCGGCCGCCAGCGCGAGGGCATAGACCACCCCGCTGACCGGGGGGCCGGCCAGATCGCCGGCTCCGGCGGCGATCAGCACGATCCCGACCGCGGGCAGCGCCGTGATCGGCATCAGCGGCAGCATCGCCATCCGCGACCACGCGCGCCAGCGCCCGGTCCAGCACAGCCAGGCGAGCGCGAGCAGGACGAGGCCGATCGCGATCGCGATCACGGACTCACCACGGCGGGTCGAAGTCGGGCAGGTCGATGTCCGGGACGTCGATGTCCGGCATGTCGATGTCGCCGACGGCGTCGGCCAGGTCGTCGGCCGCGCCGCCCGCCCAGTCGACTACCCCGTCGTTGAACTTGTCCGCGAGCCCGCCGGCCAGGCCGCCGCCGATGATGCCGCCGACCACACCGCCCACCACCGTGCCGACGCCCGGGCAGATCGCGGTGCCCAGCGCCGCGCCGCCCGCCGCGCCCGCCCAGGCGCCCCCGGCGCCGGCGACGCCCACCGTCGCCGTCTGCGCCGCCACGCGGCCGGCCCGCTCGTTCCCGTTGAGGTTGGGGTTGTCGAGGTCGTCGAAGTACTGGCCGGCTCCCGCCGTCAGCAGCGAGGCGGCGCCGCCCGCGCGGCCGAACCACTTCGCCCGCGTCGCCCACTGGGCGCGGGCGCCCTGGTCGGGCACCGCCCGAGCGGGAGCCCAGATGCCGCCGCGCGAATACCCACGGACCTGCGTGGTGCCGCCGGAAGGGGTCGATCGGGTGTGGGGGCGTACCCATTGCGGCGCGCGGGTCCAGTAGCCGGGCTGCATGCGCATCCAGTTCTGGGCCGCGTAGCGGCTTGTCCACTCCGAGGCGCCGAAGAGGATGCCGCTGGTCCAGCTCGCAGCGACCATCGCGCTCTCGCCCTCGTTGTAGCCCGAGTGCCACGGGTTGAGGGGCTTGACCTGGACCTCGTAGACGAAGTCCCACACCGCCTTGGCGCCCGACGCGAAGGCCGGCCCGCCGATGAACGCCCCGGTCAGCCCCGTTGCGTTCAGCGCGCCGGCGCAGGCGGCGTCCGCGCGCTCGGCGGAGGCCACCGCCCGGTCCGCCTCCCCGTGCGCCCACCGCTCGATGCGCGCCTCCTCGGCCTCGGCCTCGGCAGCCACCGACTCGGCGGCCTGCGCCCGGCCTTCGGCGGCGTTCGCCTCCGCCGCGAGCGGGTCGAAGCCGCCGGTCACCAGCGCCGGGCTCGACAGCGCGCCGGCGTGCGCCTGGTCGGCTTCCGCGCGCGCCGCGGCCGCGCGCGACCGCGCCTGGCGCGCCGCCTCTCGCGCGTCGTGCAGGCGCTCGGCCGCGCGCCGCACGTCGTCCTGCGCGCTTTCGATCGCGTCGGCCAGCTCGGCGTAGGCGGCCGCGGCGGCGTCGACCGAGCCGGCGACGTGCGAGACCGCCGCCTGGCCGCGCGTGAGCGTGCCCGAATACGACTGCGACGCAACGCCCGACCAGTCGGGCGCGACAGCGCCGCCCAGGCGCGCTCCGGCGCCCTCGAAGCCGCCGCCGATCCCGCGCAGGCGCGCGGCGGCGTCGCGCAGCGGGCCGGGCTCGCCCTCAGGCCACGGGAGGCCTTCGAGGTTCGCCGGGCGGCTCATCGTGGCATCGCCCGCTGGTCGACCTGCTCGTAGGTCTCGGCCGCGCTCACGGCGTTGGCGCCGAGCGAGCCCACCCCGTCGGCGATCGCCAGCGCGCCCGCCTCGAGCGCCCGGCCGAACTGGGCGCTGGCCGCTGCGCTCTGTGACGGCGCGGCGCCGCCCACGCCCGACAGGGCGGCGGCGATCTCACCCGCGAAGCCGCGCAACTCGGCAGCGACGCTCTCCGCGCTGCCGCCCGCCGCGCGCAGTCCTCCTGTCTCGACATCGATACGTGGCATGAGAGCTGCCTCCGTGCTCGGGTGTCGTGTCCCAGCATAGGGCCGGATACCGATCTCAGAGGTTTGGGATACCCGCCTGGCGCCGAGGCGACGCCGTATGTCGACCGTCTAGATTGACCGCATCACAGCGTCGCTCCAGGCCCAGTTCTCGTTCGTCCTGCGCGTGCGGATCGACCACCGGCCCGGCATGCTGGGCCGGGTCGCGACCGCGATCGGCGAAGCCGGCGGGACGCTCGGCTCGATCGACCTGATCGCGATCGACGACTCGCACACGCTGCGCGACATGACGATCGACGCCGCGGGGACCGACCACGCGCAACAGATCGTCGCCGCCGCCGGGCAGGTCGACGGCGCCGAGGTCGTCGACACCACCGACCGCACGTTCCTGATGCACGTCGGCGGCAAGATCGAGCAGCGCAACAAGCACCCGCTGCGCACCCGCGACGACCTGTCGATGGCCTACACGCCCGGCGTCGCCCGGGTCTGCGACGCGATCGCCCACGACTCCGACAAGGCGTTCCAGTACACGATCAAGCGCAACACGGTGGCGGTCGTGTCCGACGGCAGCGCCGTGCTCGGGCTCGGCGACATCGGCCCGGCCGCCGCGATGCCGGTGATGGAGGGCAAGGCGATGCTGTTCAAGGAGTTCGGCGGCGTCGACGCCTTCCCGCTGTGCCTCGACACCAAGGACCCGGACGAGATCGTCGCCACCGTCAAGGCCGTGGCCCCCACCTTCGGCGGCATCAACCTCGAGGACATCAGCGCGCCCCGCTGCTTCGAGATCGAGGACCGCCTCAAGCAGGAGCTCGACATCCCGGTGTTCCACGACGACCAGCACGGCACCGCGGTGGTCGTGCTCGCCGCCCTCCTCAACGCACTCAAGCTGACCGGCCGCAGGATCGAGGACCTCGAGGTGCTGATCGTCGGCCTCGGCGCGGCCGGCATCGCGGTCGCCAAGATCCTGCTCGCCGCGGGCGTCCGCCACATCATCGGCTGCGACTCCAAGGGCGCGCTGTCGACCGGCCGGGCCGACTACCAGGACGGCTCGATGCCCGCGGTCAAGCGCTGGTTCGCGGAGTCGACCAACGAGGAGCGCCGCGAGGGCGGCCCGGCCGACGTGATCGACGGCGCCCACCTGTTCATCGGACTCTCCGGCGCCCGCGTGATGCCGCCGGAGGCGCTCCAGCGGATGGCCGGCGACGCGATGGTGTTCGCGATGGCCAACCCCAATCCCGAGGTCACGCCCGAGGAGGCCCGGCGGTACGCGCGCATCATCGCCACCGGCCGCTCCGACTACCCGAACCAGATCAACAACGTGCTCTGCTTCCCCGGCATCTTCCGCGGCGCGCTCGACGTCCGCGCCCGCGAGATCACGGAGGAGATGAAGATGGCGGCCGCGCGCGGCATCGCCGCCGTGGTGCCGGAGAGCGACCTGCGCGAGGACCACATCATCCCCTCCCCCTTCAACCGCGACGTGCCCAGGGCGGTCGCCGCCGCCGTCGCCGAGCAGGCCACGCGCGAGGGCGCGGCCGGCGCCGACCCCGGCGCGATCGGCTATGCGCCCGGTGATACGCAGGAGTTCGGGGCGCTGTAACGTCGCCCGAGTGCCGAGCTCGCGAGGCAGGAGGGAATGTAACGTCGCCCGAGTGCCGAGCTCGCGAGGCGGGAGGGCGAAACCGTGATGATCGCCATAACCGGCGGGACCGGCCGGCTGGGCTCGCTGCTGGTGCAGCGACTCCGGGAGCGGGGCGACGAGGTCACGGTCCTCAGCCGCAGCCGGGGCGACGTGCGCTGGGACCCCAACGCCGGCCCCGCGCCCGCCGAGGCGCTGGCCGGCCGCGACGCCGTCGTCCATCTCGCGGGCGAGGACATCGAGCAGCGCTGGACCGACGACGCGCTCCGGCGCATCCACGACTCGCGCGAGCAGGGCACCCGCAACCTCGTCGAGGGCCTGCGCGCCGCCGACCCGCGCCCCCAGGCGCTGATCAGCTCCGCGGCGGTCGGCTACTACGGCAGCCGCCCCGATCCGGTCGGCGAGGACGCGCCGCCCGGGGACGACGTGCTCGCCCGCATATGCGTCGCGTGGGAGCGCGAGGCCGAGCAGGCGGAGGCGCTCGGCATGCGTGTGGTGCGCCTGCGCACGGGGGTCGTGCTCGACCGCCACGGCGGCGCGCTGAAGCGGATGCTGCTGCCGTTCCGGCTCGGAGTCGGGGGCCCGGTGGCAGGCGGGGAGCAGCCGCTGCCCTGGATCCACATCGACGACGTGATCGGGATGTACGTGGCCGCGATCGACGACGACCGCTGGAGCGGTCCCGTCAATGCCACCGCTCCAGAGCCGGTCAGCAACCGCGAGTTCTCGCGCGCGCTCGGCCGCGCGCTCAAGCGGCCTGCGGTCATGCCGGTGCCCGCCGCAGCGCTCCGCCTCCTCTACGGCGGCATGTCGCTGCTGGTGACGGACGGGCAGAACGCCGTGCCCCGCCGCGCCACCGAGCTGGGCTATCGCTACCAGCATCCGGAGCTCGACGAGGCGCTCCGCTCGGCGCTCCAGGACACTTGACCACCGCCCCGGGTCCGGTGGTAAAGTGGCGCCGGTGACGCCCGGCGCCAGGTCCGACCGCTACGAGCCGCTGCCGGGCCTGCTCGAGATCCCGGGCTTCCTGATTCGCAAGATCCCGCCGCGCGCCCGGCGCCCGGCAGGCATTGCGGCGGCGATCCTGGTGGCGGCGGCCGCCGTCGCGCTCGTGCTGAGCATCCCCGCGATCACGGAGACGAAAGGCGACCGCGCGGCCGCCGAGCAGCGGGCCGCCGCCGAGCTCGAGGCCCGGCGCACCGCCGAGCTGCGGGCGGAGCAGCGCGTGCGCACCGGCAGCGGGCAGGCGGCGCGCGGGCTGACCGGGGCAGCCGCCCTCCAGGCGCGCGAGGCGCTCGCCGCCGACGTCGCCGCCGCCGTGCAGGACGATGCGCTGGCCCGCGTGCGCTCCGGCGAGTTCAACCAGAGCGTCGGGCGCGTCGAGTGCGAGCGGTTCCCGCGCGGCGTCGGCGCGCCCGATCCCGCCGCCGACCTGTCGAAGGCGACCGGCCGTTACGCGTGCCTGGCCGTCACCGCCGACGCGCCGCGGACCGAGGTCAACCAGGCGAGCAGCATCGGCTATCCCTACCGCGCGCTGGTGAACTTCGAGACCGGCCGCTTCGGCTACTGCAAGATCAGCGGCCGGCCGGGCGAGGGCTCGCTGACGCGCGAGTTCCCGGTGCGCGTGCCGGCCGCCTGCGGCGGCTCGCGCTGACACAGGCGCGCCGGTACGCCCATATACCGGGCGTGGGACTGCCGCCAGACCTGGCACAGCTCGGCGACGAAATCGTGGCCGCCGCCCGCCGCACGAGCCGCGCGCGGCGCGCTCACCGCCGCCGCTTCGCCGCGGTCACCGCGCTCACCGGCGCGCTCGCGTTCGCGGCGCTGACGCCGGCGGCGCTCGATCCCGCGAAGCCCGAGTTCACGATCGTCGCCGCCGCCGAGCGTCTCGCGCCGCCGGACTGCGACTACACGCGCGGCACGCGCTACACGCTCCTGGCCTGCCAAGGGCCGATGATCCTCCACCGGCCCTACGCGATCAACTAGAAGGGCCCTCGTGATGGACGGCCGCCTCGACCGCGGCGAGACGCTCCTCCGTGTCCTTCCCACGACCCCAGGGGCCGATCTTCTTCCACTTGGAGTCGGGCCTCGGCGGCCACACGAGCCAGACGATCGTGCCGACCACCGACAGCAGCAGGCCGAACGCGAGCCCGATCTTCTCGCCGTAGCCCTTCCGCTCGGACAGGTAGGAGGCGACAATCGCCGCGAGCAGCCATACGTACATGAGCCACAGGGCCGCGGAGCCGAGGAGAGCGAACTGGGTCATGTTCCGAGATATGCCTTCTGCACTTCGGGGTTTGTCCGCAGAGTGTCCGACGCGTCGCTCATCACGACCGCGCCGGTCTCCAGCACGTAGCCGCGCTTGGAGACCTCGAGCGCGAAGTTGGCGTTCTGCTCGACCAGCAGGATCGTCGTCCCCTGCTGGTTGATCTCCGCGATCGTCTCGTAGATTCGCTCGACGAGGATCGGCGCGATGCCCATCGACGGCTCGTCCAGGAGCAGGAGCTTCGGCTGGCCCATCATCGCCCGCCCGATCGCGAGCATCTGCTGCTCGCCGCCGGACATCGTGCCCGCCTTCTGCGTCTCGCGCTCCTTCAGGCGCGGGAACAGCTCGTACACGCGCTCGAGATCACTCTGGATGCCGGCGCTGTCTCGCCGCAGGAACGCCCCCAGCTCGAGGTTCTCGCGCACCGTCATCCGCTGGAAGCACTTGCGGCCCTCGGGCGACTGGCAGATCCCGAGCCGCACGATCTCCTGCGGCGGCAGCATCGAGATCTCCTCGCCGGCCAGCTTGATCGACCCGGTGCGTGGCGGGGTGAGTCCCGAGATCGAGCGCAGCGTCGTCGACTTGCCGGCCCCGTTGGAGCCGATCAGCGTGACGCACTCGCCCTCGTTGACCTCGAGCGTGATGCCCTTGAGCGCCTGGATGTTGCCGTAATAGGTCTGGATGTCGGTGACTTCGAGGAACGCCATTACTGGTTGCCCTCCTCGGCCGCGGCCTTGCCGAGGTATGCCTCGATCACCCGTGGGTTGGTGCGCACCTCGGCCGGCTCGCCCTCGGCGATCTTCTCGCCGTGGTCGAGCACCGTGATGTGCTCGGACACCCCCATCACGACCTTCATGTCGTGCTCGATGAGGACGATCGTGACGCCGCGCTCGTCCCGCAGCTTGTGCATGAACTGCGTGAGCTCGTCGGACTCCTGCGGGTTCATGCCCGCGGTCGGCTCGTCCAGCAGCAGCACCTTCGGGTCCGAGGCCAGCGCCCGGGCGATCTCCACCCGGCGCTGTTCGCCGTATGACAGGTTGATGGCCAGCCAGTCGTGATGACGCTTGCCGACCCCGACGTACAAGAGCTCCTCGCGCGCCTTGGCGTCGACCCGCTTCTCCTCCTTGCGGACGCCGGGCGTGCGAAAGATCGAGCCGAACAGGCCCGCCCTCATGCGGGAGTTCTGGCCCACCATGCAATTCTCGACCGCGCTCATCGTGGCGAACAGGCGGATGTTCTGGAACGTGCGCGCCATCCCGAGCTTCATGATCACGTCGGGCCGGCCGCCGGTGACGTTCTTGCCGTCGAAGTCGATCCGCCCGTACGTCGGCTTGTAGAAGCCGGTGAGCATGTTGAAGAACGTCGTCTTGCCCGCGCCGTTGGGGCCGATGATCGAGACGATCGACCGCTCGGGCACGCCGAACGTGACGTCGCTGACCGCGGTCAGGCCGCCGAACTGCTTGGTGACGTTCTGCGCGTCGAGAACCAGGTTTCCGTTGGCTTCGCTCATGCCCGTGACTCGAAGACGGATTCGTCGGCGTGCTCGTCGGCGTGGGTCATCTCCTGCTCGCGCCTTCGCTCCGGCAGCAGGCCCTGCGGGCGCATGATCATCATGATCACCAGCAGGAAGCCGTAGATCCCGAACGTGATCTGCGTCATGTCGAAGTCGAGCCCGAGCTGGCTCGGCACGTCGTTCAGCACGTCCGGGATCAGCCAGTTGTTGATGAACGACAGGACGACCGCGCCGAGCACCACGCCCCAGATCGAGCCGAGGCCGCCGAGGATCACCATGCCGAGGATCAGGATCGAGAAGTAGAACTGGAACTGGTCGGCGTTGACGGTGTTCAGGAACGAGCCGAGGAACGCGCCCGACATGCCGCCGAAGGCGGCGCCGGTGCCGTAGGCGAGCAGCTTGGTCTTGACGGCCGGCACGCCCATCGAGACGGCCGCCACCTCGTCCTCGCGCAGCGCGACCCACGCGCGACCCAGCCGCGAGTCACGCAGCCGGAAGTTCACGAACAGCACGACCGCCACCAGCCCGAGCGCCGTCCAGAACCACGGTCTCAGCTCGAGCGACGTGAACGGGTCCATCCCGGGGAATGCGATCTTGTCCACCGGCGTGATGCCCTGCCTTCCCGCGGTGATGACCTGGTCGTCGCCGAAGAAGTTGCCTAGCGGGCCGCCGATGATCGGCATGCTCGAGAACTTGACCTCGTCGGCGTTCACGGCCAGGCGGCCGATGATCTCGCCGAACGCGAGCGTCACGATCGCGATGTAGTCGCCGCGCAGTCGCAGCGTCGGCAGGCCGATGATCATGCCCGCGATCGTGGTGAAGAAGATCGCGAACACGAGCACCAGCAGGAAGTTGAAGTGGATGCCGGGCAGGCTCGCCGCAAAATCCGCCACGCCGATGTGGATGCCCTCTTCGTTGTTGACCTGCGAGAAGAAGCCGGAGCCGAGCCAGCCCATCGTGTAGGCGCCGATCGCGAAGAACGCGACGTACCCGAGGTCGAGCAGGCCGGCGAAGCCGACGATGATGTTGAGGCCGAGCGCCATCACCACGTAGGCGAGCGCGAGCGTGCCGTCGCCGATCAGGTCGCCGCCGGAGTCCATCGCGAACGGCAGGAGGGCGACTACGACGAAGAAGACCGGGATGAACGCCTTCTCCGTCCACGGCGGAAGCCCGCGCCGCCCGCGCTCCTCGGGCGGGGCCTTGGCCTGGTCGGGAGCGGCTGCGCTCGTCATCCCGCCTCCCTCGTCTCCTCGCCCAGCAGGCCGGACGGCTTGAAGACCATGATCAGGATCAGATACACGAAGACGATCGCCGGCGTCCACTCGGAGCCGATCCGGTTGTCGGACATCTGCTGGATGAACCCGATGATCAGGCCGCCGAGCACGGCGCCGCGGATGTTCCCGATGCCGCCCATGACCGCGGCCGTGAACGCGACGAGGCCGGCCGTGAAGCCCTGGAAATACCAGATCGTCGTCTGGTACAGGGCATAGATGAGACCGGCGGCGCCGGCGAGCATGCCGCCGAGCAGGAACGTGAGCGAGATCGTGGTGTCGACGTTGATGCCCATGAGCCGCGCGGCCTCGGGATCCTGCGCGGTCGCGCGCATCGCCTTGCCGAGGCGGCTGCCGCCGATGAACGCGGTCATGGCGATCAGCAGCGGGATGGTCACGCCGACGGACAGAATGTCGCCGTTGGTGATCTCGATGCCCCCGATCGTGAACAGCTCGTTCTGCGATTCGATCAGGTCGGGGATGCCCTCCTGCGAGCCGCCGAGCCACAGCAGGCCGATGTTCTGGAGGATGAACGAGAAACCGACCGCGGTGATCAGCGGCGCGAGCTTGGGCGCGCTGCGCAGCGGCCGATAGCCGACGCGCTCGATCATCGTGTTCAGCAGCCCGGCGGCGAGCATGCACACCGGCAGCGTGATCAGGAGCCCGATGACCAGCAGCGCGGTTCCCGTGGACTGCGTCAGGCCGATGGTGCCGAAGAAGCCCGCGGCGACGAACGAGCCGATCATGAACACCTCGCCGTGCGCGAAGTTGATCAGCTCGACGATGCCGTAGACGAGCGTGTAGCCGATCGCCACCAGCGCCCAGATGGCGCCGTTGGAGAGGCCGTCGACGAGGTTGTTGCCCAGGCGCGCGAGAGAGGCCTCGTCACTGGTGAGGTCGCTGATCGCGAACGCGACGGGCATCGCGAGCAGGACCGCGATCAGTCCGTACTTCGAGACGAAGTCCCTCACCGCTTGACCCGGGGCGGCAGGACGCGCCGCAGGAACGCTTGCAGCTTCCATGTTGATGAGACTCTTCCAGAAGACGGTTGCCGGGGGCGGGAATTATTTCCCAACCCCCGGCAAAACGTCGTCAGCCTCCGATCAAGCGCCTCCTCCGGCCTTGATCGTCTTGTCGAACGTCAGCTCGCCACCCTCGACCTTGTAGATCCCGTAGTCGGTGAGCGTCGTGTCGCCGTTCTCGTCGATCGAGTACGTACCGAGCACGCTCGACCGGTCCTTCGTCTCGAACAGCGCGGAGACGATGTCCTCCTTGTTACCGCTGCCGGAGCGCTCGATCGCGTCCAGCGCCAGGCGCATCGCCTCGTAGCCGTAGATCGCGTACGGGTCCGGATTGGGCTCGCTGTACTTCTCCTCGAACTGCGAGAAGAACTCCTGGCCCTCCGGCGGGTACTCGTCCGGGGACAGGGTCGCGACGGACACCTGCAACTTGGACGCCACGTCGGCCGGGATGCCGCCCTCCTTGGGGTCGACGAACCCGGACTCGGCAACGCCGTCCGGCCCGTACAGCTTCGCGTCCGGCAATGCCGCCTCGAAGTCCTTGTAGAGCTGGACCGCGTTGTTGGCGGTGATGCCCGAGAAGACGAAGCAGTCCGCGCCCGCGGCCTTGGCCGTCTGGGCCAGCGAACGGTAGTTCGGCGCGTTCTTGTCGATCGCGTCGTTACCGGTCAGCTCGAGCCCCTGCTCCTCGGCGGCGATCTCGATGTTCCTCGCGAGGCCGGCGCCGTAGACCTCCTTGTCGTTGGTCAGCTGGACCTTGGTGCAGCCGTCCTCCTTCATCAGCGTCACCAGGGCGGCCGCCTGGATGGTGTCCTTCGGGACGATCCGCACGTAGTTGCGCTGACCGGTCGGGTAGTACTTGTCGGGCTCGCCGGCATCGGCCCCCGGCTCGTCGGACGTGAGGCCGACGGCCGTGTTGGCCGGACTGATCTGCGGGACCCCGGCCTCATTGAGGATCGGGATCGAGACCGCCGACGCGCCAGAGTTGAACTCGCCGATGTACGCGGCGGTCGCGTCGTCCTGAGCCGCCTTGCGGGCGTTCGACGTGGTCGCCTCAGGCGTCCACGAGCCTGCCTGCGCCGTCGAGTCGTCGAGCGACTCGTACTGGACCGTGATGTCGCCCGCCTTGCCCCCCGCCTGCTCGAGCGCGAGCTTGACGCCGTCCACGAGCGCGGTGGTCTGGGGACGAGAGGCGCCCTGGAGCGGGAGCGACGAGTAGACCTTCACGGTCTTGGCGCCGCCACCCTCGCCGCCGCCGCCGCTGTCATCGTCGTCACCGCCGCAGGCCGCGGCGCCCATGGCGAGCGCGGCTACGAGGCAGCCCGTGGCTGCCAACCAGCGTGAATTCAAGGAACCCCTCCTCATAAGGGTTTGATTTGGGCGGCGATTGTAGTCGCACGCCCGTTCCAACCGCGCCACAGAGTGCCACGAAGCCCGGCAGATTGCGTGCAACCGGCGAACCCGGCGGTGCGGAGCCGCCGGTGCGGCCCGCTCAGCCTCGATCCACCGATGACCCGTGGATGCGCGGGGATCGGTGGATTGAGGCTCAGCCCTCGCGGCGCCGGCCGGGAAGGTGCGGGGCGACGATGTGGCCGGCCGCGGCGACGACGAGCATCAGCACGGTGATCATGAAGGCGTCGAAACCGCCGGTGCCGAGCGCCCAGAGGACGACCCAGACGACGAGACCCGCGATCAGGGTGAGAAGGACGCCCATGCGCGCGCGAACACTAGCGGCGGAGCGCTTCGGCGAGCATCGCGACCAGCTCACCGACCGCGGGGGCGGCCGGCCGGCCGGCGTCCGCGGCCTCGGCGGCGGCACGCACGAGGCGTGACCCGACGATCACGCCGTCGGCGCCGGCCGCGGCCGCCGCGGCGGCCTGCTCGGGCGTCGAGATTCCGAAGCCGACGGCGACCGGGACGGGGCTGACGCGCTTCGCGCGGGCGACCGTGGCGGCCAGCGAGCCCTGCACGCCGGCCCGCTCGCCGGTGGTCCCGGTGAGCGCGACCGTGTAGAGAAACCCACGCGCCCCGTGGGCGATGTCGGCCAGCCGGTCGTCCGGCGTGGTCGGCGCGATCAGCGGCACGAGCGCGACTCCGGCGGCGTCGCACGCCGCGCGCACGGCGGCGCCCTCCTCGAGCGGCAGGTCGGGCACGATCAGCCCGCTCACGCCGGCGCCGGCCAGCTCGGCCGCGAACCGCTCGGCGCCGCGCGCGTAGATCAGGTTCGCGTAGCACATGAGCACGACCGGCAGCCGCTCGGCGATCCGCGTGGCGGCGCCGATCACGCCCTGCAGGGTGGCTCCGCTCCGCAGCGCGCGGGTCCCGGCCGCGTGGATCACCGGGCCGTCGGCGAGCGGGTCGGAGAACGGGACGCCGAGCTCGACGAGGTCGGCGCCGGCGTCGGCGCACGCCTCGCCGATCGCGACCGAAGCGTCGAGGTCCGGGAAGCCGCCCATCAGGTACGGCATGAGCGCGGCGGCTCCGGGCGCCGCCGCGAACGCCGCGGCGATGCGGTCGACGCCCACCTCGGTCCCGACCTCGCTCATTCCGCGAGGCCGAGCAGGGGGAGCACCTCCGCGAGGTCCTTGTCCCCGCGCCCGGAGAGGCAGACGAGATCGAGCGTGTCCGGCCCGGCGTCGCCCCTCAGCGCCCACGTGACCGCGTGCGAGGACTCGAGCGCCGGGATGATCCCCTCGAGCTCGCACACGCGGCGCAGCGTCGCGAGCGCCTCCTCGTCGGTGACCGCCACGTAGCGCGCCCGGCCGCTGTCGCGCAGGTGGGCGTGCTCGGGCCCGGTCCCGGGATAGTCGAGCCCGGCCGAGATCGAGTGCGCCTCGAGGATCTGGCCGTCCTCGTCCTGCATGATCGCCGAGTAGGCGCCGTGCAGCACGCCGCCGCGGCCCCCGATGGTCAGCGGCGCTCCGTGGCGGCCGGTCGCGATCCCCTCGCCGGCGGCCTCGACGCCGATCAGCTCGACGTCCGCGTCGTCGACGAACGGGATGAAGGTGCCGATCGCGTTCGAGCCGCCGCCGACGCAGGCGATCACGCGGTCCGGCAGCCGGCCGGCGACGTCGAGCACCTGGGCGCGCGCCTCGTCGCCGATCACGCGCTGGAGGTCGCGCACGAGCGCCGGGAACGGCGCCGGGCCGACGCACGACCCGATCACGTAGTGAGTCCCGCCGACGTTCGCCACCCAGTCGCGGATCGCGGCCGACACCGCCTCCTTGAGCGTGCGCGCGCCGGCCTCGACCGGCGCCACGGTGGCGCCCAGCAGCCCCATCCGCTGCACGTTCGGCTTCTGCCGGCGCATGTCCTCGGTGCCCATGTAGACGACGCAGTCGAGCCCGAGCAGCGCGCACGCGGTGGCGGTGGCGACGCCGTGCTGGCCGGCGCCGGTCTCGGCGATGATGCGGGTCTTGCCCATGCGCTTGGCGAGCAGGGTCTGGCCGAGCGCGTTGTTGATCTTGTGCGCGCCGGTGTGGAGCAGGTCCTCGCGCTTGAGGTAGACCGTGTGGCCGGCCGCCTCGGACAGGCGCTTGGCGTGGTAGAGCGGGGTCGGCCGGCCGGCGAAGTCGCGCAGGAGCGTCGCGAGCTCGGCCTTGAAGCCCTCGTCGGCGCGCGCCGCGACCCACGCCGCCTCGAGCTCGGCGAGCGCCGGCATCAACGTCTCGGGGACGTACTGGCCGCCGTACTCGCCGAAGCGGTGCTCGACGGCGGGCGCGCGATGTTCGAGAAGCGAACTCGCAACGGAATCGCGCGCCGAGCTTGCTTGGCCCGCTCACGAGGCCACCGCGGTGCCCTGGGCGGCCGCGAAGAACGCCTCGACCCTGGCCGGGTCCTTGACGCCGGGCAACGCCTCGACGCCCGAGCTGACGTCGACGGCCCACGGCCTCACCGCCGCGATCGCCTCCGCGACGTTGTCGGGAGTGAGGCCGCCGGACAGGATCAGCGGGATCTTCGAGCGGCGCTGCGCGACGAGGTCCCAGTCCCACGTGCGGCCCGTGCCGCCGTACGCGGACCCGGCGGCGGTGTCGAGCAGGTGCAGCTCGGTGTGGTAGCGCTCGGCGGAGCGGATGTCGGCGCCCGAGCCGATCCCGAGCGCCTTGATCACGCGCGCGCCGGTGCGCTCGGTGACCGCGGTGCAGAACGCCGGCCCCTCGTCGCCGTGCAGCTGCACGTACGTGAGCTCGATCCCCTCGGCCGCGTGGACGACCTCGTCGAGCGTCGGATTGACGAACACCCCGACGATCTCGACGCGGCGCCGCAGCGCCCGCGCGATCCCGGCCGCGACCGCCGGGTCCGCCACCCGCTTGGACTGCGGCCACAGGATGAACCCGATCGCCCAGGCGCCGAGCGCGGCCGCCTGCTCGGCGTCCTCGGGCCGGGTGATGCCGCAGATCTTCACGCGGGGCATGGTCGCCCCATCGTAGGCGCTATCCGGCGGGCAGCGTGGCGGGCCGCTCCTCGAGCGGGACGGTCACTTCCAGCGGAGCGCCGTCGCGCTCGACCTCGAGCTCGACCGAGTCGCCGACCGCGTGCCGCTCGACCTCCGCGAGCAGGCCTCCGAACGTCCGGACCTCGACGCCGTCGACCGTCATGACCACGTCACCGGCCTGAAGCCCGGCGCGCGCGGCAGGTCCGTCCTCGTGCAGCTTCGTCAGCTCGACGCCGTCGCGCGCGGAGCGGCCGCGGACTCCGATGAACGGCCTGACCACCTTGTGGTTCTCCTCGAGCTGCGCGAGCACCTCGCGCGCGACGTTGGCGGGCACCGCGTAGCCGGTGTCGTTCTCGAGCAGGGCCGTGATGCCGATCACGCGCCCGTCGGAGCCGACCAGCGGGCCACCGGAGCTGGCCGGCTCGATCACCGCGTCGGTCTCGAACAGGTCGTCGATCACATATCCGCCCGGGACCTCCACGCGCGCGCCCTCGGCCGCGATCTGGCCGCTGCCCGCGACGGAGCCCGAGCCGGTCGGATTCCCGATCGCCAGCACGCGGTCGCCGGGCTCCATGACCTCGGAGTCGCCCAGCTCGAGCGGGCGCAGGTCGAGGCCCTCGGGGGCGACGGACAGCACCGCGAGGTCGGTCTCCTCGTCCTTGCCGACCACGGTCGCCGCCACCGTCGGGCCGTCCGGGAAGGTCACCTGCACCGCGGTCACGCCGCTGACGACGTGCGCGTTGGTGACGATCCGGCCGTCGTCGTCGAGCACGAAGCCCGAGCCGGTGGTGACGTTGAAGTCGCCGGCCGGGTCAGCCTGGAATGCCGCCGCCGCCGGCTGCACCGAGTTCGCCCGCACGGCCACCACGCCCAGCTTCGCCCGCTCGTAGATCTCGGTCGAGCTCAGTCGCTCGCCCGGCTCCAGCGACAGCAGTCCTTGCTGGTTCGCGATCGTGCCGGTGCCGTTCCCGCCCGCGAGCATCACGGCAGCCGTGACGGCGCTGCCCAGCAGGGCCGCGACCACGGGCACTGCGAGCTGCCGGCGCGTCATGCAGGCTTAGGTTTGCTCCGGCGCGTTAGTGCGGTAAACTCGATCCACCCCCCCCCACGGGCTCGGACGGGTCAAACGTCGAGCTCGGCGCCGCCACTGAGCCGCCGGACCGCCTCCTCGACGTCCGCGGCGCGCATCAGCGTCTCGCCGATCAGCACCGCGTCGACCCCCACGCGCTCGAGCTCGTCGAGCTCGTCGCGCGTCGAGTACCCGGACTCCGACACCACGGTCTTGCCCGCCGGGACGTCCGAAAGCAGCTCGTAGGTGCGCTCGATGTCGACCGAGAAGTCGGCCAGGTCGCGGTTGTTGATGCCGAGCACGTCGGCCTCGACGTCGAGCGCGACCTCGAGCTCGCGCTCGTCGTGCACCTCGACCAGCGCGTCGAGGTCCAGCGCGCCGGCCTCGCGCAAGCAGGTCGTACAGGGCCTCAGGCTCCAGCGCGGCGACGATCAGCAGGATCGCGTCGGCGCCCGCGGCCGCCGACTCGTACAGCTGGTAGGGGTCGACGATGAAGTCCTTGCGCAGCACCGGCAGCTCCGTCGCCGCCCGCGCCGCCCGTAGGTCGTCGAGCGACCCGGCGAAGTGGAAGGGCTCGGTCAGGATCGACAGCGCGGCCGCCCCGCCGCGCTCGTAGGCAAGGGCGATCTCCTCCACGGTCGCACCTTCGCGGATCGTGCCCGCCGACGGCGAGCGCCGCTTGTGCTCGGCGATCAGCGAGATCCCGGGCCGCAGGAGCGCCTCCTGGAACGGCCGCCCCTCCGGCCGCTGCGCGATCACCTCCTCGAGCCGCGCCAGCGGCACGGTGTCGCGGCGGCGATCGACCTCGCCGCGGGTGTCCTCCACGATCCGTTCCAGCACGCTCACGCCGGCGCCAGCCCCCTCGTCATCTCCACCAGATGGTCCAGCCGAGCCGTGGCGCGGCCGTCGTCGACCGCCGCCTCCGCCTCCCTGACCCCTGCCTCCAGCGTCTCCGCACGCCCGGCGACGTAGATCGCCGCCCCCGCGTTGAGCACCGCCAGGTCGCGCCTCGGCCCGTGCTCGCCCTCGAGGATCGCCCGCGCGATCGCCGCGTTGACGTCCGGCGTGCCGCCGGCCAGGTCCTCCGGGCGCGCACGCGGAAGCCCGACGTCCTCCGGGGACACCTCGTAGGAGCGAAGCTCTGGACCGTCGACCTCTACGACGCGCGTTGTCCCCGACGTGCTCATCTCGTCCAGACCGTCGGCGCTGGACACTACCAATGCCTTGCGGGCCCCCAGCTTCGCCAGCGCGCCCGCGATCGTGTCGAGGAAGGCGGGGTCGGACACGCCGATCACCTGGCGCTTGGCCCCGGCCGGGTTCGTCAAGGGCCCGAGGAAGTTGAAGATCGTCCGCACCGCCAGCTCCTTGCGCACCGGCACCACGAAGCGCGTGGCGCCGTGGTGGGCGGGCGCGAACATGAACCCGATGCCGGCGTCCCGGATGCACCGGGCGACCTCCTCCGGCCCGAGGTCGATCCGCACCCCGAGCGCCTCCAGCACGTCGGCCGAGCCCGACAGGCCGGTGGCCGAGCGGTTGCCGTGCTTGGCCACCGCGCAGCCGGCGCCCGCCGCGATCAGCGCCGCGGTGGTCGACACGTTGAAGGTCGGGCGCCCGCCGCCGGTGCCCGCGGTGTCGATCAGGTCGTCGCGGCCGGCGTGGACCGGCGTCGCGAGCCGGCGCATGGTGGTGGCGAGCCCGACCAGCTCGTCGACGGTCTCCCCCTTGGTGCGCAGCGCGATCAGCACCGCCGCGGTCTGCACCTCGGAGGCGTTGCCCTCCATGATCTCGGCCAGCACCGCCGCCGTCTGCCCGGCGGTCAGGTCGCGGCGCGACGCCAGCGCGTCGATCGCCTCAGTCAGGATCGCCAAGGAAGTTCTCCAGCATCCGCTTGCCGTCCGGGGTGAGAACGGACTCCGGGTGGAACTGCACGCCGAGCGCGGGCAGCCCGCGGTGGCGGACCGCCATCACGACGCCGCCGCCGCGCGCGGTGACCGCGAGCGAGTCGGGGAGCGACGGCTCGGCCACCAGCGAGTGGTAGCGCCCGACCGTGAGCGGACTGGGCAGGCCGGCGAACAGGCCGGAGCCGTCGTGCTCGATCTCGGTCGCCTTGCCGTGCACGGGCAGGTGCCGCACCACGCGGCCGCCGAACGCCTGCACGAGCGACTGGTGGCCGAGGCAGACGCCGAGCGCCGGCACCCCCGCCTCCGGGAACCGGCGCATCACCTCGACCGACATGCCCGCCTCGTTCGGCGTGCACGGCCCGGGCGAGACCACCACGCGGTCGTAGTCCTGCTCGCAGCAGGTCGTCGACGGCCGCCGCGTCGTTGCGCACCGCCACCGGCTCCGCGCCCAGCTCGCCCAGGTACTGGACGAGGTTGTAGGTGAACGAGTCGTAGTTGTCGACCATCAAGACCCTCACGGCCAAGCCGCCTGCCGCGCCGCCAGCTCGATCGCGCGCACCACGCCGCGCGCCTTCGCGCGCGACTCCTCGTATTCGTAGTCGGGCTTGGCGTCGGCCACCGTCCCGCCCCCCGCCTGCACGTGCGCGATCCCGTCCTTGACCACCACGGTGCGGATGCAGATGCAGGTGTCGAGGTCGCCGTCGTAGGACAGCCAGCCGACCGCGCCGCCGTACGCGCCGCGCTTGACCGGCTCGAGCTCGTCGATGATCTCCATCGCGCGCACCTTCGGGGCGCCGCTCAGCGTGCCGGCCGGGAGCGCCCAGCGGAGCGCGTCGACGGCGCCGACGTCCTCGCGCAGGGTCCCCGCCACCGAGGAGACGATGTGGATCACGTGCGAGTAGGTCTCGACGCCCATGAACGACTCGACCTGAACGGACCCGTACTCGCACACCCGCCCGAGGTCGTTGCGGCCGAGGTCGACCAGCATCACGTGCTCGGCGCGCTCCTTCTCGTCCGCGAGCAGGTCCTGGGCGATCGCCTTGTCGTCGTCGACGGTGGCGCCGCGCGGGCGCGTGCCGGCGATCGGGCGGGTGGAGACCGTGCGGCCGCTCACCGTGAGCAGCGGCTCCGGCGAGGCGCCGACGAGCTGGAAGTCCTCGAAGTCCAGGAAGTACATGTACGGCGACGGGTTGACCGCGCGCAGCCCGCGGTAGATCGAGAACGGCTCGACCGGCGCCGGCGCCGACCACCGCTGCGACGGCACCACCTGGAACGCGTCGCCCGCGTGGACGTACTCGATGATGCGCGCGACCATCGCCTCGAACGCCTCGCGCGGCATGTTGGGCTCGAACTCGGGCTCGGGGTGGGCCGACGCCGCGGCGCGCGGCAGTGGGCCCGACAGCCGCGCGCGCACCTCGCGGATCGCCTCGCGCGCCCGCTCGTGCGCGGCCTCGTGCTCGTCGACGTAAGCGTTGGCGAGGATCGTCACCGTGTGCTTGAGGTGGTCGAAGGCGACGATCACGTCGGACAGCATCAGCGCCATGTCCGGCAGCCCGACGGGGTCGGGGTTGACGTGCGGCAGCCGCTCGACGGCGCGCACGCAGTCGTAGCCGAAGAAGCCGACGGCGCCGCCCGTGAACGGGATCGGCTCCTCGGTCGGCGCCTGGCGGAACTGCGCGATCTCCGCCGCCGCCAGGGCGTACGGGTCCCCGCCCTCGGCCAGCGTCCACCGCAGCACCTTGCGCGGCTTGTAGCCGATGAACGACCAGCGGCCGACGCGCTGGCCCTGCTCGGCGGACTCGAGCAGGAACGCGGGGCCGGAGCCGCGCAGCTTCAGGAACGCGCTCACCGGGGTCTCGGTGTCCTCGATGAACGTCTCGCAGACGGGGACGAGGTTGTGCGTGGTTTCAGCGACGCCGGGCAAGCAGCGCCTCCTCGGCGTCGGCGAGGCTGAGTCCGCGCGAGCGCAGCAGCACGGCGAGGTGATAGAGGACGTCGGCCGCCTCCTCGGCGACCCGCTCGTCGCTCTCCTCGCGCGCCGCCCGCGCCACCTCCTCGGCCTCCTCCTGGACCTTCTCCCCCACGCGCGCGGGCTCGGCCAGCAGCGCGGCGGTGTACGAGCCGTCGGGCCGCTCGGCGGCGCGCGCCGCGATCGTGCGCTCGAGCCCGGGGAGCGCCTCGTGCGGCGCGGTGGTCGCGGTGTCGCCGTTGTGGAAGCAGGTGCGCTCGCCGGTGTGGCACGCCGGCCCGGCCGGCACGACGAGCGCCAGCACGGCGTCGAGGTCGCAGTCGAACCGCAGGGCCTTGACCGCCTGCGTGTTGCCGGAGGTGGCGCCCTTGTGCCACTGCCGGCCGCGCGAGCGGCTGAAGAGGTGCACCTCGCCGGTCTCGCGCGTGCGGTCGAGCGCCTCCCGGTTCATGTAGGCGAGCGTCAGGACCTCACCGGAGGCCCAGTCCTGGATGACGCACGGCACGAGGCCGTCCTCGTCGAAGGCGATGTCCATCGGGACGCGGAGTCTAGGAGTCCGGGTGGGCCTGAGCCAGGTACCAGTTGAACGCCCGGCGGCAGGGGCGCTCGCGGCCCATCACGGAGAGCAGCGCGGTCAGCGCGCGCGGAGGCAGGGCGGGGATCAGCCGCTGGAGCCGGAGCGCGCGGCGGAAGAACGGAGCGTGGGCGTCGGAGAACGCGCCGTACGCCATGAGCGCCTGCTCGCGGCGCTTCTCGCCGGCCAGGACCGCGCGCAGCTCGCGGCCGGCGGCGATCCCGAAGTGGAACGCGGTGCGGATCCCCTCGCCCGACAGCGGGATGCAGTGGCCGGCCGAGTCGCCGACGAAGAACACGCCGTCGGCGGCCGCCGGTCGCAGCTGATGCGGGAACCAGTTCCCCTGATAGCGGACGGCCTCGCTGTCCAGGCGGCGCGCCATCTCCCGCGTCGGCTCCTTGACGTGGTGGCGCGGCTCGTAGGAGCCGACTCCGATCCTGCGCTCGCCGCCGGCCGGCACCGCCCACGCGTACCCGTGGCGGACGACCGAGCGGTCGATCCACACGTCGAGGTCGGTGCCGCGACCGTCGTGCGGGTGGACCTCGAGCCCGCGCGAGATGAGCGCCTCGGGCGGCTGCACGTTCGGGCCGGCGCCGAGCACCCGGCGCCAGCCGAGCGCGTCGACGATCAGCGGCGCGGTGAGGTCGCCGCGGTCGGTGTGGACCGTGTCGCCCGTCCGGGCTTGGACGTGCGCGATCTCGAACCGTGCGTCGGCCTGCTCCCACAGCGCCGCGCACAGCTCGCGGTAGTCGAAGCTCGACCAGGTCCACGGGAGCCGGAAGCGCGCCGAGCCGTGCGGCGTGTGGAACGCCATGCACGGCAGCTCCTGGCGGATCGACCGCTCGACGCCCATCGCGTGCAGCCACGGGGTCGGCGCCGCACAGGCGGACGTCGCGCGCTCGCCGATCTCGTAGCGGTCGACCACCAGCACGTCGGCGCCGGAGCCGGCGAGCTCGCGCGCGACCGCCAGGCCGGCGAAGCTGGCGCCGCAGACGAGGACGTCGGCGCGCGCCTCGAGGGGGGTCCGCTCGGCGCCGCGGAGAGTGGCGCGGCGGGTCATCGGCGCACCATCGCCCTCGGAAGGTCCCAGACGCGGATGCCGACGCGCCGGGCGAGGACATCTCCGCCGCCCGCCTCGGCGCGGGCCAGCACCCGGCCGTACAGCTCACAGGCGAGGCGGATGCCGGATCGGACCGAGCGGGGCGCGGCGGCGATCGCCGGCTCCGCGGCCTCGAACAGCGCACGTGCACGGCCCACGTGCTCGGCGATCAACGCGCGGAGGGCCGGCGTGGCGCGGTCGGCGGTGAAGTCCTCGTCCGCCACCCGAAGGCGCTCGCGGTCCTCGGCCGGGAAGTAAATCCGGTCCAGCCGCCAGTCCTCGCGCACGTCGCGGATGAAGTTGGTGAGTTGGAACGCCTGTCCGAGGCGCCCGAAGTCGCCGTGGAAGCGTTCGGGCACGCCGAGCAGCGGCGCCATGATGCGGCCGACGGAGCCGGCCGAGCCGTCCATGTACGCGAGCATCTCGTCCCACGTATCGATGCGGACCGGTCCACAGTCCATCCGCATCGAGCGCATGTAGGGCCCGAGCTCGTCGAGCCGCAGCGCGTGGCGCTCGCCGGCGTCCACCAGGGCGATCACCGCCGGGTGCGAGGAGTGCCCGCGGCGCAGCTCCTCCTCCCACGCGTCCAGCGCCGCCCGGCGCGCCGACGGCGTCGGCGGGCGGTGCGGCCCGTCGACGATCTGGTCGGCCGTGCGCACGTACCCGTACAGCGCGTGCGTCGCCGGCCGCACCTCGGCGGGCAGACGCCGCGTGGCCCAGTAGTAGGTCGGGTCATGCCGCAGCTGGAGCCGCCGGCATGACGCATAGGCCGCGCTGATCCTCGGGTCCATGGCTCCCATTGTCATCCTTGTCGCCCACGATGGAAGCACTCCTGCGCGACAGACGGCTGCTGTACGTGACCGGCAAGGGGGGCGTCGGCAAGACCACGGTCGCCGCCGCGCTCGGCCTGGCCGCCGCCGCGGCCGGCCGCCGGACGATCGTCTGCGAGGTCGCCGAGCAGGATCGCGTGTCGCGCGCGTTCAAGCGCGAGGGCGTGGTGGCGGAGACCGAGGTCGAGCTGGCCGAGAACCTGTGGGCGATCACCATCGACCCGCAGCAGGCGCTCGAGGAGTGGCTCGCCCGCCAGATCGGCGGCGTCGGCCTGCGCGTGATGGCGCGGTCGTCGGTGTTCCAGTACTTCGTGGCCGCGGCGCCCGGCGCCAAGGAGCTGATCACCATCGCCAAGGTGTGGGAGCTGGGCCAGATGGAGCGCTGGGACCGGCGTGGCCGTACCTACGACCTCGTGGTGGTCGACGCGCCGTCCTCGGGCCATGGGCTCGCGATGCTGAGAACGCCGGGCACGTTCGGCGAGATCGCGCGGGTGGGGCCGGTCCGCCGCCAGGCGTTCCGCGTCCGGGACATGCTGTCGGATCCCGAGAAGACCGGGTACGTGGCGGTGGCGCTCCCCGAGGAGATGCCGGTCAACGAGACGCTCGAGCTCGAGCGGCGGCTGCCGGAGGCGGTCGGCAGCGGCCTCGAGACGATCGTGGTCAACGGGATGTGGCCGGACCGGTTCAGCACGGGCGACGCGAAGGCCCTGCGGGCGGCGCTCGACGGCCGGCCGACCGGCCCGCTGCAGGCGGCGCTCACCTCGTACGAGCGCGCCCGCGCGCAGCGCAGCCACCTGCGGCGGCTGCGGCGCGCGACGGCGGCGCGGGTGGTGACGCTGCCCTACCTGTTCGAGTCCGAGCTCGGCCTGCCGCAGTTCGAGCAGCTGGCGGGCAACCTGGCGCGCAAGCTGTGACGCCGGAGCCGTCGCGGACGCTGGCGCGCGAGGCCCGCTGGGTCTGGCGCGGCGAGCAGGTGCTCGGCTGGGGCGTGGCGGTGGTGATCGGCATGGCGGTGGCGCCGGAGCTCGACGGGGCGCTCGCCGCGCTGGTGCGGCTGCTCCCGCTCGCCGGCCTCGTGACCTGCACCGTGCTCGTGCCGTCGCTGCGGTGGCGAAACTGGCGCTGGGAGGTGCGCCCGGACGCGATCGACATCCGCCACGGGACGTTCACGATCCACCGCACGCTCGTCCCGATGCTGCGCGTGCAGCACGTCGACACACGCCGCAACCCGGTCGAGCAGTCACTCGACCTCGCCACCGTCGTGGTGCATACCGCCGCCGGCAGCCACACGATCCCGCTGCTGAAGGTGACCGACGCAGCAGAGGTCCGCGACCGCATCGCCGAGCTGGCGCGCACCGCCGACGAGCCGGGGCCGGAGCCGATGGTGGCCGATGAGCCCTGAGCCGCCCGAGCCGGCGCCACTCGCCGCATCGCCGCGCCGCCTGCACCGGTCGGGGATCGCGGTCTACGCCTTCAACGCGCTGCGCGAGGCGGCGCTGCCGCTGATCGTGCTGGTCGTCGTCTCGGGGCTCGGCGGCGGCCTCGACGAGCGCGCGCTGCTGCGCGGGCTGGCGTTCATGGTGCTCGCCATCGTCGCCTCGACCGTGCTCGGCGGCTGGCGCTGGTGGACGACGACGTGGTGGGTCTCGCCCGAGGCGATCCACCACAAGAGCGGGCTGATCGGCCTCAAGGAGACCGACGTGCCGCTCACCCGGATCCAGTCGCTCGACCTCGAGCAAGGGCCGGTGCAGCGCCTGTTCGGCGTCCGCGCCGCGCACGTCCAGACGGGCGGCGGCGGCGCCAAGGGCGAGATCGTGCTCGAGGCGGTCGGCGACGACGACGTGCGCGAGCTGCGGGCGCTGCTCGCCGACCGGAGGGCGGCGCCGGCGACGGAGGCGCCCGGGCCGGAGCGCCGGCTCGAGCGGCGGATGCTGCTCGTCGCCGCGCTCACCGCGGGCCAGCTCGGCGTGATCCTGCCCGCGCTGGCGGGCTTCGCCCAGCTCGTGCAGTCGTCGCTCGACGAGGAGGACGCCGTGCGGCTGATCCCGCACACGGTCGGCACGGCCCTGCTCGCGGCCGCCGGGCTGCTCGTCGCGGCCTGGCTGCTGTCGGTCCTCGGCGCGGTCGTCGCGTTCGCCGGCTTCACCGTCACGCGTGAGAGCGACCGGCTGCGGATCCGCCGGGGCTTCCTGGCCCGCCGGGAGGCGACCGTGCCGGTCGAGCGCGTGCGGGCGGTCGAGGTCGTCGAGGGCGTGCTCCGCCTCCCGTTCGGGCTGGCCGCACTGCGCATGGAGGTGATCGGGCACGCCAAGGAGCACGCCGCAGCGCAGGCGCTGTTCCCGCTCCTGCGGCGCGACGAGGTGCGCCCGTTCCTCGACCTCCTGCTGCCCGAGCTCGCCGACGACCTCGATGGCCTCGAGCCGCCTCCGCCGCGCGCGGCCCGCCGCTACGCCCTGCCGCCGGCTGCCGCGGGGCTCGCCGTCGGCGCGGGCGTCTGGGCGGTCACGCCGGCCGGACCGTGGGCGCTGGCCTTCGCCGCTCTGCCGGCCGCGTACGGGCTCCTGCGCTTCCGCACCGCGGGCTGGCGGCTGCGAGACGGGCGGCTCGCGGTCCGCGCCCTGCGGCTCGCCCGGACCACCGTGCTCGGCCCCGCCGCGCTGCGCGAATGGCACGAGCTCGCGCAGAACCCGCTCCAGCGGCGGGCCCGGCTCGCCGACGTCGTGGTCGCGTTCGGGAAGCAGACGCGCGCGAGCATCCGGCACCTCGAGCTCGCCGCCGCCGCCGATGCGTGGGCGCGCCTCGCGGATTGCGCACGCGGGCCACACCGGTTACGGTCGTTGTCGAAGCCAGTCCCCCAGGAGGAATCCGATGTATGAGGGTCGACTCAAGGATGTGCCGTTCTTCAGCATCCTCAGCAAGAAAGACCTGGACACCGTCGCCCGGCAGACCGACGAGGTCGATGTCCGGGAGGGCAAGGTCGTGATCCGCCAGGGAGACCTGGGCCAGGAGTTCTTCGTGATCGAGGAGGGCACCGCCGAGGTGGCCATCGACGGCGCGCCCGTCGGCGAGCTCGGGCCGGGCGACTTCTTCGGCGAGATGGCTCTGCTCGACGAGGAGCGGCGGACCGCGACCGTCACCGCGAAGTCGCCGATGAAGGTGATCGTGATGACGCGATCGAGCTTCCGTGCGCTCGACAAGAGCGTCCCGAAGGTCCACAAGGCCGTGCACGACGCCATCGCGGAGCGCCGCGCGACCGCCCGCTGACGCGGGTCAGGTGATCCCGAGCCGGTCGAGCAGGGTCTCGTCGCCGCGCCACGAGCGCCGCACGCGCACCGACAGGTCGAGGTGCACGCGGGTGCCGAGCTCGCGCTCGAGCTCGCGCCGCGCGGCTGTTCCGATCGACTTGATCATCCGCCCGTGCGCGCCGATCAGGATGCCCTTCTGGGACTCGGTCTCGACCCACAGGTACGCCCGAATGATCACGAGGTCGTCCTGGTGGTCGAGCTCCTCGAGCTGGACCTCGACGGCGTGCGGCACCTCCTGGCGCGTGCGGTGCAGGACCTGCTCGCGCACGAGCTCGGCGAGCAGGACGTCCTCCTGCTGGTCGGACACCTCCCCGGGCGGGAAGTAGAACGGCCCGTCCGGCAGCAGGCCGGCGAGGTGGTCGACCAGCGGCCCGACCCCGCGGCCGGTACGCGCCGACACCGGGAACACCTCGGCGTCGCCGCCCACGAGATCCGCCGCCGCCTGCAGCGCGAGCACGGTGCGCGGCCGGTCGAGCCGGTCGACCTTGTTGAGCGCCACGACCACCGGGACCGTCGCGCCCGAGAGCGCCTCGGCGATGAACACGTCGCCCGGGCCGCCGACGCCCTGCTCTCCGTTGACCACGAACAGCGCGGCGTCGGCCTCCGACAGCTCGGACTCCACGCGATGCTGCATCCGCTCCGTGAGAGCGTCACGAGGGCGCTGCACGCCCGGCAGGTCGGTGAGCACGAGCTGGAAGCGTTCGGGCGCCGTGACCACGCCGCGGATCGCGCGTCGCGTGGTCTGCGGCTTGTCCGAGACGATCGCGACCTTGTGCCCGACCATCGAGTTGACCAGCGTCGACTTGCCGACGTTGGGCCGGCCGGCGAGCGCCACGAAGCCCGAGCGGGTGCTCATCGCAGCCAGGTCATGATCTCGGCCTGCACGACCAGCATCTCGCCGTCATCGGTCTCGTGGTCCATGCCGGTCAGGTGCAGGACGCCGTGGACGACCGCCTCCAGCACGTCGTGCGTGTGCTCCGGGCAGATCACCACGTCACCGAGCTCGCGCGGGCCGAGCGGCGCGTCCGCTTCGTCGACCGGGAACGAGAGCACGTCGGTCGGCCCGTCCTTGCCGCGGTGAGCGCCGTTCAATGCGGCGATCCGCGCCGCGTCCACGAACTCGACGGCCACATGACCGTCCTCGATCCCGGCCGACGCGGCGGCCAGCGAGCACGCCTCGGCCACCTTCGCGGCCGGCATCGCGCCGCCGATCACGTCGACGTCGAGCAACTCAGGTGGTCGATCGCGCGGTCGTGGGGGTCGTGCGATCGGCCATCAGGCCGTGCGGCGACGCTCGGCGGGCCGCAGCTCCTGGGCGGAGCGCTGGGCGTGCTCGTCGTACGCCGCGACGATCCGCTGCACGAGCTTGTGGCGCACGACGTCCTCGCCGCCGAAGCGGACGAACTCGACCCCGTCGACGCCCTCCAGGACGTCGCCGATCACGATCAGCCCCGACTTCTGGTCGCGCGGCAGGTCGACCTGCGTGATGTCGCCGGTCACGACCATCCTCGAGCCGAACCCGAGCCGGGTGAGGAACATCTTCATCTGCTCGGGCGTCGTGTTCTGCGCCTCGTCGAGGATCACGAACGAGTCGTTCAGGGTTCGGCCACGCATGAAGGCCAGCGGCGCGACCTCGATCACGCCCTTCTCCAAGTGGGCGGCGACCTTCTCGGCCTCGATCATGTCGTGCAGCGCGTCGAACAGCGGCCGCAGATAGGGGTCGACCTTCGCCATCAGGTCGCCGGGCAGGAACCCGAGACGCTCGCCGGCCTCGACCGCGGGGCGCGTGAGGATGATCCGGTTGACCTCGCGGCGCGCCAGGGCGGCCGTGGCCATCGCGATCGCCAGGAACGTCTTGCCGGTGCCGGCGGGTCCGACGCCGAAGGTGACGGTCGAGCGGCGGATGGCGTCGACGTAGCGCTTCTGGTTGACCGACTTCGGGGTGACGCGCAGGTTGCGGTGGCGCCACACGACGTCGTCGAGCACCTTGGCGGGCGACTCGCGCTCGTCGAGCACGCGGGCGACCGACTCGATCGTCGCCGGCCCGATGTCGTGGCCGCGCTCGACCATCGAGCTCAGCTCGCGCACGACCGTCGCGCCCGCCTGCACCGCGTCCGCTTCGCCGTCGAGCGTGATCACGTTGCCGCGCAGGAATACGTCGCACTCGAGGTGCTCCTCGAGCGTGCGCAGGATGAGATCCTGGGAGCCGGCCAGCTCCGCAGCCACCTCGTTCGATAGCTCCATCTGCCGTCGCATGCGTTAGTTGCCTCCGCGGGTCATCCGGACCCGCGAATTCGAGCTTCACCTCCGGTCTCAGATTTTGCGCGGGTCATCCGGACTCGCGTATCGGGCTTTGACTTCCGTTCTCGGATTTGATGAGTGCTTCCTTCACCTTGGTCGATACCCGGCGGCCTTCGGCGCGCCCGCCGGCCGCCGCCATCACGTGCTTGATCACCTTTCCCATGTCGCGCGGGGAAGTTGCACCGGTCTCCGCCACCGCCCGGCTCACCAGCGCGTCGAGCTCGCCGTCCGGCAGCTCGGCCGGGAGGTACGTCTCGATCACCTGCGCCTCGTACTCCTCGCCCTCGGCAAGGTCCTCGCGGGCCGCCTCGCGGTACGCCTCGGCGGCCTCGCGGCGCCGCTTGCGCTCCCGCCGTAGGACGGCCAGCTCGTCGGCCTCACCCTCCTTCTCCGCCTTCTGGAGCTCCGAGAGCACGAGACGGAGGGCTCCGACCCGCTCCCGCTCCCCCGCCTTCATGGCGGACGCGACATCGGACTTGATGCGATCGGCGATCTGCAAGCACCTCTTAGTGTACGCGCGACCGCGGAGGCGAAAAATCGCGCGTGCGCCCTATCCCTCACGTGATCGTCGTGGCCCGTGGGGTGCGCAGGCTGACCGGCCTGACCGGCCGGAGATCGTGGCCGCACGGAGTGGCGCTCGAGATCCCGCGCTGCCGATCGGTCCACACGTTCGGCATGCGCTTCGCGCTCGACCTCGTGTGGCTCGACTCCGACCGCCGGGTCGTCCGGGTGGACCGGGCCGTCCCGCCGTGGCGCGTTCGCTCGTGCCGCGCCGCCCGCTCCGTGCTGGAGCTTCGAACTTCGGCATCAGGGGCGGGTTCGAGTCCGTCGAGGCGGTTCAGACGCCCGCACGGGTGAACGTCACGTGCGTGACTCCGCTGGGCGAGGAGACGGCCTCGATCTCGTAGTCCTTCTCGAGGCCCTCCAGTCCGTCCCAGAGCCGCACGCCCCGGCCGAGCAGGATCGGGGAAACCGTGACGTGCATGTGGTCGACGAGCCCGGCAGCGAGGAAGTCGCGGATCACCGTGGCACCTCCGCCGATGCGTACGTCCTGGCCGTCTGCGGCCTCGCGGGCCGTCGCGAGCGCCTCGGCAGGCGACGCGTCGAGGAAGTGGAACGTCGTGCCGCCCTCCATCTCGATCGACGGGCGCGTGTGATGGGTGAGGACGAAGACCGGTGTGTGGAACGGCGGGTTGGGACCCCACCAGCCCTTCCACTCCGGATCCTCGTGCCATCCGGGGTAGCCGTACTTCCCGGCACCCATGATCTCGGCGCCGACCCCGGGATCGTGCAGCCGCAAGAAGGCGTCATCGACGCCGCCGGTACCGCCGGGCTTCCACGAACGGGTGCCGAACATCCACGTGTGTAGCCGTTCGCCGGCGTGACCGAAGGGCGCATCGTGGCTGAGGCCTTCGCCGGTGCCGAAGCCGTCGAGCGAGACGGAGAAGAACTGGACGCGGGCAAGTGACATGGCTGCTGCTCCTTGGGCGATCGGGGGAGGTCAGTCGTAGTAGCGGCGGGCGCTGGAGCCGACGCGCGTCACGTCGGTGCCGTAGACGTGGATCGAGATCGCGGTCTCGTCGGCCGTGTTGTGCACGCGGTGGATGTCGCCGGGCGGCGCGAAACCGCTGACGTCGCCGACGTGGTTGTCGCTGCTGCCGATCACGTTCAGCTCGGCGTCGAAGAGATCCTCGTGCTCGACGCCCTGGATGACGCCGAACACGCACCAGGTGACGTGGTCGTGGATGCGCGTGATCTGGCCGGGCCGCCACACCAGCGCGACGATCGAGAACGATCCGTCGGGCTCGACATGCAACGTGTGGCCGACGTAGCCGTCCGGCGAGCCGAGGCGCTGCGCGGGGGTCAGCACGTCCGGGGTGGGCAGGTGCCGGCGCAGCTGGTCGGCGACGAGCTGCGCGGTCTCGGCCCAGCCGGCATGGCTGTCGACGGCGGTGCGGATACCGGCGACGAGTGGGCTCAGCCTGGTCGCGGGGCGGATCTGGGTCGCGGTCATGCTCTGCAGCTTGCGCGCCACCGGCTCATACGTCCAATGCCAACTTTCATGCTGACCCATAGATAGAGTTGATGCATGCTGGACGTCAACCGGCTGCGCGTCATCGACGCCGTCGCGCGCCACGGATCGGTCACCGCGGCGGCGAAGGAGCTGCACTACTCCCAGCCGTCGGTCACCCACCATCTCGCCCGGCTCGAGGCCGAGACCGGCGCGCAGCTGCTGCAGCGGGTCGGCCGCGGGATCCGGCTCACCCCGGCCGGCCAGCTGCTGGCCGACCGCGCCGCCGAGATCGTCGGGCGGATCGATGCCGCCGGCGCGGAGCTCTCCGCCCACGTGGGATTGAACGCCGGCCGCGTGCGCCTCGCCGGCTTCGCCTCGGCGAACGGATCGCTCGTGCCGGCGGCGCTGGCGACGCTGGCGAACCGGTATCCGAGCCTGGAGATCAGCCTCACCGACACGCATCCGCTCGACGCGCTCGATCTGCTGCGCACCGGCAAGGTCGAGGTCGCGATCATCTTCCGCTACGACGAGACCGAGCCCGAGCTCCCCGGGGTGCGCCTGCATCACCTGCTCGATGATCCGGTCTACGTGCTGTCGACGCGTCGCGAGCGCGGGCTGGCCACCTTGCGCGACGCGACGTGGATCGCCGGCTGCGAGCGATGCCGCAGCCACCTGCTGTCTCTGTGCGCCGACGCGGGGTTCGATCCGCGGATCGGCTACAGCTCCGACGACATGGTCGTGATGCAAGCGTGGGTGGCCGCCGGACTCGGGGTGGCGACCCAGACCGGGCTGGCCCTGCGCGCCCACCGCATCGACGGCGTCGTCGCGACCGAGCTGCCCGGCTCGAAGCGCCACATCTACGCCGCGACCTACGGCGAGCCGCCCGACCCGCCCGCCACCGCCGCCCTCCTGGCGGCGCTGGCCGAGGCCGCCACGTCGGCGACCGCGTCGGCGGTCACGTCCTCCTGACAGAGCCTCCCCCGGTCGGCCGCGGCCCGCGTCGGCAATGGCCGTACGATCGCTTGGACCGCCCACGATGATGAGTTTTCGTCTCGCGACCGGTCATAGCCAGTGACAGAGCAGCCTGCGGAAGGAAGGAGAGCCCGATGTCACGCTCAATGGCGAACGTCATCACGATCATCGCCCGTCGCTCCGGTGCGACGAGCTTGAAGCCATGCTGATCTACTCGATGGGCGTGTCGGTGGACGGCTTCATCGCCGACCGCGAGGGCGCGTTCGGGTGGTCGGCCCCGAGCGAGGAGCTGTTTCGGTTCCACACCGCCCTGGTAAGCGAGCTCGGCGGTTGTCTGCTCGGCCGCAGGCTGTACGAGACGATGCTGGTGTGGGAGACGGATCCGTCGTTGCGCGAGGACGAGCTCGGGGCCGCGTTCGCTGACGTCTGGTGCGCGATCCCGAAGGTCGTCTTCAGCCGCACGCTCGACAGCGTCCAGGGCAACGCCCGGCTCGCCGAGGCGTCACTGGCCGAGGAGGTCGCCGCGGCGCTCGACGCGACCGACAAGGACGTGGAGATCGGCGGCGCCGGCCTGGCCGCGCAGGCGATCGAGCTCGGCCTCGTCGACGAGCTGCGCATGTTCCGCAACCCGGTCGTCGTCGGTGGCGGCACGCCGTTCCTGCCGCCGGTCACCGACGACATCGCGCTGGACCTGATCGAGACCAGGACGTTCGGCTCGCGCGTGATCTACGAGCGCTACCGGAGCGCCCGCGATGAGTCGGACTGACACCGCCATCCGAGTCATCAGCGCCCCGCCGGACAGGGTGTACGCCGCGCTGACCGACCCCGACGCGCTTGCCGTGTGGCTACCGCCGGACGGGATGACCGGCCGGTTCGAGCACTTCGATGCGCGTCCCGGCGGGTCCTACCGACTGGTCCTGACCTACGCGGACGCGTCGGCCGCGCGCGGGAAGTCCGCCGCCGACTCCGACGTGGTCGACGCGCGGTTCGTCGAAATCGTCCCGGGTGTGCGGGTCGTACAGCAGATCGAGTTCGTGTCCGAGGACCCCGCCTTTCAGGGCACGATGACCATGACATGGGAGGTCACCGCCGTCGACGGCGGATCACGCGTCGACATCAGGGCCGAGGATGTGCCCGACGGGATCGACGCTGCAGATCACGCGGCGGGATTGTCGTCCTCGCTGGACAATCTCGCCGCTTACGTTGAACGCTGAGCGCAGGCTTTCCTCGCAGCCACAGTGCTCGTCGCTACGGCGAACATCCGTGTCGTAGCGACATGCGACAGCCTCAGGCGAGGGCGATGAGGGCGACGCCGGCGACGACGACGACCGCGCCGGCGAGCCGGCGGGGCGGGACGTGCTCGCGCGCGAGGAACGCGGCGGCGGCGGTCGCCATCACGACGCTCGTCTCCCTGAGGGCGGCGACCGGCGCCGCCTCGGCGGTCTCGAGCGCGGCGAGGGTGAGCGCGTAGGCGGCGAACATCGCCAGCCCCGCGGCCGCGGCACGTGGGGTCGCGGCGGTGCGCAGCGCGCCGGGGCCGCGGGCGACGGCGACCGTAGCCGCGTAGAGCGGAGCGACGATCAGCGTCACCGCCTCGAAGTAGCTGAAGGCCGCCGCGTGGCGGATGCCCTCGTCGTCGACCAGCGTGTAGCCGGCGATGCAGGCGGCGACGCCGAGCGCCAGCGCGAGCCCGCCGCGCGCGGCCCCCCGGCCCACGCCGCGCACGAGCAGCACGCCGGCGGCGATCGCCAGCACGCCCGCGACCTCGCCGGCCGAGACGCCGGCTCCGAGCGCGAGCAGCGACACCGCGAGCACGAGCACCGGCGCGGCGCCGCGCGCGATCGGATAGACGAAGCTGAGGTCGGCGCGCTCGTACGCCGCGGCCAGCAGCGCGAAATACGCCAGCTCGAGCGCGGCCGAGGCCGCGATGTACGGCCATGCCGCCGCCTCGACGTCCCAGGTCAACGCGGCCGCCGGTGCGAACGCGACCGCCCCGACCGCGACCGCGACGGCGCCGGTCGCCAGGCTGTCCCGCGCGTCCGCGACGAGCCAGTTCCAGAAGGCGTGCAGCGCCGCCGAGGCCAGCACGAGGGCGACGGCGGCCGTGCTCAGCGCGACACCCCCGCCACGACGACGGCGGCGCTCAGCGGCGCCCCGTCGCCTGCTCCGGGCTGCCGGCGCCCACTGCCCCGCCGCCGAGTCCGTCGGCGCCGCCGCCCGCGCCGAGGGCCTCGCCTGCGGCCGCGGCTCCACCACCGGGGACCTCGAGCAGCGGCGGGTGGCCGAGCTGGCCGAGCTCGGACGTATCGCGCTCGAACAGCAGGTCGACGGTCCAGTCGACGACCAGCCGCAGCTGCCGCTTGATCCCCGGCATCATCGCCAGGTGGTAGGTGCGCGCGAGGAACCAGGCCGGGAAGCCGCGCCACTTGATGCCGACCGTCTCGGCCACCGCCTTCTGGTGGCCCATGTCGACGAACACGCCGAGCGTCTTGTAGGTGAACGGCTTCGGCTTTCCGGCGCCGAGCGCGGCGGCGACGTTCCCCGCCACCGTGCGGCCCTGGCGCAGCGCGTGCTGGCAGGTCGGCGGGGTCGGCTGGCCCTTGCGCGCCGGATCGGGCACCGCGGCGGCGTCGCCGACCGCCCACACGTCGTCGCGGCCGTCGACCTTGCAGAAGCGGTCGACCACGATCCGCCCGGTGCGCTCGAGCGGGAGCCCGAGCTTCTCGACCACCGGATGGGGCCGCACGCCCGCGGTCCAGGCGACGGTCCGGCACGGCACGACCTCGCCGTCGGACAGCTCGACCGAGTCGTCGGAGATGCGCTCGACGGTGGTCGACGTCCGCACCTCGACCCCGCGCCGGCGCAGCTCGGCGGTGGCGAACGCGGCGAGGTCGGCGGAGATCTCCGGCATCACCCGCTCGCGCGCCTCGACGAGGATGAACCGCAGGCCCTCGACCCGCGACCGCGGGTACAGGTCGACGATGTCTGCGGCGAAGTCCTGCAGCTCCGCGAGCCCCTCGAGGCCCGCGTAGCCGGCGCCGACGAAAACGTACGTGAGCAGCGCGCGCCGCGCCGCCTCGTCCTCGACCGATTCCGCCCGCTCGAGCGTGTGGATGATCCGGTTGCGCAGCGCGATGGCGTCGGACAGCGTCTTGAAGCCGACGGCGTGCTCGCTCAGCCCGGGGATCGGCAGGGCGCGCGAGATCGAGCCGAGCGCGACGATCAGGTGGTCGTAGCCCAGCGTGCGCTCCTGGCCCTCGGCCGTGGTCACGAACACCTCGCGGCGGTCGGGGTCGGCGCCCGTGACGTGACCGAGGAGCAGGTCGGTGCGCGACAGGTGCTCGCGCAGCGGCACCACCACGTGCCGCGGCTCGAGCGTGCCGGCGGCGGCGCCCGGGAGCAGCGGCGTGTAGAGCATGAAGTTGACGTCGGTGACCACGGTCACCTTCGCGGCGTGAGACGGCAGGGCGCGCTCCAGCTTGCGGGCCGCGTAGAGCCCGCCGAAGCCGCCGCCGAGGATTACGACGTTCCAGGCCATCGAATGCATGCTAAGGCGCTTGCACGAGCGCGGCGAATCGCTCGGCGCTCACGTTGCCGCCGGAGATCACGACGCCGACCCGCAGGCCGCGGGCGTCCGGCACGCTGCCGGCGAGCAGGGCGGCGAGCGCGCAGGCGCCCGACGGCTCGGCCACGGTCTTGACGCGCTCGAACAGGAGCCGCATGGCGTCCACGATCTCGGCGTCGCTCGCCAGCACCACATCGTCGACACGCTCGCGGATCACCGCGAACGTGCGCTCGCCGGGGGTCGGGAGCTGCTGGCCGTCGGCGATCGTCCGCGGCACCGGGATCGTGACACGCTCGCCTGCGGCCAGCGAGCGCTTGACGTCGTCGCCGGCCTCCGGCTCGACGCCGACCACGCGCACGCCCTCGAGCAGCGCCTTGGCTGCGGTCGCGCAGCCCGAGATCAGGCCGCCGCCGCCGATCGGCACCAGCACCAGGTCGACAGGGCCGGCGTCCTCGATCAGCTCGAGCGCGACCGTCCCCTGGCCGGCCATCACGCGCTCGTCGTCGT
Organism: uncultured Solirubrobacteraceae bacterium; assembly: GCA_963849695.1. Classification (GTDB taxonomy): domain Bacteria; phylum Actinomycetota; class Thermoleophilia; order Solirubrobacterales; family Solirubrobacteraceae; genus DASSUW01. Next base: position 157,893 of record CAWKIT010000025.1, read on the forward strand.
ACGGGTGGACCGGCACCAGGCCGCGCTCGGCCACCAGCTCGGCGAGCAGCTGCTCGCGGTCCTGCGTGTAGCGGTCGAAGCGGATCACCTCGGCGCCGTGACCCTCGGTCGCGGCGAGCTTGCCCGCCGGCGAGTCCTCCGGCATCAGGATCACGGCGTGCGTGCGGTGAAGCCGCGCCGCGAGCGCGAGCGCCTGGGCGTGGTTGCCCGACGACACGGTCGCGACGCCGCGCCCGCGCTGCTCGCCGGTGAGCGAAGCGACGGCGTTGAAGGCCCCGCGGAACTTGAACGCCCCACCACGCTGGAGGTTCTCGGCCTTGAGCAGCACGGTGGCGCCGGTCGCCTCGTCGACCGCGCGCGAGGTGAGGACCGGCGTGCGGTGCGCGACCCCCGCGATCCGGCCTGCCGCGGCCCTGACGTCGTCGACCGAGATCATCGGGTCAGGAGGATGGCGGACCAGCCCTCGCCGTCGCGGCGCGCCGCGAGCGACATGCCCTCGAACGCCGCCGCCACCTCCTCCGCCTCGCCGGTCTCGAGCCCCGAGGCGATCAGGCGCTCGGGTGGGCGGTCGAGCGGTGCCATCTCGAGCAGCAGCGGGCGCACGAGGTTGGCCACGACGGTCGGCGCCCACGGGCCGGGGGCGCCGCGCAGGTCGCAGCGCGACGCGGTCACCTCGACGCCGTTCGCCGCCGCCGCGGCCAGCGTCGCCTCCACCGCCGCGCGCTCGTGGTCGCATGCGAGCACCGGGGCGAAGCCCAGCCGCGCGGCGGCGACCGACAGGATCCCCGACCCGCAGCCCCAGTCGGCCAGCGGACCTCCGCGGGGAAGTTGGACGAGCAGCTCGAGCGTGAGGCGCGTGCTCGGGTGGGCGCCGGTGCCGAACGCCTGCCCGGGGTCGATCACGACGTCGAGCGCGCCGGGGCGCTCGGGCTCCCACGGCGGCCGCACCCGCAGCGGGCCGACGTCGAGCGGCCGGTGCCAGTCGCGCCAGTTCGAGCCGTCCGCCACCTGGGAGGTCGACACGTCGACCAGCGCCCCGCCCACCGCCGCCCGCAGCTCACCCACGTCCGGCAGCTCGCCCGCCGCGCCGTAGAGCGCGTACTCGACCGTGTCGGCGTCGACGTCGCGCTCCTCGAGGCCGCCGGGAGCGAGCACGAGCAGCTCGGCCAGCACCGGCTCGGCGTGCGAGCGCGCGACACGCACCGCGAGCCGGATCACGCGAGCACCAGCGCCGCCCAGCCGTCGTCCTCGACGCGCCGGCGCTCGCGCAGGCCGAGCGGCTCGTAGGCCGCCACGACCTCGCCGGCCTCGCCGGCGAGCATGCCGGCGGCGATGAGACGCTGCGGGGGCGGCACGGCCTCAGCGGCGCGCGGGCCCGGCGGCGCGACCGTGCGGGCGGCGTCCAGCAGGAGCGGCTTCGGGAGGTTCGCCACCACCGTCGGCGCCCACGGCGCGCGCTCGCGCACGTCGCCCGCGAGCGCCTTCACCTCGACGCGGTTGCGCGCCGCGTTGGCGTCGATCGCGTCGAGCGCGGCGGCGTCCAGCTCGACCGCCGTGACCGGGCTCCAGCCGAGCCGCGCGGCCGCGATCGCCAGGACGCCGGTCCCGGCGCCCCAGTCGCACAGCGCGCCGCCCGGCGGGCAGTCCTGCAGCAGCTCGAGGCACAGGCGCGTGGTCGCGTGCGTGCCGGCGCCGAAGAACGTGCCGGGGTCGATCACCAGGTCGTCCGGCGACCCGTCGATCCACGGAGGCCGGACGACAAGATCACCGACTCGAACCGGCCGCAGGTGCTCGTGCCAGCGCACCTCCCAGCCGTCGGCGACCGGCTCGGCGCGCACGCCGAGCAACGCGTCGCCTGCCAGCGACCGGATCTCCTCGACCGGCGGCAATGACTCATCGGGCGCGTACAGCGCGTACTCGACCGCGCCCTCCACCTCCCGCTCCTCGGCGCCCGCCTCCAGGATCGGGAGCAGCCGGGCCAGCGCCACCTCGGCGCGGTCCGCGCGAACGCGGATCCCGAGCCGGACCAATGTCAACCGGCCAGGACCCGCTTCAGCTTGGCGATCATGCCCTCGTCGGCGCGCTGGTTGTCCTCGGTCAGCGTGCCCGCGAAGCGCTCGAGCATGTCGCGCTGCTCGGACGTCAGCCGGCGCGGGATCGTCACGTTGACGACGACGCGCAGGTCGCCGGTCCGCCCCCGGCGCAGCGGCGGCATGCCGCGGCCGCCGAGCGTGATCGTCTCGCCCGGCTGCGTGCCCGCCTTGATCTCGACCGGGACCGGGCCCTCGAGCGTCGCCACGTCGAGGGTGGTGCCGAGCGCGGCGAGCGGCGCCGGGACGTCGATCACCGTCACCAGGTCGCTGCCGTCGCGCAGGAAGCGCTCGTCCTCGGCCACGCGCACCACGACATAGAGGTCGCCGTTCGGGCCGCCTCGCTCACCGGCGTGGCCGCGCGCCGACACGTGGATCCGCTGGCCGTCGGCGATCCCGGCCGGCACGCCGACCTGCACCCGCCGCAGCTCGACCACCATGCCGTCGCCGCCGCAGGTCTCGCAGGGGTCGCGCGGGATGCGGCCGTCGCCGCCGCACGTGTCGCACACCGCCGTGCGCACCATCTGCCCGAAGGCGGTGCGGGTGACGGCCTGGAGCTGACCGGAGCCGTGGCAGCGCGGGCAGGTCTCGATCGGCGTGCCCGGCTGGGCGCCGTTGCCGTGGCAGGTGGAGCAGCGCGTGCGGGCGTCGTAGGACACCTCGACCTGCTTGCCGCGCGCCGCCTCTTCGAGCGTGATCTGCACCGCGACCGCGATGTCCCCGCCCTGGACCGGACCGCCACGCGCCGCGCCGCCGAACGCGGACTCGAAGCCGGCGCCGAAGAAGGCGCTGAAGAGGTCGGAGATCGACCCGAAGTCGCCGAAGTTCGGGGCGTAGCCGCCCCGCCGCAGGCCCTCGTGCCCGTAGGTGTCGTAGGCCTGCCGCCGGTCGGGGTCGGACAGCACCTCGTACGCCTCGGCGGCCTCCTTGAACTTCGCCTCCGCGTCCGGGTCGTGCGCGTTGACGTCCGGATGCAGCTCGCGCGCGAGCCGGCGGAACGCCTTCTTGACCTGGGCCTCGTCGGCGTCGCGCGCGACGCCCAGCACGTCGTAGTAGTCCCGTGGCATTACCCGATCACGACGCCTCGTAGATGTCCTCGACGAAGCGGGAGAGCTGCAGCGCCGCCTCACGCACGGTCATGATCGCCCGCGCGTAGTCCATCCGCATCGGCCCGATCACCGACACCGTGCCGAGATTGCGCTGCGGGAGGCCGTAGTTGCCGGCCACCAGCGACAGCGAGCGCAGCGCCGGCATCTCGTTCTCGCCGCCGATCCGGACGTAGATGTCGCGCTCGTCGAGCGCGCGCGAGAGCACGCCGAGCAGCGACACGCGGCGCTCGAGCGCGTCGAGCAGCTCGTTGAGCTGCGACACGTCCTGGAACCGGTGCTCGGACAGCAGGCGCGCGGCGCCTTCGACGTACAAGGTGCTCTCTGCCGTCATCGCGAGCTCGGTGAACGCCGGCGCCAGCTGTGCGATGAACGCGCGCTCGGTCGGCCGGAGCGCCGGGTCGTTGAGCTTGGCCTGGAGCATGCGCGAGCCCACGCCCATGCCCACCAGCTGCTCGTTCATGTACGCGGCCGCCCAGTCGGCGAGCCCCGGATCGACCGGCCGGTCGAACGTGAACACGCGCTTGGAGACGCCGCCGGTCGAGGTGATGACCACCACCATCAGGACCTGCGGCTGGAGCGACAGCACCTCGACATGGCGCACCGTGGTGGTGGCGATCGGGGGCGCCGACACGATCGCGAGCAGGTTCGTGACCTGCGACAGCGTCTCGGTCGTCACCCGCATCGCCTCGTCGACCTCGCGCCGCACGAGCGAGAGCTGGAGCTCGGCCCGCGGCTCCCGGCGGGCGGGCAGCAGCCGGTCGACGAAGTAGCGGTAGCCGGAATCGGTCGGCACGCGGCCGGCCGAGGTGTGCGGATGCGCGAGCAGGCCCTGCTCCTCGAGCACCGCGAGCTCGTTGCGGACCGTCGACGGCCCGGCCTGCACATCCGGGTCTGCGGCCAGCATTTTCGACCCCACCGGCTGCCCGGTGGCGTTGAACTCGTCGATGACCTTGCCGAGCAGCTGCTCCTGGCGGGCGGTGAGCACGCGTCTGATTCTAAGAACCGCTCAGTCGCGCAGTACGGCCTTGCCTCGCCGCACCAGCCGGTTCTCGCCCTGGACGGCCTCGACGGCGCCGTCGGGAGAGGTCGTGATCGTGATCTCCTGCTCGGGCACGCCCATGCCGCGGAACTGGACGCTCAGCGACTTCAGCTCGAGCCCGTCGCCCTGTGCGCGGGCGCACTGGGCCATCGTCCACAGGCCGTGCAGGATCCGGCCCGGCAGCCCGACCGACCTCGCGAACTCGTCGTCGAGGTGGATCGGATTGAAGTCGCCGCTCGCGCCCGCGTAGCGGTACGTCAGGTAGCGGTCGGGAGTGACCTTCATCTCACGATGTTCGTCCATCGCCCCTCGCACACCAGCTCGCCGCGCTGGTTCTTCGACTCCGACTTGAAGACATAGAACTGCAGGCCGCCGCGCTCGGACTGCTCCTCCAGCGACGCCTCGGTGGTGATCTCGTCGCCCGCCACGACCGGCTCGTGCCAGGTGAACTCCTGGCCGCCGTGGACCATGCGGGAGAAGTCGAGCCCGGAGTCCATGATCGCCGGGAAGACCGCCGGACCGGAGTAGACGGCGGCGAACATCGGCGGCGCGACGACGTCGGCGAAACCTGCCTCGCGGGCCTTCTCGGGGTCCAGGTAGCGCGGGTCGGTCTCCCCCACCGCGTGCGCGTACTCGCGCACCTTCTCGCGGCCGACCGCGTAGGTGACGGTGCTCATCCCTCGTCACCGAGCTCGAGCACCGCCAGGAACGCCTCCTGCGGCACCTCCACCCTGCCGACCTGTTTCATCCTCCGCTTGCCCTCCTTCTGCCTCTCGAGCAGCTTGCGCTTGCGTGTGATGTCGCCGCCGTAGCACTTGGCCGTGACGTCCTTGCGGAAGGCCTTGACCGTCTCGCGCGCGATGATCTTGGCGCCGACGGCGGCCTGGATCGGCACGTCGTACTGCTGGCGCGGGATCTTCTTGCGCAGCCGCTCGGTCAGCACGCGGCCCTGGTCATAGGCCTTGTCGTGGTGCACGACCATGCTGAGGGCGTCGACGGGGTCGCCGCCGAGCAGAACGTCGAGCTTGACGAGGTTCGAGGCGCGCAGGCCGATCGGCTCGTAGTCGAGCGACGCGTAGCCGCGCGTGCGCGTCTTCAGCTGGTCGAAGAAGTCGAGCACGATCTCGGCGAGCGGCAGGTCGTAGGTGATCTGGACGCGCTCGGCGCTCAGGTAGTGCATGCCGTTGTGGACGCCGCGGCGCTCCTGGCAGAGCTCCATGATCGCGCCGATGTACTCCTTCGGCGCGAGGATGCTGGCGCGGATGTACGGCTCGCGGACCTCGGCGATGCGGGCCGGATCCGGCATGTCGGTCGGGTTGTGGACGGGGATCACGGTCGCCGTCGGTGAGCGTGATCTCGAACTCGACCGAGGGCATCGTCGCCATCAGCTCGAGGTCGTACTCGCGCTCGAGCCGCTCGCGCACGATGTCCATGTGCAGCAGCCCGAGGAAGCCGCAGCGGAACCCGAAGCCGAGCGCGTCGCTGGTCTCGGGCTCCCAGCTCAGCGCCGCGTCGTTGAGCGTGAGCTTCTCGAGCGCGTCGCGCAGCTCCGGGTAGTCGTCGTTGTTCATCGGGAACAGGCCGCAGAACACCATCGGCTTGACCTCGCGGTAGCCCGGCAGCGGCTCGGTCGCCTTGGTATGCTTGGTGGTGAGGGTGTCGCCGACGCGCAGGCTGCTGACGTCCTTGATGCCGGTGATCAGGTAGCCGACCTCGCCGGCGTGCAGCTCCTCGGCGGGCGTCTCGGCGGGCGTGAAGAAGCCGATGTCGTCGATGTCGGCCTCGGTGCCGGCGGCCATCGCGCGGATCGCCTCGCCCTTGCGGAAGGTGCCGTCGACCACGCGGATGTACGCGATCACGCCGCGGTACTGGTCGAACTCGGAGTCGAAGATCAGCGCCCGGGGCGCCGCGTCGGGGTCGCCGCTGGGCGGCGGGACGCGGGCGACGAGCTCCTCCAGCAGATCCTCGACGCCCTCGCCGGTCTTGGCGCTGATGCGCAGGACCTGGTCGGCGGCCGCCTCGCCGATCAGCTCGGAGATCTCCTGGCCGACGCGCTCGGGCTCGGCGCCGGGCAGGTCGACCTTGTTCATGGCCGGGATCAGCTCGAGCCCGGAGTCGATCGCCAGGTAGGTGTTGGCGACGGTCTGGGCCTCGACGCCCTGGCTGGCGTCGACGACGAGCAGCGCTCCCTCGCACGCGGCGAGGCTCCTCGACACCTCGTACGTGAAGTCGACGTGGCCGGGCGTGTCGATCAGATGGAACTGGTAGTGCTCGCCGTCGCGCGCCGTGTAGAAGACGCGCACGGCCTGGGCCTTGATCGTGATGCCGCGCTCTCTCTCCAGGTCCATGCTGTCGAGCAGCTGGGCGCGCATCGACCGCGGGTCGACGGTATGGGTCAGCTCCAGGATCCGGTCGGCCAGCGTCGACTTGCCGTGGTCGATGTGGGCGATGATCGAGAAATTGCGGATGTGCGCCTGGTCGGCCACAGTGGTGAAGCTTAGGTGCGGCGCAGCCGGCGGGTGAGCAGCTCCCGGATCTGCTGGGCCTCGGGGATGCGGAGGGCGAGGACGATTGCCGCGTAGACGGCGGAGCCGAGCACGAGCGCGGCGCCCACGGAGACGATCTGCGCGGCGAGTGATCGCCCGAGCGCCTGGTCGAGGCCGTACCAGGTGACGTAGGCGACGACGCCGAGCACGGCGGCGGCGGCGATCAGCTTGGCCGAGGTCTTCAGGGTGGTGCCGAGGTCCAGGCCGCCGACGCGCCGGCGGAGGTAGTACGCCTGGCCGACCGTCATCGCGGCCGTGGAGACGACGGTGCCGAGCACCACGCCGCCGATCCCGAGCGGCTCGTACAGGGCTGCCGACACGGCGACGTTGACGAGCAGCGTGACGCCCGCCAGCGCCGTCGGCGTCCACGGTCGCTGGAGGCTGAAGAACGTGCGCGTCAGCAGCAGGTTGAACCCCGAGAACGGGAGCGAGAAGCTGAACCAGAACAGCGCCTCGCTGGTCAGGCGCGTCGACTCGGCGTCGAACTCGCCGCGCTCGTAGACGAGACGGACGATCGGCTCCGTGATGGCGACCGTGAACGCCGCGGCCGGGATCAGGAGCAGGGCGATCTGGCGGATGCCGTTGCCCTGCAGACGCCTGAGGCCGTCCCAGTCCTGCCGGGCGACGAGGCGGCTGAGCTGTGGGAAGAGCACGGTCGCGACGGCGACGCTGAACATCCCCTGGGGCAGCATGTAGATGCGGAACGCGCGGTCGATCGCCGCCGGGGCCTCCTCGGAGATGCGGAAGCCGAAGAAGGTGTTGATCAGGAGGTTGAAGTTGATGAGGCCGAGGCCGATCGCCACCGGCAGCATCAGCAGCAGGACGCGCCGGATACGTGGGTCGCGCCACTCGAAGCTGATGCTGATCGGGACGTGGAGCCGTCTGAGGACCGGGACGGCGATCGCCAGCTGGCACGCCGTCCCCGCCAGCACGCCGATCGCGTAGGAGTAGATCTGGTCCTCGGGGTCGAGCAGCGGCGTGAGCACGACCAGCGACGCGATGATCACCACGTTCCACAGCAGCGGACTGATGGCGGGGATCGCGAAGTGGTCGTGGGCGTTGAGGACGCCGACCACGAGGCCGTTGATCCCGAGCAGGACGACGATCGGGGCCATCACGCGCGTGAGCCCGACGGTCAGGTCGTCCAGCGACTCGTCCGTGAACAGCGGCATGATCACGCCCGCGGCGAGGATGAACAGCACCGTGATCGTGCTGAGGACCGTCAGGATCAGGCCGAACAGCGCGGCGGCGAGCTGCAGCGCCTCCTTGCGCTTCTTGTGCTCGAGCAGCTCGGAGAAGACCGGCACGAAGGCCGCCGACAGCGCCTGGTCGGCGAACAGCGAGCGGATCAGGTTCGGGACCTGAAAGGCCGCCGTGAACGCCGACGCGGGCCCCGTCGTGCCGAAGTAGCGCGCGGCGACGACCTCGCGGATGAGGCCGGCGATGCGCGACAGGCCGGTGGCCACGGAGAAGATCGCCGTGTTCACGGCCGTGCGCCTGGGCTGGCGGTCTGGCGCCGACAAGCGGCGCGCTATAGTACGCCGCCGCCGCGGAATGTCCGCGGTTTCTCTACGTCATGGCCAACATCGCGTCACAGATCAAGCGCAACCAGCGCTCGCTGCGTGAGCGGGCCGAGAACCGCCAGTACACGTCGGCGGTCAAGACGTACTTCCGCCGGCTCCAGGCCGCGGTGGCCGAGGGCGACGACGAGCGCGCCGAAGCCGAGCACCGCCGGCTCGTGAAGCTGATCGACAAGGCGGTCAAGCGCGGGGCGCTGCACCGCAACAGCGGCGCGCGCAAGAAGTCCCGCGCCGCGCGGCTGCGCCAGGGCGCTTCGGTCGAGTAGCCCGCCGCCCGGGCGTCTGGGCGCGATGAGTGAACGGGAGCTTCGCGCAAGTGACGCCGAGCGAGACGCCGTTGCCCGCCGTCTGCGTGACGAATGCGTGAACGGCCGCCTCTCGATCGATGAGCTCGACCAACGGGTCCAGCACGCGTATGCAGCTGTGACAAGTCGAGAGCTGGAACGGCTCGTCGCCGATCTTCCCGCTGACGAGCATCGCGCCGAGTCGAGCGTGCGCCGACATCGGTTCTTCTGGCCCGGGATCGCACCTTTCAATGAGACGCGCCACCTCGCCACCTCCTGCGCGGACAGCTTCGCCGCCGCGCAGCGAGAGATCGTGCCGCGCATGGGCACTCACGGCTTCCACGTCGCCGAGGAGATCTGGCCGCGCCGCCTGCGCTTCGTGGACAACACCGGCCTCTTGATCACCGTCATGTTCCATCCCGCGGCCGACGGCGGCAGCGAGGTATCCGCCTTCGGACACGGCCCGCGCGCTGTCCGGAAAGCCTTCGCCACCCTGAGCGACTGATCACGCTCCGACCGCCGAGGCCGAAGCGGCGTGTGGTGGTGGCGACGCCGGCCAACAGCGGCTGGGTGGGAAGCGGCGGATCGTCGCCGCGGTCCCGCCGTCGTTGTGGAATCTCCAATGGGGAGCTGCCAAGAGGCTGGTTCAGAGGTCCGAGTGGGCGTTGTGAGCGGAATCGGCGCGATCGACGGCTCGATTTGCCGGCTCCCGTTGTAGAGATCCACAACGGAAACGCCGCGGCGCTCTCGGACCGGCCGCGCGGGCGGCGTCGCCGCTGCTTCACCCAGCGGGTTCGCCAACCCGCCGCGCCCAGCCGCAGCTTGCCCGCGACCCAGCGGGGCGTGGAATCAAATCGCGGCGTCTGCCGAAAGCGAGTCGTTCTCCGGCTGGAATTCGGGCGCCTCCGCGGTGTCTAACCCCTGAACGCAATTCGACACTGCGGGAGGCCTCATATGCACTTCAGCCGGAGAAGGATCATCGGCGGCTGCGTCGCGGCCGCCGCCGTGCTGGCACCGGCGGCTGCGCAGGCCGCCGAGCCGCCGCGAGCGGACCCCTGGCAACGGACGGTCGAGCGGCAGCTGAACGCCGCCGCCCTCGGGCTGCCGGGTGACGCTTCCGCGTCGCAGCTGGCGCGGGCGGCGATCGGGCGCTCACAGGCGCAGCTCGGCCTGCGCGGTTCGCACGGCCGCCTGCGGCTGGTGCGCTCGCTGGACACTGGCGGGGTGCGCCGGCTCACGTTCGAGCAGACGCTCGGCGGCCTGCGCGTCCTGTGGAGCCAGGTCGACGTGGCCATCGCTCGGGGCGGCGTCGCCTCGGTCAGCGGCACGACGGTGCGGCTGAGCAGCCACGTCCTGCCCGACCGCCGCCGCCTCAGCGCCCGCCGGGCGCGCGACATCGCAACGCGCTCCGTCCCCGGCCGCGACAGCGCCATCGCGCCCCAACTCGTGGCCTACGCCGGCGAGCCGGACGCACCGCGTGACCCCCGGCGCGCCTACGTCGTGCAGGTGACGCCTGAGGAGCAGACCGGCGACGAGCAGCAGAGCGTCGCGGTCGTGGTCGATGCGGCGACCGGCGAGGTGCTATGCGCCGCGCGGGCGCCGTGGCACTCCCCGGTCGCCAGGCCGCGGATGGTCCGACGGCCCGCACCGCCGCTACGACGACGAC
>CAWKIT010000026.1:0-191609 GCA_963849695.1 uncultured Solirubrobacteraceae bacterium
GATCTGGCGGATGCCGTTGCCCTGCAGACGCCTGAGGCCGTCCCAGTCCTGCCGGGCGACGAGGCGGCTGAGCTGTGGGAAGAGCACGGTCGCGACGGCGACGCTGAACATCCCCTGGGGCAGCATGTAGATGCGGAACGCGCGGTCGATCGCCGCCGGGGCCTCCTCGGAGATGCGGAAGCCGAAGAAGGTGTTGATCAGGAGGTTGAAGTTGATGAGGCCGAGGCCGATCGCCACCGGCAGCATCAGCAGCAGGACGCGCCGGATACGTGGGTCGCGCCACTCGAAGCTGATGCTGATCGGGACGTGGAGCCGTCTGAGGACCGGGACGGCGATCGCCAGCTGGCACGCCGTCCCCGCCAGCACGCCGATCGCGTAGGAGTAGATCTGGTCCTCGGGGTCGAGCAGCGGCGTGAGCACGACCAGCGACGCGATGATCACCACGTTCCACAGCAGCGGACTGATGGCGGGGATCGCGAAGTGGTCGTGCGCGTTGAGGACGCCGACCACGAGGCCGTTGATCCCGAGCAGGACGACGATCGGGGCCATCACGCGCGTGAGCCCGACGGTCAGGTCGTCCAGCGACTCGTCCGTGAACAGCGGCATGATCACGCCCGCGGCGAGGATGAACAGCACCGTGATCGTGCTGAGGACCGTCAGGATCAGGCCGAACAGCGCGGCGGCGAGCTGCAGCGCCTCCTTGCGCTTCTTGTGCTCGAGCAGCTCGGAGAAGACCGGCACGAAGGCCGCCGACAGCGCCTGGTCGGCGAACAGCGAGCGGATCAGGTTCGGGACCTGAAAGGCCGCCGTGAACGCCGACGCGGGCCCCGTCGTGCCGAAGTAGCGCGCGGCGACGACCTCGCGGATGAGGCCGGCGATGCGCGACAGGCCGGTGGCCACGGAGAAGATCGCCGTGTTCACGGCCGTGCGCCTGGGCTGGCGGTCTGGCGCCGACAAGCGGCGCGCTATAGTACGCCGCCGCCGCGGAATGTCCGCGGTTTCTCTACGTCATGGCCAACATTGCGTCACAGATCAAGCGCAACCAGCGCTCGCTGCGTGAGCGGGCCGAGAACCGCCAGTACACGTCGGCCGTCAAGACGTACTTCCGCCGGCTCCAGGCCGCGGTGGCCGAGGGCGACGACGAGCGCGCCGAAGCCGAGCACCGCCGGCTCGTGAAGCTGATCGACAAGGCGGTCAAGCGCGGGGCGCTGCACCGCAACAGCGGCGCGCGCAAGAAGTCCCGTGCCGCGCGGCTGCGCCAGGGCGCTTCGGTCGAGTAGCCCGCCGCCCGGGCGTCTGGGCGCGATGAGTGAACGGGAGCTTCGCGCAAGTGACGCCGAGCGAGACACCGTTGCCCGCCGTCTGCGTGACGAATGCGTGAACGGCCGTCTTCGATCGATGAGCTCGACCAACGGGTCCACCACGCGTATGCAGCTGTGACAAGTCGAGAGCTGGAACGGCTCGTCGCCGATCTTCCCGCTGACGAGCATCGCGCCGAGTCGAGCGTGCGCCGACATCGGTTCTTCTGGCCCGGGATCGCACCTTTCAATGAGACGCGCCACCTCGCCACCTCCTGCGCGGACAGCTTCGCCGCCGCGCAGCGAGACATGGGCACTCACGGCTTCCACGTCGCCGAGGAGATCTGGCCGCGCCGCCTGCGCTTCGTGGACAACACCGGCCTCTTGATCACCGTCATGTTCCATCCCGCGGCCGACGGCGGCAGCGAGGTATCCGCCTTCGGACACGGCCCGCGCGCTGTCCGAAAAGCTTTCGCCACTCTGAGCGACTGATCACGCTCCGACCGCCGAGGCCGAAGCGGCGTGTGGTGGTGGCGACGCCGGCCAACAGCGGCTGGGTGGGGAAGCGGCTGATGGTCGCCGCGGTCTGGCGCCGTCGTTGTGGAATCTCCAACGGGGAGCTGCCAAGAGGCTGGTTCAGAGGTCCGAGTGGGCGTTGGGAGCGGTCTCGGCGCGATCGACGGCTCGATTTGCCGGCTCCCGTTGTAGAAATCCGGAGCCGGCCGCGGCGCTCTCGGACCGGCCGCGCGGGCGGCGGCGCCGCTGCCCCACCCAGCCCGGGGTTCGCCAGACCCGCCGCGCCCAGCCGCAGCTTGCGCGCGACCCAACGGGGCGTGGAATCAAATCGCGGCGTCTGCCGAGAGCGAGTCGTTCTCCGGCTGGAATTCGGGGCGCCTCCGCGGTGTCTAACCCCTGAACGCAATTCGACACTGCGGGAGACCTCATATGCACTTCAGCCGGAGAAGGATCATCGGCGGCTGCGTCGCGGCCGCCGCCGCGCTGGCACCGGCGGCTGCGCAGGCCGCCGAGCCGCCGCGAGCGGACCCCTGGCAACGGACGGTCGAGCGGCAGCTGAACGCCGCCGCCCTCGGGCTGCCGGGTGACGCTTCCGCGCCGCGGCTGGCGCGGGCGGCGATCGGGCGCTCACAGGCTCAGCTCGGCCTGCGCGGTTCGCACGGCCGCCTGCGGCTGGTGCGCTCGCTGGACACGGGCGGGGTGCGCCGGCTCACGTTCGAGCAGACGCTCGGCGGCCTGCGCGTCCTGTGGAGCCAGGTCGACGTGGCCATCGCTCGGGGCGGCGTCGCCTCGGTCAGCGGCACGACGGTGCGGCTGAGCAGCCGCGTCCTGCCCGACCGCCGCCGCCTCAGCGCCCGCCGGGCGCGCGACATCGCAACGCGCTCCGTCCCCGGCCGCGACAGCGCCATCGCGCCCCAACTCGTGGCCTACGCCGGCGAGCCGGACGCACCGCGTGACCCCCGGCGCGCCTACGTCGTGCAGGTGACGCCTGAGGAGCAGACCGGCGACGAGCAGCAGAGCGTCGCGGTCGTGGTCGATGCGGCGACCGGCGAGGTGCTGATGCGCCGCGCGGGCGCCGTGGCACTCCCCGGTCGCCAGGCCGCGGATGGTCCGACGGCCCGCGCCGCCGCTACGACGACGACGCTGTACCAGATCGCCAACTTCGCCAAGCAGCCCGGCGAGAACAACTACGCCTACGGCAAGACGGACCGCACCGTCAACACGAACGGCAGCCCGTACGGGTTCGGCGAGGACGTCGAGCCGTTCACCACGACATACAACGGCTACGACCCGGCGCTGAACGCGCTCTCCAACAGCATGCTCACGGTCGGCTGGTACCACTGCGTGGTCCGCGACTACTGCGGGCGCGACGGCGGCAACCCGGGTCCGGGCGGCGGCGACTTCAACCGCTTCTTCGTAGTCGGCAACTGGAACGACGGCGGCGAGACGGACGCCTCGCAGTACCAGGCTGACGACGAGCACATCATGATCGGCAAGTCCGACACGAACGACCGGGACGTGCTCGCCCACGAGTTCGGGCACCTGATCGACCACCACTACCGCGACGACTATCTCTCGACCTTCGAGGGGCGGACCGTCAAAGAGGCGCTCGCGGACATGTTCTTCATCGACGCGATGCGCAGCGCCCAGTACGACGACGGCACCGGCTACCGGATCTTCTCGGGCCATACGAAGTCGATCCTGGCCGGCCCGCACAGCATGAGCGAGTACTCCTGCACCACCACGGACGAGCACGACAACTCCAGCATCCTCACGCACGCCTACTGGGTCATGGCCGACCTGCTAGGGCCCACGAGCGTCGACCATGACCGCGCCGGCCGGATCCTCACGTTCATCCCGTGGGCGCTGCCGGCCAAGCGCACGTTCGGCAGCGTCCGGACCGCGTTCAAGAACTCGGCGCGCGCGCTGTACGGGACCGAGGCCGAGGCGGCCGTCAACCAGGCGTTCGACCACGTGAACGTCTACGAAGGCACGCAGCACCTGAGCCGCTGCCCGCAGGCCCCGCCGCCCCCGCCGCCGATCTGCGACATCAAGCCGTGGCTGCCGCAGTGCAACGTCATTATCGCGCCACCGCCGACCGCGGACGCGGCGGCGCGTGCGTCCGGCACGTCAGCCGCGCGGCCGAAGGTCGAGCGCCGCCCGCGGACGCCGAGGCGCTGAACATCGCCCGACGACTGGAGACCCGCTGACGCGCCTGTGCCGCGTCGCGGGGTCTCCGGGTCGGGAGCCTGCGAGCAGCGTCGCCCGCCCCCTGGCCACGTCGCCGGCACGAACGCCGCCCGGGCGAGTGGCATGAAACCCGGCTGCGCGCGTCGTACAACGAGCCCGATCGGGTACACGAAGAAGAATCATCCTCAACCTCCGCGAGGAGAGGAACCGAGGCGCGATGACCGATCGCGACGAGCCACCCCCGAGCGCATTGGCGCACGGACCCGTGAAGAACGACGACATCGAGCGCGTACGACGAGAGGTAGACGAGTCCGGCGCGCGTGTCGCAGGTGACATCAAGACCTCGGCCGCGCGCCGAGAGCGGGAGCTCCGTCGCGAGGCGGAGCGCAGGCAGGACTCAGAGTCGTAGCACGGTCAGCGCGCCGCGGTGATCACCGCACGCACCGCAGCGGTGTCTTCGCTGAGCGCGCCGCTGTTCATGCCGATCCCGCCGCGGCTTTCGACCTCGAGGTCGGCCAGCAGCTCGAGCGCGCGCCGGTAGACCTCCGGGTCGCGCTTCGAGACGTCGGCGATCAGGCGGTCGGCGGCGAACGACGGCATCCGCAGCGTCCTGCGCACCTGCGCCGCAGGCTTGCCGGCGGCGAGCGCCTCGGCGATGGTGAGCGCGTCGCGAACCCGGCGGACCATCTGGTACTGCAGGCTCGGCAGCCGCTCTCCCTGCTGGCGCAGCTCGAGCAGCAGCCGGAGCGTGTGCTCCTCGTCACCCGCGACGAGTGCGTCGCCCAGCTCCCACGCCCTCCGCTCCGCCGAGGTGGCGCAGCAGTCGTGGACCGCTTCCACGCCGATCTCGGCGCCCGGCCCGTATTCGAGGGCGAGCTTCTCGAGTTCGCGCAGCAGCCGTTGCTGGCGCTCGCCGACCTGCGCCACGAGGGCCTTCGCCGCCTGCTTGTCGATGCTGATGCCGAGCTCCTTGGCCTGGGCCGCGATCCACCCCGGCAGCCCGCGCTTGTTGAGCGCGTTCTCGGCCGCGATCTGGCCGCCGGCCTTCTCAACGGTCTTGTGAAGCGCGGCCGGCGCCTTGCTGCGCGAGTCCTCGCGGGCGAAGAAGGCGACGGTCAGCGTCTCCGGGTCGACGCCCTCCATGGCGGCGGCTACGGCGGCGACGTCCGCGTCCTTCCAGCGCTCGACCCCGTCGGCGATCACGAAGCGCCGGCCGAGCGCGAACGTCATCGCCGTCAGGGCGCGGGCGACCGCTTCGGCGGTGCAGGCGTCGCCCTCGAACAGCTCGACGCCGCTCTGACCGCTCGCGCTCTCCGCCATCGCGCGCAGGCGCGCGCGGCGCTCGGCGATCCGGCCGTGATCGTCGCCGTGGATCAGATACGCGGGCTTGAAGCCGGGCAAGGGGGCGAGTCTAGTGTCCCGATTCGGAAGGTCGGAGCAGCCTGCGATCGAACCTACGAATCGCGACACTAGTCGTCGATCCGCATCTCACCTCCTCGGACGCGGAGGCGGATCGTGCCCTCGCGGTCGGTCCGGTGGACGTGCGGGACGGCGCGGAGCGCGGACAGGGTCGAGGGCGCGGGATGGCCGTAGGTGTTGCCCCGGCCGACCTCGATCGCCGCGAACTCCGGGTCGGTGCGCTCGAGCATGGCCGCGAGCCCCTCGTCGGCGCTGCCGTGGTGGGCGACCTTGAGCGCCTCCACCTCGGGCAGCGGGAGCGTCGCGGTGACGTTCGACTCGGCGTCGGCAGGGAGCAGCAGGTCGAAGTCGCCGACCTGCACGTGCGCGACGAGCGCGCGGTCGTTCGGGTCGCCCTCCGGCCGGAAGTCCGGCTCGGGAGGAGGCGGCCACAGCAGCCGCATCCGGATGCCCGCGAGCGTGAGCGCCTGCCCGGCATGGGCGGCCACCCGCCGCGCGGCGCGGGCCGCATGCGGCAGGCCGTCTTGGACGGCGGTCGGCCAGCCCGCGCCGCCGTTCACGATCATCCGCGCCGGCACTTCGCGCAGGACCGTCAGCGCCGCGCCCTCGTGGTCGCTCTGCGCATGCGTGATCACCAGAGCGTCGAGCCGCTCCACGCCCGCCTCGGCCAGCCGCCGCAGGATCGGCCCGCCGGGCGGGCCGGTGTCGACCAGAACGGCGACGCCGTCCTTCTGCAGCAGCGTCGCGTCGCCCTGGCCGACATCGAGGAAGGAGACCACGAGCTCGCCGCGCGCCGGCGGCGGCACGCTGTCGCCGCCGGTCGCGGTCGCCAGAACCAGCACGAGCACGGGGACGGCGACCGCCACCGCAACCACCCGGCGGCCCGCGGGCCATGAACGAGACGGATCGTCGCTCACGGCCCACGAGGTGCGGCCGGCCCGCCACGACGCGGCCTCGAGCGACCACCCGCGCGCAGCCGAAGCGCGGCGCCACGCGGCGCGGGTCCCGATGATCGTCGCCGCGAGCATGCCGTACGCAGCGGCCAGAGCCGCGGGCGACGAGACCCGGACCGGGACGACCGCGGCGGGTGCGGCCGCCATCGTGGCGGCGACCCACTGCACGAAAGCCAGCAGCGGTGCGTTCGCGGCGTTGAACGGTGCGGCGAGGGCAGGCGCCAGCTGCGCCGCCGTGGCGGCGAGCATCCCCAGCCACATCACCGGAGCGATCGCGGCCGCGGCCAGCAGGTTCGCGGGCAGCGCGGCCAGCGACACCTGCTGGAAGTGGAACGCCATCAGCGGCGCCGTGCCGACGGTCGCCGCGATCGTGATGGCGGCAACGTCGGCGACCGGTCCAGGCAGGTGATGTGCGAGGGCCGACCGCAGCGGCGGGCCGAGTGCGAGCAGCGCGATCACGGCGGCGAACGACAGCTGCCAGCCCGGCTCGCCCGAGGCGCGCGGGTTGAGGGTGAGCGTGACCAGCGCGGCAAGGCCCAGCGCGTACCAGCGGTGCGCCGGGCGGCCGGCGAGCGCGGCGACCAGGCCGGCTGCGCCCATCACCCCGGCGCGCTGGATCGACGGCCCGGCGCCGGTGAGCGGCACGTAGAAGGCCACCAGAGCGAGTGCGAGCACGAGCCGAGCGCGGAGGCCGATCCCGAACACCGCGCCCGCCGCCAGGATCAGCGTCGCCAGCAGCATCACGTTCTGGCCGCTGACCGCGAGGATGTGCGCGAGGCCGGACCGCTCGAACTCGTCGCGCACGCTCTCGTCCAGTCGCTCGTCCTGCCCCAACACCATGCCGCGCAACAGCGCCGCCTGCTCTTCGCGAAGCCCGCGCGCCAGCCCTCGCTCGGCGCGGCGGCGGGCGGCGTCGACGAGGCCGGCGAGGCCGCCGCGCCGCTCGCCGGTCAGCCGTAGCCGGTCGACGTCGACCGCGGCGTCCGCGCCGCGGCGGCGCTGGTAGGCGTCGAAGGCGCCGAGCGGCGCCACCTCGCCCTCGACCGCAACGATCTCCCCCACTCCCGGCCACGCGCCGGCGTGGGCGTCGGCGCGGACCCGGAGAACCGCGACCTCTCCGCGCGCCGGCCCGTCGACCAGCCGCGCACGCGCCACCGCCGGCCCTACCACCCGCTCACGGACGGGCTCGAGCAGCACCGCGCGTGCGGCGAGCGAGCGCCCGTGCATGCGCGAGAGCGGGCCGCCGTCGAGCGCCGCGATCCGGAGATCCGCGACGAGCGCGCCGATCAGCACGGCCGCCGCCGCGGCGATGGCGATCAGGAGCGATGCGCCGGCCGGTGGCGACGGCGCTGACTCGTTGTTCCGCGATGGGCCATCTACGGCGCGCTCGATCGGCTGCGACTCGTCCGGCGCGGACGGGCGAGCTACGACGCGCGTGGTGAGGACGGCGGCGGCCGTGACCGCTGCAGCGGCCAGCGTGACGGTCGGGCCGAGCGGGGCGAGCAGGAGGCCGGCCGTGGCGGCGAACAGGAGGACGTGGCGCGGATGGGCGGCGATCGCTTCCGGCGCGCCGGCGAGGCGCACTTCACACCCTCACCTGCTCGCGCAGCGAGGCGAGCCGGACTTCGCCGATCCCGGGGACGTCGCCGAGCTCCTCGACCGAGCCGAAGCCGCCGTTCGCCTCGCGGTAGTCGAGGATGTTCTGGGCGGTTGCCGGGCCGATGCCGTCGAGCTCGTCGAGCTGCTCGAGCGTCGCGGTGTTGAGGTTGAGCGGCACGCCCGGCTGGGTGGCCGGGGCCGTCGTCCCCGGGGTCACTCCCGGCGCGGCTCGGATCTTCTCCGGCACCAGCACCTGCCGGCCGTCCTCGACCTTGGCGGCCAGGTTGACCTGGCTCAGGTCTGCCCGCCCGCTGGCGCCGCCGGCGCGGCCGACCGCGTCGTCGACCCGAGCGGTGGGGCGCATCCGGTACACGCCCGGCCGGCGGACCGCTCCGGCGACGTGAACGATCACCGCACCGCCTCGCGAGTCGCCGTCTTCGACCCGGATCGCGGCGGACGGCGCCGGCGCGCCACCCTCGGCTCGTCCCTCGCCGCGTGACAGATGCCAGAGGGCGAGGACGACGACGGCCAGAACGGCGAGGCCGCAGGCTGCGAGCTGACGAGGCGGGATCTCGGGCACGGCCGCGCAACTTACGGCCGGTGCCAGAACGGATCAGCACGCGAGCGTGACGATTCCGGCGCGGAAGTGTGAAGAAAGTCCCGGGCGGTCAGCGCCCCGCCAGGCGCAGCGCCTCGGCCACCGCGAAGTGAGGATCGTCGGCCGTCACCACGCCACTTGCGACCTCGCCGTCGAGCACCGGCTCCCAGGTGCCGATCCCGACCACCGGCAGGCCGGCCTTCAGCGCGAGCGCGATCTCGCTGAGCGTGCCCCAGCCGCCGCCGATCGCCACCACGGCGTCGGCGGCACGCACGACGAGCGCGTTGCGCGCCTCGCCGAGCCCGGTCGGCACAGCCACGACGACCCAGCCGTTCGCGGCCTCGCGGTCGACCCCCGGCAGCAGCCCGAGCGTGAGCCCGCCGCGCGAGCGGGCGCCGCGGCATGCCGCCTCCATCACCCCGCCGAGCCCGCCGCACACGAGTCCGCAGCCCGCCTCTGCCACTGCGGCGCCCGCCTCCTCTGCCACCGCGAGCTCGTCGGGCACCGCCTCGCCCGAGCCCACGACCGCGATCCAGGCCCGGGGTGGCGGCATCGCTAGTGACTCGATTCGTAAGTTCGGTCGCAGACTGCCTCCGAACTTCCGAATCGGGGCACTAGCGCACGACGAAGTTGACGAGCCGCCCCGGCACCACCACGACCTTGACGACCTCGTGGCCGTCCAGATGCCGGACCACGTTCGGCCGCTCGCGGGCCAGCGCCTCCAGCTGGTCGCGCGGCGAGTCGGCCGGCGCCTGGATCCGGTCTCGCAGCTTGCCGTTGATCTGCACCGCGACCTCGACGACGTCCCGCTCGAGCAGCGCCGGATCGGCGACCGGCCAGGGCTGCTCCCACACGCGATCGCCGGTCAGGAGCTCGTACGCGTCGGCGCCCGTGTGCGGTGCGAACGGGAAGATCAGCGACGCGGCCGTGGCAGCCGCCATGTGCAGCACGTCGCCCGAGACCTCCTCGCGGCGGCGGTACGCCTCGTTGACCAGCTCCATGACCGCCGAGATCGCGGTGTTGAACGCGAACCGGCCCGCGAGGTCGTTGGTGACCTTGTCGATCGCCCAGTGGGCCTTGCGCAGAAGCTCGAGGTCCGCGCCGGCGCCGCTGCCGGGCTCGGGGTCGACCGGCCGGCGCCCGACGCTGTCCGCCACATCGGCAGCGAGCCGCCACAGCCGGCCGAGGAACCGATGGACGCCCTCCACGCCCTCATCCGTCCAGTCCGCATCCTGGTCGGGCGGGCCGATGAACAGGGTGTACGCGCGCGCGGTGTCGGCGCCGTAGCGCTCGACATACGGCTCGGGGCTGATCATGTTGCCCTTCGACTTGGACATCTTCGCCCCGTCGCGGGTGATCATCCCCTGCGTGAAGAGCTTCTGGAACGGCTCCTCGCTGTCCAGCAGCTCCATGTCGGCGAAGACCTTCACGAAGAACCGCGCATACAGCAGGTGCAGGATCGCGTGCTCGATGCCGCCGATGTACTGGTCGACGGGCGTCCAGCGATTGGTGATCGCGGGATCCCAGGCCGCCAGGTCGTTGTCCGCGTCCGTGTAGCGAAGGAAGTACCAGGCGGAGTCGACGAAGGTGTCCATCGTGTCGGTCTCGCGCCGTGCGGGACCGCCGCAGGTGGGGCAGCTCGTGTTCACCCAGTCCTCGACGGCCGCCAGCGGCGAGCGGCCCTGCGGCGCGTAGTCCTTGACGTCCGGGAGCAGCACCGGCAGGTCCTCGTCCGGCACCGGCAGCATCCCGCAGCGGTCGCAGTAGATGATCGGGATCGGAGCTCCCCAGTAGCGCTGTCGGGAGAGCAGCCAGTCGCGCAGGCGGTAGCTGATCGAGCGATGGCCCCGACCCTCCCGGTCGAGCCAGTCGATGATCGCCTCCTTGGCCTCGACGGCCGACATGCCGGTGAACCGTCCCGAGTTCACGAGCACCTCGTTCTCGGTGTGCGCCATGAAGGGGCCGTCGTCCTCGCCGCTGCCGTCGGCGGGCTCGACCACGCGTCGGATCGGCAGGTCGAACGCCTTCGCGAAGTCGTAGTCGCGCTGGTCGTGCGCCGGCACGGCCATGATCGCGCCGGTGCCGTACTCCATCAGCACGTAGTCGGCGACGAACATCGGGATCCGCTCGCCGTTGACCGGGTTGATCACGGTGCGGCCGAGCGGCACGCCGGTCTTCTCATGCTCGGTGTCGGCGCGCTCCTCGGTGCTCTCGGACAGCGTCCGGTTGACGTACTGGTGCACCGCCTGCTCGTGCTCGGTGCCGGCGGCGAGACGCAGGACGTCCGGATGCTCGGGCGCCATCACGAAGAACGTGGCGCCGAACAGCGTGTCCGGGCGGGTGGTGAAGACCGGATACTCGACGCCCAGCTGGGGCTGCGTGAACGTCACCTCGGCGCCCTCCGAGCGGCCGATCCAGTTCCGCTGCATGGTCACGACGTGCGGCGGCCACTCGATCGTCTCCAGGTCGTCGAGCAGGCGGTCGGCGTAGTCGGTGATGCGGAAGAACCACTGCTCGAGCTGGCGCAGCTCGACCTCGGTTCCGCAGCGCTCGCAGTGGCCGTCGATGACCTGCTCGTTGGCGAGCACGGTCGCGTCCTTCGGGCACCAGTTGACGGCGGCCTCCTTGCGGTAGGCCAAGCCGCGCTCGTACAGCTGCAGGAAGATCCACTGGGTCCAGCGGTAGTAGCGCGGCTCGTGGGTGCCGAACTCGCGCGACCAGTCGATCGAGATGCCCCACGAGCGCATCCCGCGCTGGAAGGCCTGGATCGACTTCTCGGTCGAGGCGCGCGGATGCTCGCCGGTCTTGATCGCGTGGTTCTCGGCCGGCAGGCCGAAGGCGTCGTAGCCCATCGGGTGCAGGACCCGGCGCCCGGTGCGGCGGTGGAAGTGGGCGACGGCGTCGCCGACCGAGTAGTTCTTCAGGTGCCCCATGTGGGGCTCGCCCGACGGGTACGGCAGCATCTCGAGCACGTACGAGCGGGGAGCGCCGTCGACGTCGTTCGACACCTCCCAGGTGCGCTCCTCGTCCCAGACGCGCTGCCACTTGGGCTCGATCGCGCGGTGGTCGTAGCGGTGCTCGGATGCCATTGCGGCGCGGAGGTTAGCGCCGATCTCGGTTCCGTCCGGGACACGAACTAGTGTTCGCTTCGTGTTCATGAGCACGAATCACAAAGGCGCAATTGCAGAGACCGCGATCACGGCTGAGGCGACCCGGCTAGGCATCGAGGTGTACCGGCCGGTGGCCGAGGGCGGCCGGTTCGATCTGATCTTCGCGTTCGCCGACGCCTCGCTGGCCCGCGTGCAGTGCAAATGGGCGACGAAGCATGGGCAGGTCGTCGTCATCCGTCCGTACTCCTGCCGGCGAGCACGAGAAGGTCTCCGCACCCGCTCATACGCAGCGGAAGAGATCGACGCGATCGCCGGCTACTGCATGGAGCTCCAGCGATGCTTCTACGTGCCGATCGCTAAGATTGCCCGGCGGCGGAGCTTCCAGCTCCGTCTCGGTCCGACCTTGAACAACCAGGTTAGGGGGTCAACTGGGCCAGGACATACGAGCTTGGGGCTATAGCTCAGTTGGGAGAGCGCGTGACTGGCAGTCACGAGGTCGCCGGTTCGAGCCCGGCTAGCTCCACCTCGAACGTGAGGCCGCTCAGATGAGCGGCCTTCGTCGTCTCAGAGCGGGATTTCGACGCGTAGTCGCGTCCCGCCGCCGGGCGGGCTGTGCAGCTCGAGCCGGCCGTCGAGCGCCGCGACGCGATCCTCCAGACCGCGCAGCCCGGAGCCCGCCGTGACGTCGGCGCCGCCGGCGCCGTCGTCCGCGATCTCGACCGTGACGCCGTCCGGTTCTCGCTCGACCGTGACCGTCGCGGCCGAGGCGCGTGCGTACTTGGCGACGTTGGTGAGCGCCTCCGCGACAACGAAATAGATCGCCGTCTCGACGGTCGGCGGCAGATCGCCGGCGGCCACGGTCAGGGAGACCGGCACCGGCGCCCGGTCCGCGAGCGCGCGCAGCGCCGCCTCCAGCCCGCGGTCGGTGAGGATCGCCGGGTGGATGCCGCGTGCGAGCTCGCGCAGCTCGTCCAGCGACTCCTGCAGCTCGGCGCTCGATTCGTCGAGCAGCACGGCGGCCTTGGACTCGGGCTCGACATTCATCCGCGCGAGCCGCAGCTTGAGCGCGAGGGCGACGAGCCGCGACTGGGCGCCGTCGTGCAGGTCGCGCTCGAGCCGCCGCCGCTCCGCGTCGCCCGCCTCGACCAGGCGCGCGCGGGACGAGCGCAGCTCCTCGATGCGCGCGCGCAGCTCGGCCGAGAGCCGCTGGTTCTCGAGCGCCAACGCGGCCGCGGCGCCGGCCGTGCGCACCAGCTCGGGCTCCTCGGACAAAGCCGGGTCGTGCGCGATCGCGGCGATCCGTCGGCCGTGCAGTTCGACCTCGGTCCAGCCCGGACCGGAGACCGTCACGGGCCGGCCGAGCGCGTCGACGAACCTGGACGACTCCGGGAGCCAGTAGGCGAGCGCGAGCGACGGGTCCCCGAGCGCCTCGGCGAGCGCGGCGCGCAGCGGCCCCTCCCCCGGCAGGTCGCCGAGCCGCGCGAGCAGCGCCGACAGGGCCGCGCCCTCCGCCAGGCGGCTCCGCAGCAGGCCGGCAAGGAATCCGAACGGCACAGTCGCCACGAGTGCCCGCGAGATCCATTCGAGCGTGCGCGACGGCGCCCCGGCGGCGTCGAACCCGTTGGCGACGATGAAGGACGCGAAAGCGATCCCGCCGGTCCAGAGCACCGGCGTGAGCGCGGGCCGGCGTGCGCCGCCGCTCAGACGCTCCCGCCGCACGATGAGCACGACGGCGCAGACCACGAGCGCGACGGCGACTCCGAATTGGAGCGCGTCGAGCGCGTCCGACAGCTCCTGGTCGGGCTCGACGATCAGCAGGTTGCGCGGCTCGTCCTGCTCCTCGAACAGCAGCGACGGCACCTGCAGCACCGTGACCGTGAGGTACCCCACCACTGCCACCGCGCGCTCCGCCCGGGTCTGGAGCCGCCCGGTCGGAAACGCGATCAGCAGGTGGGCGAGGACCGCGATGAACAGCCCGTCGAGCGCGATGCCGATCGTGAACAGCAGATCCTCGTTCGACGCGCTCAGCTCACTTGCGAAGAAGGCGAAGCCGGCGGCGGTCATCAGCAGCCCGGTGTGGTTCGCGGGCCGCCGCCACCAGGCGAACATGCCGGTGGCGATGAACGACCACCCGACCAGCAGCGCGAGCCCCGCCTCGACGCCGCGGTCGTCGACGTGGTCGCTCGTGAGGATCAGCGCCGCGACCGCGAGGCCGACCGCCAGGCCGACGGCACCGAGCGCGAAGAGCGCGGCTACTCGCCCACGGCGCGCTTCGGGGCCTCGCCCCACAGCTGCTCGAGCCGGTAGAACTCGCGCGCGTCCGGCGTGAAGACGTGGACGACCACGTCGAGGTAGTCCATCAGGATCCAGCGCGACTCGGCGAGGCCCTCGACGCGCCGCGGGAGCACCCCGTGCTCGTTCTTCATCCCCAGGTGGATACGGTCGTGGATCGCCTTGGCCTGGCGGTCGGTGTTGCCGGAGCAGATGACGAAGTAGTCGGTGTAGCCGAGCACGTCGCGCAGGTCGAGCTCGACGAGGTCGATCGCCTTGACGTCGGCCGCGTACCCTGCGACGAGCTCGGCGAGCCGGTCCGGAGACAGCGTCACCGCGCGGCCACCACCCGGTACAGCCCGGCCTCCGCGATGTACCTCGCGACGCCGTCCGGCACCAGGTACCGGATCGGCCGCCCCGCAGCGACCATGCGGCGGATCAGCGAGGAGGAGAGATCGAGGCGCGGCATATCGAAGAAACGGACCCCGCCTACCCGGAATCCCGCCAGGCGCTCGGCGATGTCCGTCCGGCGCACTCCCTCTCGCTCGGCCACGCCGAGCTCTGCGAGGTCGAGGATGGCCTCCGGCTCGCGCCACGCGGGGAGCGAGAGCGCCATGTCGCCTCCGACTATGAAGGTCAGGTCGTCTCCCGGGCAGCGCTCATGCAGCTTCCGGAGGGTAGCGACCGTGTATGACGGGCCCGGGATCTCGGCCTCCACCAGCGAGACGTCGAGCCGGTCCTCGCCCGCCACCGCGCGCCGGCAGAGCTCGACCCGGTGCTCCACTCCGGGGTCCCCCTCGGCGGCCTTGTGCGGCGGCTCGTGAACCGGCACGAGCAGCACGCGCTCGAGCTCGAGCTGGGCCAGCGCCTGGTGCGCGCAGACCAGATGGCCGATGTGCGGCGGATTGAACGTCCCGCCGAGAAGCCCCAACCTCACCAGTGGTCCACTAAGGCCGCACCTGGCCGTCCCCCTCGACCAGGTACTTGAACGTGCAGAGCTCGCGCAGGCCGATCGGGCCGCGGGCGTGGAGCTTCTGGGTCGAGTTGCCGATCTCGGCGCCCATCCCGAACTGCCCGCCGTCGGTGAACCGCGTCGACGCGTTCACGTACACGCACGCGGCGTCGACCCCGCGCTGGAACGCGTGCGCGGCGCCCACCGAGCCGGTGACGATCGCCTCCGAGTGGCCGGAGCCGTAGGCGTTGACGTGCTCGATCGCATCCTCCACCGAGTCGACCACGCGCACGGCAAGCACGAGCGCCAGATACTCGGTCGCCCAGTCCTCCTCGGCCGCCTCCGCCAGCGCGCCGTCGACCGCCCGCGCGCGATCGTCGCCGCGCAGCTCGACGCCCTGGTCGCGCAGCGCCTCGAACGCGGCGGGCAGGAACGCGTCCGCCACCGACGCGTGCACGAGCAGGGTCTCGGCCGCGTTGCAGACTCCCGGGCGCTGGACCTTGGCGTTGACCACGATCTCGCGCGCGGAATCCAGGTCGGCCGACTCGTCGACGTACACGTGGCAGTTGCCGGATGCGGCGTAGATCACCGGCACCTTGGCGACCGCGCTCAGCGCCGCCTTCAGGCCCTCGCCGCCGCGCGGGATGATGAGGTCGACGACGCCCTCCTGGGTCGCCAGCTCGGCGAGCTCCTCGCGGCCTCCGCCGGCCACCAGGGCGAGCGAGCCGGACGGAAGTCCCGTGGCCTCGGCAGCCTCGGCGGCGACCGCGGCCAGCACCGCGTTCGAGTGGGCGGCCGACGACGAGCCGCGCAGCACGATCGCGTTGCCCGACTTCAGGGCCAGGGCCGCGGCGTCGATCGTCACGTTCGGGCGCGCCTCGTAGACCACGGCGACGACGCCGAGCGGCACGCGGACCTTGCGGACCTCGAGCCCGTTCGGGAGCCGGAAGCCGTCGAGCACCTCGCCGACCGGGTCGGGCAGGGCGACGATCTCGCGCACGCCGGTCGCCATCGCGGCGACCCGGCGCTCGTCGAGCGCCAGCCGATCCATCAGAGCGCTCGAGAGGCCCGCCTCGCGGCCGGCCTCGAGATCGCGCGCGTTGGCCTCGAGGATCTCGCCCACGCGCGCCTCGAGCGCATCCGCGATCGCCAGCAGCGCGCGGTCCTTGGTGGCGCTGTCGACCTGCGCGAGCTCGCGCGCGGCGGTCTTGGCGGCGCGGCAGATGTCGGTGACGGTGCGGGCGGCTACGGCCATGGGCAACCAGTCTAAGAGGCCCAGCCGCGCGGGTACGACCGGGACGGCTCGCCGCCGGGCAACGCCGCGCCGATTTCGAGCCCGGCGGAACAACCGGCCGCCGGATGGCGTCATCACGGGTGGCGATCTCCACCAGGGAAGGACTCGAACCCCGAATGACGCCTGCTCCCCGCCACCTGCTCGCTACCGGACTGCTGGCCGCCGCCGTCCTGCTGACCGCCGACGCGGCCGACGCGTCGTACTCCGTCGCGATCAAGAAGCGGACGCTCACCATCACCGGCAACGGCGCGGGCGACCGGCTCGCGCTGCGCGCCCGGCCGCGCAAGCTCGAGATCGACGTCGGCGACAACGGCACGGCCGACTTCCTCGCGAAGCGCCGCCGCTTCGACAGGATCCACGTGCGCGCCGGCGCCGGCAACGACCGCGTCCGGGTCGACGAGTCCCGGATCGTCTTCACCAAGCAGTCGCGGACCACGCTCGAGGGCGGCCGCGGCGCCGACACCCTGCTCGGCGGCCGCGGCGGCGAGCGGCTGGTCGCGGGCGACGGCAACGACCTCGTCGACGGCCGGCGCGGCAACGACACCGGCGGACTCGGTCCCGGGGACGATCGCTTCAGCTGGGACGCCGGCGACGGGAGCGACACGATCGACGGCGCGACCGGCCGCGACACACTCGCCCTCGACGGCTCCCGCGCGGACGAGGCGTTCCGGCTTTCGCCCAACCAGCTGCGCGCACGGCTGGTGCGGGACGTCGGCGGCGTCGCGCTCGACCTCGGCACGCTCGAGCAGGTCGACGTCCGGGCGCTGGCCGGCGCCGACACGCTCACGACCGACGACCTCGCCGGCACCACGCTCCAGGCCGTCACCGCCGACCTCGGCGACGCCGACGGGGCGACCGACCGCGCGATCGTCAACGGCTCGCAGTTCGACGACACGATCGACGTGGCCGGCGCGAACGGCGGCGCCACCGTGGCCGGCGTCACCGCCCCGGTCACGCTGGCGGGTGCCGAGGCCGGGCGCGACCAGCTGATCGTCAACGCCCTCGCAGGCTTCGACCGCGTCTCGTCGGCGGGCCTGGCGGCCACCACGCTCGCGCTCACGGCCGACGGCGGCGCCGAGGACGACGCGCTGGCCGGCGGCCCGGC
The DNA here is from genome assembly GCA_963849695.1 of uncultured Solirubrobacteraceae bacterium. Classification (GTDB taxonomy): domain Bacteria; phylum Actinomycetota; class Thermoleophilia; order Solirubrobacterales; family Solirubrobacteraceae; genus DASSUW01. The sequence goes on from CAWKIT010000026.1 coordinate 17,306, forward strand.
GGCCGAGACCTTCATCGGCGGCGACGGCAACGACGCGGCCGACGGCAACCAGGGCGACGACCGCGCGCTCCTCGGCGCCGGCGACGACCGCTTCACCTGGGACCCCGGCGACGGCAGCGACATCGTCGAGGGGCACGACGGGATCGACACCATGGCCTTCAACGGCTCCGGCGCCGCCGAGAGCTTCGCCGCCTCCGCGAACGGCCCGCGCGTCCGCTTCACGCGCGACGTCGGCAACATCGCGATGGACCTCGACGGGGTCGAGCGCGTCGACACTGCCGCCGCCGGCGGGGGCGACCGGATGCAGGCGAACGACCTGTCCGGCACCGACCTGACCGCGCTCCGGTTCGCGCTCGGGACCGACGGAGCGTCCGACGAGCTGACCGTCGGCGGCTCGAGCGGCGCCGACGCCGTCACGGCCACCGGAGCCGCCGGCGCCGCCACCCTCACCGGCCTGCCCGGCGGCCTCATGGTCTCGCTCCTCGGCGCCCAAGCCCCCGACCGGCTGATCGTCGACGCCCTCGGCGGCGACGACACCGTCGACGCGGCCGCGCTGGCCGCCGATGCGGTGCGGCTCACGGTCGACGGCGGCGCCGGCGGCGACAGCGTGCGCGGCGGCCGCGGCCCCGACGTCCTGCTCGCCGGCGACGGCGACGACGCCGCGGACGGCAATCAGGGCGACGATGTCGCGTTCCTCGGCGCCGGCGACGACCGCTTCACCTGGGACACCGGAGACGGCAGCGACACGCTCGAGGGCCAGACCGGCGTCGACGCCATGCACTTCGAGGGCCTGGCCATGGCCGAGAGCTTCGACGTCTCGGCCAACGGCGGGCGCGTCCGCTTCTCCCGCGACGTGGGCCTCATCACGATGGACCTCGACGACTTCGAGCGCATCGAAACCGCGGCGCTCGGCGGCGCCGACCGGTTCGTCGCCGACGACCTCACCGGCACCGACCTCACCGCGCTCGACGTCGCGCTCGGCAGCGACGGCGCCGAAGACACCGTGGTCGCGACCGGCACCGACGGCAACGACGTGGCACGGGTGACGGGCGGCGCCGGGACCGCCACGCTCACCGGCCTGCCCGCGACGCTGACCGTGACCGGCGCCGAGGCTCCCGGCGACCGCCTCAGCGTCCGCCTGATGGCCGGCGACGACGCCATCGACGCGTCCGGGCTCGCCGCCGACGGCATCGGGTTCCGCAGCGAGGGCGGCGACGGCGCCGACACGCTGATCGGCAGCGCCGGCCCCGACATACTGCGCGGCGACGCCGGTGACGACAGGCTGCGCGGCGGACCGGGCGCCGACGACCTCGACGGCGGGCCGGGCAACAACACCGTCGTGCAGGACTGATCAGGCCAGCACGAAGTAGTCGCGGTGGACGGCCTCGTCGGTCGCCCGCGGCAGCACCTCGCGCACCTGCGCGGACTTGAGCCCCATCACCTGGCGCAGCTCGTCGGCGGAGTAGTTGCAGATGCCCTTGCCGATCGCGGAGCGGCCGTCGCGCACGTCGACCGCGTCGCCGGCGTCGAACCCGCCCTGGACGTCGACGATCCCGACCGGCAGCAGGCTGGCGGCGCCCTCGCGCAGCGCCCGCGCGGCGCCGGCGTCGACCGTCACGGTGCCGTGGCTCGGCTTGGCGTACTTCAGCCACAGCTTGAAGCTCGACTGGCGCGTCTCCTGGGGCGCGAAGCGGGTGCCGGCCGGTTCGCCCGCCCAGGCGCGCGCGAGCATGCCGCCGACCAGGCCGTTGCCGATCACGGTCGGGATCCCCGCGGCTGAGGCCATCTCGGCCGCCACGACCTTCGAGCGCATGCCGCCGGAGCCGAGCGGCGAGGGCGCGTGGCCGATCTGCAGCCCCGCCAGCGAGCCCGGATCGGTGACCTCGCCCACGAGCTCGGCGTCGGGCGACGTGCGCGGGTCGGAGGTGTAGAGGCCGTCCGCGTCCGTGAGGAGCACGAGCAGGTCGGCGTTCACGAGCACCGACACCTGGGCGGCCAGGAAGTCGTTGTCTCCGAAAGAGACCTCGTTGGTCGTCGTCGTGTCGTTCTCGTTGATCACCGGCACGATCCGCCACTCGAGCAGCTTGGAGAGCGTGTTGCGCGCGTTCAGGTAGTGCGCGCGGGCGCTCATGTCGAAGAACGTCAGCAGCACCTGCGCGGTCTGGATGCCGCGGTCGCGCAGCAGCTCGTCGTAGGTGCGGTAGAGCCTGCCCTGCCCGACGGCGCTGGCCGCCTGGAGGTCCTGCACCGTCGCCGGCCGCGCGTCCATCCCCAGCAGCTGCATACCGCGCGCGATCGCGCCGCTGGTGACCACGACGACCTCGACGCCCCGGCGGTGCAGGGCCGCCACCTCCTCGCAGATGCGCGCGACGACCGACAGGCGCAGCTCGCCGTTCTCCTCGGCGACGATCGACGATCCCAGCTTGACGACGGCGACGGGCATCGCTCGCGGAGCTTAGGAGGGGTCCAGCTCGAACACCACGCCGCCGAGCTCGACGTCGTCGCCGGGCTCGAACCCGTGGCTCTCGAGCGCCGCGATCACGCCCATCCGCCGCAGCCGGTGCTCGACGAGCGCGAGCGCCTCCTCGTTGTCGAGGTCGTGGCGGGCGATCAGGCGGTCGACCGCATCGCCGGTGACGCGGAACTCGCCGGCGCCCAGCTTCTCGACCGCGAACGCCCGGCCCGCCGCCGGACGGAAGACCCGGAAGGCGGCGACCTCGTCCTCGCCCGCCTCCTCGTCGACGGGCTCGGCGAGCGGCACGCGCCGCAGCAGCTCGGTCCGCAGCTCGTCGAGGCCGCGGCCGGTGGCGGCCGAGGTGACGATCACCGGGACGCCGAGTCGCTCCTCCCACGTGGCGGCCGCGGCGGCGGCGTCCTCCTCCGGCACGAGGTCGGCCTTCGAGAGCGCGAGGATCCGCGGCAGCTCGGCCAGCCGCGGGTCGTGCTCGGCCAGCTCGTGCTCGATCACCCGGTGGTTCTCCACCGGGTCCGACCCGTCGAGCGGCGCGAGGTCGAGCACGTGCACGAGCAGCCGCGTGCGCTCGACGTGGGCGAGGAAGTCGTGCCCGAGGCCGGCGCCCTCGTGCGCGCCCTCGATCAACCCCGGGATGTCCGCGATCACGAGCTGGCGGTCTTCGCCCTCGAGCGTTCCCAGCGCCGGCTCGAGCGTGGTGAACGGGTAGGCGGCGACCTTCGGGTGCGCGCGGGTGAGCCGCGCGAGGAGCGACGACTTGCCGGCGTTCGGGAGCCCGACGAGGCCGACGTCGGCCAGCAGCTTGAGGTGCAGCTCGACGCGCCCCTCCTCGCCCGGGAGGCCGCGCTCGGCGATCCGCGGCGTCTGCCGGGTCGAGGACTTGAAGCGCGTGTTGCCGCGCCCGCCGGCGCCCCCGCGCGCGATCGTCACCTCCTGGCCGGGCCGCACGAGGTCGTAGCGCGTGCCGTCCCACTTCTCGACCTGCGTGCCGGGCGGCACGCGCACGATCATCGAGTCGCCGGCGGCGCCGTGGCGCTGGGAGCCCTGGCCGTGCCCGCCGCGCTGCCCGCGGAAGTGCGCCCGGCGGCGGAACGCCTGGAGGTCGCGCAGCGAGTCGTCCACGAGCAGGATCACGTCGCCGCCGCGGCCGCCGTCGCCGCCGTCCGGCCCGCCCTTGGGCACGTGCGCCTCGCGGCGGAACGACAGGCAGCCGTTGCCGCCGGCGCCGGCGCGGACCTCGAGGTGGGCGCGATCAGTTAGCACGCAACCAACGGTAGCCTCCGCCGCCATGGCCGACGACAAGCCCGTCTTCCTCATCACCGGTGCCTCGACCGGCATCGGCGCCGCCACCGCCCGTCACGCCGCCGAGGCCGGCTATCGCTGCGTCCTCGCCGCACGCTCGATCGACAAGCTCGAGGCGCTGGCGGACGAAACCGGTGGCATCGCCGTGCGCTGCGACGTCGCCGAGTGGGAGGACCAGAAGGCGCTCGTGCAGCGGGCGCTCGACGAGTACGGGCGGATCGACGTCGCCTTCGCCAACGCCGGCTTCGGCGGCGCGCGCGGCTTCGACAAGGGCACGCCCGAGGAGTGGAAGGAGATGGTCCTCACCAACGTCCTCGGCGTCGCCTACACGATCCGCGCCGCCATGCAGGCGCTGAAGGACAGCAAGGGCCACCTGCTGCTGACCAGCTCCGTGGCCGGCCGCCGGGCGCTGCAGGGCTCGCTCTACTCCGTCAGCAAGCACGCGGTCACGGCCATGGGCGAGGCCGCCCGGCTCGACTTCAACGACACGGGAGTCCGCGTGACGCTGATCGAGCCGGGCATGGTCGACACGCCGTTCTTCGACAACCCGCCGAAGATCGAGGCGCTGCAGGCCGACGACATCGCGCGGGCCGTGATGTTCGCCGTGTCACAGCCCGCGCATGTCGACGTCAACGAGATCCTGATCCGCCCGACGGCCCAGCCGACCTGACGGCAAACCGCAAGGGGGGTCAGACACCCTTAGCCGGAGGTGAAGCCGATCAGGTTGTGGACCTGCGGCGCGACGAAGATGCTGTCGGTGCCCGAGGCGCGGTGTCGACGTGGAGGCGTGTCGAGCGACTTGTCGGCGCGCGTCGACCTCGACGACGGCCGCGAGGCCGGCGACCCGCGACCTGCTGGCCGCCGGCGGTGACGGTGATGGCGTCGTTGCCGTTGCTGCCGTTCACGAGCACGCTGTCCTTGGCGCCGGTCGGAGGCGGTCGTGCCGCGGATCGGCGCGAGCTCCCAGTTGACACGACGTCGGTGTCGGTCCCGCTCATGTCGTCGACGACCATGGTGTCCGCGCCGCCGGCGGGCATGACGTCGAATCGCTCGACATCGCCCGTGTCCATCCGGATGGCGGCGACGTCGCGCGTGAGGATCGTGCGGCCGCCGAGCGGGGACACGACGAAGCGCTCGTTGGCGCCCGAGCCGTTCATGCGCAGGAAGTCCGTGCCCGCTCCGCCTTCGACGATGTCGCTGCCGTCGCCGGGGACCCATTCGAACGTGTCCAGGCCCTCGCCCATGAACGCGAAGTCGTCGCCGAGGCCGCCCGTGACCACGTCCTGACCGGGCGAGCCCCCGAGCGTGTCCTTGCCGAGGCCGCCGTTCAGGAACGGCTGCAGCTTGTCCTTGGTCATCTCGCGCGCGTCGATGACGTCGTCGCCGTCGCGCCCGTTGATCGTGAGCCGGTCTCCAGGCTCGGCGCCGGTCAGGAACACGCCGGCGGGGAGTCCGAGCACGTCGTGGCCGGTGGAGCTCGCCTTCGCGCGGATCGTCTCCGCGTTCTGGGTTCCGGTGACGATCACGTTGTCGACCTTCAGATCCGCCGCACCCAGGTCGACGACGACCGCGGTCGTGTCGGTCCCGCTGAGATCGTTGATGAAGATCTGGTCGGCTCCCGTCGCGGCGCCCAGGTCGACGATCTCGAGCCCGACGAGTTCGGACTGCACGCCGAGATCGGCCTTGAGCTTGGTGCGGTTGAGCCAGCGCCGAGACCTCGAAGCTGTCGTCGGCGCTCGAGCTGGGGACGCGGATGCGGTCCTGCTCGGCGCCGCCGTCCATCGTGTCCGAGCCGTCGGCACTGCGGTTCCACACGACGTGGTCCGGGCCGTCGCCGCCCTCGACGACGTCGTTGCCGGCATTGCCGCGCAGGATGTCGGCGTCCGGGCCCGCCGCGCAGCGTCTCGATGGCGCTGCCGCCGGTGAGCTGGTCCTGCTTCTCGTTGCCCTCGAGCGTGAGCCCGATCAGCGCGCCGACGTTGCCGACCGCGGTCAGCTTGTCGGTCCCGCCGCCGGCCTGAACCGATGAGGCGGTCGTCGGCCGGCTTCGCGTTCTCGACGCGCACCTCGGCCTGCAGGCCGGTGACGCGGATGGTGTCGCCCAGCGACGGACACGCCGACTCGAGTCGATCCCGGCGTGCCGGCCGCGAAGACGGTGTCGCGCGCGCCGTCCGCAAGCCCCAGGTCGGCGTCGACGCGCGTCAGACGCCGGTACCCGGACAGGTCGCCGACGTCGACGAGGTCCGGGCCGCCGCCGGCGCGGATCTCGGCGACGCTCGATGCCGGTCATGTCCGCGCGCGCGATGCCGACGTCGCGGCTGATGCGCGCGCCGGCGCCGACGGCCTGCACCGTGAACTCCTCCGACTCGGCGGTGCCGACGATCTGCAGCGTGTCGCTGCCGGTCTGGCCCTCGAAGACGTCCGAGCCGTCGTCGCTGCCCTGGATCGCGGTGTCGTCGCCCGCGCCCATGAACAGCGCGTCGTCGCCGGCACCGGTGAGCACGAGGTCGTTGTCGTCGCCGCCCGCGATCGTCTCCGCGCCGCGGCCGCCGACGACGACGTCCGCGCCCGCGCCGGTCTCGATGGTGGTCGCCTCGTGTCGGTGAAGGCGCCGTTGGACTCGTCGAGGCGGACCTCGTCCGCTCCCGCGCCCGAGCGGATCGAGATCTGCGTGAACGACGCGCGGTCGAACGCGTCGTCGACGGTCCCGTCGGCGCCGATGTCGACCTGCAGCGTCCCGGGAGCGCCGGGCGCGAGCCGCAGCGTGAGACGATCGGCGGCCGCGTCGCCGGTGATGGACAGGGTGTCGGCGGTCACGGAGGACACGACCGCGGCTTCGGCGGCCCGGGGCAGGACCGCGATGGTGGCGAGGATGAGGCTCAGGGGGAGGAGTGATCGGCGCATCGCGGCATCCTGCGCACGCCGACGCGCTCCGACTATGAGGGGGACCCCTCAGGCCACCCCCTCGACGCCCGCCCGCCGGCGGGCGTCGAGAGTGCGGTGCCGTCAGTCGCGCTCGACCATCCGCAGCCGGTTGCCGTGCCGGTCGCGGAAGGTGAACATCGGCGGCACGAAGTCCATCCGGATGAGCTCCTCGTCGGCGTCCACGGACGCCTCGCGCAGCGCGGCGTGGTCGGCCGCGGCGTCGGTCGTCGCGAAGCTCACCTCGACGCCGGCCGGCGCGTTCTCGCGTGGCACGAGCGCGATCGAGGTCTGCGCGCCCGGCGGCGCCACCTCGACCCAGCGCTGACCCTCGGCGAACTCCGCGTCCAGCCGCTTCTCGAAGCCGAGCCGGCCGACGTAGAACTCCACGGCCTCGTCCTGGTCGTCGACGGGGACGACGACGGTCCCGATGTGCGTGATCGCGCTCATCGCTCGAGCTCCTCCTTCAGGGTGGCGACGCGCTCGCGCCAGTAGGTCTTCATCCGGTCCGCCTCCTCGGCGTCCGCCAGCCGCGCGTGCTGGAGGGCCACGGTGCTCTTCTCGTCTCCCTTTGCCGCGAACGTGACGAGCACGCGGCCGCCGTCGACGCCCCAGTCGAACCGAGCCGACTTCGGCTTCGTCGCCGTGCGCTCGCTCAGCTGGCCGTCGGGCAGCCAGCGGCGGCGCTCGGCCGGGTCGACGAACGCGTCGTACAGTCGCTCGACCGGCACCGCCACGGTCTTGGTCGCACTGATCGCGAAGCCGTCGGCGTGCTCGCCGGCGGCGCGCAGCCCGCGCGTGAGCTCGTAGCCGCCGACCACCGCCTGCACGTTCCAGGCCAGCGGATGGAGGCCCTGTTGCTCGGCGAGCCAGCGCGCGGTCTCGCGGTGCGTGCGGTCCGCCGCGCCCCACTCGTCGAGCACGTCGAACCACTCCTCCCATCCGCGGCCGGTCCGGCGCCGGATCTCCGCGTCGGAGGTCGCAAGCCGCGGGCGCGCGGTCTCCTTCGGCTCGTCCGCGGCGAGCAGCATCGCGCGCGCCGCGGTGTAGCTCTCGCCGGTCTTGTCCATCCGCGCCCGCACGAGGCGCTTGAACGATCTCTGCGCGGTCATCGGTGCTCCTTTCGTGGCGGCGGCTCCGCGACTCACGCTCGCGACGCCCCGCCGGAAAGGGCAGCATGACCGGCGTCCCGACGGCTGAGCCACCTTTGCCCCCGCTACGGCCGGCGGCGTGAGCGCCGGAAATCGAGGGTTGGGCGCGGGACGGCGCCAGCGCGTGAAGATAGCCGCCGTCGGCGCCGCGCGGAAGTGTGGCTGGCTTACTACTCGGTCGGCCGTGTAACGTCGCCGAACGTCAGCGCGACGAAGGAGCGTCTGACGTGGCAGGCGAAACCGAAATCACCCGGCCGCGCCGGCCGGCGCGGAACTGCACCACGCCGGCGGACTTGGCGAAGATCGTGTCGTCCTTGCCGATGCCGACGCCGTCGCCGGGCTTGAAGCGCGTGCCGCGCTGGCGGACGATGATCTCGCCGCCGCGCACGGTCTGCCCGGCGAACACCTTCACGCCGAGGCGCTTGGAGTTGGAGTCGCGCCCGTTGCGGCTGGAGCCGAGACCTTTCTTGTGTGCCATCGCTACTTCCCGATCTTCGTGATTCGCAGGCGGGTGAGCTCTTGCCGGTGACCGGTGCGGCGGCGGTAGCCGCGCTTGGGCTTGAACTTGAACACCCGCAGCTTCTTGCCGCGCTCGTGGCCGACGATCTCCGCCCGAACGGGCGAGCCGGCGAGCTTGTCGGCGTCGAACACCGGGTCGCCGTCCCCGGCCAGCAGCAGCGGCGTCAGCTCCACGGTGGCGCCGGCCTCGTCGGGCAGCCGCTCGACGAGCAGGGTCTGGCCCTCCTCGACGCGGTACTGCTTGCCGCCGGTCTTGATGACTGCGTAGGACATTGATCCAGGTCACTCCTCGGCGTCGGCCGAGGCCTTCGCGCGCGAACGGCGCCGTCCGCCTCTGCGGCCGCGGCGCCGAGGGCGAGAGGATAGCGCGTCGCCGTTGCCGTCCACGGGCTCCGCGCCCACTCCGGCCTCCTCGACGGCGGCCGGAGCCGTGCCGGCGTCGGGGCCTTCGTCGTCGTCGGCGAGCACGCGCGTGGCGTCGATCTCGATCGCGGCGCCGTCGTCCTCGGGCTTCGACCGGCTGCGCCGGCGGCCGCGCGGCTTGGCCGCCTTCGAGGCCGGCTCGTCCGCCGCGCGCCCGCGCCGCGGCTTCGCCGGCTCTTCGGCTGCGTCGCCTTCGCCGGCCGCCTTCGCGCGCCGCTTCGAGGGCTTGGCCTTCGCCTTGGCGGTGACGGCCGCCTCCTCCTCGCGCACCCTGCGCGCCGCCGCGCCGCGCTTGGCGGCGGCCGACCGGCGCGCGCGCTCCTCGACGCGCTTGCGCTCCGCGGCGCGCTCCGTGGCCGCCTCGGCGGCGACCTCGGCGTCGGCGCCCGTGAGGGCCGCGACCGCCGCCGTGCGGCCGGCCTCCTCGATCCGGACGAGCTTCTTCTCGCCGACGAAGCCGATCCCGCCGGTGACCGAGATCAGGTAGCCGTCGACCTTGGCGACGCCGTCGTCGGGGTTGTACATGTGCGGCTCGACGATGTCGACGTGGACCTCCTCGCCGACTCGGAACGGCACCGCGCGCTCCCCGATGTCCTCGCGCGTGCCTTCCATCGTGACCGCGAAGTGGTCGAGCGGCAGGCCCTCGGAGCCCTCGAAGTGGAAGTACCGCCGGGTCTGCTCCTCGAGCGCGTGCAGCTCGCGGGCGCCGTCGGCGGTGAACCAGGCGCTCACCTTCGGATTGATGCGCACCAGGTAGGCCTCGGGAGCGCCGTCGCCCGCGTCCTTGACCATGTGCCGGAGGTGCCGCGCGGTCTCGATGGCGAGCGTCTCCTCCGACTTGACGACACCCTCGCCGTGGCAGATCGGGCACGTCTTGGACATGATCTCCCGGACGCCGTCGGTGACGTTCTGGCGCGTCATCTCCACCAGCCCGAGCGGCGAGATCTCGACCACGAACGTCTTCGTGCGGTCCTCGTCGAGCGACTTGTGCAGAACCTTCAGCACCGCGTCGCGGTTGCGAGCGCGCGCCATGTCGATGAAGTCGATGACGATGATGCCGCCGATGTCCCGCAGCCGCAGCTGGTTGACGACCTCCTCCGCGGCCTCGAGGTTGGTCTTGGTGATCGTGTCCTCGAGCCGCGCGCTCTTGCCCTTGCCGATGAACGAGCCCGTGTTGACGTCGATCACCGTCAGCGCCTCGGCGTAGTCGATCATCAGGTAGCCGCCGCTCGGAAGGTCGACGCGGCGGTTGAGCATCCCGTCGATCACGGGCTCGACGCCGTAGGCCTCGAACAGCGGCTCGTCCTCCTCCCACAGCTCCACGCGGTCGACCAGCTCCGGCGCCGTGCGCGCGAAGAAGGAGACCAGCCGGTGGTGCTGCTTGGGGTCGTCGACCACCGCGCGCTCGAAGTGGGCCGAGAAGATGTCGCGCACCACACGGACCGACAGGTCGGCCTCCTGGAACACCAGCGCGGGCGCCTCGGTGTCGCGCACGCGCTTCTCGAGCACGTCGTTGAGCTTGAACAGGTACTGCAGCTCGCGTTCGAAGTCGTCGCGCTTCGCGCCGTAGGCCGCGGTGCGGATGATCGCGCCGCCGCCGTGCAGGTCGAGCTGCTTGGCCTCCTTGCGCAGGCGGTCGCGCTCACCGTCCTCGAGCCGGCGCGAGACGCCGATGCCCTCGCCGGTGGGCGCGTAGACCATGTAGCGGCCGGCGATGGTGATCTCCATCGAGAGCCGGGCGCCCTTGGTCTTCAGCGGGTCCTTGACGACCTGGACGACGATCTCCTGCCCGGGGGCCAGCAGATCGGTGATGCGAGGGCCGGAGCTCCGCCCGCGACGGGCCAGCTCCTTGCCCGGGATGACGATCTCGTCGACGTGCAGGAACCCGTTCTTGTCGAGCCCGATGTCGACGAACGCGGCCTCGAGCCCGGGCAGGACGTTGTCGACCTTGCCCTTGTAGATGTTGCCGACGATCGAGCGGCCGCCGCGGCGCTCGAAGTAGACCTCGGCGACGCGATAGCCGGCGGGGACTTCAGGCTTCTTGCGCCGCCGCCCTCGCGACCGCGACTTCGTCGGAGCCGCCGGATCCCCGGCGGCCTCCAGCATGGCGACCCGGGTCTCTCCCCGATCGACCGTGACCAGCACTTGCTTTCTCACAGAAATTCCTCATTGGAAGATGGTTGCCCTCCCCTTCAGCTCCGCCGTTTCGCGCGCCTGCGCGTGGACGGAATGGAGCAGGCCGAGGGCCAGAAATGTTGCGAGCATCGACGATCCGCCGAAGCTCAGCAGCGGGGCGGTCACGCCCGTGATGGGCATGATCCCCACGTTCATCCCGATGTTCACGAAGAGCTGGAACAGCAGCATCACCGTGATGCCGCCGGCGAGCAGCGCGCCGTACAGGTTCTTTGCGACGGTCAGGATGTGAAGGCCTCGCCATATAAGTAGCGCATACAGCGAGAGAATCAGCGCGCAGCCCGCGAACCCGAAGGTCTCGCCGACCACGGCGAAGATGAAGTCGGTGTGGTGCTCGGGCAGGAAGTTGAGCGACGTCTGCGTCGCGTCCGCGACCCCGCGGCCGGTCTTCTCGCCCGAGCCCATGGCGATCAGGGCCTGGTGCTGCTGGTAGCCCTCGTCGCCGGGGTCGGCGGAGGGCTCCAGGAACGACGTCAGGCGGTCGACCTGGTACGGCTCGAGCACTTGCACCCCGGCCATCGGCGCCACCACCAGCACGAGCGCGATCGCCACCGCGAACAGCGCCCCGAGCGCCGCGAAATGTCTCCACGGCGCGCCCGCCACGAACAGCAGCGCCAGCGTGCCCGCGACGTAGACCAGCGCCGAGCCCAGGTCCGGCTCGGCGATCACCAGCAACGTCGGTAATAGGCCGAGCAGCATGATCCGCGCCGTGGTGTCGCGCCCCATGCGGCGCATGCGGTCGACCAGGAAGCCCGCCAGCGCCACGATCAGCAGCACCTTGCCGAGCTCTGACGGCTGGAAGTTGAAGAACGGCAGCTCGATCCAGGCGCGCGTCCCGCGCGTCACGCCGCCGATCACCAGCACGAGCAGGATGACTCCCAGCAGCAGGCCGTAGATCGGATAGCGCAGCTCGCGCAGGCGCGAGTAGTCGAGCCGCGACACCGCGTACATCAGCACCAGGCCGATCACGGCGTACGCCGCCTGACGGTGGACGTAGTAGTTCGGATCGCCCTCGATGTCGTTCCGCGTCGCGCCGTCGATCGCGATCAGCGACGCCGCCACCAGCCCGAGCGTCGCCAGCAGCAGCAGCGGGTCGAGCCGCAGGCGCCACTCGCGCGGGACGAGTGGCGGCGGCGGCTCGGAGGCGGGCTGGATCGGGTGCGTGCTCAATTCGTCTGGTCGGAGCCGGAGGTGAATTCGCGGTCGCGCAAATCGAACCACTCATTGAGGATGAGGCGTGCCGCGGGTGCCGCGGTCTCGGCGCCGAACCCGCCGCGCTCGATCGTGGTCACGACCACGATCGGCTTGGTCGGGTGGTCGACGTAGCACGCGTACCAGGACTGGTCGGGGTTCGGCGCGCGCTCGGCGGTGCCGGTCTTGCCGTACATGACGTTGCGGTACTTGAAGTCGGCGAACACGTCGCTCGACGTGCCGTTGGCCGCCGTGGCGGCGCCGTGCAGGCCCGTCATGATCGCGTCGCGGTGGGCGCGATCGAACCCGACCCGGCGGCGCGCCGACGTCCGGATCTCCTCCAGCAGCACGCCGTTGCCGTCCTCGACCCGCATGCCGAGATGCGGGCGGATCACCTTGCCGGCGCTGACGATGGTCGAGTAGGCGACGGCGAGCTGGAGCGGCGTGGCCTGCAGGTCGCCCTGGCCGACCGCCAGGTTGACGTTGTCGCCCGCCGTCCAGGTGCGCTCGATGCCGCCGCACTCGAACAGCGCTTCGGTCGTTCCCGGCTCGACCTTGGCCTTCTTCGCGCAGCGCAGATACTCCTCGTAGCCCTCGTCGCGCCACTCGGAGTCGGGCACCAGGCCGGCGAACTCGCCGGGGATGTCGATCCCCGTGCGCCGCCCGATCCCGAGCCGCCGCGCCCACTCCTGCAGCACCGGCCCGCGGCCGTTCATGTCGAGGCCGAGCTGGTAGAAGAAGATGTCCGACGACACGGTGAGCGCGCCGGGCAGCTGCAGCGCCCCGTAGGAGGCGTTGCGCGCGTTGTGGAGCACCCGGTCGCCGAGGTCGAACTCGCCGTCGTCGACGATCGTGCTCGACGGAGTGATGATGCCCTCCTCGAGCGCCGCCATCGCGGTGATCGGCTTGAACGTCGACCCGGTCGGATAGGTGGCGGCGATCGCGCGGTTGAACAGCGGCGCGCCCCGCTCCTCGGAGGAGAGCTGGCGGTAGCGGGTCTGCGAGATCGGCTTGGCGAACTCGTTGGCGTCGAAGCTCGGGTACGAGCCGAGCGCGAGGATCTCGCCGTTGCGCGGGTCCAGGGCGACGAAGGCGCCCGCCTTGGCGCCGTAGCCCGAGGCGGCCCCGACGGCGCGGCCGAGCGCGTCGTTGGCGGCGCGCTGGAGGTTGAGGTCGAGCGTGAGCCGCAGCCGCTGCCCCTGACGCGGCTCGCGGCGCGTCATCCGCCGGCGGTCGTCGCGGTTGCCGAGCGCGTTGATCACGACGCGCGTGTAGCCGTCCTTGCCGCGCAGGTACTTGTCGTAGCTCTCCTCGATCCCGTCGGCCCCGATCCGCGTGCCCGGCTCGACCCCGCGGTAGCGCGCCATCTTGAGCTCCTCCGGCGAGATCTCGCGGGTCGTGCCGAACAGCTGGGCGGCGAGCTCCTTGTGCGGGTAGTCGCGCAGGTACTGCTTCTCGACGGCGACGCCGGGGAACTGCTCCTTGCGCTCGCGGATGTAGTTGAACGCGTTGCGGTCGACGGCGCTGCGGATCGTCACGTTCGAATACGGCAGCTCGGCGACGCCCTCGATCACGCGCTCGTGGATCAGCTTCGGGCGGACGTCGATCACGTGGCCGAGCCGGCGGTAGAGCCGCCGCAGCTCGAGCTCCTGGACGGGAACGGGCGGGACCGGCACCGGCTCGGCGCTGCGCGCCGCGCGTGCCAGCCGGCGGCGGTCGCGCCGCTGGGCGCGGGTGGCGCCGCGGCGCTGCTCGCGGATGTCGCGCTCGAGCGAGCGCAGCCGGTCGGCGGCCGCCAGCCGTGACTTCTCGGCCACGCCGCGCGTCTTGCGGAACTGGTCGGCCTGCTCGAGCACGGAGTCGGGCAGCGAGCTGGGCACGATCTGGACGACCGGCGCCACGCGCGTCTTGACCAGCGTCGTGCCGTGGCGGTCGACGATGTCGCCGCGCGGGGCCTCGATCCGTACCTTCCGCACGCGGTTGTCGCGCGCCTGCGAGACGAAGTCCTCGCCCGACAGGACCTGCAGGAACCAGAGCCGGAAGAACACGATCGCGAACAGCACGAACGCGAGGCCGCCGAGCACGGCGACGCGCACCGCGAGCTGCGGCGTGATCGGCGGGCGGCGTTCCTCGACTGGATTAGGCACGCGAGAGCGGGCTGAGGCCGCCGGTCGTGTACGCGCGGCGACGGCGGCGACGCGGGTCGTCGGGCAGGTACGGGAGGAGCACGCGGCGGCAGATCGCGTACACGGGCAGTGCCAGCAGCGTGTTGAGCACGATCGTCATCAGGATCTGACGCAGCAGCTGGAGCGAGACGGGGGCCTCGACGCCGAGCAGGAACTGCAGCAGCGAGAAGCCGATGGTCGCGATCGCGGTGGCGACGGCGCCGACCAGCACCGGGGCGAGCCCGTGCGCCGGGTCGCGCAGCTCGCGCAGGCGGCCCGCGCCGTAGCCGATCGCGGTGAAGATGAGCGAGTTGAGGCCGAGCGTCTGCAGCAGCGCGGTGTCGACGAACAGGCCGAGCGAGAAGCCGAACACGGCGCCCCAGACGGAGCCGCACAGGAATCCGACGGAGGCGACGAGCAGCGGCGACAGGTCGGCCGGGACGCCGAAGATCGAGATCTGCGAGATCGTCGTCAGCTGGAGGATGCCGCCCAGCAGCCCGAGCAAGGCGAGACGGCCGGCGGCTTGCGCGCTGTAGGTCATGGCGTCTGGGCGCGGAGGTCGGCGGCGGGCTGGGTCAGCACCTCGACGATGTCGAGGGCGTGGAGGTCGGCGGCCGGCTCGACGTGGATCACGCGGTCGAGCTCTCCCTCGCCGGTCTCGATCCGCTTGACGGTCCCGATGATGATGCCGCGCGGATACAGCGACTCGAGGTCGGACACACGGGCCGAGGTGCTGGTGCCGGCGGTGATGATGCGCTCGCCGCGCCGGACCTCCTTGGCGTTCGGCACGAGCTCGAAGCGCAGGTCGCCGGCCGCGCCGACCGCGGGATGGACGCTGCCGGGCTCACCGCTGGTGAGCGACTTCGCGGACACGCCGAAGTCGGGGGCGGTCAGCAGCATCACGACGGCATTGCCGTCGGACACCTCCTTGACCTTGCCGACGAGGCCGGCGCCGTTCACGACCGGCTGGTCGAGGCGCACGCCGTCGCTCGACCCCTTGTTGATCTGGAAGGTCTGGTACCAGGAGCTCGGCGAACGGGCGATCACGCGTGCGACGACGGGCTGGTAGGTGCCGAGGCCGCCGGCGGTGTTCATCTCGTGGAGCCCCTTGACCTGCTCGAGCTCGCGCTTCTCGAGCGTCAGGTCCGCGACCTGCTTCTCGAGCGAGTCGTTCGCGGTCTCCAGCTCGTTCGCCCGGTCCTTGGCGTCGAGCGTGTCGCCGAACCAGCCGAACAGGTCGCGGAACGGCTTCAGCGCGCGGTTGGCGCCCTCCTGGATCGGAGCCAGCACCTCCATCGCGGTGCGCTGGACGCCGTGCAGCGGCCCGCTCGAGCGCTCGCCGAAGTACGCCGTCAGCAGGAACAGCGAGAGCAACACCAGTGCGGCGAGCACTGCGCGGCGGCGGCGGACGACGTTGTCATGCATTGCTAATCAAGGCGCTCGCGCGAGCTTGCGAGTGTGAGTAAGCCGCACTCTTCATCGGTTGCGACGGTTTCGATTGTTGCGGTTCGACCGGTGGATCGCCTCGAACTCCTCGAGCGAGCGGCCGGAGCCGACGGCGACACAGGTCAGCGGCGACTCGGCGCGGTGCGCCGGCATCTGCGTCTCCTCGCGCAACCGCTCGTCCAGCCCCTGGAGCAGCGATCCGCCGCCGGCCAGCATGATGCCGCGGTCCATGATGTCCGAGGCCAGCTCTGGCGGCGTGCGGTCGAGCGTCTCCTTGATGGCGTCGATGATCTGCACCAGCGGCTCCTCGAGCGCCGCCCGCACCTCCTCCGAGGTGAGCACGACGGTCTTCGGCAGCCCGGAGACGAGGTCGCGGCCGCGGATCTCGGCCTGCACCTCCTCGTCGAGCGGGTAGGCGCTGCCGATCTCGAGCTTGACCTCCTCGGCGGTCTGCTGGCCGATCAGGAGCTTGTACTCCCGTTTGACGTAGTTGATGATCGCCTCGTCGAGCTCGTCGCCGCCGACCCGCACCGACTGGGAGACGACGATGCCGCCGAGCGAGATCACGGCGACCTCCGAGGTCCCGCCGCCGATGTCGACGATCATGTTGCCGGTCGGCTCCCCCACCGGCAGGCCGGCGCCGATCGCGGCCGCCATCGGCTCCTCGATCAGGTACGCCTGGCGCGCGCCGGCGCTCAGGCACGCCTCCTCCACCGCGCGCTTCTCCACCCCGGTCACGCCGGACGGCACGCAGACCACCACACGGGGGTGCGCCCAGCGATTCTGGTGCACCTTCTGGATGAAGTGGCGCAGCATCTCCTCGGTGACGTCGAAGTCGGCGATCACGCCGTCCTTCAGCGGCCGGATGGCGGAGATCGTGCCGGGCGTGCGGCCGAGCATCCGCTTGGCCTCGATCCCGACCGCGTGGACTTCGCCCGAGCGGCTGTCGATCGCCACCACCGACGGCTCGGAGAGCACGATCCCGCGCCCGCGCACGTAGACCAGGGTGTTGGCGGTGCCGAGGTCTACGGCCATGTCACGGCCACCGAAACCGGTGAGGTACGAGAAGAAGCCCATTGAGGAGGAGCCCGCGCAGGTTGGAGGGAAGCCCGCGCCGGGCGGCCAGTGTATCGAAGGGTTCGGCCGCCGAAATCGGCCTGGAGACCGGTTTTCAGGGCGTTCCGAGCAGGTCCGGACGCAGGTCGAGAAGCCGCGCGAGCGGGAGCCCGACGACGTTCAAATAGTCCCCCTCGATCCCCTCGACGAGGGCGGCTCCGGCGCCCTGGATGGCGTAGCCGCCGGCGCGCCCCTCCCACTCCCCGGTGCCGACGTACCAGTCCAGCGTCGCTGCGTCGGCATCGCGGAATCGCACGCGCGTGATCTCGTGGAAGACGATCGTCATCTCGCCGCGCTCGGCGACACCCACCCCGCCGACGACCTCGTGCGTGCGCCCGTTGAGGCGCCCGACGTACTCGCGCGCCTGGGCCGCGTCGCGCGGCTTGCCGAGGACCTCGCCGTCGAGGGCGACGATCGTGTCGGCGCCGAGCACGAGCTCGCCCGGCACCGCCATCGCCTTGCGCAGGGCGTTCTCGGCCACCACGGCGCCGGGATCGCCCTCGGTCAGCTCCTCCACGTCGGCGGGGCGCACCTCGAACGGGATCCCCACCTGCTCGAGGATCGCCCGCCGCTGGGGCGACGCGGAGGCGAGTATCAGAGGTCGGGGAAGAACAGCGCGGCCTCGCGCTCCGCGGACTCCGGCGAGTCCGAGCCGTGGACCATGTTCTGGCCGACCGCGATCGCGAAATCGCCGCGGATCGAGCCCGGCGCCGCCTCGAGCGGGTTCGTGGCGCCGATCACCTGGCGGGCGGCGGTGACGGCCTGCTCACCCTCGAGCACCATCGCCACCAGCGGCCCGGAGACGATGAACTCGACGAGCTCGCCGAAGAACGGCTTGCCCTCGTGCTCGGCGTAGTGGCGCTTCGCCGTCTCCTCGGTCATGGTCATGTGCTGGAGGGCGACGATCTTCAGGCCCTTGCGCTCGAAGCGGGCGATGATCTCGCCGGTCAGGCCGCGCGCGAACGCGTCCGGCTTGACCAGGATCAGGGTCCGGTCCACAGAAAATCCTTTCGATTGAGGTGATCAGCGCCGCTCGCGGCGCCGTTCGCGTTCAGTTTCGCGTTCGCCGTCCGTGCGCTCGACCGCGATCGCCTCGGCGGCCACGGTCGGCTGGTCGGTGGTGGTCGACCGCCGGCGGCGGCGGGTCGCCTGCGGCGGCGGGGTGGTCTCCATCTCCGCCTCGCAGAACGGGCACACCTTCCACGCCGGGTCGACCGGCTTGCTGCACGAGAAGCAGCGCTCCTTGAGCTGGCGCATGCAGCTCGGGCAGCGCAGGTAGTCCGCCTTGATCTCGTAGTCGCAGTGCGGGCACAGCTGGTAGTCGAGCTGCGCGAGGCGCGCCTCGGCCGCCGTCATCTCGAGCTCGCGGAGCCGCACGTCGTCCACGAACTCGGGCGGCCGCACGATCAGGTACACGATCGTGCCCACGAACGGGAACAGCGACGCCGCGGTGGCGCACGCCACGAGCATCGGGTCGTCGATCCGGCGCCGGGCGTCCGCGAACGTCCAGAAGATCAGCGCGAAGTAGACGACGACCAGCACGAGGAGGAGCACGTTGACCGCCGTGTTCAGGCTGTCGTTCGTGATCCCGAAGATGCCGAAGTAGGGCATGGGGTTGCTCAAATCGTAGACGGAGGGGTTGACGGAGGAGTTACAGGAACGCGCGGCCGAGCAGGAATCCGATCGCGAAGAAGACCAGGATGACGAGCGCCACGACCACCGCGACCACCGCCGCCATGGCCAGCAGGCTCGGCCCGCGGTCGTTCACAATGCGGACGCCCTCCGGCGCCCCGGCACCCCGAGCAGGTCGGCCACCAGGTAGATCGAACCGGTCGCGAGCACGGCTCCCCCGGGCCCTGCGAGCTCCTGCGCCCGCGCCACCGCGGCGCGCGGATCGGCCACGATCTCGGACGGCGGGCCGCCGAGCTGCTCGGCCAGCGAGGCCAGCGTGGCCGGCGACAGTGCACGCGGGTTGCGGGACCGCGTGAACACCGCGCCCGCCGCCTTGCCGAGCAGTGCCCGGAGCATGCCCGCCGCGTCCTTGTCGTCGAGGATCGAGACGACGGCGACCAGCGGCCGCTCGCCGAAGTCGAGTGCGTCCATGAGCGTGTGCATGCCGGACGGGTTGTGAGCGCCGTCATAGATCGTCAGCGGGGTCTCGGACACGACTTGCATA
This sequence comes from uncultured Solirubrobacteraceae bacterium, assembly GCA_963849695.1. Lineage (GTDB taxonomy): Bacteria > Actinomycetota > Thermoleophilia > Solirubrobacterales > Solirubrobacteraceae > DASSUW01. Next base: position 36,383 of record CAWKIT010000026.1, read on the forward strand.
CGTCCGGGAACCTCGACGTGATTCGCCACCGTCGCCACAAGACCTGCGTCGAGCGTTCCGAGCTGCGCCCGGGCGGCTGCCACGGCGACCGCGAAATTGCCGCGCTGGTAGCCCGCCGGGCCCGGATCCACCGCGGTCGCCGGCACGACTCGCGCGCCACAGTCGTGCGCAAGCCGCTCCACCTCGGGATCGAGCGGGCCGGTCACCAGCGTCGCGGGTGGGTGGGACGGTTTCACCACGGCGAGCTTCTCGCGCGCGATGTCGATGACCGTCGGGCCGAGCCAGCGCGTGTGCTCGAGGCCGACGTTGGTGAGCACCACGACCGGCGCCCCGAGCACGTTGGTGGCGTCGTGCCGCCCGCCGAGGCCCGCCTCGACCACCGCGACCTCGACGCCCTGGCGCGCGAGCTCCGAGAACGCGGCGGCGGTCAGCAGCTCGAACTGCGTCACCCGGTCGCCCGGCTCCAGCGTGCGGTCGACCTTGGCGGCGGCCGCCGCCGCGCGCTGAACCGCGGCGGCGAAGGCGTCCGCGCCGAGGTCGGCGTCACCGATCCGGATCCGCTCGGCGAACGAGGTCAGATGCGGCGACAGGAACGCGCCCGTGCGCACCCCGTGCGCCTCGAGCAGCGCCGCGCACATCCGGACGGTGGACGACTTGCCGTTGGTGCCGACCACATGGATCGCCGAGAAGCGCTCCTGCGGGCTGCCGAGCACGGTCATCAGCCGCCGCATGCGCTCGAGCCCGAAGCGCATGCCGAACAGCTCCAGTGAGAGGAGGTGGGCCTCGGCATCCTCGAGGCGCCACGCCCTCACAGGTCGGCCAGCTCCCGTTTGAGCTGCTCGAGCTTCGCGCGCTCGGCCTCGACCACCTGGGCGGGCGCCTTGGTCAGGAATCCCTGGTTGGCGAGCTTGGTCTCGACGCGCGCGATCTCCTTCTCGAGCTTCGCCCGCTGGGCCGCGGTGCGACGGGCGGCCGCCTCGAGGTCGACCGCCTCGGAGGCGAGCACGGCGATGCTCCCGCCCGGGACGCCCACGGTGGCCACCGGCTCGCCGCCGTTGGACGACCACTCGACGCGCGCGAGCCGCGCGACGTGCTCGGCGGTGGTCTCGTAGCCGTCGGCCTCCAGCCGCGCGGGGACGAGCTTGCCGGCCGCGGCGCCCACCCGGTCGCGCCAGCCGCGCAGCTCCTGGGTGGCGGCGATGGCGCGGGCCACGTCGGCCTCGGCGGCCTCGTCGACGAGCGCCTCGTCGGGCTCGGGATAGCGGCGCACCATGAGCAGGCCGTCCGCGCCCGGGACGTGCGACCAGATCTCCTCGGTGACGAACGGGATCACCGGGTGCGCGAGCGCCAGCGTCTCGCCCAGCACGTGGAGAGCGAGGCCGCACACCCCGCCGTTTTCGTCGGCGTACAGGCGCGGCTTGATCATCTCCAGGTACCAGTCGCACAGCTCGCCGTAGATGAAGTCGTACAGCCGGAGCGTCGCGGCGTGGAACTCGAAGCCGTCGATCGACTGCGCCACGTCCCGCTTGGCGGCCTGGAGGCGGGAGAGGATCCAGCGGTCCTCGATCGCGGTGGCGGCCGGCGCGCTCTCCGGCATGCCGGCGCCCTCCGGCACGCGCAGCAGCACCAGGCGCGACGCGTTCCACAGCTTGTTCGCGAGCTGCCGGCCCTGGGCGACGCGCTCCTCGTTGAACCGCACGTCCTGCGTCGAGGAGCTGGCGAGCAGCCCGAAGCGCACGGCGTCGGCGCCGTAGGCGGGGAAGTCGCCGCCCTCCTCGAACACCGGCGGCCGCGGACCGCCGTCGATCAGGTCCATCGGGTCGATGCCGGTACCGAGCGACTTCGACATCCGGCGCCCGTCAGGGGCCTGGATCACCGAGTGGACGTAGACGTCGTCGAACGGGATGTCGCCCGCGAACTCGATCCCGAGCATGACCATGCGCGCGACCCAGAGGAAGAGGATGTCGCGTGCGGTCGAGAGCACGTCGGTGGGATAGAAGGCGCGCAGGGGAGCCGTGTCGTCCGGCCAGCCGAGCGTCACGAACGGCCACAGGCCGCTCGAGAACCACGTGTCGAGCACGTCCGGGTCGCGCTCCCAGCCGGCGCCGGTGGGAGGCTCCACCCCGACGTAGGTCTCGTCGCCGCGGTACCAGACGGGTATCTGATGGCCCCACCACAGCTGGCGCGAGATGCACCAGGGCCGGAGGTTCGCCATCCACTCCAGATAGCGGCGGCGCTGGCCCTCGGGATGGATCCGCACGCGGCCGGACTCGACGACTTCGATCGCGGGCCGCGCCAGCTCGTCCATGCGCATGAACCACTGGAGCGAGATCAGCGGCTCGATCCGCTCGCCGGTGCGCTGCGAGAACGGGACGTCGTGGCGGTACTGCTGGGTGCGGGCGATCCGGCTTTCGGCGCGCAGCGCCTCGACCACCGCCTCGCGCGCCTCGAGCGCGGTCATGCCCTCGAACCGCCCGGCCGCCGGAGTCATGCGCCCGTCCTCGCCGATGACGCTGACCTCCTCGAGCCCGTGCGCGCGGCCGATCTCGAAGTCGTTCGGGTCGTGCCCGGGCGTGATCTTCAGCGCGCCGGTGCCGAACTCGGGCTTCACGTACGGGTCGGCGATGATCCGCAGCCGGCGGCCGACGAGCGGCAGGATCGCGGCCTCGCCGACCAGCCGCGTGTAGCGGTCGTCGTCGGGGTGGACGGCGATCGCGGTGTCGGCCAGCATCGTCTCCGGCCGCACGGTCGCGATCGTCACCGACCCGTGGCCGCTCTCGAGCGGGTAGTCGACGTAGTAGAGAGTGTCGGTGACCTCGCGCTGCTCGACCTCGAGGTCGGAGATCGCCGACCGCGAGCCCGGGTCCCAGTTGACCATGTAGTTGTCGCGGTAGATCCAGCCCTTCTCGTACAGGTCGACGAAGACCTTCAGGACCGCCTCGACATAGGGCGGGTCGAGCGTGAACCGCTCGTCCTCGTAGTCGCAGGAAGCCCCGAGCCGCTTGAACTGCTCGACGATCGTGGACCCGTACTGGTCGCGCCAGCGCCACACGCGCTCGGTGAACTTCTCGCGCCCGAGCTCCTCGCGGCTCGTGCCCTCGGCGATCAGCGCCCGCTCGACCAGCGTCTGGGTGCCGATGCCCGCGTGGTCGGTGCCGAAGATCCACTTCGTGCGCTTCCCGCGCATGCGCGCGAGCCGGATCAGGGCGTCCTGCACCGAGCCGTTGAGGGCGTGGCCCATGTGGAGCGCGCCGGTGACGTTCGGGAGCGGGATCGCGATCGAGTAGTTCTCCTCCGCGGTGCCCGCCGCCTCGGGGTGGAAGAGCCCGGACTCGAGCCAGCGCGCGAGCACGCGCGACTCGACCTCGCCCGGGTCGTAGCGGGTGCGCGTCTCGAGATCCGTCGTCGCCATGGGGTCCGCGGAGTCTAGATCGCCCGCGGAGGCAGCTGATATCAACTATAGATGATATGTTTTTGGTCTTATGAGCACGGGACTCCTGATCCGGCAGGCCCGCGAGGCGGAGGGCCTCACCCAGGCCGCCCTCGCCCGCCGGCTGGGCATCACCCAGCCCGCGATCGCGCGGCTCGAGGCGGCCGGCGACGAGGTGACCGTCGCGACCCTCCAGCGCGCGCTGAACGCGATGGGCCGCGCGCTGGTGCTGCGGGTCGAGAAGCGACCGTCGAGCGTCGACGAGACGCTGCTGCACACCACGCTCGCGCTCACGCCGGACGAGCGGCTCGCGCGGTTCGAGTCCTGGTACGAGGACATGCAGGCGATCCGCGACGACGTCACCGCGTCACGACGTGCAGCGGTTTCCTGACTTCAGCCCGCGGGCGCTCCTGCGCCGGCTCGTCGACGGGGGCGTCGATTTCGTGGTCGTCGGCGGGATCGCCGCCGTGGCGCACGGTTCCGCCACGTTCACACAGGACCTCGACATCGCGTACGCGCCGGCTCAAGCGAACCTCGATCGCCTTGGCCGCGTGCTGGTCGACTTGGGTGCCCGCCTCAGAGGCGTTACGGACGACGTGCCGTTCATCCCCGACGGGCGAACGCTCAGACGCACTCGTGTCCTGACCCTCGAGACGCCGATCGGTCCGATCGATCTCCTCGCCCGGCCCGACGGCGCGCCGGAGTACGAACGCCTGCGCGAGCATGCGAGACGCGAGGTGATCGGTGGCGTGGAGGTCCAGGTCGCGTCGCTCGACGACCTGATCGCGATGAAGAAGGCCGCCGGCCGGCCGAAGGACCTCGTGGCGGTCGAGGAGCTCGAGGCGATCCAGCGGTTGCAGCGCGAGCGCGCCTGAGTTACAGTTCGACATTGAATGTCACAACGTCACACGGCCGTGGTGGTGGACGAGCAGGACCGGTTGCTCGACGCCGCCCGCGAGTGCGTGCTGGCGGTCGGGGTGCGGCGGACGACGGTGACCGACGTCGCGCGCCGGGCCGGCGTGAGCCGGATGACGCTGTACCGGCGGTTCCCCGACCTCGAGGCCGTGCTGGCGGCGCTGATGACGCGCGAGTTCGGGCGGCTGGTGGCCGAGGCGGCCGAGCGGGCCGCGGGGACGACCGCGCGTGAGCGCGTCGTCGCGATGGTCGTGCACGGGTCGCGCGAGCTCGCCGACGATCCGCTGTTCGTGCGGCTGCTCGACGTCGACCCCGAGCTGCTGCTGCCGTACGTGACGCGCCGGCTCGGCGGCATGCAGCGGATCGCGGTGGCGGCCGGCGCCGAGGCGCTCGCCGCCGGCGACGGCTCGGTGCGGACCGACGCCTCTCCCGAAGTGCTGTCGGCCGGGATCGAGCTGATCGCGCGCGGCTTCGTGCTCGCCGCGCACGGCGAGCTCGAGCCCGGCCTCGATCCGTGGGCCGAGCTGGCGCGGGCGATCGACGGGTACCTGCGGCCATGAGCGCGTCGCTGAACGAGGTCCGCCGGCGCGCCGAGCTCGAGCGGCTGGCGGCCGGCGAGGTCGTCGACGTCGTGGTCGTCGGCGGCGGCGTGACCGGCGCCGGCGTCGCGCTCGACGCCGCCTCGCGGGGCCTGTCGGTCGCGCTGCTCGAGCGGCGCGACCTCGCGCACGGCACCAGCCGCTGGAGCTCGAAGCTGGTGCACGGCGGCCTGCGGTACCTGCAGCACGGCGACGTCGCCCTGGCCTGGGAGTCCGCGGTCGAGCGCGCCACGCTGATGCGCACGGTCGCGCCGCACCTCGTCCGGCCGCTGCCCTTCCTGATCCCGCTCGACGGCTCGATCGCCCGCCGCGCCGCCGCGCAGACGATGGCCGGCCTGCGTCTGGGCGACGGGCTGCGGGCCGCGGCGCGCACGAGCCGCCGGCTGCTGCCTCCGCCGCGGCGCGTGAGCGCGCTCGAGGCGCGCAGGCTCGCCCCCGCGCTCCCGGCGGGCGGGCTGCGGGGCGCGCTGCTGTCCTGGGACGGTCAGCTGGAGGACGACGCGCGGCTGGTCGTCGCGATCGCCCGCACCGCCGCCGCCCACGGCGCGCAGGTGTTGACGTACGCCGAGGTGACCGCTCTGCGCGAGGACGGCGTCGAGGCGGTCGACGCCTGCACGGGCGCCGCGTTCACCGTCCGCGCGCGGCGCACGGTCGTCGCGGCCGGCGTGTGGACGGACGCGCTCACCACGGCCGTCGAACTGCGCCCGAGCCGCGGCTCGCACCTGCTCGTGCGCGCCGACCGGCTCGGGGATCCGCGCGCCGCCGTCAACGTCCCGGTGCCCGGCGAGCACGGGCGCTGGGTGTTCGCGCTGCCGCGCTCCGACGGGCTGGTGGCGATCGGGATCACCGACGTCCCGGCACCCGGGGAGCCGGCCGACGAGCCGCGCCCGAGCGCCGCCGAGGAGGCCGAGCTGCTCGAGCACGCCTCCGCGGCCCTCGACGCTCCGCTCGGGGCGGACGACGTCGTCGGGCGGTACGCGGGCCTTCGGCCGCTGGCGGCCGCGGACGACGAAGCCGCGACCGCCGACCTGTCGCGCCGGCACGCGATCGTCGAGGACCCCGAGTCGGGCGCGCTGGCGATCGTCGGCGGCAAGCTGACGACCTACCGCCGGATGGCGCAGGACGTGGTCGACCGCCTCACCGGCAGGCCGTGCCGCACGCACCGCCTACCGCTCGTCGGCGCGGCTTCGCCGGCCGCGCTGCGGTCGGTCGCGGCCCCCGCGCGGCTCGTCCGCCGCTACGGCACCGAGGCGCCGGCGGTCGCCGCGCTCGCCGACGGGCGGCCGGAGCTGCTCGAGCCGGTCGCACCCGGCGTGCCGGTCTGCGCCGCCGAGCTGCTGTGGGCGACGCGGCACGAGCTCGCGCTGACGACCGACGACCTCGTGGACCGGCGGACGCGCGCCGGCCTCGTCCCGGAGTGGCGCGCGGCAACCGTGGCAGCGGCCGGCGGGACGCGAATAGACTCGCTACGAGCCCCATGGGCGCTCCGCTCACCACCGCCGCGGGCCAGAGCCGCACCACCGTCGCTTCACTGATCGCCGGACTGCGGCGCACGCCGCATGGCCGGGCTGCGCTGTACCTCGCCTCGATCGGTCTGGTTGCGCTCGCCTACTACCTCGCCGGGCGGATCGGGCTCGAGCTCGCCTATCTCGACGGCGCCGTGGCGGCGATCTGGCCGCCCGCCGGGCTGGGCCTGGCGGTACTGATCCTGTACGGGCCGCGGCTGGTGCCCGGCATCGTGATCGGCGATCTCCTGCTCGGCGACTTCTCGACGCCGCTGGGCACCGTGCTCGCCCAGACGATCGGGAACACGGTGGCGCTCGTGGTCGCCGCCGAGCTGATGCGCCGCCTGACCAACGGGCGCACCGGGCTCGGCCGGGTGTTCGACGTCGTCGCCTTCATCGGCTGTGCGCTGGTGGCCGCACTGGTCAGCGCGGCCTTCGGGCCGCTGGCGCTCCGCCTCGGCGGCGTGATCACGACGTCCGAGCTCGACGACGTCTTCAGGACGTGGACGCTCGGGGATGCGGCGGGCGCGCTGGTCGTGGCGCCGGCGCTGCTCACCTGGGCCACCTTCGGCCTGCGCGGCATCCGCCGGCGCGACGTGGCCGAGGGCGGGGTCGTGCTCGTCGTGCTCCTGGTGCTCGCCGAGCTCGCGCCCCAGCGCGACGTTCCCTACCTCGTGTTCCCCGCGCTCCTGTGGGCGGCGCTGCGCTTCGGGCCTCGCGGGGCGGCCACGGCGATCCTCATCGTGTGCTCGATCACGGTCTGGAACACGGCCGAGAACGACGGACCGTTCGTGCGCGCCTCGCTCACCGACAGCCTGCTCGCGACGCAGCTCTTCATCGCCATCGCGGCGGTCACCTCGCTGCTGCTCGCCGCGGTGACCGCCGAGCGGATACGCGCGGCGCGCAAGCTGGCGGCCGCCGAGTCGGCGCAGCGCGCGCTGGCGGACGAGCAGGCGGCGCTGCGCAGGGTGGCGACGCTGGTGGCCGGCGAGGCGCCGCCGAGCCGGGTGTTCGAGCAGGCGACCGAAGAGGTCGCGCGGCTGCTCGGGCTCCCGGGCGCGAACATCGTCCAGTACGACGGCGCTCGCACGATGACCGTCGTCGGGGCGTGGAGCGAGAACGGGCCACCGAGCTTCCCGGTCGGCCGGCGGCTCGACATCGACAGCGATACGGCGCTCGCGCGGGTCGTGCGCACGGGCGCCGCCGCGCGCGTCGACCGCTACGAGGGTCCGAGCGGGACGCTGGCCGCCACGCTCCGGAGCGCCGGCTACCGGTCCGCGGTCGCGGCGCCGGTCCACGTCAGCGGGCGGATGTGGGGCGCGCTGGCGGCGGCCAGCACCTCCGACGACCCGCTCCCGAACGGCATCGAGCAGCGGCTGTGCGACTTCGCGGACCTCGTCGCGCAGGCACTGGCGAACGCCGACGCGTACGAGAAGCTGGCGGCCTCGCGCTCGCGGCTCGTCGAGGTCGGCGACGCCGAGCGGCAGCGCCTGGAGCGCAACCTCCACGACGGCGCACAGCAGCGCCTGGTCTCGGTCGCCCTCGGCCTGAACATGGTCGCGGGCAAGCTCGAGAGCGACCCGCAGCGGGCGCGCGAGCTGCTGTCGTCGGCGCAGGCGGATCTCTCCCGCGGCCTCGAGGAGCTGCGCGAGCTCGCGCGCGGCATCCACCCGGTCGTCCTCACCGAGCGCGGGCTCGGCCCGGCGCTCGACTCCCTCGTGGCCCGCGCGCCGCTGCCGGTCGACGTCACCGCGGTGCCGGAGGAGCGGCTGTCGGCGACCGTCGAGGCGGCGGCGTACTACGTCGTCGCCGAGGCGATCACGAACGTGGCCAAGTACGCGCACGCGTCCAGCGCGACCGTCAGCATCGACCGCTCGAACGGCGCCGCCACGGTGGTGGTCGCCGACGACGGCGTGGGCGGCGCCGACCCCGCCGGGGGCACGGGGCTGCGCGGGCTCGCGGCTCGCGTAGAGGCGCTGAACGGGCGGCTGGACGTCGACAGCCCGCCGGGCGGCGGCACGCGCATCAAGGCGGAGATCCCGCTCTAGCTAAGGGCTAAGCCGACTTGGCCTCGGGCGAGGCGGCCTCGTCCGGCGCCTCGGTGACCAGCGTCGGCTTGACGCCGCGGTCGACGGTCTCCTTGGTCACGACGCACTTCTTGACGTCGCGCCGGGAGGGCAGCTCGAACTGCACGTCGAGCAGGATGTCCTCGATGATCGAGCGCAGGCCGCGCGCGCCGGTCTCGCGCTCGAGCGCCTTGTCGGCGACCGCCTTCTGCGCGTCGGTAGCGAACACCAGCTCGATCCCGTCGAACGCGAAGAAGCGCTGGAACTGCTTGACGATCGCGTTGCGCGGCTCGGTCAGGATGGTGATCAGGTCGTCGCGCGAGAGCTGGTGCACGGCCGAGCACACCGGCAGGCGGCCGATGAACTCCGGGATCAGCCCGTACTGCATCAGGTCCTCGGGCAGCACCTGCTCGAACAGCGCGCCGGTGTCGCGCTGGGTCTTGGACTCGATGGTGGCCCCGAAGCCGACGCCCTTGTGGCCGATCCGCCGCTCGATCACCTTGTCGAGCTGCGCGAACGCACCGCCGCAGATGAACAGGACGTTCGTGGTGTCGATGGTCAGGAACTCCTGGTGCGGGTGCTTGCGCCCGCCCTGCGGCGGCACCGACGCCGTCGTCCCCTCGAGGATCTTCAGCAGCGCCTGCTGGACGCCCTCGCCCGACACGTCGCGCGTGATCGACGGGTTGTCGGCCTTGCGGGCGATCTTGTCGACCTCGTCGATGTAGATGATCCCGGTCTCGGCCTTCTTGACGTCGTAGTCCGCGGCCTGGATCAGCTTGAGCAGGATGTTCTCGACGTCCTCGCCGACGTAGCCGGCCTCGGTCAGCGCGGTGGCGTCGGCGATCGCGAACGGCACGTTGAGGATCCGCGCCAGCGTCTGCGCGAGCAGCGTCTTGCCGCAGCCGGTCGGCCCCAGGAGCAGGATGTTCGACTTCTGGAGCTCGATGTCCGAGTCGTCCGCCTGCATCATCTGCACGCGCTTGTAGTGGTTGTAGACCGCCACCGAGAGCGTGCGCTTGGCCTGCTCCTGCCCGACGACGTACTCGTTGAGGACGTCGTAGATCTCCTTCGGCTTCGGCAGGTTGTCGATGTCGAACGACGGCGGAGCGGTCAGCTCCTCGTCGATGATCTCGTTACAGAGGTCGATGCACTCGTCGCAGATGTAGACGCCCGGCCCGGCGATCAGCTTCTTGACCTGGCGCTGCGACTTGCCGCAGAAGCTGCAGAGGAGCTGCTCGTTGGAGTCGGTGGGCCGGGCCATGGAATCCGTCTCCTAGTGCTCGGAGATCACCCTGTCGATGATGCCGTAGTTCGTCGCCTCTTCCGAGCTCATGAAGTAGTCGCGCTCGGTGTCCTGCTTGACCTTTTCGATCGACTGCCCGGTGTGCTCGGCGATGATCTCGTCGAGCCGGCGGCGGAGGTCGATCACCTCGCGGGCATGGATCTCGATGTCGGTCGCCTGACCCTGGAAGCCCGACGAGACCTGGTGGATGAGGATCTTCGCGTTCGGCAGCGCCATCCGCTTGCCCTTCGCCCCGCCGGCGAGCAGCAGCGCGCCCATCGACATCGCGATCCCGACGCAGATCGTCTGCACGTCGGGCTTGATGAACTGCATCGTGTCGTAGATCGCGAGCCCCGCGTAGACCGAACCGCCCGGGGAGTTGACGTAGAGCGAGATGTCCTTGTCGGGGTCCTCGGCCTCGAGGTGCAGCAGCTGCGCCACGATCAGGTTCGCGATCTGGTCGTCGATCGGAGTGCCCAGAAAGACGATCCGCTCGTTGAGCAGGCGGCTGTAGATGTCGAACGCGCGCTCCCCGCGGGAGGTCTGCTCGACGACCATCGGTACGAGTGGGCTCACGGTCCTCGCTTCGTTTCGCTTCGGGCGCTCGAGTCCTGCTCAGCTTCTGGGCGGCAGCCTAGCAATCGCCCGTCGCCGTCTTTCCGGGTCGCGCGACTAGGAGCCAGGCGTCCACAGCTGGCCCGCCGACGCGCGCTCGTCGCCCGGCGTCCAGAGCTTGTCGCGCGCCTGCGCCTGGTCGATCGAGATCGGCTTCGCGGACTCGGCGACGAGGTCGATCGCCTTGCGCTGGGCGAGGTCCTCCTTGAGCGACTCGAGCCGGCCGGTCGACTTCAGGCGCTCGAGCAGCTTCTTCGGCGACATGCGGCCCTGGCCCTCGCCCGCGGCCTGCTCGACCGCCTCGAGCACCTCCTCGTCGGTCGGCTCGATCCCCTCGGCCTCGACGATCGCCGCCAGCACCGCCTCGCGCCGCAGCGCCTGGTCGGCGTCGGGCTTGCTCTGCTCGACGATCTCATCCTCGTCGCGGCCGGCGATCCGCAGGTACGCCTCGCGCGAGATGCCCTGTTGCGCGAGCGAGTGCAGCATCGAGTCCCACAGCTCGCGGGCGCGGGCCTCGACGAGCGCTTCGGGGATCTCGACGGTGGCGGCCTTGACCGCGGAGTCGAGCGCGGCCTGGCGGAACTCGCCCTCGATCTGCGCCGAGTCGGCCTCGGCGAGCCGCGACCGGATGTCCTCGCGCAGCTCGTCGAGCGTGTCGAAGCCGGCCTCGGCGGCGAGGTCGTCGTCGAGCGCGGGCAGCTCCTTGGCCTTGACCTCCTTGACCGAGACCGCGAACTGCGCCTCGTTGCCGGCCAGCTCGGTCGCCGGGTAGTCGTCCGGGAAGGTGACGGTGACCGTGCGCTCGTCGCCGGCGGCGGCACCCGCGAGCTGGTCCTCGAAGCCCGGGACGAGCCGGCCGGAGCCGAGCTCCACCATCTGGTCGCGCCCCTCGCCGCCGGCGAACGGCTCGTCGTCGATCGTGCCGCGATAGTCCATGACCACGAAGTCGCCGGACGCGGCCGGGCGCTCGACGGTGTCGAGCCGGGCCGAGCGCTCGCGCAGGCGGTCGAGCTCCGCGCTCAGCGCCTCGTCGGACACCTCGACCTCGCGGCGGCCGACCTCGAGGCCCTTGTACTCGCCGAGCTGGGCCTTGGGGCGGACGCCGATCTCGATCGAGAACTTCAGCGGCTCGCCCTGGCCCGGCATGCCGGCGAGGTCGACCTCCGGCTCGCCGACCGGGACCACGCGCGCGGCGTCGATCGCCGCCGTGTACCAGCCGGCGAGCGAGTCGCGCACCGCCTCGTCGAGCACGGCGTCGCGGCCCATCCGCTGCAGGATCACAGGGGCCGGAGCCTTGCCGGCGCGGAACCCGGGGACGCGCAGGTCGCGGCCGAGCCGGCGGGCGGTCTGGGCGAGCCGGCGCTCGACCTCCGCGGCCGGGACCTCCGCCTGCACCCGCACGCGGGACTCCGGCAGCTCGGTGACGGTGGTGACGACGTCGCTGGCCATCGGCGGCCCCTCACTGTACAAACCGGGCTTCGTTGCTGGCATGGCTCTACACGGGACCCATAGGACACCTCGTGGCGGGGATCGCCGACTGGGTCGCGTTGCTGCGGGTACACGCGAGATATGACGACCGTCGCCTGGGAGACAATTGAGCTCGCGACACTGCTCGACCAGGGGCGGGAGCGCGGCTGCATCGCGGAGTCCGCGCTGTCACGCGCCGTGGAGGCGCTCGACCTCGACCAGGAGCAGGTGGAGGCGATCGCCGAGCGGATGCGCGAAGAGGGCGTCGAGATCAACGACGACTGCGGCCATCGCGGCACGCCGCCCACCGGGGTCACGAACCGCGAGCTGGCCGGTTACACGACCGACGCGCTGCAGCTGTTCCTCAACGAGGCCGGCCGCCACCGGCTGCTGACGCCGGCCGAGGAGGTCGAGCTCGCCAAGCGGATCGAGCGCGGCGACCTCGAGGCCAAGGAGCGCATGATCACCGCCAACCTGCGGCTCGTCGTCTCGATCGCCCGCAAGTACCAGGGCGTCGGGGAGATGACGCTGCTCGACCTGATCCAGGAGGGCACTTTCGGCCTTATCCGCGCGACCGAGAAGTTCGACTGGCGCAAGGGCTTCCGCTTCTCGACGTACGCGACGCTGTGGATCCGCCAGGCGATCGGGCGCGCGCTCGACGAGCGCGGGCGCACGATCAGGCTGCCGATCAACGTCGCCCAGCGCGAGCGCAGGATCGCGGCCGCGGAGCGTGACCTGTCGGTCCGCCTCGGCCGCCCGCCGACCGTCGAGGAGATCGCCGCCGAGGCGAAGGCCACGCCCGAGCAGGTGCTCGAGCTGCGCGACGTGGCGCGCAAGGTCACGAGCCTCGAGCGCCCGCTCGGCGACGACGGCGAGACCGAGCTCGGCGACCTGCTGCCCGGCGAGGAGCCGCCGCCCGAGGAGGAGGTCGAGCTCGCGCTCGCCCACGAGACCGTCCGTCAGGTCGTCGGCTCGCTCCCGGATCCCGAGCGCGAGGTCATCCAGCTGCGCTTCGGGCTCAACGGCGACATCCAGCCGGTCTCGATCCGCGAAGCGGCCGAGCGGCTCGACATGCGTCCCGGCGAGGTGCGCCGGCTCGAGCGGCGCGGGCTCGAAGAGCTCGCCCTGCGGCGCGAGCTCGCCGCGCTGCGCGAAGCCGCTTAGGCCGGCGCGCCGTCGGCGGCCAGCGCGGCGTCTCGCGTGGAGTAGAGCCGGAAGCGCTGGGTCAGGTTGGTCATCTCGAGCAGCCGGCGCACGGGGCCGTCGGGCGCGACCACCTCGAGGCTGGTGCCGGCCTCGTCGAGCTGGGCGGCGGCCTTGAGGATGGTTCCGAGCGCGGTCGAGTCGATGAAGGAGACCTCGGAGAGGTCGAGCACGAGCCGCCCGCCAGGGCTCGCGGACGCGAACGCGAGCACGGTCGAGAGCCGTGGGGTGGCCGAGATGTCGAGCTCTCCGGCGGCGACGATCAGGTGGCCGCGTTCGATGGGGTCGTGATCGATCTGGTAGTCCATGGGAGCGTGACCTGTACCCGCCTACGCGGCTCGCTACTCGCGCCGCCGAGCTGACCGTACCGGGTTATGCGGTCGCCGTCACCCCGCGCAGCCGTGCGGGAACGTCGTCTTCGAAGCTCTCGAAGAAGCCGCCGACGACGTCCTCGAGCTCCCCCATGCCGTCGGCGCAGAAGAGGACCGGCTGGTACTTGGTGATGTCGTACTCCTGCGTCGCCATCGCGAGGATGTCGAGCGGGCGCAGGTCGGCGCCGCGGAACTCCTCGATCTCGCCGTACGAGGAGAGGATCCCGGCGCCGTAGGCGCGCACCTCGCCGTCCTCGCGCATGACGCCGAACTCGATCGTGAACCAGAAGACGTCGGCGAGGAACTGGAGCGCCTCGTCGGTCTCGACGCGCTGGGCGGCGAGGCCCGCCTGGCGCTTGATCTCGGCGAACCGCGGGCTCGCGAGCAGGTTGCCGTGGCCGACGACCTCGTGGATCAGGTCCGGCTCGGGCGTGTAGAGCGGCATCGCGCCGTGGCGGATGTACTGCGTCGAGTGGAAGACGCGGTCGCCGAGCGAGCCGTAGAACTCGCGCAACGGCACGAGACCGGCGGCCGGGTGGTACTCGAAGCCGGTCAGCGGCTCGATGCCGGCGGTCACCTCGTCGAGCTGGGGGATGTGGTCGGCCGGCAGCTGGAGCGCGGCGGCGGCGTCCTGGAACTCGCGGCAGGCGTACTTGGCGTGCTTGGGCGACAGCTCGCGGCAGACGATGCGCCAGACGTCGTGCTCGGCCTCGGTGTACTCGATCCGCGGCGGCGGCGCGCCCGGCTCCCAGGCGAGCGCGTGGGCGGCGATCACATTGCGGCGCTCGCGGTAGGCGGGGTCGCTGGCGCCGGGATGGTCGGAGGCGAGCTCGACCTCGGCGGTGCCGTCCGCGTTGGCCGTTACCGGTGAGTACAGCTGGGCTTCCTCGAACACGCGACGCTCTCCTCTCGTGACTACCAGCACGTGTTTAGCTCGGCGCCTTGGGAGCCGCAAGGAAGACGGCATAGAGTGGGCGTACCGTGCAACGACCGGTCCGCCTCGACCAGCTCGACCGCAAGATCCTTGACCATCTCGAGCGCGACGGGCGCGCCACGCTGGCAGACGTGGGCGCCGCCGTCGGCCTCTCGGCGTCCGCGGTCAAACGACGCGTCGACCGGCTCCAGAGCACCGGCGTGATCGTCGGGTACTCGGCGATCGTCGACCCCCAGGCGCTGGGCGACCGGCTCGAGGCGTTCGTCGAGCTCTACTGCGCCGACAGCGTCGCCCCGGGCGACCTGCTCGAGTCGGTGGCGGGCCTCGACGCCGTGATCGCCGCCCACACCGTCGCGGGCGACGCCGACGCGGTGGTGCGCGTACGCGTCGAGGGGATCGAGGAGCTCGAGCGCACGATCGAGCAGCTCCGCCGCGACCCGAAGGTCATGCGCACCCGCACGATGGTCGCGCTGTCGACGCTGGTCGAGCGGCCTTGACTTGGACGCCGCGTCGTGCCGGCGAACGTCAACTGCGCTGGGTAGGAAGAAAGCGGGAAGCCAACCGCGCGGCCGGATCCGGGGCGTTTTCCGGTGATCGCCGCCAACCACATGCGGTTACGCCCGGTTTCCGGGGCCTAACGCATGTGGTTCGGGCACGCCGGCCCAACCACCTTCCTTACCTGCCGCAGTTGACGTTCGCCGGACCCGCGCCGCCGCGATGGTCCCACTCTTGCCGCCGTAGCCGGTGTAACGCTGAGCCGCCGCGGTGATACGTCGGGCATGGCAGACGAGCTGCGTGCGCTGACCCGGCTGGCGTTCGAGGAGATCGGCGCCGGGGCCGGCGGGATCGGGCAGGTGCATCGGGCGATCGCAAAGCGGGCGTTCCGCGGGCCGAGCCCGGCGAAGGTGCTGCACGACGGCATATCCGGTGCCGTCTACGCGTCGGTGGCGGGCGCCGCTGCGCTCGCGGGCCGCGCCGCCGCAGTCACCGTGCGTGACCGCCCGCTGTCGACGACCCCGCGCGGCGCCGCCGTGCTGGGGGTGCTCAACGGCCTGCGCGGGGACGCGCTCGAGCGCGAGGGCAGCGCGCTGGCCACGCCGATGACGTTGCGCGCGGACGGCGAGCCCGGCCCGCGGATCGCGGTGTTCGTGCACGGGCTGTTCGAGACCGAGCATGCGTGGGGCTACGGCGGCGGGCCGCGGTACGGCGACCGGCTCGCGTCCGAGCACGGCTTCACGCCGGTGTACGTCCGGTTCAACACCGGCCGCCACATCTCGGAGAACGGGCGCTCCCTGGCGGAGTCGCTGGACGAGCTGGCCGCCGGCTGGCCGGTCCCGATCGAGCAGATCGTGCTGATCGGCCACTCGATGGGCGGCCTGGTCGCCCGCAGCGCGTGCCACGCCGGCGGCGATTGGGCAGCCCGCGTCACGCACATCGTCTCGCTCGGCTCGCCGCACGCCGGCGCGCCGCTCGAGTCGGCGGTCCACTACGCCGCCGCCGCACTCGGCGCGGTTCCCGAGACGCGACCGTTCTCGCGCTTCCTGCGCCGCCGCAGCGCCGGCATCCGCGACATGCGGCGAGGCTCGCTGGTGGACGACGACTGGGACGGCCGCGACCCCGAGGCGCTGCGTGCCGCAGCCTGCCGCGAGGTCCCGCTGCTCGACGGCGCGAGCCACTGCTTCGTTGCCGCCACCGTGACGCGCGACGCCCGCCATCCGGTGGCGCGGCTGATCGGCGACTGGCTCGTGCTCGAGGCGAGCGCGAGCCGTCGCGCGCAGCAGACGCTGCACGTCGGCGGCGCCCACCACCTCGCGCTGCTCAACCACCCGGCGGTGTACGAGCGGCTCAGCGAGTGGCTCGCACCAACGCCTCGACCCGGCTAGCCAGCCACCCGGCGGCCGGCTCGTGCTCCGGCTTCATCAGGACGCTGCGCAGGATCCGCGCCCCCGGCGCGTCGGCTTCGAGGTCCGGGTGCAGCGCGGTCAGGTGCTCGGCGGCGACGTACAGCGTGCTCAGGAAGACGGGGTCGTCGGCGTCCGCCATCCCGGCGCGCAGCATCGCCGCGCTGGCCGCGTCGAGCTCGCTCAGAGTCGCCGCGGGCGGCAGGTAGGTCACGATGTCGAGCTCCGGGTCGAGGTGCAGGCGGAGCGCCTGCAGGCGGCCCGCGAAGTCCTGCGCGGCGCGGCGGGCGGCGGTCAGGATCGGCTTGAGCTCGACGGCCTTGAGCGTCAGCCAGAGCGCCGCCGCGGACGCGCCGGCGCGCGAGCACTCGAGGCTGATCTCCCCCAGGTGCAGCTCGTCGGAAGTGAAGTACGTGTAAGGCGAGTCGTGCGCGTAGAGGCGCCCGACCCCGGGGTCGCTGAACAAGACCGCGCCGCAGCCGTATGGCTGGAGGCCGTGCTTGTGCGGGTCGATCACCACCGAGTCGGCGGCGCCGATCGCTCGCAGCGCGGCGGGCGCGTCGTCGAGCAGCACGAAGAACCCGCCGTACGCTGCATCGACGTGGATGCGCACGCCGTACCGCTCGCGCAGCTCGAGGGCGTGGTCGACCCGGTCGACCGCGCCGAGCCCGGTGGTGCCGGCGGTGAGCACGACGGTGCCGACGTCGCCGCCCGCACACGCGGCCTCGAGGGCGTCGAGGTCGATCCGGCCCTGCGGGCCCGCCGCCACCTCGGTCGCCGGCAGGCGAAGGACCTGGCACATGCGCGCGTGCGTGTAGTGGGCATTGGCGCCGAACGCGACGCCCTTGTCCGGATGCAGCTCGCGCGCCACCCACAACGCCTCGAGGTTCGCGATCGTGCCGCTCGAGGTCAGGTGCCCGAGACAGGGCTCGCCGATCCCGAGCAGCGCCGCCAGATCGGCGACCGCCTCCTTCTCCATCTCGCTGGTCACCGGCCCGCCGTCGAGCGCGTGGTTGTTGGGGTTCACGAGCATCGCCGCGACGTAGCCGGCGGCCGCCGCCGGGTGCGGCGGCTTGAGCATCTGTCCCGCGAACCGCGGATGGAAGAACGGGAAGTTCCCGTCCATCCGGCGCTCGAACTCCTCCCACGCCGCCGCCCAGCGATCGGGGTCGACGGCGGCCGCGGGCGGCCGCTCGCCCCAGCGCGCCTCCCACGACGCGACGAGGTCGAGCGCGGCCTCGATGCCGGACCGGTCCACGCGCGGCATGATCGCCGCCGGCGCGCGAGGATGTCGTGCGGCGCTCGCGCGGTGTGCCGCGCCGCGGTCGCGGGTGTGCTGCTCGTGGCGGCCGGCTGCGGGTCGTCGGGTGGCGACCCGCCGCCTCCGGTGCGCGCCGGGGCGACGCCGACCCCGTCGCAGACGCCGGCGGCCGAGGAGCCGCCGCCCGTGACCGCGATCGTGTGGGGGCTCGAGCGACCGGCGCGCGCCGCGCGGCGGCTGCGCCGGCTTCCCGCGGTGGCGGCCGCAACCACAGTCGGTCGCGGGGTCGTGCTGCTGACCGCGGGCGTGGCTGCGGACGGCCGCGTCGCGCAACGCGTGCGCGCCGGCTACGCGGTGCCGCTCGACACGCTCGCCGTCGACCCGCGCGGCTACGCCGCCACGCTGCCGGAGGCGCAGCGCGGCGCGTTCGCGAGGCTGCGACCGGGCCGGGCGATCCTGTCGGCGACGTCGGCGAGGCTGCGAAAGGTCGGCGCCGGAGGGGTGCTGCGGCTCGCCGGCGGACGGCGGCTGCGCGTCGTCGCAGTGGTCGACGACGCCGCCCTGCGCGACGCCGAGCTCGCGCTGGCGAGCCGCGACCGCCGCGTGGAGTCGCTGCGCAGCACGGTGATGGTGCTCCTGCGCGAGCCCGTCAGACCCGGCGAGCTGCTCCGCCGCACCGAGCGCGACGCCGCCGCCCGCATCGTCGACGGCGCCGGGCCGGCCGGCCCCGCGCGGCCGATCCAGATGAAGCTGGCGTTCGGCGAGCCGGCGGTCGGCCTGCCGTACGGCGACGACTGGATCCGGCTCGACCCCGGGTTCGTGCGCCGGCACATCGTCACCCGCCAGGCGCCGATCCTCGGCAGCGTCACCTGCCACCGGGCGACGATCGGCCCGCTGCGGGCGGCGCTCGGCGAGCTCGCGAGGCGCGGCCTCGCCCGGCTCGTCGACCCGGCCGACTACGCCGGCTGCTACGCACCGCGCCGGATCCAGCCGAGCGGCCAGCTCTCGCTGCACGCGTGGGGCGTCGCGATCGACATCAACGCGGCCGCCAACCCGTTCATGGGCCGCTCGCGCCAGGACCCGCGGCTGGTGCGCACGATGCAGCGCCACGGGTTCACGTGGGGCGGCGAGTGGCCGACCCGTCCGGACCCGATGCACTTCGAGCTGCGTAACCTGCCGCGGCCATGAAGCTCTACGAGCACGCCTCCTCCGGCAACTGCCTGAAGTGTCGCCTGGTCCTGCGCCGGCTCGAGCTGCCGTACGAGTCGGTCTCCGTCGACCTGTTCCGGGGCGAGACCCGGACGCCCGAGCACTTCGGCCGCAATCCCGACGGCCGCATCCCGGTGCTCGAGACCGACGACGGCGAGATGATCCCCGAGTCCGGGGCGATCCTCCTGCACCTCGCGGAGGGGACGCCGCTGCTCCCCGCGCCCGGCACCATCGAGCGCACGCGTGTGCATCAGTGGATGTTCTTCGAGCAGAACCGGATCGAGGCCGACCTGTCGGTCGCGCGCTTCATGAAGCTCGCCGGGCGCGACGTCACGCTGCCGGAGGCGTTCGCGCAGCGGCTCGAGCGCGGCCGCGACGCGCTCGGGGCGCTCGACCGCGGCCTCGCCGACGGCCGCCCGTTCCTCGCCGGCGACACCTTCACGATCGCCGACATCGCGGTCTACGGCTACGGACACTGCGGCGCCGACGCGGGCGCCGACCCGCGCGAGCACGCCAACGTCGCGGCGTGGCTCGACCGCGTCGAGGCGACCCCCGGCTTCGTCAACGACCTCGAGCCCGTCCCCGCCCACGTCTCCGAGCGGCCGCTGTGAAACGGCTGGAAATTTCGGGTAGCACCGGGGTATGGCGAAAGATCACGGACCATCCATCAAAGACGACAAGCAATACGAGGGCCTGCGCAAGAAGGGCATGAGCAAGTCGCGGGCCGCGGCGATCGCGAACGATCCCGATTCGTCCAAGAAGGGCGGCAAGGCGTCCGGCTCCGGCAAGAAGCGGGACACCAAGAGCCAGGGCGGCACGAAGGCCCAGAAGGCCGCCGCCGGCCGCAAGGGCGGCAAGGCCGCCTCGAAGAGCTAGGTCACCACCCACTGACGCGCCCCACGGGCGCTCGTCTCTACACTCGTCATGGATGCAGTTCACGGCGTTGTCGCGCAGGCCGTGGCGTGCGGCGCTGGTGGCAAGCGTGGTGGCGTTGGCGGCGGCGGCTCTGGTCTGGGGGGTGACGAGCTCCGGAGGCTCGGGCGGCGACGAGCCCGAGCCCACGGCCAAGAACGTCATCTTCGTGATGGGCGACGGGATGGGGGCGTCGGCTCGCTCCCTCATCCGGCTCGCGACGACGGGCCATGACGGCGACCTGGCCATGAACCGGCTGCGCTACGCGGGGCTGGTCGAGACCGATCCGGACGATGACCGGGAGCCGGTGACCGACTCGGCGGCCGCGGCGACGGCGTTCGCGACCGGGGTGCGGACCTACAACGGCGCCGTCGGCGTCGACACCCAGGCCCGGCCCGTGCCGACGCTGCTCGAGCGCGCGCGGGCGGCCGGCAGGGCGACCGGGCTCGTCACGACCGCGGAGGTGACCGACGCCTCGCCCGCCGCCTTCGGCGCGCACGTCGAAGACCGGGCGCAGCAGAGCGAGGTCGCCCGCCAGTACCTCGAGGACAGCAAGCCCGACGTGATCCTGGGCGGCGGCGAGGACCGCTGGCTCGAGCCCGGGAACCCTGGCGCATACCCGGACCACCCGCGCAAGGACCCGGCCGAGGAGAGCAGCAGCGACCGCGGGGACCTGCTCGCCCGCGCCCAGGAGCTCGGCTACGAATACGTGTCCGACCGCACCGGCCTGGAGGAAGCTCGCGGACCCAAGCTGCTCGGCCTGTTCGCCAACGCGGAGATGTACGAGCAGCGCCCGGAGGGAGAGGGCGACCTGTACGAGCCCGTCGTCCCGCTGGACGAGATGACCGCGAAGGCGCTGAGCATCCTCGAGCGCGATCCCGAGGGCTTCTTCCTGTTCGTCGAGGAGGACGGCATCGACGAGTTCTCGCACCAGAACAACGCGCGCATGACGATCCGCAGCGGGCAGGCGCTCGACCGCGCCGTCGAGGTAGCCGCGCGGTACACGGCGGCGCATCCGGACACGCTGCTGGTGGTGGCCGCCGACCACGCGACGGGTGGGCTCGCGATCGAGAACGTCGATCCCGCCGGCGAATCCCGGGCCGGCGACTCGGCCGAGGACGGCCCCTTCACGGTGGCGGGCACCGACCTCCGGTTCCTCGTCGACTGGTCGACCGACGCGCACACCGGCGAGGCCGTGCCCGTGACCGCGGACGGTCCGGGCGCGGCGGCGCTCGCGCGCGTGCAGAAGAACACCGACGTGCACGACACGATCCTTCGGGCCATGGGGCTCGGCGGCGACTGAAGCGGCGCGGCTCAGGCGTGACGACTTCCCGCCCTGTGTCAGCATCGCCCGTATGAGCGCGAACTCCCTGGGCCGGATGGTGCTGGACTCCACCGAGCGCCACAGCGGCGCCGCGATCCGCTTCCCGCGCGACGGGACGTGGCACGAGTGGTCGTTCGCGGAGCTCGGCAACGCGGTCCGCGAGCTGGCCCGCGGCCTCGTCGCGCTCGGCCTCGAGCCCGGCGACCGCGTGGCGCTGCTGGGCGAGACGCGCCCGGAATGGACGCTGGCCGACGCCGCCCTGCTGGCCGCCGGCGTCGTCGTCGTGCCGGTCTACCACACGAACTCGCCCGAGGAGTGCCGCTACGTGGTCGACCACGCCGGCGCCCGCGCGATCATCGTCGAGAACGCGGCGCAGCTCGAGAAGATCGAGGCGGTGCGCGGCGAGCTGCCGGGCCTCGAGCACATCGTGAGCATGGAGCCGGCCGGCGACACCACCACGGTCGCCGACGTGCGAGCCCGCGCCGGCGAGGTCGAGGAGGCCGAGCTGCAGCGCCGGCTCGACGCCATCGGCGCCGATGACGTCGCCACCATCGTCTACACGTCCGGCACCACCGGTCCGCCCAAGGGCTGCATGCTGACCCACCGCAACGTCCTGTTCACCGGCGACGCGTACATCGAGCGGGCCGACCTGCGGCCGCCCGCCACCCTGTTCATGTTCCTGCCGCTCGCGCACGCGCTCGCGCGGGTGGTCCAGATGGTCTCGATCCAGACCGGCGGCACGCTGGCCTTCTGGAGCGGCGACCCGCGCCGGCTGGTGGAGGACGTCGGCGCGGCAAAGCCCACGCACTTCCCGTCGGTCCCGCGCGTGTTCGAGAAGATCCACGCGCGCGTGCTCGCTCGCGGCGAGGAGGGCAGCGCCGTCAAGCAGCGCCTTTTCTCGTGGGCGATCGCGACCGGCCGCAAGGCGCGCCCCGCGCTGCGCGCCGGCAACGCGTCGGCCGCCCTCAAGGCGCAGTACGCGCTCGCCGACCGGCTCGTGCTGTCGAAGGTCCGCGAGCTGTTCGGCGGGCGGCTCGAGCTCGCGCTCACCGGCGCCGCCCCGATCCCGGGCGAGGTGCTCGAGTTCCTCGACGCGTGCGGGATCACCGTGCTCGAGGGCTACGGCATGACCGAGACATGCGCCGCCGCCACGCTGAATCCGCCGGACGATCCGCGCTTCGGCACCGTCGGGCCGCGCCTGGCCGGCACCGACGTCCGGATCGCCGACGACGGCGAGATCCTGCTCAGCGGCCCGAACGTGTTCAAGGGCTACCACCGCAACGACGAGGCCACCCGCGAGGTGTTCGAGGGCGAGGCCGTGCGCACCGGCGACCTCGGCGAGCTCCACGACGGCTATCTGCGCATCACCGGCCGCAAGAAGGACCTGATCATCACCTCGAGCGGCAAGAACATCTCCCCCACCAACATCGAGAACGCGCTGCGCGAGTCGCGCTGGATCTCGCAGGCGGTCGTGCACGGCGACAACCGCTCGTACCTGGTGGCGCTGCTCACGCTCGACGCCGAAGAGGCAGCGGCCCTGGCCGAGGAGCTGGGAATCGGCGGCGACGCGCCGGCGATGGCCGGCCATCCGCAGGTACGCGAGGCGCTCCAGCGCGACGTCGACCAGGCCAACTCGCGCTTCGCCCGCATCGAGCAGGTCAAGAAGTTCACGGTGCTCGAGCAGGACCTCAGCCAGGAGGCCGGCGAGCTGACCCCGACCATGAAGGTCAAGCGCGCGGTCGTCGAGCAGCGCTACGCCGACACGTTCCGCGAGCTGTACGACGGGTAGGCGAGGGCGCATGCTCGCCGCCTACGTCGAAGCGACCGACGCCGACGACCCGCTCGCCGCGCTGGACGTCGGTGAGCGGCCCGAACCCGAGCCGCCGGACGGGTGGACGACCGTCGAGGTCCGCGCCGCTTCGCTCAACCACCACGACCTGTGGTCGCTGCGCGGGGTCGGCCTCCCCGACGACCGGCTCCCGATGATCCTCGGCTGCGACGCCGCCGGCGTCGACGCCGACGGCAACGAGGTGATCGTGCACTCGGTGATCGCGACCGACGGCTGGCGCGGCGACGAGACGCTGGACCCGGGGCGCACGCTGCTGTCGGAGATGCACCAGGGCACGCTCGCCGAGCGCGTGGCGGTGCCGCGCGGCAATCTCGTGCCCAAGCCGGCGGCGCTCTCGTTCGAGGAGGCGTCGTGCCTGCCGACCGCGTGGCTGACCGCCTACCGGATGCTGTTCGTCAAGGCCGGGGTGCAGCCGGGCGACACCGTGCTGATCCAGGGGGCCGGCGGCGGCGTGGCCAGCGCCGCGACCGTGCTCGCCCGCCAGGCCGGCCTGCGCGTGTGGGTGACGTCGCGCGATGCGGCGAAGGGCGAGCGCGCCGTCGAGCTCGGCGCCCACGAGGCGTTCGAGACCGGCGCGCGGCTGCCGGAGCGCGTGGACGCCGTGCTCGAGACCGTCGGCGAGGCGACGTGGAAGCACTCGCTGCGCGCGCTGCGGCCGGGCGGGACGCTGGTCGTCTCGGGCGGCACCAGCGGCTTCGCGCCGTCCGCCGAGCTCCAGCGCGTGTTCTTCCTGCAGCTCAGCGTCATCGGCTCGACGATGGGCACCCGCGACGAGCTCACGCGG
Organism: uncultured Solirubrobacteraceae bacterium; assembly: GCA_963849695.1. Lineage (GTDB taxonomy): Bacteria > Actinomycetota > Thermoleophilia > Solirubrobacterales > Solirubrobacteraceae > DASSUW01. Next base: position 60,010 of record CAWKIT010000026.1, read on the forward strand.
CTCGCGCGGCTGTGCGAGACGAGCGGGGTGCGGCCCCGGATCGATCGTGTCCTGCCGCTGTCCGACGCGCGCGAGGGCTTCGCGGCGATGGACGCGGGCGATGTGTTTGGAAAGATCGTGTTCACGCCATGAGCCTCTACGAGATCTCGGTGTTCGTGCACGTCACGGCGGTCATGGTCGGCTTCGGCGCCACCTTCGCCGAGTCGATCATGTTCCCGGTCGCGATGAAGGCCGGGGTTCGCCACCTGCCCTACGTGCACCGGCTGCAGCTCGCCATCAACCAGCGGCTCGCCACGCCGGCGATGGTCGTGGTCCTCCTGACCGGCGTCTACCAGACCGCCGACGGCGACTGGGGCTTCGGGTCGTTCTGGATCAGCGCGACGTTCCTGATCGTGATCGCGGTCGGCGGCCTGCTCGGCGCGTACTTCATCCCCGCCGACCGGCGGCTCGCCGCTCAGGCCGAGCGCGAGCTCGAGGAGACCGGCAACGTGTCCGAGGACTACCTGCGCCAGGCCCGCCGCGAGGGCGCGATCGGCGCGCTGACCGGCCTCCTGCTGATCGCGGCCGTCTTCCTGATGGTCACGAAGCCGGGAGCGTGACCCCGGCGACCGGCACCGGCGCCTCGAGCCGGTACGCGGCGGGCTCGAGCGCCGCGGCGCGGCGGCGGAACCGCCACGTCCAGTCGGGCCAGATCGTGGAGTTGCGGCCGGTACGGTCGAGGTACCAGCTCGCGCAGCCGGTGTTCCACACCGTGCCCTCGAGCCTGCGCTCGAGCTCGGCGTTGAAGCGCGCCTGCGCCTCGGGGCGGACCTCGATCGTGTCGGCCCCGCGGTCGCGCATCAGCCGCAGCGCGTCCATGACGTGGGCGATCTGCGACTCGATCATGTAGACCATCGAGCTGTGCCCGAGGCCGGTGTTCGGGCCGAGCAGGAAGAACAGGTTCGGGAAGCCGGCGATGCTCGTGCCGAGGAATGCGCGCGGGCTGCCGTGCCAGAGATCGTCGAGCAGGGCGCCGGCGCGCCCGCGCACGCGATGCGCCGCCGGGATGTCGGTGACGTGGAAGCCGGTGCCGAACACGATCGCGTCGACCTCGCGCTCGGTGCCGTCGGCGGTCACGATCGAGCGCGCGCGGACCTCGCTGACCGGGTCGGTGACGAGCTCGACGTTCGGCTCGGTCAGCGCCCGGTACCAGTGGTTGGAGGGCAGGATCCGCTTGCAGCCGATCGTGTAGCCGGGCGTGACCTTGGCGCGCAGCTGCGGGTCGTCGATCTGGCTCTCCATGTGCTTGCGCGCGAGCCGCTCGAGCACCTTCATCAGCCGCGGGCTCTTGACGAAGCCGAGCACGAGCGCCTCGCGGCCGGCGTAGATGCCGCCGCGGACGAGCTTCTGGGCCGCCGGGACGGCGCGGTACAGCCGCCGCTCCCGATCGGTGATCGGGCGGTTCGAGTGCGGCAGGACCCACGGCGGCGTGCGCTGGAAGACGTGCAGCCGGGCGACCTGCCTCTGGATCTCCGGCACGTACTGGATCGCCGAGGCGCCGGTGCCGATCGAGGCCACGCGTCGGTTGGAGAGGTCGAAGTCGTGGCTCCAGCGGGCCGAGTGCCAGGTCGCGCCCTCGAAGCCGTCGAGGCCGGGGATGTACGGGATCCGCGGCTCGGTCAGCGGGCCCATCCCGGCGATCAGCACGCGGGCGGTGAGCGTCCCGTGTGTCGTCTTCAGCTGCCACCGGCGCTCCTCTTCGAGCCAGGTGGCGGACTCGACGTCGCACTTCAGGCGCACGTGCGGGCGGATGCCGAACCGGTCGGCGCACCGGCGCAGGTACGACCAGATCTCGGGCTGGCTCGAGTAGCTCTGGCTCCAGTCGGGGTTCGGCGCGAACGAGAACGAGTACAGGTGCGAAGGCACGTCGCACGCGCAGCCCGGATACGTGTTCGCCTGCCACGTGCCGCCCACCTCGTCGGCGCGCTCGAGCACGACGAAGTCGTCGAGGCCGGCCTGTCTCAGGCGGATCGCCATGCCGAGGCCGCTGAACCCACCGCCGATGATCGCGACGTCGATGTCGGAGGTCATGGCGGGTTCGATATTCGCACGACCCACCTCGACATCTCTTTTTAGGCATGCCATAATCTCTCTCGTGGCAGAACTCACGCGTCGCAAGCTGCTGGCCGGATCGCTCGCCGCCACCGGCGGGGCGGCGCTTCTGCACGGCGCGGTGCCTCATCCCCACCCGTGGGAGGCCGAGGCCGCCGCGCAGCCGCACCACGGCGGTGAGCACCCCGGTGGCCATGCCGACTTCCGCGACGGCCGCACGGTCGACCACGCGGCGAACGGGTTCGACCCGCACGAGATCCTGCGCGACTTCGACTGGGGCACCACGAGCAGGCTCGCGAGCGGGCGGGTGGTTCGCGAGTGGGAGCTGTATGCGGTCGAGCAGGAGATCGAGATCGCGCCCGGGGTCAAGTTCGCGGCCTGGAGCTACAACCAGCGCGTCCCCGGCCCGACGCTGCGCTGCCGCGAGGGCGAGCGGCTGCGGATCACGTTCATCAACGGCTCGCAGCACCCGCACACGATCCACTTCCACGGCATCCACCCGGCCGAGATGGACGGCGTGCCCGGCCTCGGCGCCGGCGAGATCGGGCCCGGCGGCAGGACCGTCTACGAGTTCGACGCGCTGCCGGCCGGCCTGCACCTCTACCACTGCCACGTGCGCCCGCTGGCCGACCACATCGCCAAGGGCCTGTACGGCACGTTCATCGTCGACCCCGCCGACGGCCGCGAGGACGCCGACGAGCTCGTGATGGTGATGAACGGGTTCGACACCAACTTCGACCGCGCGAACGAGATGTACGCGGCCAACTCGATCCCGTTCGCGTACATGAACACGCCGATCCAGGTCAAGCGCGACGAGCTGGTGCGGATCTATCTCGTCAACGTGCTCGAGTTCGACCTCATCAACTCGTTCCACCTGCACGGGAACCTGTTCAACTACTTCCCGACCGGGACCTCGAAGACACCGTCCGAGTTCACCGACACGGTGATGCTGTGCCAGGGCCAGCGCGGCATCCTCGAGTGGCGCTTCGCCCATCCGGGCAAGTTCATGTTCCACGCGCACCAGTCCGAGTTCACCGAGCTCGGCTGGCAGGGGTTCTTCGAGGTCTACGCTGATGGAGGGCCGCGCCGCCACCGTCGAGGAGCTGCGCTCGAGCCGGATGCCGGCGTGGCTGCTCGGGCTGATCCCGCTCCTCCTCATCATGCTCGCGGTCGGCGCCTTCGCGCTGCTCGACGGGCCGGGCCTCAGCGAGCGCCGCGGGCCGCCGGTCGAGGAGCTGGCGGTCGAGCGCACGAAGCTCACGCCGGGCGTGATCGAGCTCACCGTGCGCAACGACGGGCCGGACGCGCGTGACGATCGCGCAGGCGGTCGTCAACGACGCGTTCGTGCAGTTCACCGGCGCCGACGGCCCGATCGGGCGGCTCGAGACCGCCACCGTGCGGATCGCGCAGCCGTGGATCGAGGGCGAGGCATACGAGGTCGCGCTGATCACCTCGACCGGCGGCACGTTCGCGCACGAGATCCCCGTCGCGGTCGAGACGCCGGCCGAGGACCTGTCGTTCTTCGGGCTGATGGCGCTGCTCGGGATCTACGTCGGCGTGATCCCGATCGCGCTCGGCATGCTGTGGCTGCCGTGGGTGCGGCGGATCCCGCCCGAATGGCTGCGCGTGGTGATGGCGCTGACCGTCGGCCTGCTCGCGTTCCTGGCGATCGACGCCACGCTCGAGGGCTTCGAGCTGGCCGGCGAGGGCTCGCAGGCGTTCGGCGGCGCGGCGCTGGTGCTGGTCGGCGGCCTCGCCTCCTACCTGCTGCTGAGCGGGGTCTCGGAGTGGGTCTCGGCCCGCCGCGCGGGCGCGACCGGCGGCACCCTGGCGCTGCTGGTGGCGATCGGGATCGGGCTCCACAACCTCGGCGAGGGAGTGGCGATCGGGGCGGCGTACTCGGTCGGCGCGCTCGCGCTCGGCGCCTTCCTGGTCGTCGGCTTCGCGCTCCACAACACGACCGAGGGACTGGCGATCGTGGCGCCGGTCGCACACCTGCGCCCGTCGCTCGGCCGGCTCGCCCTGCTCGGCCTCATCGCAGGCGCTCCGGCCGTGCTCGGCGCCTGGATCGGAGCGGCGGCGTTCAACGCCAGCGTCGCCGCGTTCCTGTTCGGCTTCGGCGCGGGCGCGATCGTGCAGGTGATCGTCCAGCTCGCGCCTTCGCTGCGCAACGACGCGGGTCGCACGCTGCATCCCGCGGCGGTCGCGGGCCTGCTGGGCGGGATGGCGCTGATGTTCGCGACCGGGCTGCTGGTGACGATATGACCGGCACCTCCGAAGCGGTCGAGAACTACGCGAAGGCGATCTACTCGCTCCAGCACCGGGCGGGCGGCGACCCCGTGGCCACCAACGACCTCGCCGACCGGCTCGAGGTCACCGCCGCATCGGCCTCGGGCATGATCAAGAAGCTCGCCGACCTCGGGCTCGTCGCCCACGTGCCCTACCGCGGCGTGCAGCTGACCGACGAGGGCGAGCGGCTCGCGCTCGAGGTGCTGCGCCACCACCGGCTGCTCGAGCTCTACCTCGCGACCCAGCTCGACGTGCCGTGGGATCGCGTGCACGAGGAGGCGGAGGCGCTCGAGCACGTGCTCTCCGAGGACCTCGAGGCGCGCATCGCGGCCAAGCTCGGCAACCCGACGCACGACCCCCACGGCGACCCGATCCCCGACGCGCAGCTCCAGATCGACGAGAGCAGCACGCGCAGCCTGGCCGACCTCGAGCCGGCCGATCGCGGGCGCTTCGTCCGCGTGTCGGACTCCGACCCGGCGATGCTGCGCTATCTCAGCGAGCGCGGGGTCTGCCTCGGCGACCGGCTCGAGGTGCTCGACCGGCAGCCCTTCGGCGGCCCGCTCACGGTGCGGGTCGGCGACTCGCTGCAGGTGCTCGGCGGCGGCCTCGCCGCCGCGATGCGCGTCGAGCTCGACGACTGACATCCCGGCGGGCTCATGCCGCCCGGAGCTGCTCGGCCAGTCCCTGGAGGTCGTACAGCCCCTCGACTCCGGTGACCGGCGCCCCGACCGCCTCGACCGCGGCCATCACCTGGCTGGAGCCGATGCGGCCGTCGTTGGGCAGGCCGTCGGCGCCCTCCGTCAACACGTAGCGGATGCGGCCCTGCTCGACGGCGTCGGCGAGCCAGTCGATGCCGACCTGGCTCTCGCGACCCGAGAAGCCGCCGATCGCGGCGACGTCGGCGCCGGAGGTGATCAGCGAGCCGGCGGCGCCGGACTGGCTGGAGACGGCGATCGTCCCGCCGCCGTTGGCTTCCACGTACTCGACGGCGGCAGCGAGCGTCGAGGTGTCGCCGCCGAACATGCCGCCTCCGCCTCCGCCGGGCGGGCCGCCGCCGGGTGCGCCGCCGCCGGGCGGGCCGCCAGCACCGGGCGGGCCGCCGCCGGGTGCGCCACGCCCGCCGCCGGGCGGGCCGCCGCCGAAGTCCGCGGTGGTGACCGGACCGCCGGCCGGGAACGTCCCGCTCGTCGCGTGGTCGAGCGTCTGCAGCGACCACCTGGCGGGCACGGCGAGCAGGACGGCGATCGCGACGGCGATCACGTAGGTGCGCACCTTCGCTCGCGAGGACGCCGCTCGCGAGCAGCACGGCGGCGCCGACGCCGGCCACCGCGATCCAGGCGGAGTCGCTGCCGAGGATCGCCAGCTCCGCCGCCACGCCGGCGAGGATCGCGGCGGGCGCGACGAGCCGGCTGCTGCGCATCGTCGCCACGGCGGCGCCGACCAGGGCGGCCGTGAACGGCGCGAGCTGGGCCACGTAGTACGGGTGGAAGATCCCCTCGGCGCGGCTGAAGGCGACGGCCGTGGTGAGGAACGTGCCGCCGACCGCGATCAGCCAGCCCGTGCGGGCATCCCTGCGATCGAGCCGAGTGAGCACGGCCACGGCGATGCCGCCGACGAGCGCGACGCCCAGCAGCCATCCGCCCTGGCCGCCGAGGCTCTCGTTGAGCAGCCGCAGCAGGCCCGGCTCGCCGCCGAAGGTCGCTCCGCCCGCGCCGCCGCCGGGCCCGCCGTCCTGGCCGAACAGCCGCCCGAGGCCGTTGTAGCCGAAGATCAGCGACCAGATGCTGTTGTCGCCGGTGCCGGAGATCCACGGCCGGTCGGCGGCCGGCGTGAGCCACATGAGCAGCGGCCAGGCAAGCCCGACCGCCGCCATCGCCGCGCCGCCCGCGAGCAACCCGCGGACGCGCCCGGCCGGAGCGGCCCACACCCAGGCGGCGACGAGTGCGGGCACGACCAGCAGCGCGGCGGCCATCTTCGCCTCGAAGCCGAGCCCGACCGCGACGCCGGCCAGCACCATCCAACGCGTGCGCCCGTCCTCGAGCCCGCGCACCACCGCCCACACGGCGCCGGCGCAGCAGAGCGTCAGCAGCGCGTCCGGGTTGTTGTGGCGCGCGATCGCGACCGTGATCGGCGTGAACACGAGCGCCAGGCCGGCGACGAAGCCGGCCGCGCGGCCGAACCGCCGGCGCACCAGGTCGTAGACCAGCGCCACCGTCGCGACGCCCATCAGCGCCTGCGGCACGAGCAGGCTCCACGAGCTGAAGCCGAACATGCGCGCGGACAGCGCCTGGATCCACAGCGCCAGCGGCGGCTTGTCGACGGTCATCACGCCGGCTGCGTCGAACGAGCCGTACAGGAAGGCGTGCCAGCTGGTGCTCATCGAGCGCACAGCGGCGCTGTAGTACTCGTTGGCGAAGCCGTTGCGGTCGAGCGCCCACAGGTAGAGGACGCCGGCCAGCACGAGCAGAGCGGCCAGCTCGGGGCGGGGAACCGAGATCGAGAGAGCGCGCGGTCGGCGCAGGGAGAGCGTCGTCATGCCCTCGACCCTCGAGGCACCGTGCGTGAGCGGCCTGGGATGAGCCTGGGAGTTGCCTGAGTCCGCTTTCCCAGGCTCCTCTCAGCGTGCTCCGAGGCGGCTCGCACGTTCGCCGCCCACGGTGCACCACATGACAGCCCTCGCCGAGCTGCCGGTCCCGTCCCGGCCCCAGATCGAGATCGTCGTGCCCGTGCGCGACGAGGAGGCGACGCTGGAGCTCAGCATCCGCCGCCTCCACCGCTTCCTCACCACCGAGTTCCCGTTCAGCTGGCGGATCGTGATCGCGGACAACGCGAGCACCGACGCAACGCCCGCGCTGGCCGTCGCGCTCGCCCGCGAGCTGCCGTCCGTCGACTGGCTGCGACTCGAGCAGCCGGGGCGCGGCCGGGCGCTGCGCGCCGCCTGGGCGGCGAGCGACGCTCGGGTCGTCTGCTACATGGACGTCGACCTCTCGACCGACCTGCGCGCGCTGCTCCCGCTGGTGGCGCCGCTGCTGTCCGGCCACAGCGACGTCGCGATCGGGACCCGGCTCGCGCACGGGGCGCGCGTGGTGCGCGGGCCCAAGCGCGAGCTGATCTCCCGCGCCTACAACAGCATCCTCCACACGGCGCTGCGGGCGCGCTTCACCGACGCCCAGTGCGGCTTCAAGGCGATCCGCGCCGACCTGGTGGACGACCTGCTGCCGGCGGTCCGGGACGAAGGCTGGTTCTTCGACACCGAGATGCTGGTCAACGCCCAGCGCCGCGGGCTGCGGATCCACGAGGTCCCGGTCGACTGGATCGACGATCCCGACTCGCGCGTGCGGATCGTGCGCACGGCGATCGACGACCTGCGCGGCGTCGCGCGCCTGATGGCCGCCTCGCCGGTGGCGCGGTTCATCGCCGTCGGGCTCGCCAGCACCGTCGCGCACGCTCTGCTCTTCCTGGCCCTGCGCGGGACGCTCGGCGCCGCCGGCGCCAACGCCTTCGCGCTCACGGTGACGGCAGTCGGCAACACCGCCGCCAACCGCCGCCTCACCTTCCGCATCCGCGGTCGCGCGGGATTGCTCCGCCATCACGCGCGCGGGGCGCTGATCTTCGTGCTCGGGCTCGCGCTCACCAACGGAGCCCTGCTCGTACTGCACGGGATCGAGCCCGACCCGCCGCGCGCGGTCGAGCTGGCCGTGCTGGTCGCGGCGAACCTGACCGCGACCGTGACCCGCTACGTCGCCATGCGCAGCTGGGTCTTCGCGCACCGCCCTCGCGCTTCTTCGGCGCACAGGCCGCTCGTCGCGCGGCGATGAGATCTCCGCATTTTGCGGCAATATGTCGCCGGTCCCCCGCCGCGTCGCGCTCTAGGCTCCCCGGGTGGACGCCGACGACCTTCCCGAGCTGCCGAAGCGCACGCGCTGGCAACCGCTGAAGATGCTGCTCGGCGGTCTGATCGTGATGATCCTCACGGGCGGCGCCGTCGCAACCGCGGGGCTGCTCCAGGTCAGGAGCCTCGCCTCCGACTTCGATCGCTACGGGCATCGCGCCGAGCTCGGGCCCGGGACGGTGACGCGGGCGGAGCCCGGCAGGCCGCAGACGCTCCTGCTCGTCGGCTCCGATCGCCGCTTCGGCGCCGCGGAGGAGGACGCCCGCTCGGACACGCTGATGCTGCTGCGCATCGACCCGGACCAGCGCGCCACGACCGTGCTCTCGATCCCACGCGACCTCGCGGTGGAGATCCCCGGCCACGGCCGGATGAAGATCAACGAGGCCTATAGCCTCGGCGGGCTCGATCTCACCGCGCGCACGGTCAAGGAGCTGCTGAGCGCGCGCGGCCGGCCGTTCCGGATCAACCACGCGGTCGCGACGACGTTCGGCGGCTTCACCGACGCGGTCGACCACCTCGGCTGCGTCAACATCGACGTCGACCGCCGCTATTACCACACCAACGCGGGCCTCCCGGTCTCCGAGCACTACGCCGAGATCGACGTCCGCGCCGGCTACCAGCGCCTGTGCGGCGAGGAGGCGCTGGCCTACGTGCGCTTCCGCCACCTCGACAACGACCTCGTGCGCGCGGCGCGCCAGCAGAGCTTCCTGCGCGAGTTCAAGGACCAGCTGCGCCAGCGCGGCGTGCTCGACAACCTGCGACCGCTGGTGCGGATCTTCGCCGGGGCGACCGAGACCGACGGCGACCTCCAGAGCACCCGCGGCCTGCTCCGCCTCGCGCAGCTCGCGATCCGCTCGAGCGACAAGCCGGTGCGCCAGATCAAGCTCCCTGTGCGCTTCGCGGGGTCGGCGTTCGACACGACCGGCCTCGGCTCCTACGTCACCACGACGCGCGCGCGGATACGCGCCGCGGTGCAGGAGTTCCTGCACCCGTCCGCGCCGCGCGCGAGCGCCCGCCGGGCCACGCCGCGGCGCGCGCGGCTCGTGCCGGCGCTCGACCGCGGCGAGGCGCTCGTGCGCGGGACCCGCACCCGTCCCGCCACCCGCATGCCGATCCTCGTGCCCGCCCGCCTGACGGCCAAGGGGCGGTACCCCGCCAGCACGACGCTCGCGCCCAACCCGCGGCGCTACGTGATCGGGCGCCGGCACGCCGCATACCGGCTCGTGATCGCCGAGGATGCCTCCGAGGGCCAGTTCTACGGCGTCCAGGGCACGACCTGGAGGCAACCGCCGATTCTCGCCGCCGCCCACAAGACCCGCCGCATCGGCGGCCGCGAGTACGAGCTGTACAGCGACGGCGGGCGCCTGCGGCTCGTCGCCTGGCGGACGCCGCGCGCGGTGTACTGGGTCTCGAACACGCTCGGCCTCGCGCTCACCGCCCAGGAGATGCTCGGCATCGCTCGTTCCGCAACGCTGGTGCGGGCCGGGAAGGGTTCCTAGCTCTTCTGGTCGTGAGTGCCGCTCGTGCGGCGCATTCGTGTGGTGGTGGCGACGCCGGCCAACTGCGGCTGGGTGGGGAAGCGGCGACGCCGTCGGTGCGGCCGGTCACCTGGCGCCGTTGAGGATCGGGCGTTGTGAGAATCTCCAATCGCCGCTGTGCTAACTGGGTGTCGAATAACGACACCCCGTGAGCACAGCGCCCCCTCGAACCGCGCGCAGCGGCTGGTGATGAGGTCCGGGCGCCGCTTGTGAGTGGTCTCGGCGGTGATCTGCACGCGATCGTTGTTCCGATTGGCCCGCTCCGTTGTAGAAATCTACAACGAGCTCGCCCAGGCGGCTATCGGACCGGCCGCGCCACCGGCATCGCCGCCGCCCTACCCAGCCGCAGTTCGTCTGACCCGCCACCCCCACCCGCGACTCGCCCGCGCGCCGCTAGTCCGCGGCCGGGAGCACGACGGAGAACATCGCGCCCCCGCCGGAGGCGTTCGCGGCCGAGACGCGCCCGCCGTGCGCGTCGACGATCGCGGCGACGATCGCCAGCCCGAGTCCCGCCCCGGCGCGGCCGCGCTCGCGGCCTCCCTCGGCGCGCCAGAAGCGCTCGAACAGCTCGGCCGGGTCGCCGGTGGGCAGGCCGGGGCCGTGGTCGCGGACGTCGAGGCGCACGGCACCGTCCGCGACCACGCGCACGTCGATCGGCGTTCCCGCCGGCGTGTGCACCACCGCGTTGCGAAGCAGATTGCCCAGCACCTGGCGCAGCTGGTGCGCGTCGCCGAGCACGGTCGCGCCCGGCTCGGCTTCGAGGCCGATCGCGCGCTCGGGCGCGACCGCCGCGGCATCGCCGACCGCATCGGCCGCCAAGGCCGCCAGGTCGACCTCGGTGTGCGGGGCCTCCGCGATCTCGTCGAGCCGTGCCAGCGTCAGCAGGTCCTCGACCAGCACGCCCATCCGCGCCGCCTCGTCCTCGATCCGCCGCATCGCCTTCGCCACCTCCTCGGGCGAGCTGGCGGCGCCCATCCGGAACAGCTCGGCATAGCCGCGGATCGACGCCAGCGGGGTGCGCAGCTCGTGCGACGCGTCAGCCAGGAACCGGCGCAGCCGGTCCTCGCTCGCCCGCCGCCGGTCGAAGGCGTCCTCGAGCCGGTCGAGCATCGCGTTGAACGCGATCCCGAGCCGGCCGACCTCGCTCCGCGGGTCGGTCGTCTCGACGCGGTGCGAGAGGTCGCCGCCCGCGATCGCGCCCGCGGTGTGGCCGATCCGGTCCAGCGGCAGCAGGCCCACGCGCACCACCGCCCAGGCCACCAGCCCGAGCAGGACCAGGGTGCCGACGATCACGAGCGACATGAGCAGCAGCAGCCGGTTGAGCGCGGCGTCGACGTCGGTGAGCGGCGCGGCGACGACGATCATGCCGTCGCCGAACGGGTCGGCCTCGGCGTAGACGCGGTAGCGCTCCTCGTCGCCGTTCTCGCCGTCGACCGTGAACGGCTCACCGAGCGGGACGTCCGCCGGCAGCGCGGGATCGGCGGTGACGTCCTGCCCGTAGGTGAACACGTGCGCTGCGTCGACGTCCCCCGACTCCTCGCGGTGCTCGGCGTAGGTGCCGGGCGGCAGCCCGCTTCCGGGCGGCGGGCCGCCGTCGCCGCGCGGCGGCCCTCCCCGCTCGCCCCCGAGCCCGAGCGCCTGGGCGGCGGCAGGCGGCGCAGCCCGGATCTGGTCGTCGAGCCGGTCGAGCAGGAACGCGCGCTGGCCGACGTACGTGATGCCCCCGAGCAGCAGCAGGCCGGCCGCGGTGAGCGCGAGCACGGCGGCCAGCAGGCGAGCGCGGAGCGAGTGCATCGAGGCTAGGTCCGTCGCTGGCGCAGCGCGTAGCCGACGCCGCGAATCGTGTGGATCAGCGGGGGCCCGTGGGCGTCGAGCTTCTTGCGCAGATAGCTCACGTACGTCTCCAGCACGCGGGCGTCGCCGCCGAAGTCGTAGTCCCACACGTGCTCGAGCAGCTGGGTGCGGGTGAGCACGCGGCGCGGGTTGAGCAGCAGGTAGCGCAGCAGGCGGTACTCGGTGGCGGTCAGGTCGACGTGCACGCCGGCGCGAACGACCTCGCGGGTGTCCTCGTCGAGCTCGATGTCCTCGAACGTGAGCCGGCTCGACTCCGGCTCGGCCAGTCCCGCGCGCCGCAGGATCGACCGGATCCGCGCCACCAGCTCCTCGAGGCTGAACGGCTTGGTCACGTAGTCGTCGCCGCCGAGCGTGAGGCCGCGGATCTTGTCGTCGGTGGCGTCGCGCGCGGTGAGGAAGATGATCGGGACGCGGCTGCGCCCGGCGCCGAGCCGGCGGGCGACGTCGAAGCCCTCCATGTCGGGCAGCATCACGTCGAGCAGGATCAGATCGGGCCGGAACCCCGACACGGCGGCCAGCGCCTCGGCGCCGGTGGCGGCGGACGCGACGTCGAAGCCCTGGAAGCGCAGCGCCATCGTGACGACGTCGACGATGTTCGGCTCGTCGTCGACGACGAGCACGCGGGACTCACGCTTCGACATCGAACGAGATCGTCCCCACGTAGCCGTCCCCGTCCTGCGAGAGGTCCATGACCAGTGCCGGATCGAAGATGCCGTCGCCGTCGTTGCGCGGCTCGCGCTCGCCGCGGGCGTCGTACGGCGCCTGCGCGAACACCCGGTCGGTCACCGCGTCGTCGAAGTACAGCTGCGTGGTCAGGACCGTCGAGGCATCGAGGTGGACCTTGGCGTGGATGTGCACGGTCCGGCCCTGATACCAGCCCGGATAGATGGTGGTGAACTCGGCGATGCCGTCGCGGTTCGTCACCTGCACGCCGCGCAGGAACGGATCCGCTTCCTCCGAGTACGCGCCGCCCGCGTCGCAATGCCAGATGTCGACGACGGCGTCGGCGATCGGCTCGCACGACGCGTCGCGGACGCGCAGGGCGAGCTTGAGCGGGACTCCGTCGTGGCCGTCGCGGATGTCGGTGCGCACCTTGTCGGCGTCGAAGTAGAACGGGCCCTCGGTCATCTCCGGCGTGAGCGTGCAGTTCGACTCCTCGCCGAACCGGTCCGCGGTCTGCGGTGTACTCGTCGCACGAGGGGCGGCCGGCCCGTCGTCGCCGCAGGCTGCGAGCAGCGCTCCGAGGCTGAGAGTTCCGAAGCCGCCCAGCGCCTGGCGGCGGTTGATCCTTCGTGTCATGGCATCCAGTGTCGTCACCCCGCCTTAGAGATTCCTGGGAGGCTCCTGAGAAATGTCGCGCATCCGCCGCCTCGTCGTCCTCGGCGCGGTCCTGGTCGTCGTCCTGATCGGAGGCGCCTTCGCGGCGTTCGCGCTCCGCGGCGGCGACGCCCCGCCCCCGCCGACGCTCTCCGAGGACGAGGCTGCGGCGACCGCCACGCCGGCCGAAGCGACCACCGACTACGAGGTCGCCGCGCGCGACGACCGGTTCGTCGGCTACCGCGTGCGCGAGGAGTTCATCGGGATCGGCGTCAAGGACGCGGTCGGCCGCACCCCCGACGTCAGAGGCACCGCCACGGTCGACTCGGACGCGATCACGGCGGCCGAGCTCGAGGCCGACCTGACCACGCTTACGTCCGACGACGGGCGGCGCGACAACGCGCTGCGCGACCGCGGGCTCGAGAGCGCGCAGTTCCCGGACGCGCGGTTCGTGCTCACCGAGCCGGTCGAGCTCGCGCGCCCGCGGACCGCCTCACGCGGCCGCCTCACCCTTCACGGCGAGACGAGGCCGATCGGTGTCCGCCTGAGCTCGCAGCGCGTCGGCGAGGAGATCGAGCTCGTCGGCTCGGCGCCGATCGAGTTCGCGCGGTTCGGGATCGAGCCGCCGAGCGTCGTCGGCTTCGTCACCGTCGAGGACGAGGGCACGCTCGAGTTCAAGCTACGGCTGGCGCCGCGGTAGGGGCGCGAGCAGGCGGGCGGCGATGCCGGCCTGCGTCTCGCGCCCGTAGCCGTGGTCTGCGCTGCGGGTCAGCACCGCGAGCGCGACCCGCTTGCCCTCGCGCTCGAGCAGCGCCACCTGGTGGAAGATGCCGATCCGCCAGCCGCCCTTGAACATGACGTGGAAGCCGCGCCTCGCTGCGACCGGCGCGATCCCCCACCGCTGCGAGGGGGCGATCGATGCCAGCAGGCGGCGGAAGTAGCCGCGGTGGCGGCGCGGTGTCAGCCGGTCGATGCGCATGAACAGGCGCGCCTGGTCGTGCGCGGTGAGCTGCGCGTCGGCCCAGTTGAAGGAGACGTCGAAGTTCGTCATGCGAGCCGCGCGGGCGATCCCGTACAGCGCGCCTGCGCCGACGCTCGCGTAGACGGCGGTCGCTGCGTCGTTGTCGGAGACGACGATCATCGGCCGCAGGAGCGCGCGCTCGCCGGCCGTGAGCGGGCGGTCGCGCGCCGCGCGCAGCACCGCGAGCGCGAGCATCGCCTTGACGACGCTGGCCGAGTAGTAGCGGCGGTGGATCGCGACGCCGCGGATCGGGCGGCCCTCGCGCGCGACCGCGAACGCGACGGTCCCGGCCCGGCGCCGCGCCCAGCGCTGCGCGACCTCGATCCCGCCGACCTCGACCAGCAGCGGCTTCTCGAGCGGCGTCGCGGCCGCCGCGTCTATCGGCCGTGCCTCGGCCGTCTCGGCGAGGGCGGCCGCGACCAGCGTCACGGCGATGGCGGCGAGCAGGGCACGTACGGTCACGCGCGGAAGCGAAGCAGCCCGCGGCACGTTACGCGAGCCCCGGGCGCGATTGTGCGAGCTCGTGCATCTGCTCGCGCAAGGCGCCGTACAGCGACGCGTAGACAGCGTGCAGCTCGTCGTAGCGGCGCGCGCGCTCGCCGTCCGGCTCGGTCACCTCGTCGCGCAGCCGCACCCGCGCGCTCGCCTCGGCGACGTCGGCGAACACGCCGGCGGCCACGCCGCCGAGCAGCGCCGCCCCGTAGGCCGGGCCCTCGTCGACCTCGGTGCGGCGGATCGCGCGCCCGTAGACGTCGGCCTGCAGGCTCAGCCACAGCGGCGAGCGGGCGCCGCCCCCGACCGCGCGCAGATCGTCGTCGGGAGTGCCGAGGCCGCGCATGATCTCGAGCCCGTCGCGCATCGAGAACGCCACGCCCTCCATGACCGCGCGCGTCATGTGCGCCCGCCCGTGGCGGACGGTGAGGCCCACGAACGCGCCGCGCGCATGCGGGTCGAGGTGCGGAGTGCGCTCGCCCGTCAGGTACGGCAGGAACAGCAGGCCCTCGGCGCCGGGCTCGACCGCCCCCGCCTCCTCCACCAGCTCGTCGAAGCTCGCTCCGCCGCCGAGCCGCTCGCGCCACCACGACAGCGAGCCGCCGGCCGACAGCGTCACCGCCATCAGGTGGAACGCGCCCGGCACGGCGTGGCAGAACGCGTGCACGCGGCCCGAGGCGTCGGGCGTGAACTCGTCGCGGTGCGCGAAGAGCACGCCGCTGGTGCCGATCGAGGTCGAGACCGACCCCTCCTTCACCACGCCGACGCCGACCGCGGCGGCCGCGTTGTCGCCGCCCCCCGCGGCGACCGGCAGCCCGCGCGGCAACCCCAGCTCGTCGGCGACGTCGTCGCGCACGGTCCCCGTCGGCTCCGGGCCCTCGTACACGCGCGGGAGCCATGACCGCGGGATCTCGAGCGCGGCGAGGATCTCGTCCGACCAGTCGCGCGCCCGCACGTCGAGCAGCAGCGTCCCGGCCGCGTCCGACGCGTCGGTGGCCCGCTCCCCCGTCAGCTCGAACCGCACGTAGTCCTTCGGCAGCAGCACGCTCGCCACACGCGCGTACGCGTCCGGCTCGTTGCGCGCCAGCCACAGGAGCTTCGGCGCCTGGAACCCGGTCAGCGCCGGGTTGCCGGCCAGCTCGAGCAGCCGCTGCTCTCCCACGCGCGCGGTGATCTCGTCGCACTCGGCCGCCGTCCGCTGGTCGTTCCACAGCAGCGCGGGCCGGATCACCGAACCGGCGGAATCGAGGAACACCGAGCCATGCATCTGCCCGGTGACGCCGAGCCCGACGATCTCGCCGCCGGCCGCCGCCACCTCGGCCAGCACGCCCTTGCAGGCCTGCCACCACTCCCCCGGTTGCTGCTCGGTCCAGCCCGGCCGCGGGGTCAGCAGCTCGTGCGGCCGCGTCGCCTCGGCCACGAGCTCGCCCTCGGTCGTGACCGCCAGCGCGCGCGTCCCGCTCGTCCCGACATCGACGCCGACGAGGACCGCCACGGCGCGGCATCCTATATGGGCGTGAGCCAACTTTTCCATCGCGAGCGCCCGGCGGCCGGGGAGCCCGCCGGGCTGCTCGTCCTCCACCACGGCCGCGGCACGAGCGAGCAGGACCTGCTCCCGCTCGCCGACGTGCTCGATCCCGAGCGCCGGCTGCACGTGGTGGCACCGCGCGGGCCGCTGCAGCTGCCGGGCTGGTCCGGATACCACTGGTACGTCGTGCCGCGGGTGGGCTTTCCCGATCCCGGCACGTTCCACGCCGCCTACGACGGCCTCGCCGCCTTCCACGACGGGCTGTGGGAGCGCACCGGCATCGGCCCGGAGCGCACCGTGCTGGGCGGGTTCTCGATGGGCTCGGTGATGAGCTACTCGCTCGGGCTCGGGCCCGGCCGTCCGGCGCCTGCGGGCATCATGGCGCTGGCCGGGTTCATCCCCACGGTCGACGGCTGGGAGCCCGACCTCGAGAAGCGCCCGCGCGTGCTCATCGCCCACGGCCGCCAGGACCCGATCATGGAGATCGCCTTCGCACGCCGCGCGCGCGACCTGCTCGAGGCCGGCGGGCTGCCGGTCGAGTACCACGAGTCCGACGCCGCGCACTACATCGAGCCCGCCCACGTGCCCGCGATGGTCGACTGGGTGCGCGAGACGCTGCCACCCGAATAGGGTTCCGCGGCGTGCGAGACGCCCGCCGCCACGCCCGCGAGTCGCTGCCGTCCGACCCCTCCCGCGCCGGGGCGCGCTCTCACTTCCGCGCGATGGGGATCGACCCGGCGCGGCTGACCGGGCCGATCGTCGGCATCGGCTCGACCTGGACCGGCACCATGCCGTGCAACCTCACGCATCGCGAGCTGGCGGCGGCGGTGGCCACAGGGGTCGAGCAGGCGGGCGGCGTCCCGCTCGAGTTCAACACGATCGCGGTCTCCGACAACCAGACGCAGGGGACGCCGGGCATGCGCGCCTCGCTGGTGTCGCGCGAGCTGATCGCCGACTCGATCGAGCTGATGGACATCGCTCACGACTTCGACGCGCTGGTCTGCATCGTCGGCTGCGACAAGACGGTGCCGGCGGCGCTGATGGCGCTCGCTCGCGTCGACAAGCCGGCCGTGGTGATCTACAGCGGCCCGATGCGCGCCGGGGCCAACCGCGCCACGATCCTCGAGGTGTGGGAGGCGGTCGGCGCCTTCCAGCGCGGACGGATCAGCCGCGACGAGCTGGACGAGCTCGAGCGCGTCGCCTGCCCCGGGCCGGGGACGTGCGCCGGCCAGTTCACCGCCAACACGATGGGGCTGGCGGTCGAGTTCCTCGGGATCGCACCGCTCGGCCACACGATGGCACCCGCCGACGACCTCGACGCGCGCCGCGCCGTCGCGGCCGAGCACGGCGCGCTGGCGGTGCGTCTGGGCGAGGCCGGCGGGCCGACCGCGCGCGGCTTCCTCGACCACCGTGCACTCGCCAACGCGATGGCGGGGATCGCCGCCACCGGCGGCTCCACCAACGGCCTGCTGCACCTGCTGGCGATCGCGCGCGAGAGCGGCGTCGAGCTCGACCTCGACGAGCTGATCGCGATCAGCGCCCGCACGCCGGTGATCGGCGACCTCAGCCCGGCCGGCCGCCACGTGGCGACCGAGCTGCACGCCGTCGGCGGCGCCCCCGCCGTGATCGCCGAGCTGATCCGCGCCGGGCTGATCGACGGCGCCGCGCCGACCGTCGGCGGCGGCACGCTGGCCGAGGCGACCGCGGGCGCGCCCGCGCCCGACGGCGCGGTCGTCCGGACCGCCGGCAGCCCGTACAAGCCGCCGGGCGGGCTGGTCGCGCTGCGCGGCAACCTCGCCCCCGAGGGCGCCGTGGTCAAGGTCGCCGGCACCGAGCGCCGCCGCCACGACGGCCCGGCGCGTGTCTTCGAGTCCGAGGAGGCGTGCATCGCGGCGGTCGCCGGCGGTGCGATCGCGGACGGCGACGTGCTGTTGATCCGCAACGAGGGCCCGGCCGGCGGCCCGGGGATGCGCGAGATGCTGAGCGTGACCGCCGCGGTGGTCGGGCGCCGGGCTCGGCGAGTCGGTCACGCTCGTCACCGACGGCCGCTTCTCGGGCGCCACTCGCGGGCTGATGGTCGGCCACGTGAGCCCGGAGTCGGTCCGCGGCGGCGCGATCGCCGCCGTCCGCGAGGGGGAGCGGGTGATCGTCGACCTCGACCGGCGCGTGCTGCACGTGGACATCGGCGACGGCGAGCTCGCCCGCCGCCTGGCGGCCTACGAACCGCCCCCGCCGGCCTTCACGCGCGGGGTGCTCGGCCGCTACTGCTCGCTGGTGGGCTCGGCCTCGGAAGGAGCCACTCTGCCATGAGCCGTTATCTCGTCACCGGCGCCTTCGGCGCGATCGGGGTGTGGACGCTCCGCTCCCTGCTGGACCGCGGACACGAGGTCGTCACCTTCGACCTCGCCGAGCAGGCGCCGCGGATGGCGATCGCGCTCACCCCGGAGGAGATCGAGCGCCTGGTGCGCGTGCGCGCCGACATCACCGACCTCAACGTGGTCGAGCGCGCGCTCGACGAGCACGGGGTGACCCACGTGATCCACCTCGCCGCGCTCCAGGTCCCGTTCGTGCGCGCCGACCCGCCGCTGGGCGCGCGCGTCGACGTGGTCGGCACCGTCAACGTGTTCGAGGCCGTGCGCCGCCGCCGCGGTCGGATCGCGCCGCTCGTTTACGCCTCGTCGATCGCCGCGCTCGGCGACGACGAGCACCCGAGCACGCTCTACGGCATCTTCAAGCGCGCCAACGAGGGCACGGGCGTCCGCTACTTCGAGGACTACGGCGTCTCGTCGATCGGCATCCGCCCGCACACCGTCTACGGCCCGGCTCGCGACCAGGGCCTGACGTCCGCCCCGACCACGGCGATGATCGCCGCCGCCGCGGGCGTCCGGTACCACATCCCCTTCGGCGGCAGCGTCCAGATGCAGTACACCGCCGACGTCGCCGAGGCGTTCGTGCGCGCCACCGAGCTCGACGGCTACGAGGGCGCGTCGGTGCACAACCTCGACGGCCCGGTGGTCTCGATGCCGGACCTGCTCGGGATGCTCGGCTCGGACCTCATCACCTGCGCCGAGGACCCGCTGCCGTTCCCGCCCGGCGTCGACGGGTCGTCGTTCGTGGAGCTGATCGGCGGCTCGGTCATCCGCCCGATCGACGAGGGCGTGGCCGAGTCGCTCGAGCGGTTCCGGGAGCTGCTGGCCGACGGGCGCGTCAAAGCGCCCACGGGACACCGCGACGGAGGGTGAGCACGTGCAGAGGCGCGCCGATCGCGACGGCGTCGTCGACCACGCGCCCCGGCCACTCGGTGTTGCCGCGGAAGAGGTCCCAGTGGTACGGCACGAGGATCGTGGCGCCGATCTCGGTGGCGAGCGCCACCGCGTCGCGCGGGCCCATGTTCCCGACCAGCTCGTCGCGCTCGCGGAAGTACTCGCGGCCGTTGACCGGCAGGAGCGCGACTTCGACCTCGAACGGGGCCAGCGCGGAGACCAGCGTGTCGGTCACGATCGTGTCGCCGGCGTGGTAGAGGGTGGTGCCGTCGAGCTCGAGCACGTAGCCGACGAACGCCGGGTCGTCGGGGTAGCCGTGGGCGACCGTGCGCCCGTGGATGGCGGGAACCACGTTGAGCGAGCCGGCGCCGGGCAGCTCGAGCCGGTCGCCGCGGTCGACGCCGGTGAACCCGGCGTCCGGCGCCGCCTCGCGGACCAGCGGCTCGAGCGGCGCCGGTGCGACGATCGTCAGGTCGCCGCTGCGCGCCGCGACCTCGCGCAGCGAGTACGGGTCGAGGTGGTCGATGTGCTCGTGCGTGACGAGCAGCCAGTCGATGCCGGCGCCGAGCTCGTCCACCGGCGGCGGCGGGTAGGTGCGGGCCTCATGCTCGGCAAAGAAGGGGTCGACGAGGATCCGGCGCTCCCCCGCCTCGAACCGGAAGCCGGCCTGCCCGAGCCACGTGACGACGAGTGACATCGCCGGGAACATAACGTGTAGCCATGCAAGCGCTCGTCACCACTCCGGGGGAACCCGGTTCCACCCGTACCGCGGTTGTCGCCGACCCGGAGCGCCGACCCGGCGGTGTGCTGATCCGGACACTCGAGGTCGGCGTGTGCGGGACCGACCGCGAGATCGACGCGGGCGAGTACGGCACCGCGCCGCCGGGCGAGAGCGAGCTGGTCCTCGGTCACGAGCTGCTCGGGGAGGTCGCCGAGGACGGCGGCGGGTTCACGGCCGGCGACCTCGTGACCGCCACCGTGCGGCGCTCGTGCGGCCGCTGCGGCGCGTGCGCCGACGGCGCGCCCGACGCGTGCGACACCGGCGACTACGCCGAGCGCGGCATCACCGGCCTGGCCGGGTTCGCCGGGGAGCTGGTGGTCGAGGACGCCGAGAACGTCGTCGCCGTCCCGCCGGCGCTGGGCAGGCACGGAGTGCTCGCCGAGCCCGGCTCGATCTGCGCCCGCGCGATCCGGCACACGACCGCGATCGGCAACCGCCAGCCGTGGCGGCCGGCGCGCGCGCTGGTCCTCGGCGCCGGGGCGATCGGGATGCTCGCGACCTACATGCTGCGGCTCGAAGGCCACGAGGTGTGGACCGCGGCGCGCAGCGACCCGGCGAGCGAGAAGGGGCAGCTCGTCCAGGCGTCGGGAGCGCGCTACCTCTCGACCGCGCAGACCTCGCTCGGCGCGGCACGCGAGGAGGCCGGCGGCTTCGACATCGTGATCGAGGCGACCGGCAAGGCCGAGCTCATGATCGAGGCGATGGCGGCCCTGCGGCGCAACGGCGTCGCCTGCCTGCTCGGCCTCGACGCCCACGCCCATCAGGTCGAGCTCGAGGGCACGCTGCTCGGCCGCGACTTCGTGCTCGAGAACCGCGTGCTGTTCGGCAGCGTCAACGCCCACCGGACCGACTGGGTCGCCGCCGTCGAGGCGCTCGAGGCGATGCAGGGGCGCTGGCCGGATGCGATGGAGCAGCTGGTCGGGCTCCGGGTGGAGCCCGACCGCTTCTCCGAGGCGTTCGGCTACCGCGGCGTCAAGGCGACGCTCCGCTTCGGCTGAGCCCGGATTCAGTTTGAGCGAGCGTCGCCCGGCGTCGCTCCGCTTCGGCTGAGCCCGGATCCAGTCGAGCGAGCGTCGCCCGGCGTCGCTGCAGTTTGCCTAGTCCTGGTTGGACAGGTCCTGGATCCGGATGTCCCGGAACGACACCACGTCCTGCGGCGCGCCGTGCGCCTGCAGGCCGATGTAGCCGACCAGGCCCCGCGAGCTCGAGTCGGGATCGTTCGGGCGGCCGGGGAACGGTACGCCCGGCAGGTTCTCGTACTCGTTGATCACGACGCCGTTGCGGATCACCGTGTAGGTCTGCCCGACCACGCGGATCTCGAGGTCGTTCCATACGCCCGGAGGCGTGACCCTGGCTTGGGTTGCGTTCAGGTCCGCGAAGCCGTAGATCGAGCCCGTCTTGCGCGGGTCGAACGGCGGTCCGTCGGGCGAGTCGTTGATCTGGACCTCGTGCCCGCAGTTGACCGCGATCCACCCCTCGGGGTTGACGGTCTGGGGGTTGCCGTTGAAGGTCATCGGGCAGCCGGGCACCGGCGGCCTGGGCGCCGGGAACCGGACCTGCACGCCGCTGTTGGCGCGCTGGCCGGCGATCGGCGAGTCGTCCCGGAACTGCAGCTTCAGCGAGAAGTCGCCGTACGGCCGCGCGGCGTACCAGAGCACGCCGAGGTTCGGCGGGCCCGGCTCGGTCCTGAGCGTCCCATCGCGTTGCAGCGTCACCTGTGAGCCGCCGGCGTAGCGCCAGAGCTCGAAGCACTTGCGACTGCCGTCGAAGATGACCTCATAGCCGTTCCGGTCCACCTTCCCGCAGCGGGGTTTCGTGGCCCCGCCCGTCGCCGTGGCCGGTACCGCCACCGCAGCAGCGACTCCCAGTAGCCCGAGCAGCACGAACAACTTCCGCATGATTCCTCCCCCTCCGCCTACATGCCAAGTCAGAGACTAGGACACGCATACCCTCCGGCAAGCCGTCGCCAACCCCTGCGCGCAAGGCTTGGACCGTGCCCAGAGACCGCCCCACGCCCAGCCCGCGCCTCGGGTTCACCGTGACGGAGACGGTCCTGCCCACCACGCCCGTCGAGCCCGATCCGTTCATCGGCGGGCCCGCGCCGGCCGACGGCCCTCCCGGGAACGTGCCCGGCCGGCCCGCCTAGTACTAGCTTCGGACCCCGCGCCCGGCGGCCATCAGATCCGCCAGCCGCACGAGCTTGACCCGCGGGCGGCCATGGGGCTCGCCCGCGGCGCGCTCGTGCTCGTCGATCGCCTGCCAGCCCTCCCACGTGAGGGCGTCCGGCGCGCAGGCGGCCAGCCACTGCGCGCAGTCGTCGGCGTCCGGGCGCGGCGCCTCCAGCACGCCCGCCTCGGCGTCGGCGACGATCTTGGCCACGGTGTCGGCGGCGTCCTTCTTGTTGGTGCCGATCACGCCGCTCGGGCCGCGCTTGATCCAGCCGACCGCGTACTCGCCGCGGTGCGGGATGCCCTCCTCGTCGCACACGCGGCCGCCGTCATTGCGGATGAGGCCGCGATCGGCGTCGAACGGGACGTCGCCGAGCGGTCGCCCGCGGTAGCCGATCGAGCGGAACACGAGCCCGCAGCCGATCACCTCCTCCTCCCCGGTCGGCACCGCGCGGCCGCCCTCGAGCCGGTTCCGCGCCAGGCGGATGCCGGAGACAGGCCCGTCCTCGCCCTCGCCGAGGATCTCGGCCGGCGAGCGCAGGAACTTCAGCGTGATCCGGCGTCCGGCGCTGCCGGGCGGGCGCTGCGCGTAGCCCTGAAGGATCTCGACGTTGCGGCGGGCGATCTTGTCGAGGTCCTCCGGGATCTCGACGTCGACCTCCGCCGGGTCGACCTGTACGTCGACGCCGGTCATCGCCCCCAGCTCGCGCAGCTCGGGGTTGGTGAAGGCGGCCTGGGCGGGCCCGCGGCGGCCGAGCAGGATCACCTCCTGCACCTGCGCCTCGGCGAGCGGGCCGAGCGCGTGGTCGGCGACGTCAGTGCTACCGAGCTCGTCGGGGTCGAGCAGCAGCATGCGGGCGACGTCGGTCGCCACGTTGCCGTTGCCGATCACCACCGCCCGCTCCGGCGACAGGTCGAACGACTCGTCGACCGCGTCCGGGTGGCCGTTGTACCAGGCCACGAGTCGCCGGGCGGAGTAGCAGCGCGGGCGGTCCTCGCCGGGGATGCCAAGCCGCTTCTCATCGTCGGTACCGACCGCGTAGACGACCGCGTGGTAGCGCTCCAGCAGCTCCGCGCGCGCGACGTGCTCGCCGAGCACGACGCCGCCGAAGAAGCGGAAGCCCGGCTTGGCGGCGGTCTTCTCGTACACCCGCGTGACCGCCTTGATGTTCGGGTGATCGGGCGCCACGCCCGAGCGCACCAGCCCGAACGGCGTCGGCAGCGCGTCGAGCAGGTCGACCTCGAAGCCCGCCGCCAGCAGCTGATCGGAGGCATAGAAGCCGGCCGGGCCGGCGCCGATCACCGCGATCCGCATGCCTCCACGCTAGCGAGCGCGGAGGCCGCCTCAGTTCTTCGCGGGCTGCGGCACGATCCGGATGTACGGCTTCGGCGACTCCCAGCCCTCGGGCCACATCTCGCGCGCCTGCTCGTCGGTCACGGAGCCGGCGATGATCACGTCGTCGCCCTGCTGCCAGTTGACCGGCGTCGAGACCTTGTGCTCGGCGGTCAGCTGCAGCGAGTCGATCACGCGCAGCACCTCGTCGAAGTTGCGGCCGGCCGTCATCGGATAGACGAGGATCAGCTTGATCGTCTTGTCAGGTGCGATCACGAACACGTTGCGAACGGTCTGGTTCTCGGCCGGCGTGCGCGCGGTCGGGTCGCCGGACACGTCCGCCGAGAGCATCCCGTAGGCCTTCGCGATCTCGAAGTCGGGGTCGCCGATGAGCGGGTAGTTGGGCCTGGTGCCCTGCGTCTCCTCGATGTCCTGCGCCCACTTCTCGTGGTTGTCGAGCGGGTCGACCGAGAGGCCGACGATCTTCGTGTTGCGCGCCTCGAAGTCGGGCTTGATCTTCGCCATGTAGCCGAGCTCCGTCGTGCACACGGGCGTGAAGTCGCGCGGGTGCGAGAACAGCACGGCCCACGAGTCGCCGATCCAGTCGTGGAAGCGGATCCTGCCCTCGGTGGTGTCGGCTTCGAAGTCGGGAGCGGTGTCGCCAAGCTGAAGAGCCATCTCGCGTTCTCCTGTGTCGGTGAACTCAACGCGTCGCATGCGAGAGAATACGAACCATGTCATCAAGGTTCCGGAGGCCGTCGCCGGCGACGGTGATCGCGCTCGCGGCGCTGGTCGTCGCGACGAGCGGCGTCGCGATCGGCTCGTTCGCGCCGAAGAACGGCAAGATCGTCGCCTGTTACTCGAAGCGGACCGGTGCCCTCCGGCTGGTCGAGGAGGGCAAGAAGTGCCGGAAGGGCGAGCAGAAGATCGCGTGGAACCAGCAGGGCAAGCGTGGGCTGCCCGGGCGTCGCGGGCCCGCCGGCGACGACGGCTTCGACGGGCTGGACGGGTTCGACGGCTTCGACGGAGCCGACGGCGCCGATGCGGCCAGCATGCTGACCGGAGCGTTCGCGACGACGCTCGGGGCCGAGCCCGTGTTCGCGGCCGTCTCCGGTACGGACGTGGCCAGCGCTGTGGAGTCGGAGCACGTGACGCTCTCGCCCGCGGTCGCGACCGTCGCGAGCGATCTCGCCGTCGCGCTCGATCCCGGCGCCCCGGACCCGGGAGCGTCGCAGCTCATCGTCACCCTCGTCGCCGACGGCACACCCACCGAGCTCAGCTGCACGATGAGCGGCGAGCAGCGGTGGTGCGACAGCGGCTTGGCCACCCACGAACTGTCTCCCCGCAGCCGGCTGACCTTGACGCACACCCAGTCGGGTGCACCGGCGAGCGGCCCCCTCACGTTCCGGTTCGGCTGGCGGGCGACGACGCCCTGAGGCTCCGCAGACGCGGTCATCGCTTGCGGTGTCAGGTCTGCGGCTTCACGCCGCGGTCGAAGCCGAGTCGAGCTCGGCTACGAGGCCGGCGACGCGACGCGCGATGTCGTCGCGGGTGGCGCGGACTTCATCGAGCGGGCGGTCCTTGGGGTCGGGCAGGTCCCAGTCGATGTAGCGCTTGCCGGGGATGAACGGGCACGCGTCGCCGCAGCCCATGGTGACGATCACGTCGGCCCGGTCGGCGAGCTCGGTCGTGAGGCGCCGGGGGCGGCGGTCGGACAGGTCGATGTCGAGCTCGCGCATGACCTCGATGACCTGCGGGTGCGGGCGGCCGTCGGGGTCGGCTTGGCTGCCGGCCGACACGGCGCGGTGGCGACCGGCGGCGGCGCGCTCGAACAGGGCGGCGCTGATCTGCGAGCGCCCGGCGTTGTGCAGGCAGACGAACAGCGCGGTCGCCATCAGTCGTGCGCCGGCTTGCGGGCGCGGACGATGGCCGAGGACGCGTGCCGGTGCACGCGGTGGGTCGGGCGGATGTCGATGTCGGCGAAGCCGGCGGCGGTGAGGGTCTCGCGGTACTCCTGCTCGGTGAGGGCGCCGGCGATGCAGCCGGTCCATTGCCGCATGTCCTCCCGTGTGGCGTCGTCCATGTCGGGGTCGGCGATCACGTCCGAGACCGCGAAGCGACCGCCCGGGCGCAGCACGCGCGCGGCCTCGGCGAGCACGACGCGCTTGTCGGCGGCGAGGTTGATCACGCAGTTGGAGATCACGACGTCGACACCGGAGTCGGGCAGCGGGATCTGCTCGAGGTAGCCCTTGACGAACTCGACGTTGTGCACACCGGCGGCGTTCGCGCGCGCCAGCGCGAGCATCTCGTCGGTCATGTCGAGCCCGATCGCGCGGCCGGCCGGGCCCACGCGGCGGGCGCTGATGAGCACGTCGGCGCCCGCGCCCGAGCCCAGGTCGAGCACCGTCTCACCCTCGTGCAGGTCGGCGACGGCCGTCGGCACGCCACACCCCAGCGAGGCCTTGACCGCCGCCTCGGGCACCGCGTCCGCCTCGGCCGGGTCATACAGCGCGCCGCCGAACCGCGCATCGTCGGTGCCACAGCCACACTCGGGGCGCGGATCCGCGGTCGCGGCGGCCTCGGCGGCTGCCGCATAGCGCCGGCGCACGCTCTCGCGCACTTCCACTTCACCCGCCGCGCACCCGCAGCTCTCGCCGGATTGGCAGCAGCCATCCTTCTCCGACGGCTCGCAGCAGGCCGCCTGAGCGGCCGCGGTGCAACAAGGATCCGGCGCTCCGGGGGCGGTCAGCTCAGCCATGACTGAAGCTCCTTGACACTGTCGGGGAGCAGGAAGTAGTAGGCCCAAAGGCCACGTCGTTCGGTGCCGATCACGCCCGCGCCGACCAGCACCTTCAGATGCTTGGCCAACGCCGGCTGACTGATCTCGAACAGCGGCAGCAGCTCGCACTGACACAGCGCCTCCGGCGCCGAGGCCCGCAGAGCGTCGACGATCAACAGCCGCGTCGGATCCCCCAACGCCTTGAACACGCCCGCCAGCTCAACCGCGTCTCCGCGCTCGAGCTCCGGCACCGCCACCGGGCTACAGCAGCCCCCGGCCTTGCGCTCGCGCGGCGAGAGGACCGGCAGTTCGATAGTCGCCATCGCCGCGAACCATACCAAACCAATCAGTTATCTATCGTCAGCTGGGCCTACGCCAGGGAGATCTTCCCGGTCACGACCACGTCGCGCGACAGGCCGTCAACGGTGACCGTCGCGGTCGCGTCGAGCGTCTCGTCGCCCTGCAGGCCACCGCTCTCCAGCTGCTCGCGCACCGCAAGCTCGATCTCCCGCTGAGCGGTCACGCCCAGCTTCTTGAGGAACTTCCGCACCGACATGTTGAAGACCTCTTCGTCCACCGTGTCTCCTTTCGAACGCGCTCACTGCTGCCTGCCGAGCCTACGCCGCCGGCGACGGCTGATCATCGAGCGCGTTCGGGAGGCCTGCCCGGAATCGCTCGGCGTCGACGCGCTTGGCCTCCTCGAACTCCGGCGGGTCGAAGAGCTTGAACTTGCGCGCCGGCTCGGACTTGTGGCCCGAACGCCTGAGGATCTCGTTGGTGGCCTCACGTGCGGATTCGTTGGCGCCCTCCATGGTCGCCAGATCGATGTCGGTCTGCACGTAGTCCCCCGCGAGCACGAGGTTGCGGATGGCGGTGCCGGCGGCCGGGCGATGGTCCCAGGAGCCGATCGTGTTGACCAGGAGCGGCTCGCGATTGCGGTTGCGTCGCCGCGCGGGGATCCAGACGATCGCCGGGTCCAGGAACCACGAGTGGAGGACGCTGTCCGGCAGGATCCGCTCGCCGGCGTCATTCAGGTGGGCCTTGGCCTGTGCCCACACCTCGTTCTTGACCTGGGAGGCGGTGCAGCGCTTCGCCGGCTTGCCGTACAGGATTCCGGGGGTGTCCCAGTCCGAGATGTCGATCGACAGGCAGTCGACGGCGTCGCCGTCGCCGTAGGTTCGCCGGAAGCGCCGGCGCGTCCAGAACTGCGCCTGCGTCAACCCCGTGAGCGCCCACGGCGAGTCCACGAACGACACGTGGCCGTGCGGAAGCGGAATCCGCCGGCGCAGGAAGAACTGGATCCCGTTCATCCAGTCGACCTCCAGCTCGTTCATCGCCTCGAGCTGAGGATCGTGTCGGAGAACGTCCGCGGACCACAGCCGGCGCGCGCGCTCGGCCGGCATCGCGCACACGAACCAGTCCGCTTCGACCCGACGCCGGCGCCCCCGCCGGTCCCGCACACGCGCGGCATCGATCCGGCCGCCACGGACGTCGAGGGCCTCGACGGCGTGGCCGACGAAGAACCGGACCCCGAGCGCCCGCAGGTGCCGGACCCACGGATCGATCCACGCCTCGTTGGTCGGCGCGTTCAGCACGCGATCGAGCGCACCGTCGCTGCCGCGGCCCTGGACCGTCATCAGGAAGGCCTCGGCCATGTTTCCGATCGTTCGGGTGCTGGCCACCGTCTCCTTGGCCGCAACCGTGGTCCGCGTCAGCCCCATCGCGAGCAGCTTTCGATACTCGTCCGATCTGGACTCCGCGCGCACGAAGTCCCACCACGACGTGTGCTCCCACTGGCCGAAGCGGCGCTCCTCGCTGCTGGTCAGGAACACGAGCAGCCGCTTCGCGAAGAACGCCGTCTCGTCCGGCGGTATGCCGCCCTGCTGGGCCGCGCGGGCGACAACCCGCTCGACGAATCCCGCCGGGCTCGACCCGGGCAGCCATCCGAACGCCGGGGCCTCGGGGCGACCTTGTGTCCGCAGCCCGCGGCTCTCGGTCGCCGCCACCAGGTTGTTCCACACGCCCTCACGGTTTCTCCCGAACGGGGTCCGCCGCATGCTGTCGGGCACGTGGTGATAGAAGCCCGGGAAGAACCGGAAGCCGTGCTCACCGGGCAGCGCACGACGCCCCCCGGCCGCCGTGCGCGGCACCGGAACGCTTCGGGCCTTGCCGCCGAGCGCCTTGCGTTCGAACACCGACACGCGAAATCCTCGCTCCACGAGCTCGTGCGCAGCGGCCAGCCCCGCCATCCCGCCACCGAGGACGGCGACGTCCCCACGGTTCACGCGCCGCCGGGACCGGGCGGCGAAGGCACCCGCGGGCGAAGTGGTGACCGCCACTGCCGCCCCCGCAACGGCAGCGTGCTGCAGTACCTCGCGCCGCGTGATGCCATCGCTCGAGCGGTCCCGCTCCATCACAAGCGATCCTACGACGCTCGCGGGCTGACAGGATCCCGCCGATGAGGGAGTCCGACCGGCGCGACGTCTCGCTCGATCCGACGGCGGAGGACCTGCGCGCCCTGCTGGCCGGCGTGACGGCCCTGGTGGAGCAGGAGATCGACGCCGCTCGGTCCGGGCCCGTGTTCGAGAGCCCGCCCTCCGCCGTGGACGTCGACCGCAGGGTTGGCGCCGACCGGGCCCTGCCCGTGGACGGCGAGAGCGTGGAAGATCTGCTCGCCGCGTGCGCGGCCGTCCTGGCCGGCGGGCGGCGGACGACCCCGGCGTTCTTCGGCTACGTGCAGTCGCCGCCGGCGCCGGTTGCGGTGGTCGCGGACCTGCTGGCGTCGGCGGCCGACCAGAACCTCACGTCGTGGCGATCGGGTCCTGCCGCGGCGGCCGTCGAGCTCCAGACGCTGCGCTGGCTGGGCGAGTTCGTCGGCTTTGACGCGGCGGCGACGGGGATCCTGGTGAGCGGCGGGTCCGCCGCCAATCTGACCGCCCTCCTGGTCGCTATGCGGACCGTGACGGGCGCGGACGAGGACCGCCGCGCGATGCGGGTCTACGCGTCGGCCGAGACGCACTTCTCGGTCGCCAAGGCGGCCCAAGCACTCGGCATCGGGCTTGCCCCGATAGCCGTCGACAGCGACCGCCGTCTCGACCCGGCGGCGCTGCGGAATGCGGTCGCGGGCGACCGTGCCGCCGGCCTGCTGCCGATCTGCGTCGTCGCCAACGCCGGCACGACGTCGACCGGTGCCGTCGACCCGCTCGACGCGGTCGCCGACGTGGCTGCCGAGGCGGGCGTGTGGCTGCACGTCGACGGCGCGTACGGCGCGCCCGCCGCCGCGGATCCCGCCTGCCGGCCCCTGTTCTCCGGCCTGCATCGCGCCGACTCCCTGTGCATCGACGCGCACAAGTGGCTCTACGCCCCGGTCGACTGCAGCGCGCTGCTGTTGCACGACGCGGCGGCCACTGCGCGGGCGTTCGGCGCCGGCGCCGACGACTACGTGCGCATCCTCGCCACACAACCGGCGGAGACGTTCGCCTTCTGGGACCACGGGCTCGAGCTCAGCCGCCGCTTCCGGGCGCTGAAGCTGTGGGCAATCCTGCGCTTCCACGGCGCGCGCCGGCTCGCGGCCGCGATCGGCGAGGACGTGCGCCTCGCCGCCCACCTCGCCCAGCTCGTCGCGGACGCCGAGGACTTCGAGCTCCTCGCCGGCCCCGGACTGAGCATCTGCTGCTTCCGCCACGCGCCGGCGCACCTCGACGAGCCGGCGCTCGACGCCCACAACGAGCGGATCCTGCAGGCGCTGCAGCGCGACGGTCGCGTCTACCTGTCGAACGCGACCATCGACGGACGCTTCGCCTTGCGAGCCTGCATCACGAACTTCCGGACCACGCGCGCCGACGTCGAACGCGTGCTAGAAGTCGTGCGCGAGCTCGCCGCTCCTTGATGAGCGGGCCGCCAACCCGGATACTCGACAGTCATGATCTCGACCGTCGCAGTCGGTACGGATGGCTCCGAGACCGCCGCGATCGCCGTGGCCGCAGCCATCGACCTCGCCGAGCGATTCGGAGCCACGCTCGTCGTGCTCAGCGCGTACACGGGCCAGTCAGGGGGCTCGAGCATGCCGCGACTCTCCGGCGGCGCCTCGTCCGACTCGCAATGGGCGTCCAACAGCGCCCAGCAGGCGGAGAGAATCCTGACCGACGTCCAGGAACGTGTGAGTGGGCGGGGCGTCGAGTGCAAGTGGGACCTCGCCCAAGGAGACCCGGGGGAAGTGCTCGTGCAGCTCGCGGAGAGGCACGAGGCCGACGTGCTGGTGGTGGGCAACAAGGGCATGCACCGACGCGTGCTGGGAAGCGTCCCGAACACCGTGACCCACAGGGCGTCCTGCTCGGTGTACGTCGTCAAGACGACATAGGCCGCGCATCCCGGCGCCGGCCGCGCGATGACGGCTGAGCGCCGGCCGCACGTCGCGGTCGTCATGGCCGGCCTGATGCTGGTCATGCTGCTCGCGTCGCTCGACCAGACGATCGTCTCCACGGCGCTGCCCACGATCGTCTCCGAGCTGGGCGGCCTCGAGCACCTGTCGTGGGTCGTGACCGCCTACCTGCTGGCGGTCACCGTGGTCACGCCGCTGTACGGCAAGCTGGGTGACCTCTACGGCCGCAAGGTCGTGCTCCAGGCCGCGCTGGTCCTGTTCCTCGCCGGCTCGGCGCTGTGCGGGCTGGCGCAGGGCATGACCGAGCTGATCGTGTTCCGGGCGATCCAGGGGCTCGGCGGCGGCGGGCTGATGGTGAGCGCGCAGGCCGCGATCGGCGACGTCGTCGCGCCGAGCGAGCGCGGCAGGTACACGGGCCTCTTCGGCGCCGTGTTCGGCGTCTCGAGCGTCGCCGGCCCGCTGATCGGCGGCTTCCTGACGACCCACGCGTCGTGGCGCTGGATCTTCTACGTCAACCTCCCGGTCGGCGCCGCCGCGTTCGTCGTCCTGGCCGCGACGCTGCCCGCCGTGGCCGAACGGCGCAGCCACGCGATCGACTACCGCGGCACGGTCCTGCTCGCGATCGGCCTCAGCGCGCTCGTGCTGCTGACGACGCTCGGCGGGAACACCTATCCGTGGGCGTCGCCCGAGATCATCGGCATGGGCGTCCTCGCAGTCGTCGCGATCGTATGGCTGGTCCGCGTCGAGGCCCGCGCCGCCGAGCCGATCCTCCCGCCGTCGCTCTTCCGCAACCGCGTGTTCGTGGTGTGCAGCGCGGTCGGCCTGGTCGTCGGCTTCGCGCTGTTCGGCGCGCTGACCTACCTGCCGCTGTTCCAGCAGGTGGTGCGCGGACTGAGCCCGACCGCCTCCGGCCTCCAGCTGCTGCCGGTCATGGGCGGGCTGCTGGTGTCCTCGATCGTGTCGGGCCGCATCATCACGCGCACCGGCCGCTACAAGGTGTTCCCGATCGCCGGCACCGCCGTCGCGGCGCTCGGCATGTACCTGCTGTCGTCGCTCGACGCGTCGACCGGCAGCGGCGTCGCGGCGCTGCACATGCTGGTGCTCGGGCTCGGCCTCGGCATGGTCATGCAGGTGCTGGTGCTGGCGACGCAGAACGCCGTGTCCTACGAGCAGCTCGGCGTCGCCACCTCGGGGGCGACGCTGTTCCGCTCGATCGGCGGCTCGCTCGGCACCGCGCTGCTCGGCGCGATCTTCACGGCGCGCCTGACCGCGGATCTCCCGGCGGGAGCGGGACCGGACGACCCCGCCTACGTGCCCGCCTTCACCGCCGCGATGGACGACGTCTTCCTCGTCGGCACCGCGGTCGTGCTCGCGGCCTTCGCGCTCAGCTGGCTGATTCCGCAGCGGCCGCTGCGGACGACGGTCGAGACGGATCTCGGCGAGTCGTTCGGCGCGCCGGTCGACACCGACTCGGTGCGCGAGATCTCACGCTGCCTTGCGCGGCATGTGGGCCGTGACCGCACGCTCCGGTTCCTGACCGATGCGGCGGCGCGCGCGGGAGTCGACCTCTCCCCCGGCGCCGCGTGGCTGCTGCTGCGCGTGAACGCGCCCGACACCGTGGCGGAGCTCCGCCGCCTGCCGCAGGTCGACGCCGCCCGCTTCGACGCGACGCTCGAGGAGGTCCGGCGGCACGGCTACGTCGACGACGGCGAGCTGACCGACGCGGGCCGGGCCGTGCGCGACCGGCTCGTCGCCGCGCGGACCGACATGCTGCGCGAGGTGATCGCGGACTGGGAGCCGGACCGGCATCCCGAGCTCGACCCGCTGCTGCGGCGGCTCGCCGAGGAGCTGGCGCCACCGCCACGGGAGCGGGTCGGCGCGAGCGGGTAGCACTCGTCGACGGCGAGGCCCCTCAGCGACCTCGCCGTCGACCGGCTCGCGCCGCGAGCCGTCTGACATCGGTACGGCTTCAGCCCACCACCCGCAGGAAGCTCCGGACCGGACGCGAGAGCCGGCCGCTCTCCTCCTGCACCCGCACCGTGAGCCGGTAGAGCCCCGGCTCGAGGCGCAGGTTGAGCCTCACCCGGCGCTGGACCGCCGCCGCGACGGCTCCGTTCGCCGGCGGCCGCACGGTGGTGACGGGGCGGAACCGCGTCTCGTCATAGTCGCGCGTGCGGTTGCGCCGCGGGCAGCTCCGCCGGTCACGGCTGCCGACCGCACGGTCGATCCGCACCTGGAGCGCACCGGGACGGGCCAGACGCATGGTCATCGCCACCCGCACGCGCCCCGACCTCGAGCGACGGACGCAGCGCGAGGCCAGGCGAAGGTCCGCGATCGCCGGCTCCACGGCGGCGGGCGCCGGCGGGGCCGCGCCGGCGGGCGGCGTCGACCCGGGGCCGGCGGGCGGCGTCGACCCGGGGCCGGCGGGCGGCTCGTCGTTCACGGCGGCGACCGCGATCGTCACCGTCGTGGCGCCGGACTCAAGGCCGCCGTCGCGGGCGCGGTAGCGGAACGAGTCGCTGCCGTTGAAGTCCGCGTCCGGCGTGTACGTGAACGACCCGTCGCTCTCGAGCGTCACCTGGCCGTGCTGCGGGCCGGACACCAGCGCCGCCGTCAGCGCGTCGCCGTTGCGGTCGGTGTCGTTGCCGAGTACTCCCGGCGCGTCGACCCTCAGCGGCGTGTCCTCGTCGGTGGCGTAGTCGTCCTCGCCTGCGACGGGGGCGTGGGGCAGGAGATCGAAGGTCGCGGTCACGCTGCGCGCCTGGTCGAGCGTCACGGTGCACGTCGTCGCCGCCCCGGAGCATCCCGCTCCGGTGAAGCCGGCGAATGCGCTGTCCGCATCCGGGTGCGCGGTGAGCGTCACCCCGCGGCTGAGCGTGGCCGAGCACGTCGGGTGTGCGGCGGTGTCGGTGCCGCAGTCGATCCCCGACGGGGTGGAGCCCACATAGCCACCGCCCGACCCGGCGAGCTCGACGGCCAGGTCGAACGTCGGCTGGTAGACGCGCACGTCGTCGACCGCCAGGCCCGCGCGCGCTGCACCGAACGGTCGGACTCCAGGTGGAAGCGAAGCCGGATCGTCTTGCCGGCGTAGTCGGAGATGTCGGCGCGGTGGCTGCCCCAGCCGGCGGACAGCGGGATGGGGACGATCGGGTTGCCGTGGTTGGCGATGCATGTCGCGCCCCGCCGCGTGAACAGGCGCCGCGCGTTGGAGCCGCCGGCCTCCTCGACGGAGACCTCGAAGCGGTCGAAGTGCGGGGCTCGGTCTGGTACCACATCTGCCAGGAGGCGTAGATGTGCCCCGAGCGGCCCGCGAGCGGGATCGGCGGCGAGACGAGGTCCTGCGAGCTGCTTGTTCGTCGTACGTCCCGTCGAGGTCGGTCTTGAAGCAGCCCGTGCCCTCGGCACAGCTCGACAGCCCGGCGAGAGCTGTCGTCTTCGGCGGTCGCCGGGGTCCCGCGCTCCCATTCGTCGGCGGCGCCGGAGTGCTGAAGCCGTCCTCGTCGCTCTCGAACCCGGCGGAGAACACGGTCTCGGTCGGCCCCTCCTCGGGCCGGGCGCAGAGGATCAGGTCGCGCTCGCGCGAGCTGTCCGACGTCCTGGTTCGCGTCGTCGCGGAACGTGAGGTTCCACGTCCCCGCCGCCTGCTGGCCCGGCGAACCAGCCCAGCCGGTAGCCCATGTCGGGCTGGAGCGCGATCCCCTCCGTCACTGATAGAGCGGCCGCACGGCCGCGTTGTCGTCGAACGTGGCCTGCATGTGCGTGAAGGTCCCGGCTGTCGTCGCGCCGATGTCGTCGAACACGGCGACCCGATTGCCGGCGGGCGCCTCCAGCATGGCGTCGAGGTCGGCCATGAAGGTGTGGGTCAGGTCGAGGCGGACCGCGACGTGGTCGATCGTCGCGGCGTCGGTCGACGTCGATCGCGAAAGCTCGTGGCGGTCCGATCGGCGATCGCGCCCGCCGACGGCGAGATCGAGTAGGTGCGACAGCTGCGCTCGACCGCGCGGATCACGGTGATCGAGAGCAGGTACGCCCCGCTCTGGGCGGAGTCGCGTTCGCGCGTCGACCGAAGGTGGTAGCTGCCGGCGCGGTTGACAGTCCAGGCGAACGCCTCCGACGGGATCCCGTCTGCCGGCCGGCGTCGTCGACGGCTAGGAGCTGCTCGGCGTCGCCGAACGCGAGCCGCCCGTTGAAGCGGACCCCGTCGCGCTCCGGGTCGAGGTCGAGCGACAGGAACACCGTGTCGCCCGGCGCCAAGCTCGATCGCGTAAGCGATCCTGGTCGTTCGGGGCCTGCGTGCCCGACACCAGGCGGCTCTCCTGCAGGGCCTGTGCGTTCTCGGGCAGGTCGTTCGGCTCGGCCTCCGCGGTCGGCTCGCCCGAATGGACGTCGAGCACGAGGTCATACGGTTGGAGCTGATTTGCGGCGCCGCCGGTGCGTCCACCCTCAGGTAGTAGGTGCCGCGCGGCCGGGATCGTCGTTCCGGCGATGCTCGGCGGACAAGCTGCCGAACGACCCGTCGTCATCGTCGGACTCGAGCACGGTCGTGCCGTCGGAACCGAGGAGCGCCAACTGCGAGTCGGACGAGGCGACGGAGCCGGAGGTCAGCGCCGCGGCGAACACTCGATCGCCGGCCTCGGCCGTGAAGCGATAGTGGTCGACGTCACCGACGGTGCGCGGCGCCCGGATGCGCTCGCCGGCCTCGATCGGAGTCGCCGTCGCCGTCGTGTCGTTCGGCTCGGCCTCGGTGCCAGGGGCGGCCGGAAGGGCGGTGGGCATCGCGTCCTCTGCGGACGCGGTAGCGGCAGAGAGCAGGAGCGCGAGGAGCGCCAGAGCGAGAGTGCGGACCATGGCGCGGAAGCCCATCAGGGCCCGCTGACATTCCGCTGACGTTCCGCTGACGTGGCATCGCGGGCCGCCGCCGTTGGCGACGGCCCTCGACGCTGGTTGCGGCCCCGTCGGGATACTTCCCTTCGCCAATCAGTGTCGTGACCGGAGGACAGCATTGACCGCATCGGGCCCGCTGCAGGGCGTCAGGATCGTCGAGATCGCGAGCATCGGGCCCGGACCGTTCGCCGCCATGATGCTGGCGGACCTGGGCGCGGACGTGATCCGCGTCGACCGCCTGGGCGCCGCCGAGGGGCCGCTGGCCGCGGGGGCGTGGAACGCGATGCACCGGAGCCGGCGCTCGGCCGCCGTGGATCTCAAGCATCCGGACGGCCGGGAGCTCGTGCTCGACCTCTGCGGGGCGGCCGAGGGCTTGATCGAGGGCTTCCGGCCCGGCGTGATGGAACGGCTCGGCCTCGGCCCCGAGGACGTGCTCGCCCGCAACCCCCGGCTCGTGTACGGCCGCATGACCGGCTACGGCCAGGAAGGGCCGCTGGCGGCCGTGGCCGGCCATGACATCAACTACATCTCGATCGCCGGTGTGCTGGGCGCGATGCGCCGCCAGGGCGAGCGGCCGATGTTCCCGCTCAACCTGGTGGCCGACTTCGGCGGCGGCGGGATGCTGCTGGCGCTCGGGCTCGTGTGCGGGATCCTCGAGGCGCGCGCGTCGGGAAGCGGCCAGGTCGTCGACGCCGCGATGGTCGACGGCACCGCCGTGCTCTCGACGATCTTCCACTCGCTCCGCCAGGCGGGCCTGTGGAGCGACGAGCCGGGCACCAACCTGCTCGACTCCGGCGCCCACTTCTACGAGGTCTACGCGACCGCCGACGGCGGGCACATCGCGGTGGGCGCGCTGGAGCCGCAGTTCTACGCCGAGCTGCTGCGGCTGCTCGAGCTCGACCCCGCCGAGTACCCGCAGTGGGACCGCGAGCGCTGGCCGCAGCTCAAGCAGCGCTTCGCCGAGGTGTTCGCGACCCGCACGCGCGACGAGTGGGCGCGACTGCTCGAGCCCGCCGAGGCGTGCGCCACCCCCGTGCTCGCCCTCCACGAGGCGCCGGCGCACCCCCACAACGCCGCGCGCAACACCTTCGTCGAGGTCGACGGCCGCCTCCAACCGGCGCCGGCGCCGCGCTTCTCGCGCACGCCCGGCGCGATCTCGCGACCGGGACCGGAGCCGGGGGCCGACACCGATCAGGTGCTCGCCGACTGGGGGATCACGGGGCTCGACCGCCTCCGCGAGGCCGGCGCCATCGGCTGACGGTCACCGCGGTGTAGGTTGGCGGCATGATCGCCAATCGCTCATTGCTCGTCGGAGCGGCGTTCGGGGCCGGCGCGCTCGCGGGCCGGGCGTCCGCTTCGCCTCAGCTGCGGTTCGCGAAGATGACCGGTTCGTCGATCGCCGGGACCGACGCCGCCGGTTGGATCACCGACTTCTTGAACGCCTCGTATTACCGTCGCGATCCTGCTCGTCGTGAGGTCGCTGACCTGCGGCTGGCGTCGGCGATCGTCACAACGCGCTGGCATCGCCTCGGACATCGCCGTTTGCGCCTGGGCGATGTGGTCCCGTTCCATGCTGCGTTCGGGCGCGATCGGTTCGTGGACGGGAGGCGCTCGGAGCGAGGGACACTCGACCGCGAGCAGCTGTTGGAGGGCGCCGGCCGCCTGCTGGGGTCGTGGTTCGCGGACGCGTACGCGGATCCCGAGCGCCGCGGGTGGGGGATCGCGTTCGAAACCCCTGATGAGCGCGCCGGCTATGACCCGGAGGTGCGCCTGCAGCTCGCTCGACTCGGTTCCTCGACGCCGCCGGAGGCGGCCGGGCGCGAGCAGGTCTGGCATACGTATCCAGCGGTGGAGGTGCCGTCGAGCGACGGCGTCATCGCCGCCCTGTCGCGCCCGGAGACATGGCCCGATTACGCGAGCGCGCTGGGACGCTTCACGCCGTTGCGGCGCGGCGGGCTGGTGGGCCAGACGTTCGAGATCGAGGTGGTCGCCGGTGCAGCGCGGGGCCGTCCGGTGTTCACGCGCGGCTACGTGACGATCACGACGTTGGTCAGCCGGGAGGACCCTGAGGCGTTGCGGCGCTACATCGACGAGCTCAACGACGGCCTGGCGCGTTTCGGGCGCGACGAGCCGCCGGCGGTCGGCGACGACGCCGACCCCGTGCTCGCGTTCGATCTCACGACGCACGATGGCCACTTCATGGGTCGCAGCAAGAACCGGCTCGTGCTCTTCGAGCGGGACGGGCGCGCGTATGTTCGCGCCGCCGGTACGTGGGATCCGATGCCGTGGCATCTCGACCAGGCGTACCGGCGCGCGGGGCGCGACGCCCAGCACGCGTTCTGGGGACAGGGCTCGGATCCCGACGAGAGCATGCTGCACCAGATCGCCTTGGCGCTCGGCAAGGCAGGTTCGTGACGGCGGACGCGGTGGTCGTTGGCAGCGGGCCCAACGGGCTCGCCGCCGCAATCACGCTCGCCGAGGCGGGGCGCGCGGTGACGGTGCTCGAGCGCGCCGGGCAGCTGGGCGGCGCCGTCGCGACCGACGAGCTGACCCTGCCGGGGTTCCGGCATGACACGTTCTCGTCCGTGTACCCGGCGGCAGCCGCCTCTCCGGTGTTCGCGCGCTGGCCGCTGGAGCGTCACGGCCTGCGCTGGGTTCACCCGCGGTACTGCTATGCGCACCCGCTGCCCGACGGGCGTGCGGCGGTGCTCGCCCGCGACGTCGAGGAGACGGCGGCATCGCTCGACGCGCTACACCCGGGTGACGGCGAAGCCTGGCGCCGGTTCGTCGGCCCGTACCTCGAGCACTTCAGCGCGTGGCAGCAGACGATGCTGGCGGGCTTCCCGCCCCTGACGGGGTCGCTGAAGCTCCTCGCGGCGCTGCGGCTGAACGGCATGCTCGAGTGGGCACGCCTGCTGCTCATGCCGGCGCACGCGCTGGCGCATGAGCTCTTCGGCGCGGACGGAGCGCGGGCGTGGCTCTACGGTGCCGCGATCCACGGTGACGTGCCGCCGACGGGCGCCGGAAGCGCGATCGCGGCGACCCATCTCAACGTGATGGGTCATGCCGTCGGGTGGCCGAGTCCGGAGGGCGGCGCCGCCCGGTTGGCCGACGCGCTCGCCGGCCATCTGGCCGCGCTCGGGGGGCGGACGCGCACGCAGGCGCCGGTGAGCAGGATCGCGACCGAGCGCGGGAGGGTCGTCGGGGTCGAGCTCGAGAACGGCGAGCGAGTGCCGGGACGGATCGTCATCGCGGACGTCACGCCCAACGCGTTGCTCGCACTCGCAGGCGATGCGCTCCATGGCCGGTACGCCAACGCGTTGCGCCGATACCGGTACGGGCCCGCGACGCTGAAGCTCGACTGGGCCCTGTCGGGTCCCGTGCCGTGGACCGCGCCTGAAGCGCGCGAGGCGGGGACCGTCCATGTCGGCGGCTCCGAGCAGGAGATGCTGGCCGCACCAGCGCCCACGGATACCCGGCTGCCCGAGCGCCCGCTCCTGCTCTTCGGCCAGCAATCGATCGCGGACCCGACGCGCGCCCCCGCCGGCCGGCACACGGCCTGGGCCTACACGCACGGTCACCAGGACGCCGACTGGGAGCACGAGACCGAGCGCCACGTCGAGCGGGTCGAGGCACAGATCGAGCGCTTCGCCCCCGGCTTTCGCGACCTCATCCTGGCCCGCAACGTGCAATCCCCGGCCGAGATGCAGCGACGCAACGCCGGCCTCGTGGGCGGCGACGTAGGCACCGGCTCCTACACGCTCGACCAGGTGATCTTCCGGCCGCTGCCGAGCCTCACGCCGTACCGCACGCCCGTGCGCGGCCTCTTTCTCGGCAGCGCTGCAGCCTTTCCCGGCGGCGCCGCCCACGGCGTGCCGGGCCGGGCGGCCGCTCGCGCGGCACTGCACGAGGCCCGGGTCCGGCGCCGATAGCCTCGAGCCGGCCGGGAGTGCTGCAATCTCCCTCGCGGGACTTGCCGCGTGCGGCCTTGGTAGAGAGGGTTCGGGCATGACACGGGTCCGGGTGTCCGTCGGCGTCTTGCTCGCGGCGTTCGCGCTGGCGTTGGCGACGGCGCAGCCGGCGAGTGCGGCAACCGCGAACACGGCAGCGCTGCAGGCGGCCCTGAAGTCGAAGGGCCTGTATCCGGTGGCCGTCGACGGCGTCCGCGGGCCCTTCACGGCTCGTGGCGTGCGCCGCTTTCAGCGGCGGCGCGGGCTGATCGTCGACGGCATCGCCGGGCCCCAGACCCGGCGCGCGCTCGGGCGACTGGGCCGGCCCCGGCTCGGGGCGCGCGTGATCGCGCAAGGCGCCCGGGGCTGGGACGTCGGCTCGCTGCAGTTCCTGCTCTGGCGCCGAGGCTACTCACCCGGCGGGATCGACCTCGTCTTCGGCCCGGCCACGCGAGCCGCCGTCGCGCGCTTCCAGCGCGCCGCAGGGCTGGTCGTCGACGGGCTGGCGGGGCCCGCGACGATCGCCGGCCTGCGCGGACGCTCACGTTCTCGCAACGTGGCCGCGCCAACGGCTCCGGTGCGCTTCTACCGCCCGGTGCCGGGGCCGATCGGGGACGGCTTCGGCGCGCCGCGCGAGGGCAATCGCCGGCATGCCGGGGTCGACTTCCCGGTCGCGCACGGCACGCTCGTCGCCGCCGCAGGCGTGGGAACGACGATCTTCGCCGGCTACAACAGCGCCGGCTACGGCAACCTGGTGGTGATCCAGCACCGGCTCGGCTACACGAGCTGGTATGCGCACCTGTCGCGGGTGACCTCGTGGGTCGGCGAGCGCGTCTCGGGCGGCACGCGCATCGGCTACGTCGGCGCCACCGGCTACGCGACCGGCCCGAACCTGCACTTCGAGGTGCGATACCGCAACGTCGCCATCGACCCCGCTCCCCTGCTGCTCGCCACCACGGCCTCCTCCGCCCGCGTCGAACAGCGCGCCCGTTGCCGGGAGCCCTCCGCCTACCGCACCGCACGGATCGACGACTGCCGGCGATGATCGTGGCCACCTGGAACCTCGAGAACCTGTTCACGCCGGAGTCCGAGTTCGGCCCGACGAGCCAGGAGGCCTATGAGGCGAAGCTGGACTCGCTGGCGGCGGTGATCACCGACATCGGTCCCGACGTCCTCGCCGTGCAGGAGGTCGGCTCGAGCGAGGCGCTCGACGATCTCGTCGCCCGGCTGGACGGCGACTGGCACGTCGCGCTGTCGCGGTTCCCGGACCGGCGGGAGATCCGGGTCGGGTTCGTGTCGCGGCCGGCGTTCGACGACGTCGAGGACGTACGGGACTTCCCGCCGCTCCTGCGGCCGGTGCAGGTCGACGACGAGGGCGCGACGATCGCGGCCGCCAACCGCGGGGTGCTGCGCGTCCGGGTGACGAGCGAGGGCCGGCCGGTCGACCTCGCGACCTGCCACCTGAAGTCGAAGCTGCTGACGTACCCGGGCGAGCGGTTCAGTCCGCACGACGAGGGCGAGCGCGCGCGGTTCGGCGCCTACGCCCTCTACCAGCGCGCCGCCGAGGCCGTCACCGTGCGCTCGCTCGCCGACCGCCTGCTCGACGGCCGCGGCGGCGAGCGGGCCGTGGTCGTGCTGGGCGACCTCAACGACGAGCCGTACGCCGCGACCACGCAGATCCTGCTCGGGCCGCCGGGCTCGGAGATCGGGACCGAGGGGTTCGAGCGGCCCGACCAGGGCGACCCGTGGCGGCTGTGGAACGTCGCGCCCCTGATCCCGGAGGAGCGGCGGTTCACGCGGGTCTACCGCGGCCGGCCCGAGCTCGTCGACCACGTGCTCGTCAGCCACACGCTGGTGCGGCGGGTCATCCGCGCGGACACCACCGGGCAGGCGCCGCCCTCGATCACCGAGTTCCCGTCGGGGCGCCGGAACGCCCCCGGCTCCGATCACCGCCCGGTGTTCGCGGAGCTCGACCTCGCCGCTCAGCCGCCCCCGGCCGACACGTAGGCGACAGCGGGAAGCCGAGCTCGCCCTGGCTCGGATCCTCAAGCGGCGCGCACGACCGCGGGCCCGCCGTCGTAGATCTTGCGGTGCGGGTCCTCGAGGTTGGCCTCGCGCACCGCGTCGACGTCGCCGTGGAAGTCGCCGCGGCCCGTGGGATCGGTCATGGCCAGCGAGGCGAGCTCGAACAGGCACAGCGCCACGTGCGGGAGCCACTGGCGCCGGCCCTCCTTGAACTGGCCGGTGATGAACGGCGTCGCCGCCAGCGCGACGGCTCCCACCGCGTCGAGCGCCAGGTGCGCCTTGAAGGGGAGCAGCTTGACGATCCCGAGCGGGTAGTCGGTCACCGTGCTGTAGCCGGCGTGGAACGCTCCCGCCGTCCGGATCTGCCGGGCGGCGCGCGTGCCCTCGATGCCGGCGAGCTTCGGGAGCACGGTGGTCAGGAGGGCGCCGGCCTGGTAGTCGACGACGCCGTGCAGCGTCGCGTCGACCGGTCGTGGTGGCATGGGCATCTCGGAGGTCCTTTCAGGGCTTGAGCACGACCTTCACGCACTCGTCGAGCTTGTGCTTGAAGGTCTCGTAGGCGTCGGGGGCCTTGCCGAGCTCGAGCCGGTGCGTGACCACGAAGCTCGGGTCGATGTCGCCGTTGCGGATCCGCTCGTAGAGCGGCTTGATGTAGTGCTGGACGTGGCACTGGCCGGCCTTGACGGTCAGCCCCTTGTTCATCAGCGCGCCGGTCGGGAACTTGTCCATCAGCCCGCCGTAGACGCCGATGATCGAGACGATGCCGCCCGGCCGGCAGGCGAGGATGGCGTCGCGCAGCGCATGCCCGCGCTCGCTCTGCATGCGCGTCGCCTGCTTGACGCGGTCGACGGCGTGCAGGGCGCCGTGCCCGTGCGCCGCCTCCATGCCGACGGCGTCGATCACCGCATCCGGCCCGCGCCCGCCGGTCAGCGCCTTGAGCTGCTCGACGACGTCCGCGTCCTCGGCGAAGTTGATGACGTCGGTCGCCCCTGCGCGGTTGCGGGCCATCTGAAGCCGATAGTCGTACTCATCGATCGCGATCACGCGCTCGGCGCCGAGCATCACCGCGCTGGCGATCGCGAACTGGCCGACCGGTCCTGCGCCGAACACGGCGATCACCTCGCCGCCGGTGATCTCGCAGAAGTCGGCGCCCATGAAGCCGGTCGGGAAGATGTCCGAGAGGAACAGGACCTGCTCGTCGGAGAGGTCGTCGTCGAGCTTGAGCGGCCCGACGTCGGCGTACGGCACGCGCGCGTACTCCGCCTGGCCGCCGGCGTAGCCCCCGGTGAGATGCGAGTAGCCGAAGATGCCGGCCGTGGGATGGCCGAACATCTTCTCGGCGAGCCCGGCGTTCGGGTTCGAGTTCTCGCACAGCGAGTAGAGCTCGTGCCGGCACGCCCAGCAGTTGCCGCACGCGATCGGGAACGGGACGACGACGCGGTCGCCGACCTGGAGGTTGTCCACCCCGCGGCCGACCTCGACGACCTCGCCCATGAACTCGTGCCCGAGGATGTCGCCCTTCTTCATGGTCGGCACGTAGCCGTCGTAGAGGTGCAGGTCGGAGCCGCAGATGGCGGTCGACGTGATGCGCACGATCGCGTCGCGGTCGTTGAGGATCTTCGGGTCCGGGACGTTCTCGACCTGGACGGTGTTGCGCCCCGACCACACGGTCGCCCTCATGACAGACCCGCCTTCTCGAGCTCGCCCTCGGCCAGCGGCTGCGCGGGCCGCTGCTTGAACTTGCGCTCGACGCGCTCGCCCGCCGGCGTGGCGTCC
This sequence comes from uncultured Solirubrobacteraceae bacterium, assembly GCA_963849695.1. GTDB lineage: Bacteria > Actinomycetota > Thermoleophilia > Solirubrobacterales > Solirubrobacteraceae > DASSUW01. The sequence goes on from CAWKIT010000026.1 coordinate 103,372, forward strand.
GAGCGCGGGATCTCCCCGGTCTCGACGCGCTGCTTGAACCGCCGCAGCTCGTCCTTCACCTTGGCCAGCGCCTTGGTGCTGAGGAGCTTGCCGACGGGGTTGCCGGACCGATTGAGCTCGACGTGGATCTCCGTCCCGCGGTCGCCCGGCGCGTCGGCGAACGTGACGGTCCCGTCGACTTCGGCGTTCCACAGCCGCTCGACCTCTTCGCGCGAGCGGCTCACGGTGATGGCTGCGTGGTTCGACATGCCCTTGGTTTGACCGGCGACGGGCAGCGCGGAAACCGGGGTGTCAGATGTGCGTCGCCCACCCACCGGGGCTACGCCGCGTCGATCACGAACCCGACCTCGTCGACGTAGCACCAGCTCCAGGTCTCCCCCGGCTGGGCCGAGCGCACGATCGGGTGGTCCTCCGTTCGGGCGTGCGCCGTGGCGTGGCGGTTGGGCGAGCTGTCGCAGCAGCCGATGTGGCCGCACGTCTGGCACATGCGCAGGTGCACCCACGTGCTGCCGGTCTTCAGGCAGTCCTCGCAGCCCGCGATGTTCTCCGGCAGCTGGGTGATCTCGATCCGGTCGAGATGCGTGCAGGTCGCGCTCATGGTCATCGGAGGGTGACAGGCACCGTCTCGGTCAGGAGGGGGCCGGCGAGGGCATCGCTCGCAGCCGCTCGATCATCGCCGCCAGGCGCGCGCCGAGCGTGCGCGCGTCGAGCCTGAGCGTCCGCGCGATCTCGCGGGCCGAGACGGCCGCGAAGCGCATCCGCAGGATCGCCTGGTCGCCGGCGGGTAGCCGACCGGCGACGTCGGCCTGGCTTGCGACGTCGAGCTCCGGGAACACCGGCCTGCCGCGGGCCGCGGAACGCACGGCGGCGACCAGCTCGACCGCGTCGCCGCGCGAGTCGACCAGCGCGTCCGCGCCGGCGAGCATCGCGGCCGCGATCTGGGTCGCCTCGATCCCGTCGGAGTGGAGCACCACCTTCGGCGCCGGCGGATGCGACTTGATCAGGCGCGCGAGCGCGACGCCGTCGACGCCGCCGGGAGAGTCCTCGATGATCACGACGTCCGGGGCGGTGCGATACAGCGTGTGCGCGACCTCGTGCAGCCCGTCTGACGCGCCGGCGACCACCAGCACATCGCCCGTGCGACCAAGGAGCGCCTCGACGCCGGCGCGCATCGCCGGATGCCGGTCGATGACAACTGCTCGGATCATGATTCGACCTCGTGGGGGTTCGGGGACGGCCTAGAGCTGACCACACCTCGGCCGGGCGGCTGCTTGCACTGACAATATATGACATCGCAAGTATCGTCCAGCGCATGGTCAGCTCACCGCGGTCGATCCAGCGCACCTACCTGGGGCTGCTGTTCGGCAACACGCTCGCGGCGTCGCTGATCTGGGGGATCAACACGATCTTCCTGCTCGACGCCGGGCTCTCGAACCTCGAGGCGTTCGCGGCCAATGCGTTCTTCACCGCCGGCATGGTCGTGTTCGAGGTGCCGACCGGGATCGTGGCCGACACCGTCGGGCGGCGCGCTTCGTACCTGCTCGGCACCGTCACGCTGGCCGCCTCGACGCTGCTCTACGTGCTGCTGTGGCAGGTCGAGGCGTCGTTCTGGCTGTGGGCGGGCGTGTCGATGCTGCTCGGTCTCGGCTTCACGTTCTTCTCCGGCGCCGTCGAGGCGTGGCTGGTCGACGCACTCGACGCGACCGGCTACCGCGGCGACATGGAGACCGTGTTCGGGCGCGGCCAGATGATCGGCGGAGCGGCGATGCTCGCCGGCTCGGTCGCGGGCGGCCTGATCGCCCAGCACGCCGGCGTCGCCGTGCCGTTCGTGCTCCGCGGCGCCATCCTGCTCGTCACCTTCGCGGTCGCCTTCCGGCTCATGCGCGACATCGGCTTCACGCCCAGGCGGGGCGCCAGGCCGCTCGCCGAGATGCGCGCGATCGCGTCCGCCTCGATCGACCACGGCTGGCGCGTGCCGGCCGTCAAGTGGCTGATGGTGCAGGCGCTGGTCACCGGCGGCGTCGGCATCTACAGCTTCTACGCCCTCCAGCCGTACCTGCTCGAGCTCTACGGCGATCCGAACGCGTACCAGATCGCCGGCCTCGTGGCGGCGATCGTGGCCGGGGCCGAGATCCTCGGCGGCCTGGCGGCGCCGCATGTCCGGCGGCTGTTCCACCGGCGCACCTCGGCGCTGATCGCGGCCGCCGCCCTCAGTGCGATCACGCTGGCGATGATGGGCGTCGCCGACAGCTTCGCCGCGGTGCTGGGCCTGACCGTCGGCTGGGGCCTTCTGTGGGCGGCCGCCACGCCGATCCGGCAGGCCTACATCAACTCCCTCATCCCCTCCCAGCAGCGGGCGACGATCCTCTCGTTCGACTCGCTGATGGCCTCGAGCGGCGGCGTCTGGGCGCAGCCGGTGCTCGGCCGCGCCGCCGACGTCTGGGGCTACGGGCCCTCGTATCTGGTCGCCGCCGGCATCTCCGCCTTCGCGCTCCCGTTCCTGAGCCTGTCCCGCCGGCACGAGACGCCCAGCCGATACCGCGGCGCCGGGCGGCGCCGCGGCGCAGCCCGCCTGACCGACGCTCACCGACCGCTTTATTGAGGCCAGCCACAGTGCCGGTTCGGGTGGTGGCCGTACCGGGCGGTACGGCCTGCCCCCGCGGCACATGCGTACCAGCCGCATGGCAGCCCTGCGCGGCTCCCTGGACGCTTTCTGCTGCCGCCGTCAGCATCGCCCAACCGAGAGTCGCAGCGCGGCCCTCTGCGATGCCAGAGCGACCGGCCGGTTTCTGATGAACCGCGGAAAAGGCAGAGCATGACCCAGCGCGATGATGGTGTGAGCGGCAACGGCGCAATCGCGTCCGACGACGAGCAGCCGGCGGACCGGCGGGCAGCCCACGAGCGTCTCTCCACCGGCGCGCTGGCGCGCTGGGCGCGGGCGTGTGCGACCCACCCGTGGCGTGTCGTCGCCGGCTGGGTGGGCATCGTGGTCGTGCTGATCGTCCTCGTCGGCGCGGTGGGCGGCGACCTGAGGGACGAGTTCGAGATCCCGGGATCCGACACGCAGAAGGCGACCGACCTGCTCGAGTCCGAGTTCACGTCCGAGCAGGGAGCGGTGCTGAACGTCGTCTTCGCGGCGCCGAACGGGCAGCGGCTGGACACGCCGGAGCGCCGGGCGGCGATCGAGGAGGCGATCACGCGATTGAAGTCCGGGGAGTTCGCGCCCGGTGACGGCGAGGCCGGGCTGGAGAGCGTCGGCGATCCGTTCAGCAAGCAGACGTTCTCCGACGACGGCCGGATCGCGTATGCGGAGGCTCAGTTCAACGAGACGATCGAGGACAAGGACCGCGAGGCGGTCGTCGCGGTGGAGGATGCGGTCCGCGAGACGGTCGAGCCCGCAGGGGTGACCGTCGAGTACAACGGCGCAGCGGAGTTCCCGCCGGTCGAGCAGGGCACGTCCGAGATGATCGGCCTGCTGGCCGCGATCATCGTGCTGCTGATCGTGTTCCGCACGTTCACGGCGATGCTGATCCCGATCGCGCTGGCGATCAGCGCCCTGGTGACGGCGTTCCTGCTGCTGTACATCCTCGCCGGGCTGACCGACATCAACACGATCACGCCGATCCTGGTCTCGATGATCGGCCTGGGCGTCGGCATCGACTACTCGCTGTTCATCGTCACGCGGTTCAGACAGCTGTTGCATGAAGGACTCTCGCCACGAGATGCGGCCGCCGAAGCGGGCGCATCCGCCGGCCGCGCCGTGCTGTTCGCAGGCCTCACGGTCGCGATCTCGGTGACCGGACTGGCGTTCATCGGCCTCGACTTCGTCACCAAGCTGGGCATCGGCAGCGCCCTTGGCGTGCTCACCACGGTGCTGATCGCGAACTCGCTGCTGCTCGCGGTGCTCGCGCTGCTCGGTCACAAGGTCGACCGGCTGAAGGTGCCGTTCCTACGCCCGCTCGACGATTCCGAAGCGGCTCGCGAGAAGACGCCCGTCGCCCGCTGGGGCCGGTTCGTGACCGCCAACGCGCGTTGGGTCTTCCCCGTCGTGGCGCTGCTGATCCTCGCCCTGGCCGCGACGTCCCTGCTGGTGCGCCTCGGCGCCGCCGACCAGGGCACGCAGCCCACGGCGCAGACCAGCCGCAGGGCCTATGACCTGCTCGCGCAGGGCTTCGGACCGGGCTTCAACGGCCCGATCCCGATCGTCGTCGACGTCAACGACGACCCGCAGGCGCCGCAGGAGATCCACGACGGCGTGGAGGGCCTCACCGGCGTGGCTTCCGTCGGCGAGCCCCAGCTCAACGACGAGAAGTCGGTGGCGATCGTGTTCGTCACCCCGGACTCGGCTCCGCAGGACGAAGCGACCGACGATCTCGTCGACCGCCTGCGCACCGGCGTCGTGCCCGCGGCGACCGCCGGTGGCGATGCGGTGGCGTACGTGTCAGGCCAGACGGCCGCGTTCAAGGACATCGCGGATCAGATCATGGATCGGCTGCCCCTGTTCCTGCTCTACATCGTCGGCGTGACCCTGATCGTCCTGGCGATGGCGTTCAGATCGATCGTGATCTCGGCGACGGCGGCGATCACGACGATCCTCTCCGCCTTCGTCGGCTTCGGCGTCCTCACTCTGGTCGTCCAGGAGGGTCACCTGCTCGGGCTGACCGGACTCGACAGGACCGGCCCGATCGAGACCTTCGTCCCACCGATCGCCTTCGCGATCCTCTTCGGGCTCTCGATGGACTACATGGTCTTCCTGATGAGCCGCATCCGGGAGGAGCACGTCCACGGCCTCCCGACCCGCGAAGCGGTGGAACACGGCATCGCCGCCATCGGGCGCGTGGTGGTCGCCGCCGCGGTCATCATGGGCACGGTCTTCGCGGCGTTCGTCCTCAGCGCCGACCGCATCCCCAAGGAGTTCGGGCTGCTGCTCGCCGTGGCGATCCTCACCGACGCGCTGATCATCCGGATGACCCTCGTGCCCGCCCTGCTCACCCTGCTGCGCGAGAGGTCGTGGTACATCCCGGGCTGGCTGGATCGACTGCTACCGAACGTCACGATCGAGCCGCCGCATGACAGCAAGGAGGCGGTTCCGGCCGAGGCGGAGCCGGCCAAGGCACCCGTCTGACACGTCACGCCGCCGCTAGGCGGCGTCGCGATCATCGGTGCGGCACTTGACAGCGGGCATGGCTAACGGTTATCTTCAGCTAGATAACCGTTAGCGAGGTGTGCCGGTGCCAGAACCAGTCAGCGTGTCGAGGAACGAGCCGTCCCACGGCTACCAGTTGCGGGTCGTGCAGGAGGTCCTGCTCGCCCTGCTCGCCAAGGAGGCGTCGCACGGCTACCAGCTGCGCGCCCGCCTCCAGCTGGCGCTCGGCCCGCTGGCCGAGGCGCTCAACGCCGGCCAGGTGTATGTGACCTTGACGCGGGTCGAGAAGGCGGGCCTGGTGACGTCGGAGCGGGTCGGCCAGAACGATCGCCCGGACCGCAAGGTGTACGAGCTGACCGCGGCCGGGCGCGAGCGGGTGAAGGAGTGGCTGGCCGACACCAGCTGGCCCAAGCCCGCGCCGGCCGAGTTCCACTTGAAGCTCGTCGCCGCCGCCGCGGCCGGGCTCGGTGATCCCGTGAGGATCGTCGACACCCAGCGGCACGCCGTGCTGGCCGGCCTGGCCGCGGCGCAGCGGGCCGCGTTGGCCGAGCCGGACGGGTCGGTGGCCGCGCTCCTCCTCGAGGGCGTCGTGCTGAGGCTTCAGGCCGACCTGCGCTGGCTCGAGGCCTGCGCCCAGTACTGGAACGCGACGAAGGAACGATGATGGATGCCAACGAGTCGCCGGGACGCATCGGGCCGGTCGTCCGTGCGCGCGAGCTGGAGAGGCAATACGGCCACGGCGACGGCGTCGTGCGCGCGCTCGACGGCGTCGAGCTCGAGGTCGCTACGGGCGAGACGCTCGCGGTGATGGGGCCGAGCGGCTGCGGGAAGTCGACGCTGCTGCACCTGCTCGGGGGCCTCGAACGGCCGTCGGGCGGCGAGGTCTGGCTCGCCGGGCGCCGGGTCGACCAGCTGAGCGAGAAGGCGCTGGCGCGGCTTCGCCGCCACGCGATCGGCTTCGTCTTCCAGGCCTTTCACCTGATGGACGAGCTGACCGCCGCGGAGAACGTCGAGCTTCCCGCGCTGCTGGCCGGGCGCTCGCCGCGCAGGGCACGACGCCGGGCCGCGGAGCTGCTGGAACAGGTCGGGCTCGGCAACCGCGCCGGGCATCTGCCGTCAGCGCTCTCCGGCGGCCAGCGCCAGCGGGTGGCGATCGCGCGCGCGCTCAGCAACGAGCCGCTCGTCGTCCTCGCCGACGAGCCCACCGGCAATCTCGACAGCGCAGCGACGCTGGACGTGCTCCGCCTGCTCGACAGCCTGCGCGCCGCGGGGCAGACACTGCTGATCGTCACCCACGACGCCCGCGTCGCCGCCACCGCCGACCGGCTCGTCTCGATGCGCGACGGGGCGTTCGTCGAGGAGACCAGATTGACCCACGGCAGTACGGGGCGGCTCGGCGAGCTTGCCGGACTGGAGGGCTGACGGATGGGCCGCGTCGTCCTGGTCGGCCGCCTTGCCGCGCGGGACCTCCGGCGGCGCCCGGGCGAGGCCGCGCTCCTGCTCCTGGCGATCATGGCCGCCACGACCGTGCTCACGCTCGGCCTCCTCCTGCGGGGAGTCATCAGCAAGCCCTACGAGACCACGCGCGAGGCGACGGCCGGGCCCGACGTGGTCGCCGCCGGCGTCCCCGACCGCCTGAAGACGCTGGCGGACGCTCGCGGCGTAGTCCGGCACAGCGGTCCCTACCCCGTGGTCGCGGCGATCATGGAGGCAAACGGCCGCACCGTGGTGACCCAGACGGTAGGTCGCGACACCGCAGCCGCCCCGGTCGACCAGCCGAAGCCGACCGCGGGCGGCTGGGTCCGGGATGGCGGAGCGGTCATCGAGGCGGCGTTCGCCGACGCGCTCGGCATCGCCCCCGGTGACCGCGTCACTCTGAAACCGATGAGGAATGGGGGCACGACCCGCGGGCCGGGCCGGTGGTTCGAGGTCGCCGGGGTCGCGGTCACCGCCGCCACGCCGCCGTATCCGGAGCCGGCCTGTCTGGCCAATCTCTGCCAGGGCGGCGACGACACCGGCCTGGTCTGGCTCACGAAGGCCGACGCCCTGGGCCTCGATGCGCAGGGCGACCCGCTCTACATCCTCAATCTGCGGTTGGCGGACCCGGCGGCGGCGCCGGCGTTCGCGGCCGACCGCAATCCGGGCACTGATCCGCCCACGGAGCTGCAGCCGTGGCAGCACATTCGTGAGGCGAGCGCCAACCTGGTCGAGAACCAGCGGCGGGCCCTGTTCACGGGCGCGTGGCTGCTTGCCGTGCTCGCCGTGGCGAGCGTCGCGGTCCTCGTCGGAGGCCGGATGGCCGACCAGATTCGCCGCGTCGGACTGCTCAAGGCGGTCGGCGGCACCCCGGCCCTGATCGCCGCCGTGCTCCTCGCCGAGTACATCGTCGTGGCGCTGCTCGCGGCGGCAGCCGGCCTCGCGCTCGGATCGCTGGTCGCTCCACTGCTCACCGAGGCGAGCGCCGGCCTCCTCGGCAGCGCCGGCCCAAGCACGATCAGCCTCTCCACCGTCGGCCTCGTGATCGCCGTCGCGCTCGCCGTGGCGGTCGGCGCAACCCTCGTCCCCGCCGTCCGGGCGGCCCGCACCAGCACGGTCCTGGCGCTCGCCGACGCCGCCCGCCCGCCCCGGCGCAGCGCGCGCCTGATCGCGCTCTCGGCGCGACTGCCCGTCCCGCTCCTCCTCGGCCTGCGCCTCGCCGCCCGGCGCCCGCGCCGCACGGTGCTCGCCATGGTCGGCATCGCGATCACGGTCACCGGCCTCGTAGCCGCGCTGGGCGCTCATGCCGAGCTCCTCGACGGCTCGAGCAGCGCTCGCGCCGACCGGCTCAATCAGGTGCTGCTGGTGATCACGATCACGCTCGTGGCGCTCGCCGCGGTCAACACGGTCTTCATCACGTGGGCGACGGCGCTCGACGGCAGGCACGCATCGGCGCTGGCGCGAGCGCTCGGCGCGACGCCGCAGCAGGTGAGCGCGGCACTCTCCGCGGCGCAGGTTCTCCCGGCCGTCGTGGGCGCGCTCCTCGGCATCCCGGCAGGCATCGCGCTGCTGGCGGCGGTGGACCCTGATGCGACGGGGTCGCCGCCGCTGTGGCAGCTGCTCTCGGTGGTTCCGTGCACCGTTGTGGTGGTGGCGGGCCTGACCGCGATCCCGGCCGGCCTCAGTGCCCGTCGCCCCGCGGCCGAGATCCTCCAGTCCGAGCTCGCTTGAGCAGGATCACGCCGCCGCCGGCGCGGACCGCCGCCCGGGCGACAGCGTGAGCGGGGCCAGCAGGACGCGCTGCATGCCGACGCTGAGGCCCGGCGCGTGCGCCTCCTGGTCGTACTTGCGCGCCAGGGCCGCCAGATCGCGCAGCCGGCGCGGCATGCCGCGCCGGTTCATGAGGCCGGCCTCGGCCATCGCCACGACCTCGGCCAGCATCTCCTCCATGGCCAGCGCGGGCCGGACCTCGACGCGCACGCGCGCCTCCTCGTCGCCCGCGTTGGCGAACGAGTGGAGGACGCCCGGAGCCACCTCGACCACCTCGCCCGGCCCGGCGAAGCGCCGGCGCAGGCCGACCCGGAACCGCATGAGGCCCTCGACGACCTCGAAGCGCTCGGTCTGGATCGGGTGGACGTGGGGGATCGGGACGGCGCCGCCGGGGCGCAGGCCGAGCTCGAAGGCGAGCAGCTCGCCGTCCGTGGTCGCCGCGGTGTCGGTGAAGGTGAAGCGCTCGCCGGTGACGGGGTTCTCGAGTGTCTGTCCTGGCTTGATCATGGAACGAAGTCAACCGAGCCATCGCGAGACTGTCCATGGCTCGAACGCTCGCATTCATGCGCGATCGTCTACGATGCAGGCATGGACGCGATAGCCGGACTCCTCGACGGCCCCAGGGCGCGCGACGCGTTCCTGCTGCGCTCGAGCATGGATCCGCCCTGGTCGCTCCGCATCGAGGACGAGGCGCCGCTGGCCGTGGTGGCAGTCGTCCGCGGCGAGGCCTGGTACGTCCCCGACGACCGGGAGGCCGAGCCTCTGCGGCGCGGCGACGTCGCGATCGTCCGCGGCCCGGAGCCATACACCGTCGCCGACGACCCCGCCTCCCCGCCCCAGGTGGTCATCCAGCCCGGCCAGGTGTGCCTGACCCCCGGCGGGGCCGAGCCCGAGCAGATGCGCGACCTCGGAGTCCGCACCTGGGGCAACGCGCCGGACGGCGCCACCGTCATGCTCACCGGCACCTACAACCTCGAGGGCGAGGTCAGCGGGCGCCTGCTGCGCGCGCTCCCCGCCGCGCTCGTCCTGCGCGAGGCCGAGTGGAGCTGCCCGCTGATCCCGCTGATGGCCGACGAGATCGTCAAGGACGAGCCCGGCCAGGAGGCCGTGCTCGACCGCCTGCTCGACCTGCTCCTGATCGCCGCCCTGAGAGCCTGGTTCGACCGGCCGGAGGCCGGCGCGCCGGGCTGGTACCGCGCCTATGGCGACCCGGTCGTCGGCCCGGCGCTGCGGCTGCTGCACCACGATCCCGCCCGCCAGTGGACCGTCGCCGCGCTCGCGCACGAGACCGGCGTCTCGCGCGCCGCCCTCGCCCGGCGCTTCCACGAGCTGGTCGGCGAGCCGCCCATGAGCTTCCTCGCCGGCTGGCGCATCGCCCTCGCCGCCGACCTGCTGCGCGAGCCCGGCGCCACGATCGGCTCCGTCGCCGAGCAGGTCGGCTACGGCAGCCCCTACGCGCTCAGCACGGCGTTCAAGCGCGTCCGCGGCATCAGTCCCAAGCAGCACCGCGCCATGGCCGCGTAGTCAGCACTCGGCCGCGTGGCGCGCGCAGGCGGCGAGCCACGACGAGCGCCAGACGCCCTCCGGGTCGTCGGTCATGTCCGCGATCCACCCCTCCCGGTCGCGCTCCGGGGTGTGCCGCAGCCGGGCCGTCCGCCCGTCCGGCGCCAAGTCGTAGCGCACGAGCGGGAGCACGACCGCGGCCTCGGCGCGCGAGAGCACCACGTCGAGGGCCTCGACTCCCAGGGCGCGGCGCGCGCCCTCGCCGTGCTCGGCCACACGCACGGCGGCCCGGATCCGTTCGCCGTGCCGGAGCGCGAGCACTGTGACCACGAGCCGGCGCGCCAGCTCGATCTCGTCGTCGAGCGCCCGGATCAGCGGGCCGTCGCGATCGGCGAGAGCGGTGCGGGCGACGAGCGCTCGCGCCGCGAGAGCGGCGGCGTCGTCGAACACGCCGGCCAGGACGTCCGCCGCGACGAGCCCGCGGCCGCCGGCCGCGTCGACGGCGTCGAGCGCGGCGAGCACCACTGAACGGTCGCGATCGCCGAGCGCCGGGGCGACGACTGCGGCGCCGTGCTCGGCCGCGACCGCGGCCGCGGCACGCACGAGCGGCAGGCGCCGGTCTGCGCCCTCGCGGGCGACCGCGGCGGCGAGGAGCGCGACCGCGTCGTCGCCGAGGCGCGAGATTGCCGCAGCCGCCCTGCCCGCTGTGCGCCCGTTCTCGATCGCCGCGACGACCCGGCGCACCACTTCCGGGTCCCCGGCGTCGGTCGGCGCGACCGCATCGAGCGCCGCGACGCGCACCGACGCGTCGGGGTCGTCGAGCAGTGCCACCAGCAGCCGCCGATCCGGGCCCGGGGGCGCCGCCGCCGCCCGCCGATCCGTGGGGTCGTCAGAGTGCGCGAGCTCGCGGGCGAGCGACCCGGCCTCGGCGGCCGCGCGTACGTCGCCGCTCGCCGCGAGCTGCCCCAGCACGCGCATGCGCACCTCCGGGTCCGAGTGCTCCGCGACCGTGCGCAGCTCGGCCTCGGTCGCGGGTGACGCCATGCCCGCGAGCAGATCCAGGCCGAGACGCACGTCGCGCGCGTCATCGGACGCCAGCAGCGCCCGGACAGCCGGGGCCTCCAGCTCGCCGGTCGCCACGAGCGGGCGGCGGCGCATCTCGCCTGCGAGCGCTCGCGTGTACGACCGGTACACGCCGACGGCGACCGCCGTCCAGATCACAGACAGCAGGAGCCCGAACACGATCACCGCCCCGACCCCGAGGCCGAACGCTTCCAGGACGAGCAGCAGCACGCCGGTGGCCCCGATCGCGACCGGGACCCCGATCCCCTCGACGACCGCCTGCACCGACAGCCGCTCCTCCACCGGGACCACCTGGTAGGCGGCGTTGATCGACGTGCGCGTCGTGCCGTCGGTGGCCGCCACGTCGGCGATGCGGAGCCAGGCGGCCAGAACGAACAGCCCGAGCGAAGCGGTGCCCGGTCCGGCGGCGACGGCGGCCATGACCGCGAGCACTGCGGCCACGGCCGCAGGGTTCAGGACCAGCCCGAGTCGCAGGCCGAAGCGGCGGATCAACGGGCCGGCGAGCACTGCGACGAAGAGGATGTCGACGAGGTTCAGGACCGCCGTGTAGCCGGCCAGGAACCGCGTCAGGTCGGCGCCGCTGTACCGCGCCGCGGCGCGGTCGAAGAACAGGAAGTCGACCACCTGCGACCCCATGGCGGACAGCACCTGGTACGCGAGCAGCAGCGCCACCAGGCCCGTGAACAGCGTCCGCAACGGCGGCCGGGCGACCGCCGGAGCACCCTCGGCCTGCGCGGCGCGCACCTCCGGGAACCGCCGTTCGGTGAGGAGCAGGAGGCCGAGGAACGCCAGCTGCGACACGGTCGTTGCGACGAGCAGGTTCTCGGTCGAGCCGAGCAGCGCCAGCAACGGGATGGCGAGCAGGCCGCCGACCAGGAATCCCAGCACGAAGCCCGACACCACGCGCGGGAACAGCTCCTTCATCTGGCGGACGTCCAGGAGGCGGCCCGCCTGCCCGCCGAGGAACACGAAGCCGACCTGGATGGCGATCGGGAACATCACGAGCAGGACCGCCGACACCCATTCCCCGCCGGCGACGAGGATCACCCACGACGCGGCGAACAGCAGCGCGATGACGCCCAGGCTCACGGTGGCGACGCGGACGAGGCGCGCGCCGCGCGCCGCGCGGGCAATGAGGGCCGCCGCTCCGCTCCCGACCACCGCGATCGCGATGTAGGACGCCGGCAGCCACTCCGAGCCGAACTCGTCGAGGAACAGCGAGTTGGCGGGGACGATCAGGAGCGCGAGCGTCACGCCGAACGCCACCGCCTGCGCGGTCAGCAGGGCGACCGCGCGGCGCGGCGACGCCGCGCCGGTCACCCGTCTCGGCCTGCGTGGTCGGCGTTGGCGCGCAGACGCGCCACGAGCGCCGCGATCACGCCCTCGGTCAACTCGGGCCAGTCGGCGAGCAGGTCGTCGAGCAGCGCCTTGTCGACGCGCAGTACGAGCGTCCGCTCCAGGCTGGTCACCGAGGCGGCGCGAGGCTGCGGCACGAGCACGGCAAGCTCGCCGACCGTCGCGCCGGATCCCAGCTCGACGAGCGTCTGCTCGCCCCTGTGCACGCGAACGCGGCCTTCGACCACTGCGTACAGGTGCGCCTCGACCGCGCCCTGCTCGATCAGCAGCTCCCCGGGCTTTGCGCGCACCTCGGCGGCCCCTTCCGCCACCGCGGCGAGCACGCGCCCGGGGACCTCCGCGAACAGGTCGACGCGGTGCAGCGCGGCCACACGCTCGACGAGACCGAGCGAGTCGGTCACATGCCGCCGATCCGTGCGAGCAGGTCGGTGACCTCGTGCTCCTCGTACGGATGGAACCACTCCCGGACGAAGAGCTCGCCGGGGATCATCACCACCTCCACGGGCGCGACCGCCACGACGGTGCTGTTGCGCTCGGCGCGGCGCACGACGCCGGTGATGCCGATCGGCAGCCACGCCGGCACGTCGGCGTGCTCGTATCCGCCGAGCGGCTGCGCTCTCAGCCCCGGCCCGGTCGCGAGGTACACGAACGCCGGCGACGTCCCGGCGTCGACGAGTACCTCGCCGCCGAGCACGGGCACGCGCCGGACGTCCTCGAAGGCCCTGCCCCGGTCGATCGCCGACACCTTCATGCCGCGCTCGCCGAGCGCGCGCAGGATGCCGGTCGCTTCGTCACTGCCTGCCGGGACGCCGATCCCGCGGTGATAGCGAGCGCGCTCGGCCGACGCCACACCCTCGAGATCGGCGACGACCGCGACCCGCGCCCCCAGCGAAGGGTCGCGACGGGCGAGCGCCACGGCCACCGCGTCGGCGAACGAAGGCTCGTCCGCGGGGCGTTCGACTTGGACCTCCGTGGACGCCGGGTCGCGGCCCGGCGCCGGAAGGTCGGAGAAGGGAGGCCGGAACGCGAACGCTCCGAGCACGTCGGCGCCGATGTCGGCGACGACCCGGGCGGTCGCCTCGGAGGCGGCAGACGCCGCCGCGGGCGAGCTGAACCGGCCGCGGTGGAACGCGATGCGCAGGTTGCCGTGCGGCGTCACGAACGCGCGCCGGAGGTTCGCCTCGCCGGCGCTCAGCGGGCTGTCGGCGCGCAGGAGCAGGAGCCGGTCGTTCCCCGCGGTCCGCAGCGCGAACACCGCCGCGCCGGAATCGGCGTCGATGAAGATCTCGTAGCCGGCGGCGGTGCGGAGCGTCGTGCCCCGCTGCCGAAGCGCGTCGGCGGCACGCACCAGGCGCACGGCGTCGATCGCGTCGTCCACGAGCGCGCGATGCGCGGGGTCTGGCGAGTCGAGCCAGGCGTACGCATCGCGGGCCGGGTGGGAGTACCACCGCGCGTTGACGCCGAGCTCTCCCGGCGCGTCGTCCGGCGTCGGCATCGCCACCGCATCCCTGTGCTGCTCGAGATCGGTGAGCACGACGTGCTGCATAACCCTGCGGAGCCCCGTGACGTCGGCCAGCAGGGCCGCCGGCACGGTCGACTTGCTGTGGGCAGCCGCGAGCGAGACGAGCTCCCGCAGGACGACGCCGCGGGTGACTCCGGACGGCGCGACGGCGTCCACGGCGGCGATCCGGCGGACGACCGCGCCGTCGTCCTCCACCAGGCGGTCGAGCACGTCGTCCATCTCGCCCGCGAACGGGACGTGGGCGGCGTACAGCGCGTGGATCCGGCGGCCGGCGGGCGTCGGGTCGTGCATGCCGACGTCGTGCACGTACGTGAGCAGGACCGCGAGCGCGACCACGAACTCGCGGCGGTCGCCCGGCCGCACGGGCAGGAGAACGCCTTCGACCTTGTGCGCGAGATCGACGACTCCGGCCGCGATGTCGCGCACATGGACGATCCCGTGATCGGCGAACAGCGCCGGATGTCCGTTGGCGGCCCCGCCGAGCCCGTCGCCGGCGCGCAGCGCCTCGAGCGTCGAACCCTCGACCACGGGCCGCCAGAACCGCTCCTCGAGCACCGACCTGACCTCCGCGCTGAGGTGACGATCGATCGACCTGAGCGAAGGCTCCCCCACGGGGCCAACCTACCGGCGACGCCGCACTCGAGACAAATCAGCGAGGGTATGCCGCCGGAACGCCGCCGTCGACGTTGAGCACGTTGCCGGTGCTCTTCCCCGACCGCTGCGGCGACGCAAAGTGCAGGACCGCCTCGGCGATGTCCTCGGGGAGGATGTTCACGCCGAGCGTGGTGCGCTTGCGGTAATGCTCCTCCAGCTCGTCGGGCTCGATGCCGTATGCCGCCGCGCGCTCCTCGCGCCAGCTCGAGTCCCAGATCCTGGAGCCCTGGAGCACCGCGTCGGGGTTGACGGTGTTGACGCGGATCCCGTCCTCGCCACCCTCCTCGGCCAGGCAGCGGGCCAGGTGCAGCTCGGCCGCCTTGGCGGACGAGTAGGCGGCCGCGTTCCTGCCGGCCACCAGCGCGTTCTTGGAGGCGACGAAGACCAGCGCGCCGCCGCGCCCCTGCACGCGCAGGATCCGGAACGCCGAGCGCGCGACGAGGAAGTAGCCGGTGCCGAGGATCGCGTGGTTGCGCTCCCACTCGGCGAGCGTGGTCTGCTCGATCGGCGCGCTCGAGGCGACGCCGGCGTTGGACACGACGATGTCGACGCCCCCGAACCTCTCCACGGCGGCCGTGAACGCCGCCGCCACCGCGGCCTCGGAGGTCACGTCGCCGTCGGCGGCGACTCCGCGGTCGCCCAGGTGCGCGACCGCCTCGGCCGCTCCCTCGGCATCGAGGTCGAACGCCACGACGCAGGCGCCGGCCGACGCCAGCGCCTCGACCACCGCGCGCCCGATGCCGCCGGCGGCGCCGGTGACCAGCGCCACCTGCCCCTGCAGCTCGCCGGGCGGCGGTGCCAGCGACAGCTTGTAGAGCTCGAGCGGCCAGTACTCGACGGCGAAGCTCTCGCCCTCGTCGAGCGACACGAAGCCGCCCAGCGCGTGGGCGCCGGCCATGACCTCGATCGCGCGGTGGTAGAGGTCGCGCGAGAGCCCCGCCGCCTTGGTGGTGGGCGCGACGCCCACGAGCCCGATGTGCTGGATCAGCACCACGCGCGCGTCCGGGTCGGCGGGCTCCGTCGACTCGTCGCCGTGGCGCTCGACGTAGGCGCGGTAGTCCTCGCGGAAGCCCCCGGCGAGGTCGCGGATCCGCGCCGCCAGGGCGCCGTCGTCGTCCGCGTCCGGGTCGAACGGCACCCACAGGGGCACGCGCTTGGTGTGCACGAGGTGGTCGGGGCACGCCGCGCCGACGCCGGTCAGCTCGGGCGCGGCGCGCGAGGACACGAGCTCGAGCACCCGCGGCGAGGTGTCGACCACGAGCACTTTCGAGCGCTCGCTCGAGACCGCCCCGCGCAACGTGGGCAGCACGGCGCGCAGCAGCTCGCGACGGCGCGCGTCGTCGAGCGGCTCGCGGGCCGGGCCGTCGAAGCGCTGCTCGCCCGCCGTGCGCGCATTGACGAACTCGACCGCGCGGTTGATCACCTCGATCGTGCGGCGGTATGCCTCGTCCGCCGTGGCGCCCCACACGACGAGGCCGTGCTTGGCGAGCACCACGAGCTTCAGCCCCGGGTTCTCCCGCACCGCCGTCCCGACCTGCTTGGCGAGCGTGAAGCCGGGCCGGATGTAGGGGATCCAGGCCGCCTCGTCGCCGAAGCACTCCGCCACCAGCCGCTCGCCGTCGCGCGTCCCGGCGAGCACGTTGATGCCGTCCGGATGCGTGTGATGGACGTGCGGGGCCGGCACGAACGCGTGCAGCAACGTCTCGATCGACGAGCGCGGCGCCGCCGGGTCGACCTGGCAGCGCGCCAGGTGGGCGACCATGTCCTCGTCGCTCATCTCGTCGCGATCGAACGCGGCGAGCATCTCGTCCAGCCGCAGCGGCGTGAAGTCGCCGCGCCCCATGGTCGCGAGGTCGCTGCCGGAGCCCTTGACCCACATGACCTCGACCTCGCGGCCGACGTGGTCGGTCGTCGTCCCCTTCGCCGACGTGTTGCCACCGCCGAAGTTCGCCACCGCGCGGTCGGAGCCCAGCAGGTGCGAGGCGAGCAGGACCTGCCCGAGCGCGTCGCCCGGCACCTCCGAGGCCGCCGGCCAGCGGTCCTCGGCCGGGGCGATCAGCTGCGCGAGCGTCGTCATCGGCCCCAGCCCCCGGCCACCGAGACGGTCGAGCCTCGCTCCGCGACGATGCGATCCACGTAGGGGCGGAGCTCGGCGATCGGGTCCTCGGCGGCGCCGAGCGACAGGCGCATCGCGGCGCACTGCGGCCGGACGTCGGTCTTGTAGGCGTCGAGCAGCAGCTGGTGCCCGCGCAGCACGTCGCCCTCGGACTGGGCCTCGGCCAGCGCCTCGCGGTCCACGAGCCGCGCCTTGGCGTAGGCGTCCTGGAGGTTGAGCACGCTCAGCACCATCGCCTCGGCCTTGGCCTCGACGTTGTGGGCCTGGTCGATGGTCAGGCGCGGCAGCTTCCCGCCGAGCTCGAAGAAGATCAGGAACAGCTCGAGCGGGTTGACCGAGCCGACGATCAGGTCGTCGTCCGCGTACTTGCGGTTGTTGAAGTGGAAGCCGCCGAGCCGGCCCTCGGCGCCGAGGATGGCGACGATCTGCTCGATGTTGGCGCCCGGGAGGTGGTGGCCGAGGTCGACCAGCACCTTCGCCCGCTCCCCCAGCTTCTGGCAGGCGAGCAGCGACGACCCCCAGTCCGCGAGGTCGGTCGCGTAGAAGGCCGGCTCGAACGGCTTGTACTCGAGCAGCAGCTCCTGCGTCTCCGGCGTCGCCGCGTACAGCTCGGCCAGGCAGTCGAGCATCCGCGCGCGCCGCGCCACGAGGTCGTCCTGCCCCGGGTAGCTGGTGCCGTCCGCGAACCACAGCGACTGCGCGGTCGAGCCGAGCTCGCGCGCGATCTCCACGCACTCGAGCAGGTGGTCGGTCGCCTTGCGGCGGACGGCCGCGTCGGGATGCGTGATCGAGCCGAGCTTGTAGTCGGGATCCTGGAACAGGTTCGGGTTGACGGCGCCGATCCGCAGGCCGCGGGCCTCGGCGTGGGCGCGCAGCGCCGGCAGATCGTCGACCTGATCCCACGGGAAGTGCAGCGCGACCGCCGGTGCCGTCCCGGTCAGGCGGTGCACCTCGGCCGCGTCGTCGATGCGCTCGAACACGTCGCGCGGCCGCCCGGCCTGCTGGAACGTCGCAAAGCGCGTCCCGGAGTCGCCGTAGCCCCACGACGGGGTCTCGATTTCGAGTGCTGAGAGGTCGATCACGGCACGGTCTCCTCGACATTCTCGCCCGTCACCGCGAGGAAGCGGTCGTAGACGCCGTCGGCGCCGCCGGTGGGCTCGTGGACGACTGGGTCGGCCGAGGCAGCGGCGACGGCTCGCATCTCCGCCAGGGCGCCCAGCTCACCGATCGCGCGCGCCTGGACGAGCACGTTGCCGAGCGAGGTCGCCTCGACCGGGCCGGCGAGCACGGGGCGCCCGAGCAGGTCGGCGGTCAGGCGGCAGAGCAGGTCGTTCCGCGCGCCCCCGCCGATCACGTGCACGACGTCGACCGCCCGGCCGGTGACCAGCTCGAGGCGCTCGAGGACGAGCCGGTACTTGCAGGCGAGCGAGGTGAGCGCGGAGCGGACGATCTCGCCGCGGCCTTCCGGCGCCGGCTGCCCGGCCTCGGTGCACGCGGCGGCGATGAGCGCGGGCATGTCCCCCGGGCGCAGGAAGTGGTCGTCGTCGGGGTCGAAGAGCGGCACGTCGGGGCGCGCCCGCGCCGCCAGGTCGTGCAGCTCGTCGTACGAGGCGCCCCAGTGGCGGCGGCACTCCTGGACCAACCACAGCCCCATCACGTTGCGGAGCAGGCGGATCGTCCCGTCGATCCCGCGCTCGTTGGTGAGGTTGAAATCGCGCGCGCGGTCGGTCAGCACGGGCGCGGCGAGCTCGAGTCCGAGCAGCGACCAGGTGCCCGAGGACAGGATCGCCGCGTTCTCGCCGCGCACGGGCGCCGCGACGAACGCGGAGGCCGTGTCGTGGCTCGCCACGGCGTGCACGGGCGCGTCGACCCCATGGTGGGAGTGGACCGGACCGAGCGTCGTGCCGGCCTCCACCGGGTCGCCGGCGAACGGAGCGGCGGGCAGGCCGAGCCGCTCGATCAGCCCGCGCGCCCAGGTGCCGGACCGCGCGTCGAGGAGACCGGTGGTGGAGGCGTTGGTGGCCTCGTTGGCGAGCTCGCCGCAGAGCCAGTAGGCGAGCAGATCCGGGACGAGCGCGATCCGCTCCGCGGCCGCCGCCCTGGAGTCGGCGAGAAGCTGGAAGACCGTGTTGATCGGCATCGTCTGGATGCCGGTCACCTCGTAGCGCTCCGCCGGTGGGACACGCGCGTCCGCGCGGGCGATCATGCCCTCGGTGCGCGAGTCGCGGTAGTGGAACGGCAGCCCGAGCAAGCTGCCCCGCCGATCGAGCAGCGCGTAGTCGACGCCCCACGTGTCGACCCCGACGCCGCGCAGGGGGACGTCGAGCCCGCGCAGCCCGTCGACCGCCTCGGTGAAGAGCGCGAGCAGGTTCCAGTGCAGGCCGTCGGGCAGCCGCACCGGCCGGTTCTGGAACCGGTGCGCGAGCTCGAGTGCCACGCGCTCGCCGTCGAAGCTGCCGCGCACCACGCGGCCGCTCTCCGCGCCGAGATCGATGGCCGCGAAGTCAGTCAAGGTGGAAAACCTCTTCGATGCGGCGCATCGGCGGCACGAGGAAGTCGGCCATCGCGGCCTGCCAGCGCGCGTTGACGCCGGTCGCCTCCATGCCGGCCAGCGCCGCCTCGAAGTCCTCGGTCTCGAGGTAGCCGATCAGCAGCCCGTCCTCCGTGAGGAACAGCGAATAGTTCGTCCAGCCAGTGGCGCTCAGCGCCTCGAGCATCTCCGGCCACACCGCCGTGTGCGCCGCCTTGTACTCCTCGAGCCGCTCGGGCCGCACCCGCATCGTCCAGCAGACGCGCTCCATCACGACACCTCGGCGTAGGCGAGACCGAGCAGCGTCGCGACCCGCCGCAGGTCGCCCGCGCGGTGGCCGACCCCGAGCGCCACGTGATGCGTGGGGCCCTCGGCGCACCAGCGCTCGAAGAACTCGGCCGGCGACGACGCGAACCGCAGCCGGCTGTTGGTGTTGCCGATCCGGAACGTGGCGCCGGGGATCGACTCCCCCTCGGCGACGATCAGCTTGAGGCGACCCTCGGCCGTCTGCGTGCAGCCGCAGATGGTGACGGGTCCGTAGCGGACCTTGAACTCGACGCTCAGGCCGGCGCCGCGCTTACCGTGGTAGAGCTTGAGCGCCCGCAAGGTCGGCCGCCCCTCCGCGATCGCGATGTGGCCTGGTCCGTCGTGGCCCATCAGCACGAAGTCGTCGTCGAAGTCGAGCGCGTAGTACTCGGTGTAGGAGCCCCCGGCGCCGAGGCGGTCGAGGATCAGCTGCGCCACGTTGGTCTTGAGATCCCCCTCGCCCGAGGTCGGGATCCCACGCGCGGTCAGCAGCGAATTGCCCACGATCACCCCGGCGCCGAGCTGTTCCGCCGCGTTGCCGTCCGCACCGCGGTAGTAGTAGGTGAGACCGTCCAGGGCGAAGTCGGACGCCAGCCGGTCGAGGCCGGCGGCGACGCGCGCCGACCAGTCGAGTTGCTCGTCCTCGATCGGCCCCGCGATCGGGTCGTCGGACGGGTCGGCGAAGTCGAACATCTCGCGGATCTCCGCCTGCTTGGCGGCGATCTCGTCGGAGGTCACCTGTTCGACACGCGCGCCGAGATCGTCGATCTCCAGCACCTCGACGTGGGCGCCGAGCTGCGCGTGGACCGCCGTGAAGTCCGAATACATGTCGAGCATGCCTGGATAGGTATGCCCCATGAAGCCGATGCGGGCGCTGCGCAGGGCGCGGGCGACGCCGGCGGCGCGCACCCACGCCGCGATCTTGTCCCAGGCCCGCTCGTCGCCCTCGATCGTGCCGGCGACGGTGTCGTAGGGGATGCGCGCGCGCGTGAACGCGCCCGCCAGCTCCGGCACGCAGCAGGCCGCGCAGTTGGCCAGCCACTCGCCGGTGTCGGTGTTCTCGTAGTCCAGCGTGGCCGCCGGCTGCAGCCCGAGCAGCACGACCGGCACCTTGGCCGCCTGCACGGCCGGCAGCACCTGGCTCGACGTGGCGTACGTGACCGCGTGACAGAGCACGAGGTCGACCTGCGAGCGCGCGAAGCGGTCCCCCGCCTCGCGCGCCCCCTCGGCCGAGTCCACCAGCCCCGCCGACACGACCTCGCCGCCGAGCTCGCCCACGCGTTGTTCGACGCGTCGCTGGTAGCCCTCGATGCGCTCCCGGAGGCCGTCGAACTGCGGCCAGTAGGCCGCCAGCCCGATCCCGAAGATGCCGACGCGAGCGCTCAATCGACGGCGGTTCCCCACGTACGTCCGTCTGGCGGCATGCGTATGTGAGGGGGGAACCACTTAGAAGTCGAACTCGTCGATGTTCTCGGCGTCGAACGTGGTCAGCGGGCCGAGCACGATCTCGCCGTCGGCGCCGATCGTGTACTCGCCCAGCCGCCCGGCCTCGAACTTCTCGCCCTCGGCGCCGGTGATCCGGCCGGCGACCAGCGCGGCTGCGGCCTGGCCGGCCAGGTAGCCGACGTCCTTCGGCACCCACAGCTGGAACTCCTCGACCGTGCCGTCCTTGACGAACTTGCGCATCTGGTTCGGGAAGCCGAGCCCGGTCAGCTTGACCTTGCCCTTCTGCGGCGAGGTCGACAGGTAGCGCGCGGCGGCGGCGACGCCCACCGTGGTCGGCGAGATGATGCCCTTGAGGTTCGGATACGCCTGGATCAGACCCTGCGTCTCCTGGAAGGACTTCTGGTCGTCGTCGTCACCGTAGGCGACCTTCACGAGCTTGATGTCCTTGTACTTCGGGTCCTTGAGCGTCTCCTTCATCACCTCGATCCAGGCGTTCTGGTTGGTCGCGTTCGCCGTCGCCGACAGGATCGCGATCTCGCCCTTGTTGTCGATCTGGCGGGCGATCGACTCGACCTGGTTCTTGCCGACCAGGTCCGTCGTGACCTGGTTGATGAACACGCTGCGCGCGTCGGGCGCGACGTCGGAGTCCATGCCGACGATCTTGATGTCGGACTGCGCGGCCTGCTTGAGCGCAGGCGCCACCGCGTCCGGATCGTTGCCGGCGATGATGATCGCGTCCGGCTGCTGCTGGACGGCGGCGTTGATGATCGGGATCTGGGTCGAGGCGCCGGCGTCGGTCGGGCCCGAGATGCGGTTCGAGCCGCCGAGCTCCTCGAGCGCCTCGTCGATGCCGGAGTGCTCGAACTCCTCGTACGGGTTGCCGAGCTGCTTCGGGATCGAGACGGTCTTGAGGCCCTGCGGGATCTCCGCGTTGGGATCGGCCTCGCCCTCCTGGGCGGCGGCCGGCGTGGATTCACCCTCCGACCCCTCGTCATCCTGCGTCTCGCCGCAGGCGGCGAATGCGAGCGCCGCCAGCAGGGCGAGCGCGACCAGCAGCACACGTAGATGTGCGGACTTCATGGACCCTCCTCCGGGAGTGGACGTGAGCGGCGCCGCCGGGTCTCGGCGACGCGACGGGCGAGGTTGGGACCCAGGACCGAGCCCACCAGCAGCGTCCCGGTGACGATCTGGATCCAGTACGACGAGATCGACTCGCTCAGCAGCAGCGCCTTCTGGATGCCGCCGAGCAGCACAAGCGCGAGGATGACCCCGAGGATCGTGCCGCGGCCGCCGAAGATGGAGACGCCGCCGAGCAGCACCGCGGTGACGACCGTGAGCTCGAAGCCCTGGCCGACGTTGGCCGCCCCGGTCGAGTTGCGGAGCGTGATCACGACGCCGGCGAGCGCGGCGACCGCGCCGCATAAGACGAAGAGGATGAGCTTGACGCGCTTGACGCGCAGCCCCGAGAAGTACGCAGCCTCCTCGTTGGCGCCGATCGCGAAGATCGAGCGGCCGAACGGCGTCGCATGGAGCAGCACCGCGAAGACGACGGCGAGCACGGCGAAGAGCACGATGGTGTTCGGGACGAACGTCTCGGCGAAGTTCCCGAAGGCCCGGTCGGTCCAGACCGCCGGGAAGTCGGTCACCGACTCGTCGCCGATGACCACGAAGGCGAGGCCGCGGAACAGGGCCAGCGTGCCGATCGTGACGGCCAGCGACGGCAGGCCGAAGCGCGTCACGAGCACGCCGTTGAAGGCTCCGCACAGCGCGCCGGCGAGAAGGCAGACCGGGATGATGAACTCGACCGGCTGGTTGTTGTTCCACAGGTATGCCATCAGCGCGCTCGAGAGCGCCATCACCGAGGCGACCGACAGGTCGATCTCGGCCGCCACGATCACCATCGCCAGCGGCAGTGCCATCAGCGCGATCTCGGACAGGTCGAGGGAACCGGTGGTGAACGAGAGCGTCGTCAGGAACTCGGGCGAGATCGCCTGCCCGGCGATCGCGAGGACGATCAGCAGGCCGACCAGCAGCGACTCCCAGCGCCCGAGCAGGGAGCGCCAGTCGCGGCGGGCTCCGGTCGCCACGGGCGGGGCCTCAGGCGCGGTCGTCTCAGTCTGCACGGCGCGCGCTCCTGCGTCTGAGTGCCGCCTCGATGCGGATCGCAACGAAGCGGTCGAGGGCGATCGCGACCAGCAGCAGGGCGCCGATCGCGGCCATCTGCCAGAACGCCGCCACCCGCAGGACGATCAGCGACGACGTGATGGTGCCGAGCAGCAGCGCGCCGAGCGCCGCGCCGTAGACCGTTCCGGTGCCGCCGAAGATCGCCACGCCGCCGACCACGGCGGCGACGATGACGGTCAGCTCGTAGCCGACGCCGGCCGTGGCGTCGACCGTGCCGAAGCGCGCCGTGAACAGCACGCCGCCGAGACCGGCCAGGCCCCCGGCGAGCACGAAGGCGACGAGCACGCGCCGGTTCGAGCGGACACCGGCCAGGCGCGCGCCCTCGGGGTTCGAGCCGATCGCGTACAGCTCGCGGCCCGGCCGGTAGTCGCGCAGCCACTGGCCGAACGCGAACACGACCACGAGCGCGATGATCACGAGGATCGGCACGCCGGCGATCGAGTCGCTGCCGAGGTCGAGGAAGGCGTTCGGCAGCGTCTCGGCGTTGACCTGCCGCCCTTCGGTCCACAGGAACGCGAGCCCGCGGAACGCGTACAGCGTGCCGAGGGTGACCACGAGCGCCGGCACCTGCCCCCAGGTGACGAGGATCCCGTTGAGCAGCCCGCAGGCGGCGCCGAGCGCGATGCCGAGCAGGAACACGACGGGAAGCGCCAGGTCGGGGTTGCTCTGCAGCAGGTCGCCCGCGAAGAACGCGCTCAGCCCGAGCACCGACCCCGCCGAGAGGTCGACGTTGCGCGTGATGATCACGAGCGTCTGGCCGACCGCCAGTATCGCGAAGATCGACGCGTTGAGCGCGAGGTTGCGCAGCGAGGCCGCTTCGATGAAGCGCGGCTCGATCGCCGCCGTGACCGCGATCAGCAGCGCGAGCGCGGCGACGATGCCGAGCTCGCGGACGCGCAGGACCCACTCGGTCAGGCGGCGCGCGCGGGCGGCGTCGGCGGGGGCGGCGGCGTGCGCGCTCATCCGGCGGCGCCCACCCCGGTCGCCGCGCGGATCACGCGCTCCTCGTCGGCCTCGTCGCGGCTCAGCTCGCCGGTCAGCCGGCCCTCGTGCATGACCAGCACGCGGTCGGCCATGCCCAGCACCTCCGGCAGCTCGCTGGAGATCATCAACACCGCGAGACCGCGTCCGGCCAGCTCGCTCATCAGCCGGTGCACCTCGGACTTCGTGCCGACGTCGATCCCGCGCGTCGGCTCGTCGAGGATCAGCAGCTTGGGCTCGGTGGCCAGCCACTTGGCGAGCACGACCTTCTGCTGGTTGCCGCCGGAGAGGAAGCCGACCGGGTCCTCGAGGCGGTGGAACCTGAGCTGGAGCCGGTCCGCCCACTCGCGCGCAAGGCGGTTCTCGGCGCCGGCCCGGATCAGCCCGAGCCGGGTCAGCGCCCGCATGCGGGTCAGCGTCGCGTTGCGCGCGATCGAGAGGTCCATCACGAGGCCCTGCAGCCGCCGGTCCTCCGGCACGAACGCGATGCCGGCGCGCATGGCCGCCATCGGCCGGCCGGCCGGCAGCCGGACACCCGACATCTCGACATGGCCGGCGTCCGCCCGGTCGATCCCGAAGATCGCCCGCGCCACCTCGCTGCGGCCGGCGCCGACGAGCCCGGCGAGCGCCACGATCTCCCCGGCTCGCACCTCGAAGCTGACGTCGAAGAACACGCCCTCGCGGGTGAGCCGGTGGACCGCGAGCACCGGCTCGCCGATCTCGGCCTCCTGCTTGGGGAACAGCGCGCCGAGCTCGCGCCCGACCATTCGCCGGACCATGTCGTCGGGCGTCATCTCGGCGATCGGAGCGTCGTGCACGACGGCGCCGTCGCGCATCACCGTCACGGTGTCGCAGATCGCCATGATCTCCTCGAGGCGGTGCGAGATGAACAGGACGGCGGCTCCGTGTTCCTTCAGGGTGCGCACGACCGCGAACAGCCGCTCGACCTCGGGACCGGACAGTGCCGCGGTGGGCTCGTCCATGATCAGGACCCGGGCGTCGAAGCTCAGCGCCTTGGCGATCTCGACGATCTGCTGGTCGGCGATCGACAGGCCCCGAACCGGCCGGTCGGAAGCCAGCTGGACGCCGAGACGGTCGATCAGGCCCTGCACCTGGCGGTGCATCGCCCGGCGGTCGATGCGCCCGAGCGAGCCGAGCGGGTGGTAGCCCATGACGACGTTCTCCGCGATGCTCAGATCCGGGAACAGCGTCGGCTCCTGATAGATGACCGCTATACCGGCGTCGCGGGCGTCATGAGGAGAGTGGAAGTCGACGACCTCGCCGGCGGCCAGCATCTCGCCGGCGTCGCGCCGCACGACGCCGGCGAGCACCTTGACGAGCGTCGACTTGCCGGCGCCGTTCTCGCCGATCAGGCCGCGGACCTCGCCGGCGCGGAGCACGAGGTTGCCGTCCAGCAGCGCGCGGACGGCGCCGTAGGACTTTGACGCGTCGCGCAGCTCGACGATGGGTGTCTCGGCGTCCGTCACGACGTACCGGCGTGGAGATGACGGTCGACCAGCGGCTGTCGCCGGTGCCCCGGCTGCCCCCCTTCGACCGGGTCGACACGGACGATCCGCGCCCCGCGCGCCTCCCAGGCCTTGACCTCCTCGGCCGGCGCGCTCGTGTCGGTGACGATCACGTCCACCTGCTCGGTCGCGACGAACGGCAGCAGCGCGGTCCGGTACCACTTGGTGCCGTCGGCGATGCAGACCACGCGCTCGCAGACGCCGGCCATCTCCCGCTTGATGCGGACCTCGTCCGGGTTCAGGTCCATGAGCCCGGCCTCCAGGCTCAGCCCGCGCGCGCCGAGGAAGCCCTTGCTGATCCGCGTCGTCCTCAGCGCCTCGGCCCCCAGGTCGCCGACGAGCGACATCGCCTGCAGCCGCAGCATCCCGCCGGTGACCAGCACCGAGATCCCGGGAGCGTCGGACAGCGCCGCTGCGATCAGGAGGCCGTTCGTGACGACCACGAGCTCGTTCTTGGTCCGCAGCTCGAGCGCAAGGTAGTACGCGGTCGTGCTCGAGTCGAGCGCGACCGCCTCGCCTTCGTCGACCATCGCCGCAGCGGCCTTCGCGATCGCCCGCTTCCGCGCGACCTCGAGCCGCAGCCGGAAGTCGAAGCCGAGCTCCGACTGACCGCGCTCGGGAGCGCGGACGCCGCCGCGCACGCGCGCGACGAGCCCCTGACGAGCGAGCTGGGAGAGGTCGCTCCGGACCGTGACCTCCGACACCGCAAACGCTTTCGAAAGTTCCGCAACATGTACGGAGTCCCTCGACTCGAGCATTCGCAGGACTTCCTGCATCCGCTCTTGCTGCGACAGGTTCGCCACGTTAGGGCCCATGGGCGCGAATTTGCCGAAGCGGCTTACCTTTCCGCGGTCCGGCGGCGTGACCCTACTGTCGGCCGGTGACGATTGTCAATGCCTTCGATCTTACTTTCGAAAGAATGAGAATCGAAAGTCAACAGCTGCGGTGGGTCCCCAGATAGCCGACGATCATGTCGCCGAGCATCCGGCGGTAGTGCTCGCGCAGCTCGGGGTCGGCGAGATCGCGGTCGAACAGCGTGCCGAACGTGTGGCGGTTGGCGACCCGGAAGACGCAGAACGCGCTGATCATCATGTGGACGTCGACGGCGTCGGCGTCGGTGCGGAAGACGCCCTCCGTGCGGCCGCGTTCGAGGATCCGCTCGAGCAGGTCGATCGCCGGGCTGCCGAGCTCGGCGATCGCCGGTGAGCGCGCCATGTGCTCGGCGTGGTGGATGTTCTCGATGCTCACGAGCCGGATGAAGTCCGGATGCGACTCGTGGTGGTCGAAGGTCAGCTCGGCGATGCGGCGGACGGCGGCGGCAGGGTCGAGGCCGTCGACGTCGACCGCCCGCTCGGCGCGCCGGATCTCCGCGTAGGCGCGCTCGAGCACCGCGATGAAGAGCTGCTCCTTGCCGCCGAAGTAGTAGTAGATCATGCGCTTGGTCGTGCGCATGCGCTCCGCCATGTCGTCCACGCGCGCGCCCGCGTATCCGTTGGCGGCGAACTCGCGCGTCGCGACCTCGAGGATCTCGTTGCGCGTCCGCTCCGCGTCGCGCCGGCGCTCGGCCGGCTCGGCGGCCTGCCGTGGAGGCATCAGGCGGCGATTGTAGTTGCGGCCGGTTTTCGCCGCTTCCGGATCGGGAACGAACGTACTAGTTCGTACACAGAATTGGCCGCGCGAAATCATCGGAGGGTCGTGGGGACGGAGCTGTATGAAGTCGGGTTGATCGGGGCGGGGATCGGGAGCTCGCTGAGCCCGCCGCTGCATGAGCGGGAGGCGGCCGAGCTCGGAGTGGACTACGCGTACCGGCTGTTCGACATCGGCGACGGCGACGAGGGCGTCGGCGACCTGCTCGAGCAGGCCCGGCGCGCCGAGTTCCGCGGCGTAAATGTCACCCACCCGTGTAAGCAGGCGGTGGTCCCCCACCTCGACGCCCTCTCCGACGACGCCGCCGCGCTCCAGGCCGTCAACACCGTCGTCTTCGAAGGCGGCGGCGCGACCGGCCACAACACCGACACCACCGGCTTTGCCGAGAGCTTCACGCGCGGGCTGCCAGACGCCGAGCTCGAGCGCGTCGTGCTGCTCGGCGCCGGCGGCGCCGGGGCCGCGGCCGCCTACGCCGCGCTCCGGCTCGGCGTGCGGCAGCTCACGATCGTCGACGTCGACCCGCGGCGCGCCGAGGCCT
This sequence comes from uncultured Solirubrobacteraceae bacterium, assembly GCA_963849695.1. GTDB lineage: Bacteria > Actinomycetota > Thermoleophilia > Solirubrobacterales > Solirubrobacteraceae > DASSUW01. The sequence continues at coordinate 131,156 of CAWKIT010000026.1, forward strand.
GCGTCCGCCGGCTGGACTCCGACCGCGCCACGCCCGGCACGCTCGACAGCCTCGAGGAGGCCGACGGGCTCATCCACGCCACGCCGACCGGCATGGAGGGCCACGCCGGCCTGCCGCTCGACGAAGAGCTGCTCCACCCCGGCCTGTGGGTCGCCGAGGTCGTCTACCGGCCGCTCGAGACCCAGCTCCTCCAGCGCGCCCGCGAGATCGGCTGCCGCACGCTCGACGGCGGCGGGATGGCGGTGTTCCAGGCGGCAGAGTCGTTCGAGCTCTTCACCGGCCTCCAGCCCGACCGCGAGCGGATGCTGCGCCACTTCGCCGAGCTCGCCGGCCAGTCGGTGAGCGCGGGCTGATGCGCCGCTCGATCGCCACCGTGTGCCTCAGCGGCACGCTCGACGAGAAGCTCGCGGCCACAGCCCGCGCGGGTTTCGACGGCGTCGAGCTGTTCGAGGCCGACCTCGTCAACTCGCCGCTGGCGCCCGGCGAGGTCCGCGGCCTCGCCGACGAGCTGGGCCTCACGATCGACCTCTACCAGCCGTTCCGCGACTTCGAGGCCGTCCCCGCCGCGACGTTCGAGCGCAACCTGCGCCGCGCCGAGGCGAAGTTCGACGTGATGGAGCAGCTCGGCGTCGAGACCATGCTCGTGTGCTCGAACGTCTCGGCGGAGGCGATCGACGACGACGACCTGGCCGCCGAGCAGCTGCACGCGCTCGCCGCCCGCGCCGCCGACCGCGGCCGGCGGATCGCCTACGAGGCGCTCGCCTGGGGCCGCTACGTCAACGAGTACGACCACGCGTGGCGGATCGTCGAAGCCGCCGACCATGCGGCGCTCGGCACCTGCCTGGACTCGTTCCACATCCTCTCGCGCGGCACCGATCTCGGCGCCATCGCGGGCATCGACAAGGTCTTCTACCTCCAGCTCGCCGACGCGCCGCACCTGAGCATGGACGTGCTCCAGTGGAGCCGCCACTACCGCTGTTTCCCCGGCCAGGGCGCGTTCGACCTCGTCGGATTCCTCGCCCGCGTGCTGGCCTCCGGCTACCCCGGTCCGCTCTCGCTCGAGGTGTTCAACGACGTCTTCCGCCAGGCCGACCCCGACCGCACCGCGATCGACGCCATGCGCTCGCTGATCGTGCTCGAGGACCGGCTGCCGCCGAGCCCGCGCCTGAACGGCTTCGCCTTCGTGGAGATCGGCGTCGACGCCGACTCGGCGCCGGAGACCGAGGCGCTGCTGCGCACGCTCGGCTTCGGTCACGTGGGACCGCACCGCAGCAAGCCGGTGCAGCTGTGGCAGCACGGCGACATTCGCATCGTCGTCAACCACGGCGCGGGCGAGGACGACCCCGAGGTCGTGGCCGTCGCCGTCGAGAGCGCCGACCCGCAGGCGTCAGCCGAGCGCGCCGAGGCGCTGCTCGCGCCGGTGCTCGCGCGCCGCCGCAGCCCGGGCGAGGCCGCCCTCTCCGCGGTCGCCGCGCCCGACGGCACCGCCGTGTTCTTCTGCGGCGCCGACGCGCGCTGGCTCGACGACTTCGTCGCGCTCGAGCCCGAGCCGGCCAACGGCCTTCCGATCGACCGGATCGACCACATCACGCTCGCCCAGCCGTTCGAGGCGTTCGACGAGGCCGGGCTCTTCTACCACTCGCTGCTCGACCTGCGCCCCGGCCCCAGCGCCGAGCTCGCGGCGCCCGGCGGGCTCGTCCGCAGCCGCGCCCTGACCAGCAGCGACGGCCGCGTGCGCATCGCGCTCAACGTCCCGGCGCTGGCCGGTACCCAGCGCGGGCAGGCCGAGCTCCAGCACGTCGCGTTCGCGTGCCGCGACGCGCTCGCCGCCGCGCGCGCGATGCGCGACCGCGGCGCGCCGATCCTGCCGATCCCCGAGAACTACTACGCGGACCTCGACGCCCGCTACGAGCTCGACCCCGAGCTGCTCGACGCGCTGCGCGAGCTCGACGTCCTCTACGACCGCAGCGGCGCCGGGGAGCTCCTGCACTTCTACACCGCGCTCGAGGGCCGAGTCTTCTTCGAGGTGCTCGAGCGGCGCGGCGGCTACGACGGCTACGGCGCCGTCAACTCGCCGGTGCGCATGGCAGCCCAGCGAACGAGCACGAGGAGGAGAGATGCGGCACACGCAGGTCGTCGAAGCTGAGCCGGTCAAGGGCCGGTTCACGCGCGCGGCATCGGAAGAGCGCGAGCTTCCCGAGGCGCCGCGACTGCGCCGGCTGATCGGGCCGAGCGTGATCCTCATCGGCGTCGGCATCGCCAGCGGCGAGTACATCCTCTATCCGTACATCGCCTCGCAGGCCGGCCTCGTGTTCCTGTGGGCCGCCGTGGTCGGCGTCCTCGTGCAGTTCTTCATCAACATGGAGATCGAGCGCTACACGCTGGCTACCGGCGAGACCGCGATCGGCGGCTTCATGCGCATGTGGAAGCCGTGGGGCGGCATCCTCGCGGGCGGCGCGATCCTCGCCACCATGTGGCCGGGCTGGGCCACGTCGGCCGCCACCATCGCCACCTTCGCCTTCGGCGGCGGCGACCCGAACGTGATCGCCATCGCGGGCCTGCTCGCCATCGGCATCACGCTGACGGCGTCACCGGTCGTCTACCAGACCGTCGAGAAGCTCCAGTTCATCAAGGTCGGCGCCGTCCTCGTGCTGCTCGCGGTCGGCCTCTTCGCCGTGATCAGCGCGGACGCCTATCGCGGCACGAGCGAGATCGTCACGAGCTTCGGCACGTTCCCGAGCGAGATCCCGATCGCCATCCTCGTCGGCGCGCTCGCCGCGGCGGGTGCAGGCGGCGCCAACAATCTCGTCCAGAGCAACTGGATCCGCGACAAGGGCTTCGGGATGGGCCGCTACGTGCCGCGCATCGTCTCCCCGATCACCGGCCAGGAGGAGGCGGCGCCGGACAGCGAGCGCCTCAGCTTCCCACAGGACGACGCCAACCTGGGCCGCTGGCGGACGTGGTGGAAGCGCGCGAACACCGAGCAGTTCGTGTCGTTCGCGCTGATCGGCGGGATCGCGATCATCGTCTTCTCGCTGATCGCGTACTCGACGGTGTTCGAGCACCCGGACCTGCCCGACTCGAGCGGGTTCGACTTCATCGCGCTCGAGGCCGACGTACTCGACGACACGGTGGGCCAGTGGTTCGGCACGCTGTTCCTGGCCGTCGGCGCCGTCAGCCTGTTCGCCGCCGCCCTGGGCATCGTCGACTACGTATCGCGCCTGGTCGCCGATGTCGTCCACGTGGGCTGGACTCGCGACCGCGGCACCATCAGCGAGAGCCGGCTGTACTTCACGGTCGTCTGGACGATGGTGGTGTTCGGCAGCGCGATCCTGCTGCTCGGGTTCGACCAGCCGCTCGTGCTGATCACGATCTCGACCGTGCTCGGCGGGGCGATCATGTTCGTCTACACGTGCCTGCTGCTGGTGACGAACCGGCGCTACCTGCCGGCCGCCGTACAGCTGCGCGGCTACCGCGTGGTGATCCTCGGGTTCTCCGTCGCGATGCTGGGGGTGACGACCGCGATCGTCGCGGTCGACCAGGTCAAGACCCTCTTCTGACCCGGCGCTCCCAGAGGGTGCGCTGCTCGGCGAGCGTGAGGAGCCGCCAGTGGTCGTCGTCGGGCTCCCAGACGTAGACGTGCACGTCGACGCTGCTGCGCACGTCGCCGAGCACGTCCAGCGTGTCGCGGGCGAGCGCTCTCTCGGCGAGCACCTCCCGTGTCGCCACGTCGATGACCTTGAAGCGGCGCGGCGCCCGCGGCCCGGCGGGCTTGGGCTCGCGCGGCTTGCGCTTGGGCGGGACGAAGAACGGCTCGCGGCTGCGCGCAGGCTTCTGCTGCACCTTCTCGAGCGGCACCATCTGGGCGCCGGTGCCCTTCGTCTCCGTGTCGAGGACCCAGACCTTTGTCACTTACGATAGGTTAGCGTACCTGACGAAACGCGACCTCGTCTTCACCCGACGCGCTCGACCAGCTCAGGCGTGATCTCGCCCACGACCTCGACCGACGCGGCCGCGAGCTCGAGGGCGTCCGCTTCGGGCGGGTAGTGGGGGTTGGGGACCGCGATCACCGTCATGCCCGCGGCATGGGCGGACCGCACGCCGTTGCTGGAGTCCTCGATCGCGACGCAGGAAGCGGGTTCGACCTCCAGCTTGCGCGCAGCTTCGAAGTAGACGTCGGGAGCGGGCTTTCCGCGCTCGACCTCCTCGGAGGAGACGGTCACGCGGAACGCCTCGCCGAAGCCCGTCAGCTCGAGCACGAGGTCGATGATCTCGCGGTTCGAGGACGAGGCGAGCCCCAGCGGCCAGCGGTCCGCCAGCGAGCCGACGGCGTCGCCGGCTCCGGGCAGCAGCGGGAGCTCCTCGCGGTAGCCGTCCTCCATCCGCCGCACGACCTCGCGGCTGATCGCGTCGACGTCCATCGGGACGCCGAGGTCGTCGCGCAGGTATGCCGCCCACTCCGACGAGCTCATGCCCATCATCACCGAGGGCGCCTCGTCGCGCCAGCGGCCGCCGGTCTCGCGGACCAGCGCTTCCTTGGCGCCGTTCCAGCGCTGCTCGGAGTCCATGATGACTCCGTCGAGATCGAAGATGACGGCGGCGGGCATGGGCGGCGAGATTAGTGACAGCGGCCTATCCTGCGGACGTGACCGAACGCGATGCCGCCCCGGACCCCGAGGCCTGGGGCGAGGATCCGAAGCTGGTCGAGCTGCTGGGCGTGCAAGGAGCGGCCGAGTTCCGCTCTCTCCTCGACGGCTTCCCGGAGGCGGTCGGCGTGCTGTGGGCGCTGCGCGACGACCGCGGGCGGATCGTCGACTTCACGTTCGGCTACGGGAATCCCACGATGCTGCAGGCGTTCAGGATCCCGGCCGCCACGCGCGACCGCTACACGCTCCTCGAGGCGCTCCCGCGCATGCGCGACAGCCGCGCGTTCGACGACTACGTCCAGGTGTGCGAGACGGGTGTGCCGTGGGTCGCCGAGGTCACATACGACATGCCGTTCGGCGACGGCTACATGCTGGGGACGTTCGTGCACCGCACCGCCAGGCTCGGCGACGGGCTCATCAACTTCCTCACCGACGTCACCGAGCACCGGCGCATGGAGGCCGAGCTGCGCAACTACGCCGACGTCGTGGCGCACGACCTGAGCGAGCCGATCGCGGGCATCACGATGCTCGTCGGGCTGCTCGAGCGCCGCGCTGCGGAGCCGCCGTCGCCAGCCGTCCTGCGGCAGCTGCGGTCGAGCGCGGAGCGCGCGCGCGACCTCATCGACGGCGTGCTCGTCTACGCGCGCGCCGGCGAGCTGAGCAGCGAGCCGGTCAGGCTCGACGAGCTGGTGACCCAGGTCGCCGAGGACCTCCGCGGACGGCTCGACGAGGCGGGCGCGACGCTCGAGGTGCGCGAGCTGCCGGAGGTCCAGGGCGACCCGCGGCAGCTGCGGCGCGTGCTGCAGAACCTGCTCGCGAACGCGGTGAAGTTCCGCGGCGACGCGCCGCCGCGGATCGACGTCTCGTCGGTCCCCGACAGCCAGGAATGGGTCGTGACGATGCGCGACAACGGCCTCGGCGTCGACCCCGTCGAGGCGAGCCGGATCTTCAGCATGTTCTCGCGCGCGAACGAGCAGATCGACGGCGCGGGGATCGGGCTCGCCGTGTGCCGGCGCATCATCGAGGCCCACGGCGGGCGGATCTGGGTCGAGCCTGCCGACGGCGGCGGGAGCGCGTTCCGCTTCACGCTCCCGCGCTGATGGTTGCCTGGCACCATGGCTCCATGCCAACCAGCCTCGTCCACACCTGCCTTCGCGCCCGCGACATCGACGCGTCGCTGCGCTTCTATCGCGCGCTCGGCTTCGAGGAGCGCGGGCGCCTGAACTTCGAGTCGGCCTACAACGTCTACATGGGCCTGCCGGACGACGGCGACCGGCTCGAGCTCACCGTCAACGTCGGCCGTGAGGAGCCCTACGAGCTCGGCGACGGCTACAACCACTTCGCGGTCACCGTCGAAAGCATCGAGGACGGCGCTCGCGCGGCTGGCGGAGCATCGGGGTCGAGCCGGAGAAGCCGCCGTACCATCCCGGCGGCCGCGAGGACCTGCCGCTGATCGCGTTCGTCGCCGATCCGGACGGCTACCGCGTGGAGCTCATCGACGGCGGCGCGTTCCCGACGCCCCAGGACGGGCCTCACCCGGCGTCGTGACGCCAGGCCGGGCGGCTCGTCGCCCTGGTGGACGGCCTCGCACAGCATGCGATCGTCGCTCCCGACGTGACCACGCCCGCCCGCCAGCGCAAGCTCCTCGCGGCGCACCTGGAGTCGGTCACTGCGATACCGCGATCCTGATGGAATACCGTCGCAACATCGCACCCGCGAAAGTGAGGAGCACGAATGGAGCAGCACGACAACGTCGGGCGCATGCGCGACGCGCTGGAGATGTTCAACCACGGCGATCTGGATGCGTATCGTGAGTACTTCGACGACGACGTTGTCTGGTTCGTCCGTGGGACGCATGACATGGCGGGCGCGTACCGAGGCATCGACGCGCTGTTCGACTACTTCGTGCGAGCGCGCCAGGTCACGGGCGGCTCTCTGCGTGTCGAGCCGATCGAGATCGTCGCCGGCGACCGGCACGCCGGCGTAGTCGCGAGAGTGCGGGGAAGCCGTGTTGACGGGCGCACGCTCGACATCGAGATGACCGAGGCGTTCACGTTCACCGAGGACGGACTCGTGAAGGAGTTCTGGGCGCTCGCCGCCGAACAGCCGGTGGTCGACGCGTTCTGGGACTGACGACCGAGGACTGCCACATGAACCCCACCCACCCCAACGCAATCAAGCTGCGCGACGCGATCGATGCCATCAACCGCGGCTCACTCGACGTGAGCGACGCGTTCGCGCCCGACCTCGTCTGGCGGATCGTCGGCAACCACCCGCTGGCCGGCGACCACCGTGGCCTGGACAGCTGGCGCGATCTGATGCGCAGACGCTCGCAGCTCACCGGCGGCACCTACCGTCCGCAGCCGCAGGCGTGGCTGGGGAGCGACCGCTACGTCTTCTGCTTCCTCAGGCTGACCGCTCAGCGCGACGACGGCCGCGAGATCGACACCTCGCACGTCGCGGTGTTCCGGCTGGGCGAGGACGGGCTCGCCCACGAGTTCTGGGACGTCAGCAGCGACCAGCAGGCCGAGGACGCCTTCTGGGCCTGAGCAGTAGCCGCACGCCCAAGCGCAGCGCCCTCTGGTACCGCGACCTGATCGAAGACGTCCGCCGTGGTCGCTGAGCTGCGCCGCGGGATCAACCTTGCGGGCGTGTTCGATCGCCGCGACGATAGTCCCGGCTGGCCGATTCGCGCTCGAGCACTTGGCGGCGATCGCCGACGCGGGGTTCACCGCCGTGCGCTTGCCGGTGCGCTGGTGGGGCCGTACCGCTGAGTTGCTGGCCGCGGTCGGCGACCTCGTCGACACCGCCTGGTCTCACGGGCTGGCCGTCGTGGTCACGATGCACCACGCTGACGCCGTCTGCGACGACCCGCTTGGCTCCGCCGCTCCCCTCGCCGCGATGTGGCGGCGCATCGCCGGACAGTTCGCAGCGGCGGAGGGCGCGCTCGCGTTCGAGCTGCTCAACGAGCCGCGCCCGCCGATGACACCGGCCGGCTGGAACGCGCTTCTCCCCACCGTTCTGGACGGCGTGCGTGAAGTCGACCCCACCCGCGTCGTGATCGCGAGCGGTGCCGAGTCCGCCACCCTCGCCGGCCTGCAGCGGCTCGAGCTACCCCGCGACGAGCACCTGATCGCGACCCTCCATTACTACGAGCCGCTGCGCTTCACTCATCAGGGGGCGAGCTGGCAGCCCGGAGCGCAGCACTGGCTCGGCACGGGCTGGGGCACGCCTGCCGACCACGCCGCCGTGACCGCCGACCTGGAGGCCGCCGCCGGGTGGGCGCGCCGGCAGGGCGTGCCGCTGTATGTCGGCGAGTTCGGCACGCTGGACAGGGCGGATCACGACTCCCGGGTCCGGTGGACGCGCTGGGTGCGGTACGAGCTCGACCGCCTCGGTCTCGCTTGGGCCTACTGGGACTTCGCGACCGACTTCGGCGTCTACGACCGGCACCGCCGCACATGGCGGCCCGAGCTCCTCGAGGCCTTGACGGGCTGATCAGCCGTCCCGTTCATCGTGGGTTGCGGCGCTGACGCGCGCGCCGCACGCCGACGGTCACGGGGCCGGCGGCGGGGTCGACTGCGGTCATCCATTGCGTGCGAAGCGCGGCGGAGCGCCCGGGCATCACGCGCGGCAGGCGGCCGGACCATAGGCGACGTCCGTCCTGGGTGATCTCGACTCGCGGCCAGATCAGTTCGCGGCGGGCGCGCAGGAGGAAACGGCCGCGTGACGGGGCCTGGGGTGCCGTGACGGCGTTGGGCGCGATCCAGTGCAGCGGCTCGGCGCACCGGATCGGGATCGGCGGACGCGGCCACGGCTGACCTTCCAGGTGGGCGACGACGCCTTCGGTGACGTGGTGGCCGCTGAGTGCCGCGACGTCGGCGGTCTCGGCGCCGTGCAGGAGGTTGCCGGCGGCGAAGACGCCGGGGCGCGCGGTGTGCTGGCCGGGGCCGACGCGGGGGCCGCGGGTTCCCTCGTCGAGGTCGATGCCGCCGAGGACGGCGAGCTCGTGGTCGGGGATCCAGTCGGCGGTGAAGACGACGAGGTCGCACGCGAGCCGGCGTTGAGCGCCGGTGCCGAGGTCCTTCACGGTCACGGCTTCGACCCGGCGACGACCGTGGATCTCGGTCACGGCGGTGCGCGTGAGCAGCGGCGTCCTGAAGCGCAGCGCGGCGCCGGCGCGGAAGGCGGCGAAGGTCTGGTGGTGCGCTTGGGTCGTCACCATCGCGGTGGCCTTGGCGCCGCCGTGTTCGAGAGTGAGCAGGGAGGAGAAGCTGACGTGCTCGGCGCCGACGACGACGGCGCGCCGGCCGGGGGCCTCGCCCAGCAGGTAGACGAGCTGCTGGAGCATGCTGGTGGTCATGACGCCCTGGGGGCGGCTGCCGGCCACGAAGCGCGCTGCGCGCGGGCGCTCGCGGCAGCCCGAGGCGAGGACGACGGCGCGGGCGCGCAGCCGGCGCCTTCCGGACGGGCTCGTGGTCTCCAGGGCGCCGTCGGACGTCCACCCGGTCGCCTGCGTGGCGGTACGCAGCTCGGCGCCGGCGTTGCATGCCTGCTCGGTCAGGCGGGCGGCGTAGTCGGGGCCGGACATGATGCGGTGCAGGTCGCGGATGCCGAAGCCCTGATGCCGGGCGTGGCGAGGTATGCCGCCGGTCTCGTGCTCGCGCTCGACGACCACGACGCTGCCCGCGCCGGCGCGGCGCAGGGCGGTGGCGGCGGTGAGGCCGGCGGGCCCGCCGCCGACGATCGCGACGTCGACGTCGTCGGTGGGGATGTCGTGCGCGGCGGGGCTCATGCGCGCTGGTCGGCGGTGACGGCGGAGTGCTCCGCGAGCGCGCCGGCGACGTGCGCGCCGCAGTAGAAGCCCTGGCAGCGGCCCATCAGGACCCGGGTGCGGCGGCGCAGGCCGTCGAGGTCGGCGGGCGGGATCGGGCTGCGGGCGGCGTCGCGGATCTCGCCGCGGGTGACTCGCTCGCAGAAGCAGACGATGTCGCCGTAGGCGGCGTCGCGGCGGATCTTCTCCGGCTCGGCGTAGGGGCGCGGAAAGGCTTCGCCGAGGTTGGGCATCCGTACCGCCGGCAATCCGCCGGGGCGTTCTCGCAGTGCCTCGCCGGCGGCGTCGAGGGCGTCGCGCACCCATTCGCCGAGCGCGAGCGCGCCGGTCAGGCCGGTGGAGCGCACGCCGCCGACGCAGACGTAGCCGTGCGAGCCGTCCGCGACGAGCTGGTAGTCGGCGTGCTCGGTCGCCGCGCGCAGCCCGGCGTAGGCGGCGGTCGCCTCGTAGGAGAGCAGCTCGGGCATGATCCGCTCGCCCTGGACGCGCAGGCCGGCCAGGCCCTCGGGAGTGGTGCGGGTTTCCGTCTTGTCCTCGATGTCGACGGCGGTCGGCCCGAGCATCACGTTGCCGAACACCGTCGGCGCCACGAGCACGCCCTTGGTCGTGGCGGTCGGGACCGGCAGCAGGACGTGGTTGACGAGCGGCCGGCTGAGCTTGTCGAAGACGATCAGCTCGCCGCGGCGCGGTGTGACGGTGAACCCGTCGTGGCCCGCCATGCGATGGATCTCGTCCGAGTACAGCCCGGCGGCGTTGATGACCCAGCGTGCCGTCAGCGCGCCTTGCGTCGAGTCGATCCGCCAGTGCCCGCCGTTCAGCCGGCGCAGGCCCGTGACCTGGGTGAAGCGGCGCAGCTCGACGCCGGCGAGGACGGCTTGGGTGGCGCAGGCCAGCGGCGGCGTCCACGGGCAGACGATGTACTCGTCGGGCACCTCCAGCGCGCCGAGCGCTCCGGGTCCGAGGTGCGGCTCGCGACGGTACAGCTCGTCGACGCCGACCGGCGCAGTGCGGTGATAGCCGTTGCGGCGGGCGTTGTCTTCGATGGCGGGCAAGCGCTCGAGCTGCTCGTGGGTCCAGGCGACGAGCAGCGCGCCCGTGCGCTCGAGCGGGATACCGACGTCTTCGGCGTAGTCGAGCAGCAGGCCGTGGCCACGCGCGACGAGCTTGGCCTCCATCGTGCCGGGCTTGGCGTCAAAGCCGGTGTGCAGGATCGCGGTGTTGGCCTTGCTGGTACCGGCGCCGACGTCGCCAGAATCCAGGAGCACGACGCGCAGTTCATAGCGCGCCAGCTCGCGAGCGACGGCGGCGCCGACGTCCCCGGCGCCGATGATCGCGATGTCGTAGATCGTGGCCGGTGTTCGGTGACGGAGGCTCCCCCGACATCGACGGCTTCCCGGGTCGATCGCTCTACCCGGCCGTCAGCACTCGCTCGAGCAGCCGAACGTACTGACCGAGGTGCCGCGGGCCGAGGAACAGGTCGCGCACCCGCGCCTGGGCGGCCTGGCCCATCCGCTCGGCGCCGTAGGGGTCGGCCAGCAACGCACTCAGCCGGCGCCCGAACCCGTCCAGGTCCTCGGCATCGACGAGCACACCGGTCTCGCCGTCCTCGATCTGGTCCTGGATCCCGCCCACACGGGAGGCGACGACCGGCCGCGCCTTCCACATCGCCTCCGCGACGGTCAGCCCGAAGCCCTCGGCGAGGCTCTTCTGGACGACGACGTCCGCGCGCCGCTGGAGCGCGTTGACCATCACCGCGTTCTCGTCCGGATCCTCCATCGGGAGCAGCACCAGGTGGACGCGCCGGCGCACCGACGCCGGCAGCTCGCGCCACGCCTGCTCGGTCTCGGCGAGCACCTCGGCGCCCTCGGGGTCGTCGGCGACGGCGGCCACGTCCGGCCCCACGAGCGCGAGGTGCGGCTCACCGTCGGGCGCGACGTGCTCGGCGAACCCCGCGAGCACCCCGAGCGGGTCCTTGAGCCGGTCCCAGCGCGAGACCTGGGCGACGAGCGGCGTGTCGAGCCGCAGCTCCTCGTCCTGGATCAGCCGCGCCGTCCGCTGCACCTCGCCCATGCTCCCGTCGAGGCGCTGGAAGACCGCGCGCGGACGGTGCTCGTGGTCGGCCGCCAGCCCGGCCGCGCGCAGCACCGCCGTGACGCTCGTGTACGACATCGTCTCGTTCTTCGGAGCGAACGCGTCGATCGACGGCGGGATCAGCGTGATCTTGGAGGTGTCGAGCCCCTCCCAGCTGAAGCTCTTCCGCGAGAACACGTAGGCGGCGGCCGGCTCGACGTACGGGATCAGGAACCGCCATGCCTCGCGGGCGAGGTCGTTGGGGCTGTCGAGCCCGATGTGAGCGCGCCAGATCGTCGGCACTCCGGCCTCGACGAGCGCCGGCACCATGCCGGCCGTCTGGGGATCGTGCAGCAGCACGATGTCGTCGCGCTGCACTTGTTCGAGAAGCTGCTCGACGTTGGAGGCCGAGCGGGCCTCGTACGCCGCGCGCTCCGCCTCCCCCAGCGGCCCGCCGTCGCCGGCGTGGCCGTGCAGGCGGTTGTGCAGCCGCTTCGTCATATGGAAGAACTCGTCATCGCCCTCGATGACCGCCCATCGGGCATCGATGCCGGCACCGCGGACGTAGCCGATCAGCGATCGCAGCATCTCCGCCACGCCGCCGCCGCGCGCGGTCGAGTTGACCGTCCAGAACGTGCGCGAGCCGAGCAGCTCCCGCCCGCGCGCGATCGTGCGTTCGAACTGCGCCAGCCCGTCGGCCGTCAGCACCTCTCGGAAGCGCTCGGGCGCGAGGTTGGTGACCTCCTCGATGTCAAGTGGCACGGCGCGAGCGTACCCGCGCCGGCTGAAAGTTGTCACCTGGGTGCCGGGTGAGCGCGGCAGAACGTGCGGACGGCGTCGTTGAACGCCTCGGGCTGCTCCAGGTTGCTCACGTGGCCGGCGCCGGGGATCACGACCAGCTCGCTGTTCGGGATCGCCCGCTGGAGCTCGTGAGCGATTCCGAGCGGCGACCGCGCGTCCAGCTCGCCCCAGAGCAGCAGGGTCGGCACCGCGATGCGCGGCAGGAGGTCGCGCTGGTCGGTCTGCGCCATCACCAGTAGCGCCGTGCGCATGCTCTCGCGGCGGACGTCGGCGGCCATCTGCTCGAGCAGCGGCACGAGCTCGGACGGAGGGTCGCCGGCGAACAGGCCGGGGAGCGTGGGGTCGAACGTGTCGGCGGCGAGGCTCTGCCGCAAGCTCTCGACCCGGGCCTGCACCTCCCGCTCCGGCAGCGACCCCTTCCAGCCGGCGTAGGTGTCGGCGAGGATCAGCGTCGCGACGAGCCCGGGATGGCGGCGGTAGAGCTCCTGGGCGACCGTGCCGCCCCAGGACAGACCCGCAACATGCGCCGGCCCGAGCGCGAGCGCCTCGATCAGCGCCGCGAGGCAGTCCGCGTAGTCGGCCATCGCGAACGTCGCCGGCACGTCCGAGGAGCGGCCCGCCCCGGGCTCGTCCCAGGCCACCACCGTGAACTCATCGGCCAGCGCCGCGAGCTGCGGACGCCACATCCGGGCATCCACCGCGCCGCCGTGCACCAGGACCAGCGGCGGCCCCTCGCCGGCGCGCTCGTAGGCGATCTCGAGCCCGTTCGCTTGAACGACCGGCACCGCCGCAACCTAGCTGTTCTTCACTCCGTGCGGCGAGGTGCGTAGGCGGCGAGGAAGGCGCGCACGCCGGCGTCCGCGTACGCGTTGAGCTCGCCGGCGTCGCGTGCCTCGTCCCGGCCGAGGAACATCGCCTGGTTGAGCGGGATCGACATGACCAGCCAGTTGAAGTGCGACGCCGCGAGCTGTGGATCGTCCAGCTGCAGCGCTCCCCGGGCCGCGAGGCGTTCGAAGACGGTCGCCAGGGCGGCGATGGTCCGCCCCGGGCCCTGCTCGTAGAACGTTCGGCCGAGCTCCGGGAACCGCCCTGCCTCGGCGATCACGAGCCGGCGCAGCTGCAGGATCCGCGGTTGGATCACGCTGGCCAGCAGTTGCCGGGCGAGCCCGCGCAGATCCGCCTCGATGTCGCCGGTGTCCTCGAGCCTGAGCACCCCGGCGTGGACGGGGTCGGCGGCGTCGCTCACCGCGCTCGTGACGATCTCCGAGAAAAGAGTCTCCTTGTCGGCGAAGTGCTTGTAGACGGTCTGCTTCGACACGCCGGCGAGGGCTGCGATCTCGTCCATGCTCGTGCCCCGGTAGCCGTTGCGCAGGAAGACGGTCGTCGCCGCGTCGAGGATCGCGTTGCGCTTGCGAGCCGACCGGGTGACGTCCAGGCTGCTCATGCGGGGAAGAGTACTGGACGGTTCCGTACTTTAGAACTAGACTGTCTAGTTCTATGCAACCCACCCCTCTATTGACCGGCCTCGTGATCGGCGAGTCGCCTCGCTGGCACGATGGCCGCCTGTGGTTCGCCAACTGGGGCGCCGAGGAGATCGTCGCCGTCGACGCCGACGGCAACGCCGAGGTCGTCGCGAAGGGCCCGCCGGGCCTCGGATGGTCGATCGACTGGCTCCCCGACGGCCGCCTGCTCGTCACGGGCCGCGGGCTCATGCGGATCGAGCCCGACGGCTCGATGGTGCCGCACGCGGACATGAGCGCCGCGGGGGTCGACGACTTCAACGAGCTCGTCGTCGACGGCCGCGGCAACATCTATGTCAACGGCGGCTGCGACTTCCACCCCGGCGCAGGGAACGCCCCCGGGATCATCGCTCTGGTCACCCCGGACGGATCGGTGCGCCGGGTCGCCGACGGAATCGCGTTCCCCAACGGCATGGCCGTGACGCCCGACAACTCGACGCTGGTCATCTCGGAGTCGTTTGCCGCACGGCTGACGGCGTTCGACATCGACGACGACGGCGGGCTCTCGAACCGCCGGGTCTGGGCCGACGACGTCGGTCCCGACGGCATCTGCATCGACTCCGACGGCGCGGTCTGGACCGGCGTCGATCAGGCGGGACCGGGCGAGTTCATCGGCCGCGTCCTGGACGGCGGCGAGGTGCTCGACCGCGTGCAGGTCGAAATGCCCTGCTTCGCCACCATGCTCGGCGGTGAGGACCGCCGGACGCTGTTCATGCTGGTCGCCGACTGGCGCATGTCGGACGGCTTCGAGGACAACATCACGCGCCTGACCGAAGGGCCGCCCACCGGCCGGCTGCTCACTGCCCCGGCTCCCGCGCCCGGCGTCGGGTGGCCGTGATGCGTCAGCCGCGGGCCGGCTGGGCGCTGCGGTCGAGCCCGGTGTCGGCGAACGACGCCGGGTCCTCGAGCGGCTCGAGATGGGTGAACACGGTGGCGTGCCCGAGCGCCTCGAGCAGGTCGCGTTCGATCTGCTCGACGAGGTCGTGGCCGCGCTTCACCGTCCAGTCCCCGGGCACGAGGATGTGGACCGAGAGGAACGCCCGCCGGCCCGCGCGGCGGCTGCGCAGGGCGTGGAACTGCACGGGGCCGGCGGTCGAGTAGCGCTTCAGCACCGCGTGCACGCGGGCCAGCTCGTCGGCCGTGAGCGCGCGATCCATCATGCCGCCGGTCGAGCGCCGGACGAGCGACAGGCCGGTGAGAAGGATGTTGGCGGCCACCGCGAGCGCGATCAGCGGATCGAGGATGTCCCAGCCGCTGACCGCCACCGCCACCACGCCGGCGACCACGCCGACGGAGGTCCACACGTCGGTCATCAGGTGGCGCCCGTCGGCCTCCAGCGTCAATGACGCGTGCTGCCGCCCGGCGCCGATCAGCAGTCGCGCCACGGCCAGGTTCACGCCGGACGCCACCAGCGCGACGGCGACGCCGATCCCGACGTCGGTCAGCGGTTGCGGGTTCGAGAGGCGCTCGATCGCCGTGACGCCGATGGTCGCGGCGGCGATCAGGATCAGGCCGCCCTCGACGCCCGCCGACAGATAGTCGGCCTTCTCGTGGCCGTACGCGTGGTCCTCGTCCGGCGGCCGCGCCGCCCACTGGACGATGATCAGGGCGAAGATCGCGGCCACGAGGTTCACGACCGACTCCGCGGCGTCCGACAGCAGGCCGACCGACCCGGTGAGCGCCCACGCCACCGTCTTGAGGGCGATCGTGGTGACGGCTGCCGCGATCGACAGCCACATGAGCCGCACGAGCCGCCGCTGCGTCGCCGCGTTGTCGGCCGCCGCAGTCACCGCGACCATGGTGACAGTCCCCAGCGCGGCTCATCGCGCGATGCCGCTTCAGCAGAGCGCCCGGGCGCACGACGCGGGCGCGACCGCGCGTACGGCGACCGTCGCCGGCCGCAGGTCGGCGCGCGTCGCGCGCGCGAGGTACTGCCCCGGGCGCCGGAGGGCGACGGCGAAGCGCGCCACGCCGGCCGCCGAAGTGCGGTCGAGCCGCCCCCGGAAGCGCACCACGGCGCCCGCCGCGGGAGCGCCGTTCACGGTGGCCGTGAACGTCACGCGCGCGGAGCCTCCCACGACGACCGGGCGCGGCTCGACCGCCAGGCGGAGCCGGTCGCGCGGCGTGCGCGAGACGAAGTGCAGGAGCGCGTTGCCCGGCGGGGCGTAGGTCGGTGGACGCCCGGCGGGATCGATCGGCGTGATGATCCAATGCAGCGTCCCGCCCAGCGCGTCGACGACGTCGAGCCCTTCCGACTCGCCGAAGATCGTGCGCTCGATCTCCAAGCGCCGGGCGCCGGTCGCGAGGTCGACCGACCACACGCGGAACAGGGTGTCGTCCTGCCCGGCGAGCATCAGCCGGTCGCCGTAGAACGCGGCGCCCGTGATCCCGCTCGTCGGGGCGGCGCCGGCCAGCCGGCGCACCGCCCGGATCGGCGCGGCGCCGGGTGCGGCTCGTGCGCGCGTGACGGCGCTCGCTCGGTACGCGAGCAGGTCGTCGCCCGCCGACGTCCACACGAGGCGCCCGTCGGGAGAGACCTCGGCCCACATCGCCTTCGGGATCTCGGCGGGGTCGAGCTTGACGTAGTAGCGCCAGCCGAGCGTCCGCGGATCGGCCACGCCGATCGCACCGGTGCCGCACGAGTTCGCGCCGCCCGGCCGGCCCGGATAGAAGCACTCGAGGGGCAGGAGGATGCGCCCTCCCTCGCGGGCGTCCCAGCTGATGTCGCCGACGTGGTTGTACCCCTCGCGGGCGGTCACGCCGGACGGGATGATCACGTCGTTGCGCCGCCGCTCGCGCAGGTTCGCATCGGTGCGGTAGAGACCGTTGAACAGGCCGTCGAACCACAGCGAACGGCGCGGATCCGAAGCCATCCCCTGGAAGTACTCGAGCGGAATGCGCGACACCCCGGTGGCGCGCCACCGACCAGGATCTTCAGCTCCCGCCGCCGGCGGGTGCAATGCGATGCTGATCACAACCGCGGCCAGTAGCGCTTCGAGACGAGGCCTCACGACCCGCAAAGCATGCCGGTTTCGAGCTCGCGGCGTTCACGTGGAAACTACGGACGTTTGCTGTGGGCCGGCGCCGATGACCGGTTGGCGCCGAGGCGGCAGAGTGGCGGCATGCCCACCGCTCAGCTCGAATCACAATCCATCCACGTCGTTCCCGGCTATGCCGGCGGGTGGTCGGTGCACGCCGCAGGAGACCTCGAGCCCGCCTGCGTGCACCCGGACGCCACCGAGGCCCAGCGCGCCGCGCGGCGGATCGCGGCCCGGTGCGGCGCCGACGCGGTTGTCGTCCATGACCGCTACCACCGGCTGCACGTGACCCCGGTTCGCTAGCGCCCGATTCCGCGCCTCGCGTGGCCGCGGCGGGTTCGGCGAACTGCGGCTGGGTAGGGAAGCCGCGACGCCGTCGGCGCGGCCGGTCCGATGGCGGCCGCGACCGGTCCCGTTGTGGATTTCTACAACGGATCCGGTGAATCGGGCGACGATCGCCCGTAAATCGGCGCCGTCAGGGCTTGGGAGGGACGTTCCGAGCTCTGCACCAGCCGGTGAGTCGCGGTTTGAGGTAAGCCGTCCTGCCCTACTGTCGATAAACGACAGCCAGTTGGCACAGCACCGCATTGGAGATTCCCACAACGCCCAAGCCCCGGCCGCGCCGCCGCGGCCAGGCCGCGCGGGCCGCTCGCCGCTTCCCACCCAGCCGCAGTTCGTCGGCGTCGCCAACCACCACGCGCTGCGGCGGCCGACTACGGAACGTCGACCGCAGCAACTGCTCGACTCCGCGAGCGAAAAACGCCGATGTCCGCGTGGCCGGCATGCGCGACGCTCACTGGCATGAGGCGACACGACGAACCGGACCGCGAAGAGCGGGTGCTCATGCCGCGATCGGCGCCGCCGCCCGACGTCGCCGTGCCGCGCGGGCCCGCGCGGTCGGCCGTGGAGCGCGCGGCCCGCGCCGAACGCGTGCGCGACGAGCGCGAGTTCGCCACGCCTGGAGGCGCAGCTGCGCGCGCTGAAGGCGGACATCCGCGCTGTGCGCCGCACGGCGCGCCGGGCGACCGCCGCTCAGGGCGTTCGAGGCCAGGCTGATCAGCAGCTCTGTATGACGCCGATCTCGGTCATGGTGCGCTCCTGGTCTCGCTGAGCCACCGCCGGCGCCGTTCGGCGTACGCGGCGGGCAGCACGCCGCCCGCGAGCGCGGCGGCCGCGTCGAGGGCGTGCAGCGCCTGCGGGAGATCGCCGGCCTCGGCGTCCTCGTCGGCCAGCAGCAGGGCGAGGTCGAGCGCCGCGTCGCGGTCGTCCGGATCCCCGCCCCCGGCTCCCGGTGCCCGGTCGACGAGCGGCTCGTCGCCGAGCGACGCAGGCCGAGCGGTCGAGAGGTACGGCGCCAGGTAGCGGCCGGCGACCTTGCCGGGCGGCCACCACAGGGCCCGGGAGGAGACCTCCCCCGTCAGGCGGCGCCGGCGGGCGGCACCCGAGCGTCGTCCGCCCTCGGCATCGAGCTCGGCCCGCAGGTAGAGCGGCGCCCCGCCGGTCAACAGGAGCCCGCGCAGGACCGGCGCGAACGGGCGCGCCTCGGCGGTGGCGCCCAGCTCCTGGGCGATGGCGGCTGCCGCGGCGTCGGCCTGCTGGGTCGCGAGGCCGCCCTGCTTGACCGGGAAGGTGGTGGCGTCGCCGGCCGCGAGCACCCGCTCCACGCCTCGCACGTAGCCGTGCGCGTCCGTCGGCAGGAAGCCGCTTGCGTCGCTGGGCAGGCCGGGGATGCCCGGGCCGACGAGCCGCGGGAGGCTGATCACCGTGTCGCCGATCACCGCTCCGCCGGATTCCAGCCACAGCACGTCGTCCGTCACGTGAGCGGCGCGCGCCGCGGTGCGGAGCGCGACGCCGCGGTCCGCCAGCAGCTCGCGCAGCTCGGTGCCTGCCGTGTCGCCGAAGATCCACAGCGGCTCACGCTCGGGCGTGACCAGGGTGACGGTCGCGCCGGCGACGCTGCGCGTCTCGGTCGCCGCCATGATCGCCAGCTCGTAGGCGGGAAGCGGCCACGTCGACCCGGGCGGCACCACCACGACGACGTGGCGGCGATCGCCCCGAGTCACCTCGGTGAGCGCCCGCTCGACCGCCGGCACGTCGACGGGCCCGCGGAACGTGAGCGCGCCGGCAAGCGCGGGCTGGGGCCGCGCGCCCACCGCGATCAGCAGATGGTCGTACGGCCACCTGGCGCCCGATGTGAGCCGCGCCGCGTGCGTGGCGGGGTCGACGGCGAGCAGCTCGTCCTGGACCAGCTCCACGTCGTAGCGACGGGCGAGCCGCTGGAGGTCGAGCGGCGGCGGAGCGCCGAGCCCGAACGGCGTCGCAACGGACGCCGGCCGGTGCTCCAGCGCATGCTCCGGAGCCAGGAGGTCGATCTCGAAGTTGCGACCGGCGAGGTGACGCAGCGCCAGCACCGCCTCCACGGCGGCCACGCCAGAGCCGGCAATCAGGACACGATGCATGACGCCAACCGTCGCGCTCCACCACGTCCCGCACATCCGCGTCCCGCCGTCGCCTTCGTGTGGGGAACTACGGAGCGGTCGCGCAGTAGAGCTGATCGGTAGTCCTCCGCATCGGGCTGCGGATAGGGGCGGATGGCGGCTCGCCCGCCGCGCGCGAGGCTCGTGACATGACACATGTCCTGATCACCGGCGCGGGGATGGCCGCGGTCGAATGCACGCTCGCACTGCGCGCCCTGGCGGGCCCCGGCGCCGCGATCGAGCTGCTCGCCCCCGCGGCCGAGCTGGTGCACCGCCCCTCCTCGGTGACGACGCCGTTCGGCGGCGAGCCCGCGCGGCGTATCCCGCTCGACCGGCTCGCCCGGGACCTCGGCGTCCGCATCCATCGTGACGCGCTGGCGTCGGTCGAGGCCGAGCAGCACCACGTCCTCACCCGCGACGGCGACTACGTCCCGTACGGGATCCTCGTCGTGGCCGTCGGCGCCCATTCGCGCGAGGCGGTGCCGGGCGCCGTGACCTTCCGCGGGCCGATGAGCGCCGGGGCCGTCGAGCAGGCGATCGCCCGCGTGGCGGCCGAGCCGCAGCGGCGGCTCGCCTTCGTCGCACCCGCCGGCGCGCGCTGGCTGCTGCCGCTCTACGAGCTGGCGCTGCTCGCCGCGGCGGAGCTGCGCGAGTACGCCATCGACGCTCCCGACGTCACGGTCGCCACCCCCGAGCATGCGCCGCTCGAGGCGCTCGGGCCGGCAGTCGGCGAGGCGGTGCGCGCGGCGCTCGACCGCGCCGGCGTCGACCTGGTGACGAGCGCGACCGCGGTCTCGGCGTTCGACGGCGCCGTTCGGCTCACGAACGGCGGCTTCCTCGACGCCGACGTCGTCGTCGCCCTCCCCGAGCTCCTCGGCCCGCGCATCCCCGGGCTGCCGCACGACGAAGCCGGCTACCTGCCCGTCGACCAGTACGGGCGCGTCGTCGGCTGCACCGACGTCTTCGCCGCCGGGGACGCGACCGCGTTCCCGATCAAGCACGGCGGCCTCGCCGCCCAGCAGGCGGACGCCGTCGCCGAGGCGATCGGCGCGCGCCTCGGCGCGGTCGGCCATCCCGAGCCGCTGCGGCCGATCCTGCGCGCGCTCATGCTGACCGGGGATGCCCCGCTCTACCTGCAGGCCGAACTCGGCGGCGGCGGAATGCTGCCTGCTCCCGGGACGGTCTCGACCGAGCCACTGTGGTCGCCGCCCGGCAAGGTGGCCGGCCGCTATCTCGCGACGTACCTGGACACCGGCGCCATTGGCGCCCCGCTGGAGGAGCTCCGATGACACCGTCACTCACCCACTACACCGTCCTCAACGCCATGCAGGTCGGCGTAATCGACTGCCCCCCGGACGCTGACGTGCCGACGCTGGCGCGCACGATGGCCGACCACCGGATCCACTGCGTGGTCGTGCGCGGCGCGCCGTGGGGCATCGTCTCCGACCTCGACCTGATGGCCAGCCTGCGCCCCGGCGTGACGGCGACCGCCGGCGAGCTGGCGGCCGGCGACGTCGTCGCGGTCGACCCGGAGGACACGCTCGAGCACGCCGCGCAGCTGATGGCCGAGCACGACACCGCGCACCTGGTCGTCGTGTCGCCCGACACGGGCCGGCCGGTCGGCATCCTCTCGACGCTCGACATCGCTCGCTGGGCGGCCGACGAGCTCCACCGCTGAGCGGCGGGGTCGCGCGCGTCAGGCGTTCGCGCTGCCGAGCAGGGCGTCGAGGACCGGCTTGGCGTCGCGCGGGAGCACGAGCAGCGGGCACTTCGCCTCGTGCGAGAGGCTGCGCGAGACGCTGTGGGAAATCACCGATGAG
This sequence comes from uncultured Solirubrobacteraceae bacterium, assembly GCA_963849695.1. Lineage (GTDB taxonomy): Bacteria > Actinomycetota > Thermoleophilia > Solirubrobacterales > Solirubrobacteraceae > DASSUW01. The sequence goes on from CAWKIT010000026.1 coordinate 152,362, forward strand.
CCAGGCGTCGGAGGACGGGACACTGCCCCGGATGTCGCGTGACTCCTCGCTCCTGGTCCGGCGCTGGCCGGCGCGCCGGCCCGTGGTCCTCGCCGCGGCCGCGCTCGCCTTCGCTGTCGCGGTCGCCGTGGTGGCGGGCCGCTTCAGCGACCGGATGCGGGCCGTCCACGCCCGCGGGCAGCGGCTGCTCGACTCCGCGCTGGCGCTCGGCGAGCCCGGGGCGTACCACCGGCTGCCGGGGATCGTCGCCACCGCGGCGGTCCGCACGCCGCGCGTGAGCGGCGCCGCAGTCGAGCTCGAGGGCATCGGACGCGCCGTGGCCGGGCGCATGGAGGGGCGGCGCACCTCGACGCCGATCGCCGCTCGCCGCGCACCGCTCGGCCGGATCGAGATCGCCCACCGAGGCGCGCTCGACCCCGAGGATCGCGCCGCGCTCGAGCTGCTGGCCCTCCAGGCCGGGCTCGCCGCCGACGGCCTGCGCCTGCTCGAGCAGCGCTCCGGACTCGGCCGCCTGCTCGACGCGCAGGAGGACGACCGCCGGCGGCTCGCCGACGCGCTGCACGAGCAGCCTGCGCAGGTCCTCGCCGCCGTGCTCATGCGCCTGCGGATGCTGCGCCGCCACGGCGCCGACGACAGCTCGCTCGACGAGCTGCAGTCCCAGGTCGTCGGCGTGCTCGAGGACGTGCGCGGGGTCGCGACGTCGCTGCGGCCGCCGTCGCTCGCGCAGCTCGGTCTCGTGCCCGCGCTCGAGGCGCGCGGCGACGTCGCGGTCGAGGCGGCGGGCGTGCCGGACTCGCTTCCAGAGCCGCTGCGCACCGGCGTCTACCGGCTGGTCGAGCACGTGCTCTCCCCCGGCGCCCGCGTGTGGCTGTCGAGCACCGGGAGCGATCTCGACGTGCTGCTCGACGTGCGGCTGGACGACGCGGCAAAACGGATCGGCGCCGTACGGGCGCGGGCCGCGCTGATGAGCGGGACGGTCGACACCGAGCCGCTCGCCGACGGGCGCACCCGGCTGCGCGTCCGGCTGCCGCTCGGTCAGGACGCGCGCGAGGCGGTGCCGACGCCGACCGGCAGGCTCGCCCGCACCACCGTCCGGCCCGCCGCCGACTCGATCTCGAGCTGACCGTGCGCGAGCGCAACGCGCTCGCGCATGCCGACCAGGCCGAAGCCCTCGACGCGCGCCTCGGGATCGAACCCGCGCCCGTCGTCGGTGACCTCCACGCGCACGACGTCGTAGTCGAGCGCGACCTCGATACGCACGTGCTCGGCGCGGGCGTGCTTGGCGATGTTGGTGAGCGCCTCCTGCACGATCCGGTAGACGGTGGTCTCGAGCTCGGGGTCGAGCCGGCCGCCGACCTCCACCTCTACGTGGACCTCGAGCCCCTCGACGGCCGCGAGCCGCCCGCCGAGGCTCTCGATCGCCGGCGCCAGCCCGATCTCGTCCAAGGCCGCCGGGCGCAGCTCGGTGATCAGCGTCCGCAGGCTCTCGATCTCGGTCCCGATGTAGTCGATCGCCTCGCGCACCGACTGCTGGAGCGCCTCGCTGTCGCCCCTGCGCACTGCCGAGGAGAGCAGCACCTGCAGCGCCCCGAGCGCCTGCAGCGTCTCGTCGTGGAGCTCGCGCGCCCAGCGGCGGCGCTCCTGCTCGGCCGAGGCGATCGAGTGGCGCAGGCGGTCCTCGGCGACCGAGCGGGCGGTGGCCACGGCGGTCGCGGCGCTCGCCGCGAAGGCGAGGAACAGCCGCTCCTCCTCGTCGCCGAATCGCGGGGTCGCCGGTGAAGCGGTCGAAGGCCGCGAGCAGGCCGAGCGGCATGTTGCGGTAGACGAGCGGCACCAGCAGCGCGGTGGCGGCGGCGCTGACCCCGAGGTTGCTATCGGCAGCGACATCGTCGAGCCGCTCGGGGCGGCCGGAGAACAGCACCTCGCCCATCGCCGAGTCGGCGAGCGGGAAGCGGCCGCCGAGCGCAGCCGTGGACACCTGGCCGGCTCCGGCCGCGAGGTGGAACTGGTCGCCGTCGACCAGCAGCAGCAGGACCGAGCGGGCGTCGAGCAGAGCGCGCCCGCGCTTGACGATCAGCTCGAGCACGCGGTCGAGGTCCGTCTCGCTGCCGACCGCGCGGGCGATGGCGGCGGTCGCCTCGAGCCGCCGGACGGCGCGCTCGGCCTCCGCCCTGCGGTATGCCGCGTCCTCGTGCAGGCGGGCGTTCTCCACCGCCAATGCGGCCCAGTCGGCGAGGATCACCGCGGCCGTCTCGTCCGCCTCGTCGAACGGCCCGCCGGCCTTCTCCGTGAGGTACAGGTTGCCCCACGGCTCGCCCCGGATCAGCACCGGCACGCCGAGGAACGTGTGCATCGGCGGATGGTGCGCGGGGAACCCGTACGAGCGCGGGTGGTCGCCGACGTCGTCGAGCCGCAGCGGCGCCGGATGCCGGATCAGCTCGCCGAGGATCCCGTGCCCGCGCGGCGGGTCGCCGATCCGCTCGCGCTCGGCCGGGTCGACGCCCCGGGTGACGAAGCGCCGCAGCTCGCGGCGGTCGTCGTCGAGGACCCCGATCGCGGCGTACCGCGCGCTCGTCAGCTCGCAGGCGACGCGCAGCAGCTCCTCGAGGACGGCGTCGACCTCGAGCTGGGCCACCAGCCCGCGGCCCGCCTCGAGCAGAGCCGCGAGGCGCGCTTCGTCGAGCGTTCCGACCCCCACCGCGGAGATTCAAGCATCCGTGGAAACCCGCAGCCGGTCGGCGGTTCACTGCGGAGGTCGATGCGCCTCTTGCCGCCGATGCTGGGGACATGACCGTCCGCGTCCTCGTCACCGCTGCCAGCCGGCACGGGGCGACGCACGAGATCGCGACCGCGATCGCAGCCGGCCTTGCGCGCCGCGGCGTCGAGGTCGAGGCGCGTCCCGCCGAGGAGGTCGAGTCGCTCGACGGCTATGACGCCTGCGTGATCGGCAGCGCCGTCTACGTCGGACACTGGCTGGATCCGGCCCGCGAGCTGGTCGAGACTCACGCGGCGGCATTGGCGGGGTGCCCGGTGTGGCTGTTCAGCTCCGGGCCGCTCGGGCCGCCCGACAAGCTCAAGCCGGAGGGCGACCCCGTCGACGTCGCCGGCCTGATCGAGGCGTCGGGCGCTGCCGAGCACCGGGTGTTCGCGGGCAGGCTCGACCGCAAGCTCCTCTCCTTCGGCGAGAAGGCGGTCGTGGTCGCCGTCCGTGCTCCGGAAGGCGACTTCCGCGACTGGGACGCGATCGACGCCTTCGCCGCCACCATCGCCGCGCGGCTCTTAGGGACTTAACTGCGGCTGGGTTCGGTAGGGCGGGAGCACCAATGTCCCGAACTGCGTGCGGTTACCGTCGGTTTCCGCGGGTGATCACACACAGTTCACCGCCGCTGGCGGCTCCCCAGCTCCTCTACCCAGCCGGGCACGGACTGCGGGATTCCACGGACCCGATTCGTGTAGTCCGCGCGGATGGACAACGGCCCTCCCCGCGCTGCAATGGACCTCGTCAAGAGAACGGTTTCCATCGAGGAGGACACCATGAGCAAGCTCTACAGCTACGCGGGCATCGGCGCCAGCATCATCTTGATCGCGTTCGGCATCGGCTCGCTCTACATGGGCCTCGACGGCCGCGACCGGGTCCGCGACGACCTCGCCCGCGAGCAGATCGTCGGCACCGACGACTCGAGCATCGCCGGCCAGAAGGTCGACACCGGCGCCGAGGCGCAGGTGTTCGCGGCCACGATCCGCAAGCACACGCTCGAGGCCACCGGTGGCGAGACCTACGCGCAGATGGGTCGGTTCCTGGATGAGAACGGCAACCCGACCTCCGACGAGGCCGCCGCCGCCAAGGACCCGAAGACCGGCGAGCCGGTCGAGAACGGCCTCCGCAACATGTGGGTGACCTCCACGGCTCTGTCGACCGCGCTGAACACGGCCTACTTCGCCGAGAACGTCGCGACCTTCGCGATCGTGATGGGCGTGGCCCTGCTGCTCACCGGCATCGGGTTCCTCGTCCTCACCGTGCGCGTGATGGCTCCGGCCGGAACGCGCGAGAGCGCCGCGCGGACGAGCGCCGTCGCCACGACCAGCTAGACGGTGGATTCCGCGGCCCGCACGGCCGCATGGTGGTGGCGCCGCGGGACGCCGCCAGGCGGTCGTGGGGGTCGTGGATTCCGCCGTCTAGGTCCTCCTCACCCGGCGAAGGCGTTCTTCGCGCGAGTGCCCGAGCGGCCCCCACCGGGGGCCGCTCGTTCTTTTCACCAGGTCTTCGAGCGCGCCGGCGCGCGGGGCGGCGCAACGTTGCGGGGAACTACGGATAGCGCCGGTGACGCGTGCGGCATCCTCTCTCTACACATGAGAGACGACGCGGCCGAGACGAGCATCATCATCGCCGACGACCACGCCGTCGTCCGCAAGGGCCTGCGGCTGCTGATCGACGCAGAGCCCGGGCTGCGCGTCGTGGCCGAGGCGGGCGACGTGCCCGAGACGGTGCGCAAGACGCGCGCGCTGCGGGCGGGCGTCCTGATCCTCGACCTCAACATGCCGGGCGGCTCGAGCCTGGAGGCGATCCCCGAGATCCGCGAGCAGGCGCCGATGACCGCGATCGTCGTGCTCACGATGCAGAACGACCCCGCCTTCGCGCGCAAGGCGCTGCAGTCCGGCGCGGCCGGGTTCGTGCTCAAGGAGGCGGCCGACGACGAGCTGCTGGAGGCGATCCGGCAGGCGTCCGACGGCGGCACGTACCTGAACCCGTCGCTCGGCGCGCGGCTCGCGGCCCAGCCGCCGGAGCCCGCCGGTCCTCCGGACGACCTGTCCGAGCGCGAGCTGTCGGTCCTGCGCCTGATCGCGCTCGGGTACACGAACAGCGAGATCGCCGGGGAGCTGCACCTGAGCGTGCGGACGGTGGAGTCGCATCGCGCCCACATCCAGCAGAAGACGCGCCGCGCCTCGCGGTCGGAGCTCGTCCGTTACGCGCTCGAGCACAGCCTCGTCGAGCTTTGAGAACGCTATGGAGCGACCTATGGAGATCATCATCGCCGGCGGGGGCGTCGCCGGCCTCGAGGGGCTCCTGGCCCTGCACCGCGCGCTGGGTGACCGCGCGCATCTGACGCTGATCGCGCCGGACCCCGAGTTCACGTACCGACCGATGGCGGTGGCGGAGCCGTTCGGGCTGGGCCACGCCCATCGGGTGCCGTTGAAGCGGTTTGCCGAGGACACGGGCGCGGAGCTCGTCATCGACGGCGTTGCGGGCGTGGACGACGCGGGCGGGACGGTCCGCCTGGCGGAGGCCGGAGACCGCGCCTTCGACGCGCTGCTGGTAGCGCCGGGCGGCCGTCCCGTCCAGGGCGTGGAGGGCGCGACGACGTGGTGGCCGGGCGGCGATTCGGAGAGCTACGGCGGCCTCCTTCGCGATCTCGAGGAGGGCTATGCCAAGCGGCTGGCGATCGTCGTGCCGCCGGGGGCGGTTTGGCCGCTGCCCGCCTACGAGCTCGCCCTGATGACCGCCGGCGAGGCCCGGGAGATGGGCCAGAAGGACGTGAGCATCACAGTCGTGACGCCCGAGCACTCGCCGCTGTCGCTGTTCGGCGAGCAGGCGAGCGACGCGCTCGCGGGCGAGCTGAAGTGGGCGGGCGTCGACGTGCGGACCGGCGTGGTGGCGCGCAAGGAAGGAGACGGCCTCGTGCTCGAGCCCTCGGGCGAGCGGCTCGAAGTCCAGCGCGTGTTCGCGGTCCCGCGGCTGGTGGGCCCGGCGATCGACGGGCTCCCACTCGACGACGAGGGGTTCATCGTCGCCGACGACGGGGCCCGGGTCGAAGGGTGCGAGCGCACCTGGGCGGCCGGTGACGGCGTCGTCTCGCCCGTGAAGTTCGGCGGGCTCGCCACGCACCAGGCGCGACGGGCCGCGGCGGCGATCGCCCGGCTGGCCGGCGGCGACCTCCCCGACCCCGGCGAGCCGGTCCTCCACGGCCGCCTGCTGATCGGCCACCGCACCCGGCGCCTGGCGCCGAAGGGCGGCGCCGAGGGCGCGCCGCTGTGGTGGCCGCACGGCAAGGTCGCCGGCGAGCATCTGCCACGGTGGCTGGCCGAGCACGGCGTGGCCCCTCCCCCGGCGGCCGAGGAGCCGCCCGAGCAGGGCGTCACCATCCGCCGCCCGCTGCGAGAGATGCGCGGCGCCGAGGCGCAGTACCTGTTCGAGCTCTCGCGGCGGTTCCGCAGCTCCGATCCGGCCATCGCCTCGCTGGGCCGGCGGATGCGCGAGGCGCGCGAGCGCTGACGCCACCGCCCGCGTCACACCGTTGCGAATATGAGGCCGGCTTCGAGGTCGAGATCGGCAACCTCACTCCCGCGCCGCGCTGATGGCGGGAGCGCGCTGTCCGTTGCAGGTCGCGCGCCAGTCCCGCAGCAGCCGGTGGACCGCCTCGGCGCCGACGAGCGGCTCGCCCGGCACCTCGAAGTGGCCGGGATAGAGGATGAAGGGCTCGGTCTGCGGACCGCCCATGCCGCCGTGGAAGGAGATCAGCTCCTCGAAGGCGCAGCCCTCCTCGGTCACCGGGTCGTAGAAGCTGTTGACGACGAGGTCGGGGACATGCGGGAACCCGTCGGTGCGACGCAGGTGCCGCGCTGCGTTGGGCGAGAAGCCGGCCAGCGGGTCCTCGCCCGTGACGGCGCCGTCGGCGAGTCGCTGCGTCCCTCCTGCACCGATCGCCACCGCCCCGTCATCTGACGAGCGCGCCATCACGAAACCGACGTGGGGGTGCTCGGCCAGCGCCGGTACGAGCCGGGGGTGCTTGGCACGGATCTCCTCGAGCGTGAGCCGGTGGGGGCTCTCGCGCAGATAGACGAGCCCGAGGTTGCCCGACCCCAGGACGACGACCTCGTGCTCGGCGACCTGCGCCTCGTCGGTGTCGCTGTCGCTGCGACCGGTCGCCTCGTCCATCGCCCGGCTGACGCCGGTGGCGTTCTCGTCGCCTGCCTCGACGGCATCGACCCGCCCGGTCGACAGCGACCGCTGCACCAGCTCGTCCAGCCCGTAGCCGTTGCGCTGCCGGAACGTGGCGCCCTGGGTCTGGCCGTGGTCGGAGAGCACGACGATCTCGTAGGGCCGCGGCGCGTACCGGCGCGCGCGCTCGAGCAGCCCGAAGCGCTGGTCGAGCTTGCGCAGCGCCTCGAGCGTGTCGGCGCGCTCGAGGCCGGAGTGATGGGCGACCTCGTCGTAGCTGGCGAAGGTCGCGTAGACGGCGGGGACGCCGCGGAACATGTCCTGCAGCACCGAGAAGACGACGAGGTCGCGGATGAACACGCACATCCCGGCGCGCAGCAGCGGATAGGTCCCGCCACGATGGCCGCGGGGCCGTACGTCCCGCCGCTGCTGGCGCTTCGCGGCTACGAGCTCCAGGACGATCTCCCAGAACCCGAGCGCGAGGATACGGGTGACGTTCGAGCCGTTGGCGAGGAACGCGCGGTAGCCGGGATTGGCCTTCTTCTCCTCCGCGACCCGGCTGGCCGTGAGGAGCGCGGCGTCGGCGTCGCCGGAGAGCAGATTGCCACGGCTGGTGCCGCCGTCGGCGAGCAGTCCGGCGCCGGTGGAGCGGTCCCGTTCGATCGCCGCGCAGTCGTTCGGGTTCGAGCAGGTGAACACCCTGCCCGAGCTCTTCTCGACCCACCGGAACGCCGGGATGTCCTCGTTGTCCCCCAGCAGGATCCCGGCCTGACTGGCGCCGGTCTGGGAGGACAGGTCGGTCTCCCATCCGTGCAGCCGGTAGCCGTCGTCGGCGACCCAGCGGGCCAGGTTCGGAGCGCTGCCGGACTGCATCGCGCGGCGCAGGATCGGCAGCGCGAGCCCGTCGATCTCGAGAAACAGGATCCCGGGCGCGTCGGTGGCGATCGGCTTCGCAGTCCGTCCCGCCACCCGCCGGGCGACGCGGAACGTGTAGGTGTCGTCGTCGTCGACGCCCGCGACGGCGCCGACCGCCGCGCTCACCACCGCGGCGAGGATCGCGACTGCGAGCGCGTCGGCGAAGCCGTCGATCTCCAGCTCCTCGGGGATGACGTCGGCGGCCACCAGCAGGATCGCCGCGTCGAGGGCGAGCACGAGGAAGAAGCCGATGACGACGGTGAACGGGAGCCGCAGAGCGGCGACGATCGGTGGGAGCACCGCGTTCAGCACTCCGACGATCGCCGCCACGAGAATCGCGCCGACGACCCCGTGGATGTGGGCCCCCGGCACGATTCCGGCAGCCAGCAGGAGGGCGAGCGCCGAGACGAGCCAGGCGACGACCAGGCGGCCGGGGTGCAGGCGGGGACGCTCCGGGTGCCACTCGGGCTGCGGCATCGAACCCGACTGTCTCGCGCGAGGCGGGAGTCTGGCAAACCGGCATGCCACCGTCCCGCGGTGGGGTGTGCATCCCGCCGCGCGGCCGCGTCTCAGCGTGCGGGCATCTCGGCCAGGTAGATCAGCGCGGCCTTGACCCGGCGGCTGACGTCCTGCGCCTCGGTGAGATTGAGCTTGAGGAAGATCGCGTTGATGTGCTTCTCGACCGCGCGCTTCGTCAGCACCAGCTCGTCGGCGATCGCCTGGTTGCTGTGGCCGCGCGCGACGAAGGCGAGGATCTCCAGCTCCCGGTGCGTCAGCTCCGTCAACTGCGAGCGCTCGGCACGCCGGCGCGCGTCGATCAGGCCCTCGACCACCTTCGCGTCGATCATCGAGCCGCCCTGCGCCACGGTCTCGATCGCCGACACCAGCTGGCCGCGGTGCCGGATGCGCTCCTTGAGCAGATACGCGCGCCCGTCCGAGCCGCTGTCGAGCAGCGCCAGGCCGTACTGCGGGTCCGAGTACTGACTGAGCACGACCACGCCGATGCCCGGGTGCGTCTGCCTCAGCTCGGCTGCCACCCGGAGGCCCTCGTCGGTGTCCGAGGGGGGCATCCGGATGTCGGTGACGACGACGTCAGGCTGGTCGGCCTCGATCACCCGTCGCAGCGAGTCGACGTCGTCGCACGCAGCGATCACCTCGACGCCGGCGGCGGCGTCGAGCACATGCGTCAGCGCTTCGCGGACCAGGTAGCTGTCATCCGCAACCGCGACGCGGATCGCCGTCGCGTCGGGCGCGGGCATTGCGCAAGTCTACGGCGTGACGTGATCGCGAATCCTCGTGCGGGCACGGCCCTCATGGGGTGGAGCATCCCCTTGCCCCCACGCCGCGCCATCGGCACGGTCTGAGGATGGTCACGGTGCTTACCGTCGACGACCAGCCGGTGTTCCTCCGCGCCGCCCACGACCTGATCTCCGCAACTCCGGGGTTCGAGCACGTGGGACAGGCGACCTCCGGGTCCGAAGCGCTGGAGCTGGCGGCGTCGCTGAGCCCGGACCTGGTGCTGCTCGACGTGCGGATGCCGGACATGGACGGCCTCGAGACCGCGCGCCGTCTGCACGCGGTCAATCCGGAGGCCGTGGTCGTGCTCGTCTCGATGGGCGACGTGCCGGAGCTCTCGGCGGAGCCGTCGCCCGGCGTCGCCACCCATCTCCGCAAGCAGGCGCTGTCGGCGCGCGCGCTGCGGGACGTCTGGGCAGCGCACGGCTCAGGCCACGGAGAGAGGTGACGCCGGGACGCGGCCGCGCACGTCCGTGCCCACGCCCGGCGTCGACGTGACGGCCACGTCACCGCCGAACGCCGCCAGGCGATCCTGCATGTTCGTGATCCCCGTGCCGGGGCGGAGGCCGGCTATCCCCGCCCCGTCGTCGCGGACGCTGAAGTGGAGCTGGCCCAGCGGGCCGGCGGCGACGCGTACACGGACCCGGCGCGCGCCGGTGGCGTGCTTGAGGACGTTCTGGAGCGCCTCGAGCACGCAGAAGTAGACGGCGCTCTCCACCTCGGGCGCGTACCGGCCCAGCCGCGGCGCGTCGAGGTCGACGTGGATCTGCGATCCCATCGCGACCGACCGCAGCGCGTCGGAGAGCCCGCGGTCGGCAAGCAACGGCGGGTATACGCCGTGCGCCAGTGACCGCAGAGCCTCGAGCGCCTCGTCCAGCTCGTGCTCGAGCTCTCGCAGGCGGTTGGCGCCGCGCCGGGCGTCCTGACGCACGATGTCCTCCGCGAGCTCCAGCTCGATACGGAGGGCGACGAGCCGCTGCTGGGCTCCGTCGTGCAGGTCGCGCTCGATCCGGCGTCGTTCCCGGGCGGCGCTCGACGCGATCCGCGCGCGGGACTGGCGCAGCTCGCGGATCGACACCTCCGCCTGAGCGGCGAGACGCTGGTTGTCGAGGACGACTGCCGCCATCGAGGCCCCGGCTTCGACCAGCTCCGGCCGCCGCTCCAGGCCTTCGTCGTGGACGATCGCGGCGACCAGGGTGCCGTGGTTGCGCACCTCGGTGACCCAGCGCCCGGTGGCCGGCTCCGGCAGCGCCACAGCCTGCGTCCGCGAGTCCAGCCAGCCGTCATCGGCGTCGCCCGCCGGGAACACGATCTCGATGCTCGGGTCCTTGAAGGCATCGGCGAACGCCTGCCGGAGCGTTGCCGGGTCAGGCAGGTCGCGCAGGCATGCGGCCAGGCTCTGCAGCGTGCGCTCCGCGTACAGCCGCCATTGGAGCAGGCCCAGGAAGAACGCGAACGCGACCGCGGGTACCGCCAAGGCGAGGAGCCAGGCGGCGACCTCGAGCGGCCAGGCGGTCGGGTCGATCTGCCGGGCGACGACGGCCGCGCCGAGGATCCCGGCTCGGAGCATGGCTACGCCCACCACCGGAGCGAGCATGCGCCGGGTGAGGGGCGTGGCCTCGCGCAGTCGCGCGAGCAGGCGCAGCACCACGGCCGTCATCACCACGAACACCATGACCACGCCGGCCGGTCGCAGGAACCCGTCCACGAACGCCGGCTCGCTGTCGAGCAGGAAGAACGCGTTCGCCGGGCAGTCGTGCACGCAGCTCGTGTACGGGCTCGGCACCTCGAAGGTCTCGGCCACGAACAGGCGCGGCAGGAACAGCACGACCACCACGGCGGTCGTCGCGAGCGCGACCAGCCGATCGCTGCGGTCGGCCAGCCGGCCGCCGGGGAACGACAGGAAGAGGTAGACCAGGAGCGCCTCGATCAGCCAGCCTGCGAGCCGGCCCGTCGTGTAGAGCAGCTCGTCGTTCGACTCGGCAAGCGTGGTGACGAACCACGCCGCGCCGGCGGCGACGAGGAGCAGCCCGAAGCGCTCGGCCGGGCGCCGATACCACGTGTGCAGCCCGACGGCGAGCGGGACGCCGACCATGAGGCCGCGGGCCAGCGCCACCAGACCGGGCTGCTCGTCTGCGCCTACAAGCGCGACCTCGAGCGTGATCGACACGGCCGCGACCGAGGCCAGCACGGCGGCGAACAACGTGATGCGTCGGCGGCCGCGTGTCGCCGAACGCCCGTCCACGACCGCGACAACGGCACCCATGTCAGGAGTCTAAGCATAGGTGCGGCGTCCGCGTGTGGGCGAGTTGTTACGTCGCGAGAGCCTTCTGCTTGAGCTTCTCGAACTCGGCCTGGTCGATGGCGCCCGAGTCGAGCAGCTCCTTGGCCTTCGAGATCTGATCGGCCGCACCGCTCCCGCCCGCGACGTCGCGGACGTAGGTGTCGAACGAGGCCTGGCTCTCGCGTACCTCCGTCGCCCTGCGCTCGGCCATCTCCTTGCCCTGCGTAATGAGATAGATGAACACGCCCAGGTACGGCAGCACGATCATGAACAGCGCCCAAGCCGCCTTGCCCCAGCCGGAGAGGTCGTGCCGGCGGAAGACGTCGATCAGCACGGTGACCAGGATCCAGATCCAGATCACCCAGAAGAAGAAGATCAGCATCGACCAGAAGACGTCGATGAACGGATAGTCCGCTGCGAATACCACTTGAGCTCCTGTCATCGGTTGGACCCGCGCTGCGTGGCTAGCGTCCATCACCGCGCGGACGGTGCCAAGGGTGCGGGCATCCGGACCGCGGTGGTGTCGGCGCGGAGGACGGTAGGCGCGCCGCGTGGGACGCTGCCAGCCGATGACCGCCGACGGCATCACCTATGTAGGTCACGCCACCACGCTGGTCGAGGTCGACGGCACGCGGCTGCTGACCGACCCCGTGCTGATGTCGCGGATCGGCCACATCCGCCGCATCGCGCCGCCGCCGCCCGCAGGCCTGGACGCCGACGCCGTCCTCATCTCGCACGCCCATCACGACCACCTCGACCTGCGCTCGCTGCGGCGGTTGCCCGAGGACATTCCGGTGGTCGCGCCTCCCGGATCCGCGCAGATCGTCCGGCGCTGGACCCGGCGTCGGGTGATCGAGGCGGCCGCCGGAGAACGCGTCCGGCTCGGAGCCGTGGAGGTGGTGGTCGCGCCGGCCGAGCATGACGGGCGGCGCCTGCCCGTGGGGCCGGAGATGCCGGCGGTCGCGTACGTGGTCGAGGGCTCGTCGCGGGTGGCCTTCTTCGGCGACACCGACCTGTTCGACGGCATGGGCGGCCTTTTCGGCGATCTCGACGTCGCCTTGCTGCCGATCTGGGGCTGGGGGCCGCGCGTCGGGCCGGGGCACCTCGACCCCGAGCGGGCCGCGCGGGCCACCGCGCTGCTCGCGCCGCGCATCGTGGTGCCGATCCACTGGGGGACGCTCGCCGGCCCGCGCGTATGGTGGCGCGCCGACCCGGCCGAGCCCGCGCGCAGGTTCGCCCAGCTCGTCGCGGCTCACGCGCCGGACGTCACCGTGCGCGTCCTGGCGCCCGGGGAGCGCCTCGCGCTCCCCGGCGCGTAAGGATCAACTGCCCAGGATCTTGGCCTTCTGCGCGGCGAACTCCTGGTCGGTGAGGATGCCCTGGTTCTTGAGCTCCGCCAGCTGCTTGAGCTGCTCGATCGGGTCGGGCGCGGGCGGGGCGGGGGCGGCGGGCGGGGCGGGCGCGGGCTGTTGCTGTGGCTCCTCGGCGTAGCCGCCGCCCTGCTGCGACCAGCGGCTCGCCTGACGGCGCGAGACGCGGTTGCTGACGGCGGTCGCCGTGCCGGCGACGGCGGCGGTGCGGGCCATCCCGCGAAGCAATCCTGGCATGGTCAGGCTCCTGTGGTCGACTCGGTTTCGGCCTCGATCGCATCGAGCGTGGCGAGGATGGCCTGGATCGGGATCCGCCCGCTCGCGACCAGCTGGCCGCCCGAGCGCCTGATGGCCACGGCGATCGGCGCCGCCCACAGGTTCTCCCAGACCAGGATCGCAGCCGACGTCCCGGGCTGGAGAACGCTGGCCGCCTCCTGCAGCTCCTCGTCGCCGATCATGCCGGACGAGGCGCCGTCGAGCACCGTGAACTCCCCACCGACCTCGGCGGCTTCGATCGTCGCGATCGTGCCGTCGTCGCCCTTGATCATGAACGCGACATCGAGGATGCGGATGATGCCGCGATCGACCGCGTCCAGGATCAGCGGGGCCACCTGACCCTCGGGCTGCCGCCCCGGCCACTCGAGCACCACATAGTCGATCGGGCCCATCTCATCGAGCTGCTCTTCGCTCACTACTCCTCCTTCGATCCGGGATACGCGTCAGTCTCCATCGCTGCTCACCGGAACGCTAACGGGTGCGCCTGCCTCTGCGGTGTCGTGCCTGCCTGCCTCGCTCACTGGTGCGCGCCTCCTGTGTCACGACCGGGAAGCCCCCGGGTGAACCAGAGCGCGAGGAGCGCGAAGATCGCGACGGCCGCGATCGCGCGCTTGAGCCCGTCGAGCTGCGCCGCGCCGTAGTCGTCGGCCACCGCGCGCGCCTGATCGGCGGGGAAGCCCTCGTCGATGGCCACCTGCTCGACGTCGGAGATCGGCACCACCGGGACGCCCTTCTGCTCGACCTCCGCCACGCGCTCGCGCACGTTCGCCGGGAGCGCCGGGTTCTGCTCCACCCGCTCGACGAAGCCGCTGGTGAGCGCGGCGATCAGGATCGAGCCGATCAGCGCGGTGCCGAGCGAGGCGCCGAGGTTCTGAGCGGTTCCCTGCAGGCCGCCCGCCTCGTTCGTCTTCGCCGGGTCGACCGAGGACATGATCACGTTGCCCAGCTGCGACAGCAGCAGTCCGGCGCCGACGCCGAACAGGGCAAGGGCGATGGCGAAGCCGGCTTCGCGGAGCTCGACGTCGATCGTCGCCACGAGCACCAGCGATGCGACGGCGAGCGCGATCAGACCGGCCTGCGCGACCCGCTTGGGAGCCAGGCCCGCGGCGAGCCGCGGCCCCGCCATCGCGGCGACGAACATCGCGACCGACATCGGGAACAGCCGCTTGCCGGTCTCGAAGGCGTCGAGACCGAGGACGACCTGGAGATACACGGGCAGCACGAAGAACGTCCCGAGCAGGATGAACTGCTGCATCATCAGCGTGGTGAGGCCCGCGCGCAGCGGCGGGATCCTCAGCAGCGACCGATCGAGCAGGACGTCGCGCCCCGCGCGCTCACGCCGCGCCTCCCAGGCGGCGAACGCGGCGAGGCACCCGAGGCCGGCGAGGATGAACACCGGAACCATCGACAGGCCGAACGGCGTGATCTCCTGCCCGCCGATCGTCAGCGCGCCGCGCGGCTCGATCCAGCCCCACTGGCTGCTCTTGAGGACGCCGTACACCGCCAGGCCGAGCCCCAGCGACGAGAGCGCCACGCCCACGCCGTCGAGCCGCGGCGGCTGCTCGAGCCGCGGCGATCGCGGGAGCCGGCCGCGCAGCATCAGGATGCCGGTGACGATCACCGTCTCGCCGGCGAAGACGTAGCGCCAGCTCAGCTCGGTGGTGAACCAGCCGCCGATCAGCGGCCCTGCCGCCACCGCCACGCCGGCGACGCCGCCGATGATCCCGAACGCGAGCGCGCGCTGCTTGCCGCTGTAGCTCGCCGCGACCAGCGACACGATCGCGGGCATCACCAGCGCTGCGCCGATTCCCTCGATCAGCGACCAGCCGACGAGCAGGACCGCGAGGTTGGGGCTCAGCGCGGTCGTCAGCGAGCCGAGCCCGTAGACCGCGAGCCCGACGGCGAACGTCCGGTCGCGGCCGAAGATGTCGCCGAGCTTGGCGCCGGCCAGCATCAGCGAGGCCATGACCAGCGTGTAGGCGGTGATCGCCAGCTGGACGCCCTGGATCGTCGTGTCGAGATCCGCGACGAGCTGCGAGATCGACACGTTCATGACGCTGCTGTCGAGCACCATCACGAACTGGGCCGAGGCGAGGATGACGATCGGCATCCACGACGCCTGCGAGGCGGGCGCCGGCACGCCGGCCGCGCTGGTGTCGGCTTTCATCGGTCTGATCGTCCGAGCCGTGCCGGACGCGGGCAAGAGCGCGCGCCGGTGTCTTCCCCGGGTGCCGCCACGACGGTCGAGCGGATGAGCGCGCCCTCCGCGGACACCGGCGTACCGGTTGGCGGGCCCGGTGCCGCCGGGGGATGCTCGCCGGCGTGGGCCGCTACGGGTGGGTGCTGCTGTCGACCGTCCTGTCGCTGGGACTCCAGGGCATCGCACCGCCGGGTGCTCTGCAGCAGGTGGCAGTGACCGCGCTCGCCGTCGCCGCGGTCGTGCTCGCACTGCACGCCGCTCCCCTCTCGCCGCGCCTGGTGGCCTGGGCGACGGCGGCGGCGCTCGTCCTGCTCGCCTTGAGCGTCGTGCAGGCCGTCTTCGGCGGGATCGGTGAGGGCGCCGCCCGGGCGATGAACGCCGCGCTCGTCGCAGTCGGCCCACCGGCCATCGCCTACGGCGTCCTGCACGACCTGCGGACGACCAGGCACGTAGGGGTTCAGTCGGTGCTGGGAGTGCTCTCGCTCTACATCCTCGTCGGGATGCTGTTCGCGTTCGTGTACGGCGCGATCGACCTGCTGGCCGACGAGTCGTTCTTCGCGGGCGTCGAGACCGCGACCGTCTCCGAGTGCCTCTACTTCAGCTTCATCACGCTGACCACCGTGGGCTACGGCGATCTCTCGGCGAGCTCGGACCTCGGGCATACGCTCTCCATGTTCGAGGCCCTCATCGGCCAGATCTATCTCGTGACCGTGGTGTCGGTGCTGGTCAGCAACTTGGGTCGTCCGCGGGGAACTGACCGGGCCGCGGCATAACGGGATCAGCGCGCGGCGCCCTTGCGCGCCTGACGCTGCGCCTTCTGCTCCGCGACCCTCTCCTTGGCGTCCACGTAGGACTGCTGGACCAGCACCTTGCCGCCGGTCCAGCCGAACGCCCACGTCACCACCACCAGCGCGAACGCGACGTTCCAGGCGGTGATCGCGAGCTGCTGGCCGAGCGAGTACGCCGTCGCGGTGGCGGCGTCGGTGACGCCGCTGAGCGCGGCGACGTTGGTGGCCTGGTTGACGCCGACTCCGCCGGGGGTGACCGAGACGGTGTTGGCGATCGAGTTGCCGCCGGCCACGGACATGACGGTGTGGAACGTCACGGTGATCCCGTAGGCGGCCAGGAACACCGCGATCACCGCCAGCTTGGCCAGCCACGCCCCGAACGAGGGCAGCAGCACGCGCACGGCGTACTCGCGCGGGCGGGCGAGGATCGCGCCGCCCTGCTTCGCCTTCTCCCACAGCCCCCGAAGCTTGCGCCAGAAGATCCGCACCAGCATCACGATCAGCAGCGCGGCACCGGCCACGACCGTCCCGAACAGCACGGGATGGTCGTGCGGCCCGTTGAGTTGGAGCTCGAACGAGCCCGGCACCGACAGGAAGAGGTAGGCGTAGACGAACGCCCCCGCGACCGTGAAGAAGACCTTCTGGACCACCATCCCGCCGAGTACACCGGGGAGGTTGGCCCCCGGGATGATGGCCACGAACATCAGCACCATCGCGACGGTGCCGATGTTCGCCGGCAGGAACCCGTTGAGCGCCACGCCCGCCGCATACGCGGCGAGCACGCCGCGGTAGAGGATCCCCGAGTCGGGGAAGCCGGCGCGCAGGATGAAGTACCAGCCGAGCGCGGTCAGCGTCGTCTGCGCGGTCTGGAACGTCCAGCCGGCGATCAGGTAGCCGAGGCCGACGCCCGTCAGCGCGTCCCAGACGTCCGAGAGCCAGCCGCCGGACGTCGACGCCCAGCAGGCCGAGCGCGGCGATCGCGAGCGCGACCGCCGCCAACCACGCCGCGATCCGCTTGAGCCGAGCGGAAAGCGACTCGCCGGCTACGCCGTGGTCCCTTCGAGCGCCGAGCGCAGCCGCTCCTCCTCCTCGTTCGAGAGCGAGGTCTGGATCACGTGCCCGCCGTACGGCTGGATGCGCTCGAGCAGCTTGTCGCGCGCATCCGTCTGGCCGAGCGCGATCAGCGCGGCGCCGCCGGGCGGCATCTTCGTGCCGAGCTCCTTCATGAACTTGTCGTCCACGCCGACGTCCGCCATCGCGCCGCCGGCCGCTCCCGCGGCCGCGCCGACCGCCATTCCGAGCAGCGGGGCGAGGAAGAGCAGCCCGATCAGGCCCCCCCAGATCGCGCCGCCGGCGGCTCCGGCGCCGGCCGTGCTCGTGGCCTGGTGCAGCTTGATCTTGCCGTCAGGCTCATGCACGGCCACGACGGCGTCCTGGAGTTGCACCAGGTGCTCCTTGGTGGCCTGGATCAGTTCCTGGCGGACCTTCTCGGCCGTCTCGCGGTCGGGATAGGCGATGGCGATCAGTGTGCTCATCGATGCTCTCTCCTACGTCGGTGTGAGGATCGTGCGCATCGTCCGGCGGCGCCGGACCGGCGGCAATGAGGCGCTCCAGTGTTCCGGGGGCATGCGCACACCCCCGCACGCTAACGGGCGCGCTGCCTTGCCGCGTCCCGGCGCGACGGCGAAGCTATCCGCGATGACGAGCGACTCGGAGGTGGATGACGACAGCTCGCAGATCCGCGCTTCTATGGCAGGCCGTCGAGAATCATCTCGGTTCCCGCGACGTCGCGCGCGTCATCTACGGCTCGATCCTCGGGCTGGCGCTGGTCGTGGCGCTCGAACAGCACCCGCCGACCACCGCTCAGACCATCGCCGCGGTCGTGGCGACCGCGCTGGCGATCGGACTGGCCGAGACGTACAGCGAGTTCGTCGGCGCCGAGGCCCGCGAGCGGCGGCATCTCAGTCGCGCGGAGGTGCGTGCGCTGGCGGCCGACGCGGGCGCCGTGACGTTCGGCGCCGGCTTTCCCGCAGTCTTCTTCATCCTCGCCGCGGCAGGCGTGTTGGAGCTCGCTACCGCGTTCACGCTGGCGAAGTGGACCGGTCTGGCGCTGATCTGCGGGTACGGATACGTGGCGGCGCGCCTGGCCGGGTCGGGCACCGGCGCCGCCTTGCTCCACGCGTCGGCCCTAGGCATGATCGGCGGCGCGTTGATCGCGGTCAAGGCGCTGCTGCACTGAGACTCCCGACCACAAGGAGCGACCGATGGCCAATCCCATTCTCGTCGGATACGACCCGGGGCGACGTGACCGCGCGCCGGTCGACTTCGGCGTCGCCGCAGCGAACTTCACGGGCGCGCCGCTGATCATCGCGGCGGTGCACGCGGGCACGGCGGCGCTCGGCCCCGACGCCGAGGCGATCGTCGAGGACGGGCTCGAAGAGGGCGCCGGCGAGTCGCTGGACCACCTCGCGGAGGACCTGCGCCGGCAGGGCGTGGAGGCCGAATGCCGGGCGCTGCCGGGCGCGAGCGCCCCGCGGGCGCTCCATGAGGCCGCGGAGCAGTTCGGGGCCGGACTGCTCGTGACCGGCTCGACCGAGCGGGGCGCGGTCGGGCGGCTGCTGCCCGGCTCGACGGCCGACCGCCTGATGCACGGCGCTCCCTGCCCGGTCGCGGTCGTGCCGCGTTCATGGGAGCCGGGCGGAGGCCTGAACACGATCGGCGTGGCCTGGGTGGGCACGACGGAAGGCCGGCAGGCACTCGAGGGCGCGGTCGCGCTGGCGCGGCGTGCCGGAGCCAAGCTCGTGGTGCTCAACGCGGCCAAGCCGCGCGGCCTGAGCGGCAGCTTCGGCGGCGGCGACCCGCTGACCCGCGCCACGGGCTACGAGGAGCTCGCGAGCGAGGTGCGCGCGGCGGCCGAGCGGGCCGTCGCCGACGCCACCGCCGGGGAGGCCGGCGTCGACGTGGAGCCCGACGTGAGCGTCGGCGACCCCGCCGACTTCCTCATCGCCGCCTCCGAGCGGCTCGACCTGCTCATCTGTGGCTCGCGCGGCTACGGCCCGACCCGGGCGGTGCTGCTCGGCGGCGTGTCACGGCGGGTCACGACGGAGGCGCACTGCCCGGTGATCGTGCTCGCGCGCGGCGCTTCGAGCCGACTCGAAGCCCTGGTCGACGATGACGCCGGCGCGGTGAGCTGACCGATGCTGCTCGAGGACTATGGACTGATCGGCGACATGCAGGCGGCCGCGCTGGTCGGCCGCAACGGCTCCGTCGACTGGCTGTGCCTGCCGCGCTTCGATTCCGCTTCGTGCTTCACCGCCCTGCTCGGTGACGAGCGGCACGGGCGCTGGCTCGTGGCGCCCGCCGGTGAGGTGCGAGCCACCTCGCGTCGCTACCGGCCCGGGACGCTGGTGCTCGAGACGGAGTTCGAGACCGCGGACGGCGCGGTGCGCGTGATCGACTTCATGCCGCGCCGCGGCAACGGGCCGCCGCGGCTGATGCGGATCATCGAGGGCCTGCGCGGTCGCGTTCCGATGCGGATGGATCTGGCGCTGCGGCCGGACTACGGGGCGATCAAGCCGTGGGTCGAGCGTGCCTCGGACGGAGTCGTCGCCACCGCCGGTCCTGATGCGTTTCGCCTCAGCACGCCGCTGCCGCTCGAGATCGAGGACGGCTCGGTGACGGCCGAGTTCACGGCGGTCGAGGGTGTGCGCGAGCGCCTCACGCTGACCTGGCATCTCTCCTACGAGGAGGCGCCGTCGGTCGAGGATGCGAACTCGGCGCTCGCCCGCACGGAGGCGTGGTGGCGGACGTGGAGCGGGCGGTGCCGTTACGAGGGCGCCTATCGCGACGAGGTGCTCACGTCTCTGATCGCGCTCAAGGCGATGACCTCGGAGACGACCGGGGCGGTGATCGCGGCCCCGACGACGTCTCTGCCGGAGGATCTCGGCGGCGTGCGGAACTGGGACTACCGCTACTGCTGGCTGCGCGACTCGGTGCTGACCCTCGAAGCGCTGCTCGCCGGAGGGTACGGCGAGGAGGCGCTGGCCTTCCGCGACTACATGCTGCGCGTCGCCACCGGCGATCCCACCACGATGCAGATCATGTACGGGATCGGCGGCGAACGGCGGCTGACCGAGTTCGAGCTCGACCACCTTCCGGGCTACGAGGGATCGAAGCCGGTCCGGGTCGGGAACGCTGCGTCGGAGCAGTTCCAGCTCGACGTCTACGGCGAGGTCGCCGCGGTCATGTTCATCGGCGCCGAGGCGAGGGGCGGGATCGAGGCGCGGCTGTGGCCCCGGTGGCGAACGGCCATCGGGTATGTCGAGTCGGTCTGGCGCCGGCCCGACGACGGGATCTGGGAGGCGCGCGGGCCGCAGCGGCACTACACGTACTCCAAGGTCATGGCGTGGGTGGTGTTCGACCGCGCGGTGCGGCTCGCCGAGCGCCACGGGCTCGAGGCGCCGCTCGAGCGCTGGAAGCAGGTCCGCGACGAGATCCACCGCGAGGTGTGCGAGAAGGGATACGACCGCGAGCGCCGCACGTTCACCCAGTACTACGGATCCAAGGAGCTCGACGCCAGCGTCCTCAACATCCCGCTGGTGGGCTTCCTGCCCGCGACGGACGAGCGCGTGACGGGCACGATCGACGCGGTCCGGCGCGAGCTCGGACGCGACGGCTTCGTCTCGCGCTACTCGACCGCCGAGACCGACGACGGGCTGCCCGGCGACGAGGGGCAGTTCCTGGCCTGCTCGTTCTGGCTCGTCAGCGCGCTCGCGCGCAACGGCCGCACCGACGAGGCG
This sequence comes from uncultured Solirubrobacteraceae bacterium, assembly GCA_963849695.1. GTDB lineage: Bacteria > Actinomycetota > Thermoleophilia > Solirubrobacterales > Solirubrobacteraceae > DASSUW01. The sequence continues at coordinate 173,227 of CAWKIT010000026.1, forward strand.
CGAGCGCTGTTCGAGCGGCTCGCCGGCCTCGCCAACGACCTCGGGCTGCTCGCCGAGGAGTACGACGTGAAGCACAAGCGGCAGGTCGGCAACTTCCCGCAGGCGTTCAGCCACCTCACCCTGATCATCGCCGCCCGCGACATCTCCGCGGCCGAGGCGGCCGGTTGAGCGAGGGTCGCGAATCGGCTGCGGCACGCCGCAGATTCCTGGCCCCGCTCGCGCTCGCTCAGTTCATCTGCAGCTTCGCGGGCTCGAACATGAACGTGATGATCAACGACATCACGGAGGACCTGGACACGACGGTCCAGGGCGTGCAGGCCACGATCACGCTCTTCCTGCTGATCATGGCGGTCCTCATGATCCCGTGCAGCAAGCTGACCGACCGCTGGGGCCGCAAGCGCTGCTTCACCGCCGGTCTCGTGCTGTACGGGATCGGCGCGCTGCTCAGCGCGGCGGCCCCCGGGCTCGGCGTGCTGATCATCGGCAACTCGATCCTGGAGGGCATCGGGACGGCGCTGCTGATCCCGCCGGTCTACATCCTCACCACGCTGCGGTTCGACGACCTCACCTCTCGCGCGCGGGCGTTCGGCGTGATCAGCGGGCTCGGAGGCATCGGCGCCGCGGCCGGACCGCTGATCGGCGGCGTCATCACCACCGCGATCAGCTGGCGCGCCGCGTTCATCTTCCAGGCCGCGGTCATCGTCCTGATCGTGTTGCTCAGCCGCCGGGTCGCCGACCCCATCCCGGCCGACCCGACGCGTCCGTTCGACGCGTTCGGAGCGGTCTTGTCGGCCGTCGGCATGTTCTGCATCGTCTTCGGGATCCTGCAGGCCGACAGCAACGGCGTACTCATGGCGGTGTTCCTGGCGGCCGGAGCTGTATTCCTGCTCTGGTTCTTCCTCTACACCCGCGCGCGCGAGCGGGCGGGCAGGGAGCCGCTGCTGTCCCTGGTGCTGTTCAAGAACCGGATCTCGAACCTCGGCCTCGTCACCCAGAACATCCAATGGCTGCTGCTCATGGGCGTCGTCGTTCACGGTCTCCGTGTTCCTGCAGACGGTCCGCGGCTACAACGCCATCGAGACCGGCGTCATCTTCACCGCTGCGACGCTCGGCGTGCTGCTCTCATCGCTCGCCGCCGAGCGTCTCGCCAAGCGGCGCCCGCAGAGGACGCTGATCATGGCGGGCTTCGTGGTCACGGCGGCCGGCATCGGGCTCTTGCTCGCGCTGATCGGCGCCTCTTCACGTGTGGTCGCGTTCGCGCCCGGGCTGCTGCTGATCGGCCTCGGCCTCGGCGTCATGCTGACGCCGTCCGTCAACGTCGTGCAGTCCAGCTTCCCCGAGCGGCTGCAGGGTGACATCTCGGGGCTGTCACGGAGCGTCTCCAACCTCGGCTCGTCGTTCGGTACCGCGATCGCCGGCACGATCCTGGTCTCGAACCTCGCGTCCGGGAACACGACGTACGTCATCGCCATGATCGTCCTCGCCGTACTCGCCCTCGTCGGGCTCGCGGCGGCCATCCTGCTCCCACGCGAGCAGCATCGCGCTGCCGCCGCGCTCGCGTCAGGCTAGGGCCATCGCTTCGCCCGCCCCGGTCGGCTCGGGATCCGGCAGGCGCACCATGCGGAAGGAGTTGACGAGGCCGAGCAGCCCGGCGAGCAGCGGGATCAGCAGGGCGACCTGCAGGGCGAGCGGCCTGGCGTCCGTGTTGATACGGACGATCTCGGCGCTGATCTCCGGAGGCTCGTCGGCCACCAGCTCCTCGAGCTGCGTGTTGCTCATCACCTCGGCGTCGTCCTCGAGCACCTGGGCGACCTGCTGCTTGTCCTCCGGTGGCAGGACGTCGCTCGCGTCGGCCTTGTTCGTGAAGGCGATCGAGAGCGTCGCGAGCATGATCGCGCCGGCGAAGGCCAGGCCGAACGACAGCCCGAACGACCCGGCGGCGGAGTTCACTCCGGCGGCCTCGCTGACGCGCTCGTCGGAGATCGGCGACAGCGTGTAGTTGTTGAGCTGGGAGACCAGCAGTCCCAGCCCTGACCCCGCGATCGCGAGCGGCACCGTGAGCGCCCAGCCCGACTCTGCGCGCGGCACGATCGGGATCAGCACCAGCACCCCGAGCGTGACGAGCGCGAAGCCGACCCGGATGATGGTGCCCGGGCGCCGCCCGCCCGCCTTCCTCCCCGCCAGGAGCGCGATCGCGAACATGGTGAGCGAGAGCGGGGCGAGCGACAGGCCGGCCTCCATGGCGTCGTACTCGAGCACCATCTGGAGGTAGATCGGCAGCGCGATCATCATGCCGCCGAGCGCGATCTGCTGGAGCATCTGCCCGGAGACGCCGAGCCTGAAGTACTTCGAGGTGAAGAGATCGGGGTCGAGCAACGCCGGCTTGCCTTCGCGCTTGCGCCGCCTGAGCCAGGCGACGAACGCGGCGAGCCCCGCCACACCGATGGCCAGGAGCGCGCCGACGGCCTCGCCGCCTTCCTGCCACACCAGGATGCCGAGCACGACGCCGCCCATGCCCAGGACCGAGAGGACCGCGCCGACCGGGTCGACGTGCCGCGGCCCCGTGTACGGCACGTCGCGGACGAGCTTGATGCCGGAGAGCACGATCGCGATCACGACCGCCTCGAGCGCGAACGCGACGCGCCATGACAGATAGGTGGTGATGAAACCTCCGAGCAGCGGCCCGACCGCGGCGGCGATCGCGGCCGCCGCCCCGACCATGGCGTACACCTTCCGCTGCGCCGCACCCTCGAAGTTGCCATGGATGAGCGACTGCATCGAGGGCAGCAGGAGCGACGCGCCGATGCCGCCCACGATCGCCCAGAAGACGATGATCGCGGTCAGGTCCTGGGCGAGCGTCATCGCCAGCGCGCCCACGGCGTATCCGAGCAGCCCCAGCACGTAGGCGCGCTTGCGGCCGAAGAGGTCGCCGACCTTGCTGCCGATGAGGATGAACGCGGCCGACACCAGCGCCTCGAGCGCGATCGCGGACTGGACGCCGCTGACGGTCGTGTCGAGATCGCGGACGACGGCCGAGATCGACACGTTCATCAGCGACGTGTCGACCACGAGCACGAACATCGCCATCGCGAGCAGGATCGCGAGCCGCGGCGTGCCGGTCGTCTCCCCGGGCACACTGGCTTCGGCTGGCGGCGGCATCGCCCCTCGATCGTCCCCGGGCGGTGTCGGGCGCGCCATGGTGCGCACGCTACTCGTCGCACACCGGCACGCACCATTGGGGTCCCCGACCTGGTCCCGATCGGCGCTGCCGAGCGCGACGTCTGAACCGGCCGGCGGTGAGGGTGTGCACATCCCCTGCAGGACACCGGCCGGCGTCCTTGCCACTTACATGCCCGCGAACGGAAGCTTGACGGTATGAGCACGCACACCATCGCAACGGCGGACCTTCCGGAGCTGCTCGCGCTGATCGACGACTCCGACAGCGTCGAGCTCAAGGCCACCGTGCCGGACAGCGATCGCCGGTCGATGATCCACGCGCTGGAGATGGATCCCATCGACGCCGAGATCCGCCAGGTCTTCTTCTTCGACACGCCGGACCTGGACCTCTACCACCACGGCCTCGTCGTGCGAGCGCGCCGCTCCCAGCGCAAGGGCGGCGACACGGTCGTCAAGCTCCGCCCCGTCGTCCCGCACGAGCTGCCCAAGGCGCTCCGCCGCTCAGCCGGCTTCAAGGTCGAGGTCGACGCGCTGCCCGGCGCGTTCATGTGCTCCGGCTCGCTCGCAGCGCGCGCGGACGCGACGGAGGTCAAGGAGGTCGCGGCCGGGGCCCGGCCGCTGAAGAAGCTGCTGACACGCGAGCAGCGCGAGCTCTACAAGGCGCACGCCCCCGGGGGCGTCGGTCTCGGAGAGCTCTCGGTCCTCGGCCCGATCATGGTGCTCAAGCTCAAGGCCCCGCCGGTCGCGTTCACACGCCGGCTGGTGGCCGAGCTGTGGTTCTACCCGGACGACACGCGCATCCTCGAGCTGTCGACCAAGTGCCCGCCGGACGACACCTTCAGGGCCGCCGCCGAGACCCGCAGCTACCTCGCGCAGCGCGGAATCGACATCGACGGCGAGCAGGAGACGAAGACCCGCCGCGCGCTCGACTTCTTCGCCGCGCGCCTCCAGTCGCCGCGCGCGAGGGATGAGAATCGGCCAGGTCACCTGATCGGGATGAGATAGCGGACGCCGGGGGCGGTGACGATCCGGCGCATGGCCGCACGCGCCGCCCACAGCGAAGCGATCACGCCGTTCCGCGCCGCCGAGATCGTCATCGTGCTCTCCATGTTCGCCCTGCCGCGGATCTTCATCCTCGGCTTCGCGATCTTCAGCCGGAAGCTCCTCGACGATGCGTTCCCGAGCGCGCTCGTCTGGATCGCCGGCTTCTTCCTGCTGCCGTGGACGACGATCACCTACGCGGTCATGTGGGGGATCTACTCCGACCGGGTGTCCGGCGTCGAGTGGCTGTTCGTCGCGGGCGCCCTGGTGCTCGATCTCGTCACGTGGTCGACGCTCCGCAACCGTTGACGAAATCCCCTCAAGGAGGCACCTGATGCGAGGAACCGGTCGAGTCGTGTTCGCCGCGACGCTGCTGCTGATCGCGGGCACGCTCAACATCCTGTATGGGATCGGCGCCCTCGACGGGGCGAACATCTTCACCGACGACCGCAGGTACATCCTCTCCGACCTCAACACGCTGGGCTGGGTGCTGATCGTCCTCGGGGTCATCCAGCTCATCGGCGGCTTCTCGCTGATGGCCGGCAACGCGTTCGGCCGGTTCATCGGGATCCTCGGAGCCACGCTCGGCGCCATCGGCGCGCTGCTGTCGATCGGCGGCGCCTACCCGTGGTGGTCGCTGGCGATCTTCTTCCTCTGCATCTACGTCATCCACGGCATCTTCGTCTACGGAGACGAGCGCGCGAGAGCCTGACGGCTGCAGCACACGGAGGCCGCGATCGCGGCGTTCATCGCGGCCTGACCGCGATCGTCACGTCGACGAGCGCGCCGGGCGGCCCGCCGCCCGCGTTCAGCGTCCCGCCCACGGAGCGCCGGCGGAGCTGATCGTTCACCGACGGGAAGGTACAGGCAGCGCCAGGGGTGTCTCACGTTGCAGCGCGGACGCCCCGCGAACAGCCGAGCTCGCAAGCGCGCTCCCAGGACGAAAGCCCGCTACGCCTACCCTGCATCGAGCGATCGCCCCGACGGCATCCATGGAGTCCCTTCGCAATCCCGGTACGCTCGCGCTGCCGTACGTGGCTGCGCTCGACGGCCTGCGCGCGTTCGCCGTGGCCGGCGTGCTGCTGTACCACGGCGGCGTGCCGTGGCTTCCCGGCGGCTTCCTCGGCGTCGACCTGTTCTTCGTCCTCAGCGGATTCCTGATCACGTCGCTGCTCCTGCGCGAGCTCGACGCGACGGGTGGCATCGACCTGCGCCGGTTCTGGACGCGGCGGGCGCGCCGCCTGCTGCCGGCGGCGTTCCTCGTGATCGCCGTCTGCCTGGTCGTGGCGGTCGCCTTCATGCCGGGCGAGGCGGCGCGGGTCCGCACCGACGCACTCGCTTCGTTCGCGTACGTCGGGAATTGGGCCCAGATCGTGGCCGACCGCTCGTACTTCGCCGGCTTCGAGCGGCCGTCGCTGCTCCAGCACCTGTGGTCGCTCGCGGTCGAGGAGCAGTTCTACCTGCTGTGGCCGCTGCTGCTGGTGGCCTGTCTGCGGCGGTTCGGACGCCGCGGTGCCGCGCGGCTCGCGCTGGCCGGGGCGATCACCTCGGCGGTCTTGATGGCGGTGCTGTTCACGCCCGGCCAGGACCCGTCGCGGGTCTACTTCGGGACCGACACGCACGCGTCGGGGCTGCTGATCGGGGTCCTGCTCGCGTTCCTGTGGCCGCTCCGCGAGCTCCGATCGGCGCCGAAGCCGGGCGCCCGGCTGCTGCTCGACGCCGGCGCGGTCGCCGGTCTCGCGGCGGTGGTCGTCGCGATGGCGACATGGCATGACTACGACCCGATCGTGTACCGCGGCGGGTTGCTGGCGTTCGCGATCGCGGCGGCCGCGCTGATCGGCGCCCTCGCCCACCCGGCGTGCCGGGTCGCGCGCGTGGCAGGCGCCGCACCGCTGCGCTGGATCGGGCAGCGCAGCTACGGCATCTACCTCTGGCACTGGCCGGTGATGGCGCTCACGCGCCCCGAGATCGACGTGCCGTGGAGCCGCGCGGTCCTCCTCCCGCTCCAGATCGCGGCGACCGTGGCGCTCGCCGCGGCGTCCTATCGCTGGGTCGAGCAGCCGTTCCGGAGCGGCCAGGCGGGACGGGAGCTCAAGGCGTGGCTCGACCGCCGCACGCCGCGGCGCCGGCTCGCGATCGCCATGAGTGGACTGCTCGCCTTCGGGCTGGCAACGGCCTGGACCGCCGGCGCCGGCGCGCCGCCGCAGCGCACCGCGTTCGCCACCGCCCCGACGACGGCCGCCGCCGCCCGGCTCGACGCGCCACGCGCGTACCGCCCCGACGTCATGCGGCCGGCCCGCGACCGCAAGCCGCTGGCCGTCGGCGCCTCCGTCATGCTCGCGGCCCAGCAGGCGCTCGCGCGCCACGCGACGGTCGACGCCGCCGTCGCGCGCCAGCCGTCCGACGTCGTCGCCCGGCTCGACGCGTACCGGGCCGCCCAGCGGCTCCCGAGCCGGGTGGTCGTCCAGATCGGCGAGAACGGCCCGCTGTGGTCCGACGACATGCGCGCGCTGCGACACGCCCTCCGGGGCGTCGAACGGGTCGTGATCGTCAACGTCCGCGTGCCGCGGAGCTGGGTCGCCCAGGTCAACGAGACGCTCGAGCAGGCCGCTGCGAGCTGGCCCGCGGCCCGGGTCGTCGACTGGTACGAGGCGAGCGCCCGCGGCGGCCTGCTCTACGAGGACGCGACGCATCCCACCGCCCGCGGCGCGCGCGTGTACGCGAGCCTGGTCGAACGCGCGCTGGGCGGCGTCGACTGCATGATGGCCGACACGCCTTGCGCCGGTAGATCGCCTCGGTAAGGGTGTCTCGATGCCCGACACGGCCTCGGTGCAGGAACAGCTGTCGCCGGGCGAGCGTTCGCGTACCTGGCGCGTGCGCTTCCTCGCGCGCGAGCGGCTCGCGCGCAGCCTGACCATCGTTCCGAGCCTCTACATCGTCGGCGCGCTGGCGCTGGCGGAGGCGATCCCGCTGATCGAAGGCGAGCGCGATGTCCTCGCGCTCGGGCTCGACGCCGACTCTGCCCGCACGTTGCTGTCGGCCATGGCGGCCGGGATGATCGCGTTCACGGGGCTGGTCGTCTCGATCGCGGTCGTCGTCGTTCAGTTCGGCGCGAGCCAGTACACGCCGCGGCTGGTGGGACTCTTCCGGCGCGACCCCGTGGTCAAGCACTCGCTGGGCATCTTCATCGCCCCGGCGATCTTCGCGCTCGTGTCCCTGCGGGTCATCGGCAGCGACGGCTCGAGCGTCGTCCCGAGCCTCACCGTGACCGGCAGCTTCGTGCTGCTGATCGCCGCCGTCCTCGCGTTCTTCGTACTCGTCAGCTTGCTGCTCGACCTCCTGCGCCCGCGCCGCGTCATCGCGCAGATGGTCGACCTCGCCGAGCATGCCGTCGTCGACGCCTACCCCTTCGCGTTCCGGGAGGCGCCGGAGCTCGACGCACCGCCACCGGTCGAGCACGCGACGATCGTCCGCCACGAGGGCCACAGCGGGGTCCTCTCGGCGCTCGACCGCGCGCGGATCGTCCGGGCGGCGACGGCCGCCGACGCCCTGGTCGAGATCGAGACCGGAATCGGCGGGTTCGTGCCGAAGGGAGCGCCGCTGTTCCGGGTCTGGGGCGGCGCCGGCCGGCTCGACTCGCGCGAGCTCCAGCGGGCGGCGATCGTCGCCGAGGAGCGCACGGTCGCGCAGGACCCGGCGTTCGCCATCCGCGCGATCGTCGACATCGCCCTGCGCGCGCTCTCGCCCGCGGTCAACGACCCCACCACCGCCGTGCAGGCGCTCGACGGGCTCGACGTCCTGCTCGGAGACCTCGCCCAGCGCGACCTCGACCGGCGGAGCTTCACCGACGAGGACGGCCGCCTCCGGCTCGCATATCCGAATCCCGGATGGCGCGAGCTGCTCGATCTCTCGCTCACCGAGATCCGGCACTACGGCGCGAGCTCTCCGCAGATCGCGCGGCGCCTGCGAGCGCTGCTGCTCGAGCTGATGGAGCACACGCCGGAGCTGCGGCACGAGGCGGTGTCCGAGCAGCTCGCTCGCCTCGACCGGGCCGTGGCGGCCGCATACTCGGACCCGATCGAGCGCGCCCACGCGGAGGCGCCCGATCACCTCGGCATCGGCGGCGCCGTCCGCTGACCGCCGATGCCGTCAGTCGACCCGGCGCACGACGGCCGGCTCGGTCTGCGCGTGCAGCGGGGTGCGGCCGCGCTTGCCCGCCGGCTCGACGATCCCGATCGTCCGCAGGCAGTACAGCGTGCGCTGGGCCAGCAGCGTGCTGCACCGCAGATGGGCGGCGAGCTCGCGCGTGCTGAACGGCTCGAGCGGCAACGCGGGCAGCGCTGCGAGGATGTCCTCCGGCGTCCGCAGCGCCACCCGGTCGAGGACCTCGACCAGCCGCCGCTCTCCCGGATCTCGGGTGCGGCCCCGGGTCGTCGTCGGTCGAGGGCGGCGGATGTGATCCTCACGCAGCAACAGCACCTCGATCGTGAGGTTCGGGTGAGACAGCAGCGACGGAAACGCGACCAGCTTGTCGAACACGGCCACCGCCGTCGCGCGCTTCGGCGACCTGCGCGCACCGAGCATCTCGCCGTGCTCGTCGACCCGAACGATCCGGCGCTCGGCCGCCACGGGGTGCACGACCCGGACCCGGTACTCGTCGAGCAGGGCGTCGAGCTTGTTGCCGAGCGCGCCGAAGCCGCCCGTCTGCACCTCGACCAACTCGCCGTCGGCACGGACGAGGTCGATCACGAACCGCCCCACCGGCACCTCCAGGCGGTCGCCCGGCTCGGCCAGCAGCGCCTTCACCGCGGAGTGAAGCGGACCCTCGCGCAGCACCCCGATACTCGAGACCACCACCCGCGGCCGAACGTACCGCATCCCGGGGACGTCGCCCCGGCTTGACAATAGGAAGATATCTTCCTATTCTGCCCGGCATGTCGCGGCGCAAGCCTGGAACGCTGCTGCCCCTCGAGGCCGAGATCCTCGAGGTGGCGCTGTCGATGCAGCGTTCCGGGCACGCCACCTTCCACGGCTTCGGTCTTGCCCACGCCATGCGAGAGCAGGGCGCGTCACGGTCCTTGACCGCCCACGGAACCTTGTACAAGGCCCTGGGCCGGCTCGAGGATTTCGGTCTGCTCAGCTCCCGGTGGGAGGACGCAGCGGCGGCTGAAGGACGACCGCGGCGGCGACAGTACGAGCTCACCGGGCAGGGAGCGCGCACGGCCGAGCGAGCGCTTGCCGACGAGGCCACCGGACTTGCCCCACGCGTCGCCTCGGAGCCCGCATGAAGCCGGAGCGCATGGCCGGGCTGGTGGCCCGGTGGGTGCGGTTCTACACGCGGGACCTGCCCACGCCGATCGCCCGGCGTCGAATCGACGAGATCGACGCCGACCTCCACGACCACATCGCCCATGACCGCGCCCACGGGACCGGCGATCGGCGCATCGCCCTCAGCATCGCGGCGCGAATGGTCCGTGGCATGGCCGCCGACGCCTCATGGCGCGGCCGGATGAACCCCCATCCCTCAACGCGGAAGGAAGTGATGAAGCGCGTCGCGGTCGTGACAACGGTGATTCTGCTGCTGCCGCTGTTGGCGATGCAGTTCACCGATGAAGTGAACTGGGGTGTGTTCGACTTCGTGTTCGCCGGAGCCGTCCTGGGAGGAACCGGTGTTCTGCTCGAGCTGGCGGCCAGGAAGCCCCGCACCATCGCCTACCGAGTCGCCGCCGCCGCGGTCGGCGTCGCCGCCATCGTGCTCGGGGAGGCAGACGACGCGCCCGGCCTGGTGCTCTTCGGTTGCCTGCTGATCGCCGGCACGATCGCGCTGGCGGTCAGGACCGCTCTGCGCACCGAGTAGCGACCACCAGGCCCGCTTCCCAGCCCAGGCGCCGGAGGTCCGCACGAGCACGCGCGCCGGAGCGGATTTCCGCGCGCCCGCCGTGGAACGCGCGGGACGAGCCGCTACCGTCCCGAGGCGAAACGCCATGGCGACCTGCACCCATCGCAACCACCTCGAGCGTATGTCCGTCCTGCGCGGCGCATGAGCTGGCCCGGCCTGCCGTACGACGCCTGGAGCGCGACCTGCGACACGCTCCACGCCCACACCCAGGTCCTGGGCAAGCTCGCGGCTACCATCGCGCCGCCCGAGCCGCAGCTCCAGCACGCGGCGCTGCGGCTCACCGCGCGCGGGTGGGAGACCCACGCGTTGCCGGCGCCCGACGGCTCGGGCGCGTTCGTGGTGGCGCTCGACCTGCACACCCACGAGGCGGTCGCCGAGCACAGCGACGGCCGCCGGCGGAGCGTCTCGCTCACGCCCGACCGCCAGGTCGGCGAGGTCACGCGCGAGGTCCTGGCCGCGGTCGGTGAGCTGGTGGGGCCGGTGGCGATCGATCCCGCGCCGCAGGAAGTGGCCTGGACCGCGCCGCTCGACGAGGACACCGAGCACGCGACCTACGACCCCGGGCAGGTGGCCGCGTACTTCGCGATGGCGACGCGCGCGGCGCTCGTGCTGGCTGCCGTGCGCGCGCCGTACCGCGGGCGCTCGACGCCTGTCAACGCCTGGTGGGGCTCGTTCGACCTGGCCGTGAACCTCTTCTCGGGCAGGCCGGCGGATCCGCCTTCAGGCGACTTCATCATGCGCAATGCGATGGACTCGCAGGAGATCGCCGTCGGCTGGTGGCCCGGCGATCCCCGTTACCCGGGCCCCGCCTTCTACGCCTACGCTCATCCCGCACCGCCCGGCTTCGACACGGCCACACTCTCGCCGGCCGCCGCCCGCTGGGAGCCGTCGCTCGGCGAGTACCTGCTCGACTGGGACGACGTGCGCTCGGCCCCGGAGCCCCACCGGGCGGCGCTCGAGTTCGCGCGCTCGGCCGTCGAGCACGGCTGCGCGGTCTGCGACTGGGATCCCGAGCTGGCCGGCAGCCTGTCGGGGTCGCCGCCACCGGTCCGCTGAGGGCGTGACCGGCGACCCGAGCGAGCTGCTGTTTCGCGCCACCCGCCAGCGCCGGCGGACAACCGCATCGAGGAGCCGCTCATGAGCACCGTTCACACCCACCACGCGATCGACTACGTCGAGATCACGGTGACCGACATCGACGCGGCCAAGGCCTTCTATGCCGCCGCGTTCGGCTGGTCGCTCGTCGACTACGGGCCCGACTACGCGGGCATCCAGGGCGACGGCAAGGAGATGGGCGGCCTGCGGCGCGACTCGGAGGTCCGGGCCGGCGGCCCGCTCGTGATCCTCTACTCCGAGGATCTCGAGCGCAGCGCGGACGCGGTCGAGGCCGCCGGCGGAAAGCTCCTCGAGCCGATCTACTCGTTCCCGGGCGGGCGCCGCTTCCACTTCGCCGACCCGGCCGGAAACGAGCTGGCCGTCTGGTCCGAGCCGCGGGACTGAGCTCGCCATGTGTCGATAGCGGCCTCGTCCGAGTCACTCGAACGGGAAGGCGTGGCCCGGCCCGCCGCCCCGCAAGCGAGGGCGGCAGGCACGGACCGTCCGGGACGCCGTTCAGCCGGCGAGGGTCGTTCCGGCTGACGGCGCCCGGCGCCGCGATGGAGGAGGGCTCGCGGCGCGCACACCGCTCCGCCATATCAGGACGGGTCCGGCGCACGGTGGTGACGCGGCGTCCCGGCTCACGCGACCTCCTCTGGGACGGGCGCCGCAGACTGGGCGATGCCGCGCCAGGTGACGACCGCCATCCCGCGCGTCCCCGCGTCGGGCCCCAGCTCGGCCGGGACGATCTCCGGCGCACGGGCGAACGGCAGATGGTCCTTGAGCCGCGCCCTCAGCGGCTCGAACAGGTAGTCCCCGGCCGCCGCGACTCCGCCCCCGACCACGATCCGCTGCGGGTCGAGGAGGACCACGGCGTCGGCGATCGAGATCGCCAGCGCGTCGATCGCCTGGTCCCAGATCTGCCGCGCCGGCTCGTCTCCGGCGACCGCGCGGGCCACCAGGACGTCGGTCTCGATCTGCTCGCCGCCGCACGCCTCCGCGTAACGCTTCTGCATCCCGCCGGCCGACGCGTAGGCCTCGAGGTGACCGCGCGCGCCGCACCCGCAGTACGGGCCGGCGGGGTCGATGGTCATGTGTCCCATCTCGCCGGCGGTGGCGTGGACCCCTGCGTAGGGCCTGCCGCCGATCACGACCGCCGATCCGACGCCCGTGCCGATGGCGACGAAGACGTGGTCGGCGCTGCCGCGGCCGCTGCCGAGCGCGGCCTCCCCGTGCGCGGCGGCCCGCACGTCGTGGCAGACGAAGACCTGCAGCCCGGTGCGCTCGACCGCCATCTCGCGGAGCGGGACGTCCCGCCACCCGAGGTTGGGCGCGTCGAGGACGATGCCACGGCCCTCGTCGACAGGGCCCGGTATCGCGACCCCGATGCCGGCGAGGGCCCTCGCGCCATGGCGCCGCGTCCCCTCCGCGACGAGGTCGTCGATGAGGCCGAGGATCGCCTCGAGCACCGCCTGCGCGCCCTTGTCGGGACTGGTCTGCCGCCGGTCGCGGAGGAACAGTGACGCGTTGCGGTCGGCCAGCGCGCCCTTCAGCGTCGTGCCGCCGACGTCCACGACGGCGACATACGCGTCTTCTCCCTGGGCCGGATGCATGCGAAGTAGCCCGCCGGGCGCCGCGAGGCGCCCGGCGGACACGGTCGTGCCTAGTAGCCGAGCTCGCTGACCTCGTCGACGTTGTCCTTCGTCACCGTGGTGGCGGCCACCGTGATCTTGGTGGGCACCTCCGGCTCGGCGAGATCCTGCATGCCGGAGCCCTGGGCGACCAGACGCGCGAGGTTGATCGCCGAGGACGACATCGACGGGTTGTAGAGGAAGGTCGCGCGGTAGAGACCGCCGGCCTTGATCCGGTCCATCGCTGCCTTAGAGCCGCCGGCGCCGGTGAGGAACATCTCGCCCTCGCGGCCGGCGTTCTCGATGGCGGCCACGACGCCCTCGGCCATGTCGTCGTCATGCGTGTAGACGGCGTCGATGCTGTCCTGGGCCTGGAGGATGTTCTCCATCACGGTGAGTCCCTTGTCGGGCAGGAAGTCGGCCGGCTGACTGGCGACGATCTTGATGCCGCCCTCGCAACGCCGCTGGATGGCGTCCTTGAAGCCCTGTGAGCGCTCCTCGGTGACCGAGATGCCGGCGATGCCCTGGATCTCCACGACGTTGCCCTTGCACTTGAGCTCGTCGGCGAAATAGTTGCCCGCCTGGTAGCCGATGCCGTAGTTGTCGCCGGTGATCAGCGTGCGGTAGGCGCCATCCTCGCTGAACTCGCGGTCGACGTTGATCACCGGGATGCCCGCTTCCATCGCCTTGAGCGCGACCGGCGTCAGCGCGTCGCCCTCGTTGGGCAGCACGACGAGCGCGTCCGGCTTGCCGGCGATCAGGGTCTCGATCTGATCGGCCTGGGCGGCCGTGTCGGTGACGCCCTCGGCCAGCTTGAGCGTGACGCCCTCGAGCTCGTCGGCCTGCTTGCGGGCGTTGTCCGTGATCGCGGCCATCCACCCGTGATCCGCGCCGGGGGCGCTGAAGGCGATCGTGACCGGCTTGGACTGCGCCGGCGATCCCTTCTCCTGCTTGACGGTGCTGGCGCTGTCGCCCCCGCCCTCGTCGTCGCTGCCACAGGCGGCGACGCCGAGTGCCAGGGCGGCGCACAAGGGGATGACGAGACGCTTGATGGACATGTGTACTCCTCCTCTGCGTTGAACGGTTGTCTCGGGTGCTTGCTTGCTGGCTATGGCTGTTTGCGCTGGAGCAGGACGGCGGCGATGATGATCGCCCCCTTGGTGACCAGCTGGATCTCGACCGCGAGATCCATGAGCGTCATCAGGTTGAAGATCAGCGCGAAGGTGAGGACTCCGAGGACGGTGCCGACGATGGTCGCGCGGCCCCCGGAGAGCGCCGTGCCACCGATCACGACGGCGGCGATGGCGTCGAGCTCGTAGAGGTTGCCGATCACCGGCGACGCGCTCGAGAGCCGCCCCGAGACGAGGATCGCCGCGATCCCCGCGCACAGGCCGGTGATCACGTAGACGCTGAAGATGATCCGCGAGACCTTCACGCCCGCGATGCGAGCCGCCTCGCGGTTGCCGCCGACGGCGACCACGTGGCGGCCGTAGCTCGTGCGGTTGAGCAGGACCCAGCCGCCGACGGCGACGGCCAGGAAGACGAGCACCGCGGACGGGATGCCGACCACCTCGCCGGTGCCGAACCAGCGCACGCCGTCGAGGTCGAAGATCGAGATCGGGGTCTTGTCGCTGATCCACAGCGCGGCGCCACGGGCCATCGCGAACATGGCGAGCGTCGCGATGAACGGCACCACCTTGCCGTAGGCGATCAGGCCGGCGTTGATCCCGCCGAGCAGGACGCCCATGCCGATCGCCCCGAGCAGGAACGCCAGGCTGCCGGAATCGGCGAACTGCCCGCCGACGACGGCGGCGGCGGCCACCATCGAGCCGACCGAGAGGTCGATGCCCGCGGTGGCGATGACGAACGTCATGCCGATCGCCAGGACGCCGATGACCGAGCTCTGGCGAAGAACATTCAGGATGTTGTCCGACGTCGGGAAGACGTCCGGCTCGAGTATGGCGCCCGCGATGACCAGGACGATCACGACGCCGAGAAGCGCGTACTCCTGGATTTGGAAGTCGCCGGACAGGCCGAACGGGAGCTTCCGGCCGGCGGTCTCGGGGACGGTGGTCATTTGATCTCCTCCGGGACGGACTCGGGATGGGTTACGGCGTGGCGTAGCAGCTCGAACTCGGTCGCCTCGTCGCCCGGCACATCGGCGACGAGCTCTCCCTCGCGCATGACCAGGATGCGCGTGCACAGCCCGATCAGCTCCGGCATCTCGGATGACACGACGAGTAGGCCCTTTCCGGCCTTCGAGAGGTCGGTGATCAGCCGGTAGATCTCGGCCTTCGCGCCGACGTCCACGCCGCGGGTGGGCTCGTCGAAGAGCATCACCTTGCACTGGCGCATCAGCCACCTCGCGAGGACGACCTTCTGCTGGTTGCCGCCCGACAGCTCGCTCGCGAGCGCGCGCGGGTTGTCCGGCTTGGTCTTCAGCTCGCGCAGCAGCTCGCCCGCCGCCTTGCGCTCGGCTCGCGGGCTCAGCAGCCCGCGGCGCCGGTACTTGCCCAGGTCGGCCAGCGTGACGTTGTTGGCCAGCGACCACGCCAGCAGGAGCCCTTGCGACTTACGGTCCTCGGGCGCGAGCCCGAGCCCGGCGGCGATCGCCGCGGCCGGGTTCCCTCCCGGCAGCCGCTTGCCGTCGACCACCACCTCACCGTCGTCAGCCGAGTCGAGACCGTAGATCAGCCGCAGCAGCTCGGTCCGGCCCGCGCCGACCAGGCCGCCGATGCCGACGATCTCGCCCGCGTGCACCTCGAAGGACGCGGGCTTGATCTCGGGCTGGCGCCCGACACCGCGCACCTCGAGCAGCACGTCGCCGGTGCGCTTCTGGCGCTCGGGATACAGCTGTCCCACCTTGCGTCCGACCATGTGCTCCACGAGCTTGTCCGTCGGCGTGTCGGGCGGCAGCCCCACCGCGACCGTGCGCCCGTCGGAGAGCACCGTGACGCGGTCTCCGATTCGCCTGACCTCGTCGAGCCGGTGCGAGATGTAGATGACTCCGACGCCCTGCTCCGTGAGGCGCCGCACCACCCCGAACAGCGTCTCGATCTCGTGGTCGTCGAGGATCGCCGACGGCTCGTCCATGATGAGCAGCCGGATCTTTCGCGACAGCGCACGCGCGATCGAGACGATCTGCTGGCTCGCCGGTCGCAGCGAGCTGACTCGCGCGTTCGGGGAGATGTTCGAGTGATCGAGCCGCTCGAGCAGTTCCACGGTCTCGCGACGCATGGCGCCGCGATCCAGAATGCCCCCGCGGCGGACCTCATGGCCCAGGAACACGCTCTCGGCGACGGTCAGGTCGTCGACGAGATCCAGCTCTTGGTAGATCGTGCCGACTCCGCGCGCCATCGACTCCGACGGCTCACCGGTCGGCAGGGGCTCGCCGCCGACGAGGATCTCGCCCTCGGTCGGCGCCACGACGCCCGACACGCACTTGATCAGCGTCGACTTCCCGGCGCCGTTCGGCCCGAGCAGCACGTGCACCTCGCCGGCGCGTACATCGAAGTCGACGCCGTCGAGGGCGCGTACGCCGGGGTACTGCTTGGCGATGTTACGCACCTCGAGGATCGGTGCGTCGTTCACGGGGCAACCTCCTCCATCGGTTCGCGGGCGGGGAGGTCGACGGCGTCGACCCCCAGCCACAGGCGGTTATTCCGGCCTGCGGAGATCTGGCTGATGACCGTGGTTCCCATCGCCCTGCCCTCGGTCTTGAATTGCATCACGGCCGAGCCCTCGGTGCCGACCGGGCGCGTCCCGCCCTCACCGAAGCCGGTCGCGAACGCGGGCGGGTGCACATGGTTCGGCATGCACGCGTGCATGTGAACGGCACCGGTGAACCCGGCGCGGCGACGCCGACCCTCACTTCCCTCTCCTCCATTAGCCGTACGTTAGATCGACTTATGCCGATTGTCAAGCAAAACTTCGTCGATACCGACCGACCATAGGCAAAAGCCTGCCGAACATCGCAGAATCGTCTTGCCTCGACCCCATCGAAACTCGGTTAGGCGCCTGCTCCTCGCGCCGGCCAGTATCCCACGGAAGCGCAGGCGCTCCCGCGGGCGCGACCATAGTCCGGGCATTCCCGCCCAGAATCGACTGTAAGCAAACCTCGATATTTGCGGTCACGGCGTGTTTCAGGGCTGACCGTAGTCAGCGCGGGCGGTTCCGCCGCCCTGTGTGGCGCTCGAGAGCGCGGTCGATCGCCGCCGGTGCGAAGACGTGCTCGCAAAGCAGGAGGCCGGCGCCGACGACTCCCGCGCGCTCGCCGAGCCGGCTCGGAACCACCCGCAGGTGGCGCGTGGCCAGAGGCGGCGAGCGCCCGATCGTCACTTCGCGCACGCCGGCCAGCAGGGGCTGCGGTGCCTGCATGAGGGGGCCGCCGATGACGATCGCTCCGGGGTT
The DNA here is from genome assembly GCA_963849695.1 of uncultured Solirubrobacteraceae bacterium. GTDB lineage: Bacteria > Actinomycetota > Thermoleophilia > Solirubrobacterales > Solirubrobacteraceae > DASSUW01. Next base: position 190,480 of record CAWKIT010000026.1, read on the forward strand.
GAAGAGGCTGACGCAGCGCGCGAGCACCTCGCCGACGCAGCGACCCCCCTCGCGGACGAGTCGGTTGGCGAGCGGGTCGGCAGCATGCACGAGCCGCACGATGTCCGCGCTCCCGGCCGCGTCGCGACCCGCCTCCGCCAGCCGCGCGGCGATCGCCGTGCCGCCTGCGACGGCCTCCAGGCACCCCTGGTTGCCGCAGTTGCACCGGACGTCGTCGTGGCCGGTGACTCGCATGTGGCCGACGTCGCCGGCCGCGCCATCCGCTCCGCGCAGGATCCGGCCGTTCGCCGAGATCCCGCAGCCGATGCCGGCGCCGACCTTGACGAAGAGCAGGTGAGCGTCGTCGTCGAACCACGTCTGCTGCTCGCCGAACGCCATCAAGTTGACGTCGTTGTCGACCACCGCGGGGACTCCGTAGCGATCGGCCAACCAGTCGCGGACCGGGAACTCGTGCCAACCCGGCATCAGCGGCGGGTGCACCGGCATGCCGGTCGCGAACGACACCGGGGCCGGGAGGCCGAGGGCGATGCCGCGAAGCTCCTCCTCGGACCGGTCGGCAGACTCCAGCAGCTCGCGGAAGGCGGCGGTCACGGCCTCGAGAACCGCTGAAGGACCGTCGGCCACGGCGAACGTCTTGCTCGACTCGCCGAGTGACGTGGCCGCGAGATCCATGAGCGCCAGGCGGGTCCGGGTCGATCCCACATCGGCGACGAGCAGCACCCCGCCCGCCGGGTTGAGCTCGACCGTGGTGCGCGGCCGGCCGCCGTTCGACGGGACGGCGCCGGCCTCTCGCACGAGGTCCGAGGCCATCAGCGCGTCGAGGCGCTCCGACAAGGTCGAGCGGGAAAGCCCGGTGGCCTCGGCCAGCTCGGCTCGCGTTGGGCGACCGGTCGCGCGGATGACGTTCAGAACGGCGCCCGCGCCGGCAGTGGGCGCTGGGGTTCGGCTTGTCGACGGCATGACATCTCCGGGCACCCCGGTGTTCGGGCGATGCCCTCACAAAAGCCTAACAGCTTTTGCTTGACAGAAGCCAAAAGTCTCTCTAGATTTACAAAATATGGGGGAAGTGGCAGCATCGAGCGCATTGCACCGGCGCGGGCCGGTGGAGCGGCTTGACGCCGAGTCGGCGT
>CAWKIT010000027.1:0-47591 GCA_963849695.1 uncultured Solirubrobacteraceae bacterium
CTCATCGGGGCGGCCGGATTCGAACCGGCGGACCTCCGCGACCCAAACGCGGCGCTCTACCAGACTGAGCTACGCCCCGGTGGCGCGAGTATGGCAGCAGCCACAATGCAGGCACATGCCTGTCGACCGCCGCCGCCCGCGCCTGGGCTATCTGCTCGCCGCGGTGGCGGCCCTGATGTTCGCCGTCAACGGGTCGATCGCCAAGTTCCTGCTCGACGACGGAGTGTCCGCCGTCCACCTCAGCCAGCTGCGGGCGACGCTGTCGTTCGCGCTGCTGGCGGGCGCGCTCGTGCTGGTCGACCGGTCGCGGCTGCGGATCGCGCGCGCCGACGTGGCGCGGATGGCCTGGCTGGGTATCGCCGGGCTCGCGCTCGTGCAGCTCACGTACTTCCTCGCCATCGACCGGCTGCCGATCAGCGTGGCGCTCGTGATCCAGTTCACCGGGCCGCTGCTGGTGCTGCTGTGGCTGCGGGTCGCGTACGGGCGGCGCCTGAAGCCGTCGCTGTACGGCGCCGTGGCGCTGTCGGTCGCCGGCTCGGCGCTGGTGGTGGAGGTGTACGACGCCGGCGCGCTCGACGGGCTCGGCATCGCGTTCGCGGTCGCCGCGGCGGTGACGTTCGCGCTCTACCTGGTCGGCTTCGAGCGCGCCGGCCACCGCTACGACGCCTTCACCACGCTCACCTGGGGCCTCGGCTTCGCGACGCTGTTCTGGGTCGCCGCCAGCCCGCCGTGGACGTTCCCGTTCGAGGACTTCGCCGGCACCCGCAACCTGGGGCTGGCGCTCGGGGTGGTGGTGATCGGCACGCTGGCGCCGTTCCTGCTCAACGTCAGCGCGCTGCGGCACCTGCCGGCGGCGCGGGTCGGCGTCGTCGCCACGCTGGAGCCGGTGCTCGCGACCGCGATCGCCTGGGCGATCCACGGCGAGGCGCTGGCGGCGCTCCAGATCGCGGGCGGCGTGCTCGTGGTCGTCGCCGTCGCCTGGGTTCAGGCGCATCCGCCGGCGCCCGAGGTGGAGGCGGTCCCGCTCGAGCGCGGCCTAAAGGCGCGGACCGTCAGCGCCGAGTAGTGGGGAAAGGCAAACCGCTCGGCGTGGGCGTGGTGCTCGGCGTCCCGGGCTCGGACGCTGCCGGGGCCACCTACACGGTCGACTTCGGCGTCCGACGCTAGCCTCGTCGGCCGTGGCCGACGTCCAGCCCTTCCGCGCCCTCCACTACGACCGCGACCGCGTCGGCGGGCTGCAGGCGGTCGTGGCACCGCCCTACGACGTGATCGACGCCGACCAGCGCGCCGCGCTCGTCGCGCGCTCGCCCCACAACGTCGTCGAGATCGACCTCCCGCAGGGCGACGACCCGTACGCCCATGCCGCCGACGTGTTCGGGCGCTGGCGCGCGGACGGGATCCTCGTGCGCGACGACGCGCCCGCGCTGTGGGCGCTCGAGCAGGACTACACCGGGCCGGACGGCCGCCGCCGCACGCGCCACGGCTTCTTCGCGCGCGTGAAGGTCGAGGATTACGGGCCCGGCCGCATCCGGCCGCACGAGCGCACGCACCCAGGCCCGAAGGAGGACCGGCTGCGGCTCACGCGCGCCACGCGCGCGAACCTCTCCCCCATCTTCTCGCTCTACGACGACCCCGCCGGGGCGGCGTGGGGCGCGCTCGCGCCGCACCTGGCCGGCGAGCCGTGGGCCGAGGTGACCGACGAGGACGGCACCACGCACCGGCTGTGGCGCGTCGCCGACCCGGCGGCGGCGGAGGCGGTGCGCGCGACGCTGGCCGGCACCGAGCTGCTGATCGCCGACGGCCACCACCGCTACGAGACCGCGCGCGTGTACCAGCAGGAGGGTGGCGCCGGGCACGTGCTGATGTGCCTGGTCGCGCTCCAGGACCCCGGGCTGACCGTCTTCCCCACCCACCGCCTGCTCACCGGGCTCGACGGCCCCCGCCGCGAGTCCCTGCGCGCCACGATCGAGCGCGACTTCGAGGCCGCGCAGATCGCCGCCGGCGAGCTCGAGCCGGCCGGCGACGGACCGGTGCGGATGGGCTACCTCGACGGCCACCACCGCCGGCCGCTGATGCTCACCCTGCGCGACCCGGCGATCGCCGCCGCGGCGCTGCCCGACAAGCCCGAGCCCTACCGGGAGCTCGACACCGCCGTGCTCGAGGCGCTCGTGCTGCGGGACGCGCTGGGCATGAGCGAGGACGACATCTCGCACCTGCACGGTCTCGACTACGCGCGCGACACCGCGCAGGCGCGCGAGCGCGTGGAGTCCGGCGCGGCGCAGGCGGCCTTCTTCATGCGCGGGACGCCGGTGTCGCAGGTGCGTGCCGTGGCGGCGGCCGGCGAGAGCATGCCGCCCAAGAGCACCTACTTCTTCCCGAAGGTGCTCACGGGCATGGTGTTGAATGTGCTGGAGGAGGACTGATGGCTCTTCTCAACCGCAGCAGCACCACGTCCACCCGGTCGATGCACGCGGTCGCGCGCCAGCGCGAGAAGTTCGCGCACGACGTCAAGGCCGGCGATCACACGTTCACGGTCGACGAGCCGGAGTCGGCGGGCGGCGAGGACCTCGGCCCGAGCCCGCAGGAGCTGCTGGCCGCCGCGCTCGCCTCGTGCACGGCGGTCACCATCGAGATGTACGCCCAGCGCAAGGGGTGGGACACCAGCGGCCTCACGGTCGACGTCCACTACACGCCCGCCGAGCGCGGCTGCCCGACGAAGTTCGAGCTCGTGCTGAAGATGCCCCCGCACCTCGACGAGGAGCAGATCGAGCGGCTGAAGGTGATCGCGGCCAAGTGCCCGGTGCACCGCACGCTCGAGGGCGAGGTCATGTTCCACGAGCGGGTCGAGCTGGCCTGAGTATCTCGGACGAGCTCGCCGCCGCGCTGGTGGCGCCCGAGGAGGCCGTGGCCATGGAGGTGCACGGCGGCAAGGAGGCGGCCGTGCTGGTGCCGGTGTTCGAGCACGACGGCCTGCACGCCGTCTTCACCCGCCGCCGGCACGACCTCCGCCGCCACGCGGGCGAGATCTCGTTCCCGGGCGGGCGGCGCGACGCCGGCGAGGAGCTCGTCGAGACCGCGCTGCGCGAGGCGCACGAGGAGGTCGGGCTGCCGCCGGGCGCCGTGCACGTGGTCGGCGCGCTGCCGCCGACGCCGACGTTCGTCACGAACTACGCGATCTACCCGTTCGTCGGCGTGATCGAGGCCGGCTTCGCGTGGGTCGCGCAGCGCACCGAGGTCGACGAGGTGCTCGAGCTGCCGCTGGAGGAGCTGCGCGCCGGCTACGGCGAGCGGCGGCTGGTGCGGCGCGGGATCCCGTTCCGCACGCCGACGTACGAGGCCGGCGGCCACCTCATCTGGGGGGCGACCGCCCGGATCCTCGGCGACCTGCTCAGCCGCGTTCGATGACCCGCTCGACCGCGCTCACGAGGTCGTCGCCGGGCTCGATGACCTCGACCGGGATGTGCCAGCGCTCCGCCGCGTCGCGCGCGATCGCCTCGCCCTCGGGCAGCGCCCGCTCGTACACGACGCCGCGCACCGGCGTGTCGACCAGCTTCTCGAACAGCATCCGCAGGCGGCCGCCGTGGAGGTCGGGGTCCGGCACGCGGCCGAGCAGCCAGCACACGACCGTCACACCGACCAGCGCGTCCATCAGCGTGCCGATCCGGTCCGGGTCGCCGACGTACGGCTCGGCCCCGGCCGCGGCGATCGCGTCCGCGCGCGCCTCCTCGCGCGTGGTCCCCCGCACCACGTGACCGGCCGCCACGAGCGCGCGCGCCAGCGCCTGCCCGCGGCACCCGCAGCCGACGATCAGGACTCGCGCCACCGCCGCAGCTCGTCGCGGTCCTCGCGCACCCGGCGCTCGATCTCCTCCTCGCTGATCTCCGGCGCCCCGCGCCGCCGCTTGAGCTCGTTCTGCGCCGCGATCATCTGCTCGACGTCGTCGATCTCGTTCTGCGCCTCGACCTCGGGCGACCGCGTCGGCTTCCAGTCCAGGTAGTCACGCGCGGAGCGCTCGGAGAACAGCCCGAGCAGCAGCACCGTCACCACGAAGAACAGCAGCAGTCCTCCGAACACGACGGTGAACACGTCCACACGCGGGATACTGCCCGACATGGACTTCGACCTGACCGACGAGCAGCAGCTCATCCGCGAGACGGCGCGCGAGTTCGCCGGCCGTGAGCTCGCCGAGCGCGCTCGTGACAACGACCGCAATCATCATTTCGACACCGAGCTCGTGGCCAAGATCGCCGACCAGGGCTACCTGGGGGCGATCGTGCCTTCGGATTACGGCGGCGCCGGGCTCGACTATGTGACGTATGCGGTCGTGGTCGAGGAGATCGGCCGTCACGACTCGGCGATGCGGACGGTGATCTCGGTCCAGACCTCGCTGGTCTGCTCGTCGATCCTGCGCTGGGGCAGCGAGGAGCAGAAGCGCCACTACCTGCCGAAGCTGTGCTCCGGCGAATGGCTCGGCTGCTTCGGCCTCACCGAGCCCGACACCGGGTCCGACGCCGCGAACCAGAAGACGCGCGCGCGCAAGAGCGACGGCGGCTGGGTGCTGAACGGCAGCAAGATGTGGATCTCGCTCGGCAACCACGCCAAGGTGGCGATGATCTTCGCCCAGACCGACCCCGAGCAGAAGCACCGCGGGCTGGCCTGCTTCCTCGTCCCCACCGACACGCCCGGCTTCAGCACCCAGGAGATCCACGGCAAGATGGGGCTGCACGGGTCCGACACGGCGTCGATCGCGCTCGACGACGTCGAGGTGCCCGACGACGCGATGATGGGCGAGGTCGGCGAGGGCTTCAAGATCGCGATGAGCGCGCTCGACTCCGGCCGCTACTCGGTCGCCGCCGGCTGCGTCGGCGTCTGCCAGGGCTCGCTCGACCACTCGGTCGCCTACGCCAAGGAGCGCGAGCAGTTCGGCCGGCCGATCGCGTCGTTCCAGCTGGTGCAGGCGATGATCGCCGACATGCGCGTGCAGACCGACGCCGCGCGCCTGCTGGTGTTCCGCGCCGGCTGCCTGAAGGACCAGGGCAGGCCGAGCACGACCGAGACCTCGATCGCCAAGCTGTACGCCACCGAGGCGGCGCAGAACTGCTCGCACCTGGCGATCCAGGTCCACGGCGGCTCCGGCTACGTCGACGACCACCCGGTCGAGCGCTACTTCCGCGACGTGCGCGTGACCACGCTGTACGAGGGCACGTCGCAGATCCAGAAGCTGATCATCGGCCGCGCGGAGACCGGGATCAACGCGCTGGCATGAAGGTCGTGCTGATCACCGGCGGCGCTCGCGGCATCGGCGCCGCCACCGCGCGCGAGCTCGCGGCGCGCGGGTGGACGACCGTGCTCGCCGACATCGACCCCGAGGGCGACACGATCCCGCTCGACGTGCGCGACGCCGCGGGCTGCGAGCGCGCGGTGGAGACGGTCCTCGAGCGCCACGGGCAACTGGACGCCGTGTGGGCCAACGCCGGCGTCGCGTCGTTCGGCCCGCTCCTCCTGACCGATCCCGAGGCGTGGACGCGCACCGTCGAGGTCAACCTCATCGGCGCGTTCCGCACCGTCCGCGCCGCGCTGCCGGCCGTCATCGCGGCTCGCGGCTACGTCGCCGTGACCGCGTCGCTGGCGTCCTTCGCGCATGCGCCCGGCATGTCGGCGTACGCCGCCTCGAAGGCGGGCGTCGAGGCCATGTCCAACGCGCTGCGGATCGAGCTGGCGCCCCATGGCGTCGCCGTCGGCACGATCCACCCGGGCTGGATCGACACCGACATGGTGCGCGAGGCCGATGCCGAGCATCTGGCGTACCGGCGCCTGCGCGCGGCGGTGGGGCCGCCGTTCCGGAGGACGTACCCGGTCGAGCGCGCCGCGCGTGACATCGCCGACGGGTTCGACCGGCGCGCGCGGCGGATCTGCACGCCGGGCTTCGTACGGATCGCGCACGTGCTGCGCGCGGCGCTGACGACGCGCCGGTTCGAGCGCGGCCTCGTGCGCGCGGCGCCCGACATCGAGCGGCTGTTCGCCGAGCAGGTGGCCGATCGCGGCCGGCTCGAGACGTCGATGAGCGAGCGCGTCGCGACGCGGCTGTCTTGAGCCGGGTGGGCATCGCGGGGGCGGGGACGATGGGCGCGGGGATCGCCGCGCTCGCGGCCGGAGCCGGCCTCCGCAGACGCTGCTCTACGACCCCGACCCGGAGGCGCTGGCGCGGGCGCCCGAGGGGGTCGAGCCGGTGTGCGAGCTGAGAGCGCTCGCGCAGTGCGGGCTGGTGATCGAGGCGGCGCCCGAGGACCTCGGGCTCAAGCGCGCGCTGTTCGGCGAGCTCGCGGCCGTCGTCGAGCCCGACTGCGTGCTGGCGACCAACACCTCGTCGCTGAGCGTGACCGCGCTGGCCGCCGGCCTGCCTCGGCCCGGGCGCGTGGTGGGCATGCACTTCTTCAACCCGCCGGCGAAGATGCGGCTGGTCGAGGTGGTGGCGGGCGCCGAGTCGACCGCCGGCGCGCTGGCGGTGGCGCGCGAGGTAGGCGAGGCGATGGGCAAGCGCGTGATCGAGGCCGCCGACGCGCCCGGCTTCATCGTCAACCGCTGCAACCGCCCGTTCGGCCTCGAGGCGCTGCGATTGGTGCAGGACGGCGTGGCCACCCCCGAGCAGGTCGACCGCATCTGCCGGATGGCCGGCGGCTTCCGCATGGGCCCGTTCGAGCTGATGGACCTCGTCGGGCTCGACGTCGGCCTCGCGGTCTCGCGCTCGTTCTACGAGCAGTCGTTCGGCGAGCCGCGGTGGCGGCCGTCGCCGCTGGCGGCGCGGCGCGTCGCCGCCGGGCACCTCGGCCGCAAGAGCGGGCGCGGCTGGTACGAGTACCCGCCGGGCCGCCCGCCCGACCCCGAGCCGCCGGAGCCCGGCGGCGGCGACGGCCTGGTCGTGATCGCGGGCGAGGGCGCGGTCGCGGGCGAGCTGGCGGCCGCGGCCGAGGACGCCGGCTGGGACGTCGCCGAGCCCGCGGAGGCGGAGGGCGAGGTGCCGTTCCTGATCCTCGACTGCGGCGACGAAGGCGACGTGCCGCTCCAGGGCGGGCCCCAGGCGATCCTGGTCGACCAGCTGCCGCTCGCCGAGCTCGACCCCGCCGGCACCGGCTTCCACCTCGTGCCGCCGCTCGGCCGCCTGGTCGAGCTCACCGGCCGCCGGCACCCCGCCGCCGAGCGGTTCTTCGCGACGCTCGGCATGCACGCCGAGCACGTCGCCGACACCCCCGGCCTCGTCCTCGGCCGCATCGTCGCCCAGCTCGTCAACGAGGCGCACTTCGCGCTCGGCGAGGGGATCGGCTCGGCCGAGGACATCGACGCCGGCATGGAGCTCGGCCTCAACCACCCGCGCGGGCCGCTGGAATGGGGCGAGGTGTGGGGCCTCGACGCCGTGCTCGCCGTGCTCGACGGCCTGCACGCCGAGTACCGCGAGGAGCGCTGGCGACCGGCGCCGGCGTTGCTGCGGGCGATCCGGGCGAGCTAGCCGGCCCGCGGCGGTGACGTGGCGCGCCGGGCCGAACTGCGCTGGGTAACGAGCGTGACGCCGCTCCCCACCCACCCGCCATCCGCCGAGCCACAGCCGGATCCCGTCGAAATCTGACAACGGGTCACTAGCCTCACTGGTGATGAAGGCCTTCCTTCGGCGCGCGCTCCTGGGCGGCGCAGCCGCCGCGATGCTCGCGGCCCCCACCGCCGCAGCCGCCGCGCCCGAGCCGCCGATGACGCTGCCCGGCGACGCCATCGCCTCCTCCGTGCCCGCCGCGCGCGGCACCTGGATCGTCGGCGCACGCCCCGGAGCCGCTGCCCGCGCCGCGGCGCGCCGGTTCGGCGCGCGCCACGTCGGCCCGGCCGGCACCGGCGGCTACGCGGTCGCGCCGAGCCGCGCCCGCGCGTTCGCGGCCGCGCTCGAGCGCCGCGGCCTGCTCGTGTACGCGCAGCCGAACACGCTGGCCGAGCCGCACCGCGCCGTGCCGCCGGACCCGCTGTCCGCTGCGCCCGACAACTGGCGCGACGTCGTCGCCGACCCGTCGCTCGTGCCGCCGGCCGTCGACCCCGCGGCCAGCCCGCTGATCGCGCTCGTCGACGTCCAGCTCGAGCCCGCGCACGCCGAATGGCAGGGCGGCAACACCACGACGCTCCCCCGGTTCCCGGTCACCGACTCGCACGGCACGGCCACCGCGTCGATCGCCGCGGCGCCGGCCAACGGCATCGGGATCCTCGGCGTCTGGCCGGGAGCGCGGGCGCTCAACGTCCCGCTGCCGGAGGAGATCACCTGCCTGCGCTCGACGAACCAGATCGCGACCGCGATCGAGCAGGGCGCCGCCGTGATCAACATGAGCTACGGGTCCGACGAGCTCTGCTACCCCGAGTACGTCGCGCTGCAGTTCGCGGTCGCGCGCGGGATCGTGCCCGTCGCCGCAGCCGGGAACGAGTTCGCCGAGGGCAATCCGCTCGAGTTCCCGGCCTCCCTGCCGCACGTCCTCACCGTGGCCGCGGTCGGACCCGACCTCCAGGCGTCGTACTTCTCGAATGCCAACGCCGCGAGTCGACCTGTCGGCTCCCGGCGAGAGCATCATGACCGCCGTGCCGCCGGCACACGACGGCGACGGGGTCGCGGACGGCTACGAGCGCCAGCACGGCACCAGCTTCGCGGCGCCGATGGCCTCCGCCGCGGTCGCTTGGGTAGGCGCGGCGCGGCCCGAGCTGACGGCCGACCAGGTCGCCCAGGCCGTGCGGCTCTCGGCGCGCGACGTCGGGCGCGAAGGCTGGGATCCGGACACCGGCTTCGGCGTGCTTTCCGTCGGCCGCGCGTTGGCCATCCCACCGATGCCGCCCGATCCCCTGGAGCCGAACGACGACATGGTCTGGGTCGACGGGCGCGCGTTCAGCCGGCCCGACCGCCCGCTGTATGCCGGCGGCCGCCGCGTGCGGCTGACCGGGCTGCTCGACGCCTTCGAGGACCCCGCCGACGTCTACCGGATCCGGCTGCGCCCGCACACGCGCGAGCGGATCAGCGCCGACCCGGCAGGCTCGGACAACGTCGCGCTGCGCGTCTACGGCGGCGCCGCGAAGAGCCTCCGCGCGAGGTCCCTGTTGTCGTCGGCCCGGCGTGGCAGCCGCACCGAGGCAGTCACGCTGCGCAACCGGTCAGGCCGTGCGCGCGTGTACTACGTCGCGGTGCGGGTGCAGGGGCGCAGCGACCTCGACGCGGCCTACACGCTGCGCGTCGGCTGAGGCATCGCCGGCGCCCACTGCTGCTCGGCGAGGTCGCCGGTGCCCTCGAGCGCCTCGGGCGTCGGCACCGCGGGGTTGTCGCGCAGGTACCACTCGGCGTCGAGCGCCGCCATACAGCCGCTGCCGGCCGCCGTCACCGCCTGGCGGTACGTGTGGTCGACGAGGTCGCCGGCGGCGAAGACACCCATCACGTCGGTGCGAGTCGACTTGCCCTCGGTGACCACGTAGCCGCCGTCGTCGGTGTCGACGATCCCGCGCGCGATCTCCGACTGCGGCTCGTGGCCGATCGCGATGAAGGCGCCGTCCATCGGCAGCTCGCGCTCCTCGCCGGTCTCGACGTGGCGGACGCGCGCGCGGTCGAGCGCGCCGCCCTCGCCGGCCAGGAACTCCTCGACCACGTACGGCGTCAGGAACTCGATGTTCTCGGCCTCGCGGGCGCGCTCGAGCATGATCTTCGAGGCGCGGAACTCGGCCCGCCGGTGCACGATCGTGACCTTCGAGGAGAACTTGGCGAGGAAGATCGCCTCCTCCATCGCCGAGTCGCCGCCGCCGACGATGATCGTCTCCCGCTCCTTGAAGAACGCGGCGTCGCAGGTCGCGCAGTAGGACACGCCGCGGCCGCCGAGCTCCTCCTCGCCGGGCACGCCGAGCTTCTTGTGCTCGGCGCCCATCGCGAGGATCACGGCGCGAGCCTTGTACTCGTCCTCGTCGATCCAGACGGTATGCGGCTCGCCGTCGGCGCCGGGCTCGAGCCGGGTCGCGTTCTCGGTGACGAAGCGCGCACCGAACCGCTCGGCCTGGTCGCGGAACTCCTGCATCATCTGCGGGCCCATGACGCCCTGGGGATAGCCGGGGTAGTTCTCGACGTCGGTCGTCTGCTGGAGCAGGCCGCCCCACATCCAACCCTCGATCACCAGCGGATCGAGGTTCGCACGGGCGGTGTACAGCGCGGCGGTGTAGCCGGCCGGCCCACTCCCGATGATGATCACGTTCTCGATTTCCATGGATTCCAGTGTCCCCGTTAGCCCGGATGGCCTTACTTCACTTTGTATAGCTTAGCGTCCAGCGCTCCACCGTCTTGCGCAGCTGGAGGTACGCGATGACACCCGGGACGAGGGGAAGCCAGAACGTGAACGCGCGGTACGCGAGCACGGCCACGACGGCCAGGCCGCCGTCCACGCCGAAGGCCACGAACGAGGCGATCATGCCGCCCTCGACGCCGCCGACGCCCCCCGGCATCGGCAGCAGGTTCCCGAGCATGCCCACGAAGAACGCCTGCACGAGCACGGCGGCGGGCGGCGAGTCGCCGAACGCGCGGAACGCCGCCCACAGCACGAGGATCTGGAAGCCCCAGAACAGGAACGCGCCGGCCAGCCCCGGGTCGCGCGAGCGCACGTGCTCGAGCGCGTCGCGCATGCCGGCCGAGGCCGACGCCGGCAGGTTGGCGAGCTGCTGCGCGATCTGCGCCGGCCGGCCGCCGCTGCGGGCCCAGCCGCCGAGCCGGCGCTGGAGATCGGTCGGCACCAGCGCGATCGACAGCCCGATGGCGAGCGCGATGACCGCGAAGGCGGCCGGCACGACGGTCAGGCCGAACGGCGCCTCGCCGGGGAACAGCCCGATCCGCAGACCCAGCCCGCACACGATCAGCGCCGCGACGTACGGGAAGTAGGTGAGGATCAGGAACGACAGCGTCTTGTCGGCCACCAGGCGCTTGGCCATCCCGGCACGCCGCAGAGCCCAGGCGGTCAGCACCAGGCCGCCGGCGCCGCCGGCCGCGAAGATCCGCGACGCCGCCAGGCCCGCCATCGTGATCTGGTAGCTCTCGCGCCACCCGATCCGGGCGCCCGCGCCCTCGGCGCGCACGAACACGCCGCGGAACATCATCACGTAGCCGCCGAACATGCCGGCCGTGAAGACGAGCGCCAGGAACATCCAATACGGGCTGCCGTCCTCGATCCGGTGCCACGTGTCGTCGAGACCCGCGAGCTGCGGAAGCAGGTAGTACAGGGCGGCGATCGAGGCGACCAGGAAGCCGCCGAGCACGAGCACGTTGCGAGCCGTGAACTGAAGCCGCGGCGGGGTCTCGACCTCGTCGTCCTCTGGCTCGCCACCGGCCTCGAGCGGCGCACTCGACGGCTCGTCGAGCGGAGCGCGCCGCCGGGCGGCCGTGTCCCTCATGCCAGCGCCCGCGCCTCGGTCGCCTGGACGGCTGCGGACAGCCGGCGCGCCAGCGGCGTCAGGGCCGGCGCGCCCGCGCGCACACCCTCGGCCAGCGCGAGCCCCGCCATGAGATCGACGACGTAGTGCTCGCCCAGGTAGACGAGCGCGATTCCGAGCAGCACGGTGTAGGTCCACCCGAGCGCTCCCGCGGGGGTGCTCGTCTCGGCCAGCACGTGCGCGGCCGAGACGGATGTCGCAAAGTGCAGGGAGGGCATGGCTGCCAGCGGGTTTCCCCCGAAGACACCGTACAGAGGGGCCCAGCCGGACCTCCAGAAGTGCTCGCCGTACTCGACCATCATCCGTCGCAGCTCCGGCGTCCGGCCGTCCTCCATCAAGCCCTCGGCCGCCGCGTACCAGGGTGGCGCGGTCGGGACCGCCCAGTAGCCGATGAGTCCGATGTCGAACGTCGCGTAGATCCGCGCCGCCCCGGCGGGGAACCGCTCGGGGCGGCGGAACAGCAGGTACAGCACGGTGCCGTGGGGGAACGCGAACCAGAACCAGTGCGACCAGACGAGCAGCTTCTCCCACGCCTTGAAGCTGCCCGGGGTGCCGAGGGCGCGCTGCAGGCGGAGGGTCGGCGTCACCCCGCCGCCGAGCAGCCGGTCGGCCTTCACGGGGTAGGCGATCTTCACGCGCCGGCCGAGCGCCTCGGGGTCGTCGAAGGGCATCTTGTACCCGGCCACATAGGCCCACATCTGGAGCAGGCACGTCCCGGCGTCACGCGCGCGCGAGCGCGGCACGAGCACGCACAGCGCGAACGGGGCGGCCGCGGCGGCGCCGAGCACGAGCGGAGGCTTCAGGCGGAGCCGGCGGCGGACGAGCGGAGCCGCCACACCGGCCACCAGCACCGTCACGGCGGCCGCGCGGACGGCGGTCGAGCGGCGCACGCAGGCGAGCGTAGTGCGTGAGAGCCGCAGGCCCCATACGGCTGCCCGTACGCTGCCCGCCATGGAGACCGTCATCCTCGAGCGCCGCGGCGGCGAGCTGCGCATCACGCTCAACCGGCCGGACACGATGAACGCCTGGGACAAGCAGCTCGGAATCGACCTGCTGGCCGCCGTCCGGGAAGCGGCCGACGATGACGCCGTGCGGGCCGTCACGGTCACCGGCGCAGGCCGCGCGTTCTCCTCCGGGGCCGACCTGCGCGCCGGCTTCGACCCCACGCCCGAGGGCCATCCGGACGTCCTGACCGTTCTCCACGAGCGCTACCACCCGATCATCCGGGGCCTGCGCGAGCTTCCCAAGCCGGTGCTGGCCGCGGTCAACGGCCCCGCGGTCGGGATCGGCTGCTCGCTCGCACTCGTCGCCGACCTGATCGTGGCGCGCGAGTCCGCCTACTTCCTGCTCGCGTTCGTGAACATCGGTCTGGTTCCGGACGGCGGCTCGTCGCTGCTGGTGCCGGAGCGGATCGGGCTCGCGCGCGCGAACGAGATGGCGATGCTCGGCGAGCGGATCCCCGCGCGTCAGGCGCTCGAATGGGGCCTGATCAACCGGGTCGCGCCCGACGACGAGTTCGACCGCGTGGTCGATGAGCTCGCGGCGCGGCTGGCGGCCGGGCCGACAGGCGCCTACGCCGGGATCAAGCAGCAGTTCAACGCCTGGCTGTTCGGCCGCATGGACGAGCAGCTCGAGCTCGAGGCGTCGCTCCAGCAGCGGTCGGCGGCGTCGGGCGACTTCCAAGAGGGCGTGCAGGCGTTCCTCGAGAAGCGGCCGGCCGCATTCGCGGGCCGGTGAGCGGCCGCTTCTCGGCCTCCCGTCCATATACTGCCGACGCCGTGGCTCCAGTCCCGTCCAAGACCCGGCGCCGACTACGCAGGCTGGTGACAGTCCTGCCCGCCGTGGTCGCCGGGGCCTTGGTGCTCGCCCCCGCGGCGTCCGCCGGCTGGTTCCTGCCGGAGTCCGACGGCTCGCCCAACGCCGACGCGATCCGAACGCTCTACATCCTGATCGCGGCTGATCGGCCTCGTGATCTTCATCGGGGTCGAAGGCCTGCTGATCTACTCGCTGATCAGATTCCGCGCGCGCAAGGGGCGCGTCGCGGCGCAGATCCACGGGAATACCCAGCTCGAGATCGGCTGGACGGTCGGCGCTGCCGCGATCCTCATCTTCCTCACCGTGTTCACATTCCTCCTGCTCGACGACGTCACGAACCCCGCCCCGTCCCAGATCGACGCCGAGGGCAACCCGATTGCCGCGAACACCCGGTACGCCGCCACCGACCAGCCCACGCCGCCCGGTGATTTCCTGAAGATCCGCGTGATCGGCGAGCAGTATGCGTGGAGCTTCTTCTATCCCGAGGTCGAGGGTGAGGAGCGCGTGTACGCCTACAACGACATGTACGTGCCGGTCGGCATGACCGTGACGCTCGACGTCCAGTCCAAGGACGTCGCGCACTCGTGGTGGATCCCCGAGCTCGGCGGCAAGTCGGACGCCCTGCCCGGCTACACGAACAAGACCTGGTTCAGGATCCCGCTCGACGCGATCCCCGAGGGTGACGACCGCGTGGTCTACGAGGGCCAGTGCGCCGAGCTGTGCGGGCGCAACCACGCCGACATGCTCGCCCGCGTGATCGGGCTGCCGTTCGACGACTGGCAGGCCTGGCGCGAGGGCAAGGCGGAGGAGCTCAAGACCGCCGAGGAAGAGGCGGCGCAGGAGCGCGAGGAGCTCGAGTCCGCGGAGGACAGCCGCTGATGGCCGTCATCCCCGCCCGCCCGCAGATCATCGCCCACGAGGTCGAGCGGCCCCAGCGCGGCTGGGTCTCGTGGCTGACGACCACCGATCACAAGCGGATCGGGATCATGTACCTCGCCACCGTCCTCGTCTTCTTCGTGATCGGCGGCATCGAGGCGCTGCTGATGCGGATCCAGCTCGGTGCGCCCGACAACACCTTCCTGCCGCCCGAGAAATACAACGAGATCATGACCCTGCACGGGACGACGATGATCTTCCTCGTCATCGTCCCGCTGTGGGCCGGGTTCGCGAACTACCTCATCCCGCTGATGATCGGCGCGCGCGACGTCGCGTTCCCGCGCCTGAACGCGTGGTCCTACTGGATGTTCCTGTTCGGCGGCCTGGCGCTCTACGGCTCGCTGTTCTTCACGCCTCCGGAGGCCGGCTGGACCTCGTACACGCCGCTGTCGCTGAAGGAGTTCACGCCCTCCAACGGCCAGGAGGCGTGGATCTACATGGTCCACCTCACGGGCCTGTCCTCGATCATCGGCGCGATCAACTTCATCGCCACCATCCACAACATGCGCGCCCCCGGCATGGGCTGGGGCCGGATGCCGCTGTTCGTGTGGACGATCCTGATCTACGCGTACCTGATCATCCTGGGTCTGACGTCGCTGGCCGCCACGGTCACGATGCTGCTGCTGGACCGCAACTTCGGGACCGCGTTCTTCAATCCCGACGAGGGCGGCTCGTCGCTGCTGTGGCAGCACCTGTTCTGGTTCCTCGGCCACCCCGAGGTCTACATCCTCGTGCTCCCCGCCTTCGGCGTGTTCTCGGAGATCCTGCCGGTCTTCGCGCGCAAGCCGATCTTCGGCTACAAGGCGATCGCGGCCGCGACCGCCGGCATCGCCTTCCTCGGCATGCTGGTGTGGGCGCACCACATGTTCACGGCGCCGATGAGCACCGTGGTGCTGGCGTTCTTCATGCTCTCGAGCTTCCTGATCGCGGTGCCGACGGGCGTGAAGATCTTCAACTGGGTCGCGACCCTGTGGCGCGGCACGGTCGAATGGCGCGTGCCGCTGCTGTTCAGCGTGGGCGGCATCGCGACCTTCCTGATGGGCGGCATCACCGGCATCTTCCTCGCCGTCTTCCCGGTCGACTGGCAGCTCCACGACACCTACTTCGTGGTCGCCCACTTCCACTACACGGCGTTCGGGGCGGCGGCGTTCGCGATGGTCGCGGCGGTCTACTACTGGGTCCCGAAGATGACCGGCCGGCTGATGTCGGAGGGCCTCGGGAAGATCTCGTTCGTCCTCTTCTTCGTCGGGTTCCACCTGACGTTCCTGATCCAGCACTCGGCCGGCCTGGACGGCATGCCGCGCCGGATCTACGAGTACTCGAACGACGACTGGACGATCATGAACCAGATCTCGACGATCGGGGCGTTCGTGCTCGGCCTCAGCATCCTGCTGACGGTCCTCAACCTCGTCCGGTCGCTCAAGAAGGGCCCGATCGCGGGGCCCGACCCGTGGAAGGCGAACACGCTCGAGTGGTTCACGCCGTCACCGCCGCCGGTCAACAACTTCGACGTGGTCCCGCGCGTGCGGTCGGTCGAGCCGATGAAGGACATCCGGCGCCAGATCGAGCGCCAGACCGGCGTGCCGCAGCGGTTCGAGGCCGGCAAGCCGATGGTGCGCGCGTAGTGGAGGCGTCGCGCGCCACCACCGCCGATGCGCTCGCCCTGGGCGGCGTCCGCCAGGTCCTGGCCGACTACGTCACGCTCACCAAGCCGCGCGTCCAGCTGCTGCTGCTGCTCACGACCGTCACCACGATGTACGTGGCCGGCGACCCGTCGATGTCGCTGGTGGCGCTGACGGTGCTGGGCGGCTCGCTGTCGGCCGGCGGCGCGGCCGCGGTCAACCACTACTGGGACCGCGACATCGACGCGCAGATGCGCAGGACCGCCACCCGGCCGGTGCCATCGGGGCGCGTGTCGCCGCGGGCGGCGCTCGTGTACGGGCTCGTGCTCGGCGCGCTGTCATTCGTGCTGCTGGCCACGACCGTCAACCTGCTCTCGGCGTTCCTGGCGCTGGCGGGCTTCCTCGGCTACGTGTTCGTCTACACGATCTGGCTCAAGCGCACGACGCCGCAGAACATCGTGATCGGCGGCGCCGCCGGAGCCGTCCCGCCGCTGGTCGGCTGGGCGGCCGTGACCGGCGGGCTCGACCCCGCCGCCCTGTACCTGTTCGCGATCATCTTCTACTGGACACCGCCGCACTTCTGGGCGCTGTCGCTGCTGATGAAGGACGAGTACGCGCGCGTCGGCGTGCCGATGATGCCGGTGGTCCACGGCGAGGCCGA
This sequence comes from uncultured Solirubrobacteraceae bacterium, assembly GCA_963849695.1. GTDB lineage: Bacteria > Actinomycetota > Thermoleophilia > Solirubrobacterales > Solirubrobacteraceae > DASSUW01. The sequence continues at coordinate 16,507 of CAWKIT010000027.1, forward strand.
GACCCGGCGCCAGATCGTGCTCTACACGACCCTGCTCGTCTTCCTGTCCCTGCTGCCGGTCGTGTTCGGCTTCTTCGGGGCCATCTACGCGGTGGCCGCCGTGGCGCTCGGGGGCGCCTTCCTGGCGCTGGCGGTGCGGCTCCAGCGGCGTGCCGACCGCCGGAGCGCGCTGCGGACTTATCTGTATTCGCTGGCGTATTTGGCGCTGCTGTTCGGGGCGATGGTGGTCGACGCCCGCGTGCTCGGCTGACGAACGTCAACTGCGCTGGGTAGGGAAGCGAGGGAGCCGCCCGCGCGGTCGTCCGTGGCGCGTTTGCGCGAACTACTGCGATTGGGCCCGGTTTACAGGCGCCTAGCGGACGTGCGTCGGACGCGCCGATCCCTCTCACCTCCTTACCCAGCCGCAGTTGACGTTCGCCCGCAGAACGCCAAAGGCCGCGAGGCTTTCGCCCCGCGGCCTGTGGCACGACTATCGAGCAGCGGCTAGGCCGCGGCCGGAGCCACCTGCGGCTCGTGCTCGAACTTCGGCAGCCACCGCAGCCCGCGCGGCAGGTACCAGTTGCGCTTGCCGAGCAGCTTCATCGTGGCCGGCAGCAGCACCGCGCGCACGAGCGTGGCGTCGATCAGGATGGCGGCGGCCAGGCCGACGCCCATCTGCTTCATGGTCTGATCGCTGCCCGTCGCGAAGCCCGCGAACGTGATCACCATGACCGCGGCGGCGCTGGTGATGATGCCCGCCGTCGACTTGATGCCGTGGGCCACGGCGTTGTCGGTGGACATCCCGCGGTCGACCGCCTCGCGGACCCGGCTGAGGACGAACACGTGGTAGTCCATCGAGAGGCCGAACAGGATCACGAAGAGGAACAGCGGGAGCCAGGATGCGATGCCTCCGACCGACTCGAAGCCGAGCAGCTTCTCGCCGTGGCCGTCCTGGAAGACGAGCTTCAGGATGCCGTAGGCGGCGCCGACCGAGAGCAGGTTGAGGATGATCGCCTTGATCGGCACCACGATCGAGCGGAACGTGACCAGCAGCAGGATGAAGGCCAAGCTGAGCACGAACGCGAACACGATCGGCAGGTGGGACTTCATCGTGTCGAGGAAGTCCTTGGAGAAGGCGGTCTCGCCGCCCACCGCGGTCTCGGTGCCGGCCACCTTGTTGATGGTCGTGGGAATGACGTCCTCGCGCAGAGCCTCGAGCGAGGCCTGGGACGCGGCGTCGTTGCCGTTGCCGTCGACGGCCATGGCCACCATGGCCACGGTCTTGTCGGGGCTGATCTCGACCGACGTCGGCTCGTGCAGCTTGCCGCTGGCGATCGCCTGCTTCTGGAGGTCGGCGATGCCGGCCTCGACCGCGGGGGCGGTGACATCCTTGGCCTTGATGACGGCCACGGCCGGCACGGCGCCACCCGGGAACGCGTCATCGATGCGGTCGAACGTCTGCATGATCGGCTCGTCGCGCGACATGCTCTCGGTGCCGGGGTCCTTCAGGGTCATGCCGAGCGCGGGGATCGTCAGGGCGACGAGGATGCCGCCGGCGGCGATCGCCGAGACGAGCGGGCGCTTGAGGACGCGGTCGAGGATGGCGCCCCACATGCGGGACTCGCCCTGGTTGCGGTGACGGCGCTTGAGGATGAAGGGGACGCGGCCCTTCTCGAGCCAGCCCTTCTGGCCGAGGTAGGACAGGATCGCGGGCAGGACGGTCAGCGAGCCGAGGATGGCGACGCCGACAACGATGATGGTGCCGATCCCGAAGGAGACGAAGATCGGGTTGCCCGAGAAGAACATGCCGCCCATCGCGGCCATCACGGTGAGGCCGGAGATCAGCACGGCACGACCGGAGGTCGCCGCGGCGACGTCGAGCGCGTCCGCGGAGTCGCGGCCCTTGTCCTTCTCCTCCATCATCCGGCGCATGTAGAACATCGCGTAGTCGACGCCGACGGCGAGGCCGACGAGCATCACGACTTGCGCGACCGCGGGATGAAGGCCGGAGATCTGGCTGACCGGCCCGAGCAGGCCGATGGTGGCGCCGACCGAGGTCAGGCCGAGGAACAGCGGGACGCCGGCGGCGACCATGGCGCCGAAGGCGAGCAGCAGGATGATCAGCGTGCCGCCGAACGAGAACTGCATGGACTTCGCCTCGTCGGCGGCCTCCTGGTCGGCGAGCGCGTGGCGCTCGGAGGCGCCGCCGTACTCCTCGACGCGCAGCTCGGGATGAGCCTTCTGGACCGCGGCGACCGCGGCGAGCGGGGCCTTGGCCGACTCGATGAGCTTGGCCTCGTCCTCGTCGGCGTCGGGCAGACTGAAGTTGACGACCACGGAGCGGCCGTCCTCGGAGACGGTGTCGTGGCGATCGGCCGCCTTGAGCGGGCTGTGGATGTCGGTGACTCCGTCGATGCGCTCGAGGCGTTGCACGGTGTCCTTGACGGCGGCGGTGACCTCAGGACTGTCGGACGTGGTCGAGCCCTTGCCCTGGATCAGGACCTGCTCGCCGACGGTCTCGGGGAAGTCGGCGGACTCCATGATCTGCATGGAGCGCTTGGACTCGCCGTTGCCCATCTCAGCCTGCGGCAGCTCCTTCTGGGTGAGGCTCTGGCCGGCGAAGGTGGCGACGACGATGAAGAGGATCCATCCTAGGATGGCCGTCTTTCGGTGTTGCGCGCTCCATCTGCCGGCGCGGGCGGCGAGGTTTCGGGATTTCATGGCCGAGAATCTCTCAGGGCGACAGACCCTCGCCCAACGGGGTTGCAGGCCTCTCGCGGTGCGGCCAATGCAGGGCGAGGGTGCGGAAAAAGGCTCGTCCCGGAGCGCCAACCTCCACCCGGCGGTGCGGTTACTACTACGACGCGGCGGGGGGACCGAGGTAGCGGACGACGACCGCGAGCGCGTCGTCGGTGCCCTTGCCGTGCCGCTCGAGCACGCGCTCGGCCAGCTCCTGGGCGGCGACCCCGGACTCGAGCGAGACCGAGTAGTCGGCGCGCACGCCGTCGGTGGCGAGCACCACCGCGTCGCCCGGCTCGAGCGGGATCGTCCCCATCCGCACCTGCGGCAGGTTGAAGCCGACCACGCCGCCCAGAACGACCGGCGAGGGGTGCCGCGCGTCGCCCCGGTCGCCGGCCCGGACGAGCCGCGCCTCGACGTTGCCGACCCCGGTCCACGCCATCGTGCGCTGCTCGAGGTCGAACCAGGCGAGCGTCATCACCGCGCCGCGCGTGCGGCGCAGCGCCTTGTGGCAGCGCTCGAGCAGCTCCTGCGGCGGGTCGTCGACGTGCTCGTGGAGGACCTCGGCGGCCGCCTCGGCGGCATCGGCGGCGGCGTCGCCGTGGCCGAGCCCGTCGATCACCGCGACCAGCCCGCCGCGCTCGGAGGCGGCGAACACCGCCACGTCGCCCGAGCGATCATGTCCCTCATGCGCCTGGCCGGCGACGCCGCGCTCGAGCACCAGCGGCCACCGCTCGGTCATGCCGCCCGAGCGCTCTCCCGCTCCCACATGACCAGCGTCACCTTCGTGCCCCGCCCGAGCGCGGTCTCGATCTCGAAGTCATGCACCAGCCGGCGCGCGCCCGGCAGGCCGAGCCCGAGCCCGCCGCCGCTCGTGTAGCCGTCCTGCAGCGCCAGCTCGACGTTCTCGATCCCGGGACCCTGATCGCGCGCGATCACGCGGATGCCGCGCCGGCCGCCGTCGTCCTCGATGACGCTCAGAACCACCTCGCCGCGTACGGCGTACGCGGTTATGTTGCGCGCCACCTCCGAGATCGCGGTCGCCAGAAGAGTCTGGTCGGTGCTCGTCAGCTCGAGCGCCGACGCCATCGCGCGCGCCTGCTGCCGGGCGTTCACGACGTCGCCGTCGGACTCGATCGGGATCACCGAATCGCGCTCATCCGCCACCGTCGGCGGCCTCCTTCCAAGGTCGCGTGAGCAGCGCGAGCCCCTCCTCGAGGTCGAGCGCCGTCAATACGTCCTCGAAGGCCATGCCCAGCTGCACCATCGCGAACGCGACCTCGGGCTGGATCCCGACGATCACCGTGGTGGCGCCACGCAGGCGCGTCATGCGCGCGATCCCCTGCAGCGAGCGCGACACGAACGAGTCCATCACGTCCAGCGCCGTGACGTCCACGATGATCCCGCGCGACCGGTGGCGGGTGACCTGTGCCATCACGTCGTCCTGGAGTTGGAGCACGTCCGTGTCCGTCAAGGCCGCCTGGATCGTCGCGATCAGGAACGGCCCCTGCTTGAGGATCGGGACGGCCACTACTGCACGGGCGAGACGTCGAGCGCCGGCGTCTCCATCGAGACCGTGTAGCCCAGCAGCCGTTCGGCCTCCTCGATACCGCCCTGCAGGTCGCCGACCGCGTTGACCTTGCCGAGCTCGACCCCGAGCGTCACCAGCGTCTGCGCGATCTCGGGCGAGAGGCCGGTGATGATCACGCTGGCGCCCATCAGGCGCGACGCATCGACGGTCTGCACGAGGTGGTTGGCCACGGTCGAGTCGATCGTCGGCACGCCGGTGATGTCGATCACGACCACGCGGGCGCGGTTGGTGCGGATGCCGCGCAGCAGCTGCTCGGTGAGCTGGCGGGCCCGCTGCCCGTCCAGCACGCCGATGATGGGGAGGATCAGGAGCCGCTCGCGCACCTGCAGGACCGGCGTGGAGAGCTCCCGGATCGCCTCCTGCTGCTGGCGGATGACGCGCTCGCGCTCCTGCACGAAGTTGATCGCCACCGTGTTGGTGATCCGGTTGGCGGCCGGCTCGTAGGCGTCGAGCACCTGGTTGAGGTAGTCGAAGTCGGTCTGGTACTTCTCGAACAGCGAGCGGTTGAGGACGTCGCGCAGGAGCAGGACGATGCCCAGCACCTCGTCGGTCTCGACGCCGCGCGGGATGATGCGCTCGGAGAGGTTGCGCGCGTAGTCCTGCAGTGCCTCGACCGAGCCGGTCTCCAGCACCTCGACGTAGTTGTCGTAGACCGACGTCGCCTCGGAGAAGATCTCCTCCTGGGTGAGCGCGGTGAGCAGCCGCGCCTCTCCGATCCGGCGCGCCCACTCCTGCCGCAGCAGCGTGCGGTTGTTGCGCAGGTGGGCGACCAGCTCGGTCAGCAGGTCGGCGCTGGATTCCCTGTGTCCTTCCGTGGCGTCGGTCGGTTCAGCCATCGATGTCCTCCGTTGATCGGGCCCCTGGGCCGGGAAGCATAGGCGTGGCACCGAGAGCGAGAATCGCCATGTCGTCGCGCAGCCGCCCCTCGGAGGCGGAGATGACCGCCGCCTCCACGCGATCGGCGACCGCGTCGGGCGGCAGGCCGGCGCACGCGCGCAGCAGCTCCGTCAGCTGCGGGAGCCCGAACACCTCGCGCCGGCGCCGGCGCACCTCGGTGACGCCGTCGGTGTAGAGCAGCAGCACTTCGCCGGCCCCGAGCTCGACGGTGACGTCGTAGAGCTGCGGCTCGATGTCGGTCCCCAGCAGCGTGCCGAGCCGCCCGACCGGCTCGACGCGGCCGTCGGGATGCACCACGAGCGGCAGCGGGTGCCCGCCGCACGCCAGCTCGACCTGGAGGCGGCCGGGGCCGATCTTCAGGTGCGCGTGCGCGACCGTGCAGAAGCGCCCGTCGGTGCGCTGCTCGCGCAGCGCCGTGTGCAGGAGGGCGAGCACGCCGCTCGGCCGCTGCTCGTAGACGGCGCCGGCGCGCAGCGTGTGGCGGGCGAGCGCAGTCACCGCGGCGGCGTCCGGCCCCTTGCCCTGGACGTCCCCGATCAGCGCGGCCCAGGCGCCGCCGCCGGCCGCGAACAGGTCGTAGAAGTCGCCCCCGAGCTCGACGCTCTCGCCGGCGGGCCGGAAGCGCACGGCAGCGGACAGGCCCGGGACGTCGGGCAGGCCGCCCGGGCGCAGCGAGCGCTGCAGCGTCTGGGCGATCGTGCGCTCGCGCTCGTACAGCTGGGCGTTGCTGATCGCCACCGACGCCAGCTGGGCGAGCTGGGTGAGCACGGTCTCGTCGCGCGCGCTGAACTCGCGATCGGGCACGTCGACGACCTCGAGCATCCCCAGCTCGGCCCCGCGGCCGGTGAGCCGCGCGGTCAGCCGAGCGTGACGGGCCTCGCCGGGCGCGAGCAGGGGTGGCGAGGTGGCGGTCAGCGGCCGCAGCCGCGGGTCGGGCGCGAACACCGCGACGGTGGCGCGAGTGCCGCCGATCAGCGCGCAGGCGGCGTCCGCGGTCAGCTGGAGGATCTCCTCGACGGTCAGCGACGAGTTCAGCGCCACCGAGGCATCCGCGAGCGCGCGCAGCTGCTCGACGTGCTCGTGCTCGAGCCGCGCGACCTCGCGCACCTCGCTGTAGCCGCGGTGCACGCTCTCGAAGATCGACAGGCTCTCGCGCAGGAACTCGGCGGCGGCCTGGAGCGTCGCGTCGGGCGACCGGCCGCCCTCCGCCAGCGCAAGCCGCACGGCGGCGTGATGGGCCTCGGCGAGGTCGAGCACGCTCAGCTGCGCCGACACCGCCTCGCGGCCGAGGTCGTAGGCGGCGCCCAGCTCGCGCTCCCCGCGATCCGCCAGATACGCCGCGAAGGCATCCGCGTATCGGGTCGCCAGCTCCGGGGCGACGTTCGTCCCGACCTCCTTCATCGCGCGGAAGCCTACGCGGGCGCGGCTAGCCGTGCGAGTGGTCGAGCGGGAGCTCGGCGATGTCGCGCCGCACGTCGCGGATCCAGCGGACCGAGGTGACGATGAAGACGATCATGGCGGCCCCGACCAGCCACCACGAGATCGTGATCGAGACGATCGCCAGCGCGAGGGCGGCCGCGTTGATGAGCGGCAGCGCGCTCGGCGGCGGCATGTGGATCTGCTCGCCCACGGGCGGGGCCGCCTTGTGGTCGTCGGGCGCGCTCATGCGACGTACAGGAGGGCGGCGACGAAGGTCAGCGCGAACATCATCAGGCCGATCACGGCGGTGATCAGGGCGGTGCGTAGGTTGCGACGTGCGAGACGGCGGTCCATCAGCTCGGGAGTTTATGGCTCGCACGCCGTCCGCGCGCGAGGCGACGATCCATGGCGCGGCAGTCTAGTCCGGTCGCGCGGCGGAGGCCGGCACCCATTGGTGAGGCCATTGCCACGATCGTCGCAATCCTAACCGAGGGGTTGCATGCACAACTGGTTCTTGATCCGATCGGGGTGTACGGCGCGAAAGGATTCGATATGCAGCGAACGTCCACCATACGTCTGCGCGCGAGCCTGTTGGAAGAGGCAAACGAGATCGTGGCACGCGATTACGCGTCCGATCTGCTGCTGGATGACATCGCCCGGCGCGTGGCGTCCTCTCGCCGGCAGCTCCAGCGCGCGTATGCGGAGATCGGCCACACCACGTTCCGCGCGCACCTGACGCGCGTGCGGATGGACCGTGCCGCCGAGCTCCTGTCCACACGCATGTTCACGGTCCGGGAGGTCGCCCACCGCGTCGGCTACCGCCAGCCGGCGCAGTTCGCGAAGGCGTTCCGGCGCTACCGCGGGATCGCGCCGTCGGACTACCGGTCCGGCGGCAACTCGGCGAGCGCGCCGCTGGAGGCCCGCGCCGCCTGACCGCGTCGCCGGTGCCTAGGCCTGGATCCACCGATCCCCGCGGCGCCTCGCGCGCTGCGGCCGCCACCTCCGTCGCAGCGGTTGCGTAGGATGCCGCGTCCATGGGCTGTGAGGAGAGTCGATGAGCGACCAGCCTCCGGTCGCCTCGCAAGAGAGCCGGACGCAGGTCCGTCAGATGCTCCTGATCGGGGCGGTCGCCTCGGTGCTGGGGATCGCTCTCGCCCTGCTGATCGACTGGTTCCCGGTCCCCGCCTCCGAGCAGGCAGGGCCGATCGACACGCTGTGGGATGTTCTGCTGATCGCCTCGGTGCCGGTGTTCGTGCTGGTCGAGACGATCGTCATCTACTGCGCGATCAAGTTCCGGATGCGACCCGGCGAGGAGCTCAAGGACGGTCCGCCGATCCACGGCAACACGAGGCTCGAGATCATCTGGACCGCGATCCCCGCGATCCTGCTCGTCGGCCTCTGCACCTACGCCTACGTCGTGCTGACCGACATCGAGAAGGCGGAGGCCAACTCGATGAACGTGCGCGTGGTGGGCGAGCAGTTCACGTGGACCTTCTACTACCGCGGCGAGGGCGGTGACGAGATCGCCTCGCCGCAGCTGTACCTGCCGGCCAACACGCCGGTCAACTTCACGGTCCAGTCCAAGGACGTGATCCACGACTTCTGGGTTCCCGCGTTCCGCATGAAGACCGACGCGGTGCCGGGCATCGACACCCACGTGCGCGTCACGACCACCGACCGGCTGGGCGAGTTCCCGGTCGTGTGCGCGGAGCTGTGCGGCCTGGGGCACTCGACGATGCGCCAGAGTGCGCATGTGATGGCCCGCGAGGACTTCGACGCGCAGCTGGCCGAGCTCGCCCGCGGGCCTGCCGCGGGCGGGGAAGGCGGTGGCGGCGGCGGCGGTGAGACCGACGGCGAGACCCTGTTCACGGACGCCGCGCAGCCGCAGGCCTGCGACTCCTGCCACACGCTCGCGGACGCCGGCGCGACGGGCACCACGGGCCCGGATCTCGACGAGGCGCTCGCCGATCTGAGCGAGGAGCAGATCCGCGAGTCGATCGTCGAGCCTGACGCCGAGGTGACAGAGGGGTTCGCGCCGGGGCTGATGCCGCGCTACGGTGACACTCTGTCCCAAGAGCAGGTGGACGCGCTGGTCGAGTATCTGATGGAGGTGAAGGGCGGGTGACCGCGAGGTTGCGAGCACCGGGTCTTACGCGCGGGTTCTTCTTCTTCGTGATCGGCACGCTGCTCTCGGCCGCGGTCGTGCTGCTGGTGCGCGCCCTGTACGGCTTCCCGAGCTTCGACAGCGGGCTGACGACCAACGCCCAGAACGCGATCCTGCTCACGTCGCTGCTGTTCGCCCCGTTGTTCTTCTTCGTCGGGATCGGCGCCTTCGACTACTGGATCTACTACATGTCGGGCCGCCCGACCCGCCCGGAGGACCACTCCGGCCACGGCGCCTACTCGTGGAAGGACTACTTCCGGGTCAACACCGATCACAAGGTGATCGGCATCCAGTACGTCGTCACCTCGTTCTTCTTCATGCTGCTCGGCGGCCTGCTGGCGATGATCGTGCGCGCCGAGCTGGCGGCGCCCGGGATGCAGTTCGTGGACTCGAACGCCTACAACGGGCTGTTCAGCGTCCACGCGTCGCTGATGATCTTCCTGTTCATCATCCCGGTGTTCGCCGGGCTGGCGAACTACGTGCTGCCGCTGATGATCGGGGCGCCGGACATGGCGTTCCCGCGGCTGAACGCGCTCTCGTACTGGATGCTGCCGGTCGGCGGCCTGATGATGACGGCGTCGTTCTTCGCGCCCGGCGGCTCGTTCGCGACCGGCTGGACGGCCTACGCGCCGCTATCCACCGACGTGCCGATCGGGCAGATGTTCTTCACGATCGGCGTCCAGTTCGCGGGCGCGTCGTCGATCGCGACAGCCCTGAACTTCCTCGTGACGATCATCACGATGCGCGCGCCCGGGATGTCGTTCTGGCGGATGCCGCTGCTCGTGTGGGCGAACTTCTCGACGTCGCTGCTGGTCGTCATCGCGACACCGTTCATCGCCGCCTCGCAGTTCTTCGTGCTGCTCGACTACGCGCTCGGCTTCAACTTCTTCGTCCCCAGCGTGGGCGGCGACGTGCTGATGTACCAGCACGTCTTCTGGTTCTACTCGCACCCGGCGGTCTACATCATGATGCTGCCGGGCTTCGGGATCATCTCCGAGGTCATCGCGGTGAAGTCGCGCAAGCCGATCTTCGGCTACCGGATGATGGCCTTCTCGCTGCTCGCGATCGTGCTGCTCGGCTTCACCGTCTGGGCGCACCACATGTTCGTGTCCGGCATGCAGAGCTGGATCCGGATCCCGATGATGGTCACCACCGCGATCATCGCCGTCCCCACCGGCATCAAGATCTTCTCCTGGCTGGCGACGCTGTGGCGCGGCGTGATCCACCTCGACACGCCGATGCTGTTCGCGCTCGGCTTCCTGACCATGTTCACGCTCGGCGGGATCTCGGGCGTGATGCTGGCGATGGTGCCGCTGACCATCCACGTGAGCGACACCTACTTCATCGTCGCCCACATCCACTACGTGCTGTACGGCGGGTCCCTGTTCACGATCTTCGCCGGCGTCTACTACTGGTTCCCGAAGATGACGGGCCGGATGTACGACGAGACGCTCGGCAAGGTCCACTTCTGGCTGACGTTCGTCGGCTTCAACCTGACCTTCGGGCCGATGCACCTGATCGGCGTGCAGGGGATGCCGCGGCGCGTGGCCGACTACCCGGAGCAGTTCGCGAGCTGGAACCTGTTCATCACGCTGAGCTCGTTCCTGCTCGGGATCGCGTCGCTTGTCTTCGTCTACAACACGGTCGCCTCGTGGCGCGGCGGCCCGCGCGCCGAGGCGAACCCGTGGCGGGCGCTGACGCTCGAGTGGCAGGTGTCCTCGCCGCCGCCGGTGTTCAACTTCGACCGCGTGCCGCTGGTGGTCGGCGGGCCGTACGAGTACGGCGTGCCCGGCGCGCAGCACGGCATCTTCGAGGCGCCGGCCGAGGCGCGTCCGAGACAACCGGCAGGGGTTCCTGAGACGGAGAGGGAGAGCGAGACGTGACCAAGGTCCTGGTCCTGGCGAACGAGACGATCGGCGGCGAGAAGCTGCTGGACGCGATCCTGGAGCGCAGCGGCGAGGACGTCAGCTTCCACGTGGTGGTCCCGCGGACGCGCCCGCGCCACGGCAACGTCGTCTACGACGAGGTGGTGCGCGACAGCGCCCAGGTGCGCGTCGACCTCGCGCGCGAGTGGATGCGCGAGCACGGGATCAAGAGCGGCGGCGAGGTCGGCGACCCCGACCCGTTCCTGGCGGCGGTCGACGCGATCCACCACGAGGGGATCGACGAGGTGATCGTCTCCACGCTCCCGGCGGCGACGTCGGGCTGGCTGCGGCGCGACCTGCCCGACCGCCTGCGCGAGGAGACCGGGCTCCCGGTCGAGCATGTGATCGTCGATCTCGCCAAGGACGGCCTGCCGTTCGGCGTCACGCTGGTGGCGGCGAACGTCACCGCCTCCTCCGAGGAGCTGACGCAGCACCTGAAGGAGCTCGCGCACGAGGGCCCGCGGCGGTTCATCGCCGTCGTGCCGCAGGACCATGTGCACGGCGGCGCGGTCGCCGAGGCGCGCGAGCGGCTCGACAAGCTGCTCAACTCGCTGCACGAGGACGACATCGTGGCCGCCGGCATGATCGGCGACCCGGACCCGTACACGGCGATCATGAACGCGGTCCAGTACTTCCACATCTCCGAGATCGTGATCTCGACGCTGCCGGCGGCCAGCTCGAAGTGGATGGCCGACAAGCTGGTCGAGCGCGTGCAGTCGGCCACCAACAAGCCGGTCGAGCACATCGAGTCGCAGCCGGTGGGCGCAGAAGCCTGATGGAGGCGCACGCCCTCGAGCACGCGGCGCACCCGCCCGACGCGCACCAGTCCTCGCGCGTCGACGCGCGGACGCTCGGGATGCTGCTTTTCATCATCAGCGAGGTGATGGTCTTCGGGGCCTTCTTCACGGCCTACTTCTTCATCCGGGTCGTGGCCGGGGACCCGTGGCCGGCGGAGGGGACGGAGCTGCCGAAGCTGATCGCGGGGGTCAACACCGCGATCCTGCTGTCCTCCTCGTTCACCATGCACTGGGCGCTGGAGTCGGTGAAGTCGGACAACCGCCTCGGGCTTCAGGCGGGGATGTTCACGACGTTCCTGCTCGGCGCGACGTTCCTGTTCATCCAGATCAACGAGTACGTCCACGTCGGCTTCTCGCCGCAGGACAACGCGCAGGGGACGATCTTCTACTCGCTCACCGGGCTGCACGGCGCGCACGTGTTCATCGGCCTGACGCTGCTGGCGATGGTCACCGTACGGGCGTTCCGTGGGCACTTCTCGGCCGCGGAGCACCACGGCGTCGAGGTGCCGGGGATCTACTGGCACTTCGTCGACATCATGTGGGTCATCGTCTTCACGACGGTCTACATCATCTGACGTGCTCAACCCGCTGCGGTCGGAGCGCGAGGCCTTCCGCCTCCTCGTCTACGTGCTCGTCGCGGCGGCCGTCGTGATCGCGCTCGCGCTGCTGATCCGGGCGATCACGTAGGAGACCGCGTGCGGCTTACTCGCATTCGCAAGCTTGCGAGGTGTAAACGATGCGCTTACTCGCATCGCAAGCTCATGCGACACTAGATACATGGAGTTCGTGCTGGACCCGGGTGCGGTCATCTTGGTCGCCGGCGCCGAGGCGTTGTACCTGCGCGCGCTGCGCGTGCTCCGGGGGCGCGGGGTGGCGGTGCCGCGCGGGCAGATCGTGCTGTGGCACCTCGGCATCGCGCTGTGGGTGATCGGGTTCTTCTCCCCGCTCCACTCGCTCGGCGAGGAGCTGCTGTCGGCCCACATGGCCCAGCACCTGCTGATCGCCGACCTGGCCGCTCCGCTGCTGCTGGCCGGCGCCCGCAACCCGGTCCTCGGCTTCCTGCTGCCGCGGCCGGCGCTGGTGACGGTGGCGCGCACCGGCTGGCTGCGCGGGGCGTTCCGGTGGTTGCGGCAGCCGCTGGTGGCGATCCCGGTCTTCGTGCTGGTGCTGTACGGCTGGCACTTCTCGGTGTTCTTCGAGGCCGCCGTGAGGCACCCGTTCGTCCATGCGCTGCAGCACATGAGCTTCGTGGCGATCGGCGTGCTCGTGTGGTGGGCGGCTCTGGAGCCGAAGCGCCGGCGGCTGCGCGGCGAGCTGTGGAAGATGCCGTACATCATCGGGGCGCGGATGGCCGGGATGCTGCTCGGGATGAGCTTCGTGCTGATCCGGGTGCCGGTCTACACCGGCGTGTACGGCGCCGGCGACCGCGGGCACGGGTTCAGCGCTCTGGCGGACCAGCAGACGGCGGGCGCGATGATGGTCGTGGTCGACCTGCTGATCATGGTCTTCGCGCTGTGCTTCTTCTTCTACCGGGCGTCCCAGGACGCCGACGCCGAGGACCGGCGGCAGCGCGAGGCGCTTCTCACTTCACGGTGAGCGGGCCTTCCATGCCGGCCTCCCGGTGTCCGTCGACCGAGCAGTAGAACGTGTACTCGCCGGGCTCGACGTCGACCTGGATCTCCGAGACGTCGCCCTCCCCCACCACATCGCCCTCCTCGTCCACGCCGCCGCCCTCGAGGGCGATGTTGTGCTCGGCCGGCGACTCGTTCGGCGACTGGATCGTGAGCGCGCCCGCCGGAGCGGTCGCCTCGGCGAACTCGTAGTTCGTGCCGCCGGTGGCGGGGATCTCGAGGACGCCGTTCTCGGCCTCGGCGGTGCCCTCGGCCTGCGCGGCGCCGACCTGCGCAAGCGCGCCGGTGTCCTCGCCGGGCTTGCCGGCCGCCGACGCCACGTATGCCGCCACGTCCTCGGCGTCCTCGCCGGTGACGATGTCGGCCGGCATCACCGGCAGAGGCTTCTTGGTCCCGGGATCGACCGAGGGGTTGCGGTTCGGGCTGTCGATCTGGGCGTGGACGAGACCCTCGAACGTGCTCTCGCCGAAGCCGTCCTGGCGCGCGCGCTGGAACGCGGCGTCGAGGCTGGGGCCGACGACGCCGGTCGTGCCGGCGCGTGCGAGCGTGTGGCACGAGCCGCAGTTGGCGACGAACTGCTCCTTGCCGTTGACGGTGTTGGTGCCGGAATCGGCGAGGTTGCAGCCGCCGACGCCGGCCGCCGCCGCGACGATGGCCGCGCTTACGAGGGTGTTGCGAGCCCTCCCCATGAGGGGCGGAATCCTAGTGGTTCGCAGGGCGGAGAACAGCACTCGCACGGTGCCCGACTCTGCGTCCAGGGCCGCTGCTAAGGTCCGCCGCTATGTCAGGCGAGACGTATCGGCTGCGTGCGCCGTCGTCCGGCCGGGAGATTATGCTCGAGGCCGAGCCTGGGCGCGTGTACCGCGACCGCGAGACCGGGGAGCCGCTGGAGGTGGTCGGCATGCTGTTGCCGCTGCCGCCGTCGCGCTCACGGCTCCCGTGGGCGGTGGAGACGCTCAGGTTCTGCAACTGGTGCGACCAGCCCGCGCAGCGCGACCTCAACGACTGCCCGACCTGCGGCCGGAGGATGTCGGCCCTGCCGCGCGTAGTAGAGGAGTGATTGGGATGAGACCCGGAGGCTTCAGCGCCGCCCGAGGGCGGCGCCTCATTGCGGTGCTCGCCGCCGGCGTGCTGGCGCTGGCTGCCGCCGGCTGCGGCGGTGACGACGATCTGGCGCCCGAGGTTCCCGGCCCGCCGGCCGACGTGGTGATCCCCGAGTCGGCGGAGGCGCCTACCAGCGCCGCCGGCCAGGGCGACGAGACGACGACCGACGACACCGGCACGACGGACGACACCGGAACGACCGACGACACCGGCACGACCGACGACTCGGGTACGACGACGGACGACACCGGCACCACCGCGCCCGAGGCGACGGCGACGCCGGCGCCGGACGAGAGCGGGGCGACCACCACGCCCGAAGACACCAGCGGCGGCACCGCGGCGCCCGACGGCGAGACCGACTCGCCGACGACCGACACGCCGCCTCCCGAGGGCTCGACCGCAGAGCAGTTCGAGGACTTCTGCGCGCAGAACCCCGGCGCCTGCTGATCAAGCCGCCTGGCCTCCCGGCCGATAAGCGGGGCAGCCCCTCGCCACGGAAGGCAAGGCCGTACTCGATCCAACCAAACCTGTCGCGCCGCCCCCGCTCGACCGCGTCGCCCGCGCGGCCGCCGGCGCGCGCGTGCCCGAGGAGCTCGGGTCTGCGCTCACGGCCGCACTCCAGGCCGCGCTCACGCCGGATCACGTCCGGCTGTTCGAGGTCGCGCAGAGCGGCAGCCTCCCGCCGGGCGTGGACCGCGTCGTCGCGAGCGGCGCCACCCTGCACCTTCCCGACGCGCGAACCGCGGGGGCGGCTTCTGCCCTGTTCGTGCCCGTCGGCCCGTCGCGGGTCGCGATCCTGCTCACCGAGCGGCCGCGCGAGTTCTCGCCCGCCGAGATCGCCGAGGCGGAGACGCTCGCGCTCGTCGCCGCCGCCGGGTTCGGCCGCCTCGAGGCCGAGCAGGGCGCGCAGACCGACGCGCTGACCGGACTGCTCAACCACGGTGCGATGCAGGTCCGTGCGCGCGAGGAGATCGCCCGCGCCCGCCGCGATGGCACGCGCCTGACATGCGTGATCATCGACCTCGACGACTTCAAGCGCGTGAACGACGTGCGCGGCCACCAGGCCGGTGACGCGCTGCTGCGGCGAGTCGCACGGCTGCTCGAGCAGGAGGTGCGCCCGTACGACCACGTGGCGCGCTACGGCGGCGATGAGTTCGTGCTCCTGCTCCCGGGCAGCGACGAGGCGACCGCCCACGCCGTCGCCGAGCGCGTGCGGGACGCGATGGACGAAGCCTGCTCACTCGGGGTCGCCGAGTGGCACGAGCCGCTCGACGCGGAGACGCTGCTCGAGCGTGCCGACAGCGCGCTCCTGCTCGCCAAGCGCACCGGCAAGGGCCGCGTGGCGGTGGCCAACCCCGACGTCGAGCGCGAGATGGCGACGCTGAAGGCCGAGCGCGGCTCATCGTCAGCCGCACAGGCGCTCGCGGCGGCGATCGAGGAGCGCGACAACTACCCGCCCGGGCACTCCAGGGACGTCGTGCACCTGGCCCGCGGCGTGGCGATGCTGCTCGGCCTCCACACCGACCAGGTCGAGCGGATCGCGGACGCCGCGCTGCTGCACGATGCCGGCAAGCTCTCGGTACCGACCGAGATCCTGCACAGGCCGGGGCCGCTGACGCCCGACGAGTGGACGGTGATGGCCGACCACCCGGTGGCCGGCGAGCGGATGCTGCTGAGGATCCCGGACCTGGCGGCGATCGCGCCCTTGGTGCGGCACGAGCACGAGCACTGGGACGGGAGCGGCTACCCGGACGGCCTGCGCGGCCGGATGATCCCGGTCGGCTCGCGGATCATCCTGGCGTGCGACGCGTACTACGCGATGATCGCCGACCGCCCGTATCGCGCGGCGCTGTCGCCGGAGGCCGCGGCCGCCGAGCTGCGGCGCGGCGCCGGCGCCCAGTTCGACCCCGACGTCGTCGAGGCGGCGCTCGACCTGCTGGGCCACACCCGGCCCCACGTGCCCGACCGAGCGCGCGGCGTGCCGATCCCGGCCCCGCCGCTGCGGCCGGATCCTCGCCGCTAAAGCCCGCCGGCTTGTTCGGCCGCGGGTCGGTGATCAGCGTCGCGCTGTAGGTCAGCCGCTCCCGGTACAGGCACCGGTACTGCGTGAGCTGCCTCATCTGGGTCTGCGCCGTCTGGCGGTCGAAGTCGCTGCACCGCTCCTTCGCCCGGCTCGCGCGCCACGACGAGCCGTCGTCGACCAGCTGGCTCAGCGCCGGCGCCCACGTCGGCACCGTGAGAGCCACGACCTGGCCGCGCCTCACGCGGATCGAGCGCTCGAGCGGGAACTGCACGCTCTGCCCGAAGTACGGCTGCAGCTGCTGAACGGGCGACTGGCCGATCACGCGGTGGAACAGCCGCCTGCCGCGGCGCAGGATCGTCAGCTGCGCGGACGCCTCGCCGTAGCTGTCCTGGAAGAACTCGATCTGCCGCGCATCGGGGCTCCCGAGCTTGATCGTCCACGCCACGATCCGGCCGTTGCGGGGCACGACGTAGGCCGCCCGGCTGTCGCCGACCTTGGCCTGGTAGCCGGTGGTGCGCGTGACCGCGCGGCACGGGCTGGAAGGGCAGGTCGGCGTCGCCTGCGCGGCGGTCGCGCCGACCTCGATGATCCGCGCCGAGGCGGGCGCGGCGCAGGCGAGAGCGGCCAGCAAGGCGCCGGCGGCGGCGATGAGTCTGCGGCGAACGAGCATCCCGCCAGTCAACACGACGAACCGGCGGGAGTTGTGGTGCCGGCGGGCAGCTACATCTTCTGGACGTTCACGGCCTTCGGGCCCTTGTCGCCCTGCTCCTCCTCGTACGTGACCTTGGAACCTTCGGCCAGAGACCGATAGCCGTCTCCCGTGATGCCCGTGAAGTGGACGAACAGGTCGCGGCCGCCCTCATCCGGCGTTATGAAGCCGAAGCCCTTGTCGTCGCTGAACCACTTGACCGTGCCGGTACTCACAGATGGACCCCACTTGCTGCCACGGCGCGGGCCTTGCCGGCGCCGCTTTGGACCTCGACCGGCCGGATGCCGGTCCCGACGGGGAGAACGTATCCGGGTTCGCGCCCGGGGCGCAAGAGTTGTTTATCCAGCGAGCTCGGCGGCGGCGGCCGCGATCTCGTCGCGGTCGCCGGGGCCGGGCACCCACGGCAGGCGCAGGGGGTCGTTCGCGTACCGAGGGATCACGTGCACGTGGAAGTGGAAGACGGTCTGCCACGCGGCGCGGCCGCACGAGTTGAGGATGTTGACGCCGTCGGCCCCGAGGCGGTCCTTGACGCGGACGGCGAGCTTCTTGGCCATCCGCGCGCAGGCGTCGAGGTCCTCCCCCGGGACCTCGAGGAGGTCGACGCTGTGCTCGCGCGGGATCACCAGCACGTGCCCGCGCGTGGCAGGGTTGATGTCCATGAACGCGACGGTGCGCTCGTCCTCGTCCACGCGCGTGGACGGGATCTCGCCCGCGACGATCTTGCAGAACAGGCAATCGGGATCAGAGGGCATCCTCACCGCCAGTTTTCGATCAGGTCCGCTTCCGCCACCTCGCGCACGACGCGTCCGGGCACGCCCATGACGACGCCGCGCGCGGGCACGTCCTTGGTGACGACGGCGCCCGCGGCCACGAAGGCCTCTTCGCCGATCTCGATGCCGGGCGTGATGACCACCGCGCCGCCGACGCGGCACGCCCGCCGGAGGATGGCGCCGACCACGCGATCGTCGTCGTCGTGGCGCGCCATGCTCGAGTCGTTCGTGGTCAACACGCCGGGCCCGAGGAACACGTCGTCCTCGATCGTCGAGTGGGCCGTCAGGTAGACGTCCGTCTGCACGCGCACGCGCGCGCCTACGAGGACGTCGTTGTCCACCGCGCTGCCGCGCCCGATCACCGAGCCCGGCCCCACCACCGCGCGCTCCCGGACGAACGCCTGGTCGCCGATGATCGCACCGGCGCCGATGCTGGCGCCCGCGAACACGATCGCGCCGCAGCAGATGACGGCGCCGTCCTCGACCGTGAGCGCCGCGACCGGAGCACCCGCCGCTCGCGAGTGCCGGGCGAGCCTCGGCGGCTTGCCCAGGACGGCGCCGTCCTGGACCTCGCAGCCGGCGCCGACCGAGGTCCCCGGATGCACGATCACATGGGCGCCGAGCCGGCTGCCGGCCCCGATCCGAGCGCCCGCGGCGACGACGCAGAACGGGCCCAGCTGCACGTCGTCGGCGACCTCGCCCAGGATCGATCGATCGAGGTCCGGCATGGCGCGCGACCCTAGCAAGGGCCCAGCAATTCACGCGCGCGCGCGATGGCGTCGTCACGGGTCGCGACGGCGCCGGCGAAGCGATCCTCCTCGAGCTGGGCGAGCAGCTCGCCGAGCCTGGGCCCGCGAGCGATGCCGAGCTCGCGCGCGAGGTCGTCGCCGCGGATCAGCGGCACGGCCGGCGGCGGCTCGACCATGAGCATCTCGCGCGCGAGCTCGACGTGGGCGGCGATCGCCTCTTCGGCGTTGCGGCCGCGGGTGGCGAGCCGGTCGGCGACGGTGAAGATCGTGACGTCGTCGCTCCAGGGGGCGGTGGCGCGCAGGTAGCGCCAGACCGCGCGGCGGTCCAGCGGCTGCTCGTGCACGAGGAAGCCGAGCCGCAGGTGGTGCAGGGTGAGCGCCGCCACGTAGTCGATCGTGCGCTGGGCCGCCCGCAGACGCCGCAGCACGGCGCGCGCGAGGTCGGCGCCGGCCCGGTCGTGGCCGATGAACGTCACCCGCCCGTCCGGCCGCTCGCCGCGGGTCTGGGGCTTGGCGGCGTCGTGCAGCAGCGCGGCGAAGCGCATGGCGCCGCCGTGGGTGAGCTCGTCGGCGAGCGGCTCGGCGAGCAGGTCCGGGGCCCGGTCGCCGAGCAGGTCGCGGTCGCGCTCCAGGCGCGCCACGGCTTCGAGCACCTCGAGCGTGTGCTCGTGGACGTCGGCGTGGTGGAACTCGTTCTGCTCGATGCCGCGCAGCGCGGCCAGCTCCGGCAGCACCGCCTCGGTGAGCCCGTGGGCGTCCATCAGCTCGAGCCCGGTGCGGGCGGCGCGGGCGGTGACGATCCGCTTGAGCTCGCCGAACACGCGCTCGGGCGCGATGCGGTCGATCCCGGGAGCGTGCTGCGCGGCGGCCCTGGCGGTCTCGGGTTCGAGCTCGAACCCGAGCTCGCAGACCAGCCGCACGGCGCGGAGCGTGCGCAACGGGTCGTCGGCGAGCGCCTGGGCCGAGACCATGCGGACGAGCCGCGCGTCGAGGTCGGTGCGGCCGCCATGCGGGTCGACCAGCTCGCCCCCCTGCAGCGGCTCCGCCATCGCGTTGATCGTGAAGTCGCGGGCCGCGAGGTCGGCGGCGATGTCGCCGTCGCGCAGCGTCACGAGGTCGACGTGCCAGTCATGCCCGGGGCCGACGACCCGCCAGGCCCCGAACGCGCCGGACAGCTGGAAGGCAAAGCCGCGAGTCGCGCGCGCGACCGCCCTCGCCGCCTCCTGCGGGTCACCCTCGAGCGAGACGTCGACGTCGTCGGTGGCTCGGCCGAGCAGCTGGTCGCGCACGGCGCCGCCGACGAGCCACGCCTCGCGGCCGGCCAGCACTTCGCGGGCGGCTTCGAGCGGCGCCCTCACCGGTACTCCCGCGGCACCCGCGCGGAGATCCCGCAGGTGACCTCGTAGTTGATGGTGCCGAGCCGCCCGGCCACGTCCTCCGCCAGGATCCGCTCGCCGGCGCGGGCGCCGATCAGGACGGCCTCGGTGCCGCGCGGCACCGGCTCGTCGCCGAGGTCGACGGTGATGTTGTCCATCGACACGGTGCCGACCAGCGGCACCCGGCGGCCGTCGACCAGCACGTCGGCGTTGTCGGTGAGCGCGCGGCGGACTCCGTCGCCGTACCCGATCGGCAGCGTGCCGAGCCACGTCTCGCGCTCGGCCACGAACCGGCGCCCGTAGCCCGCGCTCTCGCCCGGCCGGGCACGCTTGACCTCGGCGACGTAGCTGGCCAGCTCCAGCGCCGGCTCGAGCCCGTGGTCGGCGGGGTCGCGGTGGAACGGGTCCATGCCGTAGACGGCGATCCCGCAGCGCACGAGGTCGAACCGCGCGGCCGGCCCGCGCAGGGTGGCGGCCGAGTTGGCGGCGTGCACCGGCACGCCGGGGTGGCGCGCGATCCAGCGCTCGAACCGGCGGAGCTGCTCCTCGAGGAAGGCCGGGTCGTCGTCCGCGGTGGCGAAGTGCGTCATCAGGCCGGCGATCCGGTCGCCCGCGGCCTGCACGACCCGCGACGCCTCGTCGGGGTCGCGGGTGCCGAGCCGGCCCATGCCCGTGTCCAGCTTGACGTGCACGCGCGCGCTCTCGGGCAGCGCGGCGACGAAGTCCTCGCGCCAGGCGACCACGTCCGCGCGGGCGCGGAGCGCCACGGCCAGTTCCTCGGCCGACAGGGCGCCCATCACGAGCAGCGGCCCGTCGATCCCGGCGCCGCGCAGCTCGGCCGCCTCGGACGCCGTCGCGACCGCCAGCCACTCCGCCCCGCCGGCCTGGGCGGCGCGGGCGGCCGGCACCGCGCCGTGGCCGTAGCCGTAGGCCTTCACCACCGCGCACAGCCGCGCCGGCGCGGCGACGGCCGCGAGGCGCGCGCAGTTGCGCTCGATCGCTCCGAGGTCGACCCGGGCGAGCGCCCGAACCATCTACTCGTCGTCGTCGTTGGAGGTCAGTGCGTCGAGCACGTCGACGCGCGTCACGACCCCGACGAGGCGACCGTGCTCGACCACCGGCAGCCGGTTGTGCTTCTTGCGCGCGATCAGCTTCGCGGCCTCCCGGACGGTCGCGTCCGGCTCGATCGTCACCGGGTCGGCGGTCATCATGTCCTCCGCGGTGGCCGCGAACGCCTTCCGCACGCGGTCCTCCCAATGGGACACCGACTCGAGGAAGACGATCCCGCCGAACAGCTGGAAGTAATGCGGCATGTGGAAGTCCTCGTCCTCGTCGGTCAGGACGAGGTCCTCCTCGGTGATGATGCCGACGCAGCGCCCGCCCTCGTTCACGACGGGCACGCCCGGGAGATCGTTGTCGCGCAGGATGTGCAGGACGGTCTCGACCGAGTCGGCCACGGTCACGTTCGGCACGTCGGTTTCCATGATGTCGCGCACGAACCTCGGCACGGCCCGAAATCTACGGGTTCAGCGCGGCGGGCAGGCGCGCGATCACGTCGGACGCGATCACGCCGTCCGGCCCGTGCGGCTCGGCGGCGAGCTGCCCGGCCCGCAGGTGCGCGTACACGGCGGCGCAGGCCGCGTGGAACGGATCCATGCGCTTGGCGAGCATCGCGCCCAACACGCCGGAGAGCACGTCGCCGGTGCCCGCGGTCGCCAGCGCGGGTGCGCGGCCGGGTGAGATCGCGACCCTGCCCGCCGGGTCGACGACCAGCGTGTCGTCGCCCTTCAGCACCACGATCGCGCCCGATCGCGCGGCCGCCTCGCGCGCGTGGAACAGCCTGCGGCGACCGACCTCGGCCGAGTCGACGTCGAGCAGCCGGCCGAGCTCGCCCGCGTGCGGGGTGAGGACGGCCGGCCCGGATCGCTCGGGGAACTCGGCGCCGGCGAGCGCGTTCAGGCCGTCGGCGTCGACGACGAGCGGGACCTCGACGCGCTCGAACAGCGTGCGCGCGAACGCCCGCGCGCCGTCCGTGCGGCCGAGCCCCGGGCCGAGGACCACTGCGTCGGCACGGCCGATCGCCTCCAGCGCCGGCTCGACCGCCGCTTCCGTGAGCCCGCCGTCTTCGTCGGGCAGCCCGCGCATCATCGCCTCCACCGGCCGCGCCGTGAACGTCGCCTCGAGGGACGCCGGCGCCCCGAGGGTGACGTAGCCGGCGCCAGTGCGCATCGCGGCCAGCGACGCCAAGGTCGGCGCCCCGGTCAGGCCCGGCGAGCCGCCGAGGACGTACACGTTCCCGGAGCTGAACTTCGTCGACTCGGCGCTTCGGCGCGGCATCCCGTCCAGTACTGCGGGCAATATCAACCCGATGCGCGGCTCCACCGGCGCACCCTCCGGTATGCCGATGCCGATCACCTCCACCACGCCCGCGTGCGCCTTCCCGGGATGAATCCAGAGCCCCGGCTTGGCCCGGTGGAAGGTCGCGGTGGCGACCGCGCGGACGGCCGGCCCGGCCACCTCGCCCGTCGATGCGTCGACGCCGGAGGGCACGTCGGCGGCGACGACCGGCGCCTCCGCGCGGTTCATCGCCTCGATCACGGCCGGCTCGCGCGGCGGTCCCGTCGCGCCGGTACCGAGCACTGCATCGACGATCCCGCCCGCGCCGTCGAGCCGGCCGGCGTCGAACGGCTCCGGCGGCTCACCGGGCAGCCGCCGCAGCTGCTCGGCGGCGTCACCGCGCAGCTCCTCCGGCGGGGCGACGGCCAGCACGTCGACCGCGCGGCCCGCCTGCCGCAGCAGCCGCGCCGCCACCAGCCCGTCACCGCCGTTGTTGCCCTTGCCGCAGACCACGACGATCCGCCCTCCGGGCGCGTGCCGGGCCACCACGGCCGCGAGCCCCTCCCCCGCGCGCTCCATCAGGTCGAGCGACGGCACGCCGCGCACCTCGATCGCCCAGCGGTCGGTGGCGCGCATCTGCTCGGCGTCCGGCAGCGGACCGAGCCAGCTCATGTCAGCACCGCGACGGCCGCCGCCATGCCGCTCGTGTGGGTGAGCGAAACGCTGACCTTCGCGCCCAGCTCGGCCGCGCGCCGCTCGGCCGCCCCCGTCAGCCGGACCGACGGCGGCTCGTCGCCGCCGCCCAGCACCTCCACGTCGCGCCAGCTCCATTCCCGCAGCTGCAGCGCCTTCGCGACCGCCTCCTTGGCGCAGAACCGCGCGGCCAGATGCATCGCCGGCCGCGCGCGCGTGGCCGCATACGCCCGCTCACCG
The DNA here is from genome assembly GCA_963849695.1 of uncultured Solirubrobacteraceae bacterium. Taxonomy (GTDB): domain Bacteria; phylum Actinomycetota; class Thermoleophilia; order Solirubrobacterales; family Solirubrobacteraceae; genus DASSUW01. The sequence goes on from CAWKIT010000027.1 coordinate 39,650, forward strand.
TCGGTGAACAGCCGCTGCGCCAGCCGCGGACGGCGCTCAAGTGCGCGCTCGAGACGGTCGATCTCTAGAAGGTCGATGCCGACGCCAAGCATGGCGGCGCCAATTTACCGCCAGATTCCCGTAACCAATCCGTTGTCGAAGCGTTGACTTCATTTGGCGCGATCAAGGACGCTACTTTTGGCGCAACGGACGATTGTCGTATGTCAGGTGCATACGGCAGGTGCGACTCTTGCGCTGTCGGACAGGACGCTCGGCGAATTCATCTCGGAGGAAGAACGCAGGCATGAGGCCAGCAGATCGGAACGGCCAGATGGCGGTGAGAGACGTTTCGAAGCGCGGCGACGTGCGGTCCCGTCGCAAGACGAGCAGGTCGGCGATGCTGGAGCTTGAGACGGCACGCCTGGCCGCCCGCGTGGAGGAGCTGGAGCGGGAGAAGGCGACGCTCGCGGCCTTTGCGGCCGTCGCCGCGCACGAGCTCGTCGAGCCGCTGATCATCACCGAGGCGTTGGCGGCCATGGTGTCGGACCGGCTCGACGAGGAGGCTCACGCCGATTCACGAGAGGATCTCGCCATCGTGGGGCGCACCGCGACCCGCACGCGCCACCTGCTGGAGGCGCTCCTGCACGACGCTCGGTCCGGCGGGCACAGCCTCACACGGCGGCCGGTCGATCTCGCCGCGGTCGTGGACGACAGCGTTGCCATGCTGGCGCACGAGGTCCAGGCGCGCGGCGCCACCGTCCGGCTCGGCGAGCTCCCGACCGTGCTGGGCGACGCGTCACTCCTGAACGGTCTGTTCACGAACCTGATCCTCAACGCGCTCAAGTACAGCCCGCGGACCGGCAGTGAGATCGTCGTCGATGCATCGCGCGAGCACCGGGCGTGGCGGGTCGCGGTCGAGAGCGAGGGCCCGACGATCCCGCCGGAGGACAGGCAGCGGATCTTCGAGCCGTTCCAGCGCGGTCGCAGCGAGCGCAGGGCGCGGGGCGCCGGCCTCGGCCTCACGATCTGCCGCCGGATCGTCGAGCGGCACGGCGGTCAGATCGGCGTCGTGCCCGCCGCCCGCGGCGGCAACCGCTTCTACTTCACGCTGCCGGCCTGACGGCCGGGCGCCGTCATCGAATCGGCGGGCCGCCCCCGCGCGCCTTGTGCGCGAGTGCGATGGCCTCGGCGCGCGTCTTGGCGCCGAGCTTGCGCATGAGGTTCTTGATGTGCGAGCGGACGGTCTCGTGCGACAGCACCAGGGCGTCGGCGATCTCGTCGGTCGACTGGCCCTGATACAGGAGGTCGACGACCTCCCATTCGCGCGCCGTGAGCGGGCTCCGGACCGGGCGCATGCCGCTCGACACGTCCGGGGCGCGCCGGAGCTGCTCGATCAGCTGCATCGAGAGCCGGCGCGAGATCGCGGCCTCGCCCCGCAGCGTGCCCCTCAGCGCCTGCGGCAGCACGTCGACGTCGACGTCCTTCGACAGGTAGCCGACGGCGCCTGCGCGCAGCCCGACGAAGCCGATCTCCGTCTCGTCCGAGCTGGTCAGCATCACGATCAGCTGGTCGGGGATCTCCTGGACGATCTGCCGGGTCGCCGAGATGCCGTCGATCTCCGGCATGACGACGTCCATCAGCACGACGTCCGGCCGGTAGAACAGCGTCAGCTCGACCGCCTGGCGCCCGTCGGGCGCCTCCGCTACGACGATCACGCCGGCGCGCTGCAGCGACTCCTTGATCATCCGCCGCGCGAACGGATCATCGTCCGCCACGATGACCCGCATCGGATCCCCGTCCTCCAACTCCGTGCTGGTCGTGTCGTCCTTCGCCTGATTGCCCACCATGGCTCTTCCCTCCACCGTCCCCTTGACGAAGCAAGCGTCAAGGTAGCCGAATCGCGCTCGCAAGAAAAGCGCCGTATGCGGGTTCATCGGCCGAAACCGCGCCGTAGCGCGGGTGAGAGTTCTCACCCTGGACGAAAGTTCGGGTTCTCACCCAGCCTGGGGCGGCGATCTGACCGGGTCCTGGCAGGGATATCCCACCGGGTCCAGGTCAAGATCACCTTCGCTCGCCGCGGCCCGCGGCCGATGCTTGGAGAGTGCTCGATCCGGATGATCCAGCCACCCTCCAGCGCCTCAGCGATCTCGACCGCCTGAGGCCCGGAAGCGAAACCCTCAGGGCGCTCCTGGGGACGCTCAACACCAAGCTCGACCTGTGCGCGCAACTGCCGTTCCTGGCGTACCAGGCCGAACGCGAGGGCTTCGAGGACGCCGCGGCCACGTTCCGGGACCTGGCGCAGGACGAGCGCCGCTCCCTGGCGTGCCTGCTGGCGACCCTCAGGTCCCACCTCGACGCCACGCAAGAACTGGCGAGCAAGGAGCGAACGCCATGACCAGTGTCGTGATCATCGCCGACAGCGGCGCCGAGATGGCCCGCCTGACGGCGACCGTGCATGCCGCGCCGGGCATGGTGCTCGTGCGCCATGCGAGCGGACGTAGCGCCGGTGGCGAGCATCGTCGCCGGCCACCAGCCCAGGCTGGTCGTGCTCGGCGAGATGTCGCCGCGGCGCCTCGTGCTCGAGCGCCTGGCCGAGATCCGCCGCGTGTCGCCGGACAGCAGGGTCGTCGTCGTCGCCGAGGACGCGGACGCCCGCTGGCTGGGCAGCGCCCTCAGCGCCGGCGCGACCGCCGTCATCCCGGGCGGCCCGAGTGCCGAGGCGCTCGGCACGGTGCTCCAGGAGGTCCTCGACGCCGACATGGCCGCCGCGGCGGTCATGCCGCAGGCCGCGTGACGAGGGATGAGCGCAGCAGCTCTCACACACCACGGAAGGAAGCTCTGAGATGCGAGTCTTGATCGTTGTCGACAACGCGCTGACCGCCGAGGCGATCAGGCGCGAGATGCGCCATGCGCCGACGTGCCAGGTGATCGGCTACGTGAACGGCCGCCGGCCGTGCGCGATGGCGATCGCCGATGCGGCGCCTGATCTGGTCCTCATCGACGACGCGGGAGAGGAGACCTCGACGCTGCAGCGCATCCGGGAGGTGCGGAGCACCGTCCCGGCGGCCAAGGTCGTCCTGCTGACGGCGCGCATGGACGGCGAGCGGCTCGAGGCAGCTCTCGACGCGGGCATCGACTCGGCGATCTCCAAGGCCGCGCCGCCCGCGAGCGTCGGGCTCCTGATCCGGGAGGTCGCCGCCGGCAATGTCTTCCACGCGTTCGCGCCCCGGACGGTCAGCAACCCGGTCTCGTCCTTCCTGCCGAACCTGACGGCGCGGGAGCTCGAGATCCTCCGCTGGGTCGCCGCCGGCGCCTCGAACAGCGCGATCGCACGCGAGCTGTTCGTGACCGAGCAGACGGTCAAGTTCCACCTCTCGAACGTCTACCGGAAGCTCGGCGTCGCCAACCGCACGGAGGCGAGCCACTACGCCCACGTCCACGGGCTCATCGACGCCACGCAGGCGCAGCCGATGCCCACCCCGCTGCGGTCCGTTCCGGCCGCGGCGTGAAGCCGGCACACGAGATCACGGAAGGCCGAAAGAGCATGAGAAACGAATCTCCCAACCGAGTCACCGTGCTGGAGCGCCCCACCTCGTCCGCCGGGGTGCTGGAGGGCCGCTTCCGCCGGTCGACGAGCCTGGACGAGAGCGACGCCTGCCGTCGCCGCGTCGCCCGCGCCATCGCGCGCGCCAAGCAGGGCGACCGTGAGGCGCTGCGCTACCTCTACGTCCAGTACGCCGACAACGTCTACGGCTACGTCGCCAGCATCGTCAAGGACGAGCACGAGGCCGAGGACATCACCCAGATGGTGTTCGCGAAGCTGATGACCAAGCTCGCCCAGTACGAGCAGCGCAAGGTTCCGTTCACGTCGTGGCTCCTGCGCCTCGCGCACAACGCGGCCCTCGACCACCTTCGCCGCCGGCTGCCCACGCCGGCCGAGGAGGTGCGCAGCCCCGACGAGCGCGTCGACGGGATCCTCGGACGACGCGCAGATCGTCGGCCAGGCGCTTGCGGCGCTGCCCGAGGACCAGCGCACGGTCGTCGTGCTCCGCCACGTGGTCGGGCTCACGCCCGGCGAGATCGCGGAGCGGCTCGGCAAGTCGGAGAACTCGATCCACGGGCTGCACCATCGCGGGCGCCGGGCGCTCCAGTCGCAGCTGCGCCAGCTCGAGTGCGCGCCCGCGACGACGCGCAGGCGCGCGGCCTAACTGAAGGAGACGTGCGAGCCCTCGCCTACCGACAGGCGTAGGGCTCGCGGCATCCGGAAATCGCGCGACACACGCGCGCCGGGACCGATCACGCTGCCCTCGACGCGGGCCTCCAGATAGCGCACCTGTGCGCCCTCGAGCACGATCGAGTGCTCGATCTCGACGCAGTCGAGCTCGACACCGGCCCCGATTGACGTGTACGGGCCCGATATAGGCGTTGGAGATCCGGGCGCCCGGGCCGATCGCCACCGGGCCGCGAACCACGCTGGCCCTGACCTCGGCGGAGGGGTGCAGCGCCACGGGTCCCTGGATCTCGGAGTCGAAGACGCGCTCACCGTGATGCGTCGGGCGAGAGCAGCTCGAGCATCCGGCGGTTCGCCTCGAGCAGCTCGTCGGCCCCGCCCCGGCACGGCATGCAGGCGTCGACCTCGCGCACCCCGATCCGGGCGCCCGCGGCCTGCAGTTGCCCGAGCACGTCATCGAGCGCGGAGTTGTCCTGGCGCAGCCGCTTGTGCACGTCCGGGCCGATGATGTAGCCGGACACGCCGTTGGCCGCCTTCGAGCCGGGACACAGGATCAGCGCGTCGAGCTCGTGGTCGGCGAAGTCGTCGCTCAGAACCGACAGCCGTTCGCGGAGGAGGATGTCGCCGTGCTGGACGACCACCGGCGACGCGCCGACGAACGACGCGACCGACGAGCAGGCGAGCGCGTTCGAGGTCCCGTGGTACTCCAGATGGGTCAGCTCCAGCTCCCAGTCCGAGCCGTCGCCGACGGCTCCGCGGATGCTCGCTCCCGTGATGCGGTCGGTGACGATCGCAGCCTCGGTGACGCCCGCGCACTGGAGCGCGTCGAGATGGTGGAACAGCACTGGGCGGTTGGCCACCGGGGCGAGCTGACGCGCCGCGACGCCCACGCTCGGCCACGAGTGCCGACCCCCCGCACTCACCCGCGAGCACCACGGCCTTGGCGATCTCCATGCGGATCTAACGGCCCAATGCAACCCCAACATCCGTCGAGGCGGATGAAATACGGTTGACCATCGCGCGCCGAAGTTCCGCGATGCCGATGGCGTTACTTGGTTATCCGCATGATCGAGCCGCTCGCCGACAGCTCCATCCCGCTCGAGCGCGTCGACGTCCCGCGGCAGCGCCGGATCGCGGTCGGGGTCGATGACACGTTCGCACGCGACACCGTGATATCGCTCCTGGCGGCCGGTGGTCTGCCGGTGAATGCCGGCGCGCTCCCCATCCGCGAGGTCGGACGGGCGGTCACGCACGCGCCCGACGCCCTCGTTCTGATGGCCGGAGTGCTGGACGCCGAGGTGCTCGCCGCCGTACGCCGCATGCGCGATCTGTCGCCCACCACTCGCAACGTCGTCGTCGCGGGCGACGAGGACCCCAGCTCGCACCACGCCCGGCTGGCGCTCAATGCAGGCGCGGACGCGTTCGTGCCGCGCAGCGCGGTGGACCGGTCGCTCGCAGCAGCCGTGCACGCGGTCCTCGCCGGGCTCGTATGCGCCCCGCGCGAGGCGCGCAGGGTGCTCGCCAAGCCGACCTTCTCGCATCGCGAGAAGGAGGTCCTGGGCCTGCTGGTGACAGGGCTGACCAACCGCGAGATCGCGAACCGGCTCTTCCTGGCCGAGAGCACGGTCAAGAGCCACCTGGTGTCATCCTTCGCGAAGCTCGGCGTCAGTTCCCGCAAGGATGCCGTCGCGCTGCTGCTCGACCCCGCCGAGGGTCTCGCGGCGGTCTCGCTGGCCCGGACGCCGCGTTGACCCTGGTTCTGTCGCGTACCCGCCCGTTCCGGGGGTGACAGCAGGCGCCGCGCTCAGTAGCGTTGGCCAAAGCAACGAGCGGCCGCCCGGCGACCGGCCGCATGACAAGGAGAGTCAGGATGCGGTTGCGCTGGATCGGCTTGGCGGTGTCGGTCGCCCTCATAGTTATCGTCCCGCCGGCCGCAGTCGGCCATCCGGGTCGCGTCACCACGGACGCGGAGCACATCGCCGAAGACACCGCGGCGCATGACAGGGCCACCGAACCGCGGCTGACGCGGCAAACGCGCACCGCCACCGCCGCAGATTCGCTGGCCGCCGCTGCGGCAGTCGCGGGAAACGAGCACGAGGTCGGCAGCTGGGGGCCGCTCGTCGACTGGCCGGTCGTGGGCGTGCACGTGGCGCTGCTGCCGAACGGCAAGGTGCTCGCCTACGACTCGGTCGGCGACCGCGCCACCGAAACGTTCCCCGTTCACGACTTCACCCGCGCAACCGTCTGGGATCCCGCGACCGGGACGCAGACGCCCGTGAACGTCACGGGCTACAACGTCTTCTGCAGCGGTCTCGCCCACCTCATGGACGGCAACCTGTTCCTCGCCGGCGGGAACCGGAGCGCGGCGCTCGACGGGATCGTCCAGACGCACGTCTTCAACTACCAGACGAACACCTGGAGCCTGGGCCCGAACATGGCGGCCGGGCGCTGGTATCCGACCGTCACGCCGCTGCGCAACGGCGAGATGCTGATCACCGAGGGCGGTCCGGACATCCCCGAGGTGCGGACGACAGACGGATCGCTGCGAAGGCTGACCACGGCGTCGCTGAACCTGCCGCTGTACCCGTGGATCCACGTCGGCGCCTGACGGCCGTGCGTTCTATGCCGGCCCCGACCAGACGATGCGGGCGCTCAACACCACCGGGACCGGCACCTGGCAGAGCCTCGGGCAGCGCGACCTCATCAACCGCGACTACGGCAGCCACGCGCTCTACGACATCGGCAAGATCCTGGTCGCGGGCGGCGGCTCCTCGAGCGCCGATGCGCGGACGATCAACATCAACGGCACGTCGCCGCAGGTCGCCGCCACCGCGCCGATGGCTAACGGCCGCCGGCAGCACAACCTCACCGTCCTCGCCGACGGCACAGTCCTGGCGACCGGCGGCAATTCCTCCGGCGCCGGCCTCGTCGACCTCAACAACGGCGTTTACGCGGGCGAGCTCTGGAACCCCGCCGGCGCCGGCACGTGGAAGACGCTCGCCGCCGAAACGGCGACGCGGCAGTACCACTCGACCGCGCTGCTGCTGCCCGACGGCCGCGTGCTGTCCTCGGGCGGCGGGATCTGCGGGACATGCGACCAGGTCGGCTACCTGGCCAAGAACGCCCAGGTCTTCACGCCGCCGTACCTGTTCAAGACCGACGGCTCCGGCGAGCTCGCGCCGCGACCGGCCATCGCCGCGGCGCCGTCGAGCGTCCCCTACGGCGCTGGTTTCCAGATCGACACGCCCGACGCCGCGGCGATCCGCAAGGTCGCGCTGGTCCGCCTTGGCGCCGTCACGCACTCGGTGAACATGGAGCAGCGCTACGTGCCGCTGACATATACGGCCGGCGCCGGCGCGCTCACGGCGAACGCGCCCGCCAACGCGGACGTCGCGCCGCCGGCGTCTACATGCTGTTCGTCATCGACGCCAACGGCGTCCCGTCGGTGGCGAAGATGGTCAACGTGGGCGCGGCTCCGCCCGGCGACACGTCGCCGCCGACGGCGCCATCGGGTCTGTCCGCGACGGCGGCCGGCAGCAGCCAGGTGAACCTCAGCTGGTCGGCTGCAACCGACAACGTCGGGGTGACTGGATACCGGGTCGAGCGCTGCCAGGGCGCCGGCTGCACCAACTTCACCGAGGTCGCCACGCCTTCGGGCACGACCTATAACGACACCGGCCGGTCCGCGTCGACCACTTACCGCTACCGGGTTCGCGCGGCCGACGCGGCCGG
>CAWKIT010000028.1:0-89007 GCA_963849695.1 uncultured Solirubrobacteraceae bacterium
CGGGAGCGCAGTCGACCGAAGCGGCGCCGTGACCTGGGCGATCCCGGCGAAGTTGCGCAGGGCGAAGCCGAGTCGTCGGGCGCGACGCTCGGTTCTCGCGGCATCCGCGACGGGGTTCATCCTGAACCCGCCTCGGGCGTGCCCTGCGACGAGTGGCCTACGTGTCGGGAGGCGGCGCGTCGCGCAGGATCTGGAGCCCGAGCTGGTAGGGCGGTGACCATCCGTCGGCTCGGGTCGGAGGTTTGAGTGTCCGGTCGGCGAGGTCGGCGCGCTTGACGGTCCGGGCGATGTCGGCGCCTGGACCGCTTGCTCGCCCGATCATCTCGATATGGGCGAGATAGATCGCTTCTGACCGGGAATCGCGGTGGCGGGTCAGTAGCCGGAGCGCGCGTAGGCCTTCGCGTGAGAGGCCTTCGGCCAGCAGCGCGTGCTCGGAGATCGACGTGTATTCGAGCGCCTCGTGAAGCCACGCGGCCACGCGCGCGTCTCCGGGGACGGCTGCGGCGACTCTGCGAACGTGGTCGATCAGCGGCGCCCCGCCGGGGTCGCGTTGTCCCTGGTGCAGCGCCTCGGCGAGCGCGCGTGCACGCTCGGCGCTCATGCGCGTCGCGACGAAGTCACGGCGCGCCGACCTGTTCAGGCGTGCCGGCGACACGTGGTCAGTTCACCACTTGAGTTCGATTTCGAGTTCCCGTTCGTCGTCGCCGATCTCGATCTCGAGCTTGAAGTCGATCTCGTCGGGGACGTGGATTTTGAAGCGCAGGCCGCCGCGTTCGAACTCGACGTCGTTGTGGCGGGCGAGCATGTCGGCGAGGGCGTGCAGGCGGGCGGCGGCGTCTTCGCGGCCGAGTCGTTCCTTTTCGGTGATCTCGATCAGGTCCATTCGGGTCTCCTGGGTGTTGTGGTGGGGGGTTTTTGGGGGTGGCCGGCGGCGATGCGCGCGAGTTCGATCACGCCGGCCCAGGGCCCGTCGGGGACCAGGGCCGAGGGTGAGGCGCCGGGGTGTTTGTGCGCGACGCGCACGCGCAGGGCGCCGGGCCGGATAGCAAAGCGCAGCGGCGCGTCGAGCATCAGCGCTTCGCCGTCGATGCCGGCGGCGATCGGGCGGTCGGCGTCGATCTCGAACTCCGGCGCTGACCACGCGCGCAGCGGGCGCTGCGGCAAGCGGCCGCGCTCGCCGCGCCCGCTGGGTTCGGCGACGGCGGTGATGCCGAGCAGGCCGTCGTCGATCCGCGGGCGCGTGCCGGAGCCGATCGCGCGGCCGAGCCGGTAGCGGTTGTTGGAGACCAGCACCATCGCGCCGGAGTGGTGCGTGTGCCCGCCCGGGCCGGTCCAGCGCAGGTCGAGCTGTTCGGCGCCGCCGGGGGCGAGCACGTCGGGGACGGTGTCGAGCAGCGTGCGCATCTTGGCGTCGCGGTACCCGTCGCGCTGGACGGCCTCGGCGTAGAGGCCGAGCGAGACATTGTTGACGAACACGCGCCCGTTGACCTCGGCGAGATCGACGGTGCGCTCGCCGCCGTCCACGAACGCGTCCAGCGCGCCGACGACATCGTCGCGGTCGACGCCGAGATCGAGCGCGAAATGGTTGCGCGTACCCGCAGGTATGCACGCGTACGGCAGGCCGCGCTCAGCGGCGATCGCGGCGACGATCGCCTGCGAGCCGTCGCCGCCCGCCATCGCGAGCCCATCGGCGCCGCGATCCACGGCACGGCGCACGAGCGCGTCGAGGTCCCAGGGTGGGCCGAGCTCGATCGGCTCGATCCCACGCTTGCGCGCTTCGTCGGCGAGTTTGAAGCGCTCCGCCTTGCCGCCGCCCGACTTCGGGTTGAAGAACAGGACCGGTCGCGCCGGCGGCGACGCGCTCGGCAACTCGACATCGACGGTCAGCGTCGCACGCGCCGCCGCCAACGACACCAGCAACCCCGCGAGCACGAGCAGGTCGACGAACCGCCCCCCGCCGACCACGATCAGCGCCACCGCACCGGCAAGCGCCACACCGGCGACCGCCAGCCCCGCCACGCGCGCAAACCCCCGGCGCAACACGCCATACCACGCCGCCGCGGCGGCGAGCAGCACGCAAGCCAACACGGCCAACCCGCGCGGGAACTCGCTCACCGCCACCACGACGGCCAGGACGACCGTGGCCGCCCCCACCACCAACGCCACCAGCGCCAACAACCGCCGCTTCATAGGATCCCACCGCCCTGACGCACCAACCCCGAACCCACGACCGGCACCGCACTGGCGCGGCTCGCCAAACATGTGCTCGCCCGCCGCCGGCCCCGTCGGGTGGCCCACTTCAGGCGCGGGCTGTAGGGCGCGCCGCGGTCGGCCCGCCCCCTCCACGGACTGGTCCATGGAACTCTCCTTTCAAGCGGCAGGGCTGTGCCCGCGGCCGGTTCAGCCAACGCTAACGGTCCAGTTTGGCCGGCGGCAGAAACATTTGGCGACATCCTGCAACCGTCGCGACCGGGTGGTCATCGTCCCGTTGGTATGAAATCGAGACAGTTCAAGCGAGAGGGCGTGACGGTCTGGGCGCTGCTCTCGTGTCAAGGTCCTGCTGTGCTCAAGCCGTGGTCGACCAAGCGCCCTGACGGGGATTTCATCCCAAGTGGGCGATGCCGAGGCGGCTCGGGCGCGGTCCGATGACTGTCGTCACCCGAGACTGCCGAGAAGGAGCGACGTCATGGCGAGTGTTGAGGCCCCGGTAAGGAAGCGCGCGAGACGGCAAGCCAGGCCGAAGGCGATCGCGCACCCGACCCCTCAAGACCGAGCGGCGATGGGAAAGGCGGCACGCGAGGTGGCGCCACGGACCGCGCACGGCGAGTGGGCGCCGGCGGCCGAGCGGGCTGATCCGGTCGGGCTGTTGGAGGAGCAGGCGGCGTCGCGGGTACAGGAGTTGGTGCCGATCCGTTACGGGCGGATGTTGGTGTCGCCGTTCACGTTCTTTCGCGGCGCGGCCTACCCGATGGCGGCCGATCTGGCCGGCGCGCCGCGGAGCGGGCTGGAGGTGCAGCTGTGCGGCGATGCGCATCTGTCGAACTTCGGCGCCTTCGGCGCGCCCGATCGGCGGCTGGTGTTCAGCATCAACGACTTCGACGAGACGCTGCCGGGCCCGTTCGAGTGGGACGTCAAGCGCCTGGTGGCCAGCTTCGCCGTCGCCGGCCGCGACCGCGGCTTTGACGGAAAGCAGCGCCAATCGATCAACCGGGCGGTCACGCGCGCGTACCGGGAGGCGATCCACCGCTTCGCCGCGATGTCCAACCTCGATGTCTGGTACGCCCGTATCGACGTCGACGAGATCGAGCGGCTGGCGGCTGAGCGGATCGGCCACAAGCAGCGCAAGATGTTCGAGCGCAACGTGGCCAAGGCACGGTCGAAGGACAGCATGAAGGCGTTCACCAAGCTCACGACGATCGTCGACGGCAAGCCCAGGATCGCCGGCGACCCGCCGCTCATCGTCCCGATCGAGGACGTGGCAGCAGGCGTCGAGCCGGCCGAGCTCGAGGAGACCCTGCGCGGCGTCATCCGCTCCTACCGCAGGACGCTGAGCCCCGACCGCCGGCGGCTGCTCGAGCGCTTCCGCTACGCGCACGCGGCGCGCAAGGTCGTCGGCGTGGGCAGCGTCGGCGCGCGCGCCTGGATCTTGCTCATGCTCGGCCGCGACGAGACCGATCCGCTGTTCCTGCAGCTCAAGGAGGCGCAGGCGTCGGTGCTCGAGCCGTTCCTGGGCAAGAGCACGTTCAACCATCACGGCCAGCGGGTCGTCGAGGGCCAACGCCTCACGCAGGCGGCCAGCGACATCATGCTCGGCTGGATCCGGATCGAGGACTTTGACGGCGTCAGCCGCGATTTCTACGTGCGCCAGCTCTGGGACGGCAAAGGCTCGGCCGTCGTCGAGACCATGAACGCGCAGGCGATGACCTTGTACGCGGAGCTGTGCGGGCACACGCTCGCGAAGGCGCACGCCCGCTCCGGGGACGCGATCGCGATCGCCGGCTACCTCGGCGCGGGCGACAGCTTCGACCGCGCGCTGGCGTCGTTCGCCGAGGCCTACGCCGACCAGAACGAACGCGACTACGACGCCCTGCAGGCGGCAGTCGCGTCCGGCCGGATCGCGGCCGAGACAGGCCTGTGATGGCCCGGCGGCGCCGCTGGATGCCGCGCGCCCGGGTCCGCCGATCGAGACGTCCCTAACTCCCGCCCGCTCGTGCCGCCGCGTCGATCTCGCGCTTGAGCTCCTCGGCGTCAGCCTCCTTGCGGATCACCGCCGAATACCGACCGCCGCCGCGCCGGTCCCCATGACCAGCAGCTCGCGGCGGTTGAGATCAGTCATGGAACCACGGTCCCCCAACCCGCCGGCCCAGGCATCATCCAGTCTGGGGTAATCGCGTGCCCGCTCAGTCGCACCGGCGGTCTGAGCGCGCTGCGTTCACCCAGTCTGGGTGATGCGACCCGACGGCGGACCGGCGACGGTGAGACGCGTCAATCCCCCGAGGAGGTACACGATGCGAGGTACAGGTCGAGCCGCATTCGCAGCAACCCTGCTGGTGATCGTCGGAGCGCTGAACATCGTCTACGGCATTGGTGCGCTGGATAACGCGAACATCTTCGTCAACGACCAGAGGTTCATCCTCACGAACCTCAGCACGCTGGGCTGGGTCCTGATCATCATCGGGATCATCCAGCTCACCGGAGGCTTCTCCCTCTTCGCCTCCAACACCTACGGCCGCGTCATCGGGATCATCGGCGCCGGCCTCGGCGCGATCTCGGCGCTGCTGTCGATCGGCGGCGCCTATCCGTGGTGGTCGCTAGCCATCTTCGCCCTGTGCATCTACGTGATTCACGGCATCTACACCCTCGGACAGGACGAGCGCGCGCTGGGAGCCTGAGGCCGCCGCTGTCGCCGACATTTCCTCCAGTCGGTGTGTCACGGGCGTAGAGCACGAGAAGCACAGAAAGTCTTCAGCAGGTGGGCGTCGAAGAGTCGGTCGACGTGCGGGGGTAGGCGGTGGTCCACTCAGCCTGTTCGCCGGCGCGCCGGAACGCTCCTTGGATGCTCGGTGTGTTCGGGCATTCCTGGGAGCGGGCGGTGGTTCGCTGCCTTCCCGGTCGTTGTCACAGGGTCCGCGACTGGCGACGCTGGAAAGCTGACCGGGTTAGCTGTTGCCCAGGAGCCGGCGCCGGAGGGTAGCGACGAGCTCGTCGAACAGCGGCGGCGGCGGTCCCTCGGCGTCACCGTTCTCCGGAACCGTCGCCGGCGCCGTCGCCGTGACGGTCGCCTGCGGCTTCTTCAGCGCAGCATCCATCGCGTTTATGGCGCTGATGCCGGCGTAGCGGCCGAGCACTCGGTAGGCCTCGAACTTCTGGTCCGAGAACAGCTGGTCGACGGTCGAGTGGTGCGGGAACACGTCGTTGCGCTTCTTGAACGCCCGGACGTCCCACGGGAGGTCCTTGGTCATCACCGTTGGCGCGTAGACGATCGTGCCCTGAACGACGGGCTTCGAGCGCAGGTACTTGATGGTCCCGGTCGCACACCGAGCCTGAGCGATGCCCTCCTTCTCCTCGAGCTTCTCCAGCTCGTCGTCGGGGAACACGATCTCCACGCCGAGCTCGCTGCGGGCGAGCGCGATCGCGTCACCGAGCGCGGCCCCGACCTGCTTCCCGCCGCTGGCGTCGAGGCAGTAAATCTCTGTACATCCGCGGCGCAGGAGCTCGACGAGCCCGAGGTTCTCGTAGTGCCCGCCGTCGGTCACGTACAGGAACTTGTCGTTGATCGAGTTCCAGCCGAGGAGCTCCTTGAGTAGGTACCGCGGCGTGGGGCGCGGCATCCAGCGCTTCTTGCGCTCGGCTCTGTGGATCGCGCGCTCGCGCTCGGCGACCTTGAAGCTCGCGGGGCGAAGCAGCGCCCGCGTGTTTTCCCCGATCCCATCGCCGACCTGTTGGCGGAGCGACGAGCGGAGCTTGACGAACGCATCGAGCCGCCGCGGGTTCGGAAGCCAGACGCCGAGGCGGACGTTCGCCATGCCCATGAGAAAGCGGATGCTGGCCCGCGTCTCCTTGCCCATCGAGGGCGAGATCGCGGCGCCCGACATCGCGACCGCTGCGGGCAGCGTAAAGTCGCGCTGGCGGTTCGGCGACACGCGGTCCTCGAACATCGCCGTGTCGATGCCGCCCACGAGCGGCCCGCCCATCTCGAAGGCGCTGAACGTGAAGCTCGTCACGCCGCGCCCCGGAGGCGCTGCGCCCGGATCGGAGACGTTGGCTGCGGCGCATACGAGAAGCGTCGGCCACCTGAGGTCCCCGGGCGTCACCGCCGTCTTCGAGAGCGGGACGAGCTCGCCTTCTTTCCGCGCCTCGGCGTGCCCCTCCTCGGGGTCGCCGGTGTGCTTGATCCGCCGCAGCGCGAACGCGGTGCACAGCCGGCGCCGGTAGAACGGATGCAGCGACCACGAGTTCAAGTCGCCGAAGCGGGCGAACAGGCACAGGAGGAGCGCCGCGGCCACGGGCACGCCGACGCGCACGTCGGTATTCGTCGTCTCGACCTGGACCGTAACGGCGGCCACGAGCATCGCGAAGATGAGCAGTGGACCCAGGACGAGCGTCGCGACGTATATCACGAAGAGCCGCAGCCGCGGCGCGAGCTTTTGGAGCCAGCCCTGTGCCCGCGCGATCGCCTTCCCCGGGTCGGCGATCTGGGCGCGCAGCTGGACGACGATCGTCCCGACGATCGCTGCCACCGTGGCCGAGAAGCCAGCCCCGACCGCCTGCTGCGCCCCGACCTCATCGTCGTCAGCCCGTAGCGCCTCGATGAGCTCCGGCACCACGACCTCGAGCGCGAAGACCACGACGCCGACGGCAAAGACCGGGAGCGACCACACCTCGAGGAAGCGGCGGAACCCCTCCCGCTGGCGCGGCCGGAGGACGATCGAGGCGCCGCCCAGCAGGATGCCGATTAGGGAGATGCCCAGACCCGTACCCCACACCCAGCCGTTCGGCGAGGCACCGGCGGCGCCCGTGGGCGGTCGGATCAGACCGCCGTGGGCGCTCCGGTAGTACAGCGTCAGGACGGCGGCGACGAGCGCCACCACGGCGCCGATCAACACGAGGTTGACCAGGAGCCCGAGCAGGACGCGCCAGACCAAGAACGCCTTGGCGCTGCCGGTCGGCGCCAGATAGGAGGCGCGGTTGCGCAGGTACTGCTCCTCTGGCGATCCCTCGTAGAAGGGCGGCCTCTCGCGGGTCACGAGACCCGCATCGGACTCGTCGCCCTCGGGATCGTTGGTTCCGCCGTCGCGGCTCTTGGCCACGATCGAGAACGCGGCCGCGATGTATGACCCGCCCGACACGGCGCTCAGGTAGTCCATCTTCTCCAGCCGCTCGTCCTCCTGGATCACCTGGAGGGCGCCGAGGTTGAACGACGCGGACCGTATGCCCCCACCCGAGCAGCAGATCCCACGGCGCTGGACGGCTGGCTCGCGGATCGGGCCGAGCACGCTCACGGGCGGCTCGTGGCGTTCCCTCAGGAGGAGCCACCGGAGCCGGCTCTGGCGCGGCTTGCATACGTTCCACAAGCGCGAGGCCGGCACGACATCGACTAGGCCCGGCGGCCGCTCCGGCTCCGTCCTTGCCGTCGCTGCCTCCGTCTCCGACATGCCTCGGGCGACTATCCCACACGCGGGGCGGTTCGTGGGAATTCTTGAGTAATGCCTCAGCCCTTAGTGCCGCGATCCGTTGAGCCGGGTGCAGTGGCGGACAGCCCAGCCGAGGATCTGGCCGGCGGCTTGGTCCAGAACGCATGGTTCTCGTCCGGGTCGGATCCCGCAGCGTGGATCGCCAGCGTTGGCGCGTTGCGCTGCAAGCCGACGGCCGGACTCGAACCGGCGACCCCTTCATTACGAGTGAAGTGCTCTACCAGCTGAGCTACGTCGGCGGGGCGTCCGCAAGGGTAGCGCCGCCGACGCAGGTCACCGCGTACGGATGAGGGGCGGCTCGTTAGGCCGGGCGGGAGCGGGGCGGCTCGTCGCCCTGGCCGGGTTCGGGGCGGCCCTGGCGCTCGTCGACCCGGCCCTGCTCGTAGTCGCTGCCCGGCTCGTGCATCGGGCGGTCGCCCTCGCTCACGGAGCCGCCCTCGCGGGTCGTGGCCGCCTCGTCGGCGCGCACCGCACCGGGCTCATCGGTCCGCGACGTCGCCGCCTCGTCGCCGCGCGTCCCCGTCTCCTCATCGGGTACCGCCGACGTGCCGGCGAACCGCTCGCGCTCGGACTCGTCGACCAGCTCGTGGTCGGCCATCCCGCGCTCGTGCATCTGCGCGCGCTGCTCGCCCAACTCGGCCTCGGCGCGCTCGCGCTGCGCCTCGGCCTCGGCCATCTTGGCTTTCTGCTCGGCCATCTCGGCCTGGCCTCTGCGTTCCTCCGCCTCGGCACGATGCTCGCCGGCCACGCGCTCGCGGCGCTGCTCGAGCTCGCGTTCACGAGCCTTGAGCTCCCTCTGGCGGCGCGCCCGCGGCAGCACGAAGAACAGCAGCGCCAGCAGGATCAGCACCACGACGATGAGCACGATGATCAGTCCGGTTGACATATTCCAACTTCCCTCGAGGGTTCCGAGCCTGAGCGTTCCCGCCAGACTTCCATCCCATGCCGTCGACCTTCGACCTTCAATCGCATTCGCTGCACTCGGACGGAACCCTGCCGGCCGCCGACGTGGTGGCACGCGCAGCCGCCGCGGGCATGACGCTGATGGCGCTCACCGACCACGACACGGTCGACGGCGTCGCGGAGGCGGCAGCAGCCGCCCGGCGGCTCCGGATAGCCCTGTCCCCGGCCGCCGAGCTGTCCGCCGTCCACGGCGAGTACGAGGACCTGCACATCCTCGGCTACGAGCTCGAAGCCGCCGACCCCGACCTCGGCGCCGCGCTGCACGACTTCCGCGGCGACCGCGCACGGCGTATCGGCCAGATGGCCGATCGCCTGCGCGAGCTCGGCTTCGAGCTCGACGACTCGCCGCTCGCCGCCCGCCGCGCCGCCGGCAAGCCGATCGGCCGCCCCCACCTGGCCGACGCCGTGCTCGCCCACCCGGCCAACGCGGCCCGCCTCGCCGAGGAGGGGATCAACGGGCGCGACGCGCTGTTCCCGCCCTACCTGGTCCCGGGCGCGGCGGCGTACGTCGCCCGCAGCCGGCCGACCGTCCCGCAGGCGATCGAGGTCATCCACGCGGCCGGCGGCGTCGCGGTGTGGGCGCACCCGTTCTGGGACCTGGATCGCACCGACGAGACACTCGCCACGCTCTCCACCTTCGCCGCCGCCGGGCTCGACGGCGTCGAGGCCTTCTACGCCGCCCACACGGCCGAACAGACCAAGGTCCTGCACGACGCCGCCACCCAGCAGGGCCTCCTGACCACCGGCTCGGCCGACTTCCACGGCCCCGCCCACGAGCGTTTCAACGCGTTCGGCGCGTTCGAGCTGTACGGGCTCGAGCCGAATCTCGGACCTATCGGGGCTCGAGCGTGACCTCGACGGTGTCGCCCGGCTCGATCCGGGTCAGCTGCCGGATCCCGCGCCGCAGCGGCAGGTAGAAGCGGCCGCCGTAGGCGGCCACCGACGACTCCCAGCTCTGGCCGCTGATCGTGACCGTGACCGGCGCGCGGGCGCGGGCGAACTCCGAGTCGGCCGGGACCACGACGAACACGCCCTCGTCCTCGGTCTCGACCACCGCTTCGAATCTCATCGCACCCGGATCCCGCTCTCGGCGGTCGAGTAGCCCCCCAGCGCCTCGACGCGCTCCAGGAACGCGCGCGAGGCGAGCAGCTCCCACAGCGGCGCCAGGACCGGATCCTCGACCGTCTCGGCCGCCATGACCAGATCGTACGGCTCGCGCGTGACCGGCACGAAATCGAGGCCGAAGGCGCGCGCCGCGGCCAGCACCCCGAGCCCGCAGTCGGCGCGACCGGCGGCGACCGCGGCCGCCACCGCCAGATGGGTGTGCTCCTCACGCGCGTAGCCGCCGACCGCCTCCGCGGCGATCCCGCGCCGGCCGAGCTCGTGGTCGAGCAGCACGCGCGTCCCGGCCCCGCGCTGGCGGTTGACGTAGCGCAGCCCGGGCCGCGTCAGATCCTCGATCCCGCCCAGGCCGAGCGGATTGCCGGCGGCCACGATCAGCCCCTGCTCGCGGTGCACGAGCCGCACGACCGCCACCGGCCGGTCGCCGAGCACGCGCTCGACCCACGGCAGCGTGTAGGTGCCGGTGTCGGCGTCGAGCAGGTGCGATCCGGCGAGGTGACTGAGCCCGTCCCGCAGCGCCACCAGCCCGCCCAGAGACCCGACGTTGGTCGAGGCGAGCGTGACGCGCGGATCGGCGGCGCGCAGCTCCGAGGCCGCCAGGTCGAGCACCAGGTCGTGCGAGCCGACCGCCACGATCGTGCCGTCGACCGCGCCGAGCTCGCGCAGGAGCCGGACCTCGACCTCCTCCCCGGCGTGGTGGCCCTCGAGCCCCGCGGGCACCACGAGCAGGCCGTCGGCGCGCACGAGCGAGGTGAGCATGCCGGCCCCGCGCGACAGCGGCGCGGCCACGAGCCGGCCGCCGACGCGGCCGAGCCGCACGCGCACCCAGTCGTCCATGCCCATCGTCGAGGCGAGCTTGCGCGACAGCCGCGCGCGCACGCGCGTGCGCTCCGGTGGCGCCAGCCCCTGCAGCGCGGCCAGCACCGGCAGCGCGAAGATCTCGAACGTCAACGCCGCCGACACCGGGAAGCCGGGCGCCCCGATCACCGGCGTCGCGTCGACCGCGCCGAGCACGACCGGATGACCCGGCTTGACCGCGACGCCGTGGACGGCGAGCGCGCCGAGCCGCTCGACGACCGCCGCCGTGTAGTCGTCGCGGCCGGCGCTCGAGCCCGCGACGACGATCACCAGGTCGCTGCGAGCCGCCGCCGAGCGCACGGCGGCCGCGATGCCGTCCGGGTCGTCGGGCTCGATCGCCGTGGACTGCGCCACGGCACCGGCCTCGCGCGCCTGCGCCGCGAGCATCAGCGAGTTGGTGTCGAGCACCTCGCCCGGGCCGATCTCCGCGCCCACCGGCCGCACCTCGTCGCCGGTGGGGATCACGGTGACGATCGGCCGCGCCCGCACGCGCAGGCTCTCCAGGCCCGCGGCGGCGGCCGCCGCCACCTCGACCGGCCCCAGCCGCTGCGCCGTCGGCAGCAGCAGCTCGGTGGCGCTGACGTCCTCGCCGATCGTGCGCACGTGCTGGTAGGGCGTGGCCGCGGCCCGCAGCTCGGCGCGACCGCCTTCGTGGTGCACGTGCTCGCGCATCACCACCGCGTCGAACCCGCCGGGCAGCTCGTCGCCGGTGTCGACGATCGCGAAGTGCTCGAGCAGCACCGGCGACGTCTCGCTCGCGCCCGCGGTCTCGGCGGCACGCACCGCGATCCCGTCCATGGCGGCCGCGTCGTAGGCGGGCGAGGAGCGCGCCGCCCACACCGGCTCGGCCGTCACTCGGCCCACCGCGTCGGCCACCGCGACCTCCTCGACGCCGCTCCGCGCCGGGCAGCCCGCCGCCTCGCACGCCTCGCGCCAGACGGCGAGCGCCTCGGCGGCCGGGACGTCGCTGATGAACGTCATCGCAGCAGCACGACGTCCACCTCGGCGCCGCCCGCCAGGCCGGTGGCGGGCTCCGGGACCACCACGTAGCCGTCCGCGTCCGCCAGCATCGAGAGCAGGGCGGACTTGCCGAACAGCGGCTCGGCGAGCCCGTCGTGCAGGCGCACCTGCACGACGTCGAGCCGCCCCGCCGCCGACGGCAGGTCGCGCGCCAGCCGCGCGCGGACGACCGGGTCCGGCGGCGGCTCGGTGACTCCGCCGACCAGCCGCACCAGCGGCACGCCGATCAGCCGGAACACGACGAGCGCCGAGCGCGGGTTGCCGGGCAGGCCGATCACCGGCACGCCGCCCGCCTCGGCGAGCAGTGTCGGCTTGCCGGGCCGGATCGCCAGCCCGTGGCACCAGACGCCGGGCTCGCCGAGCGCCGCCACGGCGGCCGCCGTCTCGTCGCGCGCGCCGACCGACGAGCCGGCGGAGACGACGACCACGTCGCTCACCTCGTGCGCAGCGCGCAGCGCCTGCTCGAGCGCCGCGCGGTCGTCGGGCACGATCCCGCGCAGGTCGGGCGCGCCGCCCGCCTCGCGCACCAGCGCGGCGAGCGCGACCGCCGTCGCGTCCCGCACCCGGCCCGGCTCCAGCACCGGCGTCTCCAGGGGCACGACCTCGTCGCCGGTCGACACGATCGCCACCCGCGGGCGGGAGTGCACGCGCAGCCGCGGCACGCCCGCCGCGGCGAGCATGCCGAGATCCTGCGCGCGCAGCGCCCGCCCCGCGGGGACCAGCTCGGCGCCCGCGCGGGCGTCCTCGTCGGCCCGCACCATCCCGTCGCCCGGGGCGGCCGGCCGCATCACCTCGATCGATCCCGGCAGCGGCTCCTGGACGTGCTCGACCATCACCACGGCGTCGGCCGACAGCGGCATGGCGCCGCCGGTGGGGATCGCCACCGCCACGCCGGGCGCGACGTCCACCTCGGCGGCCGTGCCCATCGCCACGCTTCCCGCCACCGTCAGGTACGAGGGCAGCGACTCCGACGCCCCGAACGTGTCGGCGGCGCGCACCGCGTAGCCGTCGACGGTCGCGCGCGCGAACCCCGGCAGGTCGTGCGGCGCCCGCACCGGCTCGGCGGGCACGCGCCCGAGGGCATCGACGAGATCGACCGCCTCGATCCCCGTCCGCCGCTCCGGCCGGAAGCCGTCCAAGGCCTCGGCGACGGTCCGAACGGCGAAGAACTCGTGGCCGCCAGTGGTCTCCGTCATGGGTCGCGGCGTGTTTGGCCCGCCAACCGCGGCGGGACTCGTGGCGGGGGCCACTGTCTCAGTGCCCGACGCCCTTCACCGGCATCCCCTCGGGCCCGGATGACGGCGGCAGCCGCGTGACGCTCAGCACCGGTCCCATCGCGACCTGCCCGAGCCCGCAGATCGACGTCAGCCGCAGCGTCTCCTCCAGCCCCTCGAGCCGCTCGCGCGCCTCGTCGAGCCCGAGCCCCTGCTCGATCATCTCCTCGAGCATGGCGTGCGCCTTGTGCGAGCCGACCCGGCATGGGACGCACTTGCCGCACGACTCGTCGCGGAAGAAGCGCAGCACGTTGGTGCCGGCCGCGAGCAGGTCGGTGCCCTCGGCGACGGCCACGAGGGCGCCGGAGCCGAGCATCGAGCCCGTCTCGGCCAGCGGGTCGAAGTCGAGCGCTACGTCGAGCGAGTCGGGGCCGAGGAAGTTCGACGAGGCTCCGCCCGGCTGGAACGCGCGCAGCTCGGCGCCGCCCGCCATCCCGCCCGCCTCCTCGATCAGCTCGCGCGCGGTCGTCCCCATCGGCACGCAGTAGACGCCCGGGCGCTCGACGTGCCCGGACACCGCGAAGAACTTCAGGCCGCTGCCGCCGTTGACGCCCTGCGCCTTCCACCACTCGGCGCCGCGCTCGACGATCACCGGCACGTCGGCGAACGTCTCGACCGAGTTCATCAGCGTCGGCTTGCCGTGCAGCCCGTCGACGGCCGGGAACGGCGGCTTGTTGCGCGGCTCGCCGCGGTGGCCCTCCATGCACTCGATCAGCGCCGACTCCTCGCCGAGGATGTAGCCGCCTGGGGACGTGAAGACACCGACCTCGAGCCCCTCGAGCAGGCCGGCGGAACGCAGCGACTCGAGCTCTTCGCGGATCACGGCCTCCTCGGGCCCGTACTCGTGGCGGATGAAGACCCAGCCCCGCTCGGCGCCGCACGCGAGCATCCCGAGCACCAGGCCCTCGAGCACCAGGTGCGGCTGCTCGGCGAGGATCTGGCGGTCCTTGAACGTGCCCGGCTCGGACTCGTCGGCGTTGCAGATCGCGTACTTCGGCGTCGCCTCCTGGGCCGCCACGGTCTCCCACTTGCGCCCGGTCGGGAAGCCGGCCCCGCCCATACCGCGCAGCCCGGACTCCTTCAGCACGTCGACGACCTGCTCGGTCTCGAGCTCGCCGCTCCGCACCCGGCGCAGCACGCGGTAGTGCTCGTCACCGGACTCGTACGGGTCGTTCGGCCGCCGCTCGTCCGGTCGGAGCGCCTCTGCAGGCGCCCGCCGGCCGGCGAGCGCGTCGGCCACCTCGTCCACCGGGACCGGCTGCTCGTCGACCGCGACGGCGGGTGCGTCGTCACAGCGCCCGAGGCACGACACCTCGTGCAGCTCGACGTCGTCGCCGTAGCGCTCGCGCAGCTCGGCGAGCCGCTCCTCGCCGCCCTGCAGCCAGCACGAGAGGTCGTGGCAGACGGCCAGCTGAACACGCCCGGGCGGCTCGGTGCGGAAGTGCGGATAGAACGAGATCAGCCCCTCGATCTCGTACAGCGGCCGCCGCCATTCGCGCGCGAGCGCCACCAGCTCCTCGCGCGGCAGCCAGCCGTGGCGGCGCTGGATCTCGGTCAGCGGCGGGATCAGGCTCGGGCCGGGGAAGCGGCCCGCGCGTGCCTCGGCGCCCGGCGTGCGCGCCATCAGGCGCGCTCGACGCGGACGGCGCAGAACTTGTACTCGGGGATCTTGCCCATCGGGTCGATCTCGTCGATCGTGAGCACGTTCGCGGCCGCCTCGCGGAAGTGGAAGGGGATGAAGCAGCTCCCGCGCGTCTCGCGGTGCGAGATCCGCGTCTTCAGCTCGATCGAGCCGCGCCGCGACGTCACGCGCACGTAGTCGCCGTCGGCGGCCCCCAGCTCGGCGGCGTCGTCGGCGTGCAGGAACACGTACGCCTCCGGCTCGATCGCGTCCAGCGCGTACGAGCGCCGGGTCATCGAGCCCGTGTGCCAGTGCTCGAGCAGCCTGCCGGTGTTGAGCACGAACGGGAACTCCTCGTCGGGCAGCTCGCGCGCGGGCAGCCACTCGGCCGGCACCAGATGCGCCTTGCCGTCGTCGGTGGTGAACTCCTCCTGGAAGAGCACCACGGTGCCGTCGGAGTTCTCCGGGTCGGGGTTCGGATACAGCTTGCCGGTCGACCCGAGGTTGTCGTAGGAGAGGCCGGAGTAGTTCGGCATCAGGCCGACCTGCTCGTCGAACACCTCGCGCGGCGACTCGTAGTCCATCGGCAGGCCGACGCGGTTGGCGATCTGCTGCACGATCTGCCAGTCCTCGCGCGCCTCCCCGGGCGGCTCGAGCGTCTTGCGGCCGAGCTGCACGCGGCGGTCGGTGTTCGTGTACGTGCCGTCCTTCTCCAGGTACGAGGTGGCGGGCAGCACGACGTCGGCGAACTCCGACGTCTCGGTGAGGAAGATGTCCTGCACGACCAGGAACTCGAGCGCGGTGAGCGCCTTGCGGACCTTGTTGATGTTCGGGTCCGACAGGAACGGGTTCTCGCCCATCATGTACATCCCGCGCACGCCGCCGTGCAGCACCGAGCCGATGATCTCGGTGACGGTCAGGCCCTTCTTGGGGTCGAGCTCGCGGCCCCACGCCGCCTCGAAGCGCTCGCGCGCCGCGTCCTGCTCGACCTGCTGGTAGTCGGGATAGAACATCGGGATCAGGCCGGCGTCGGAGGCGCCCTGCACGTTGTTCTGCCCGCGCAGCGGGTGCAGCCCGGTGCCCTGGCGGCCGACGTTGCCGGTGATCGAGCACATCGCGATCAGGCAGCGCGCGTTGTCGGTCCCCGTCGTGTGCTGGGAGATGCCCATCCCCCAGTAGATGACGCCGGCGTCCGCCTCGCCCCACAGCCGGGCGATGCGGCGGATGGTGTCGGCGTCGATGCCGCAGATCTGGGCGGCGCGCTCGGGCGGGTACTGGCGCACCAGCGCGGCCAGCTCGCCGTAGTTGCTGACCCGCGCGGCGATGAACTCGCGGTCGACGAGCCCGAGGCGGATCACCTCGTGCATCACGCCGTTGTAGAACGCGACGTCGGTGCCGGGCTTGATCTGGCAGTAGATGTCGGCGTGCTCGGCGATCCGCTCGCGCCGCGGGTCGATCACGATCAGCGTCGTCCCCCGGCGCCTGGCCTGCTTGAAGAACGAGGAGGCGACCGGGTGGTTGGCGGTCGTGTTGGTGCCGGCCAGGATCGCGACGTCGGCGTTGACGATGTCGCCGTACGTGGTCGACACCGCCGCCGAGCCGACGCCCTCGAACAGCGCGGCGACGCTGGAGGCGTGGCACAGGCGCGTGCAGTGGTCGACGTTGTTGGTGCCGAAGCCCGCGCGGATCAGCTTCTGGAAGAGGTAGGCCTCCTCGTTCGAGCACTTGGCCGAGCCGAAGCCGGCGATCGCGCCCGGGCCGTGCTCGGCGTGGATCGCGGTAAGCCGCTCGGCCACGAGGTCGAGCGCCTCGTCCCACGTCGCCTCGCGGAAGTGCGGGAGCACCTCGTCGTAGTCGACGAGCCCGCCCGGCTTGCGGCGCCCGCGGCCCTCGCCGCGCACGTCGCCCGACAGCGGGCCCTTCGGGTAGGAATCGCGGATCAGCGGCACGGTCAGGCGCTGCGGCGAGGCCGCGTAGTCCCAGCCGTAGCGGCCCTTCACGCACAGCCGCGCGTGCGACCCGGGCTGCTCCCGCCCCTCGGCGAACGCGATCGCGTTGCGCTCGGCGTCGACGTGGTAGGTGAGCGCGCAGCCGACGCCGCAGTACGGGCACACCGAGTCGACCGACTTCAGCTCCGAGCGCGGCCGGATCGGCACGTCGCGGATCGGCCGGTTGACGAGCGCGCCGGTCGGGCACGCGGCGACGCACTCGCCGCACGTCACGCACGACGAGTCGCCCATCGGGTCGTTGAGGTCGAACGCGATCCGGGTCTCGTAGCCCTTGCCCGAGCGTCCGATCACGTCGTTGCCCTGGATGTCGTCGCACGCTCGCACGCAGCGGTCGCAGAGGATGCAGGCGTCGTGGTTGACGGCGATGACGGGGTTCGAGAAGTCCTCCCCGCGACCGCCGCCGCGCGGCAGCGCGCCGTTCTGCTCGACGCCGTAGCGGCGGGCGAGCACGAGCAGCTCGTTGTCGGCGGTCTTCGTCTCCTTCGGGTCCTCTTCCGCGGGCGGCTGGTCGGCGATCAGCAGCTCGGTCAGCGTCGCCCGCTGGCGCTCGATCTGGTCGGTGGCGGTCTTGACCTCCATGCCGTCCTCGCACGGGCGCACGCAGGCGGCGGCGAGCACGCGGCCGCCGACGTCGACCACGCACATCCGGCATACGCCGACCGGGTCGTAGCGCTCGTCGTGGCACAGCACCGGGATGTCGATCCCGGCCTGCTCGGCGGCGTCGTAGATCGTCGTGCCCGCGGCGACGCTGACGTCGCGCCCGTCGATCGTCAGCTCAACTGTGGCGACCTCAAGCTCTGTGATGGCCACGACTTGATCCTACGCCAGCCCGAGGTCGCGCAGCGGCTCGGCGCGGGGGATGCCGTCCGGGTCGAGCCCGCGCGCCTCGTAGTAGCTGGCGATCATCGCCCGCAGGCGCTCCGGGGTCAGCGCGGCGGCGCGGCCCGAGCCGACCTCGAGCGGCTCGGAGAGGAACCGCTGGGGCAGCCAGTCGTCGGCGCGCGTCCATCCCTCGCGCAGGTTGAACAGGCGCTTGGCGATCACGATCCGGCGCGCCGTCCGCTCGAGCTCGGCGGCGGTCACGTCCCAGCCGGTCACCGCGCGCAGCAGCGCCGCCCATTCGGTCATCGGGTCGGCAAACGCGCGGCGCAGGAACTTGCACAGGATCAGCGAGTCCATCACCGCCGCGCGGTCCTCGGTGGCGATCGCCGCGCGGGCGTGCGCCTCGCCGCCGGCCACGCGGTCGACCTCGCCCGAGAAGTCGGCCTCATAGGCGCCTGAGCGGTTGTGGTCGGCGCCGCGCGCGTTGACGGCGAGGCCGAGCGCCATCGCCTGCAACGTGCGCGGCTCGTAGCCGGGCAGCTCGAGCCCCTTGACCTGCGGCGCGAACGCGGCCGAGCCTTGGCCGACGCGCTCGGCGGCACGGCGCGAGCCCTCGGCCAGCAGCTCGCCGAGGCCGGTGCGCGCTCCGATCTCCTCGATCGCGCGCAGCAGCGCGGCGCCGTCGCCGAACCGCAGCCACGGCGCGTCGATGAGGCCGCGCTCGGCGCACTCCATCGCCCACGCGATCGTGCCGCCTGCGGAGATCGTGTCGAGGCCGAGCTCGTCGCAGCGGGCCGAGGCGGCCAGCACCTCGTCAGGATCCGAGACCCCGCACAGCGGGCCGAGCGCGAACACGTTCTCGTACTCCACGCGCGCGCTGCCGCCGCCCTTGACGTCGTAGATGTGCTCGCATCCGATCGAGCACGAGGCGCAGCTGTTGCGGGCGCGCAGGCGCAGGTCGGCGAGGTTCTCGGCCGCGAGGTTCTCCGCGCCCTCGAAGGTGGCGGCGCTGAAGTTCCGGGTCGGCAGGGTCGAGAGCTCGTTGAAGGTGAGCAGGTTGGCCAGTGTGCCGAGCTCGCGGTACTTCTCGGTCGCGGGCCCGAACGAGCGCGCGCGCAGGTCGCGGGCGGCCGCCTGCACGGCCTTCGGGTCGGCGAGCGGCACCCGGCCGGACGAGGCGCGGACGGCGACCGCCTTGATGCGCTTGGCGCCGAGCACGGCGCCGAGCCCGCCGCGGCCGGCGTGGCGGCCGTCGTGGGAGATCGTCGCGTAGCGGACCAGGTTCTCGCCGGCAGGCCCGATGGCGGCGATCCGCCAGGCCTTGCCGAGCTTTTCGCGCAGCTGCGTCTCGGCCTCGGCCGCCGGCAGGCCCCACAGCTCGTTGGCCGGCTCGACCCGAACGCCGGTAACGTCAACGACGAGCACTGAGGGGGTCGCGGCACGCGCCTCGGACCACGATCGCGTCGTTGCCCGGTGAGCTTGCCGGCGATCGCGAAGTGGCTCGAGGCGAGCGCGTCGTTGAGCATGCCGGTCAGCGGCGACTTGGCGACCACGGCGAACTTCGCGCTGGTGGTCAGCGGCGTGCCGACGAGCGGCGAGAACACGAACGCCAGCGGCGCCTCGGGCGCCAGCGGGTCGACCTTCGGCGGCGCCAGCCGGTGCAGCAGCCAGGTGGCGAGCCCGACGCCGCCGATGTAGTCGCGCAGCACGCGCTCGGGCAGCTCGAGCCGCTCGCTCGCACCCGTGGTCGCGTCGATCACCAGCGCGCGCCCGAAGTAGCCGTCAGGCATGTCGCTCTTTCGGCGCTGATCTCTCACAAACGCGCGTTGTTCCGGCGCGGTCCCTCGGGCCATGATCGGCGCCATGCCCGAACCACATGCGATAAGCCCCGGAATCCGACGCCAGGCGCATGTGGTTCGCGCCGTCGCCGCTTCTCAGGACGGTGTCGTCGCCCGTGGGCAGCTGCTCGAGCACGGCGTCAGTGCCTCGGCGATCGACCGCGC
Organism: uncultured Solirubrobacteraceae bacterium; assembly: GCA_963849695.1. Lineage (GTDB taxonomy): Bacteria > Actinomycetota > Thermoleophilia > Solirubrobacterales > Solirubrobacteraceae > DASSUW01. Next base: position 19,387 of record CAWKIT010000028.1, read on the forward strand.
GCTGCGCTCCGGCACGCTGCATCTCCTTCATCGCGGGGTTTACTCGATGATCGCCCCCGAGCTGCTGAGCGAGGACGCGCTCCTCGTCAGTGCGCTGTTCGCCGCGGGCCCGCGCGCGTTCCTGAGCGCACGGCACCGCGGCCTGGCGCTGGCAGATCATCCCCGCGCCACCGCGACTGATCGAACTCGCCGTACCGCACGGCCGCACGAGCCCGCCCGGCATCGCACTGCACCAGCCCGACCGCCATCCGCCCCGGCGACATCGTGCACAACGGACGTTTCCGCACCACCTCCGTCGCCCGCACCCTGCTCGACCTCGCCGTGCGCTACGAGCAGCCGGCGCTGCTCAAGGCACTCGCCGAGGCCGAGTTCCAGCACGACCTCCGCCCCGACGACATCATGAGCATTCTCCGCCGCGGCCACCCCGGCAGCGCCAACCTCCGGGCCGCCCTCGACACCCACGTCCCGGGCCATGGCCAGGCCAAGAGCCGGCTCGAACGGCGCTTCCGCGCGCTGCTCATCCGCCACGGCATCGAACTGCCCGAACGCAACCAGACGCTCGGGCCCTACGTCGTCGACTGCCTGTGGCGCGACCGCCGCGTCGTCGTGGAGCTCGACGGGCGCCAACACGCGCGGCCGCACCAAGCCGACAGCGACGACGACCGCGACCTGTGGCTGCGCCGCCACCGCTACGTCCCGCGGCGATACGGCACCAAACAGGTGGACGAGCAGCCCCGCGCCGTCGTTGCCGACCTGCTCGAAGCCTTCTCCGGGCATACCGCCTAGCCCCCCGCGTCCGCGGCCAGCAACGCCACCTCGTCGCCCGCCGCCAGGGGCATCTCCGGGTCGCGGGCGATCCGGTCGCCGTTGATCGCGGCCACGACGTGCTCGCCGAGCTCGAGCCCGGCGGTCGCCGCCGCCGCCCCGAGGGTCGCCGCGTGCACGCTCGCCCGCGCCGGCCCGGGCAGCCGGCGCAGCGCGCCGAAGCGCACGACGGTCACGGCCGGCACCGGCCGCGCCCGCGCGGCCTCGATGTCGGCCGGCTCGTTGACGTTGAGGACCGACAGGAGCTCGGGGTCGGCCGCCGCCAGCCGGCGGTCGGCGAGCAGCGCCCGCTCGTCGAGGCGGCGCACGCGGCAGCGCTCGAACAGGAAGGCCGGCCGCAGCCGGTCGGCGGCCAGCAGCTCCTCGACCAGGGGGCGCAGCGTCACCCGGTAGGCGGCGGCAAGCGGCTGCGGGTAGCCGTGCACGATCGGCAGCGCAACGTCCACGGAGCCCTCCAGGGCCGCCGTCACGGCGAGCACGAAGGCGGGGTGGACGAGCGGCACGTCGGTCGAGGACACGTAGGCCGCCTGAGCACGCCCGTCGAGCGCCGCGAGCCCGGCGGCGAGCCCCTGGAGCGGCCCGCGGCCCTCGCGCGCGTCCTCCACGATCTCGACGGCGGCGGGCAGCGGCGGCAGCTCCTGTCCGGGCGCGCGCACCACTACGACCGGGCCGCCGACCGTGCGGCCGACGAGGCCGGTGACGCGGCGCAGCAGCGTCGACCCGTGCCATTCCAGCGCCGCCTTGGGCGCGCCCATGCGGCTCGACCGCCCGCCCGCGAGGACGATGCCGGCGAGTTCCTCCATCTCCATAAGCCTAGAGTTCCCGGATCGCGGCGGGATCGACTCGCAGTCGACACCGTCGCCGGTGCCGCGTCGCCTGCATCAGACCTGGGTATTCGGGACCCATGGGGCGCTTCTCACTCGCCGACCTCGATACGGCCGACACCGGGAACGACACCGACGACTCAGAGCTGCCTGCGCTGGTGGAGAAGATCGCGAACCTCCAGGCGCGCCTCTACGCCGAGGAGCAACGTGCTCTGCTGGTGGTACTGCAGGGGATCGACGCGGCCGGCAAGGACTCGACCGTCGCGCACGTGTTCCGCGGCACCAACCCGCAGGGCGTGCGCGTGTACACGTTCAAGGAGCCCTCCAACGAGGAGCTCGGGCACGACTTCCTGTGGCGCTACCACCTCCAGACGCCGGCCTACGGGATGATCCACGTCTTCAACCGCTCGCACTACGAGGACGTGCTCGTCGTGCGCGTCAAGGGACTGGTGGAGGAGGAGCGCTGGCGCTCGCGCTACGACTCGATCAACGACTTCGAGCGCATGCTGGCGCGCGAGGGCACCACGATCCTCAAGTTCTTCCTGCACATCTCGAAGGACGCGCAGCTCGAGCGCTTCCAGGAGCGGCTCCGGCGCGAGGACAAGCACTACAAGTTCTCGTCCAACGACGTGCGCGAGCGGCGCAACTGGGACGCCTACCAGGAGGCGTACGAGGACGCCGTCAACGCCACCAACACCGAGTGGGCTCCGTGGCACGTCATCCCGTCCGACGAGAAGTGGTACCGGAACCTGACCGTGGCGCGGATCGTGGCGCGCACGCTGGAGGAGATGAATCCGGTCTGGCCGCCGCCCGAGGAGGACCTCGAGCAGTTTGCGGCCGAGGAGCTCGATCAGCTCTCGAGCCGGTAGGCGAGCGCCTCCAGCGCCAGCTCCTCGCTGACGTTCAGCGCCAGCCGCGCGCGGGTGTCGTCGACCAGCTCGACGGCGGCCCGCCAGGCGGCGCCGTCGCGCAGCGCGGCATCGGTGCGCAGCGCTTCGAGCCGGTCGGTGTGGTGGACGAGGTCCTCGGCGTGCGCCGCCACGCAGGCGAGGTCGCGGTACCAGAGGCCGATCAGCTGGAGCGCGTGCTCGAGCGTGCCGGTCATCGCGCGCCGGTCGGCGCGGCGGGCGCGCTCGGTGAACTCGGTCTCGCGCCGGCGGTGCTCCTTCTTGGGCAGGAACTCGAGCTCCTCGGCCAGCGCCGCCTCGACCTCCTGCCGGGCGGCGCCGCCGGCCGCGCGGGCCTGCTGCAGCAGCGGCAGCCAGGCGCGCTCGGCGTGGGCGCGGCCGTGCAGCGGCGCGCGGGCGAACGACTCCGCGGCTGCGCGCAGCTCGGGAGTGAGGGCCAGGGTCATGGCCCGCTCGCCGTCGCCGAGGCTGAGCCGCGCGCAGGCGACGGCGGTCTCGGGGTCGATGCCGCGGGCCTGCAGGCGCTCGGCGAGCTGGGAGGCGGGCAGCGGGTCGAACCGCACGGGCTGGCAACGCGAGCTGATCGTCGGCAGCACCTGCGACGGGTTGTCGGTGAGCAGCAGCAGGACCACGTACGGCGGCGGCTCCTCGAGCGTCTTCAGCAGCGCGTTGGCCGCCTCGTCGTTCATGGTGTCGGCGCGCTCGAGCACGAACACCCGGTGGCCGGACTCGAACGGAGTGTGGGCGGCGGCGGAGACCACCGGCTCCTGCACGTCGCGCCGCAGCATCTCGTGCGCTCCGCTGGGGGCGACCCAGGTGAGGTCGGGATGGGCGCCATGCCGCACGCGCGTGCGCGCTGACTCCGGGTCGTCGGCGCCGCGCGCGAGCAGCGCGGCCGCGAAGTCGCGCGCCGCCGTGCGCTTGCCGGTTCCCGCCGGCCCGTGCAGCAGGTACGCGTGGGCCGGCCGGCCGTCGAGCGCCGCGCCGAGCACGGCCGCCGCATGAGGGTGCTGGTCGAGCATCCGGTTAGATCCTAGGCGTGCTGATCACGGTCGAAGGGCTCGACGGCGCGGGCAAGACCACGCTCATTGCGGCACTCGCGCGTGAGCTCGAGGCGCGCGGGGCGCCGGTGCTGGTCCTGCGCGAGCCGGGCGGCGTCGAGGTGTCGGAGCGGATCCGCGCGCTGCTCGCCGACCCTGCGATGGAGATCGACCCGCGCGCGGAGGCGCTGCTGTACGCGGCGGCGCGCGCTCAATTGGTGGCCGAGCAGCTGCGCCCGCTGCTGGAGGCGGGCGACACCGTGCTGCTCGACCGCTTCGTCGACTCCTCGCTCGCCTACCAGGGGGCCGGGCGCAGGCTGGGCGTGGAGGAGATCCGGGCTCTGAACGAGTTCGGCACCGGCGGGCTGCGGCCCGACCGCACGCTGCTGCTGCGGATCGACCCGGCGGCCGGGCTCGCGCGGATCTCGGACCGCCCAGCCGACCGGCTCGAGCGCGAGGAAGGCGGCTTCTTCGCGGCGGTCGCCGCGGCCTACGACGAGCTGGCCGCCGCCGAGCCGGACCGGATCGCGGTGATCGACGCGTCCCAGCCGCCGGAGGCTGTCCTGGCCGACGCGCTGGCCGCGCTTCAGTAGCCGTTCGGGTGGGCCTGATGCCAGGCCCACGCGTCGGCGATCATCGCCTCGAGGCCCTTCTCGGCCTCCCAGCCGAGCTCGGCGCGGATGCGGTCCGACGCCGCCACCAGCTGCGGCGGGTCGCCGGGGCGGCGCGGCTCCTCGCGCACCTCGATCTCGCGGCCGCTGACGCGCCGGGCGGCGTCGATGACCTCCTTGACCGTGTAGCCGTGCCCGGTGCCGAGGTTGTAGATCGCGTGGCGGCCGGGCTCGACCGCCTCCAGCGCGAGGATGTGGGCGATCCCGAGTTCCTCGACGTGGATGTAGTCGCGCACCGCGGTGCCGTCGCGCGTCGGGTAGTCGGTGCCGAGCACCTTCACGTGGTCGGCGACGCCCGCGGCGGCGCGCAGGACGAGCGGGATCAGGTGCGTCTCGGGCTCGTGGTCCTCGCCGAGGTGGCCGCGCGCGCCTGCGACGTTGAAGTAGCGCAGCGAGGCGGCGGCGAGACCGTGCGCGCGGCACTCGTCCCCGATCATGCGGTCGACGGCGAGCTTCGAGTTGCCGTAGGCGTTGACCGGCGCCGCCGGGATGTCCTCGTGCATGGGGACGGTCTCCGGCTCGCCGTAGACGGCGCAGCTGGAGGAGAACACGAGCCGGCGGACGCCCGTGTCCCGCATCGCGTCGAGGAGGTTCAGGGTGCCGACGTGGTTGCCGCGGTGGTAGCGCTCCGGGTGCGCGACGGACTCGGCGACCAGTGCCAGGGCGGCAAAGTGGAGGACGCCGTCGAAGCCGCCCTGCAGCGCGCTCCGTGTGGCCTGCTCGTCGAGCAGGTCGGCCTCGACCAGCTCCGCGCCGTCGGGCACTGCGGCGCGATGGCCGCGATGCAGGTTGTCGAGCACGACCACCTCGTGACCGCCCTCGAGCAGCTGCTGGGCGACGATCGAGCCGATGTAGCCGGCGCCTCCGGTCACCAGGAGCTTCATCGCGGCGGGATGATGACAGCTACCCTCTTGGCCGATGCGGACCTGGTGGGCCGGAATCCTGATCGTGCTCGCGGCCTTGCTCGCGGCGCCCGCGGCGTCGGCGCAGGACCCTGCTGTGACCCCGACGCCCACGGCGACGCCGACCCCGTCTCCGACGCCCACGCCGGAGGAGATCGCGGAGGCCGAGCGCAAGGAGAAGCTGCGCAAGCGCAAGGTCGTGCGCCGCGTGTACAAGGACTACGAGGACGGGCGCATCAACACCTGCGACCACTCGCGCACGGCGCTCAAGCGCACGCTGCAGTCGATCACCGACGAGATCAACACCGACTTCCCGGAGTTCGACGACGCGCTCAAGGCGGCGATCAAGAATCACGACGCCGAGCGCTGCGAGCAGGAGCAGGAGGACGCCCAGGAGACGCCGGCGCCATCGACGACGCCGAGCCCGACCACGACTCCGGCCCCGACCTCGCCGCCGCCCGCGGTGACGCCTGCGCCGACGACCGACAGCGGCGACCTGCCGGACCTCGGCGGCGGCGCCGGTTCCAGCGGTGGCGGCGGAGATGGCGGCGGCAGCGGCTCGAAGCCTCCGGCGACGGACACCTCGCCCTCGCCCAAGGAGGGCGACGTGGCCCCCGTCCAGCCGCAGGCCACGCCTGCGCCGACGACGCCGGTGGCGCCCGCCGAGCCGCAGCTCGCGGTCGTGCGCCCGGACGGCGATCGGAGCCTCGCGGTCCCGGCGATGCTGCTCGCCGCGGCGCTCGCCGGCCTCGCCCTGCTCGCCGCGACGCCGTTCGCCGCCCGCCACAGCGACCGCCTCGCGGGCTGGGGTCACTCCGTCCGCGAGGCCACCTACCGCGCCACCGGCGCGTGGGGCGACTTCGGCGACTGGCTGAGGCTGGGCCGCTGAGTCGGCGGCGTGGCGGCCGGACGGCCGTCGCGCCGGAATCTCGCCGTCCATGAGCGCCTCGGCCTGAGCTCTCGCGCTGCACGCGCCGACGTGGCCTGGGCCAACCGATCCTGGATGTGCTGGGCGGCGACGATGGTGTGAATGGTGGAGTCCATGGCTCGATGCTCCACCAGCGCAGGCGCGCGGCCCAGAGGCCCTTGGTGTCGCGTCTCACACCCTGAGCGCGGGTCTCGGCGAATGCCTCCGGCCGAGCCCCCCGGCTCGGTAGAATGTGAGGTCGATTCCCTGCACATTCCGGGCCTTCCGATCCGGCCTCCGCGAGTCCGTCCGAGGCGACCTCGAAACTCGTCGGCCCATCGAAATCTCGCCGAACGGCCAGAGGGCCAACGCAGGGAAGGGAGCTTCTCCATGGAGCAGACGCCGCAGACCACACTCACGAAGGACCCACGCTCCGGCGAGGCCCTGACCGTGCGGCGCCTGTTCACCCAGGCGGGCGTGCATCCGTTCGACACCGTCGAGTGGGAGACGCGCACCGCCGCCGTCGGCAGCTTCCGCCAGGAGGGCGTCGAGTTCCCGACCACGTGGTCCCAGAACGCGACGAACATCGTCTCCCAGAAGTACTTCCGGGGCCAGCTCGGCTCCCCCACGCGCGAGCACTCGGTCAAGCAGATGATCGGCCGCGTCGCCGGCACGATCGCCGACTGGGGCCGCGAGCGCGGCTACTTCGCTTCAGTCGAGGCCGGCGACGCCTTCGAGGCCGAGCTGACCTACATCCTGCTCCACCAGATGGCGGCCTTCAATTCGCCGGTCTGGTTCAACTGCGGCTGGCAGCCGATCGACAGCCCGAAGAATCAGATGTCGGCCTGCTTCATCCTGAGCGTCGAGGACAACATGGAGTCGATCCTCGACTGGAACACCCAGGAGGGCCTGATCTTCCGCGGCGGTTCCGGCTCGGGGATCAACCTGTCGAGGATTCGCGGCTCGATGGAGCCTCTGAGCAAGGGCGGCACCGCAAGCGGTCCGGTCTCCTTCATGCGCGGGGCAGACTCATGGGCAGGCTCGATCAAGTCGGGCGGCGGCACGCGGCGGGCGGCCAAGATGGTCGTCCTCAACGTCGATCACCCCGACATCCGCGAGTTCATCTGGTGCAAGGCCAAGGAGGAGGACAAGGCCGCCGCGTTGCGCGACGCCGGGTTCGACATGTCGATCGACGGCGACGGCTTCCACTCGATCCAGTACCAGAACGCCAACAACTCGGTGCGCGTGACCGACGGCTTCATGCACGCGGTCGAGAACGACGAGGAGTGGCAGCTGATCTCGCGCACGACCGGCGAGCCGACCGAGACGGTCTCCGCGCGCGAGTTGATGCGCGAGATCGCCGAGGCCGCGTGGCGCTGCGCCGATCCCGGCGTCCAGTACGACACCACGATCAACCAGTGGCACACGAACCCGAACACCGGTCCGATCACCGCATCCAACCCCTGCTCGGAGTATCTGAGTATTGATGACTCAGCGTGCAACCTGGCGTCGCTGAATCTCATGAAGTTCCGCCGTCCGGACGGCACCCTCGATCTCGCCCGCTTCAACCATGCGGCCGACATCGTCTTCCTCGCGCAGGAGATCATCGTCGGCCCGTCGAGCTACCCGACCGAGAAGATCGGCGAGAACGCGCGCGCGTTCCGGCAGCTCGGGCTCGGATACACGAACCTCGGCGCTTACCTGATGGCAAATGGCGTCCCGTACGACTCCGACGAGGGGCGCGGAACGGCCGCCGGGATCACGGCGTTGATGACCGGTCGCGGCTACCTGCAATCGGCGAAGGTCGCCGCCGCACTCGGTCCGTATCGAGGGCTACGCCGTCAACCGGGAGTCGCACAACAACGTGATGCGCATGCACCGGGATGCGTCAAATGCGATCCCGGACTCGATCGTCGCCGACACGGATCTGCTCACCGCGGCGCGCGAGACGTGGAACGAGGCGGTCCAGCTCGGCGAGCAGCACGGCTACCGCAACGCCCAAGCCAGCGTCCTTGCGCCTACCGGCACGATTTCCTTCTTGATGGACTGCGACACGACCGGCATCGAGCCCGACTTCTCGCTCGTCAAGTACAAGGAGCTGGTCGGCGGCGGCACGATGACGATCGCCAACCGCACCGTGCCGATGGCGCTGCGGACGCTCGGCTACACCGACACTCAGGTCGAGCAGATCGAGGCGTACGTGGCCGAGCACGGCACGATCATCGGGGCGCCGGAGCTGGCGGAGGAGCACCTCCCCGTGTTCGACGTCGCGGTCGGCGAACGCGCGATCTCGCACGCGGGGCACATCAAGATGATGGGCGCCGTTCAGCCGTTCTTGAGCGGGTCTATCTCGAAGACTGTGAACATGCCGCAGACCGCCACCGTGGAGGACATCGCGGAGGCCTACATCGACGCGTGGAGGCTCGGCGTCAAGGCGCTGGCGATCTATCGCGACGGGTCGAAGACCGCCCAGGCCCTGCGCACCGACGCGCAGGAGGTCAAGGAGGTCAAGGCGAAGGCCGAGGCGGCGATCTCCGCCGGCGAGGAGGTGTTCACCGCCGCCGAGGTCGAGGCGCGGATCGAGGAGGCGGTCGCGCGCGCGCTCAAGCAGGCGGCGACGAGCGACGCCCCGGCGCGCAAGCGGATGCCGCGCGAGCGCAAGTCGCTCACCCACAAGTTCTCGCTCGGCGGCCACGAGGGCTACATCACCGCCGGCATGTACGACGACGGCACGGTCGGCGAGATCTTCCTGACCGACATCGGCAAGGAGGGGTCGACCCTCCGCGGCATGATGAACTCGTTCGCCACGGCGATCTCGATCGCGCTCCAGTACGGCGTGCCGCTCGAGACCCTGGTCAGCAAGTTCGCCTACATGCGCTTCGAGCCGGAGGGGATCACCACCAACCCGGAGATCCCGTTCGCGAAGTCGATGCCCGACTACATCATGCGCTGGCTCGCGTCGCGGTTCCTGGACGCCGACATCCAGGAGGAGCTCGGCATCCTCACGCCCGAGGTGCGCGCCAAGAAGACGGCCGAGGACATCAGCTCCGGCGCGGCCGGCGGCTCGCCCGGCCCGGCCAACGGCGGGACCACCCCCGCGCCCCCGGACCCGCAGCCGGCGGCGGCGGCGATGACCGACTCACCGCCGGTCGTCCCCGCCCGCATGATCGGCCTCGACCTCGGCCCCGCGTGCAACCAGTGCGGCGGCATGATGCAGCGCACCGGCTCGTGCTACACGTGCTCGAGCTGCGGCAACAACACCGGCTGCGGCTGATCTTTCGAAGGCCGGCGGCGCGTGTCGCTCGCGTGGCGCGCGTCGTCGCCGGCCGTGAGCTGCAGCCTGCGTGGTCGGCTCGGGGCGTCTTTGCGACAGATGTATCAAGCGCCCCCGGGTTTCTCCGATGAAGAAGCATGAGCTTCCACGAGCACCACTTCCGGAACCTCGGGCGAGCGCGCGATCACCTGACCGAGACGATCGTCAGTCTCCGATCCGCGGTCGACAGGATGACGGGGGACGACTGGATCGACGCGACGTCGCTGCTGCACGAGATCACGGAGGACATCGGGCCGCGGCTCGCTCGGCTTCGCACGGCCGCCTCCGAGCGGTACGACGACCACAGCCGGCTCGGGGACTTCGAGGCGATGCGCACCGGCCGGCTGCTGTTCCCGGACGAGCGTCCTCTCGTCGAGCCGGACCCGGTGGCCGCTCCGCCTCCGCGGCGCGTGGTGGTCGACGCGCCCCGGCTGGAGGCGCCCAACGCGAAGCGGGGAGCCGAGCTGGTCGGCGAGCACGGCGGGCTCGACCAGGCGATGATGGCCTACGAGCCCGACAGCTCCGAGTTCGACGACATCCAGGCGTATCGCTACGTCAGCACGGGCAAGCGCCCGAAGGGCTGGCTCCCTCCGATCGTCTGAGCCCCGCTCACGGGCGCGGCAGCTTCCGCAGCGTCGGCGTCAGCGGAGCCACGGGCGTCCGCATGTGCGCCGGGGCCGGTGGCAGCGACGTCACGACATCGGGCTCGTGGCGCGTCTTCTCCTCGCGCTCGAGCGCCGCCACCAGCCCCCGCGGCGCGAACGAGACCATCGGGCTCGAGAACACCCGATCGGCCTCGCTCGCGCACACCGGGCAGGCGATCGACGCCGGCGCCGTACCGATCGGCCGCGCAACCTCGAACGAGCCGTCGCGCTCGCACCGGTACTCGTAGATCGCCATCGCGGCTCCTCCTAGTTCGGCGTCCGCGGCACGGGCATGCCCTGGCTCACCTGATGCGGCTTCCCGGCTCCGGGCGCGACGTCGAAGTCGAAGATGCGCCTCGGGATGTAGACGGTCGCGCACGAGTTCGGGATGTCCACGACGCCGGAGAACCGGCCCTCGATCGGCGCGGAGCCCAGGATCATGTACGCCTGGATGTCGCTGTAGCCGAACTTCATGAGGTAGTCGATGGCGTGGTGGCACGCGCGCTCGTACGACAGCTGCGAGTTCAGGTAGTGCTGCTTGCCGGCGAGGTCCACGGACACGCCCGGAGAACGCGATCCACTCCGAGTAGTTCGGGTCGCGCAGGCCCGGCATGAAGATCGCGTTCTCACTGATCCCGTAGCGTCTCCATGCCGCCCTTGATCACGTCGACGTGCAGGTCCATGAACCCGCCCATCTCGATCGCGCCGCAGAACGTGATCTCACCGTCGCCCTGCGAGAAGTGCAGGTCGCCGAAGGACAGGTTCGCCCCCTCGACGAAGACCGGGTAGAACACCCGCGTCCCGGCGGTGAAGTTCTTGATGTCCTGGTTGCCGCCGTTCTCACGCGGCGGCGCCGTCCGCGCCGCCTCGGAGGCGATCCGGTCGAACTCGTCGCCCTCGAGGGTCCCGAGGATCGCGCTGTCCGGCAGCGGCGGCAGCGCCAGCGGCGGCACCCGGTCGGGGTCGGTCGCGATCAGGTCGGTCTCGCGCTTGGTCCACTTCGCGAGCAGCTCCGCCGACGGCGCCGTGCCCATCAGGCCCGGGTGGTGGATGCCGACGTATGAGCACTCCGGTATGTGGCGCGAGCTGGCGACGTCGCCCTTGAAGTCCCAGATCACCTTGTAGGCATCGGGGAACCGGTCGGTGAGGAAGCCACCGCCGTTCGTCTTCGCGAACACGCCGGTGTAGCCCCAGCCCATGCCGGAGAACGGACCCTCGTCCTCCTGGTCGCAGGCGTCGATCTCGAGGATGTCGACGATCAGCAGGTCGCCGGGCTCCGCGCCCTCGACCCGGAACGGCCCGCTGAGGACGTGCACCCCGGGCAGCGGCGCGTGGCGGACGTCGTCCGCCGAGTCGTCGTTCTTGATCGCACCGTCGAACCACTCACGGCAGTCGGCGCGAAACACGTCGCCCGGCTTGACGCTCACGACGGGCGGGATGTCCCCATGCCAGCGGTTGTGGCCGACGTGCTTCTGGTCCGTGAACTTCTTCGTGTTGTCGAGCGGGAACAGATTCTGTGGCATATGCCAGTCCTCTCTTCGTTGGATGACGACTAGGTCGGCACGGCGACGCGGCCGACGTCCTCGCCCGCCGGGGCGCGCCGGCCGGTGAGATGCTCCTCGGGGGTCGTGATGTCCTCGACGGCGACCGGCTCGAGCTCCGTCGAGGCGCCCTTCAGCAGGACGAACGCGAGCGTCGCGAAGACGAAGGGCAGCGTGAGGGCGGGGAGGCCCCACGGGACGAAGAGCGAGGCGATCGCTCCGAACAGGAGTGCCGCGAGCACCGCGCAGGCCACCGCCAGCAATCCCGACCGCCAGGTGAGCACGAAGAACACGCCGCCCACGGCCAGCGCGGCGTCGAACGAGTTGAAGCCCCAGAGGCCGTTGTAGATGGCGACGCCGTTGGCGCCGAGCGCCAGCCCGGTGAGCATGCCGACCGTGGAGCCCACCAGCGCGAAGATCGCCGCGATCCGCGAGCACACGGCGATGCCGGCGATGATGATGATCCCCGCCACGATGCTGTTGGCGAAGAACAGCTGGCTGATGCCACGGAAGATCGCGTTCAGGACGCCCTCGATGTTGTTCGCGGTGGCGGCGTCGGCGGCGGATCGCAGGGTGTTGCTGACCGATCCGCTCGTCACCTGGGCGTCAGCCGGGGGCGACCAGGCCGCCTACGCGGCCGTTGGCGAAGTTCAGCGCGCCGATGAGGAAGATCAGCGTGATGAAGTTGAACGCCAGCGTGAACGGCGGCACGGCCCAGGCGCCGATGAAGACGTTGGCCAGCGCGGCGTGCAGGATCGTCGAGAAGAACGAGCCGACGACGATCCAGACCATCACGAGCGCGTCCCAGTCGGGCTGCAGGAACAGGGACAGCCCGGCGCCGACGAGGACGCCGTTGAAGCCGAACAGTCCGGCCCGGATCGCCCCGCGGTCCATCCCGATCCAGATCGCCGTGAGGGTCGAGACGGCGAGTCCCAGCGCGCCGGCGAAACCGAGCCACGCCTCGCCGACGAACATGGCGACGAGGATCAGCAGGCCCGTGACCGGGTTGTTCATGAAGCAGACCTGCCCGACGCCGCGCAGGCAGGAGTCGACGAAGGCGAGCAGCGGGTTACCGTCGGCTCGCTCGGCCCAGGCCGGCATCGTCCCGTTGATCGACAGTGCCTGGGGGGAGGCGCCGGCCGAGGTGCTCATGGGTGTGCCCTCCGTTCGGCTCGCGTCGCGCGTCACGCGACGCACGACGTGCTGACCGCGCCTTCGACTTCGACCCGGGCGCACTCCGAATTCAATGGAACCGGCGATCACCGGTCAAGAATCGGAAAGCAACGCTTCAGCGCTCCTGCATCTCGACGCGCCTGGAAGGGCCGCTCCCGGCAAGGCACCGGTTCATGACATGCTGCGGCTGTACAGCGATGCTGTTGGACGGCCAGGCGGAACCGCGTGTCAGCACGGGCCTCGACGCCCTCGACGAGGTTCTGGGCGGTCTGTACTGGGGCGACAACGTCGTCTTGCGGCTCGACCGGGCGCCGCTGGAGCCGTTCTATCGCGCGATCGCGTCCACGAGCGGAACCTTCGAGACCAGGACCGCCGTCTCCGTGGGAAACGCGGTCAATACCTACGGCGTGCCGGGACTGGCGATCCTGAATCGGGCCCGGCCCGCCGACCTGCTCCACGAGATCCGGCGCATGTGCAAGGCCAGGGGCCGCAGGCTCTTTCTCTTCGAGTCGCTCGACAGCATGGTGAGGGCGTGGGGCACGGCCGGCACGCGCGAGTTCTTCACGCGCTGCTGCCCACTGCTGCTCGACGCCGGGGCCGTCGCGTACTGGACGATGAGCGCTCGCGACACGCCGGCGGTGGTGCAGGAGACCGTTCACGCGGGCGCGCACTGCATGCTGCACGTCGACGAGCGCAGCGTCCGCGTGGTCAAGGCCGAGGGCCGCAACGGGGCGGTCCGGGGCTCGGTCCTCCACTGGCATGAGCAGGCGGGGCGGCCGGTCCTCGCCCCGCCGGAGGTCGTCGGCCGGGTGGCGGGCTCGCTGCGGGCGGTCCGAAGCGCGCGCAAGCTGAGCCAGCACGATCTGGGTGACCTTGCGGGCGTGACGGCGAGCGCCATCTCGCAGGCCGAGCGCGCCGAGCGCGGGCTGTCGCTGGCGACGCTCGTGAGGCTGAGCACCGCCTTGGACGTGACGATCGACGACCTGCTGCGCGGAGACGACGTCGCGGTCTACCGGCTCGGGCGCCGGACCGACGATCCCGGGCGCGGCTTCGTGCGCACGTTGACGCTGCTCGGAGGCGCGGGCTCGGACGTGCTGGTCGATCTCGTGCACCTCGACGCGCGCGAGACCGCCGAGGCGCCGGCGACGCCACCGGGCACGGCGATCGTCGCGGTCGCCAGCGGCCTGGTCGGGGTCAAGGTCGCGGACCAGACGCCGGCGATCCGCCACGGCGAGGTGCTGGTCGCGGCCAGCGAGAAGGTCCGGGGATGGCACAACCTCGGCCAGGCCGAGGCGATGATGTTCTGGATCGTGTTCGCGGAATCCAGGCGGTGACGTGCCTCTCTACATGCCGAGTCCGCGCCGGCCCGTCTCGTTCAGCTGCTCGGGCTGGAAGCGGTCGGGCCAGCTTCGCTCGTAGTGCTCCTCCGGGAAGTCGCTCGGACTGTCGCCGTTGAGGAACGCCTCGCGGACCTTCGGGGCGTACTCCTCGTTGCGCGGGCACCACGGGGCGGCCGGGATGTACATGACGTTGCCCCAGCCCTGCTGGTTCTCGACCGGCGCGACGCCGTGGATCACGTCGCAGTGCCACCACACGCTGTCGCCGGCCTGGATGTCCGGGATGCCGCTGAAGGCGCGGACGAGCAGCGGGTGCCACTTCTCGCTGACGGGATAGACCTGGTTCACGGTGACGCCGCACATGTCGTCCTCGGGGACGTCGGAGAGCAGCGGGCGCAGCATCAGATAGGCCATCGCCTCGGGGATCGGCACGGTGAACAGCACGCCCTGGTCGTGCGCCATGTCCGACAGCGCGGTCCAGCCCTGGAACGTGCGGAACGCCGAGCACATGGTCGTCCCCGGATACTGCGGGCCCGCGGTGCGGTGCGAGGCGTCCCACGGGTCGTACTGCTCGACCGACCCGTCGAACAGATGGCGGAACGCCTGCTGGTGGGCGCTCGTCATCCACAGGTCGAGCGTGCCGACGTCGATGTGGGCGCCCAGGCCGCCGGAGCTCGCTCCCGGCGGGCGGCGGCGGATGCGATCGGGGTAGAGCGAGTCCCGGTCCGGGTCGAACCACTGCACGCCGTCGGACTCGTAGCTCCACCGGTGGTTGAGGAACGACTGGACGCGCGCCATGCGGTCGCTCTGGCGCGCCTCCATCTGCGCGGGAGACCAGTACACGGGGTAGATCTCGGGTCGCGAGCCGACGCTGCCGAAGAAGTCGTCGCCGGCACCGCGGTAGTCCTCGAAGAAGTTGTTGCGCTCGACGTAGTCGAGGATGTCCCGGTCCCAGGCGAGCGCCTGCTCGCGCTCGAAGTGGCCGCGGACGAGCGCGCAGCCGCGCCGGTGCACGAGCTCGACGGTCTCGGCCGGCACCGTGCCGGCCTCGATGTCGGCGTAGTCGAGGATGGGCCAGACGTTCTCCTCGGCCGCCTCGATCTCGGCCACCCGCTCGGCGACCCTCGCCTCGACGGCGGCGAACGCCTCATCCACCGTCCGGCCCGAGGCCTCGATGCGGGCCCGGATCGCCGCCTTGGCCTCCCGGATCGCCGCTTCGAGGTCCGGCGGGGTGGTCTCCCAGTGCGGCAGCGGTGGCGCCTGGAGGGTCGGGTTGGTCATCGCCTCTCTCCCATAAGAAGGACTCCTTACTGGCGGCCAAGCTAGCACGCCTCGTGCTTTTAGGCAAGTCTCCTGACTAGAATGTCGCCGTGGCTCCGGCCAAGCCCTCCCTCGAGCTGCTCCGCTCGCTCTCGGACGAGCACGTGGTGCGGGCGCTGATGTCGCAGCGGCAGGCGACCCGCGCCGAGATCGCGGTCGCGACCGGCCTGTCCAAGCCCACCGTCTCGGAGAGCGTCCGGCGGCTGAGCGCCGCCGGCGTCGTCGTCGACACGGGCGCGCGGACCACGGGGCGTGGCCGGATCGGCACCTACTACGGGCTGCCCGCCACGATCGGCTGCGGACTCGTGGTCGGCATCGCCCCCGAGGGAGTCGTGGCCGAGGCCGTCGACGTCTACGGCGCGATCGTCGCCCGGTCGGGCGCCGGCGTGAGTCGCGCGCCGGGGGAGCGGCATGTCGCCCACACCCTGCAACGCGTCGCCGGCGAGGTCGCGGGACGGTGCGCCGGCCCGATCCGGCTCGCCGTCGTCAGCGCCGCCGACCCCGTCGACCGTGCGACCGGGCGGCTGGTCGAGCTGCCGGATGCGCCGTTCCTGGTGGGCGCGCTCGACGCGCCGGCCGTGCTGGCCGAGCTGGTCGAGGGCCCCGTGACGGTGGACAACGACGTCAACTGGATGGCACGGGCCGAGCACGGCGGACGCGACTTCGTCTACGTGTTCCTCGGAGAGGGTGTCGGCGCCGCGGTGGTCAGCGACGGAGAGGTCCGGCGCGGCCACGCAGGCCTGGCCGGCGAGATCGCGCATCTGCCGACCGTCGGGCCCGGAGGGGCGGCGATGCGGCTGACCGAGGTCTTCGAGGCGCTCGGCCTTCGCCGTCCCGGCTCGACCGCGATCGACGTGCCGGCGCTGCTTCGTGCCGTCGAGTCCGAGGAGGCGGTCGCCGACGCGCTGGCCAGGGCGGTCGGCGGGGTGCTCGCGGCAGCCGTGGCGCTTGCCGACCCGGCGGTCGTGCTGGTAGGCGGGCCATGGGGTCGCAGCGTGCTCGCCGCGCTGGCGCGCGAGTTCGCTCAGGCGCCGCGGCATGTCCCGGTCGAAGCGGCCGCCGTGGACGATGAGGCGGCGCTGGCGGGGGCGCGTGAAACGGCCCTGCAGCAGCTGCGCGACGCCGTCGTCGCCGCCGCGCCGCGACATTCAGGCTCGGCTTGATCCACCGATCCGCGGATGTCGAGTGCTCGGCGTCAGCGATTCGTCAGCGAAACGTCAGCGGCTGATTTAGTGTTGCCGGCAGCCGATGAGAGTCACCGTCCTGCTCCCGCTGCTTGCGCTCGCCTTCGCCGCGCCTGACGCCGCGGCCGCCGCCGATCCGGCCGCCCCGCTGTATGACCCGGCCGCGGTCAGCCTCGCCGACATCGTGATCCCCCAGTCGAGCATCGACGCGTTGAACGAGGACCCGTACGAGTACCAGCCTGGCACGCTGGTGATGACGGTCGCCGGCGTCAGCCACGGACCGCTGCAGGTCGGCGTGCGACTGAAGGGGCACGGCTCGTTCCAGCCGCTGTCCGGCAAGGCGTCGTTCAAGCTCAAGCTCAACTGGGTCTCCGGCCAGAAGCTGCTCGGGCTGAAGAAGATGACGCTCAACAACATGGCCCAGGACCCCTCGCGGATCCACGAGCTGCTCGCCTACACACTGCACCGCGCGGCGGGTGTGCCGGCATCGCGCTCCGGCTTCACGTTCGTGACCCTCAACGGCGAGGACTACGGGCTGCACTCGAACATCGAGACCTACGACGACGTGTCGCTGGGCAAGCTGCTGGGCGAGACCCGGCACCTGTACGAGGGCAGCTACGACGCCGGCTTCGGCGCCGACCTGCTGCCGGGGCACGAGACGGCGTTCGAGGTCGACGAGGGCGACGAGACCGACCGCTCCGACCTGACCGCGCTGATCGCCGCGGCCGGCCGTAGCGACGGCGCGTTCTCGGACAACGTCGCGGCCTTCGCCGACCTTGCCGAGATGACGCGGATGTGGGCAGTCGAGAACTACACCGGCGACATGGACACCTACAGCGTCTCGATCGGCCACCCGCTCCTGCCCAACAACTACTACCTGCACGACGGGCCCGACGGCGTGTTCAGGATGCTGCCCAGCGGCACCGACCAGGCGTTCGTCTGGCGCACGCCAATCGGGGTCGGCGACGCGGTCCTGATCTCGCGATGCCGCGCCGAGCCCGCGTGCAAAGCGCTGTTCGACGCGCAGATCGCGGCCGTGCACGACCTGGCCGAGAGCCTCGACTGGGACACGATCATCGGCGAGGCCGGCACGGCGATCGAGCCATACCTCGCGCGCGACGTCCGGTCCGGGATCACGCCGGAGACGGTCGCCGCGGCCGTGCAGGCCGTGCGCGGGTTCCTGGCGGCGCGAGCAACTGACGTGGAGGCCTACCTGACGCCCCCGGGACCGGCACCCGCGCTCCTGCAAGAGCCGGTGAGCCCGGGCGGCGGTGCCGGTCCGGCCGCCAACCCCGAGCCGGAGTGCATCGTGCCCAAGCTCCGCGGCGCGACGCTTGCCCAGGCCCGCCGGCGACTTGCCAGGGCGCACTGCTCGCTCGGGAAGGTGACCCGGAGCCGGCGCGCGCGGGCGCGCACTCAGCGCGTGACGGCCTCGACGCCTCGGGCGGGCAGGCACCGCCCCGGCGGCACGAAGGTCAACGTCGCGCTCCGCCCCCGGCGGTAGGTGCCACCATCACCCCATGGAGACGCGACTGCTGATCGACGGCGAGCTGGTGGCCGGCAACGGGCCCGCGCTCGCCGTCGAGGATCCGGCGCACGAGGAGCAGCTGGCCGAGGTCGGCACGCCCGACGACGAGCAGCACGACGCCGCCGTGCGCGCCGCGCTGCGCGCGCAGCGCGAATGGGCGGGCACGCCGGCCGCCGAGCGGGCCGAGGCGCTGCACGAGGTGGCCGTAAAGCTGCGGCAGCGCACCGACGAGCTGGCCGAGCTGATGACCCGCGAGGGCGGCAAGCCGCTGATCGAGAACCGCGACGAGGTCGCCTGGACCGCGAGCGCGTTCGACTTCTACGCCGAGCTGGCCCGCGCGGCCGAGGGGCGCGTGATCCCGCCCGTGGAGTCGACCCAGCTCGCGCTCGTGCTCAAGGAGCCGCTCGGCCTCGTCACCTGCATCGTGCCGTGGAACTACCCGCTGCTGCTGCTCGCCTGGAAGCTGGCGCCGGTGCTGGCGGCCGGTAACGCCGCCCTCTGCAAGCCGTCGGAGCTCACGCCGCTCTCCACCCTCGCACTCGCGCCGTGCGTCGACCACCTGCCCGGCGGCCTCGTCGCGCTGCTGGCGGGAGGCGGCGACGTCGGCGAGCGGCTGGTCGACGACGAGCGCGTCGACGGCATCGCGTTCACCGGCAGCGTCGCCACCGGCACCCGGATCGCCGAGCGCGCCGCCCGCCGGATCGCCCGCGTCAACCTCGAGCTCGGCGGCAAGGACCCGTTCATCGTGTGCGCCGACGTCGCCGCCGAGATCGAGATCGCCGCCCGCGGCGGCGTTTGGGCCGCGTTCCTCAACGCCGGCCAGGTGTGCACGTCGGCGGAGCGCTTCTACGTGGACAGGACCGTCTACGACGACTTCCTGAACGCGTTCGTCGACCACACGCGCACCCTCAAGGTCGGCGATCCGATGGACCCGGGCACCGACATCGGCCCGATGGTCAGCGCCGCCCAGCGCGAGAAGGTCGTCCGGCAGGTCGAGTCGGCGGTCGCGGCCGGCGCCCAGCTCGTCACCGGCGGCGACGGCGCCGGCCACGAGCGCGGCCACTACTTCGCGCCCACCGTCGTCACCGGCGCTCCCGCCGAGACCGACCTGCTGCGCGAGGAGACGTTCGGCCCGGTGGCCCCGATCGTGCCGGTCGCCGATCTCGAGCAGGCGATCGAGCTCGCCAACGCGTCGCCCTACGGGCTCGGCGCCAACGTCTACACGCGCGACCTCGAGACCGCGATCCGGTGCGCCCGCGAGCTGCGCGCCGGCACCGTCTGGATCAACGACCCGCTGACCGACAACGATGCCGGGCCGTTCGGCGGCATGAAGCGCTCCGGCAGCGGGCGCGAGCTCGGCCAGGAGGGGCTCGACGCCTTCCAGGAGACCAAGCACGTCCACATCGAGACCAAGCTCGAGGTCAAGGACTGGTGGTATCCCTACGGCGGCGGCGACGCCCCGCCCCACGGCGCCTGAATCACGTCCGGGCGGCGCGCAACGTTGTAGGGACGTGTACAGCGCAATCCACCCCAGCCCGGTCGGCGACCTCCAGCTCCACGCCGACGCCGAAGGCCACCTCACCGGCCTCTACATGCGCCACGACGGCAGCGGCGGCCAGGACGGCCCGTTCGACGCCGCGCGCGACCAGCTCGACGCCTACTTCGCGGGCGAGCTCGAGTCGTTCGACCTGCCGCTCGCGCCGCGCGGCACCCCGTTCCAGCGCCGCGTGTGGGACGAGCTCGCGCGGATCCCGTTCGCCGAGACGATCTCCTACAAGACGCTCGCCCTACGGCTCGGCGACATCAAGCTCGTCCGGGCGGTCGGCCTCGCGAACGGCCGCAACCCGCTGTCGATCGTCATCCCTTGCCACCGCGTGATCGGAGCCGACGGCACGCTGGTGGGCTATGGAGGTGGGCTCGAGCGAAAGCGCTGGCTGCTCGACCACGAGGCTGTCGCCTCCGGCCGGCGCCTGGCGATCGGCTGAGCCGACCGTCAGGTCACCAGGTCGAGTCGAACGTGCCCGGGCGCGCGACGGGCGGCAGCTCACGCACGACGGGGAGCGTGAACGCGTGACCGGCGGCGGCGACCGGGGGGCGCGGGGTGATGGTGACGGTCATAGGCTTAGTTTCCCCGTTGGTGCGGGTCGTCCCTATCGCGCTGACCGGCGTCTTCGCGTACGGCCCTCCGCCCCCGATGTACGGCCAGCCCTACCCCGTGTTCCGGAGCCCCGCGGCGATGCCGGTGATCGTCGCCATGAGTTCGGCGCCGACGGTGGAATCGCCCGCCCGCAAGCGCGCAAGCAGCGCCACCTGGAGGTGCGACAGCGGGTCGACCCAGCGGTTGCGGTGGCTCAGGCGGTCGCGCAGCGCGGGAGTGGCGTCGAGCAGCGCCTCGCCGTCGCGGATCGCGAGCAGCCGCGCCACCACGCGCCCGTGCTCGGCGTCGAGCTCCGGCCAGAACCGGTCCGCCAGCCCGTCGTCGACCAGCGCGAGATAGCGCTGGCCGACCGACAGGTCGACCTTGAACAGCGCCATCTCGAGCGTCGAGCACGCCATCCGGAAGAACGGCCACGAGCGCCACATCTCGCGCTGGCACTCGAGGTCCCCCTCCCCGAGCGCCGTGCCGGCGCCGTACCACGAGGGGAGCAGGATCCGGTTCTGCGTCCACGCGAACACCCACGGGATCGCGCGCAGGTCCTCGAGCTTGCCGCCGGCGCGGCGCGACGCCGGCCGCGAGCCGATCGTCAACTCGGCCAGCTCGTCGACCGGCGAGACCTGGCGGAAGAACTCCACGAAGTCCGCGCCGTCGACGAGGTCGCGATAGACGCCGCACGAGCGCGAGGCGGCGCGGTCGATCTCGTCCCGGAACTCGGCGGGCGCGGAGACGGCCGTGTCGGCGCGGCCGAGCAGGAGCGCCGACACCTGCTGCTCCAGTGAGCGCCCGGCCAGCTCGCGGTCGGCGTACTTGGCCGAGATCACCTCGCCCTGCTCGGTGATCCGGACGCCGCCGTCGAGCGAGCCCGGCGGCTGGGCGAGGATCGCCTGGTGGGCGGGGCCGCCGCCGCGCGAGGGCGAGCCGCCGCGGCCGTGGAAGAAGGTGACCTCGATCCCGTTCTCGGGCGCCTGCGCCACCAGGCGCTCCTGGGCGCGGTAGATCGCCCACTGGCTCGTGAGGAAGCCGGCGTCCTTGGCCGAGTCCGAGTAGCCGAGCATGATCTCCTGGCGGTCGCCGTGGCGGGCCAGGTGCTCGCGGTAGGCCTGGTCGGCGTAGAGCGCGGACATCGTGTCCGGCGCCTGCTCGAGCGCGTCGAACGTCTCGAACAGCGGTGTGATGTGCAGGTGCGGCTCGTCCGGGCCGGCCACCCCGGCACGGCGGGCGAGCCACAGGGCGCCGAGCACGTCGGACGCCTCGTGCACCATCGAGATCACGAGCGTGTCCGCGGCCGCGGTGCCATAGCGGCGGGCGGCGGCGCTGAGGGCGTGCAGCGCCTCGGTCGGCTGGCAGGTGGGCCCGAAGCGGTCGGGCTCCGCGGCGGCGATCCGGGCGCCGAGGATGCGGCGGCGATCGGCCTCGTCGGCGTGGTCGAGGTGGGGCTCGTCGCGTCGCACGGAGGCGTTGATCGCGTCGGCGTTGAGCCTCACGTCGAGCTGCGCCAGGTGCAGGCCGAAGGCGCTCACCTGGCGCAGCACGTCCTTGACGGTGCCGTCGGCGACCGGCCCGCCGCCCGCCGCGTCGCGCACGAGCTCGACGTCGCGCCGGAGCTGGCCGGCGTCGCGGTAGGCGAGCGGGCTGTCGGGCTCCTCGCCGCTCATCCGCAGGCGCTCGGAGACGTAGTTGAGCTTGGCGCGCACCGGCTCGTGGCGGCGGCGCTCGCCGAGCCGGCCCGTGATCTCGGGCATCAGCGACGCGTCGCGCCGGAGGCTGCTCTCGAGCGCGGCGCGGCCCGCTCCCATCTCCTCCGCGCTCTGCGACGAGCGCGACGCCAGGCGCTCGACACGGTCGATCATCAGCCGCATCGCGACGCGGCGGTGGAGGTCGACGGTGGTGGTGAAGGTGGCGGCGGTGACGCCGGGGTGGCCGTCCATGTCGCCGCCGGCCCAGCTGCTGAACCGGACCGGCGCGAAGTCCAGCGGCTGGGGGCCGAAGCAGCGCTCGAGCTCGCGCACCAGCTCGGGCACGGCGTCGAACAGCACGTTGTCGAAGAAGTGCAGGTTGCGGCGCACCTCGTCGTCGACCTGCGGGCGCATGCGCCGCACGTCGGCGGTCTGCCACCACAGCGCCAGCGACTCGCGGATGCGGTCGACCGCTCGCTGCTTGACGGCCGGTCCGAGCCGGTCGTCGTCGAGCTCCGCGAGCCGGGCGCTGACGTCGCCGGCGTGCTCCATCACCGACCAGCGGGTCGCCTCGGTCGGATGGGCGGTCAGCGTGAGGTCGAGCCGGAGGTCGTCGAGCGCGCGGGCGGCGGCCTTCGAGGCGCGGCCGGCGAGCCGGTTGGCGGCCTCGGCGAGCGATTCGCGTTGCGGCGGGCCCTCGGCGCGCTCGTAGGTGCGGCGGCGCCGCACGCGCTCGCGGGTCTCGGCCAGGTTCGCCAGGTGCAGCTCCATCGAGCAGGCGCGGATGACGTCGAGCGAATCGCCGGCGAGGATCTCCTCGACCAGCGCGGCCGTCTCGCCCTGGTCCTCGCCGGCGCGGGCGGCGGCTGCGGCGTGGCGCAGGCGCACGACCGCGCCGCGCAGCGCCTCGCCGCCCTGGCGGGCGATGGTCTCCTCGAGCAGCTCGGACAGGAGCCGCTGGTCACGGTCGAGGCCGGAGGGGGCTTCGGCGATGGTCATGGCGCGCGGCAAAGCTTGGCAGCCTGTAGGGGTGCGCCGAGTCCTCGTGTGGCTGCTGGTCGTGCCGATCGGCGCGTGGGTCGTGGTGCGGCTGTTCGGCCTCGAGCGCGGTTTCCCGATGGTGCCGCTCGTGGCGTTCACGCCGCTGATGGTCGTGGGTGCGGCGGCGGTGGTCGCGCTCGCGGCGCTTCTGCGCCAGCGCGCGGCGGCTGCGGTGGCGGCTGTGCTCGCGGCCGTGCTGGTGGTTCTGGTGGTGCCGCGCGCGCTCGGCGGGCCCGATGGGGCGGACGGGCCGCGGTTGCGGGTGCTGAGCGCGAACATGCAGTTCGGGACCGGCTCGCCGGAGGCGCTGGTGGACGCGGTCCGGCGCACGCGCGCCGACGTGCTGAGCGTCCAGGAGCTGACGCCCGAGCTCGCGCGCGACCTCGACGCCGCGGGGCTCGCCGAGCTGCTCCCGGAGCGGGTGATCGAGCCCCGCCCGCGCGGGCCCGGGATCGGTCTCTACGCGCGTATCCCGCTGACGCCCGGCCCGATCACCGGGCGGTTGAGGAACCCGCTCGCGGTTGCCACCGCCCGACCGCCCGGCGGGCCGCCGGTGGAGCTGATGGCGGTCCACGTGACGCCGCCGAACCGGCATCAGGTGGCAGGCTGGCGAGCGGACCTGCGCGCGGTGCCGCGGGCGAAGCCGCGTGGCCGGCTGCGGATCCTGGCCGGTGACTTCAACGCCACGCTCGACCACGCCGAGTTGCGGGACCTGCTCGACAGCGGCTACGTCGACGCCGCGGACGAGGTCGGTGCCGGCCTTCGGGCGACGTGGCCGGACGACCGCCGGCTGCCGCCGCCCGTGACGATCGACCACGTGCTCGCCGATGCGCGCGCCGGCGTTCGCGAGGTCTCCGTCCACCCGATCCCGGGCACCGACCACCGCGCGGTGTTCGCCGAGCTCGTGCTTCCGCGATGACGGTTGCCCTGCGCGAGGTGTCGCCGGACGATCTGCCTGTCCTGTTCGAGCACCAGCGCGACCCGGCCGCGACCGCGATGGCGGGCTTCCCGGCGCGCGACCGGGCCGCCTTCACGGCCCATTGGGAGCGGATCCTGGCCGATCCCGGCGTGCTCGCTCGCGCTGTCGTGGCCGGCGGGCGGCCGGCCGGGAACGTCGTGAGCTTCGAGCACGAAGGCCGGCGCGAGGTCGGCTACTGGATCGGCCGCGAGTTCTGGGGCGCCGGCGTGGCCACCGCCGCGCTCGCGGCCTTCCTGGACCTCGAGACCGCACGGCCGCTATACGCCGGCGTGGCGAGATGGAACGCGGGCTCGCTGCGGGTGCTCGAGAAGTGCGGCTTCGCCGTCTGCGGCGAGGAGGGCGACGAGGTGACATTGCGCCTCGACTGATCATGCTTCCTCCGGGGGCTGCTCCTCTTCCTCGGCGAGGATGCCGTAGAGCGAGCGGCGCGCGCTGGTGAGTACCTCGCGGGCGGAGGCGAGCTGCTCGGCGGTGCCGACCTGGGCGATCTGGAAGATCGCCATGCCCACCTGGCGGGCGACGCCGAACAGCTCCCAGGCGTCGGAGTCGACCGACTCGCTCGCCGCGTCCCACGGCGCGCCCTCGGCGCCGGCCTTGTCCGCGGCCTCGCGGCCGGCGTCGGTGAGGTGGAAGCGCTTGCCCGCGCCCGTCTCGTCCGACCGCACCAGCCCCTCGTCCTCGAGCTGCTGGAGCGCCGGGTAGACCGAGCCGGGACTCGGGCGCCACACGCCCTCGCTCCGCCGCTCGATCTCCTGCATCAGCTGGTAGCCGTTGCGCGGCTCCTCGGCGAGGAGGGTGAGCAGGGCGGCGCGGACGTCACCGCGACGGGCGCGCTGGGGACGGCCGAACGGGCCGCCGGGTCCGCCGAACCCGAAGCCGCCGCTCCAGGGCCCGCCGCGGTGACGTCCGCGGCCGTGGTGGTGGTGACGCCGGCCCGCCATCGCGAGCCAGCCGAGAAGTTCGGGGCCGCAGCCCCGGTCTGCGTATTGACCAGTCATCTGGGGAGGGTTCTCCTTGACGTATCGACGATACGTAACGATATATCGTCGATAGGTCCCGTTGTCAACTCCGCGGCCGGCTCACGCTCCTAATCGGCAGGCAACGTCTTGCGCCAGATGAACGTGCCGCCTCTGACTTCGCCGTGCAGGCCGAGCTCCTGGATCGCGTCAGAGACGCCGGGGTAGCGAGGGTGCCCGTAGTCGTGGAACGCGATCGCGCCCCCCGGGCGCACCGCGGGCTCGAACGCTCGGTATGCGTCGCGGGTCGTCTCGCGGTCGTGCGCGCAGTCGATGAATACGAGCCAGGTCGAGTGGGGTTCGGGCTCCATCTGCTCGGCGCGCTCGGTGAGCAAGTCGATGCGCTCGCGCGCAGTACCCGCAAGCCTCAAGTAGCGCTCGCGCTCAGGCCGGACCTCAGGGTCGTAGCTTCGAACGCGTCGGCTCTTGTCCGCGATCGCGAGCGCCACTGCCGTCCATGCAGTGGCGGTCCCGAGTTCGACGACATCGTCGTGGCCCTCCGCAAGTCCCAAGCAGCGTGCTCACGTCCTGCGGCCGCGTCGCGACCGCAAGGCTGTAGGTGTCGCCTGTGCGCCAGGCAGTCCACGCGGCGCGCACGTAGAAGGCAGCCACGTTCGCAGGCATCCGGGCAAGCCATGGCACCTCCCGTCCGAACGCTCGGGCGATGAACCGCCAGCGTCCCAGGCGGCGACGCACGTTGCGCATCACGGCAAGCCTAACGCCGCGGCAGGAAGCTCCAGACGCCCGAACTGCCGCGAGCGACGTGTTCCCGAACGAGCCCGTGGCGGGCCGGCGCCGCGCGCTTAGCTGACGCCGGCGGGCTCGCGCTCCGGCGGCGCCGCGGCGGGGGCGGGCGAGCTGCCGATCAGTTTCGCGGACTGGCGCTCGGGCGAGATCCGGACGACGTTCCACGCCAGGCCGAGCTTCTCCATCAGCCGGATCACGCCCGCCGAGACGTCGATCTCGCGGCGCCCCAGGCCGTGCGACGCCGACCGCGGGAACGCGTGATGGTTGTGGTGCCAGGCCTCGCCCATCGACGGGAGCGCGAGCCAGGCGACATTGGTCGAGCGATCCTCGATGTCGAACCGGCGGCGGCCGAAGAAGTGGCAGATCGAGTTGATCGACCACGTCACGTGGTGCAGGAAGAACGCCCGCACGAGGCCGCCCCAGACGAGGCCGCGCAGCGCGCCCTCGGCGGTGAAGCCGTGCAGCACGAAGCCGAGCAGCGTCGGGATCGCGAGGCTCGCGAAGGCGAGCCACGGGAACATCCGGCCGATCCTGCGCATCCCCGGGTCCTCGTAGAGCTCCCCGGCGTACCGCTTCCAGTCGGCCAGCCCGTGCGTCTCCATCAGCCAGCCGGTGTGGGCATGCCACAGGCCCTTGAGCCCGGAGCCGTGGCCGACGTGCGGCGAGTGCGGATCGCCCTCCTCGTCGGCGTGCGCGTGGTGCTTGCGGTGGTCGGCGACCCAGTCCATGACCGAGCCCTGCAGCCCCATCGAGCCGAGCACCGCGAAGCCGTACTCGGTGCCCTTGTGGGTGCGGAAGCTGCGGTGGGTGAGCAGCCGGTGGAAGCCGACCGTGATCCCGAGTCCGAACAGGACATAGGTCACGACCATGATCGTCAGGTCGATCCAGTCGACCCACTGGTTCCAGAGCAGGACGACGGCGGCGATCAGCCCCAGGAACGGGACGATCACGCCGATCAGGTTCACAATTCGCTCGCCTCTTGACATGACGCTCAGAGTCGCGCAAGTCCGGGCGGCTTTCTTGCGGTTTTGTCCCGCATCGAAGCTACGAAACTGTAGGGAAACTATGAAAGCCGCTCGGACCGCCGGTCCAGTGCCGGAGGGGCGTGACCGGACCGGTGGTCAGCGCGCCGGCTCGTCCGGCCAGCGACCGTGCTCGGCATAGAACTCGCGCGCCGCGACCTCCTGCTCGCGCTCATGGTCGCCGCGCGAGCCGAACCGGAAGAGGACGTTCATCAAGAGGATCGCCAGGCCGGAGCCGACGCACATGGCCCAGCCCTCCCAGCGCAAGGTGCCTTCCACCGCGAACAGCAGCACGAACCCGAGGACGATCAGCCCCGCCGGCAACCCGTATCTCAGCGCACGCATCATGCAGTGGACACCCGCGCAGGCGCGGCGTCAGCAGGCGCCGTCGCGAGCGAGCCGGCCGCGACCCAGCTCCATACCAGCACCGTCCACAGCACCGCGGGCAGCGATGCATGGACCCACACCACCTCGGCCGGAAGGGCGTTGTGGTACTGGACGAGCCCGATCGCGCCCTGGGCCGCCATCAACACGCACACGGCGGTCAGCGCGCCCATCAGCGGCGCACTCGAGCGTCGATGCAACGCGAACCCCCACAGCGCGACCGCGACGATCCCCATCGCCGTCGCCATGTGGCCGTGCAGCAGGATCAGCGACTTGAGCGTCCCCGCCCCCCACGCGTCGAGCCGCTCGACCACGTCGCCGGTGCCGGCGCCGCCGGCGTGCGGCCCGGCCGCGGTCGCGAGGGTGCCGGCGATGATCACCACCGCGCCGTAGACCACGAGCACGCGCGTGCCCAGCACGACGAGCCGGTCAGTGCCCGCGGGGCTCTCGCCCGGCGCCCACCGCACGCGCCAGACGAGCACCGCGCCGGCGATCAGCAGGGCCATCGACAGCAGGTAGTGCGCGATGACGACTTGCCACGTCAGGTGCAGCAGCACGGTTATGCCCCCGAGCACGCCCTGCGCGATCACGCCGGCCGCCAGCAGCGTGGCGGGCTTGAGGAGGTCGCGCCGCAGCGGCCGCACGCGGTACGCGAGCGCGCCGGCGGCGATGCAGGCAACGCCGACGACGGTCGAGAACAGCCGGTTGCCGTACTCGATCCAGACGTGGGTGTCGAGCTCGGGCGCGAAGGTGCCGGAGCAGTCGGGCCACGACGGGCACCCGAGCCCCGAGCCGGTGAGCCGCACGCCGGCGCCGCTGAACACGATCAGCACGAGCGTCGCCAGCGCCGCGTACGCCACCCAACGGTACGTGCGCAGCGAGAGCGTGAAGCGGTCACCCATCCCGGTGGGCCATGTTAGGCCGCGCGACCGGAAGCGCGCGCGGCCCGGCGGGCGTGTGGGCAAGGCTGCGCGATGCGCACGGCGCCCGGCTCCTCGTGCGGCTCGCGCGCCTCCCGCTCTTCACGCCGCGGATTGACGATGCCGACCAGCGAGATCACCCCGCCGAGCACCACCAGTCCACCGGCGAACGTGAGCCCGATCCGGTAGGCCTCGACCGACGCATTCACGACGTCCGCCGGCCCGCCCGAGAGAGGGTCGACGTCACTCCGGCCGAGCTCCGACTCGAAGGTCGCGGCCACCACCGCGCCGACCGCCGCGATCGCCAGCAGGGCCGCCACCCGCGCGATCTGGTTGTTGACCCCGCTCGCCACGCCGGCGTTGTGCTGCGGTACGGCCCCGAGCACCGTGTTGGTGAGCGGAGCCACGGTCGCCGACAGGCCGAGCCCGAACACCAGCACGCCCGGCAGCAGGTCGGTCACGTAGTTCACGTCGGCGCCCAGGCGGCTCATCCACACCATGCCCAACCCCGCCACGATCGGCCCCAACCCCATCAGCAGCTTCGGCCCGATGCGATCCGACAGCGCGCCGAAGCGGCGCGACAGCGTCCACATGCAGAGCGTGATCGGCACCAGCGACAGCCCGGCCGCGATCGGGCTGTAGCCGGCCACCTGCTGCAGATAGATGGTCACGAAGAAGGTCGTCGCGCCGAGGCCGCCGTAGATCAGCAGCGTCGCGAGGTTGCCGATCGCGAAGTTGCGCGAGCCGAAGAGGCCGAGCGGCAGCATCGGGTGGTCGGTCCGGCGCTCGTGCCACACGAACGTCGCGAGTAGCGCCAGCCCGCCGATCAGTGGAACGAACACGAGCGGATCGCTCCAGCCGTAAGTCGGCTGCTCGATCAATGCGAACACCGGGCCGGCCAGCCCGAGCGACGCCAGCAGCGCACCGAGGTAGTCGATCCGCTGCGGCGCCTCCTCGTCCCGGCTCTCAGGCACGCCCGCGCGCACGAGCGCCAGCGTGGCCAGCACGAACGGAATGTTGATCGCGAAGATCCACCGCCACGAGACGAACTCGACCAGCAATCCACCGCCTAGCGGGCCGATCACGAACGAGACCCCCGTCCACGCGGTCCACGACCCGATCGCGGCTCCGCGCTCGTCGCCGGGGAACACGGCCGTGATCAGCGCGAGGCTCGACGGCACCAGCAGCGCCCCGGCGAACCCCTGCAGCCCGCGCGCGACGATCAAGAAGAGGGTGCTCGGCGCGATCGCACACAGGCCCGATGTCAGCCCGAACCCCGCCAGTCCCCAGATGAACACCCGCCGCCGCCCGAGGATGTCCCCCAGCGAGCCGCCGACCAGGATCAGCGACCCGAGCGTGAGCAGGTAGGCCTCGACCACCCACTGCTGCTCGGCGAGACCGGCATCGAGGTCCTCCC
Organism: uncultured Solirubrobacteraceae bacterium; assembly: GCA_963849695.1. Taxonomy (GTDB): domain Bacteria; phylum Actinomycetota; class Thermoleophilia; order Solirubrobacterales; family Solirubrobacteraceae; genus DASSUW01. Next base: position 48,864 of record CAWKIT010000028.1, read on the forward strand.
GGATCGCCGGCAGCGCGACGTTGACGACCGTGCCGTCGAGGAACACGACGCTCGATCCGAGGATGGCGGCGAGCAGGGTCAGCCGCTTGGGTGAGCCTGCCATTCGTTGGTCAAGGCTACGCTTGTGCCGTGGATCGCTCGGGCGCTCCGGTCATCACCGTGCAGCACGTGGGCAAGACGTTCAGCCTTCCGCACGAGCGCGTCCACACCCTCAAGGAACGGGCGCTGCACCCCTTCCGCCGCGTCGGCAACGACTCGCTACGCGCGCTCGAGAGGTCTCGTTCGACGTCCGCCGTGGCGAGTTCTTCGGCATCGTCGGGCGCAACGGCTCCGGCAAGTCGACGCTGCTCAAGTGCCTGGCCGGCATCTACGCCGTCGACGAGGGCGACATCTACGTCGACGGCCGGATGTCGACCTTCATCGAGCTCGGCGTCGGCTTCAACATGGACCTCCCGGCGCGCGACAACGTGCTCATCAACGCCACGCTGCTCGGCTCATCGCCGCGCGAGGCGACCCGCCGCTTCGAGCGCGTCATCGACTTCGCCGAGCTCTGGCGCGTTCGTCGACCTCAAGCTCAAGAACTACTCGTCGGGCATGCTCGTGCGGCTCGCCTTCGCGGTGATGATCCAGGTCGACGCCGACATCCTGCTGATCGATGAGGTGCTCGCCGTCGGCGACGCCTCCTTCCAGCAGAAGTGCTACGAGGAGTTCGCACGTATCCGCGAGTCGGGTGCGACGGTGCTGCTCGTCACGCACGACATGGGAGCCGTCCAGCGCTTCTGCGACCGGGCGATCCTGCTCGAGCGCGGCGAGGTCATCGAGACCGGCGACCCCCAGCGCGTCGGCAACCGCTACCTCGAGGTCAACTTCGCCAACGACCAAGAGCCACCGGCCAACCAGGGCCATGCCCCCAAAGAGAGGGAGACAGACCGGTACGGCGACGGACGCGCCGACATCTTCGAGAGCTGGTTCGAGGACGAGCACGGGACCCGAACGGGCACGCTCGCGACCGGGCGGCCGTGCACGTTCGTGGCGCGCGTGCGCTTCCGCGAGGCGGTCGAGCATCCGATATTCGGCGTCGTCTTCCAGAACTCCCGACGAGACACCGTGTTCACGGCCAACACACTCGCGACCGATCCGGAGCCCGGAATGTTCGCTGCCGGCGAGAACGTGACGTTCCGGCTCTCCTTCGACCTCGTGTTCGCGCCTGACCGCTACAGCGCCTCGCCCGCCGTAGCCCGCGCCGGCACGGGGATTGCATGGCTCGACCGCCGCGACCGCTTCGCAACCGTCATGGTGACCGGCCTGCGAGACACCGACGGCATCGTCGAGCTCGAGCATCGCATCGAAGTCGACCGCACGCCCGCCGCGCGGGACCGCGACGAGGTCGCCGGATGACCGCCGACGCGGCGGCGCCGCCCGGCCGCCGGATCGCCGGGCCGACCGCGCTCGGGGACGACCCGCGGCGCTTCTGGCACCTCGCCTACACACTCGCAATCACCGACTTCAAGCTTCGCTTCTTCGGCTCTGTGCTCGGCTACCTCTGGCAGCTGATCCGGCCCCTGCTGCTGTTCGGTGTCCTCTACGCCGTCTTCACGCAGGTCATCCGGATCGGCTCCGACGTCGAGATGTACCCCGTCGCACTGCTGCTCGGAATCGTGCTCTACTCGTTCCTGAGCGAGGCCACGTCGGGGGCGCTCACCAGCCTTGTCGACCGCGAGAACCTCATCCGCAAGATCGACTTTCCGCGGCTCGCGGTGCCGATGGCGTCGATCCTGACCGCGCTCTTCAATTGCGTGCTGAATCTGCTGGCCGTGTTCGTCTTCTTGTTCGCCGCCGGCGCCGAGGTCCGCTGGTCGTGGCTCGAGCTCCCGTTCCTGCTCGCCGCGCTGACCGCGTTCGCGGCGGGGCTCGGGATGCTGCTCTCGAGCCTGTACGTGACGCTGCGCGACATGCGCCCGATCTGGGACGTGGTGCTGCAGGTGCTCTTCTACGCGTCGCCGATCTTCTATCCGATCGACGTCGTGATGGAGCAGGACCAGACGCTCGCGACGGTGCTGATGTGCAACCCCTTCGCGGTGATCCTCCAGCAGGCGCGGCACGCGCTCATCGCGCCGAGCCACCCGTCGGCGGCCGAGGCGATCGGCGACCCCGCGCTGCTGCTGATCCCGTTCGCGATCGCGGTCGCGCTGGTCGCAGCCGGCTTCCTGCGGTTCAGGCGGACAGCACCGCGGATCGCCGAGGCGCTGTAGAGCGCTCGGTCCCGAACGTCGCCACGTCGGCGAGCAGGTCGTGCACGAGTCGCGGGTAGAGGTGCGAGGCGCGAAAGCTCTCGGCCTTGCGGCGGCCGCGCACGCGCACGCGGTGGTAGACGCCCGGAAAGCGGCGCATGGCGTCGATGGCCCCAACGATGTCGCCCGGCCCGGTCACGACGAGGTAGTCGATGGCGGGCTCCAGCCCGTGGCTCGGGCTCAGCGGCTCCGACAACACGAGATGGCCGGCGGCCAGGTGCAGTGAGACCCGGTTCTCGAACGATGGGTAGGCCTCATTGTGAAGGTTGATGCCGACATCGCTCTCGTCGAGCGTACGCTCGAGCATGTCGGCGTCGACCCCAAAGGCGAGGTGCAGGATGTCGTACGCGTGCTTGGCCGGGATGAGCATGCTCTCGCGGTGCTCGGTCGAGCGGCCGATGAACACCACGCGCGGATGCCCGGCGAGCGGCCGCACGTCGCGGTAATAGCGGTCGGCGACGGGGAGCGGCGCCGCGCGCCACACCGGCAGTACGCGCTCGGCCGTCTCGGTGATCAGCGGATCGAAGGCAACGATGCGATCGAAGCTGCCGGCGTCGACTTCACCGAGCTCACGCAGCCGCCGCTCGAGGTCCGGGTGCGTGACACCGCTCCGCGGCAGCGGCTCGGTGAGGAAACCGACGGTGAGCGCCGGCAGCTCGGCGAACGCCCCGGCGGGCACGGTCTCGGGCTTGAAGACGACGACCACGTGCGGCTGGATCGTCGCCAGCGCGGCGAGCAGCCCATCGGTGTCGCCGCCCGCACGGTATTCGACGAACGTGCCGCGCAGGCCCCCGGACTCACCTTCCAGGGCGCACGCTCGGAAGTACGTCGACTGGCCGACGAAGGCCACCCGGAGCGGCGCGCGCAGAGAAGGGAGCCGGTAGGGCAGCGCGCCTCGCGTAGGCGCGTAGTCCATGGTCGCCGATACGATAGCCGCGGCGCCGGAGGCCCCTGGACCGCGCCACCTCTGCATGCCCGACTGGTACGAGCGCATCACGCAGGAGACGCCGCCGGACATCCTGGCCGAGCACGACCTGCGGTACGCGCTCGTAGCGTCGCTGATCGCCGAGTCGGCGCTGTGGTGCGACCTCGGGTGCGGCAACGGGATCGGCGCCGCCACCGCGCTGGCCGGGCGCCGGCCGGGAGGCCGCGTCGTGCTCGTGGACAACGACGCCGAGGCGATCGCCACCGCTCGCAGTGAGCTCGGCGTCGCAGACGCCGTCTTGCTCACCGCGGACCTCGCCTCGCCGGACGGCCTCGCCCGCGTACGCGAGCACGTCGCCGGCGATGACGGCACGGTCATCACCTGCTTCGAGGTGATCGAGCACCTCGAGAGCTTCGTCCCGCTGGTCAGGGCGCTCTCCGAGCTTGTTGAGGGGGGCGGGACGACCGTCGCCCTCAGCGTGCCCAACGACGCCTTCTGGAATGTGCGCAACCCGTACCACCGGGCGGCATGGGGAGTGGGGGCGATGGCCGAGCTGCAAAGCGTGCTGCCGGCCGGCCATCTGGTACTGCACCAGGTCCCGCTGTCGGGCTTGGCCGCGCTGCCCACCGATGGCGAGGAGCGGTTCGACGTCCAGGTTCAGGCCCGTACGGCCGGTGAGCCGACGCACTTCATCGTCGCCATGGGACCGCAGGCGGAGCAGGTGCGTCCTGGCGCCCGGGTCGCGCAGGTCGACGTTGTCGCACAGCGCTCCTGGGAGCGCCAGCGCGAGGCGCACCTCGCCGTCGCCGAGGCGCGCCTCGCCGTCGCGGAGGCCACGATCGCCAAGCAGTCGAAATGGTTTGAAGAGTGGCGCGCCTACATCCACGACTTGGAACGGGAGCTGGGACAGCCGCTGTCGGGCGGCGGCGAGGACGAGTCGCCGCCGAGCTCGTGAGGATCGCGTTCCTCGTCAACGACCTCCAGCTGTCCGGAGGCGTCGGCGTGGTCATCCAGCACGCGCGCCAGCAGACGCGCCACGGCCACGAGGTCTCGCTCGTTCTCGTGCGCGAGCAGGACCTGCCCCACTGGGGGTATGACGCGCTGGCAGACATGCACGTCGCCTCGCTGGGCGAGGCGCAGGCCGACCGCTTCGATGTCGCAGTGGCGACCTGGTGGGAGACGACCTATTCGCTGTTCACCGTCCCCGCCGCACGCTACGCCTACTTCGTCCAGAGCCTCGAGGACCGCTTCTATGAGCCCGAGATGGTCGAGCGGCTCGGCGCCGCGGTCACGCTCGACCTGCCGGTCGCGTTCATCACCGAGGCGCGCTGGATCCGCGACACGCTTGCCGAGCTGCGCCCGGACGCACCTTGCTATCTCGTCCGCAACGGGGTCGACAAGTCGATTTTCCCGGCTGCGGACAGTATCGAGCCGCGCCTGCGCGGCCCGCTGCGAATCCTCATCGAGGGCAACCCCAGTGTCGCCCACAAGGGCATCCAGGACGCCGTGGCGTCGGTCGCGGCGATGCGCGCGCCGCGGCGCGTGACCGTGGTGACGACCGAGCACGATGCCTTCGCAGGCGGGCCAGTCGACCGCGTGATCGGGCCCGTCCCGCACCGCGAGATGGCGAAGGTCTACGCCGAGACCGACGTAGTACTCAAGACGTCACGGGTGGAGGGCATGTTCGGCCCACCTCTCGAGGGTTTCCACCTGGGGGCGACGTGCGTCGTCACCGAGGTCACGGGCCACGAGGAGTACGTGCAACACGGCTGGAACGGTGTCGTCGCCGACTGGGACGACCCGCGCGGCACCGCCCGGCTGCTCGACCGGCTCGCGAACAACCCGCGCGAGCTGCACTTCCTGCGCATGAACGCGCTCGCGACGGCGCAGTCGTGGCCCGACTGGGAGCAGGCGGGTCAGTTCATGACTCTGGCGCTGGAGCGCATCCGCCGCGACCCGCCGCCGCCCGCCACCGCCGGCAGCGCCCAGCTGATGGCCGACCTTCGCACGGGCACGCAGGAGCTCCAGCGGCCGCTCAGCGAGCGGCGCGTGCTGGGCCAGGCGATGGCGAAGGTGGAGGGGATCCTCGGTATGCCGGGCCTCTCGCAGCTCGTCGCCGCGCGGCGCCGGACCCCGGTCCGCCAGCTGATCACCGTCGGCATGCGCACGCTCCTGCTGATCGCCGCCGCGCGCGGCCTCCCGGCACGCGCCAGGACCGCTGTCGGCAGTGCCCGCGCGCGCGCCCGAGGCGTCCCGGGCCGAGCTCGCGCGAAGGCGTCCGGTGCGCGACGCCGCGTGTGGCGTCGACCGCGCCGGTTCTAGCTGTCCCGGGCGAGCTTCCGCAGCCAGGCGTCGAAGGCGTCCGCGCCCACGTCCCCGACGGCGGCGCGCGGAATCGCCATACGGTCGTTCGACCGCCCGCTGCCGTTGAGCACGGCGTAGGAATACCCCGCGTCGCGCGCCGCCTCGCGTGTCGCTTCGTCGACGTCGACGCCGGCGACACCGAACGGATAGGCGAGGCCGTCGGGTGAGCGTCCCAGCCAACTGGAGATGTCGTCGCGCGCTCCCGTGAGGTCTGCAGCTCGCCGCTCGGCCGGCAGCGTCGCGAGACAGGCATGGCCACGTCCGTGAGACTCGACCGTGACGAGCGGCGAGGCGGCGAGGCGGCGCAGCTCGTCGACCGTCATCGGCCTGTCCTCGGGAGCCGCGGCGAGCAGGTCGCCGGCGCGCGCCCATTGCCCGATCGTCCGCAGCGCGCCCTCGATCGCCTCGGGAGGCTTCGCGTGAAGCCACGCTGCGAGCCAACGGAACGCGGCGTCCCGCTCGGCCCGATCGCGGGCCGGCCACGTGCGCGTCTCGCCGTCGAGGTCGAGCTCGAGCGGGCCTGCATCGGATGGCGCAACGCGGAGCGCCCGCGCCAGCGCGTCCCACCAGAATGCCTTGCCGGTGCCGACGTGTCCGCTGCTGACGAAGACCGTGACAGGGATGCCGGCCGCCTCGATCTCAGCCAGACCCGGGTCGAGGACATCGGCGTACCCGTCGTCGACGGTGACCGCGACGGCTGATTCGGGAGCCTCGTGCGCCACGATCTCGTCGAGGGCGACGGGCGTCCGGCGCGTGGTGAGCACCTCGAGCTGCTGTGCGAAGTGAGGTGGTGAGACCATCAAAGCGAGCGGGTCGTCACCGTGCGCGGCCACTCGGTGATAGAGGAGGACGAGGGGGCTGCTAGACCCAGGCGCCGGACACGGCGCGCCAAGCGCGGCGCCACTGCCCTGAGGGGCCCCGGCGCTGGCGGCGGCACGGAGAACATGTACCGGGTGCGCGAGGCCGTTGGCTGGAGGGTGCGATGCGCGAGCAAAGGCGCGGCCAGCGCCCCGGCGTTGTGCGCCGCACGAGAGGCCCGCTCGACCAGCTTCGCGGCGTCGCGCCTTGCGGCCGCGACCGCCACGCCCGCCGTCGCCGTGGCCGCGGCGCGGATCGCCGTCGCGCGCGGCGTCGGCGGCCCGACCGCACCCCAGCGAGCACCTTGTCGCGCACGAAGTCGCAAGAAGTCGAGCGGGCGCACGTCGGCGTGCGAGATGCGACGCGCGGCGTGCGCCTCGTGAAGCCAGGCGGCGCGCCACCCGGCGCGTGCCAGCTCACGCTGAGCGAGGTGCTCCTCGCCGAACCAGTCCCGGAGCCCCGGCCTTCCGTGCGCCGGCCAGAATCCGCCCACGCCGCGCAGTGCGGACACGCGGAACGCGATGTTGCCCGAGTGGAACGTGCGCTTCTCGGCGTCGACCGGCACGGGCACCCCGGCGGCTCCGTCCGCCGGCGGACCGAGGTCTACGCCCAACGCCGGTAGCAGCGCGTCGCCGAGCCACGCCGGCCGTTCACCGCTGAACACAGCCGCAAGCGGTCCCCCGACACATCCCAGAGCTGCGGCTCCGGAGCTCGACCATGCCGCGCGCTGCGCGTCGAGCCAGCCGGGCGAGACCTCGACGTCATCGTCGACGAGCGCCAGGATCTCTCCCTCGCACGCCGCCAAGGCCTCGTTGCGTGCGGACGCCATACCCTGTCCGGCCGGGGACAGCGCGACCCGCGGCTCGGCACCGGCCGCCGTCAGCGCGGCCAGCACGGCGTCGAGGTGCGGCGCGTGCGGCCGGGCACAGACCCACACGTCGATGCGCGGGACCGCGCTCATGCCGCGCGCATCGCGCGGGCGGTGATGACGACCTCGTACTCGTCGTCGTCGTGCTCGAGGTCCGCAGGGTCGAGCTCCTCGGCAGCGAGCCCGTACAGCCACGATGCGGCGACGCGAGCGTTGCCATGCGCCGCGACGCTGACGTTCCCGGCCCCGTATACGTCTTCGAGGAGCCGCCGGACGCTCGCCGAGGTGAAGCGCCACCACTCGCCCCAGCGCTCGCGGTCGACACGGCTCGTCTGGCTCAGCGCCGGGACCGTGCACAGCAGCACGCCGCCGGGAGCCAGCAAGTCATACGTGCCCCGCACGGCTGCGCGGACGTCGTAGATGAGTTGCAGCGTCTGGGTGCAGATGAAGCAGTCGAATGCCTCCGACGGCAGTCCATCCCCGGTGGTCAGATCGCCCACGACCGTCGCCTCGGGGAGACCATCGGCCGCGTAGAGGATGTCGCTCGAGGTCACGGCCCCGTCGCCGTACCACTCGGTGTACGTCCGCTCGGCGACCTCGAGAACCCGACCGCGGACGTCGCCACGGTGGCGCTCGAGGAATCGCTCGATGTACCAGCGGTCGATCGGCCGGCCACGGTCGGAGCCGAACACTCGACTCATCGGCTCGCGGCCCGGGAGCACGAGTCGAGCCTCATCCCGGCGTGAGCGCTGCACCACCCGCTGGATGCGGCCGAGTGCGCGTCGCGCACGAGGTGGGATCAGCTCACGCACGCGCTGACCCTAGCCGCGGGCGGGGATCGTGCCCACCATCCGGCGCAGCCCCTCGCTCAGCGGCACCAGCGCCGCCCAGTCGAGCAGCGCCGCCGCCGCCGAAGGGTCGAGGCACGAGCGCTCGATCTCGCCTGGGCGACCCGGCGCCAGGTCGTAGGCGAGATCGAGCGTGCCCACGACGTCGAGCAGGCTCGTCTCGGCGCCGGTCGACACGTTTAGAGCGCCGGTGACATCGCTTTCCGCAGCCGCGAGCCAGGCGGCGACGACATCGTCGATGAACAGGTAGTCGCGCGTCTGGCGCCCGTTGCCGAACACCGTCACGCGGCCGCCCTCCGCGCTGACGCCGCAGAAGATCGAGATGACGCCGGCCTCGCCGTCCGGGTCCTGGCGCGGTCCGTACACGTTCGCCATCCGCAGGGCCAGCGTGGAGATGCCGTGCAGACGCTGGTACTGGCCGAAGTACCACTCCGCCGCCGCCTTCGACGTGCCGTATGGGGAGAGCGGCGCGATGGGCGCGGTCTCTGGCGTCGGAATGGCTTGTGGGTTACCGTAAACCGCTGCGGTGGAGGCCAGCAGGACGCGGCGCGCACCGGCCTCGCGCGCCGCCTCGAGCACCGAGACGGTGCCCGCCACGTTGACCTGGGCGTCGAGCGCCGGGTCGGCGATCGACTGGCGGACGTCGACCTGCGCGGCGAGGTGCATGACGACATCGGGCCGGGCGGCCGTGAACGCCCTTCGCAGGGCGCTGAGGTCGCGCACGTCGACCGCATGTAGCTGCATGCCGCGTTGCAGCGCCTCCGCGACCCAGGGCCGTGGGCTGCGGTGCAGGTGGTCGGCCACCGCGACCTCGGCCCCGCGATCGAGCAGCGCGTCGACGAGATGCGATCCGATGAAGCCGGCACCGCCGGTGACGACCACGCGCACGCCGAGCAATGCTAGTCCGGGCTCGCCCGACGACGTGCTGTCAGCAGAACTGGTCTACGTAGAGGGCCAGGAGCCGAGGCCCGTCGCCGCGCAGGCGAACATCGATAAATCCGCGCTCGACCAGCCGCGGCAGCTCCACCGCCACCCGCGACTGCTCGGCGGGGGCGATCCTGCCCGTGGCGACGGTCCGGCCCTCTCGCCGGACGCTCCACCTGGCGGGTCGGTCGAGAGGAGCGAGCAGGTCGAACGTCGCGCAGTGGCCCCCGGGCCGGAGCCCGGTGCCGTAGAAACGAACAGTCGCCGCCGCTCCGATGGGCAGCGTTCCGTCGTCGTCGAATCCGCTCGCGTCCCATGCGAGCACCGCAGGCTTTGCCGCGCGGATCACGCCTATCGGAATGTGTTCGGCGAGCACGATTGCGTCGCCGCGCGGCCGCGGCCCCCCGATCAGCGTTGGAATGACCAGGTAGTCGGGCAGCGGTCCAGGGGAGAGCAGCTCGCCCGTACGCCGGTCGTAGGAGACTTCGGCTAGGCCGTCACCGATCGGTACCTGGTTCACGTTCGCGTCGACGGCCAGCACGGTGTCGATCCGCTGGTTGTAGAACTGGACCTCCTGCCACAGCGGGATGTACTCAGGACGCCCACCTATCCCACCGGCGAACTCGCCGACCGTGGCTCCCGCGGGGACCGCCCGGTCGACGAACGCGCGCTCGAGCAGGTCGGCCCCCGCCTTGCTGCCTGCGCCGTTGACGTACTTCGTCATCGTGTAGTGGGTCTGGACCAGGATGACGGCTGGCACGACGGCGACGAGCGCAAACCCAGGCAGACCCGACAGGCGGGCCGGCGCACGGTGCAGGATCCCGGCCAGCACCACTCCCCCGACGGCGAGCGCAAGGGTGGCGAGCGTGACAACGTCGTCGCCGTCACCGGGGAGGTAGCGAGAGAGGCGAAGCCCTACCACGCGGGCGTAGAACATCTCGACCGGCGATTCGAAGAAGCCGAATGGTCCATGATCGGGGCTCCATGGAACCGTGAGCAGCAGTGCCGCGAGCAGCACCGATGTGATCGCGAGCCCGGCCGGCGAGACCTCGCGGCGGGCTACCGCCAGCGCGGCCGGCAGGAGCAGCAGCGGCGCCAGGTAGATGATGTAGCGCTCGTCGAACCCGGCCGTGTTCAGCGAGTACAGCAGCGCCACCGCGGTCAGCACGACCGTGGCGGCGAACGCGAATCGGGCCGGCTCCCGCGAACGCACGAGCGTGATTGCGAGCCACGGAAGGGCGACGGCCGCCGGGAGGAACGCGGTTCCCACCACCGCCCGCGAGAAGTGCCGGCCTACCTTCGTCAGCAGGTCGAGCGGCTCGAAGCCGAGGCTCGTCGCATAGCCGCCGGCGAGCCGCCGGGTGAGCCCGTGGCCACCGTCGATGCCGAAGCCGCCCGTGACGAGGACGATCAGCACGAGGGCAGCGGCGCCCCAGACCAGGGCATGGCTCCGGAACACAGTCTGCAGCCGAGCGAGGATTCTGCCGCTACCGAGTCGCAGGCCCGTGACGAGCAGCGCAACGGGCAGGACGGGCGCGAGCACCAGCAAGCCTGTGCGCGCCAGGCCGGCGACGATCAGCAGGACGAGCGCAACCGCGTCCCGCCCCGGGGACGGCGCCGCCGCCGTCCGCCAGATCGCCCACACGACCCACATGCAAGCGGGGTAGGCGACGTTCTCTGTCAGGAACGCGGTCGTCACGACTGCCCACGGGACTGCGACGCTGAGCGCCGCCGGCAGCGCCGCCCACTGCGGCCGCAGCCCGAGGCCGCGTCCGAGCCGATACACGGGTATGGCCGTGGAGACAAATGCGATCGTGTTCAGCAGCCGGCCGCCGATCAGCGACCAGGGCGCGTCGAACACCGCGGCGGGCAGTGCGAGCAGCCACACCTCCAGGCGCTGCAATCCCCGACCGTACGACTCGAAGTTCCACAACGACTGCGGGAAGCCCTCATTCAGCCAGCGCGAGAGGTAGACGTACTGGTCCTCGCCGTTGTGGAAGGCATGCGTATTGATCCCCCAGTAGAGAAACCACAGAACGGCAGACGCGCCGAGCGCCGTCAGCGATCACCCAGCCGGGGATCGCCGCCACCCGGCGGCGCACGTTCTCGGGGCTCCATTCCGCCATCGGCGCGTTCGCGAGCCGGCCCTCGGCGGCGTCGGCGGCCAGCGCGGAGCGCATCGCGAGCCAGACCCCGAGCGGAGCCAGCGTCACTACCGCGAGCCCGAGCAACCACCACCACCAGGCGCCGAACGGCCGCAGCGTCGCGGCGTGCTCCATCACGTCCCCGGCGCGTGAGAGCAGACTTCGCCAGCCGGGCTCGAGCAGGCGCAATTGAAGCTCGGTCGGCGTGGGCTCCCCGTTCACGGTGACCGAGGGACGATTGAAGGCACGGCCGTCGTGGGAGCCCACGAGGTCGACGGGCTGGTCCCCGAGGTTGCGCACGCACAGCGTCCCGAAGACGGCGCTGCGGGGCGGCGACAGCCGGACGTCGAGCTGACGCGTGGCCTCCCAGCCACCCGGCACCCGCGCTACCGCACGATAGGGACCGCCATACGGTCCGTCCTCGTAGCCCCGCGCTATCACCTCTAGTGGGGGCGCCTTCGTGCCGGCAGACGCTGTGGCGCCGAAGCGGGCGATGCCGGCGTTGGTGTCGAACAGGATCTCGTCCGCGCAGGCGGTCCCGCCGCCCAGGCAGCGGCAGCGGCACCGTCACGCCGGTGTAGTCGGACGGTGTGGAGGCGACGACCTCGCGCGGCTCGGTCAGGAACGACCGAACCGGAAACAGCGCGACCGCGACGAGCAGCGCGATGAATACCGCGGTGGCGACCGCAAGCGGGCCCTGCAGTCGGCGCTTCCGGGCCGGTGGGGGACCGATCAGGCCGATCGACGAATCCGAACGAAGCGCCTCCGAGGATTCAGTTGCGCGAGGTGGTGGTGGCGGTGACACCCGATGCGAGACAGGGGCCGGAGGCCCACCGGCGGAGCCGGGCGTGCCGGGGCCGCCCTGGGGCCTCCTAGCCATAGAACCGCGCGAGAGTGAGCATGAGCCCGGTGATGTTCAGGGCCAGCATCCCTGACAGGACCAGCGCCCCCAACGCGGCACTTGCCCGCGGCCGTAGCGAGGTGATGACGAACGCGACCGTCAACCCGAAGACGACCACGAGCGGCAGTAGATAGCGCCCGGTGATCAGCGGGTCTGGACCGGCGACGAGCACACGGTATGACACCGCATGCAACAGGGCAAGCATCGAGACGGTGATCGCGACAAGTGCGGCGATCTGGCGCCAGCGGCCTCGCACCGCGGCCCAACGCCCCGACGCGGCAACCGCAAGGCCCACGATGCCGATCGCACACGCGGCTTGGATGAGCCGATACACGACCGTCGGGTACGCGACCTCGAGCGAGGCAAAGCGGCCGAAGAACGCCTCGATGAAGACCTGGCGGTACCCGTAGTCCGGGCCGAGGCGTGGACTCATGAAGGGCAGGTGCGGGAAGTAGAAGTGCCAAGTCGTGTTGAGCAAGCCACCCAGGGTGAACCTGGCCGCGGGGTTGACGGGGTTGAGGGAGACTTCACCACCGTAGGCGCCGGTGCTTGGCGCGAGCAGCAGTCGGTAGGCGATGAAGACGAGCAGGACCAGCGCTACGCCTGGCGCGAGCAAGCGCACGATGCGCCCGAGTGACAGGCGGGCGCGGAATACCGAGATGAAGAGAACAACGATCAGCGCGGGAACGATCGCGATGCCCCGGCCGTGAGTCAGCAACGAGGCGGCTGCAAGCGCACAGAGGCCCAGGATGCGCCACCCTGTCGGCCCGCGCTGCACCGTTCGCAGGGCGATGAACGTGAATGCCGCCCAGACGGCGGTCAGCATGTTGTCCGCATTGATGAGGCCGCCGATCGCCGTGAGCCCTGGAAGCAGCGCGACGACACCGGCCGCGATCGTGCGAGGCCACGTCGCGGCGAAGACCTCAGCAGCCGCCAGCCACGTGAACAAGACGGTCAGCAGAAACAGCAGCCCGCTGGCGAGCCGCATCACGATCAGCCGGTCCCAGAAGGAGCCAGCAGAGCCGAGATAGTACGGCAAGGCCTGATAGGCGTAATAGAGGGGCGGGTTCTTGGCGAGCGGGTTCGGCCCTGTTCCGTCCTCCTCCGCGGGTTCCCCCAGCGCCTTGATCGTGTCCTCGAACCGCCGCTCCTCAAGCGGCGACCAGGCAGGTCGAGCATTCTGGACGCCCGCGAGCTGGCTCAGGTTGAATGAGTTGATCGCGGTCAGGACCTGCGTCGATTTGGGGCGCGCGCCCTCGACCACCGTTGGACGGTGGCCGGTCTCTGCCAGCTGCTGCGCGTAGCCGAAGTGCTCCGGCTCGTCAGGGCCCTGAAATGGCGTGGTCGTGAACGTCCAGGCGAGCACGAGCAGCGCTGCGACAGCGAGCACGAGCGCCAGAGGCCGCGGGACCCGCCGAAGCATCAAGACCGACTGGCGCAGAAGCATGGCCGATCCGTCGACCCTTGATCATGCCGACGGGGACCGACCATCACGGCGGACAGCCTCGCCCCGTGTTTGTAGACGAGCACGCCAGCGAGGTGTGGCGCGAGAAAGACGGCCGGTCGCCTCACTTACCGCCGACGCAGGCCCAGGATGCTCAAGCGTCGCCGACACGCCCGGAGGGATCGCCAGAGACACGGCCTGGCCTCCGAGGAACGCCCGCCGCCCGCCGCGGTTCTCGACGCAGACCGTGGCGTTGGGAGCGCCAGGCCCGGACAGCTCGACGTCGAGCGGGCCGTCCCGGTATCCGCCCGGAACCTGGACCGCCCGGCGATCCACGGTCACGAGCAGCCGGGGACCCGGGCGCCCTTCGGCCCCCACCTGCAGCTGCAGGCGCGCCGCGTCGGGCGGCACGCGCTCACCGGACTGACAGAACCGGTCGCCCGGCGAGACCTCGATCGGATAGCCGACAAGCCGGACGTCGTTCGAGCCGGCCAGCCGCGGCTCGCTCTGGCTCAGCACCGCGATGAGGCCACCCAGCACGAGCACGCCGGCGGTGAGTGGCAGCAGCCAAGGCCATCGCGACGATCTCGGGCGCGTGGAGGGCTGTGAGCGCACCGGCCGTTGCGCCGGGGCGGCAACCCTCACGGCCGCCTGCGGAGCCCCAGGATGCTGAGCAGGAATGACGAGAAGAAGATCTGGATCCCGATGATCACGAGGACGGCCGCAAAGAGCGCGAGCCGCTCCTCCGACAGCTGCCCGAGCCCGCGATCGATCCACTGGGCCACGATCACGGCGATGAGGACAAGACCGGCCAGGAGGATCAAGCCGCCGAGCAGAAGCCCGTGCTCGAGCGAGAACCGCTTGCGCATGCGGTCGAACCAGGGGTCCTGCTCGCCCATGAAATAGGTGCCGTAGGCGTGGGCGCACAGCCCGAGCGCCACGATCTGGGTTCCGACGATCATCAGCAACGAGCCGGCGATCATCGAGTGGAGCTGCCACTCGCGGCCGAAGACCTCCAATCCGAGCAGGGAGATCAAAGCGATCAGCGAGCCACACGCCGCCAGCACCGCGCCGGGCAGCACGAACAGGTGGGTCGGGCTGTGGACCAGCAGGAACCGCAGGTGACGCCAGCCGTCGCGGAAGCTGGACAGCTTCGACTCGCCGCCGCGCGGGTGATACTCGATCGGGACCTCGCGGATGTCGAGCTGCTCCTTCGAGGCCCGGATCACCATCTCGGAGGCGAACTCCATCCCCGTGGTTCGCAGGTCGAGGCGCGGCAACACCTCACGGCGAACCGCGCGCATGCCGCAATGCGCGTCCGACACGCCGGTCTGGAAGAACAGGTTGAGGATGCCGGTGAGCACCGGGTTGCCGACGTACCGGTGCAGCCAAGGCATGGCCCCGGGGTGGATGTTGTCCATCCGGTCGCCGATGACCATCTCGGCTCCGGCGTCGAGCTCGTCGACGAAGCGCGGTATCTCCCCGAAGTCGTACGTCAGGTCGGCGTCTGCCATCACGATGTAGCGCCCGCGGGCTACTGCGAACCCGGCCCGGTAGGCGCTCCCGTAACCCCGGCGCGGCTCGTGCACGACCCGAGCGCCCGCGTTGGCGGCAAGCTCGGCGCTCCGGTCGGTGGACGCGTTGTCCGCGACGACGACCTCGCCGGCCACGCCGGCATCGGACAGCGCGTCGCTCGCCCTGCGGACGCAGGACTCGATGTTGTTCTCCTCGTTGAGACACGGGATCACGACCGAGACGACCAGTTCACCCTCTGCGGGGAGCGACTCGGCGACCGGAGGTGTCGTTGGCTGAATCGTGCGCATGGACGAGCTGAGGCCTGAGGCCTCCGGGGACTGTGAACGCGACGAGAATCAGAAAGTCGCGCTGAAGTGGCGCACAGAGTAGCCAACGGTCCGGATGCGGCGCATCTGGCACCCTTCGCCGCCGCATGCGCATCTGCGTCGTCTACGACTGCCTGTTTCCATGGACCGTCGGCGGCGGTGAACGCTGGTATCGCAACCTTGCCGAGCGCCTTGCGGCAGCCGGTCATGACGTCACGTACCTAACGCTCCGCCAGTGGGACGCGGGGACCGACGCCTCGTTCGCCGGCGTGAAGGTCAAGGTGGTCGGACCACGCATGGCGCTCTACACCGGTACGCGCCGGCGGATCCTCCCGCCTCTGGTCTTCGGCGCCGGAGTGCTGGCGCACCTCGCACGCCACGGGCGCTCGTACGACATCGTCCACACGGCTTCCTTCCCGTACTTCTCGCTGCTGGCGGCCGGGCTTCTGCGGGGCTTCTGCGGCTACCGGCTCACCGTGGACTGGCACGAGGTCTGGAGCCGCGAATACTGGCGCGAGTACCTCGGCCGCCCCGGCGGCGCACTCGGCGAGGCGGTCCAGGCCCTGTGCATGCGCGTGCCGCAGCGCGCGTTCTGCTTCTCGCGCCTGCACCGCGACCGCCTGACGGCCGGGCGTGTCCGCGGGGAGGTCACGGTGCTCGAGGGCGAGTATGCCGGCGACCTGTCGCCTCCCGAACCCGAGCCTGCCGAGCCGCTCGTCGTGTTCGCGGGCCGGCACATCCCGGAGAAGCGCGCGCCCGCGCTCGTCCCCGCGATCCGCCGGGCCCGCACGGAGCTGCCCGATCTGCGCGCCGTGATCTACGGCGACGGTCCGGACCGTCCGGCGGTGCTGGCCGCGATCCGGCGCGAAGGAATGGAGAACGGCGATCGAGGCTCCGGGCTTCGCGCCGTCCGAGACGGTCGAGGCCACGTTGCACCGCGCTCTATGCATGGTCCTGCCCTCGCGCCGGGAGGGCTACGGGCTGATCGTGGTCGAGGCGGCGGCGGCCGGCGTGCCCAGCGTCGTCGTGCGCGAGCCCGACAACGCAGCCGTCGAGCTTGTCGAGGACGGTGTCAACGGCTTCGTCGCAGAATCGCCGGAGCCGCATGCGATCGCCGACGCGATCCTGCGCATCGACGCCGCCGGCCCGGCGCTGCGCGCGTCGACCGCCGCCTGGTTCGAGCGCAATGCGCGGCGTCTGTCGCTCTCCGCGTCGCTCGAGCGCGTGGTCGCGAGCTACGCGCGTCCGCGCTGAAGCTCTCGGTTCGCGAGGCGCAGCGTGTCGCAGGCGAAGGCGGCGTCGAAACGGTCGACGTGCACGCTCGGGCGCTCCATCGTCTCGAGGTAGATGAGCCCGATGCGCGCGAGCAGATCGTCCCTGATGGCACCGACGGTGGTGAGCTCGGCGCCCTCGGTGTCGATCTTCAGGAGATCGATCGCCGGCACGTGCTCGAGAACGGAGTCGAGCACCCGGTTGATGCTGAGGCATGGCACCTCGATCGTCTCGCCCGCCACGCCGATACCGCCGTACCGTCCCGTCGGCTCGACCCCGAACTCGACTGTGCCGTCGCGGTCCCAGACTGCGGCCTCGGTGAGCCGGTACCGGTCCTCGAAGCCCACCAGGTTCTCGCGCAGCCGGGCCACGTTCCGCGCGACCGGCTCGTAGAGATGGCATCGGACATCGGGGTTCCGCGTCATGAAGTACAGCGCGCTGATGCCGATGTTGGACCCCAGGTCGACGACGACGCGGACCTCGGGCGGCGCCTCGTAATCGAGCCGGCAGAAGACCTCGGTGACCGTCACGAGGTCCCGCCGTGATGGCGGCGGTGAGCGCGCGCCCGCGCCGAGCTGGTGGAGCTGCGCGGGGAGATCTACGGCGACGGGCCGGAGCGGCCCGCCGTGCTCGCGGCGATCGCGCGCGAGCGGGCCGAAGGTATCGTGACGGCGCCAGGATTCGTGGAGGCCGAGGTGATCGACACGGCTCTGCGGCGCGCCCTCTGCATGGTCCTCCCGTCGCGCCGCGAGGGCTACGGACTGGTGGTCGTAGAGGCATCCGCCAGGGGAACGCCAAGTGTCGTAGTGAGCGAGCCGGACAACGCGGCAGTCGAACTCGTCGAGGATGGCGAGAACGGTGTCGTCGCCGCGTCCGCCGCTCCCTCCGACCTGGCGGCGGCGATCGTGCGAGTGCACCGCGAGGGACCCGCGCTTCGTGCGCGGACATCCGCCTGGTTCGCTCGGAACGCCGACCGACTTTCGCTCGACCGTTCGCTCGAACGGGTCGTCCAGAGTTACGCGGTCCGCGCTCCATGAGCTTCGACACGTCGTTCATCGCGCTCGGTGCCGGTTAACGTGATCGGCGGATATCTGCTCCGCGGAGGACTGCTGAACGGGATTGCCCATCCCGTGCATCCGGGCGCATTGCGCTTCGCCCGGTCTTCGCAATCGCGCTCTGGCCCACTCGTAGGGCCTCATCTTCGCCGTCCGCAGGCGAGGGCCGCGGCCTTTGTAGCTCGCTGGCGCAGCGAGCTGCCTGATCGCCCGGCGTTCTCCATGGGCGATCTATCTCGCCTTCCAGTACGGGTCGCCGTGCCATTCGGCCTGGCGATCGTCTACTTCCCGCTCCCACTCGTCGCTCGCTGGAGGGCGGCCAAGCGCTGGACGTGGGCGGTATTCATCAGGGTAACGTGATGCGCCGATGCGGCTGCGACGGGACATCTTTGAAGCCACAGAGGAGGAGAACCGGCGGGTGATCCTCTCACTGGCCGAACCGCGACCTGGTGGCCGGCTACTGGACCTGGGCTGCGGCGACGGCGCGCTGACCGAGCGCGTCGCACAGGCGGTCGGGGCCGGAGAGGCACACGGTGTGGAGTTCGTGGAGGAAGCGGCGGCCACGGCGCGCGGCCGCGGCATCGAGGTGGCCGTCGCCGACCTCGGAAAACCGCTGCCGTACGAGGCCGCGAGCTTCGACGCGATCCACTCGAATCAGGTAATCGAGCACCTGCCCGGCACGGACATCTTCCTGCGTGAGATCCGGCGCTTGCTGTCCCCCGGTGGCTACGCCGTGATCTCAACGAACAACCTGTCGAGCTGGCACAACGTCGCCTCGCTCGTCATCGGCTGGCAGCCCACTCCCTGCCACGTGTCCGATGTCGTGGTGCTCGGGAACCCGGCCAACTTCGCCGAGGGTGATGCGTCGCTAACGCCCGGCCAGACTCATCAGCGTGTGTTCACTGCGCGCGCGCTTTGCGCGTTGGCAGGACATCATGGCCTGCGACCCGATCGGCTCGAGGCCGCGGGCTATTACCCGTTTCCGCCGGCCATCGCGCAGCGGCTGGCGCGTTGGGATCGGCGCCACGCCGCCTTCCTCGTACATCGCTACAAGCGCGCGTGAGCGCGTTCGTACGCCGCGGCCGTGGGCCGTGCCGTGCGCCCCCATGTAACCCCAGATCCAGGCGCGCGATCGTACGCGTCTACGACGAGGCCAGTCGCTACGGGAGTTGGCCCGCGCGTGGTGCGCCGCTGATGCGCGACTGCCGTCGCAAATGGCCGCGCTTCAGACGGGCGCTGTGATCTAAGCCGAGCGCAGCGCGCGCTCGTAACTCGCCACCGTGAGCTCCGCCGTGGGCTCCCATGTGAACGCGGCCGCCCGCCGGCGGCCGGCGTCGCTCAGCCGATCCCGCGCCTGGTCGTCGCCGAGCAGCCGCTCCACGGCGGCGCGGATAGCCCCGACGTTCGTCGGATCGAACAGCAGCGCGGCGGCGCCTGCGACTTCCGGCAGCGACGACCGATCGAGCACGCTACGGGGACGCCGCGCGCCATGGCCTCCAGCACCGGCAGACCAAAGCCCTCGTATAGCGACGGGACGACAAAGAAGGCAGCCAGTGCATACAGGCCCTCGAGGTCGGCGGCGCCGACCCATGCCGGAAGTGCCCCGTCGAGGCCGAGCTCGTCGGCCAGCCCGCGCAGCTCCGACTCATGCGGCGTCGGGTAGCCGGGTATCACGAGCACGGGACGCCGCTCGAAGGGGATCGCGGCGACTGCTCGTAGCAGGCGCTGCAGGTTCTTGTGCGGGCGCTTGGCGGCGACGCTGAGCACCACAGGCCGCTCGCCGAGACCGAGCCGCTTCCGCAGCACCGGCCCGGGCGTGGCCGCTGCCCGCACCGGTGACGTGACCCCGAGCGGCACGACGTCGACTTTCGCGATGGGATGCGTAGGTGCTCGCGAGGTCGCGGCGGGTGGACGCCGCGTCGACGATGATCCGCCGCGAGCGGCGTGCTGCCGCCGGGACGAGCATGCGCATGCCGATACCGCGCACTCCGAAGTGGGCCTCTGGGACCATCACGTAGTTGAGGTCGTGGATCGTGGTGATCCGCCGCACGCGGCCGTGCAGCGGCGCTGTGCTGGCCAGTGAGTGCACGAGGTCGCGCCTGCCGTTCCGCCAAGCGGGGCACGTACTCTGCTCTCCCCGCACCCACTGCACGCGGCTGCGGGCGTTGACCGGGACGACGACCCGCTCGACGCCCAGGTCTTCGCCGGCTGCCTCGCGATTTACGAGAGCGGTGAATCGCAGGCCGTCGCGCGCCGCGGGCAGTGTGATCAGCTCCCGGCCGTCGACCTCCATCCCCCCGGTCTCCCCGGGGACGAGGTAGACGAGGTTGAGCCCGACATGAATGAGGGGGCGCAGCATGATAGGACTAGCCGCGGTGTACGACGCCGCACGGCAGTGGGAGCGCTTCGGACGCTGGGATCCCTACTACGCGGTCTGCGCGGTCGATGGCTTCCGCCGCGAGAACCTCGATGACGCGGCGCGCGAGCGCTTCTTTGCCTCCGGCGAAACGCACGTCGACGGCATCCTCGCGTCCGTCCGCACGCTCGTGGCGCCCGGCTTCGCTCCCCGCACCGTGCTCGACCACGGCTGCGGGGTGGGCCGCCTCGTGATCCCGTTCGCGCGGCGCGCCGAGCGCGTCGTCGGCGTGGACGTCTCGCCGTCGATGCTCGATGAAGCCCGCCGGAACTGTGACGCCCTGGGGCTCACGAACGTCGAGCTCGTCGGCGCGGACCGGCTCGGGACCCTGGCGCCGGAGTTCGACCTCGTGCACTCGTTCATCGTGCTCCAACACGTGCCCACGCGGACCGGAGAACGGATCTTCGCGGACCTGGCGTCGCTCGTGGCCCCCGGCGGGGTCGGCGTCGTACACGTGCCGATCGCCGCGAGCCACTGGCTGGCGCACGCCCATACGTGGGCGACGCGGACGATTCCCTTCGCTTACAACGTTGCGAACCTCGTGCGCGGCCGGCCGTGGGCCTATCCCCACATGCAGATGAATGTCTACCAGCTCAACAGGCTCGCCTCCGAACTGCTGCGTCAGGGCTACGAGGGCTTGCGGTTGGAGATCCATCCCGGCCCGCCCTCGCGGCTCGGTCACGCCGGGGCGATGCTGATTTTCGCGCGGCCCGCCGATCACGGCGCCGCGGGCCGCCCCGGTGCCAGCGCCCGCGCGTAGCCGACACGTGTAGCCGCGCCGCCTCAGCCCAGGAGTAGGCAGCCGCGCGCTCCCGGCCCCTGCGGTCTCGCCGACGTCCTCCATGGCGGCGCGGATCGCGGCGGCGGCCGCGGCCGCATCGCGCGGATCGAAGTAGCGCGGCACGTCGCCCCCGACCTCGCGTAGGACCGCGATGTCGGAGCACGCGACGGGCACGCCGCGCTCCATCGCCTCCACCACCGGCAGCCCGAAGCCTTCGGCGACCGTAGGGAACGCGGCACAGGCGGCAACTCGCCACAGCCCCTCCAGCTCGGCGTCGGTGACGTGGTCGACGAAGCGCACTCGCGCCCCGACCCCGTTCTCGCGTGCGAGCGCCCGCAGGCGGCGATCGTAGGCTTCGGGATGGCCCGCCAGCACTAGGACCACGTCGGGCGGCAGCGGGAAGCGCGCGGATCAGCAGCTCCTGGTTCTTATGCGGCCGTTTGGCGCCGACGCACAGCACCACACGGTGATCGCCGAGCCTGAACCGGTCGCGCACGTCCTCCACCGGCGCCGCGTCGACCGGCCGTGGCGCGAGCGGAGTCACGACGCAGCGCTCGAGGGGAAGCCCGAGCACGCGCACGACATCTTGGCGCGCAGCCCGCGAGATGGTCGCGATCACGTCGGCACGACGGGCGGCTCGAGAGACGACCTGCCGGTGACCGAAGCTGCTGACCGCTCCGAGCGTATTCGTGGTGAAGAACGACACGTCGAGCACACTGAGCACATGCGGGATCCCCGGCCACAGGGGTCCCGTGTTGCCCAGCGAGTGCAGGACGGCCGACTCGCGACGACGGGCCAGATACGGGACCATGAGCTGCTCCCCGCTGAGCCGCCGAAGTCGCTGGCCCTCCTCCGATCGCAGCGACACCACGTCGCAGAAGCGCCCAAAGCCGTCCGCCCGCAGCGCGCGGGCGCCGGAGCGCGTCGTGATACACGGTCTGCCGCAGGTGTGGGTACTCGGCGGCCAGCGCCGGCACGAGGCCACGGAGGTACGTCTCCGTGCCGCCGGACACGCCGGGCGCGAAGAAGAGGGCGTTGAAGGCGACCGACGCGACCGTCACCGCGAGCTGTCCCAGCTCAGAAGCCGCCGCTCGTCGATCGCCCGGCGGTAGGTGTCGAGCGTCGCCTCCGCCGTCCGCCGCCACGAGAACTCGCGGCAGCGCCGACGCCCCTTTTCGACGAGCTCCGCAGCAAGCCCGCGATCCTCGACAAGGCGGCGCATCGCGCCTGCCACGTCGTCGTCGCGGTACGGGTCGAAGAGCAGCGCCGCGTTGCCCGCCACCTCCGGCAGCGAGGAGACGTTCGAGCACGCGACGGGCACACCCCGGCACATGGCGTCGAGCACCGGCAACCCGAAGCCCTCCTCGAGGGACGGCAGGACGAACGCGGCGGCCAGCCGGTAAAGGCCTTCGAGCTGCTCCTGGCGTCAGCCACTCCGGGAAGACCACTCGGTCGTCGACGCCAAGCTCGGCGGAGAGTCGCCCGCAACTCGTCCTCATGCGGCGTCGGAGAACCCGGCAGCACGAGTACGGCATCGAGGTCGGCGAGCGTCTGCATGGCGCGGACGAGCGCCGCCAGGTTCTTGTGTGTCCGCTTCTGGGAGACACAGAGCAACACAGGGCGGTCGCGGAGCCCGAGCTCGGCTCGAAGCCGAGCCTCGGATACAGGCGCCGCCACCGCGTCGGTCGATGCTGCGAGCGGGATCACGTCAATACGATTCGTGTCGAGCCCGAGGCGGTTGACCATGTCGTCGCGTGCGGACGCGGAGATCGCGATCACACGATCGGCCGCACGCGCGGACGGGATGGCGCTGAGGCGCGTGCCGATCGTCTCGCGAGTCGACATCGCATCGGGGAACCGCAGCCAGATCAGGTCGAGCAGCGTCACGACGGTCGCCACACCCGGCGCCACCAGGGGCGTCATGTTGGCAAGCCCGTGCAGAACATCGAGGCGCCTCCGCGCGGCTAGGACCGGCTCCGCGATCCACTGGGCGCGCCGCCATCAGGCCGAAGTTCCACGGCGGCCCGTGCGTGACCGTGACCGGCAGGATCACCCAGCGGACATCGCCGGCCCACTCGGCAGCGCGATCCTCGTGCGCAAGCTCGCGGGACACGAACAGCGTGAGCTCGGCGCCGGGATCGGCGTTGAGCAGCTCGGGCACGACCTGTCGCGCATAGGTCCCGGCTCCGCCAGCGCGGCTCACGAGATAGAGCAGGTTCAGGCCGATCCGCATCGCGGCGACGCCGGTATCGCGGTAAGCGCAGGCGTCGACCCCAAGGGGTCGCTGCGCGGGAAACCGATCCACGGTCGCGTCACGGGCATGATGCTAGGGGCTCGTTGCACCTCCGAGCCCTGGCCGGCGTGCGGCGCCCGGTCGCGCGCTTCGCCCAGCATCGCCCCGCTAGCCTCCTGACCGAAATGCGCTTCGACGTCTCCGTCATCGGCCTCGGACGGATAGGCCTGCCCCTGGCCCTGTGTTTCGCGGACGCGGGCGCGACCGTGCTCGGCGTCGACAAGGATGCCGATCGTCTGGCGGTGGTGAGAGCCGGACGCATGCCCTTCAAGGAGCCGGGCACCGAGGAGATGCTGGCCCGCACGACGCTGGAGCTCTCGGCACGTGCCGCCGACGCCGCGCTCGCCGATGCGATCGTGCTCACCCTGGGCACCCCGAGCCGCTCTCACATCGAGATCGACATGGGGGCCATCCGGTCTGTCCTGGACGACCTGCTCCCCCACCTGCGCTCGGGCCAGCTGCTCATCCTGCGATCCACTGTGGCTCCCGGGACGACCGACTTCGTGGCGGGCTACCTCGAGAAGCACCGCGGCTTCAAGATCGGCGAGGATCTGTTCGTCGCGCACGTGCCGGAACGCATCGCGGCCGACCGCTTCGTCGAGGAGATCGGCTCGTTGCCCTGCATCGTCGGCGGGGTCGGGCCTGAGTTCGACCGAGGCTGCGGCACGGCTGTTCTCAGTGCTCGGAGCGCCCATCGTCCAGACGACGCCGGTGCAGGCCGAGCTGGCGAAGATCTGGACCAACATCCTCCGGTACGCCACCTTCGCGCTGCCGAATCTGCTCATGATGGACTGCGAGCGCTACGGGGCGAACGTGTTCGACGTCATCGAGCTCATCAACCGCGACTACCCGCGCGGCGGAATGAGCCTCCCCGGGCTCACCGGCGGAACCTGTCTCCGTAAGGACTTCGCCTTCTCGGAGGAGAAGTCGAACGCGCCGGGGATGCTGCTCGGCGTCTCTCGCGTGCACGAGAGCGTGCCGCTGTTTCTCGTCGACGGAGTCAAGCGCCGGCTCGGCAGCCTTCGCGAGCGCAAGGTCGCGGTTCTGGGACTCGCGTTCAAGCGCGACACGGACGACGAGCGCGACTCGCTGTCGCACAAGCTCATCCGCATGCTCGAGCGAGAGCTCGCCGATGTCGCCGTCCACGACCCCGTCGTCGCCACACCGACAGCCGGCTTCGAGGACGCCATCCGGGCCGCCGACGTCGTGATCGTCGCCACCAATCACAGCGCCTACGCGTCTCCGGAGGCGCTGCAGGCAATCGCCGAACTCGCCGGCGAGCACTGTCTCGTGGTGGATCCATGGAACGCCTTCGGCGCCGCCCAGGTGTTCGCCTATGCCAGCGAAGTGGCGGCGCTCCGCGCGTGACGCGTGTTCTGGTCACCGGCGGCGCCGGGCTGATCGGCGCGGCGGTCGTCCGACGCTTGCTCGGCGACCCGGACTTCGAGATACGCGTCTCGGACCAGCGAGCAGCGCCCGTATGGATGCGCGAAGGCTGCGAGGTGCACACAGGTGACCTCCGCGACCTGGAGCAGGCGCGTCGCGCCATCCGCGGCTGCAGCCACGTGATTCACCTGGCCGCCATCGTGGGCGGCATCGCGAACTTCCACACGCTGCCGTACACGCTCACCGAGGTGAACCACTCGCTCTACAACGCGATCTTCCGCGCAGCCCTCGACGAGGGCGTGGATCGCTTCACGTATGTGTCGTCGAGCATGGTGTTCGAACGCGCCGAGCAGTTCCCGACGACCGAGGCATACCTCCCCGAGTGCCCGGCGCCGCGCTCGGCCTACGGCTGGTCGAAGCTGGCCGGAGAGGTCTACTGCCGAGCCGCGCAGACAGAGCACGGGCTCCCCTTCACCATCTGCAGGCCCTTCAACGCCTACGGGCCCGGCGAGCTTCCGGACGCCGAGCCGGGTATCGCGCACGCGGTGCCCGACCTCATCCGGAAGTCGCTGGCGCGTATGCGCCCGCTGCCGATCTTCGGCTCCGGGGAGCAGACACGCACGCTGACCCACGTGGACGACATCGCAGACGGGATCGTGACCGCCACGGCTGATGTGGCAGGCCTCAATGAGGACTTCAACATCTCGGCCACGGAGGAGCTGACGGTCGCGCAGATCGCGCGCCTATGCTGGGAGGCGTGCGGCAACGACGCCGACGAACTCGAGCTCGAGCACCGCTCGAGCTTCGAAGTCGACGTGCAGCGGCGGTGGCCGTCCGTCGATAAGGCCGACCGCCTTCTCGGCTGGCGTGCACGGATCGGTCCGCGCGAGGGCATCGCACAGACCGCAGCTTGGCTGCGCAGACAGGAAGGAGCGAACGCCGCGTGAAGCGCGCGATGATCACGGGCATCACCGGGCAGGACGGCTCTTACTTGGCCGATCTGCTGCTGGAGAAGGGCTACGAGGTCCACGGCATGGTCCGGCGGTCCTCGACCGAGAGGTTCGACCGGATCGAGCATCTTCGCGACCGGGTCACCCTCCACCAGGGCGATCTCCTGGACCAGCGCTCGATCGTCGACGCGCTTCGCGCGTCGAAGCCGGACGAGCTCTACAACCTCGCCGCCATGTCGTTCGTCGCCGTCTCCTGGATTCAGCCCACCCTGACGGCGGAGTTCACCGGTGTCGGCGTCACGCGCATGCTGGAGGCAGTTCGCGAGGCCTGTCCCGAGGCGCGCTTCTACCAGGCGTCGTCGTCGGAGATGTTCGGCAAGGTCCGGCAGTCGCCCCAGACCGAGGAGACTCCGTTCTATCCGCGGTCCCCGTACGGCGTGGCCAAGGCCTACGGTCATCACATCACCGTGAATTACCGTGAGTCGTACGGCCTGCATGCGACGAGCGGCATCCTCTTCAACCACGAGTCACCCCGCCGCGGGCTCGAGTTCGTCACCCGCAAGATCACCTGGCATGCGGCGGCCATCAAGTCAGGGCTCGCTCATGAGCTGCGGCTCGGCAACCTCGACGCCAAACGGGACTGGGGATACGCCAAGGACTACGTCGAGGCCATGTGGCTGATGCTCCAGCAAGATCGCGCGGACGACTATGTGATCGCGACCGGCAGGACGAACACGGTGCGGCGCTGCGTCGAGATCGCATTTGAGCACATCGGACTCGACTGGAGGAAGTTCGTCGTGATCGATGACACGCTCAAGCGCCCGGCGGAGGTGGATCTACTGGTCGGTGACCCGAGCAAGGCCGAGCGCGACCTCGGTTG
Source organism: uncultured Solirubrobacteraceae bacterium (assembly GCA_963849695.1). Classification (GTDB taxonomy): domain Bacteria; phylum Actinomycetota; class Thermoleophilia; order Solirubrobacterales; family Solirubrobacteraceae; genus DASSUW01. The sequence continues at coordinate 75,305 of CAWKIT010000028.1, forward strand.
GGCGCCGCGCACCACTTTCGAGGAACTGATCCGGCTCATGGTGGAAGCGGATGTCAAGCTCCTCCGCGGGTGAGGAAGGCGCCGGTCGGGCCGGTGAGCCGCCCGCTGCCTGACGCCGCCCTCGTGATCGTCCATTACCGGACCGAGGAGGCGACCAGCCGGTGCCTCGGGATGGTCCCTGCGGCGGCCGGCGAGCTGGCGCTCGAGACCGTGGTGATCGATAACGCCTCGGGCGACGGGAGTGCCGAAGTCCTGCGCCGCCGCTACCCGTGGGCGAACGTCGTCGAGCAGTCCGGCAACTTCGGCTTCGGCGCCGGCGTCAACGCCGGCTTCGCTGCCACGCGCGCGCCGTTCGTGATGCTCCTGAACCCCGACACCGAGCCTCAGCCGGGCGCGATCGCGCTCTTGGTCGAGCACCTTCGGCGCACGCCGCGCGCCGGGATGGCTGCGCCGGTGCTGCTCCACCCCGACGGCTCCATCCAGCGCAATGCGCTCAAGCGCTTCCCCACGCTCGGAACCCTGTTCGTCGACTTCTGTGTCCCCGTCGGCTACGCGCTCGCGGCGTTCCCCGAACGCCACCCGCACGAGTTGTCCGAGCAGGCCACCGTGCGGGGCGGGGAGGTCGAGCACGTCAACGGCTCCGCAGTGGCGATCCGCCGTGAGGCCTACGAGCAGGCCGGTGGCTTCGACGAGGCGTTCTTCATGTACTTGGAGGAGACGGAGTTCCAGCAGCGCCTAAGCCGGCGCTCCTGGACCGTCGAGGTGGTTCCAGACGCCCGCGTCGTGCACATGGGCCGCGGCGGCGCCGGGATGGCCGAGATCACGGACCGCTACCTGCCGAGCATCTACCGCTACATGGGCATGCAGGGGCACTCTGCGCGCAGTGTGGACGTGACGCTCGCGGCCGGCTCGGCGTTGTCGCTCGCGATGCTCGCAACTCTGGCCCGGCTGCGCCCGTCGCGCCGGGCCGAGTACGCCGACCTGCTCACGTTCCACCGATCCGTGTGGCGGTACGTGAAGGAGCGCAACGTACGGTGAGGCTCACGTTCATCAACGCCTCCCATCCTGCGATGCCGTGCGGGGTCGGGGACTACGCGGCCAAACTGGCCGCCGCGGCCGCCGTCTCAGGTCACGAGGTCGTGATGTTCACCTCCTCCGACCCACGCGTGCGCGTCCCGACGGCGCTGTCCGTGTACCCCGTGTTCCGCGACTGGACGGTCACCGAGTTCCTGCGCCACTATCGCAAGATCCGCGCAACCCGGCCGCAGGCGGTTGTCCTGCAGTACCCGTCGGTGCTGCCCGGGCCACACTCGCGCCTGCTGTTCCTGTTGCCCGTGCTCACCCGCGCGCTGCTGCCCGGCACCCGAGTCATCCTCGTCGTGCACGAGTTCGCCCGGACGCATCCGGCGGCCCGGCGACAGCTCGCGCTCGCGTTCGCCTTCACCCACGAGATCGTCGCGGTCAATCCGGCCGACGTCGCCGCGATCCGCGCGCGCATGCCCTGGGCTGCGCGCCGCACGCGCCTCGCGGGCATCGGCTCGAACATCCCGCGCGTCGAGGGCGCTCCGAAGGGCGGAGGGCCGCTCTTCTTCTTCGGGTTGCTGCAAGCCCCGGAGAAGGGCTTCGACGACCTGCTCGAGGCGCTGGCCCGCGTGCCCGGGGCCGAGCTCGAGGTGAGCGGTTCGCTCGACCCGAGCGTGGCCTACCATCGCGAGGTCGAGGAACGCATCGGCGCGCTCGGTCTCGAGCGCCGGGTCCGCTGGCTGGGCTATCTGGAGCCCGAGGAGCTCAGCCGCCGTCTGCAGGGCGCGTCGCTCGTGGTGCTGCCGTTCCGCGACGGCGCTGCTTCCAATCGGACGACGGTGGCGGCAGCGCTGCTGAACGGCGCGGCGCTGGTCACCACCCGTGGGCCGGATGTGCCCGACCACCTGCGCGAAGGCGAGAATGTGGCGCTGGTCCCCCCTGCCGACCCGGGGTCGCTCGCGGCCGCACTGGAGCGGCTGCTGGGCGACGGCGCGGCTCGCGAGCGCCTGCGCGCAGGGGCGCTCGCAAGCGCCGGCCGGTACGACTGGCGCGCCGTGGCCGCCGAGACGCTGGGAGCGGCGGTTCGCCCGCCGCAGGGCGACTGGCCGACCGACGGGCTCGAGCCGACACCGACCTGCCCGGCCTGCGGCGCCGGGGAGCGCCGGGTGCTTTACGCCGGTCTGCGCGACCGTGTCTCGTTCGTCGCCCCGGGCGCGTGGACGCTGTACAGGTGCAGTGGCTGCGGCGCCGCCTACCCTGACCCGCGGCCGTCGCAGGACACCATCGGCATCGCCTACGGCGGCTACTCCACCCACGCCGTGCCGGCCCCCCCACACGAGGCTCCGCCAGGGGCTCTGGGGAAGGTTCGGTGGGCGCTGGCCAACGGCTACGTCAACGCCCGCTACGACTACGATTCGCGCCCGCGACGCGCCTCGGCGCACGCGCCGCCCCGCTGTTCCCGCGCCGTCGGTGGCTCGCCGACATGCGGGTGCGGCACCTGGAACACCGGCCGGGCGCGCGCCTGCTCGACGTAGGCTGCGGCAACGGGACCTTCCTGCGCGACATGCTTGCGGCGGGCTGGGAGGTGGCGGGCATCGACCCCGATCCGCGCGCCGTCGAGACCGCGCGCGGGACCGGCGCCGAGGTGCGCGAGGGCCTGCTCGAGCGCCACACGTTTCCGCCGGAGTCCTTCGACGCAGTCACGCTCAGCCACGTCGTCGAGCACCTGCCCGACCCGGCCGACACCCTGGCGATCTGCCGGGAGGTCCTGCGGCCGGGTGGCGTCCTGTGGATCGCCACGCCGAACCTCGAGTCGGTCGGCCACCGGCGATTCCGATCCAATTGGCGCGGCCTCGAGCCGCCCCGCCACCTGACCGTATTCACGCGCCGCTCGCTGGTCGCACTGCTCGAGCGCCAAGGGTTCGACATCGTGGCAACGCCGCGCAACTACATGGCCGTGTTCTTCTTCCGGGCGAGCCACGCCATCGCCGAGGGCCGCGACCCCATCCACCCCGCGCCGGGGCCGCTGCGCATCGAGTGGGGCGCGCGGATCGCGAACCTCATGAGCACGCTGAGCGCCCGCCACGCCGAGGAGCTGATGGTGATCGCGCGCAGGCCCGGACTGAAGGCTCAGCGCGCGCGCGCGGCGGCGGGCGAGTATCGAGCGCGTCTCGACCACCAGCTCGTCGGGGATGGCTCGCAGAGCGACGAGCGCCGCGGCGAGCACCGTCGTCGCGAGCAGAACGCTGACGAAGTCCCCGAGGCCCAGAGGCGCAACCGCCAGCGCCAGCAGCCCCGCGAGCAGAATCCGTGCTGTGCGCCAGGCCGAGGGCAGCAGGTCGCGGTGGGCGAACCACAGTACGACCGTGCCGCCGAGGGCGACCACCGCCTCACCGAGCACGGTGGCAACCGCCCCGCCTGTCGCGCCGTGCGCATCGCCGAGCACCGGCGTGGCCACGGCGATGGTCAATAGCGCGGCGGTCGCGATCGCCAGCAACGCGCGGTACATGCGAAGGCTCAGCAGCGCGTAGCCGAAGACCGCGTTGACAAATGCGAACAGGAGCGCGAGCGCCTGGATTCGCAGCACGTCGGCGGCCGGCGCGAACTGGTCGCCGGCGACGACCTCGATCGCGAGGCTCGCGCCGAGCACCAGGCACACCGCTGTCCACACGCCGACGATCAGCGTGCCGTCGAAGCTTCGCTGCAACGCGTATCGCATCCGGTCGCGGTCGTCGCGGGCGCTGCGGGCGAAGATCGGGAACACCGCGCCGATGATCAGCTGCGGCACGACGATCAGTACGTCGATGATGCGAAACGACGCGCCGAAGTAGCCGGTCTCCGCCTCCGTCGCGACGAGCGAGATGATGATGATCGCGAGCCGGAAGTAGAGTGCGCCGACCGCACTGGTGACTGCGTAAGGGAAGGTCTCGCGGATCAGCGGCCCCCACTTGCTCAGCCGGAAGCTGGGCACGAGTGCGCTGCGCTGGCGCACGGCGAAGATGGTGAGCGCCAGCGCCGCGAGGGACGCCGGGATCGCCACGGCCAGGAAGGGCAGCAGCCCAGCGCCCGCGAGGACGAGCGCGACGATCGCCGCGAAGGTGACGAACTGACGCACCAGGTCGGCGGCGGTGACCCATCCGAAGCGCAGCTCGGCCTGCAGCGGGACCGTCGCGGCAACTTGGAGGTTCTGGACGAGCAGGCCAACCCCGGCCAGCACGGTGCCGATCACGAGGATCGAGTCGTAGCCTGCCACGGCCGCGAACCCGACAGCCACCGCGACGCCGGCCACCGTCAGGGTCACCCGCATGCCCAGCAGCGTGCGCAGCGTCCGCGCGCGCGACGTCGCGCGCGCGGTCGCAAACTCGCGCGTGCCGATCGCGGTCAGGCCGCCCTCGGTAAGCCCGCCCACGAGCGCGACGAGCGAGAGAACGGTCACGTAGCGGCCGCTGTCCGCGACGCCGAGGTGCCGGAACAGCAGTGCCGCCGAGAGGACGCCGAGGACGACGGTGACGGCATAGCCGACGACGCGGAGCGCTGCGCCCCGTATGGCGGCCGAGCCCGCGGCGTTCTCGGCCGCGAGCGGGTCTGCGGACGCAGCCGATCGCTCCGCGTTCGCGGCCACGGACGGAGCCGCGGAGGGGGTGTCGTCCGCCGGGGCCATGTCGCAAAGAGCCTAGGCTGTGCCAAAGTGGCCGCCCCGCGACCTAGGCCGCTCAGGCCGGCTTAACCAGCGGCAGGCCGATCGACGTGAAGTGCGAGCGGTTCACCCGGAGCACCAGGTGCGGGAACTCGCCGCCAGGCGCGCGGGTCTCCCCATCCACGATGTCGATCGGGTTGGCGAGCGACTCGGGAGAGATGGAGAGGTCGATGTCCTGCATCAGGTCCAGCCCGGAGGGCCGGACCACGCGCTGGAGGATCTCGCGGCGCGTGAAGACGTCGCCCGTCCGCCGGCGTAGCGTGGCGCGCGACGCCCGCCGCCCCGCCGTGAGGACGCGCGCCGCCGCGTGGACCGGCGCGGTCTCGGTGACGTGGCGGTCGAGGTAGACCTCGGTGACGAGGAACGCGTGCCCGCCCGGGCGCAGGACGCGTCCGATCTCGCGGGCGGCGCGAGCGATGTCGGAGGGGGAGCCGAAGTGCTCGATCGACGAGAACGAGATCACGGCGTCGAAGCTCGCATCCTCGAATTCGAGCGCCCGCGCGTCCATCGAGCGGACTTCCAGGCGGTCCTGCGCGTAGGGGTAGGGCGCCAGCGAGGCGGGGTCGGTCAGCATCGTGGCCCCCGCCTCGCGATTCGCGAAGTCGCCCTCGCCGTAGATGTCGATCGCCACGACGCGGCGCGCGTGGCGGGTGAGCCAGAACGCGATGTGGTCCCGCCCCGCCGCGACGTCAAGGATGTCGGCGTCGCTGTCCAGCCGCCCGACGTCGCGAAGGAACGCGGCCCCCATCCCAAACTCCCAGTACTTGCGGTGCTCGCGTCCAGGCACCGCATCAGGCACGACATCGCGCATCACCCCGGCGAGATCCGGGTCCTGGAAGTCACGGAGATCGCAGACCTTTGCGTACCTGCGCGAGAGGGTCATCCGGCCGCACGTTATCGGGGGCAGCCGGACGGTCCCGTTCGATGCGGCTCAGCCCCCGGTGAGCGCGACCGTGCGTGCCACGCCTTCGCGGCGGCTGGCGTCGAGCGAGCGCTGGAGCGCCTCGAGCACGCGCACGACGCGCAGGCCGGACGCCCCGTCGGAGATCGGCGTCGTGCCCTCGCGGACGCACCGGACGAAGTGCTCGCACTCGGTGCGCAGGGGCTCGACGTTCGAGATCTGGGGGCTCCAGATATCGCCGGAGCGGGTGATGTACTCGCCGTAGGTGCCGGCGGGCTCGTCGAAGCCCTTGTCGTAGATGGCGATCTTCCCCTCGAGCGCCATGTCGTCGAAGGTGGCCATGCGCTGGTCGCCGACGACGGTGAAGCGACGCTCCTTGTGCGGGTCGAGCCAGCTCAGGTGCAGATGCGCGGTGAGGCCGGAAGGGAAGCGCAGGAAGCAGAACACCACGTCCTCGACGCCCTCGCGCATGTAGCTCTCGCCGCGGGCCTCGACCTCGTGGGGCTCCTCGCCGGCGAGCCGCAGCAGCACCGACACGTCGTGCGCGCCGAGCGACCACAGCGCGTTCTCGTCGGCGCGCAGCTTGCCGAGGTTCAGGCGGTTGCCGTAGATGTAGAGCACACGGCCGAGCTCGCCGCCGTCGATCAGCTCCTTGAGCTTGACCACGCCGGGATGGAACTCGAGCAGGTGGCCGACCATCAGGGTGCGGCCGGCGCGTTCGGCGGCGGCTACGACACCTTCGGCGTCGGCGGCCGAGCGGGCCATCGGCTTCTCGACGAAGCAATGCTTGCCGGCTTCCAGGACGCGGCGTGCGAGCGCGGCATGCGTCGGCACCGGGGTGGCGAGGGCGATGGCATCGACGCTGTCATCCGCCAAGACATCTTCGAGGTCGCCCGTGAAGCCGCGCGGCCGGGAACGACGGCGCGACGCGCTCCCGGCTGGCCTCCGAGGGGTCACAGCACCACGCGAGCTCGACGCCGGGGAGCGCCGCCAGATTGCGCGCGATGTTGGGGCCCCAGTAGCCGAGGCCGGCGACGGCGACGCGCATTTTGCGGAGTCTAGATGGACCTGCTCATAGAATCCCGCCGACGGATGACCCTTCCGACGCAGACGAAGCCGGAGCGCACCGTCGATGCAGCGAGGTTGCCGCGCACCGTGGAGGTGCTCGGAACGGCGCTCGCGTTGACCGACTACGAGGGTGCGCTGGACTGGATCGACGCCGCCGTCGAGTCGCGATCTGGCGGATACGTGTGCGTCGCGCCAACCCACACTGTGGTTGCCTCGCACGAGGATCCGGAGTTGCGCGCCGCCGTGCATGGCGCGGATCTCACGGTGCCCGACGGCCAGCCGCTCGTCTGGGCGCTCAACCTTCTCGGGCACAGGCTGAAAGACCGGGTCTACGGGCCCGACCTCATGGACAAGGCGTGCGCGCGCGCCGCGCGCACCGGCCGCCGCATGTACCTCTACGGCGGCCGCAACGAGGGAGCGCTCGTGCAGCTCACCCGCAATCTCCGGCTCCGCCATCCGGGATTGAGGATCGTCGGCGGCTACGTGCCGCCGTTCCGGCCGCTGACCGCTGATGAAGAAGACGCCGTCGCGGCAGACATCCACCGGACCGGCGCCGAGGTCGTGTGGGTGGGCATCGGCGTCCCCAAGCAGGAGAAGTGGATGGCCCGCATGAGCCCGCGCCTCCGCGGCCGCGTGCTGATCGGGGTCGGAGCGGCCTTCGACTTCCACGCGGGCCTGATCCCGCAGGCACCCGCAACGCTGCAGCGACTCGGGCTCGAATGGGCGTTCCGGCTTGCTCAAGAGCCGCGCCGGCTGTGGCGGCGGTACCTGCGCTACAACCCGCGCTTCGTGGTCGGCTTTGCGCGACAGTGGCTGCGCGAGCGGCCTCGCTAGCCTGCTCCGATGCTCAATCCCAACCTCGGGCGGGTTCTGAGCGCTGTCGGCGCGTGCCTGCTCATCGTCACGCTGTTCGTCGTCTGGTACGACATCGATCGCACCGCCGCCGAGGGAACCACGACCGCCACCGGCTGGGAGTCGTTCCCGCGACTGCGCATCGCGATCCTCCTGGGCGCCGTTCTCACGTTCATCACCGCGCTCCCGCGTCAGACGCGGCCCGTGCTCGTCGCGCGCACCGTGCTGGGGCTGTTGGTCGGTGCGCTGATCATGCGGCGCATCGTCGACCCGCCGGACCTGAGCGCGGCTGTCCACCCCCAGCTCGGCATGTGGCTGGCCTTCCTGGGCGCGCTGATGGTCGCGATCGGCGGGCTCGTGGACACCGGCCGCCGCGTGGTCGCCGCCTACCCCGGCCTCGCCGGCGGTGGTCGCGCGCCGAGATCGCTGCCGCCAGGCGACGGGCCGGGGGGCGGGAGGGGCGCCGTGCTCAGGGTGCCGAACGAAGCTGAGCGGGCGCGGTAGCGGCGGCGAGCGCGTCTATGACGGCGTCCTGCTGGGTGTCGCTCATCCCGGCGAAGAGCGGCAGCGTCACCGCGTGGGCGGCGTAGGCGTCGGTCAGCGGCAGGTCCGGCGCTCCGTCGGCGTAGATCGCGAAGCGATGCGCCGGTGGGTAGTGCAGGCTCGTCTGGATCCCGCGCTCCTTGAGCTCGGCCCGCACGCGGTCGCGGTCGTCGACGAGCGCCGTGAAGATGTGCAGCGCCGGACCGGCAGTCGGGACGACGCCTTCAGGCAGAAGCTCGCGGTAGCGGTGGTCGAGCTCGCGCCGGCGAGCGTTCTCGGCGTCCAGGCGCGCCAGACGGGCGGTCAGCAGGGCGGCGCGCGGCTCGTCGATGCGGTAGTTGAAGCCGAGCGCGACGACGTCGTACCCGGCGGCGTGGCCGCGGTGGCGGTCCCACGTGAGGGTGGTCATGCCGTGCGAGCGCAGGAGCTTCATCCGCTCCGCGATCGTGTCGTCGTCGGTGACGACGGCGCCGCCCTCGCCGACCGCCAGGTTCTTGTTCGAGAAGAACGAGAACGCGCCCGCGGCGCCGAAGGTGCCGATGTGGCGCCCCTGCTCGTGTACGCCGATGGCGTGGGCGGCGTCTTCCAGCAGGGCGAGACCGCGGTCGGCGGCGAGGTCTCGAATCGCAGCGATGTCGCCCGGATGGCCGCCGTACGCCATCGTCATGATCGCCCTGGTGCGCGGAGTGATCGCCGCCTCGACATCCGCCGCCGACGGCCACGGCCGCTCGAGCGCCGCGATGTCGACGAAGCGCGGCGTCGCGCCGGTGTAGGCGATCGCGTTGACGGTGGCCACGAACGTGAGCGACGGCACGATCACCTCGTCGCCGGGGCCGAGCTCGGCCGCGAGGCAGATCAGATGCAGTGCCGTCGTCCCGTTGGCGACGGCGAGCGCGTGGCGCGCCCCTGTGTAGTCCGCCAGGGCGCGCTCGAGTTCCGCCGTGCGTGGACCCATGCTGAGCCAGCCCGAGCGGTAGACGTCCGTGACCACGGCGATGTCTTCCTCGGGGACGACGACGTCCGCGAGCGGGACCTGCCAGTCGGGCACGGCGCCAGGGTACCGGTAGACGGCCGCCCTCGCCGCTACCGTCTCCTGGCACCGGCAAGTCGCAAAACGAGGACGCAGAGTTGAGCATCGGGATCGTCGGATTGGGATACGTGGGGCTCCCGCTCGTCGTCGCGTTCGCCGAGTCGGGCGAGCGGGTGATCGGCGTGGACATCGACCACGCCCGCGTCACTGCCCTGTCCGACGGCCGGTCGCCGATCGAGGACATCTCGGACGAGCGGCTCGGGTCCGTGCTCGATGCCTGCCGCTTCACGACCCGGCCGGGCGAGCTGCACGAGGCGGAGGCGATCTTCGTGTGCGTTCCGACGCCGCTGACGCCGAATCGCGAACCAGACCTCGGGCCGCTGCTCGCGGCGACGCAAGCGCTGGCGGACGTGGTGAGGCGCGACCAGGTGATCGTGCTCGAGTCGACCACCTTCCCCGGCACCACGCGCGAGCATCTCGTGCCGCTGCTCGAGGAGTCAGGCCTGCGCGCCGGGGAGGACTTCGCGCTCGCCTACTCGCCGGAGCGCGTCGACCCCGGCAGGACCGACTACACGATCCGCAACACGCCGAAGGTGGTCGGCGGGCTCACTCCGCGCTGCACGGAGCGCGCCGCAGCCATCTATTCGCGCGTCTGCGACGAGCTCGTGCCGGTCTCGACGCCCGAGGTCGCCGAGCTCTCGAAGCTGCTCGAGAACATCTATCGCTCGGTCAACATCGCGCTCGTGAACGAGCTCGCGCGGCTTGCCGACCGGATGGGGATCGACATCTGGGAGGTGATCGACGCCGCGGCGACCAAGCCCTTCGGCTTCACGCGCTTCGATCCCGGCCCTGGAATGGGCGGCCACTGCCTGCCCGTCGATCCGTTCTACCTGAGCTGGAAGGCGCGCGAGCACGACTTCTCGGCCGAGTTCGTCGAGCTGGCCGGCAAGGTCAACCAGTCACAGCCGTACTTCTGCGTCGAGAAGATCGTGCGCACGCTCAACGACGCCGGCAAGTCGGTCCGCGGCTCCCGCGTGCTGATCCTGGGCGTGTCCTACAAGGCGGGCGTCGGCGACCTGCGCGAGTCACCGGCGCTGAAGATCATCTCGCTGCTGCGCGACCGCGGCCGGCGACATCCGCTACCACGACCCGCACGTCCCCGAGCTGGCCGAGCACGGCCTCCGGAGCACGGCGCTCGACGAGGCGCTCGACGGCATCGATCTCGCGGTGATCGTCACGGCACACCCAGGTGTCGACCACGGGCACGTCGTCGAGCGAGCCCCGCTGGTGCTCGACCTGCGCGGCACCACGCGCCACATGGGCGTGCCGCAGCTCTAAGGCCCGTACACGTCCCGGAGCTGCGCCGCGACCACCGCGGGTGTGTAGCGTTCGCGCGCCAAGCCGAGGGCGCGCTCGCCGGCGGTGGCGTCGCCGTACAGGGCCAGCAACCGCTCGGCGAGGGCATCGACGTCGCCAGGCGGATAGTGGCCCTCACGTGGCACCGTCTCGACGAGCCCGCCGGCGGCTGCGGCCACGACCGGCAGGCCGGCCGCCATCGCCTCGAGCGCGGCGAGCGGCAGGATCTCCTGATAGCGGGAGGGCACGATCGCCAGCGCGGCGTCGCGGCGGAGCGCGGCGAGCTCGGAGGCGTTGACGTGGCCGGTGAAGCGGACATCGCCGCCGAGTGCACGGAGGGCGCCGAGTTGCGGCCCGTCGCCCGCGATGACCAGAGGCACGCCGGCGCGGGCGCAGGCCGCGATCGCGTCGGCGAACCCCTTCTCGGGCGTCAGCCGGCCGGCGACCAGCGCGTACCGGCCCTCGCCCGCCGCCGAACGCTCCGCGAACGCCCGCTGGACGGACGGGATCACGCGCGCGCGGTCTCCCAGCGGCGCCCCGAGCTCGCGCAGCCGTCCGAGCGCGAACTCGCTCGGGACCACGAACGCGTCGGCGCACTCGCCCAGCCGCCGCTGCCACAGCGCCAGCGCTCCGCCGTACGCAGCCGATTCGGCGCGCGAGCCGCGGCAGTTCAGCCTCACCCCCGGCAGCGTGTTGCGGCCGTGGCAGCGTGTGCAGTCCTCGCCGTGCGTGAAGCAGGTGCCGATCGCGCACACGAGCCGGTAGTTGTGCAGGTGCAGCACCACCCGGGCGCCCTCCGCCCGCGCCGCGGCAAGCGCCCGCCAGCCGAACGCCGGGTGGACGTTGTGGGCGTGCACGACCCGCGCGCCGGAGCGCCGGACCGCGCCGGCGATCGCCGCCGGCCGCAGCCCGCCGCCGAGCAGCCCTGCCGCCGCCCGGGCTCGGCCCAGCGAGGCGGAGTCGCGCTCGAGCACGGCCGCCGGCTCGCCGAGCTCGGTCCGGATCAGCCAGGCGAGGTCCTCGACCGCGCGCTCCTCCCCGCCGGGCGTGCGGTAGCGGTTGTGGAGCAGGAGGATCAGTGGCCCAGCAGGCGGTCGAACCGCCCGCCCCAGACGGCGACGGTGTGGTGGACGCGCGGCATCACGCGCCGCTGAAGCCGCGAGCGGATGTGCTTGCGGGCGAAGCGGGCGGCCGAGGCGGGCATGTGCGTGTCGCGCGAGGCGACGGCGGCCTCGTCGTGCCGCACGCGCACCGACGGCAGGTAGAGGACGCGGCCACCGGCCCGCCGGATCCGCAGGAACAGGTCCTCCTCCTCCTTGTACAGGAAGAACCCGGGGTCGAAGCCGCCGACCGCGTCGAAGGCGCTCCGCAGGACCAGGCACGCGGCGCCGGAGACCCAGGCCGCGTCGGCCGGCGCGTCGCGTCGGCGGTAGTGGCTGCTGCCCGCCGCCTGCGCCACGCGCGCCCGGAACCCGTGCAGCTCGCCGTGGTCGCGCGGGTCCCACTCGCCGCTCGCCGAGATGAGCTTTGGTCCGACCGCGTGCACGTCGCCGCCGAGCGCGGCCAGCAGCCGTTCGACGGTCCGCGGCTCGACGAACCTCGTGTCCGGGTTGAGGAAGAGCAGCGCCGGCGCGTCATGCCGGGCGGCCAGCAGGTTGTGACCGGCCCCGTACCCGACGTTGCGCTCGGCGTCCACGAACTCGACCTCCGGATGCCGGGCGGCGAGCTCCGACAGGTCATCCCCCGACGCGTTGTCGAGCACCAGCACGCGAGCACCGGGGGCGTCGGCCAGAACGGTCGGGAGGCAGGCCTCGAGGTGCGCCCGGGTGCGGTAGTTGATGACCTGGATCGCGACGTCGAGCGCCACGCCGCCATCATAGGTTCGCCATGGCGCCCATCGTGACCGTCGCGCTGCCGGTGCTCGACGGCGGCCCGCTGCTCGGCGAGGTGCTCGCGGCAGTGAGCGGACAGCAGCTCGACCGGCCGGTCGAGCTGCTGGTGATCGACTCCGGCTCGAGCGACGGCTCGCAGGAGGTGGCCCGCCGCCACGGCGCCCGCGTGGTCGAGATCCCGCGCGAACAGTTCGGGCACGGTCGCACGCGCAATCGGCTGATGGAGCTGGCGAAGGGCGACCACGTCGCGTTCCTCACCCAGGACTCCATGCCCGCCACCCCACGGTGGCTGGCGACGCTGCTCAGCGGCTTCCTCCTGGCCGACGACGTCGCGCTCGCCTGTGGTCCCTACCTGCCGCGTCCCGCCGCCAGCCCGATGATCCGCCGGGAGCTCACCGAGTACTTCGCGACCTTCGGCGGCGCGCGCGTGGATCGCGGCGACGGCGACGCGGGCCCGCGGGCGTACTTCAGCAGCGCGAACGGCGCCGTCGCCCGCTGGGCGTGGGAGCGGATCCCGTTCCGGGACGTGCCGTACGCCGAGGACCAGCAGCTCGCCCGGGAGATGCTCGAAGCGGGTTTCGCGAAGGCATACCTGCCGGATGCCGCCGTCGTGCACTCGCACGACCACCCGCCGCGACGGGCGCTGGGCCGCTACTTCGACGACTTCCGCGCGCTGGCCGAGGTGCACGGTCATCGGGAGCCGCTCTCGCCCGCGGTACATCGCGGCGCGCGTCCGCAACGACGTGGCGGCCGACCGGGCGTTCGTGCGGCGCGAGGGGCTCGAGCCGCAGACGCTGCGGTCACTCCAGCACCACACCGCCCGCGCGCTCGGCCGGAGCCTCGGCAGCAACGCCGACCGCCTGCCGGCGTGGCTGCGGCGCTCGATCTCGCTCGACGGCCGGGAGAGCTTCGAGCCGCGATGAGCCGCCCCGTCCTGTTCGTGACCAACCACGCGCCGCCGTTCCGCGTCGGCGCGTTCGCCGCCCTGCACGAGCGCGAGGACGTCGTGTTCGCGCTGATCGGCGGCGGCGTCCGCCACGGCGGCGGGGGCGACGCCGACGAGCTGCCGTTCCCGGTGATCAGGCCGCCGCAGCGCGGCGTGCTGCGGCTCGCCGCGTCCGGCCGGTTCCGGGCGGTCATCGCGGGCCTCTCCGGCCGCGTCGCCCTGCCCGCGGCCTACATCGGCGCGCGGCGGGCCGAAGTGCCGTTCGTCCTGTGGGCCACGATCTGGGCCCATCCGCGCACCGCCGCGCACGCGCTGTCCTACCTGCCGCTGCGCCGGCTCTACCGCCACGCCGACGCCATCGCCACCTACGGCCCGCACGTCAGCGCCTACGTGCG